>NZ_LFLU01000020.1 GCF_001189965.1 Herbaspirillum rhizosphaerae
ATCCGATTTTCACCTGCCGTCACCGGCTACTCTCAAGCGGACTTCGAGACTGGCTCGCTTCGCATCGCCAAGGGGCGGAGGTGGTTTTCACTTCTATGGCCTTATTTACTCTGTCGTTCCAACGAAAGTTGGAACCCAGTGTCATGACGAAGTTTGAATATGCGCGGACGCCACTGGGTCCCAGCGTTCGCTGGGACGACGGACCGTGGAGTTATCTGCAACAACTCAAATCCCCTGACCGCCCGATACTTCAATCCGCTGCGCCGTCACCCAGCGGTTATCTTCCGACAGCAAACTTGCAATCATCGGTCCGATATCGTCCGGCAGGCCGACACGTCCCAGCGCGGTCATTTCCGCGAACAATTTGTTGATGTCCGGGTTGTCGCGCACCGCGCCGCCGCCGAAGTCGGTTTCGATGGCGCCGGGTGCGACGGTGTTGACGGCGATCCCGCGTGGGCCGAGTTCTTTTGCCAGGTAACGCGTGAGCACTTCGACCGCGCCTTTGACTGCTGCATAGGCGGCATAGCCGGGGAAGGAGGTGCGGGTCAGGCCTGACGACAGGTTGACGATGCGGCCGCCGTCGGCGATCAGCGGAAGCAAGGTCTGGATCAGGAAGTAGACGCCCTTGAAGTGGACGTTGACCAGGCCGTCGAATTGCGCTTCGGTGGTCTGGCCGATCAGCGCGTAGTCGCCGTGGCCGGCGTTGTTGACGATGTGATCAAGCGTGTCGCGTGACCAGGTTTCACGCAAGCTTGCGCGCAGACGGTCGGCGAAGCCGTCGAAGCTGGCGACATTGCCGGTGTCGAGCTGCAGCGCGACTGCCTTGCGGCCCATGGACCGGATCTCGGCGACGACGGCTTGTGCGTCGTCGCTGCGGCTTTGGTAGGTGACGATGACGTCGCCGCCGTGGCGGCCGATGCTCAGCGCGGTGTTGCGGCCTAAGCCGCGGCTGGCGCCGGTGACGAGGGTGATTTTGCTCATGATGCGTTTCCTTGCTGATGAGATGCTGCGTGGATGGGAAGCCGCAGTATCGGATCCGGACAGGGGCCGTGGTTACCGGAAACTCGACGTTCCTTGCCTGATCCTCCAAATGGGATGCGCTTTCGGCTGCGACGAGGTAGGCTTGCACCATGACGACTTTACTCACCACCGTGCAGCGCTATGCCGAGTCCCATGCCGACAGGTCCGGGCTGGCGCAGACGCCCATTGCAGGGCTGACCATCGTGCGCGCCAGCGAGGTCAGCGATCTGCTGTATGCGATTTCGCGGCCGCTGATTTGTCTCGTCTTGCAGGGAAGCAAGCACGTCACGATGGGGGCGCAGGCGTTTGCGTTTTCCGCCGGGGATACGCTGCTGATCACGGCGGACGTGCCGACCGTCAGCCAGATCACGCGCGCGAGCCTTGCCGCGCCTTATCTGTCTCTGGTGCTGGAGCTGGATCCTGCGGTCATCGCCGACCTTGCGATGCAGATGGATGTCGTCAAGGAAGGCGGCGCGTTGCCGGTCCGCGTCGATCCTACCGATAGCGAAGTGTCCGATGCCGCATTACGGCTGATGCGCTTGCTTGATCGTCCGGCCTCGTTGCCGGTCTTGCATGCGCAACTGGTGCGGGAGTTTCACTACTGGCTGCTGGCCGGCAAGCACGGCGCGGCGATTCGCAATCTGGGATGGCCTGACAGCCAAGCGCGCCGGGTGGCGCGTGCAGTGGACGTGTTGCGCAGCGACTTTGCGCAGTCCTTGCCGGTGGAGCAGCTGGCGGCGGTGGCGGGGATGAGTCCCTCGTCGTTTCATCAGCACTTCCGCAACGTGACCTCGTTGTCGCCGCTGCAGTTTCAAAAGCAGTTGCGCCTGATCGAGGCGAGGCGTCTGATGTTGTCGGAGGGCGTGAGCGCCAGCAGCGCGGCGTTTGCGGTGGGTTATGAGAGCGTGCCGCAGTTCACGCGAGAATACGGCAGGATGTTCGGCTTGCCGCCGGTAAAAGATACGGAAGAAGCGAAGAGCCGGGTGCGTGCCGCCGGTTAAGCGGCCGACCGGGCTGCACACGCCTCGGCTTCGTCGTGATCAACGTCCGCGAATCTTGCTCAGCGCCTGCAGCACGCCTTCTTCTTCGATCCTGCGCAGGAAACCTTTCACCACGGACACAAATTCGATGCGCATGGCGAGATCGTTGCCGAACACGGCGTCGATGGCCAGCAGCGCATCGACGCGCCGGCTGACGTCGGCGATGCTTGCCGCCGCCTGTAAGGATTCGGCCAGCGGATCCGAAATCGGATATGCCTGTCCTGCCTCATCTTGCGCACGCAGATAGCGCATCCAGCCGGCCACCGCAAAACACAGGCGCTCGCAGGGCAGGCCGGCATCGAGGCGCGCGCGTATCGTGCCGAGCAAGCGCTGCGGTAGTTTCTGCGAACCGTCCATGGCGATCTGTTGCAGGCGATGTTTCAGCGCCGGATTGCGAAAGCGCGCCACCAGCTCGTCGAGATACTCGTCCAGTCCCGGACGTTGCAAGGTCGGGGCGATTTCTTCCGTCATCATGCGCTCGATGAAACTGCGCAGCCCGTCGTCGCGAATCGCCTGATCGACGGTGACATAACCCGCCAGCGCACCCAGATAGGCGAGGCTGGAATGGCTGCCGTTGAGCATACGCAGCTTGGCGTGTTCGTACGGCTCGGCTTCTTCCACCATGGTGGCGCCGGCCAATTCCCAGGCCGGGCGGGGACCGGCGAAGCGGTCTTCGATCACCCATTGCGAGAATGGCTCCGTCACCACCGGCCAGGCGTCGTCAACGGTCAGGCGCGCAGCGATTGCGGCGCGGTTTTCCTCGGTGGTTTTCGGCACGATGCGATCCACCATGGAGTTGGGGAAAGCGCCATGCTGCGAAATCCACTTCGACAATTCGGGATCGATGCGTTCGGCAAACGCCAGCACCAGCCCGCGCGAGGTATTGCCGTTGGACGGCAGGTTGTCGCAGGAGAGCACGGTGAAGGGCGACAAGCCTGCATCGCGGCGCTTCTCCAGTGCGCGCACAATGAAGCCGATGGCTGAGCGCGGCGCGTTGGCATGCGCCAGATCGTGCGCGATGTAGGGATGATCGAAGCGCAGGTTGTTGCTGGCCGGATCGTGGCAATAACCTTTTTCCGTCACGGTCAGGCTGACGATATGGCAGTGCGGATGGCTCATCGCCGCCAGTACGGTGGCGGGAGATTCGGGTGCGACCAGCGTGTCGATGATGGAGCCGATGACGTGCAGCTGCTCGCCCTCGACACCTCGTATCCCCAGCGTATAGAGATTGTCCTGCGGCGCCAGCGCATCGCGCGTATCAGGGCTACGCAGCGACACGCCCACAATGCCCCAGCGCAGGTCGCCCTCCGCCAGCACGGTGTCGGTATAAACCGCCTGGTGCGCACGGTGGAAGGCGCCAAGACCAAGGTGCACGATGCCGGGCAGCAGCGCCGCCCGGTCATACGTCGGCAGCGCCGCTTGCTTGCCGGCTTGTTCCAGCGTTTGCTTGTTCAGCTTCATCATTTCTCTGCTTTTCTTGCGTCGGCTCTCATCAGTTTTGAGGATGTTCCTTGACGCGCGACACCAGTTGCGTCGGGCTGACGAAACGCATCGCGATCAGCAGCCAGATCAGTGTGACGATCATGTACACCATCGCCATTGCATCGATCGATTGCGACGCGCGCACGCCTGCCGCGAACACCGAGTAATACAGCGCCACCACCAACGTCTGCGTATCCGCGCCGGCGGTCAGGAAGGTCAGCTCGAACATCGCGATCGTGCGCACCAGCACCAGCAGCGAAGCGGCCAGGATGCCCGGCGCCAGCAGCGGCACCAGCACATGGCGGAACATCGTGAAGGTGCGCGCGCCGAACACGCGCGCCGCCGATTCCAGGTTCGGATCGATCTGCTCGATGAAGGGCGTCATCACCAGAATCACGAACGGCAGCGCCGGCAGCAGGTTGGCGATGATCACGCCGGGCAGGGTGCCTGCGAGGTGCAATTCGTACATCAGCGTGGCCAGCGGGATGCCGTAAGTGATCGGCGGGATCATCAGCGGCAGCAGGAACAGGCCGGTCAGCAGTTTCTTGCCGCGGAAGTTGCGCCGCGCCAGCGTGTACGCCGCCGGCACACCGATCAGGATGGACAGCACCACCACCGACAGCACCACCTGCACCGACACCAGCAGCACATCGCCGAGCTGGAATTCCTGCCAGGCGGCGGAATACCATTCCAGCGTCCAGCCGCTTGGTAGCCAGGTGCCGAGCCAGCGCTTGGCGACCGAGTTGGTGGCGACCGAGGCAATCATCAGGCCGACGTTGATCAGGAAGAAAGTCATCAGGCCGACCACCAGTCCGCTCCAGGCGCGGCTGGCCCAGTGCGTACGTCGTTTCGGCGCCGGCTGTCTTGATATGGATTGCGAAGTCATCATGGGAGAAGTTGTCGTTGCTTGATTCATAATTAACCCTTGCCTCCGGTGACCGGACCGCGATAGAACAGATTGCGCGCGCCGAGCACGATCACCACCACGCCCAGTTGCACTGCGCCCATGATCATCGCCACTGCGGACGCCATGGAATAGTCGTAGTTCTCGAACGCCGCTTCATATGCCGCAATCGAAATCACACGCGTCGCACCGGCCGGTGAACCCAGCAGCACGGCAGAAGGAAACACCGAGAACGCCTGCACGAACGACAGGCAGAACGCCATCGCCAGGCCCGGCAGGATCAGCGGAAAGATCACGTAGCGGAACTGATTGAACGGCGTCGCGCCCAGCGTCGCGGCGGCGCGCGGCAGCACCGGATCGATACCGGTGATGTACGACAGGATCAGCAAAAAGGCGAACGGAAAACCCGAGATCACCAGCGAGATCACCACGCCCGCATAGTTGTGCGTCAGGCGGATCGCGCCTTCGTAGATATGCAGCGTCTGCAGGATCTGCGCGAACCAGCCCTTGGGACCGAAGTAGGTCAGCATGCCTTCGGCGATCAGCACCGTGCCCAGCGTGATGGGAATCACGAGGATGGTGGTGGCGATCTTTTGATACGGCGTCTTGTGGCGCAGGCGATAGGCCACGGGCACGGCGATCAGGATGTTGATCAGCGTTGCCGGCAAGGCCAGCTTGAGCGTCACGCCGATGGTCATCCACAGATTGTCGGTGCTGAAGAACTTGATGTAGTTCGACAGCATGCCGCCTTCCAGCGGCTGGAACGACAGGATCAGGCCGTGAATGAACGGATAGACGAACACTGCCAGCATGAAGATCACGGCCGGCGCCGCCATCCACATGGCGGGATCGCGCCAGCGCGAGCCGGCTGTTTGCGAGGACATCAGCATCATGCCACCTGCTCGAAAGGATAAGCCAGCACGCGGTCGGCAGGCACGGAAACACGGATGGTTTCGCCCGGCGAGGCCTTGCCTTCGGCGCGCACATAAAGGCGCGTGTTGTCTTGCGTGCGCAGCATGAACAATGACTCGCGGCCATAGTATTCGACCGACTCCACGCGTGCGCTGATGCTGTTGCCCGGTGTGGTTCCATCGGCGCAGATGCTGAATTCTTCCGGACGGATCGACACGGCGGCGCGGCCGTTCAGGCGCATCTTCGGGATGCCGACCAGATTGACGCCGGGGCCGGCCAGCGTGACGGTCTGGGCATCCTGGCCGACCACGTCGAGCACCAGTTCGTTGCGATAACCCATGAAGCGCGCGACTGCGAGATTGGACGGCTGGCCGTAGACTTCCGGCGGCGTGCCGATCTGCTGGACCTTGCCGTCTTTCATGACGACGATGCGGTCGGCCAGCGACAGCGCTTCGTCCTGATCATGGGTGACATACAGCGTGGTGCGGCCGAGTTCTCCGTGGATGCGGCGGATTTCGGAACGCATTTCCAGACGCAGTTTGGCGTCGAGGTTGGACAGCGGTTCATCCATCAGGATCAGCGGCGGTTCGATCACGATGGCGCGGGCGATCGCCACGCGTTGCTGCTGGCCGCCGGACAACTGGCCGGGCAGCTTGTTCATGTGCTGCGCCAGTTGGACCAGATCGAGGGCGCGCTTGACGCGGGTCTGGATCTCGGCGGCAGGCACGCCGCGCATCAACAGGCCGAAACCGACGTTCTTGGCCACCGTCATGTGCGGGAACAGGGCGTAGTTCTGGAACACCATGCCGAAGCCGCGCTGTTCAGGCGGCAGGGTATCGATGCGGTGATCGTCGAGATAGATGCCGCCGTCCGACAGCGGCAGCAGGCCGGCGATGCAGTTCAGCGCGGTCGATTTGCCGCAGCCCGAAGGGCCGAGCAGGGCGATGAATTCGCCGCGCGCAATATCCATTTGCAAACCATCAAGTGCTGCGACTGCTGTGTTTTGCTGCGCTTCGGTAGTTTTGCCGGTGCCGCCAAAGCGACGTGTAACGCGATCCAGTCGCAATGTCTTGAAGTCAGGTTTCATGCTTGCCTCTTATTGATCGTAATGAGCCGGGTGGCGTGGAATGCATCGTTGCCGCCCGGCTTGTCTCTGTTGCGAGTGCTTTTGCCAAACCTGTTCATGATCTGTAGCGAGAGGTCATCAGCCGGTGGCGGCCGGAGCGGAGGAACCGGAATGTACTTAAGTACATGAGGATTCCGAGCACCGCCCGACGCCGGATCATGGCCTCGCAGTAAGATCATGAGCAGGTTTTATTTGAACTTCTGAGCGCCGACTTGCTCATCCCAGATGCGGAAGGCCTTGACCATCACCTGCGCATCCAGCGGTTGCACATGCGGGAACTTGGTGATCCAGTCGGCATACTCGGCGCGGCCGAATTCCTTGAGCGTGTCCTGGCTGGCTTGCGGCGCCATCGTCACCGGCACGTTCTTGATCGCCGGGCCTGGATAGAAATAGCCCTTGTCGTAGGTTTGCGCCTGTTGCTTCGGTTGCAGCAGGTAGGCCATCACATCCAGCACCACGGCTTGCTTGGCGGGAGCCAGGCCCTTCGGCACGATCATGTAGTGCGTGTCGTTGACCCAGGTCATGTTCTTGAAGGCGCCGACCTTGAACTCTTTCGGCACCACGCCGAGTGCACGCGGGTTGATGTCCCAGCCGGTCACGGTGACCGTCATGTCGCGCGAGCCTTCGCCGAGTTCCTTCATCACGGCGCCGGTGCCGCCAGGGTAGTACTCGATGCAGGTATTCAGGTCTTTCAGGAACGCCCAGGTCTTATCCCAGCCCTTGACCGGATCTTTCGGATCCTTGTCGCCGAGCAGGTAAGGCAGGCCCATCAGGAAAGTGCGGCCGGGGCCGGAGTTGGCCGGACGCGCGTAGATCAGCTTGTTCGGATTGGCCTTGCACCATGCCAGCAATTCCTGCGGCGTGGTCGGCACCTGCTTGACCTTGTCGGGGTTGTATTCCAGCAGCGGACCGGCCGGCATGAAGGCGACCGCCAGGCCCTGGTTGTGCGCCAGTTCCTGCATCTTCTTCACTTCCGGCAGATAGTTGTCGGTCAGCGGCGCGAACTTGGCGTTGTTCTCGGGCAGCAGCGTCACCCACAGATTCTGCTCGATGCCGGCCGCCAGGATGTCGGTGCCGCCGAGGACCAGGTCGATGTCGCTGCGCTTGGCGTTTTGCATGGCCTTGAGCTTGCTTGGCAGCTCAGGAGCAGGCGCTTTGGTGAAGGTGAATTTGACGTTGGGATGGGCCGTCTTGTACGACTCGATGGCGTCTTGCAGCAAGGCCAGCGAACCGGCGACGTCGACCACGTTGATGGTGACGGCGGCCTGCGCATGCGCTGCCGGGCTGCCGACCATGGCGGCCAGACCGAAGCCGATGGCGGCTGCCATGATGGTGCGGCGGGTCGCTTTGTGCAAGGTGTTCAAAACCTGTTTCATTACTGTCTCCTCCTTGAGATGGAATTGTTGGGTACCGGGATAAAGCGGACGTCTTGTGACGCTCTGTGAATCTTCAAACCGTACTGCGATTGCTGAACTCTCTTTCAAAAACGGTTACAAGCGATAGGCCTGTTTGGCCAGCCGGTATGTCAGGTCGTGCGCCAGTTCCAGCGCTTCGTCTTCGCGCAGGCGATGCTCGGCCACCAGTCGCGCCAGATAGCCGCAATCGATGCGGCGGCTGACGTCGTGCCGCGCCGGAATCGACAGGAAGGCGCGGGTGTCGTCGTTGAAGCCGACGGTGTTGGCGAAGCCGGCGGTCTCGGTGGTCAGTTCGCGGAAACGGCGCATGCCTTCCGGCGCGTCGAAGAACCACCAGGCCGGGCCGAGCTTGAGCGCCGGATACACGCCGGCCAGCGGCGCCAGTTCGCGCGAATAGCTGGTCTCGTCGAGCGTAAACAGAATGACGGACAGCCGTGGATCGAGGCCGAAGCGGTCCAGCAGCGGCTTGAGCGCGCCGACGTATTCGGTCTGCATCGGAATATCGAAGCCCTTGTCGCGGCCGAAGCGCGCCAGCATCGTCGGACTATGGCTGCGCCAGGAGCCGGGATGGATCTGCATCACGAGACCGTCTTCGATGCTCATCGCCGCCATCTCGGTCAGCATCTGGGCGCGAAACAGTTCGGCTTCATCGCGGCTGATCTTGCCCGAGAGCGCCTTGTCGAACAGCGCCTTGCATTCGGCCGGCGGCAAGTCGGCGGTGCGCGCGCTCGGATGACCGTGGTCGGTCGAGGTCGCGCCGTGTTCCTTGAAGAAGGCGCGGCGGTTGCGGTGCGCGTTCAGATAGCCTTCCCAGCTGCGGGTGTTTTCGCCGGTCAGCTCGCCGAAGCGGGCGACATTGGCGGCGAAGCCTTCGAATTCCGGATCGATCACCGGGTCGGGACGATAGGCGGTGACCACGCGCGGACGGCCCTTCGCGGTTTGCCAGGGATCGTTCTTCAGCTTGCCGTGATGGGTGAGCGGATCGAGCGGCGATTCGGTGGTGGCGATGACTTCGATGTTGAAGCGCTCAAACAGCGCGCGCGGGCGGAACTCGGGACGCTGCAGGCAGGCGTCGATGTGGTCGTAGAGGCGGTCGGCATTGGCTTCGCTCAGACCTTCTTCCAGCCCGAAGACTTCCTGGAACACGTGGTCCAGCCACATGGCGGACGGCGTGCCGCGGAACAGCGGCCAGTGTTTCGCCACCAGGCGCCAGATGCGGCGCGGGTCGCTTTCCACCGCAGCGCCATCACGGGTGGGGATCCCGAGGTCTTCCAGCTTGACGCCCTGGCTGAACAGCATGCGGAAAACATAGTGGTCCGGCTGGATCAGCAGGGCCGACGGGTTGGGGAAGGCGGCGTTGTCGGCAAACCAGCTCGGGTCGGTGTGACCGTGCGGGCTGACGATGGGCGCGTCCTTGATTTCCTGATACAGACGGCGCGCAATGGCGCGCGTGTCCGGGTCGGCGGGGAACAGTCGGTCTGGGTGCAGCAATGGCATGTCGTCTCCTGATTTGCTATGGCTTGCTTGTCCGTTCACGGCATCCTTGGCTCTATCGGGCTTCGCAGTTTTTTGCTTACCCCGGCCTCTGGCGGACGTCATGACGGTTTTTCTTTCTGAATCCGTTGTGGCTCTTGCCCTTACTCCGGGTTGTGCGGCATATACGCCTTGCCGCCGCCCCAGCCGCGCGAGAACTCGCTGGTCACGCGTTCGAGGTGGGCGTGCATGGCTTTGCGCGCGCCGGCCGGGTCGCGGTCGACGATCGCCTCAAGAATGCGGCGATGGTCGACCAGCGTCTGCTGGCGTAATTCTTCGGTATGGAAGTGTTCTTCCATCTTGATCCACAGGCGGCCGCGCTGGTCCCACAGGTTTTCGATCACGCTGACCAGCGCGCTGTTGCCGGTGGCGCGGGCGATCGAGAGGTGGAAGGTGCGGTCGGCTTCTTCGTTGTTGGGGCGGTCGTGGTAGAAGCGCTCCATGTCGTTGAGGGCGCGCAGGATGGCGTCGAGTGCGCCGTCGGTGGCCATGCGCGCGGCAATCGCGGCGACTTCGCCTTCGATCATGCAGCGCGCCGACAGGATCTCGAACGGGCCCGGGCCGATTTCCTGGATGGCCGGCGCCGCGCCTTTCTTCTCGATTACATAAATCCCGGAACCGCCGCGCACCTCGATCACGCCGGTCAGCTCCAACGCGATCAGCGCTTCGCGGACCGAGGCGCGGCTGACCTTGAGCTGCGCCGCCAGGTCGCGTTCCGACGGCAGGCGTTCGCCGGCGTGAATCTGCTCATCGCGAATGTACGCCTGGATGCGATCGGCGACCACGCGGTAAAGCCGCGTTTCGGGGGCGCTGAGTTCGGCGAGGGCAGTGACGACTTTGAGCATGGGGTGCTTTTCTAAAGGTCGCGAAAAATTGGTCAGGCCATTCTAGGTTGGCCTGACCAATATTGCAATATGGTCTAGCCGATTTATTTTGTGGTTTGCCAAAGCGGCTGTGGAGGCGGCTTGTAAGCCAATTGACAGCTCATCGATGTCGATGAAAAGTGGTCGACCACTTTTGATTTTCGTAAGTGGTCAGTCGTCGGATGACTATGCCTGAAGCCGCTTTCCGGCGATTGTGCCGAGGCTGGATTTTTGCAATTCAGGGTGTTTTTGCAGCTTTCTATATGCGTAATCTTTCTATAAACATGCAAAAAAATTCGTTCTCTTTATAACAATGCGGTGCGAATATCGCCATCCATTAGTCGTATTTGTAATAAGAGAATGTTTGCGCCGGCCCTTAAAAGAGCCGCGCTGGTTCAAATAAGAAGGAAGTACAAGCGTGACTGCGCCAATCGCCTTACCTGTTGCTAACAAAGCGCCGTTCCGGGTGTTGCCGGGCTTTCGGCTGTCGCTCGGCTTCACGCTGTTTTATCTGACGCTGATCGTCCTGATTCCCTTGTCGGCGGTGTTCCTCAAGACCTTCACCATGACCTGGGATGCTTTCGTCAGCGCCGTGACTTCGCCGCGCGTGATGGCCTCGTATCGGCTGACCTTCGGCGCCTCCTTGCTGGCCGCGCTGCTGAACGTGATCTTCGGCGGCATCGTGGCGTGGGTGCTGGTGCGTTATAAATTCCCCGGCAAGCGCATCATCGACGCGCTGGTCGATTTGCCGTTTGCCTTGCCGACGGCGGTGGCCGGCATTGCGCTGACGACGCTGTATTCGCAGAACGGCTGGATCGGCCGCTACCTGGAGCCGCTCGGCATCAAGGTCGCTTTTACGCCGCTGGGCGTGCTGGTGGCCCTGACTTTCATCGGCTTGCCGTTCGTCGTGCGCACCGTGCAACCGGTGCTGGAAGATGCGGAACGCGAACTGGAAGAGGCCGCCGCCAGCCTCGGCGCCTCGCGTCTGCAAACCTTCGCCCGCGTGATTTTTCCGACGGTGTTTCCCGCGCTGCTGACCGGATTCGCACTGGCGTTTGCCCGCGCTACCGGCGAATACGGTTCGGTGGTCTTCATCGCCGGCAACATGCCGATGGTGTCCGAGATCACGCCGCTGTTCATCATCACCAAGCTCGAGCAATACGACTACACCGGCGCTACCGCGATTGCCGTGGTGATGCTGATCGTGTCCTTCGCCTTGCTGCTGACCATCAACCTGTTGCAAGCCTGGGTCCGCAAGCGCGGCCAGGCCGAGAAAGTCTGACATGAGCGCCGTCATTACTCCAGGCATCGCCACCACGCCCGCACGCGGCGAACCCGCCTACGCGCCGGCCGCCACGCTGGAACCCTTGTGGGTGCGCATCGTGCTGGTGGGGATCGCGTTTGCTTTCCTGACCCTGTTCCTGTTCGTGCCGCTGGTCGCCGTATTTTACGAAGGCCTGAAGAAGGGCTGGGACGTCTATATCGACAACATCATCGAACCGGACGCCTGGTCGGCCATCAAGCTGACCCTGATGACGGCGGCGATCGCGGTGCCGCTCAACCTGGTGTTCGGCGTGGCTGCAGCGTGGTCGATCGCCAAGTTCGAGTTCCGCGGCAAGAACATTCTGCTGACGCTGATCGATTTGCCGTTCTCGGTGTCGCCGGTGATTTCCGGGCTGATCTATGTGTTGCTGTTCGGCCTGCAAGGTTACTTCGGTCCGTGGCTGCGCGAGCATGACATCAAGATTTTGTTTGCGGTGCCGGGCATCGTGCTGGCGACGGTGTTCGTGACCTTTCCCTTCGTGGCGCGCGAGCTGATTCCGCTGATGCAGTCGCAGGGCAGCGAAGAAGAAGAGGCCGCGTTGGTGCTGGGGGCCTCCGGCTGGAAGACCTTCTGGCATGTCACCTTGCCGAACATCAAATGGGGCCTGCTGTACGGCGTGATCCTGTGCAACGCCCGCGCCATGGGCGAGTTCGGCGCGGTGTCGGTGGTGTCCGGCCATATCCGCGGCGAGACCAACACCATCCCGCTGCAGGTGGAAATCCTCTACAACGAATTCAATATCGTCGGCGCGTTTGCGGTGGCGTCGCTGCTGGCCTTCCTTGCGCTGGTGACGCTGGCGATCAAGAGCTTTATCGAGTGGCGTCTGCACAAACAGCTGACCGCCCACGCCGCCCATCCCGGCGCAGATTTGGAGTAAATCATGAGCATCGAAGTCAACAACATCAACAAGCGTTTCGGTAATTTCGTCGCACTGAACAACGTTTCGCTGAATTTTCCTGCGGGCGAACTGACGGCGCTGCTGGGGCCGTCCGGCTGCGGCAAGACCACGCTGCTGCGCATCATCGCCGGCCTGGAGTCGCCCGACTCCGGCCAGGTGCTGCTGGACGGCGACGATGCCTCGGCGCGCCATGTGCGCGAGCGACAGGTCGGTTTCGTATTCCAGCATTACGCCTTGTTCAAGCATATGACGGTGTTTGAAAACATCGCCTTCGGCCTGCGCGTCAAACCGCGCAATCAGCGTCCGTCGGAAGCGCAGATTCGCGAAAAGGTCACCAGCCTGTTGGAGCTGGTGCAACTCGACTGGCTGGCTGATCGCTATCCGCCGCAATTGTCCGGCGGCCAGCGTCAGCGTATCGCCCTGGCGCGCGCCCTGGCGGTGGAGCCGCGCGTGCTGCTGCTGGACGAACCGTTCGGCGCGCTCGACGCCAAGGTGCGCAAGGAGTTGCGCCGCTGGTTGCGCCGTCTGCATGACGAGCTGCACGTCACCAGCATTTTCGTCACCCACGATCAGGAAGAGGCGCTGGAAGTGGCCGACCAGATTGTGCTGATGAACAAGGGCAACGTCGAGCAGATCGGTTCGCCCAGCGAGGTTTATAACCACCCGGCGTCGCCATTCGTCTACGGCTTCCTCGGCAACGTCAACCTGTTCCACGGCCGCGTGCATGAGGGCGTGCTGGAAGCCGGCGGCGTCACCTTCGATGCGCCCGATCATGCGCAGGCGCAGGACGAAAAGGGCATCGGCTACGTCCGTCCGCACGACCTTGAAGTCGATCGCTATTCGCCCGGCGCGGAAGGCATCGTGGCCCAGCTCAGGCGCTCGCACGCCATCGGTCCGCTGGCGCAACTGGAGCTGGAGCGTGACGACAACTCGGAGCTGATCGAAGCCGTCATCTCCAATGAGCGCTTTGCACAATTGAATCTGAAAGACGGCGAAACGCTGGTGGTGCGACCGCGCCGCCTGCACGTGTTCGTCGACAACGCGGCCTCTACCGGGGTTGCACAGAATAAGGATGCACGATGAATTTCCAGCAATTGCGTTCCATTCGCGAAGCCGCGCGTTGCGGCTTCAACCTGACCGAAGTCGCCAACGTTCTGTTCACTTCGCAACCCGGCGTGAGCCGCCAGATCCGCGAGCTGGAAGAAGAGCTCGGCGTCGAGATTTTCGAGCGCAACGGCAAGCGCCTGATCGGCCTGACCGAACCGGGCAAGGGCATTCTGCACATCATTGAACGCCTGCTGCTGGAAGCGGAAAACCTGCGCCAGGCCAGCCAGGAATACGCCGGCGAGCAAAGCGGCACGCTGACCATTGCGACCACGCACACGCAGGCGCGTTACGTGCTGCCGCGCGTGGTGCAGGCTTTCCGCGCGGCGTTCCCGCAGGTGCGCATTGCGCTCCAGCAGAGCGCGCCGGAACACATCGCCGAGTGGGTGATGTCAGGCAAGGCGGACGTCGGCATCGCCACCGAAGGCCTGAGCCAGTTCAAGGACCTGGTGTCTTTCCCTTGCTATACCTGGAACCACGTCATCGTCGTGCCGCAAGGACATCCGCTGTTGTCGCTCAAGCATCCGATCACGCTGGAAGAACTGGCGGCGCATTCGCTGATTACCTATGACGTCGGCTTCACCGGCCGCGGCCATATCGACGACGCCTTCCGCAAGGCAGGCATCGAAAAGGACATCGTGCTGACGGCCATGGATTCGGACGTGATTCAGCAATACGTCGCGCTCGGTCTGGGCGTGGGCATCGTGGCGTCGATGGCGATCGAGCAGGGCAAGCATCACGGGCTGGAAGCGATCGAAGCATCGCACCTGTTTGCGCAGAACATCACGCGTCTGGCGGTGCGTCGCGGCGCGTATCTGCGTGCTTATACCTACGATTTCATTTTGCAGTTTGCGCCGGAACTCAAGCGCGCCGACATCGTTGCGGCATTGAACGAGCCGACGGCGCATTGATGTGACGCCGGTCAATAAAAACCGCCTTCAAACGAAGGCGGTTTTTTTATGTGCTCAAACCATGGCTGGGTTGTGCAGGTTGGACGCCGGCAGGCAACCGAGACCTTCAAGCGTTGCACGCACCGCCTGGTCCAGCGGCGTATGCGGTTCTTCGCCGAGCACCTGCCGCAGGCGTTGATTGCTCATCTGCACCGGTTGTTGCCAGAGGTAGCGCATCTCTTTCATTTCTTTAAACAGCGGGACGAACGGCGAGGCCGGCGCCAGCAACCACCACGGAAAGCCGCGCACCGGCAGCGACAGATTGCCGACGGCGCGGCGGATGGCGTTGATCATCTGCATGCCGTCGGCATCCCAGTGGCCGTGCATGTGGAAGGTCGCGAATCTGTCCAGCGCCGCTTCGCGTTCCAGCAGGCGCATCATGGTCTCGGCCAGATCGGGCAGATAAGTCCATTGATGGCCGAGGCCTTGTTTGCCGGGATTGGTGATCGAAGCCGGCATCTTGCCCGGTTTGACCAGGCATTGCGAAAACCAGTTGCTGCCTGCTTGCGGACCGAAAAAATCGCCGGCGCGCACCACCAGGCTGCGCACGCCGTCGCCGGAGGCGGCTTGCAGGCGGCGTTCCAGTTCGACGCGGATCGCGCCTTTGCGCGTGACGGGGCGTTGCGGAGAGTCTTCGCTCAGATGCGGCAAGGCATCCGGGCCGTAGTTGTAGATGGTGCCCGGCAGCAGGATGCGCGCGCCGAAATCCTGGGCGGCGGCGATGCTGTTGTCGATCATCGGCAGCACCAGCTCGGCCCAGCGCTGGTAGCCCGGCGGATTGACGGCGTGGACGATCAGGTCGACGTCGCGTGCCGCGGCGACCACGTCGGCGCGCTGCATGGCGTCGCCCTGTATCCAGTTGAATCTGTCCATGCCCGGGCGGGCCGCCATGTGCCCGGCATTGCGATGCAGCGCGCGCACGCTCCAGCCGCGCGCCTGCAGCTTGCGGGCCATTTCGCCGCCGATGCCGCCGGTGGCGCCGAGCACCAGTGCGGTTTTTTGCGTAGTCAATGCATTGTTCATGATTCGCTCCGTGGTTGAGTTCCAGTGACGCCAGTGTCGGATAAACCTCTGTTAAATGGAATTGTTGAAAATAAGTGAGGTGCTATACTTATTTGTATGACTAAACAAGCTGCCGATCCCGGCTGGGAGCTCTACCGTTCCTTTCTCGCCGTGCTGACCGAGGGCTCGCTCTCGGCGGCCGCGCGTGCGCTCGGGCTGACGCAGCCGACCATCGGCCGTCACGTGGATGCGCTGGAGCAGGCGGTCGGTTTTGCCTTGTTTACGCGTTCGCAACACGGCTTCATGCCGACCGAGGCGGCGCTGAGTTTGCAACCATATGCAGAAAGTCTGGCCTCGACCACTGCGGCCCTGATGCGCGCGGCATCGGCGCACGGCGGCAAGGATGCCTCTGTACGCGGCACGGTGCGCATTACCGCCAGCGAAGTGGTGGGCGCGGAAATCCTGCCGCCCATCCTGGTCGGGCTGAAGCAGGCGCATCCCGAGCTGGTGGTCGAGCTGGCCTTGTCGAATCGTGTCGAAGACCTACTGCGGCGTGAAGCCGACATCGCCGTGCGCATGTTGCGACCGACGCAGGAAGTCCTGGTCACGCGACGCGCCGGCGTGATTGAACTAGGCTTCCACGCGCACAAGGATTACCTGGCGCAGCGCGGCACGCCGAAGAACATGGATCAGTTGATCGGGCACACGCTGATCGGATTCGACAAGGAAACCGCCTTCGTCCGCAATGCCGCAAAAGACATCGCCATCATGCGGCGCAATCACTTTTCCCTGCGCACCGACAGCGACCTGGCGCAACTGGCGATGATTCGCGCCGGCTATGGCATCGGCATGTGCCAGACGCCATTGGCCAGGCGTAACGCCGATCTGGTGCGCTTGTTTCCGAAGCAGTTTTCGATGAAGCTGGAGACCTGGGTGGTGATGCATGAAGACTTGCGCAGCAGCGCGCGCGTGAGCGTGACCTTCGATGCGCTGGTTGAGGGCTTGCAGGAATACATCGCATCATGAGCGCCGGTATCTATCCAAAACGCCCGACGTGCGCGCATTGCCTGCGAGCGCAGAGCAGTTGTATCTGCGGCTGGATCAAGGCTCTGGCGCCGGTAGCGCAAGTGCTGATCCTGCAGCATCCGCTGGAAATCCATCAGGCCAAGGGAAGCGGGCGTTTGCTGCATCTCAGCCTGGAGCGCAGCGTGCTGGTCAACGGCGAGCAATTTGAGGAAGAGGCCTTGCGCGGCCTGCTGTATGCGGATGAGGAGGGGGCGTCGATACAGCCGGTGCTGCTGTATCCGCAGACGCCGGGCGAATTACCGGCGCAGGTGTTGCCGGATCTGTCCGCACCGGCGCGCGTGCGGCTGGTGATTCTCGATGCGACCTGGCGCAAGAGTCGCAAGATGCTGTATCTGAATCCCTTGCTGCAACAATTGCCGCGCCTGCCGCTGATCGATCCGCCGGCGTCGCAATATCGCATCCGCAAGGCGCATCGCGCGGATCAGTTGTCGACGCTGGAAGCAACTTGCCATGCACTGGCGCAACTGGAAGCCGATGAGGGCAAATATCTGCCGTTGCTGCAGGCGTTCGACGGCTTTGTGGCGCAGCAGACTTCTTACCTTCCCACGGATCCGCTCAGCGATCCTCCAGCGTGATCGGCAAGCCCGACTGCGGTTTGACTTCTTCCAGGCAAATCATGGAGCGCAGGCCGGCCACGCCGGGCACCTGCATCAGGCGGTCGGTCAAAAAGTGCGACAGGCTCTTGAGGTCGTGCGAGACCACCTTGAGCAGATAGTCGAAATCGCCGGAAATCGTGTAGCACTCGATGATTTCCGGAAACGCCCGGATCACGCTCTCCACCTCGCGCACCTGCTTGAACTGGGCGCGATCGAGCGACAGCGCCACGAAGGCCGTCACATCCAGTCCCACCGCAGGGGGCGAGACCAATGCCGCATACCGGCGAATCACCCCTTGTTCTTCCAGCACGCGCACGCGGCGCAGGCACTGCGGCGGCGACAAATGGATGTTTTCCGAGATGTCGACATTGCTCATGCGACCGTCGTTTTGCAGCAATTCGAGGATCTTGACGTCGAGTTTGTCCATGGAATCTCCTTGTAATGAAATAAAGCTGCATAACTATCTCTTTATTTATAGGATAAAGAAAGCAAATTTCCAATGTTCATCTGTAAAATTTCTTTCATTGAAACAACGGCGGCGAGCGGCAACGCCGATCATCATGGTCAAGTACATCGGAACCCGGGAATTGCAGTCTTTTGTGGCCACCCACTCGGTGGAACGCGTCATTGACGCGCTGACGGGCTATATCAAAGCAGACTACTTGCGCTGGCAACAGTTCGACAAAACTGCGCGCATGGCGAGTCATTCCACTGTAGGCGTGATTGAATTGATGCCGATTTCGGACGGCAAGCTGTATTCGTTCAAGTACGTCAACGGCCATCCCAAGAACACGGCGCAGGGCTTGCTGACGGTGACGGCCTTCGGCGTGCTGGCCGACGTGGACAGCGGCTATCCGCGCCTGCTGAGCGAGTTGACGCTGACCACCGCCTTGCGCACGGCGGCGACTTCGGTGCTGGCGGCGAAATACATGGCGCGCCGCAACAGCCGCGTGATGGCGCTGATCGGCAACGGCGCACAGAGTGAGTTCCAGGCGATTGCGTTTCACTGCCTGCTGGGCATTGAAGAACTGCGGGTATTCGACGTCGATGCCGCCGCGACCGATAAGCTGTGTCGTAACCTGGCTGCTTATCCGGCGTTGCGCATCGTGCGCGCCGGCAGCGCTGCCGAGGCGGTGCGGGGCGCCGATATCGTCACGACCGTGACGGCCGACAAGCGCAATGCCGTCATCGTGACGCCGGACATGGTCGAAGCCGGCATGCATTTCAACGCGGTCGGCGGCGATTGCCCCGGCAAGACCGAGTTGCATGGCGACGTATTGAATAAGGCGCGCGTGATCGTGGAATTCGAGCCGCAATCGCGCATCGAAGGCGAATTGCAGCAAATGCCGGCCGACTTCGCCGTGACTGAATTGTGGCAGGTGCTGTCAGGCGCAGCAGTAGGGCGCGGCAGCGATGCCGAGGTGACGGTGTTCGACTCGGTCGGTTTTGCGCTGGAGGATTTTTCCGCTCTGCGCTATCTGGACGAACAACTGAGCGACGACGACGCCCAAGCTATCGATCTGGTGCCGGAACTGGCCGATCCCAAGAATTTGTACGGCGTTGCCCTGGGCGGCAAGCCGGCTGTGCTGGACGTGTTGCAGAAGGCGGCTTTGCTGCATGCTTGATGCTATCGCGCGTCCGGCGATTTGCGCATTATTTGATTTTTCCGCTTCACTTGTTTAAGGAACCACCATGAAACAACTCAGACTGATCGGCGCACCTACCGACATCGGCGCCGGTCGTCGTGGCGCATCGATGGGGCCAGAAGCCCTGCGTGTGGCCAATCTTCAGCAGGCCTTGCAACAGCACGGCCTGGACGTGACGGACGGCGGCGACCTGAGCGGCCCGGCCAATCCGCAGCAAGGACCCGTCGACGGTTTCCGTCATCTTGAACAAGTCGTAGCCTGGAACCGCAGCGTGCATGAAGCCGTGCACGCCACCTTGCATCAGGGACAGCTGCCGGTGCTGTTGGGCGGCGATCATGCGTTGGCCATCGGATCGATTGCGGCGGTGGCGCAATACTGCCGCGAGCAGGGCAAGAAGCTGCTGGTGCTGTGGCTGGATGCGCACGCCGACGCCAATACCAACACCTCGACGCCGACCGGCAACATCCACGGTATGCCGGTCACCAATCTGCTGGGCATCGGCCCGGATCAGCTGACCGGCATCGGCGGCAAGGTGCCGGCGCTGCTGCCGGATGCGATCCGCCAGATCGGCATTCGCAGCGTGGACCGGGAAGAAAAGCAGCACCTGCGTGAACTCGGCCTGCGCGTCTACGACATGCGGCATATCGACGAGCACGGCATGCGAGTGACGATGGAGCAGGCACTGGCCGGCATCGACGCCGACACCCATTTGCACGTGAGCTTCGACATCGACTTCCTCGATCCGGCGGTGGCGCCGGGCGTGGGCACGGCGGTGCCGGGCGGCCCGACTTACCGCGAGACGCAGCTGTGCATGGAGATGATTGCCGATACAGGCCGTCTCGCATCGCTGGACATCATGGAGCTCAATCCCGCTTGCGACGTGCGTAACCAGACGGCGGAGCTGGTTGTCGAGCTGGTGGAGAGTTTGTTTGGGAAATCTACACTTATTCGATAAAAAAGCGACAATTTGTCAGTTGACGGATCGAAGCATACGCCGGATCATGTCGGGTTTCGCGCGCGAGACGCGCCCGGCATGACTTCCGGCAATTTGCGCAAATGCGAGCCGATGCAGCAAGGCAAGCAGCAAAGACGTCATCAGAAACACCAAAGGATTCTTTTTACCGGTGCCATCAAGTTGGCACGCTTTATTCACAACAAGCTTTACTACAGCCTCACCTCAGGGAGAAAAACGATGTCGTTCAAGAAATTTGTCATGCTCGCCAGCAGCGTTCTGGCGTTGACATTGACTGCAACAGCAGCACAGGCCGCAGATCAGACTTACGTCGTCGGCGCCGGCGGCACTTACCGTCCATTCGAATTCGAAACGCCGAAGAAGGAACTGGTCGGTTTCGACATCGACATCATCAAGGCCATCGCCAAGGCGTCCGGCTTCCAGATCAAGCTGGTCAGCACGCCATGGGAAGGCATTTTCGCCACCCTGGGCCAGGGCGACCGCGACATTATCATCTCCGGCATCACCATCACTGAAAAGCGCGCGCAGATGGTCGATTTCTCGCTGCCGTACTTCCCGGCCGAGCAAGTCATCATCACCGGTTCCGGCTCCAAAGTGACCGCACTGGCTGACCTGAAGAAGCTGCAAGTCGGCGTGGTCAACTCGACCGCAGGCGACATCATCCTGTCGGAAGAAGTCGGCAAGTCCAGCACCGCGATCCACCGTTTCGACAACACGCCGCTGATGCTGGAAGAGCTGTATCGCGGCGGTGTCGATGCAGCGATCGGCGACGTCGGCGTGATCAAGTTCTACATCAAGAGCCATCCCGAGAAGCAATTCAAGGTGGTCGGCGACGCCAAGTTCACCCGCCAATACTTCGGTATCGCCGTGAAAAAGGGCAACAAGGAACTGCAGGACAAGATCAACGCCGGCCTGAAGAAGATCGTGGCTGACGGCACTTACGCCAAGATCTACAAGGAATGGTTCGACGCCAACGTGCCGACATTGCCGTTGCAATAATCAGCAATCCGCGTAGTTAAGTATTTCTTTTCAATGCCCACGTTCTCTGCGAGGACCGTGGGCAGATTTTTACCCGGATTGCATTCATGAATTCTTTCTTTCAATGGGAAATCATCGGCGAGTACCTGCCCCTGTTTGTCGAGGGCACGTGGATGACCATCAAGGTCGCGCTGATTTGCGTGATCTCCGGAACCTGCTGGGGCCTGGCGTTGGGCGTCGGCCGTCTGGCGGAAGCGCGCCACGGTTTCTGGAAATATTTCCTGCGCTACGCGGTGCAATGGCCGGTGCGCTTTTACGTCAGCTTCCTGCGCGGCACGCCTTTGTTCGTGCAGATCCTGCTGATTCACTTCGCACTGATGCCGCTGCTGATCAATCCGAGCGGCGGCCTGATCCTGAGCGGCGATATCGCGCGCGAAGTCCGTTCGCAATACGGTGCGTTTGCGTCGGCGGTGCTGGCCATCACGCTGAACTCGGGCGCCTATGTGTCGGAGATCTTCCGCGCAGGCATCCAGTCGATCGACCGCGGCCAGAGCGAAGCGTCGCGCTCGCTCGGCATGAGCTACATGAAGACCTTGCGCAAGGTGGTGCTGCCGCAGGCATTTCGCCGCATGCTGCCGCCGCTGGGCAATAACGCCATCGCCATCGTCAAGGATTCGTCGCTGGCGTCGGCCATCGGTCTGGCGGAGCTGGCCTATGCTGCGCGTACGGTGTCCGGCGCCTATGCGCGCTACTGGGAGCCGTACCTGACCATTTCGGTGGTTTATTGGGTCATTACCTTGCTGCTGTCGGCATTTGTCCGTCACCTCGAAACACGCTACGGCAAAGGAGATGCGCGATGATCAGCGTCAAGCAATTGCAGAAGCAGTACGGCCAGGCGCATATCCTGCGCGGCATCGACTGCGAGATCAAAGAAAGCGAAGTCGTGTGCGTGATCGGTCCTTCGGGTTCCGGCAAGAGCACCTTCCTGCGTTGCCTCAACGGCCTGGAAGAAGCCACCGACGGCGAGATCGTCATCGACGGCGTCAAGGTCAACGATCCCAAGGTCGACCTGAACACGCTGCGCGCCGGGATGGGCATGGTGTTCCAGCGCTTCAACCTGTTCCCGCACATGTCGGTGCTGGAAAACCTGATCATGGCGCCGATGCAGGTGAAGCAGCTGTCGCGCCGCGAAGCGGTGCTGGTGGCCGAGAAGCTGCTGCAGAAGGTCGGCTTGCTGGACAAGATCGACGCCTTCCCGAACCAGCTCTCCGGCGGCCAGCAACAGCGCGTGGCGATTGCCCGCGCGCTGGCGATGGAGCCGAAGGTCATGCTGTTCGACGAACCGACGTCGGCGCTCGATCCCGAGCTGGTCGGCGAAGTGCTGACCGTGATGAAGACGCTGGCCGAAGAAGGCATGACCATGGTGGTGGTCACGCACGAGATGGGTTTTGCGCGCGAAGTGTCGGATCGCGTGCTGTTCATCGATCAGGGCGTGATCATGGAAGAAGGTCCGCCGCAGCAAGTATTGGGCGAGCCGAAGAATGAACGTACGCGTGATTTCCTGCGCAAGGTTCTCTAAGTCGTCAATCTTCAGTCGCAATAAAAAACCGCCGTTGCACGCAAATGCAACGGCGGTTTTTTTACGTCGGGCGATTCAGTCAGTTCAGATCAACGCAGCGCGTCCGCACATTCCTTGACCAGCGCCGGGCCGCGATAGATCAGGCCGGAATACAGCTGCACCAGCGAGGCGCCGGCCTGCATCTTGGCCTTGGCGTTGCTGCCGCTGAGGATGCCGCCCACGCCGATGATCGGCAGCGCGTCGCCCAGTTCAGCCTTGA
Organism: Herbaspirillum rhizosphaerae; assembly: GCF_001189965.1. GTDB lineage: Bacteria > Pseudomonadota > Gammaproteobacteria > Burkholderiales > Burkholderiaceae_D > Herbaspirillum > Herbaspirillum rhizosphaerae. Next base: position 22,691 of record NZ_LFLU01000020.1, read on the forward strand.
GGCCGCGCACCACCTGGTTCGACAATTCAAATACCGGCGCGCCCGACAGGCCGCCGGCTTCTTCGCCGTGCTGCAAGCCCTTGACGGCGTCGCGCGTGATCGTGGTGTTGGTGGCGATGACGCCGTCGAGCTTGTGGCGCAGCAGCGCGTCGGCGATGTTCTTGATCTGTTCGGCGTCGATGTCCGGTGCAATCTTCAATGCCACCGGCACATAGCGCTTGTGCTGGTCGGCCAGGCGCAGTTGCGCTTCCTTCAGTTGCGACAGCAGGGCGTCCAGCTCGGAGGCGCCTTGCAGCTGGCGCAGGTTCTTGGTATTGGGCGATGAGATGTTGACGGTCACGTAGCTGGCGTAGGGATAGACTTTCTCCAGGCAGTGCAGGTAGTCGTCGGCGGCGCGTTCGATCGGGGTGTCGGCGTTCTTGCCGATGTTCAGGCCCAGCACGCCTTGCTTGCCCTGATAGAAGCGCGAGCCTTGCACGTTGGCGACGAAAGCGTCGACGCCGCCGTTGTTGAAGCCCATGCGGTTGATGATCGCGTGCGCGGCCGGCAGGCGGAACATGCGCGGCTTCGGATTGCCCGGCTGCGCGCGCGGCGTGACCGTGCCGATTTCAATCGAGCCGAAACCGAGCGCGGCCAGGCCGTCGATGTAGGAACCGTCCTTGTCCAGGCCGGCGGCCAGGCCGACCGGGTTAGGGAAGGTGATGCCCATCACGGTGCGCGGATCGGCGGCTGGTTTGCTGATGAAGCCGGTCAGGCCGAGCGCAGCGGCGCGGCGCAGGGCGGGCAGGGTCAGGTGGTGGGCGGATTCTGCGTCGAGAGAGAACAGCAGCGGACGGGCGAGGGCGTAGAGGAGTTTATCGGACACGATGAGTCGGCTAGAGGGAAAAGTGCCGCTATTTTAACGTGTCCGGAGCGGTTTCCCGCTGAAATGGGGGCAGCAAACTTGCTGCCGGCGGGATCAGGGCAACTCGGTCCAGTTGCCGTTTTGTAATGCTTCCAGCGGCCGGAAGTTGGTCTTGTAGGCCATCTTGGCGCTTTCCTTGATCCAGTAGCCCAGATAGACGTAGGGAATGCCCAACTGGCGGGCTTGTTCGATCTGCCACAGGATGTTGTAGGTGCCGTAGGACGAACCTTCGACATCCGGATCGTAGAAGGTGTAGACCGATGACAATCCGTCATCCAGCACGTCGATGATGCTGACCATGCGCAGCGTGCCGCCGGGTTCGCGGAACTCGACCAGGCGCGTGTTGACCTTGCTTTGCAGCAGGAATTGCGCGTACTGGTCGCGGCTGTCCTGGTCCATGCCGCCGCCGGCATGGCGTACGGACTGGTAGCGCAGATACAGTTCGTAGTGCTCGTAGGCGTAGGTCAGGTTGGTGACCAGCGTCACCAGTTGTTGATTCTTTGTCCAGGCGCGACGCTGGCTGCGGTTGGGGACGAATTCTGCGGTCTTGATGCGCACCGGCGTGCAAGCCTGGCAACCGTCGCAGTATGGACGGTAGGTAAAGATGCCGCTGCGGCGGAAACCGGTCTTGACCAGTTCGGAATACACATCGGCGTTGATCAGGTGCGAAGGCGTGGCGACTTGCGAGCGGGCTTGCTGGTTATCGAGATAACTGCACGGATACGGCGCCGTGGCATAAAACTGCAAGGTGGAAAACGGCAGGTCTTTAAGGTGCGTCATGTGCGTCCTGTGATGTCCTGGAGTGCAGTCGCTGGCTTCGATTTGCTGTGTTTGCGGCAACGCGTCGTTGTCACGAAGCCGTCACGATTACCGTTAATTTACACTACTTTGCGGAAGCAGTAACAGCGTCCCGTGAATGGGTTTTAAACAACAATCACGGCTTGACGAACAGATCCAGCGGATGCCAGAACGTGATCTGCGGCGCTTCGATGGCCTGGTGCAAATGCTTCAGGAATTCCTTGCGCGGAATCGGCGCCGCGCCCAGCGAGGCCAGGTGCGGCGTTTCCTGCTGGCAGTCGATCATCTGCACGCCATGCTGGCGCAGGAAGTGCACCAGATACGCCAGCGCCACCTTGGAGGCGTCCGACACGCGCGCGAACATCGATTCGCCATAAAACATCTGTCCGATCGACACGCCATATGCGCCGCCCACCAGCTTGCCATCCAGCCAGACCTCGGACGAATGCGCATAACCGGCGCGATGCAGCCCGCAATAGCCGTCGACGATGTCCTTCGAAATCCAGGTGCCGGCGTCATCCTTGCGCGGCGCGGCGCAAGCGCGCATGACTTCGCGGAAGGCCGAGTCGAAGCGGACTTCCCAGCGGGCGTCGGTATGACGGCTGCGTTCGATCTTGCGTAGCGTTTTTTTGAGGCTGTCGGAAATGATGAAGCGGTCGGTGTACAGCACCATGCGCGGATCAGTGCTCCACCACAGGATGGGCTGGCCTTCGGAGAACCAGGGAAAGATGCCGTGGCGGTAGGCGTTGAGCAGGCGTTGCGGCGACAGATCGGCGCCTGCGGCCAGCAAGCCGGCCGGCTCGGTCAGCGCCTTGGAGACATCCGGGAAGGGAGAATCGACATCCAGCCAGGAGATCATGCGTCGTTCCGCGTTTAGTCAGCTTGCATCATGCGTTTGCGAATATCGTCGGTATGCAGGCCAAAGCCGCCGTCGCCGGTTCTGACCTTGGCCAGATCCGAGAAATAGGCGCGCAGCGTGTACTCGACGGTGGGGAAGGCGATCTCCGACCAGGGGATGTCTTCTTCCTTGAATAAGGCGACTTCCAGGCTTTCGGTGCCGGCGGCGTAATCGAGGTCGAGCAGCTCGGCCAGGTAAAAGAAATGCACCTGATGCACATGCGGCACATTGATCAGCGAGAACAGCGGGCCGAGCTTGATGCGCGCACCGGCTTCTTCTTCGGTCTCGCGCGCGGCGGCGTCGGTGGTGGTCTCGTTGTTTTCCATGAATCCTGCCGGCAGCGTCCAGAAACCGTGGCGCGGCTCGATGGCGCGGCGGCACAGCAGCACGCGCAATTCGCCGTCGCGTTCCCAGACCGGGATGGAACCGACCACCATCTTCGGATTTTGATAATGAATGGCGCCGCAATTGCCGCACACGTAGCGCGGACGATTGTCATCGGGAGGGATCTGCAGAGATACCGGATGAGCGCATTCAGAACAGAATTTCATAAAAGACGGTCGACGTGTTTTTGTAGGAATAGTTGACGGCGATCAGGCGCCATCGCGTGATAGATGATTCATGGCAAAGTGCGGGTAGAAGTGTATCACTGTCGCCTGTAGGGATACTTTTTTATCGGCGGCGCGGTGGATGTGGGCGGGTTGTAGAGACCGCCGGAGCGCACGATGCCCGGGTGAAAGCCGGAACAGGAAAGAATTCGAGTAATCGGTTTGCATAGTTCGCGGATATGTCGTATAATCTTTTTTTTCAGACGCGGGGTGGAGCAGTCTGGCAGCTCGTCGGGCTCATAACCCGAAGGTCGTAGGTTCAAATCCTGCCCCCGCAACCAAATTGTAAAAACCGTTGATAGCTTCTGGCTCTCAGCGGTTTTTTGCATTTCGCCGCAGCATTTCACGATTCCGGGCGCGGTCGCTGTTACTTGGGATTTGTGGTTGCGGCTTGCTTCGGCGGCGTTCGGAGGATGACAAATTCTTGCGCCCTATAGGTCGTCGATTGGGCATGTAGCCATTTCAGTATCAGCAGCAATAAAAAAGCCACGCGAACGTGGCTTTTTTATTTTCCGGCAAGGACAACGCCGGCGCTAATTCAGCTGATGACTCAACTGTTGATTCAGCTGCTGACTTTGGTGCCGTCGGCGTTTTGAGCAACAGCAGTGACGGAGCCGGAATTATTCTGCTTCGTCGCGGTGTTGGTATCGGTCTTGATGTCGCCGCCGGCACTGGCCATGACCTTGCTGAAATCCACGGTCGATGGTTTGCGTTTGGCGGCTTGTTGCGCGTGTGCAGCTGTCGCTGCGTTGGTAGAAGAAACGGTATTGATCGTCATGGCGTACCCCTCTGATGAAAAAACGAATTCTGTAGTCGATCCAGCGAAGCCAGTATAGGTGAGGAAGACGCCTCGTCTCATGACGTGCGGAATAACTTACACAGCTTTACCTTTATGACGGAGAGTGTTTTTTCTTAACAGGCGCAAAGAATTGTGAGGCGTTCAGTTGCAGCGGATGAGCGAATAAGTAAATTATTGCGAGGCGTCCTTTGGCGCTTCGTCGTGCATCTGCTGCATTGCGCGATATGCGGCCTGCGCCGCCTTGCGATAAGCAGGGGATTCGCGGCGTCGCTGTTCTGCCGCCAGCGCCAGCATTTCACGATAGGCGCGTTGCGCTTCTTTGCAATAGGCAGTCGTATGGCCGGCGGCTTTTTGCAGCGGCAAGGAAGCGGCTTTCTGCGCTACAGGTACAGCGGGCTTGGCGAGCCGACGGATGCTTCGCGCCGGACGCGTCAGCCATGCCAACAGAACGGGCAGCAACAGGACCGGCCAGATAAGAAATACGATTTGCATGATGGCATCGCAAGATGGAATAAGATGCTCTGCATTGTGGAGATCCACCCCTCTGCGATATATAGGAAAAATCTTAAAGTGCAGGCTGCTGTTGCGATACAACGGCGAGAAAGCAGTTGTTTGCGCGGGCCGCGCAAGAATATGGACAAGGGAATATCAGGATGACATCGCGATGGAAAACAAACGGCTGGCTGCCCTGGCTTTGCAAGGTGCTGGCAATCTCGCTGCTGCTGTCGGCGTGCCAGACGACGCCGGTCGGCATGCCGGTCGCGGAACAGCAGAAGATCGATCGTTTGCTGACGCTGATGGACCAGCGCCTGAACGTCGCGGTCATGGTGGCGCAGTCGAAATGGAATTCCGGCGCGCCCATCAACGATCCAGTGCGCGAGCAGAAGATCCTGGATGATCTGAGCGCGTCGCTGACGAATGCAGGCGAAGGTGAGAAGTCATTCATGCGCCGCTTCTTCCAGGCGCAATTCGATGCGGGCAAGCTGATTCAACTGGACTTGCACGCGCAATGGCGCAAAGACAAACACGCTCGCTTTGCCGCGCCTCCCGATCTGGCGCGCGATATCCGCCCCGAGCTGGACAGGCTGACGCCTTTGCTGATCGATGCGCTCCGTCAGGCGCGGCCCTTGCTCAGGCAGGCGTCAGCGCGGCAATACTTGCAGCAGCGCAGTGAGGTGCTGGTGCGGGGCGATGCGGACGGCGCTGCACGGCGCGAAGCGGTGCGGGTTTTGCTGGAAGCAGATTGAACGCAGCGCAGCGCTCCCACGCAGTCAACGTTTGCTTTTTCCCGCACACGCCTTGCGCCGCACAGCCAGGTTTGCGATCGCATTCCCTGACATGCAGGTCGCATACGTATTGGCATAAGAAGAGAATTCGCGGCGTGCGTCCTGCAACGGCAGGCTCAGCAGGCGGGCAATGAAGTCCCGGCTGCCGATTTCAAAATGCTGATAGTCGATCGGCTGCTTCCAGTTGCCTCCCCAGATCATGAATCCATGCCTGAAAAAAATATCCTGCACGTCTTCGGCCATGCCTGGACGCATCGGCGAGCGTGACTGATACTGTCCGCGGGCGGCAGGCGGGAGCACAAGGATCTGCTTGCCGGCGTCCTTGCCGATGTAGGGATTCTGCAGCGGATCGATATCGATGGCGACGCCGTAGGCATGCTTGGACCACGCACTGCCGCCGGTCATGGGGCGGCCGTTGAAAGCGGAGGTATTGTTGTCCGCCATCGATGCTTCATCGTCGCCCTGATATGCCTCCAGCGGCATTGCCTTGTGCAGCGGGAATCCACGTTGCAGCAGTGCATGGAAGATGACTTGGACCTCCGGCGCGACGACATCGAGCACCACAACGTTGCCGTCGTCGTGACGGCGTCCTTCAAAATCCCGGTAAGGAAATGAAACCCGCATCAGGCGTTCGCATCCGACCGGGTTCTCCGTGCTGAGGACTTTGCCGTCTCGCATCGCGGCGCATTGCCCGCTGGTCAACGGCGTGATCTCTGCGTGCGCCGCGAGCGGCAATGTTAAAGAGATAATGCAAAAAACGGCTGTCGATATCAGATGGGAAGGTTTATTCGGCATGCAGGCGCAAAGACGGAATGGTTGAAATGGGCAGTCGCGAAAGCTTACGCAAAGATTGGCCATTCTCCTACAAGATGCGGCCCTCCGGGCGGGAACAATTGCACCTGAGCGCATCTAAATTTGTGCATGTGCTTATTTGTGCCCATTTGTGTTCAATAACTTCTTGGAGGAACTATGTTAGTACGCCACGCAGTGTTAGCTTCTGTCATGTTCACCGCCTTGCTGGCGGGTTGTAACAAACGCGATGAGGCCCCGGCCGCCCCCGCCGCCAGCGATTCGTCGGCCGCTACGCCCGCACCGGCTACGCCGACGCCACCGGCCATGACGCCGCCGCCAGCCCCGGCAGGCGATGCCAAACCGGCAGATGCCGCGCCACCGGCAACACCTCCGGCCGACAACGCCACCAATACTGAGAAGAAGCCTTAACGCACCAGCGTTGAGTCTCTGATCAGGCGGGTTTGAGCAACGCCCATGCAGGAGTAATCCGGCATGGGCGTTTTAGCGTGGGCGACAAATGCAACAAATTTTGGAAGTGTTGAGAAGAAGTGCGAACTTTGTGAGGGCAGGGGAATCCTAAAAATGGTTGAACTGTTCCTTCAACCTCCCTCTTGAAAAGGGAATTTGGCCCGCAGTCTGTTGCTGCGGGTCTTTTTTCTTCTGGCGCGACACGATCATCGTCATGGTGTCGTGTGTGTGCGAGGCGCTTGTGCGGCCGCCGCATGTCAGCCTGTTACGGGTGATTCTGCTCAGAATGCAGGCACCAGCGATCCCTTGAATTCCGCTTCGATGAACTTGCGTACTTCTTCCGACTGGTATGCCTTCACCAGTTTCTTCGCCCACGGTTTGTCCTTGTCTTCCACGCGCGTCACGATCAGGTTGGCGTAACGGCCCCTGGCGTCTTCCACCGCGATGGTGTCGCGCTGCAGGGACAGGCCGGCCTTGAAGGCGTAATCGTTGTTGATCGACGCCGCTGCAAGATCGTCGAGCGAGCGCGGCAGTTGCGCGGCGTCCAGTTCCACCAGCTTGAGTTTCTTCGGATTTTCGATGACGTCCAGCGGCGTGGCATTGACGCCGTTTTCACCGACGCCGGGTTTGAGTTTGATCAGGCCGGACTTTTGCAGCAGCAACAGCGCGCGATTGCCGTTGGACGGGTCGTTCTGGATGCCGATGCTGGCGCCTTGCGGCAATTGATCGACCGTCTTGTATTTCTTGGAATAGATCCCCAGCGGCGCAGTGATCGTCAGGCCGACCGGCGTCAGCTTGTAGCCGCGCGTCTTGATCTGGCTGTCGAGGAAGGGCTTGTGCTGGAAGGCGTTGGCGTCGAGATCGCCGGCCGCCAGCGCTTCGTTCGGTTGCAGATAGTCGCTGAAGGTGATGATCTGGATGTCGAGGCCGTCGCGTGCGGCGACGCGTTTCACCACTTCAAACGTCTGTTCGGAATTGCCGACCGAAACGCCTACCTTGATCTTTGTCTTGTCCTGCGCCGAAGCGGCATTGGCGCTGAGCGCCAGGACGGCAAATAGTGCTGAAAATACGGAAATCGACCAGCGACGCATTTTTTTCTCCCTGTCTTGTATGCGGATGTGGGCCATTGAAGGCAAGCAGGGATGGTCACATATCGTTCCTGGACGGAGAACGAATGATTTTGCATGTCGATATGCGTGATGTGCTGCGACGGCGGCAGGACTACTTTTCCACGCCGATGATGGCGCCGAAGGAGGGGCCGATGTCCGCTTCCAGCGAAGGATAGATGCGCGAGATATTGCCGTCGAGGTAGAGCGCATCGACGCACTTCAACTTGTCGCGCAGGAACAGGGCGAAGTCGTAGAAGGTGATGGGATTTCTCGCCATGACCAGCGCCACCTTTTGCGAAGGATCGATGCAGACGGCGTTACGCACGAACAGGTTGACCGAGCCGGGGTCGAAGGCGGCATTGATTTCGCCGTTGCGCAGCATGATCGGACCCGACTGCGTGGCGTACAACGCTTGCGACAGCCAGCGCGAGCGGTCGCTGTCGACGCTGGCGGTATCGACGATCCGGGCCCGTTTTTCTTCCACGATAAAGACGCCGTTCGGCTGCAGGTAAAAGTTGCCGTAGGCGTTCTGGCGCGTGTTGAGTTTGCGCAGCGTGACGCCGTTCTCGATATACAGGCCGAGCGGTTTATGTTCTTTGTCGTAGATGCCGGCGTTGGTGGCGCAGGTCAAGTCCCGGCCTTGCGGGCGCAGCCACGCGCGCAGATTGGCGAAGGTGCCGAAGATATTGCCGGCCGGATCCTTCCAGTACATGCGCAAGGCGTCTTGCTGCAGGTCGATGTAGCAGGCGCTGATGCTGGTCTGCTGGTAACGGTATTGCCGCAGTTCCGCCGCCAGGGCTGTGGATATCGGCGCACTGCAAAGCGCGCAGGCAATTGCCGTCGTCAGGATGAAAGAGGCGGCGGCGGCGTTGGCGATCTGGCGAAAAGACAAAGGCATGCAGGGCGGGGCGGAAGAAGGCAATGGATGGGAAACGATAGATCCCGTTCGGCGAATTCGTATTGTGACTATTGTCGGCTGATCCCGCCACAAATAACATCGGGACTTCGCCGGCTTGTTCTGCGTGCTTGCATGCTGCTTTAAACGGCGCAGGAGGGCAGTGTGAGGCCATGTCGGGTGCAGCGCAACAAGAGCATATTTAGAAATATCGATTAAAAATTTTTGTTTTTTGAATGAAAGATGTGCGAAATATTCTCACGATGCGCAAAAAGAGCGAATATGAGGTCATCGGTATAAAAAAAGCTGTCATATATGACGGAAATGTTACACTCCTGCCCCATAGCGCCCGCATCGTAAAGATGCAGTGCTTTGTTCATACTTTGTTTGTGTTTTTGTTCGCGTTTTTATTCATATAACGTCTGCTCAATGTTGTTGCCGGCCAGAGCCGCAACGAATAAATATATTGGAGGAAATTCAATGAAATCCGTATTCCCTTTGAACCGCCGCCTGACAAAAATCGCCTTGGCCGTTGGCGTCGTCGCATCCGCAGTTTCGTTTGCCGGCACAGCCCAGGCTGAAACAGTGAAGATCGCGATCGCCGGCCCGATGACGGGCGCAGTGGCCCAGTACGGCGACATGGTCAAAGCCGGTGCGCTGACCGCCATCGAACAAATCAACGCAGCCGGCGGCGCCGGCGGCAACAAGTTTGAAGCAGTCCTGATGGATGACGCCTGTGAGCCGAAGCAAGCGGTTGCCGTCGCCAACAAGATCGTCAGCCAGGGCATCAAGTTCGTGATCGGTCACGTCTGCTCGGGTTCGACTATTCCAGCCTCCGACATCTATGAAAACGAAGGCGTCGTGATGATCACGCCGTCGGCGACTGCGCCTCAGCTGACCGAAGCCAAGCCGCACAAATATATCTTCCGCACCATCGGCCGCGACGACCAGCAAGGTCCTGCTGCCGCCAAGTACGTGATCGAAAAGCTGAAGCCAAAGAAAGCTGCCGTCCTGCACGACAAGCAATCCTACGGCCAGGGCGTGGCGACTTCGGTCAAGGCCGGCCTGGAAGCGGCAAAGATTCCGGTGGTCGTGTTTGAAGGCGTGAACGCCGGCGACAGCGACTACTCGGCTGTCATCACCAAGCTGAAATCGCAAGGCGTGGACTTCGTCTACTTCGGCGGCTACCACCCTGAAATGGGCCTGATCATGCGCCAGGCGCGCGAACAAGGCGTCAAGGCCGTGTTCATGGGTCCTGAAGGCGTCGGCAACAAGGACATCACGGCCATCGCCGGTCCTGCTTCCGAAGGCATGCTGGTGACGCTGCCGGCCGACTTCGCCGCCGATCCTGCCAATGCTGCGCTGGTCAAGGCTTTCGCGGCACAAAAGCGCGATCCTAACGGTCCGTTCCAGATGCCTGCCTACTCGGGCGTGAAGGTGATTGCCGATGCGATCACCGCCACCAAGTCGACTGATCCGACCAAGGTTGCCGCGTACATCCACGCCAATTCCTTCAAGACACCGATCGGCACTGTTGAATACGACAAGAAGGGCGACCTGAAGTCGTTCAAGTTCGTTGTCTTCACATGGCACAAAGACGCAACGAAGACTGAAGCCAAGTAATTTTTCTCCCGGCTTGCAGTAGTCGTCCATACTGACGTCATCATGCAAATGCCCCATTGCAGTAAGAATGGGGCATTTGCACATCTATATTTGCCAGGTTTCCTATGAATGAACTGCTCCCACAACTGACCCAGCAGCTCGTCAACGGGCTGAGTCTGGGGGCGATCTATGCATTGATCGCCATCGGCTACACCATGGTCTACGGCATCATCGGCATGATCAATTTCGCGCACGGCGAAATTTACATGATCGGTTCCTATGTCGGCCTGGTGACGCTTACCGCCATCGGCGTGCAGGCGGGCTATCCCTTGCCCTTGCTGCTCGGCGCAGCGTTGATCGTTTCCGTCGTCGTCACCGGCCTGTACGGCTGGACCGTCGAACGCGTCGCTTATCGTCCCTTGCGCGGCGGCCCGCGCCTGGTGCCGCTGATCTCGGCGATCGGCATGTCGATCTTCCTGCAGAACTATGTGCAGATCGGCCAGGGCTCGCGCGACATGTCGGTGCCGGTCCTGATCTCCGGCGCCATCGAGTTCCAGATGGGCAGCGACTTCACGGTCACGATTCCTTACTCGCGCATGATCATCGTCGGCGTCACGCTGCTGCTGATGGTCGGCCTGACCCTGTTCATCGCGCGCTCGCGCATGGGCCGCGCCTGCCGCGCCTGTGCGGAAGACATGGGCATGGCCAATCTGCTCGGCATCGACACCAACCGCGTGATTTCCTTCACCTTCGTGCTGGGCGCGATGCTGGCGGCGGTCGGTGGCGTGCTGATCGCGCTGACCATCGGCAAGCTCAATCCCTACATCGGTTTCATCGCCGGCATCAAAGCGTTTACCGCTGCCGTGCTGGGCGGTATCGGCAGCATTCCCGGCGCCATGCTGGGCGGCGTGCTGCTCGGCCTGGCCGAGACATTCGCGGCGGGTTACCTGCCGGCTGAATACAAGGATGTGGTGTCCTTCGCCTTGCTGGTCTTGATCCTCTTGTTCCGTCCCACAGGTTTGCTGGGCAAGCCGGACGTGGAGAAAGTCTGATGCCTATCACTCTCAAAAACGCCGTGGCGGCGGCGATCCTGACCGCCATTCTGACCACGCCGCTGCTGGGCCTGCAATTGCAGCTCGAAGGCTATCGCGTGGTGTTGCAGGCGCACTGGACGCCGGTGCTGATCGCGGTGCTGGCGGTGTTCGTGTTCCAGCTGATCAAGCCGGCGCTGACGCGCAGCGCCAAGGGCGTGCGCCTGCCCGCGCTGCCGAAGCTGCAACCGCGGCAGCAGAAGTACGCCTTGCTGTTCTTGTTTGCGGTTGCCGTGGTGTGGCCGTTCTTCGGTTCGCGCGGCAATGTCGACGTGGTGACGCTGGCCCTGATTTACGTGATCCTCGGCCTCGGCCTGAACATCGTGGTCGGCTTTGCCGGGCTGCTGGATCTGGGCTATGTCGGCTTCTATGCGGTCGGCGGCTACACTTATGCGCTGCTGAACCAGTACTTCGGTTTCACCTTCTGGGAATGCCTGCCGATTGCCGCCGGTATGTCGGCCTTGTTCGGTTTCATCCTCGGCTTCCCGGTGCTGCGTTTGCGGGGGGACTATCTGGCCATCGTGACGCTGGGCTTCGGTGAAATCATCCGCCTGCTGCTCAACAACCTGACCTCGCTGACCGGCGGTCCGGACGGCGTGTCCGGCATTCCGAAACCGACTGTGTTCGGCATCGAAATGGCGCGCAGCGCCAGCGTCGAGGGCCACACGACTTTCCATGAAATGCTGGGTCTGACCTATCAGGGCGGCCACATGGTGATCTTCCTGTATTTCGTCGCGCTGCTGCTGGTGCTGTTCACTTACTTCGTGACCAGCCGCCTGATCCGCATGCCGATGGGCCGCGCCTGGGAAGCGCTGCGCGACGACGAAATCGCCTGCCGTTCGCTGGGCATCAACCCGACCAAGATCAAGCTGTCGGCGTTCACGCTGGGCGCTGCGTTCGCCGGTCTGGCGGGCAGCTTCTTTGCCGCGCGCCAGGGGCTGGTGAATCCGGAATCCTTTACCTTCATCGAGTCGGCGCTGATCCTGGCGATCGTGGTGCTGGGCGGCATGGGTTCGCAACTGGGCGTGATCCTGGCGGCGATCCTGCTGACGATTCTGCCGGAAGTGGCGCGCAGCTTCGCAGAATACCGCATGCTGATTTTTGGTCTGGTGATGGTGTTGATGATGATGTGGCGTCCGCAGGGCTTGTTGCCGGCAACGCGTCCTCACGTGGAGCTGCCAAAATGACCATGACAAACAACAACGTGAACAACGCTACTTTGCTGCAGGTCGCGGACCTGTCGATGCGCTTCGGCGGTTTGCTGGCGGTCGACGGCGTGTCGCTGTCGGTGATGGACAAGGAAGTCTTCGCCATCATCGGCCCCAACGGCGCCGGCAAGACCACAGTGTTCAATTGCATCAGCGGCTTTTATCAGCCGACCACGGGCGACATCAGCCTGGGCGGCGCGTCGATTGCGCGCAAGCCCAGCCACGTCGTGGCGCAACAGGGGCTGGTGCGCACCTTCCAGAACATCCGTTTGTTCAAGACCCTGACCGTGGTGGAAAACCTGCTGGTGGCCCAGCACAATCAGGTCAACAACAATCTGGTGTCCGGCCTGCTGAAGCTGCCGGGCTATCGCCGCGCCGAGAAGGACGCGCTGGATCGCGCCGCCTACTGGCTAGCCCAGCTCGGCCTGACTGCGCTGGCCAACCGTGAAGCCGGCACCTTGTCGTACGGCTTGCAGCGCCGCGTCGAGATTGCACGCTGCATGATCACCAGGCCGCGCCTGCTGCTGCTGGATGAACCCGCCGCCGGCCTCAATCCGCAAGAGAAGCAGGAGCTGCAACAGCTCATCGACAAGCTGCGCCGCGAACACGGCGTCGCCGTCCTGCTGATCGAACACGACATGAGCCTGATCATGGGCATCTCCGACCGCATCCTGGTGATGGAACACGGCAAGCCTATCGTCATCGGCACGCCGGACCAGGTGCGCAACGACGAGCGCGTGATCAAAGCTTACCTGGGAGAAGAATGATGTTGCAGTTTGAACAGGTACATACCCACTACGGCGCCATCGAAGCGCTGCATGGCGTATCGCTGAATGTGGAAAAGGGCGAGATCGTCACGCTGATCGGCGCCAACGGCGCGGGCAAGACCACCTTGCTGATGACCCTGTGCGGCAAGCCGCGCGCCTCCAGCGGCAAGATCGTCTTCGAAGGCCAGGACATCACCCAGCGTGCGACGCATGAAATCATGCGCATGGGCATGGCGATTTCGCCGGAAGGCCGTCGCGTCTTTCCGAGCCTGACCGTGCTGGAAAACCTCAAGATGGGCGCCTTCTTCGCCACCAACGAGCAAATCGAAGAGGGCGTGCAATACGTATTCGGTTTGTTCCCGCGCTTGAAGGAACGCACCAACCAGCGCGCCGGCACCATGTCCGGCGGCGAGCAGCAGATGCTGGCCATCGGCCGCGCGCTGATGAGCAAGCCGCGCCTGCTGTTGCTGGATGAGCCGACGCTGGGCCTGGCGCCGCTGGTGATCGCGCAGATCTTCGAGATTATCCGCACCATCCGCGACAACGGCGTGACAGTGTTCCTGGTCGAGCAGAACGCCAACAAGGCGCTGGGTGTGGCCGATCGCGGCTACGTGCTGGAAAACGGCCATGTGGTGCTGGCCGACACCGGCGCCAACCTGCTGGCCAACGACGCCGTGCGCAAGGCGTATCTGGGCCACGCCTGATGCGCTGACGTCCTGTCTCGATGCCGTAAATGCAGTGATTGCCGGTCCGCGCCATGTACAGCAATGCACAGGTGCGGACCGGCAATTTTTTTGCGGCGTCCGGCTATTCGTTTGTCGAGTTTCCTGCACGCGCGGCCGGCATTGTCGACTATTTTGCCCGCTATAAAAAACTTCCCCGGTCGGTTACAGTAAGCTGCTTCGATGCGCGTATTTTTTGTTCGCGCATTTTGTGTCCGCAGCACCGATCATCGCAAGGGAAAACACGTGTACCTACCCAGCCATTTCGCCGAATCCGACCGCCAAGTCCTGCATCGCCTGATGCAGGATTATCCTTTGTCGACGCTGATCACACAGACTTCGGCCGGCCTGGACGTCAATCATATTCCGCTGATATTGAGCGCCGACGAAGGCGAACACGGCGTCCTGCGCGGACACGTGGCGCGCGCCAATCCGGTCTGGAAGGATTACGTTGCCGCAACCGAAGTCCTTGCGGTGTTCCAGGGGGCAGACGCCTATATCTCGCCCTCCTGGTATCCCACCAAGAAAGAAAACGGCAAGGCCGTGCCGACCTGGAATTACGCCGTGGTGCATGCCAGCGGTCCCTTGCGCATCATCGACGACGCCGAATGGCTGCGTGCGCTGGTGACCAGGCTGACGGCGCATCATGAGGCGGCAATGGCGCAGCCATGGTCAGTCGGCGACGCGCCGGCGGACTATATCGACAAGATGATCGGCGCCATCGTCGGCATCGAAATCCCGATTACGAAGCTGGTGGGCAAATGGAAGGTCAGCCAGAATCAGCCGGTGCAAAATCGCGCCGGGGTGGTCGACGGCTTGCTCAGCGGCACACAGCCGAATGCTGCTGCAATGGCGGCGCTGGTAGCGAGCAAGAAAGACTGAAGCGGAGAGGGCGAGTTGAGGTTGAAGCCGCGCTGAAAAACGCGGCTTTTTTACGCGTTGCTGGTGGCGACCGACAGCACGACGCTGAGATAGCTGTCGTCGCGATTGCGGCTGCGAGCCTTTTCTTTTTCCAGCCGGAAGATTTCCTGATAATGCGCCTGGATGCGTTGGCGCAGCTGGTTCAGGTCTTGTTCGGAGAGGGACGACAGCACTTGCTGCAACTGCTGTTGCAGCTCACGGATTTGGCGGGTCAATTGCTGGATGCGCTCGGAAATATCCTCGACGACGGCGGAAGCGGCGTTGGCGGCGTATTTTCCAAATTGAGCGCTGACAGGCATGGTGTTCCCTTGCAGAAGTAGTACTTCCTTTTACGACCTCATCTGCGATTTCTTTAGGGCAAAGAAAAAATAAAGAGACGTTCCGGATCGCCCGGAACGCCGCTCTGGCATTGCTTTTTTGATAATGTCGGCGCGAATCCGGGCGCGCTAGATGACGCCGCGGCGGATCTGATCCAGTTCGATCGATTCAAACAAAGCCTTGAAATTGCCCTCGCCGAAACCGTCATTGCCCTTGCGCTGGATGATTTCAAAGAAGATCGGGCCGATCAGCGTCTGCGTAAAGATCTGCAGCAGCAGACCCTGGCCTTCGGTCGGGGCGCCGTCGATCAGGATCTTCAGTTCGCGCAGCGCCGCCAGGTCTTCCTTGTGGCCGGGGATGCGGCGTTCCACCAGATCGTAATAGGTGTTGATGGTGTCTTGCAGCGGCACCTTGCGCTGATACAGCGTGCGCACGGTCTGGTAAATGTCGTCGGTGCCCAACGCAATGTGCTGGATGCCTTCGCCGTTGTACTGCTTGATGAATTCTTCGATCTGCGATTTGTCGTCGGCGCTCTCGTTGATCGGGATGCGGATCTTGCCGCAAGGGCTGGTCATGGCGCGCGATTTCAATCCGGTCATCTTGCCTTCGATGTCGAAATACTTGATCTCGCGGAAGTTGAACAGGCGCTCATAGAACGACGACCATTTATCCATCGCACCGCGCACCACGTTGTGCGTCAGGTGATCGATATAGGTCAGGCCGACGCCGACCGGATTGCGCTCGACGTTGGGGAAGAATTCAAAATCGATGTCGTAGATCGAACCGCGCTCGCCGTAGCGATCCACCAGGTACAGCAGCGAGCCGCCGATGCCCTTGATGGCGGGGATGTTCAGCTCCATCGGGCCGAGCTTGGCCGGCACGCCTTCGGCGCCCATTTCCAGCGCGCGCTTGTAGACCGCGGCCGCATCCTTGACGCGGAAGGCCATGGCGTTGACCGAGAGGCCGTGCACCTTGGCGAATTCGGTGGCGTTGCTGTCCGGTTCGGCATTCAGGATGAAGTTGATCTGGCCCTGGCGATATAGCGTGACGTTCTTGGAGCGGTGCCGCGCCACGGCGGCGAAACCCATGGATTCCAGCACGGCGGCGATCGGCATCGGGTCGAGCGCGGCATATTCGACGAACTCGAAGCCGTCGGTGCCCATAGGATTGTCGAACAAGTCGGTAGCGCTGCGAGTGGAAGTGATTTGCGTGGCCTGGCCCATCATGGTCTCCTGGTGATCGGAGCAGGCCGGCTGAACACCTTGCGCTGGCTCCGTGCTGGGTTATGTATGAACTCAGTTTATTGCAGGAGATGTGCAAAATGTGATTGTTATTTCTACATTTGTCGCGGTATGATGCACAAATTGTTCAAAATAATGGCGAAAAGAGGGCGATATGAGCACTATCACCGTAGACCGGTTTGATCTGGCCTTGCTGGCGGAGTTGCAGCGCGACGGCCACATCACCAACAACGCCCTCGGCCAGAAAGTGCATCTGTCGACTTCCCAGATCAGCCGGCGCGTGCAGCGCCTGGAAGAAGCGCACGTCATCGAGCGCTATACCGCGGTACTGGATCCCGCCGTCGTCGGCCTAGGCGTCACGGCTTTCACCAACGTCACGCTCGACCGTCAGGGCGAAACGCGCGGCGACCAGTTCGAGAAAGCGGTGCAGAGCATGCCGGAAATCATGGAATGTTTTTCCATCACCGGCGAGGCGGATTATATCCTGCGCATCGTCGCCCCTGATCTGGCGGCGTTTTCCGAATTCATGATGACACGCCTGCTGCGCCTGCCGGGCGTGACCAACGTCAAGTCCAACATCACCATGAAACAGATCAAGCACTCGCACGTGCTGCCGCTGGATCACGTCACGCAGCCGGCGCAAAGCCGCCAGCGGATCAAGTTCTCGTCCTGATTTTTTCTGGGGAAAACAACACAGGATTTGAAAGCAAGGCCCGGAGTGTCGGACTGATTTAGTGTTTTTATACTGCGATGACCGTGTAACCAAAAGGTGTCATCATGTTCAGTATGAATACCCGCAAGTCCATTTCTCGTGCCCCTGTTTCCAAACTCGCCGCCAACCTGGATGATCAGCGCTGGCAAGCCGTCACGCAACGCGACAAAGCCGCCGACGGTACGTTCTATTACGCCGTGCGCACCACCGGCGTATATTGCCGTCCGTCTTGCCCTTCGCGTCAGGCACGGCGCGAAAACGTTGCCTTCTACGATACCGGAGCCCAGGCGGAGCAGGCCGGCTTTCGCGCCTGCAAACGCTGCAAGCCGAACGAAGCCGCACTGGCTGAGCGGCAGGCGCAGGCCATCGCTGCGGTCTGCCGCGCCATCGAACAGACCGACGAATTGCCTTCGCTCGATGAGCTGGCGCAGATCGCCGGCATGAGCCGTTTCCACTTTCATCGCCTCTTCAAAGAAAAAACCGGCGTCACGCCCAAGGCATATGCAACGGCGCATCGCGCGCAGCGTTTGCGTGCCGGATTGGCGGACAGCGACACCGTCACCAGCGCCATGTATGACGCCGGCTTCAATTCCAGCGGGCGCTTTTATGCAGAATCCACCGGCCGCCTGGGCATGACGCCGAGCGCCTACCGCAGCGGCGGCAGCGGCGCGCAGATCCGTTTTGCGGTGGCGCAATGCTGGCTGGGGGCGATCCTGGTGGCGACCACCGCCAAGGGCGTCTGCGCGATCACGCTGGGCGACGATCCGGATCAACTGGTGCGCGATCTGCAGGATCAATTTCCACAGGCCGAGCTGATCGGCGGCGACGCCGAGTTCGAAAAGCTGATCGCCAAAGTGATCGGCTTCATCGAGTCGCCGCAGGGCGATCTCAACTTGCCGCTCGATGTGCGCGGCACGGCGTTCCAGCAGCGCGTATGGCAAGCCTTGCGCGAGATCCCGGCCGGTGCGCGCGTGACGTATTCCGACATTGCGCAGCGCATCGGCAAGCCGTCCGCGGTGCGCGCCGTGGCCAGCGCCTGTGCGTCCAACAGCATTGCGGTGCTGATTCCCTGCCATCGCGTGGTGCGCATGGACGGCTCGCTCTCGGGTTATCGCTGGGGTGTCGAGCGCAAGCAGGCCCTGCTGGAAAAAGAAGGCGAGAGCGGATCGTGAGCGGCGATCTGTTCGCTGCCTTGCGCGCGCCGTCCGTCGAACCGATAGTCGACGGTGCGACCTGGCTGCGCGCCTTCGCCGACGAGCAGGCCGCCGCGCTGGTGCAGGCGATTGTGCAAGTGACCGCGCAGGCGCCGTTCCGCCAGATGCAGACGCCGGGCGGCTACACCATGTCGGTGGCGATGAGCAATTGCGGCGAGCTCGGCTGGGTCACCGACCGGCGCGGCTATCGCTATCAGCGCGACGATCCGTTGTCGCAACGGCCCTGGCCGGCGATGCCGGAGGTGTTCGCTGAGTTGGCGGTGACGGCGGCGCTCGCAGCCGGCTTCGACAATTTCATTCCGGATGCCTGCCTGATCAATCGCTACGTGCCCGGTGCGCGCATGTCGCTGCATCAGGACAAGAACGAAGGCGACATGACGCAGCCGATTGTGTCGGTGTCGCTGGGCTTGCCGGCGACCTTTCTGTTCGGCGGCGGCGAGCGCGCCGACAAGCCGCTGCGCATGCGGCTGGAGAGCGGCGACGTGGTGGTGTGGGGCGGCCCGGCGCGTCTGCGTTTTCATGGCGTCGATACCCTGGCGGAAGGCGTGCACGAGCTGACCGGCAAGTGCCGCTACAACCTGACGTTTCGCAAAGCCGCATAAATTCTGAATCTTGTACGGTGCCCGGTCACCCGACCCAAAATGAGGCGCCAAAAGACAAACCAGGCCAACAGGTCTAAAATTTCGGGTTTCCCACTCAGAACTCATTTCATCAATAGGCGTGAGATGCGTTCTTCTCAGAAGGGGCGCTGGCAAGGCGTGCGACGCGTCGCGTAGCGGTGCCGAATGTGCCAACGGCTGCAAGGAGCGCAACGCAGCCAGCGCCCCTTCTGGGAAGAACCCGAAGGGAGCGGCTTGTTTGGGCGAATTGCTGCGTTACGAATCTGGGTCAAGACGCCCAGTCTTGACCCAGATTCGCGCCTTGCACTTCATCCCAAACAAGGCAAGCTCGCATTCACGCCTATTGATGAAATGAGTTCTTACTATAAGACAGGCCATCATGGAGACAGCGCTCAACCCGCCGGAAATGCCTCAGGCAACCGAGAAACAGGCAGCAGAAAAAACCGGTTTCCGCGTCCTTGGCGCGATCAGTTTTTCGCACTTCCTCAACGACATGATCCAATCGCTGCTGCTAGCGATTTATCCGCTGTTGAAGGGCAACTTCCATCTGAGCTTTGCCCAGATCGGCCTGATCACCCTGACTTTCCAGGTGACGGCTTCGCTGTTGCAGCCGCTGGTCGGCCTGTACACCGACAAACATCCAAAACCGTATTCGCTGGCCATCGGCATGGGTTCCACTCTGTGCGGTTTGCTGCTGCTGTCGGTGGCGCCGAACTTCGGCGTGCTGCTGGTTGCCGCGGCGCTGGTCGGCACCGGCTCCTCGGTCTTCCACCCTGAAGCCTCGCGCGTGGCGCGCATGGCGTCGGGCGGTCGTCATGGCCTGGCCCAATCGCTGTTCCAGGTCGGCGGCAATGCCGGCAGCGCGATGGGGCCCTTGCTGGCGGCGTGGATCATCATCCCGGGTGGACAACGCAGCATCGCGTGGTTCACCATCGCGGCGCTGATCGCCATCGTCGTGCTGCGTCAGATCGGTCACTGGTATCAGCGCCAGCAACTGGCCGGCAAGACCAAGGCGAAGAAAAAATCTTCCGGTTACGTCGAGCTGCCGCGCAACAAGGTCATCATGGCGGTCAGCATCCTGTTGCTGCTGATCTTTTCCAAGTACTTCTACATGGCCAGCCTGTCGAGCTACTTCACGTTTTATCTGATCAGCAAATTCCAGCTGTCGGTGCAGGATGCGCAGATTCACCTGTTCGTGTTCCTGTTCGCGGTGGCGATCGGCACCGTGCTGGGCGGCCCGATCGGCGACCGTGTCGGCCGCAAGCTGGTGATCTGGGTATCGATCCTGGGCGTGGCGCCGTTCACGCTGATGCTGCCGTACGCCAACCTGTTCTGGACCGGCGTGCTGACGGTCATCATCGGCATGATCCTGGCCTCGGCCTTTTCGGCGATTCTGGTGTTCGCGCAAGAACTGATGCCGGGCAAGGTCGGCACCGTGTCGGGACTGTTCTTCGGTTTTGCGTTCGGCATGGGCGGCATCGGCGCCGCGCTGCTGGGCAAGCTGGCCGACGTGACCGATATTTTCTTCGTGTATCAGGTGTGCGCCTTCCTGCCGCTGATCGGCCTGCTGGCGGCTTTCTTGCCGAAGCTGGAGAAAGCGCCTGTGGCTGCATAGCTGCCGTTGTTCTTCGTTGTTTTACAAAATCGGCTTTCCATGAAATTGGAAAGCCGATTTTTATTTCTCCTGCGACTTCTTCTGTTTCGACTGTTTCGGTTCGTCCTGCAAGCGTTGCTGCAGCAGCGCCAGCACGGCCGCTTCTTCCGGACTCAGCGCATGCAGGTCGTGAACCAGGTTGTCACGCACCTGCTGCTTGAGCGTGCCCGCCGTGACGCCGTCCAGGTAGGACGAGATCACGTCCGGATGCACATAGCACTTGCGGCAGATCGTCGGCGTATTGCCCAGCTTCATGGCCACGTGTTCAATCGCCTGCACGATGTTCTTCTTGGCCTGGGCTTGCGAATCGAACTGCTGGAATTCATTGAGCGCCAGTGCCGCCAGCACGGTCCCGGCCCAGGTGCGGAAATCCTTGGCGGTGTAATCCTCGCCGGTGATTTCATGCAGATAGTCGTTGACGTCGCCGGAGCCGATGCTGTGCGTGTCGCCGACTTCATCAACGTATTGGAACAGATCCTGTCCCGGCAGATCGAGCAGCTTGCGTACGATGCGCACCATGTAGGGATCGTGCAGTTTGATCGTGTGCTGCACGCCGCTCTTGCCGCGGAAATGGAATTTGATGTCGGCGCCGTCGACTTTCACATGACGATTGCGCAGCGTGGTCATGCCGAACGATTGATTGCTGCGCGCGTACTCGTCGTTGCCTACGCGCATGAGCGTGGCTTGCAACAGGTAGATGACCGTCGCCAGCACTTTCTGTTTGCTCAGTCCCGGCTTCTTGAGGTCGTGCTCCAGGCATTTGCGTATCTGCGGCAACACCTTGGCGAAGCTGATCATGCGCTGGTATTTGACCTCGTCGCGGACGATGCGCCAGCGCGCGTGATAGCGATACTGCTTGCGTTGGCGCGCATCGCGCCCGGTGGCCTGGATATGGCCGTTGGCCCAGGGGCAGATCCACACGTCTTCCCAGGCCGGCGGGACGGCGAGCGCCTTGATGCGGGCGAGCAGGGCGCTGTCGTGAATGGTCTTGCCCTCGCTGTCGATATAGCGGAAGTCGCCATGCTCGCGCATGCGGCTGATGCCAGGCGTGTCGTCGTTGACATAGCGCAGGCCGTTTTCCCTGGCAATTTTCTTTGGGCCGGGCACAGCCGGGCCTGGCGCGCAGGCCGTATCGCGATGGGCTTGTGTATGCATGCGAAGGTCTTTCTTCAAGAGAGCTTGCGTTTGCGGATGACGCCGGCGAATCAGGCCGGCAGTCTCCGACAGGGGAGGGCTTCGTCGTGCACGGCGGAGGGGAGTGGTGAGAAGCAACCGCCGATGAATCGATTATCGGCGCATTGTTTCGGCAGGAATGTCGGCGTAACCAGACAGCGCGTGTGGGACGTTTCCTACGTGCGCAATCCGGGTCCGATGCGCGCAATTGCAGAGGGTAAAAATAAAAAAGCCGAAGCGCAATGCTTCGGCTTGGTAGGTTGTAGCGCGGCTGCCGCTGTGCGGCGTATCAGGCCGTCGCCGTCGCGTGGAATTGCTGCTGCGCCATATACCGCGCCACCGACAAATCGTCCGAGGCGATGGCCGGGCGCCGGCCCGAAATCAGATCCGACAGCAACTGGCCGGAGCCGCACGACATCGTCCAGCCCAGCGTGCCGTGGCCGCTGTTGATGAACAGGTTGCCGATCGGCGTGGCGCCGACGACCGGCGTGCCGTCCGGCGTCATCGGACGCAGGCCGGTCCAGAAACTGGCTTGCGCCGTGTCGCCGGCGCCGGGGAACAGGTCGTTGACCACCATCTCCAGCGTTGCGCGGCGCTTCGGATTGAGTTCCTTGTTGAAGCCCACCACCTCGGCCATGCCGCCCACGCGGATGCGGTTGTCGAAACGCGTGACGGCGATCTTGTAGGTTTCGTCGAGGATGGTCGAGACCGGCGCGGCTTCGGCGTCGACCACCGGCACGGTGATCGAATAGCCCTTGAGCGGATACACCGGGATGTCGACGATGTTGCGCAGGAAGTTGGTCGAGTACGATCCCAGCGCCACCACGTAGCTGTCGGCCTTGACCAGCTCCTTGCCGCACACCACGCCGTCGATCTCGCCGCCGGCTACCACCAGCGCGTCGATGTCGACGCCGTAGCGGAAGCGCACGCCCAATTCTTCGGCCATCTTTGCCAGCTTGGTGGTGAACAGCTGGCAGTCGCCGGTCTCATCGTTCGGCAGGCGCAGGCCGCCGGTCAGTTTGTGGCTGACCTTGGCCAGCGCCGGTTCGGCGTTGGCGAGCTGGTCGCCGGTCAGCAGTTCGTAGGGCACGCCGGTCTGGCGCAGCACGTCGATGTCCTTTTGCGCGCCGTCGAATTGCTCCTGGGTACGAAACAGTTGCAGAGTGCCTTGCTGGCGGCCTTCGTAGGCGATGCCGGTATCGGCGCGCAACTGGCGGAAGCAGTCGCGGCTGTATTCCGCCAGGCGCACCATGCGTTCCTTGTTGACGGCGTAACGGTCGGCGTTGCAGTTGCGCAGCATTTGCCACATCCAGCGCAATTGCTGCAGCGTGCCGTCGAGGCGGATCGCCAGCGGCGCGTGTTCTTCAAACATCCATTTCAGGGCCTTGAGCGGAATGCCGGGCGCAGCCCATGGCGAGGCGTAGCCGGGCGAGATCTGGCCGGCGTTGCCGAAGCTGGTCTCCAGCGCCGGACCGGGCTGGCGGTCGAGCACCGTGACCTGATGGCCGGCCTTGGCGAGGTAGTAGGCGCTGGTGACGCCGATGACGCCGCTGCCCAGAATAACGACACGCATGATGTATTCCCTGAAAAGATTGTATTTAATTAGAATTTAAAACTATGATATTGAGAATTAAGTAGTCTTTGTTTGTGTATTAATGGCTAAAAACGAGAATAAATAATGAGAACGCAGCAGCTTTCAGTACGCACCCTGGACAAGCTGGACCGCAAGATCCTGGCCGTCCTGCAAAAGGACGGCCGCATCTCGATGAAAGACCTCGGCGAGCAGGTCGGCCTGTCGATTACGCCGTGCATCGAGCGCGTCAAGCGCATGGAGCGCGACGGCGTCATCAGCGGCTACTACGCGCGCATCAATCCGGAAACGCTGGGGGCGACCTTGCTGGTGTTCGTGGAGATCACGCTGAACCACAAATCGGGCAATATGTTCGAGCAGTTCCGCCGCGAGGTGCTGCGCATCCCGGAAGTGCAGGAGTGCCATCTGGTGTCGGGCGACTTCGATTACCTGATCAAGGCGCGCATCCGCGGCATGGCGGAATACCGCAAGCTGCTCGGCGACATCCTGCTGCAATTGCCGGGGGCGGCGCAGTCCAAGAGCTATGTGGTGATGGAAGAGATCAAGGAAACGCTGGCCTTGCCGCTGGAAGAATAATGTCCGGCCGGCGCCCCGCGGGATATCGTCAATTCTTGCTTATTAAAAAATGTCAGATCAGCCAAATCAATCGGAACTGGAAACACATCTTTTCTTCCTGTGCACGCAGGTGGTGTACCGGCGCAATCACTTGCTGCAGGACGCCTTGCGGCCGCTGGAAATCCTGCCGACGGAATACCGGATCCTGAGCGCGGTCCTGCGCAAGGGCCCGTTGACCATGCAGGAGCTGGCGCAATGGACCGCCTACGAGCGCACGCGCGTCACCCGTATCCTGCACGCGATGGAAGCGCGCGGATGGATTGCGCGCAGCGCCTCGGAACACGACAAGCGGTCGGTGGTCGTGCAGATCACCGACAGCGGACGCGAGATGTTCTGGCAAGCCAAGGTGATCGTCGACCGGGTGACCGATCAGGCCATGAGCGACAACTCGGAAGAAGAGATCGCGCAGCTGCGGCATGGCCTCACGGTCTTGCGCAAGAAGCTGATGGCGATGGAGAGCTGAAACCTTTCATCCGCTGAACGGAAGAGCTGCGGCGCGGCTTGCCCGTCGCGCCAGTTCCTGCTCCTGTTTTCCCGCTTTTGCGTCTGTTGCGGCAGCGCCGGTCTCCGCGACCCGGCCCTGTTGCAAAAAATCCACCTCCTTGTTTTTGTCCGTTCGCCCTGGCGCTGTGTTGCAAAGCGCAATTTTCCCTCGTGCACCATCTCGTGACGCCCGCCGATTTTTACGCTGGCGGTTCGCTGTCTGCAATGGCATTCCGGATCGCATTCCTGCTGCGATTTTTCGTCAGAGGCGCTGGCCGGTGCCGCGCCCCTGTTTGGTGATTCGTGTCGAAGCGATGCCTGTTTTTGGGGCGGCGCAGCATTTATGTTACTAAATAACAGTTCTTGCTTTTTCTCGTAATGCTTCATAGATAAGGGATTCATGATTTATCCCCGTGTTTACTGATTGCTGGTTCAAACGTCGTGATATAAACTACCAAAAAATTTCAGCAAGCAGTCGCAGCAAAAGAATAAAAAACAAAACATCAGCAAACGGCGCACCATGAATGTCGCTTGACCGCCAGTTCCGGCAAACCGGTCGCCATTCATTTCGTCGTTGCAAGGCCAGGATTTTTAACCCAGCAGGCATGTAGGAGAGGATGATGACAGTGCGATCTTTTTTACCGTCGTTCAACAAGGGCAGGCGTCTGCTATTTCAATGTGCGGCAAGCGCGGCTGTGCTTGCTTCGGTAGGCGTATCGCCAATGGTGCAGGCAGCTCCCGGCGGCGTCGCCAATCTGGCGATGGTGGCCGAGCCGCAAACGCTGGATCCGATGGCTTCGACCACCGATCTGGTGGCGACCATCATGCAGCACGTCTATGAGCCGCTGTATACCTTCGACGCCAAATGGAACATCCAGCCCATGCTGGCCGAAAGCCTGCCCAAGGTGAGCGCCGACGGCAAGACCGTCACCATCGAACTGCGCAAGGGCGTCAAATTCCACAACGGCAAAGAGATGAAGTCCGACGACGTGGTCGCTTCGCTCAAGCGCTGGATGGACATCGCGCCGCGCGGCAAGGCGGTATCCAAGGAGATCAAGAGCCTCGACGCCAAAGGTCCTTACACCATCGTGCTGAGCATGCAGAACGCCTATGCGCCGCTGCTGGCGCACCTGGCGCTGCCGTCCGGCTTCGCCGCAATCATGCCGAAAGAATCCGCAGTCAATCCATTGAAGGATTTCATCGGCACCGGTCCTTACCAGTTCAAGGAGCGCAAGCCTGACCAATACGTGCTGCTGACCCGTTTCGACGGCTACAGCGCGCGCAAGGAGCCGGCCAGCGGCTACGCCGGCAAGCGTGAAGCGCTGCTGTCCGAGCTGCGCTTCATCCCCGTGCCGAACCCGAACACCCGCGTCGAAGGTTCGCTGTCCGGCCAGTATCAGTTCGCCGATCTGCTGCCGGCCGAAGCTTCGCCGCGTCTGGCAGGCAAGCCGAATGTCGTGCCGGTGATCACTGCGCCGTTCGGCTTCCCGTACGTGGTGCTGAACACGGTGCAAGGCCCGCTGCAAAAGCAGGGCGTGCGCCAGGCGATCCAGGCGGCGCTGAACATGAAGGAAATCATGACCGCCGGTTTCGGCGATCCGAAGTTCTTCTCGGTCGAGGGCAATCATTTCCCCAAGGGCTCGCCGTTCTACTCCATGGACGGTACGGCTTCGTATAACCAGGCCAATGCCGCCAAGGCGCGCGATCTCGCCGCCAAGGCCGGCTACAAGGGCGAGCCGGTCAAGATCCTGACCAGCAAGCAATACGAATTCCACTACCGCATGGCGCTGGTGATGGGCGAAGAACTGAAGCTGGCCGGCTTCAAGGTCGACATGCAAGTGGTTGACTGGGCCACGCTGATCCAGCGCCGCAACGATCCGGCGCTGTGGGACATCTACATGACGCACTCGGCCTTCCTGCCTGAACCGACACTGTCGCCGCCGCAGCTGAGCGATGGCGCACCGGGCGGCTGGAAGAGCGCGGGCAAGGATGTCTCGGTCACCGTGTTCTCGCACGAGATGGATCCGGCGCATCGCGGCGCATTGTGGGGCAAGGTGCAGAGCGTGGTGTACGACGAAGTGCCGTACATCCGCCTGGGCAGCTTCAACAGCCTGACCGCGAAATCGTCCAAGCTGCAAGGCTACACGCCGATGCCCTGGCCGTATTTCTGGAATACCAAGCTGGCTGATTGATCAATCAAACGGCCTGGCGTATTGCTGAACCATGCGCCGGCTGCGAACATCTCGCTGAATGTGCTTTCATTCACCGCAGTCGTCCCAGCGAAAGCTGGGACCCAGTGTCGTCAAGACGGTCGACACGACACCGGGTCCTGACTTTCGTCAGGACGACAAGCTGATGAGGGATGTCATTCTTTAGTTGGATCGTGTCATTGCGGCCATGTTTGAGTTCGTACTGCTTCAATGTAAATCCAGGCGGTTTCATTTTTTCTGAAACCGCCTGGCCGGCAATTTTTTCTAACTGATTCCACGTCTATGCTCCGTTATCTTTCAGGACGCTTCACCGGCATGGTGATCGTCATGCTGATCGTCGCCGTGCTGGTGTTCTTCATCACGCGCCTGGCGCCGGGCGATCCGGCCGCGATCATGCTGGGCGACCAGGCCACTGTCGCCGACATCGCCAAACTGCGCGCCCAATACGGCTTCGACAAGCCGATGCTCGTGCAATTCGGCTTCTGGCTCAAGGAACTGGCGCAGGGTAACCTCGGCCAATCCATTTTCTTGCAGATGCCGGTCACCGAAGCGCTGGCTTCGCGCGCCGAGCCGACTTTCTTTCTGACCATTTTCGCGGTGGCGCTGGCCTGCCTGATCGGCATTCCCTGCGGCATCGTTTCCGCCGTATGGCGCGGTCGCGTGGTGGACCAGGTGTTCACCGGCATCGCCATGCTGGGCGCGAGCATTCCCAGCTTCTGGTTCGGCCTGATCCTGATGCAGATTTTCGCGGTGAAGATGGGCTGGTTCCCGGTGGCCGGTTACGGCGATCCGGGGGCGCCGCTGTGGGACCGTCTGCATCACCTGCTGCTGCCGGCGGTGGTGCTGGGCGTGCTCAATTCGGCGCTGATCATCCGTTTCACACGCGCCTCCATGCTGGACGTGCTGTCTGATGACTATGTCCGCACCGCGCGCGCCAAGGGGCTGAACGAGCGCCGCGTGATTTTGCGCCACGCCTTGCGCAATGCGCTGATTCCGGTAGTGACGGTGATCGGCCTGACGGCGGCGCTGATGATCGGCGGCGCGGTGGTGACCGAGACTGTGTTCGGCTTGCCGGGCGTCGGCAACCTGGTTGTGTCGGCGGTGCAGCGGCGCGATTATCCGGTGATCCAGGGCGCCTTGCTGGCGATCGCCGTGATCTATGTGCTGATCAATCTGGCGATCGATTTGCTCTACACGCTGATCGATCCGCGCGTCCGGTATTGATCCGGCTCTTGAACAGAATCACAGGATTTCCCATGTTTGCTTTTCTCTCCAAATTCATGCGGCGCAAGCTGGTCATGTTCGGCGTCGTCAGCCTGGTGCTGCTGGCCGTGCTGGCTGTCGTGGTGCCGCTGACTTCTCCTTACGACTCGTCGGCGCTGGACATCATGGCGCGCCTGCAGCCGCCGTCGGCGTCGCACTGGTTCGGCACCGACGAATTCGGGCGCGACATCTTCACGCGCGTGCTGACCGGCGGCCGCTATTCGCTGACCATCGGTGCGCTGGTGGTGGTGATCTCGCTGGTGGCCGGTGTACTGATGGGCTTGTGCGCCGGGTTTTTCAAGCGCATGGACGCGCCCATCATGCGCGTGGTCGACGCCATGATGTCGTTCCCCGACATCCTGCTGGCGATTGCGCTGGTGGCGATTCTCGGCTCCTCGCTGATCAACGTGGTGCTGGCGCTGGCGATCGTCTATACGCCGCGGGTGGCGCGTATCGTGCGCGCCTCGACGCTGGTGGTGCGCGAGTTGTTGTTCGTGGAAGCGGCGCGCGCGCTGGGCGTGTCGACGGTGCGCATCGTGTTCTTCCACGTGCTGGGCAATATCCTGTCGCCTATCCTGGTGCAGGGGACTTTCATCTTCGCCTACGCAATCCTGGCGGAAGCGGGCTTGTCTTTCCTCGGCGTCGGGGTGCCGCCCGAGCTGCCGACCTGGGGCACGATGATTTCTTCCGGGCAGGCCTACGCCGAGCAGGCGATCTGGCTGGTGGTGTTCCCCGGCATCGCCATCGTGCTGTCGGCGCTGTCGCTGCAGATGGTCGGCGACGGCCTGCGCGACATGCTCGATCCGCGCCTGCGCAAGAGCCTCTAATTCCTCCAGCAAAGAGAGTACAGATCATGCAAGAACAGAGAGTCCAACAAGGGACGCCGCTGCTGGAAGTCGACAACCTGCAGACGCATTTTTTCACCGAGCAGGGCACCGTCAAGTCGGTCGACGGCGTGAGTTTTACGGTCAACGCCGGCGAGACCCTGGCCGTGGTCGGCGAGTCCGGTTCCGGCAAGTCGGTGACCAGCTTGTCCATCATGGGTTTGATCCCGGCCGACGCCGGCCGCGTGGTCGGCGGCAGCATCCGCTTCAAGCGCCGCGACGGCGAAACGGTCGACCTGACGCGTTTGCCGCAACGCAGCCTGCGCCAGTTGCGCGGCAATGAAATCGCGATGGTGTTCCAGGAGCCGATGACCAGCCTCAATCCGGTCTTCACGCTGGGCGACCAGATCGCCGAAAGCGTGCGCCTGCATCTGGGCAAGAGTCACAAGGACGCCATGATCCATGCGCAGCGCATGCTGGAGCTGGTCGAGATTCCCGCCGCCGCGCGTCGCTTGTACGAATATCCGCATCAGCTGTCGGGCGGGATGCGCCAGCGCGTGATGATCGCGCTGGCCTTGTCGTGCAATCCTTCGCTGCTGATCGCGGATGAACCGACCACTGCGCTGGACGTGACGATCCAGGCGCAGATCCTGGCGCTGCTGCAAAAGCTGCAGCGCGAAACCGGCACCGGCATCTTGTTCATCACCCACAACCTCGGCGTGGTGGCGGAAATCGCCGACCGCGTCGCCGTGATGTACGCCGGGCGCATGGTGGAGCAGGGCAGCGTGCCGCAGATCTTCGATAATCCGCAGCATCCTTACACTACCGGCTTGCTCAATTGCCTACCGGGACGCAGCAAGAACCACGCCGTCGCCGGCGAGCGTCCGCGTCTGGCGGCGATCCCCGGCCAGGTCGCCAGCCCGCTGGCGCCGCCGCCCGGATGCGCTTTCGAACCGCGTTGCAGCCATGCTTCGGATGCCTGCCGTGTCGCCATGCCGCCGCTGACGCTGGGCGACGACGGTCACAATGTCCGCTGTATTTTGAGGAAGTCGGCATGAGTACTACCACCTTTGCAAACGAAGCCAATGCCACGCCGCTGGTCGAGGTGCGCAACCTGAAGAAATACTTCAACGGCAAGCAAAAAGACGCGCCCATCCGCGCCGTCGACGACGTCAGCTTCGCCATCATGCCGGGCGAAGTGCTGGGCCTGGTCGGCGAATCCGGCTCCGGCAAGAGCACGGTCGGCCGCACCCTGCTGCGCCTGATGGAAAGCAGCGGCGGCGAGATCCGCTATCAGGGCGAAGATATCTCCAACCTGCCGGCCTCGCGCATGCGCGCCTTGCGCCGCGAGATGCAGATCATCTTCCAGGATCCCTATGCCAGCCTGAACCCGCGCCAGCGCGTGCGCGACATCATCGGCGAAGCGCTCGACACGCACGGCCTGCATCGCGGCGAAGCCCGCGCCACGCGCATCGCCGAGCTGCTGCAACTGGTCGGCCTGCGCGCCGAGCATGGCGCGCGCTATCCGCACGAGTTTTCCGGCGGCCAGCGCCAGCGCATCGGCATCGCCCGCGCTCTGGCGGTGGAGCCGCGCTTCATCGTCGCCGACGAGCCGGTGTCGGCGCTGGACGTGTCGATCCAGGCGCAGGTGATCAATCTGCTGCAGGATCTGCGTCAGCGCTTCAATCTGGCAATGTTGTTCATTTCGCATGATCTGGACGTGGTCGAATACATCTGCGACCGTGTGGTGGTGCTGTATCTGGGCAAGGTCATGGAAATCGCGCCGGCTGCCGCCTTGTTCGAGAAGCCTCTGCATCCGTATTCGCAGGCCTTGCTGGCGGCTTCGCCCAAGCCGGAGTCGGATGCGCGGGAGCAAGCGAAGAATCGCCGCACCCTGCAGGGCGATTTGCCCAGCCCGGCCAATCCGCCGTCGGGATGCGTATTCCGCACGCGTTGCCCGTATGCGCAGGAGGCTTGTGCCGCGACGGTTCCCGAACTACGGGAAGTCTCGCCCGGCCGATGGCGCGCGTGTATCCGCGACGACGTGCTGTTATAGGAAGAAAAGGAGGGCAGTACCGGGTCTGCTGTACTCCTTTTTTAGCTGCTTGACTGTGTACGCCAAGACCGTCGGCAACAGGTAGACTCTCCATCATCTGAAATTGTATTGGTGGAGCAAAAATGGCGAAGGCAGGCAAGGCAAAGATCGAGACCTATAACAACCCCGCAGGCGGTTGGGGCGCGCTGAAGTACGTGGCGCTGAACCTGGTCAAGGAACACGTGGCCGACGGCAAGGGCCTGCGCACGCTGCTGTCGCAAAACCAGCCGGACGGCTTCGATTGCCCCGGTTGCGCCTGGCCCGACCGCGAGCACACCTCCACCTTCGAATTCTGCGAAAACGGCGTCAAGGCGGTGGCGGCGGAAGCCACCAAGAAGCGCGTGACCAACGATTTCTTCGCGCAGCACACGGTCGCCGAGCTGATGCAGCAGTCGGACTACGAGCTGGAAGACCATGGCCGCCTGACTGCGCCGATGGTCTACGACGCCGTCAGCGACAAATACGTGCCGATCGCCTGGGATCAGGCCTTCGACCTGATCGGCCGCCATCTCAATGCGCTGCCCGATCCGGACATGGCCGATTTCTACGTTTCCGGCCGCGCCAGCAACGAAGCCGCTTTCCTGTTCCAGTTGTTCGTGCGCCAATACGGCACCAACAACTTCCCGGACTGTTCCAACATGTGCCACGAGCCGACCAGCGTCGGCCTGCCGGTGACCGTCGGCGTCGGCAAGGGCACCGTGCTGCTGGACGACTTCGACCTGTGCGACACCTTGCTGCTGTTCGGCCAGAATCCTGCCACCAATCACCCGCGCATGATGGGCGAGTTGCGCCACGCCTCCAAGCGCGGCGCCACCATCGTCGCGATCAATCCCTTGAAGGAACGCGGCCTGGAGCGCTTCGCCGATCCCCAAAGCAAGATCGAGATGCTGACAATGGGCAGCACCCAGATCAGCTCGATGTTCATCCACCCGACGCTGGGCGGCGACCTGGCGCTGATCAAGGGCGTCATCAAGCGCACCATCGAGCTGGACGATGAAGCCTTGCTCAAGGGCGCCGAGCGTGTCCTCGACGTGAAATTCATCGAGGAACATACTTCCGGTTTCGACGAATTCGCCGCCGATGCGCGCGCCGAAAGCTGGGCCGACATCATCGGCGAGTCGGGCGTATCGCGCGAAGACATCGAAAAACTGGCGCAGGTCTACGTCAAGGGCAAAGCGGTCATCGCTACCTGGGGCATGGGCCTGACGCAGCACAAGCACGCTGTCGGCACTATCCAGCTGCTGTCCAACATGATGATGTTGCGCGGGAATATCGGCCGTCCGGGCGCAGGCCTGTGCCCGGTGCGCGGCCACTCCAACGTGCAGGGCGACCGCACCGTCGGCATCGATGAAAAACCGACCGACGCCTTCCTCGACCGTCTTGAGCAGGTATTCGAATTCAAGGCGCCGCGTCACCACGGCAACGACACCGTGGGTTCCGTGATGGCCATGCTGGAAGGCCGCACCAAGGTCTTCATCGGCCTGGGCGGCAATTTCGCCATGGCCACGCCGGATACGCCGCGCACCTTCGACGCCATGCGTTCGTGCAACCTGACGGTCCACATCACCACCAAGCTCAACCGCAGCCATCTGGTGCACGGCAAGGACGCGCTGATCCTGCCGACGCTGGGCCGCACCGAGATCGACATGCAAGCCGGCGGCGCGCAGGGCGTGACGGTGGAAGATTCGATGAGCATGGTGCACGTCTCCTACGGCATCAACAAGCCGGCCTCGGAAAACTGCATGTCGGAAACCGCCATCGTCGCGCACATCGCCGAAGCCACGATGAAGCATCGCGACAACGGTAAAAAGATCGATTGGCTGTGGTATGCCGAAGATTACTCGCGCATCCGCAACGCCATCGAAAAGGTCTACGACTCCTTCAAGGATTACAACCAGCGCATCGCCAATCCTGGCGGCTTCCATCTGGGCGTCGCTTCGCGCGACCGGGTCTGGAAGACCAGCACCGGCAAGGCCAACTTCGTGGTCAACGCGATTCCGCTGGATACGCCTATTCATCGCGCGCGCAAGATGTATGGCGAGAAGCTGATGACGCTGATGACCACGCGTTCGCACGATCAGTACAACACCACCATCTACGGCATGGACGACCGCTATCGCGGCGTGTTCGGCCAGCGCCGTGTGATCTTCATCAACAAGCAGGATCTGCAGGTGCTGGGTCTGAAGGACGGCGAATGGGTCGATGTGGTGAGCGTCTGGGACGACGGCATCGAACGCCGCGCGGACGGTTTCCTGCTGGTGGAGTACGACATCCCGCGCGGTTGCCTGGGCAGCTACTATCCGGAAACCAATCCGCTGGTGCCGCTGGAAAGTTTCGCCGACAAGGCGCGCACGCCGACCTCGAAATCGATCCCCGTGTTGCTGCATCGCGCTGCGGTACAGCACGCGAAGGCGGCTTAAGAGCATCGCCGTGGACGACGCCCAGGATCCGTTACAGGACCAGCTTCCCCCGGAGCTGGTGCGCATCCTGGACGCGCTGTACCAGGAGCATCAGCGCAGCCAGGCGCCGCTGTCGCTGGCGCGCCTGTCCAAGCGCACCGAATTGCGCATGAGCACCTTGCGGCGGTTTCTGACGGCGCTGGAAGAAGCGGGGATCGCCATCGTCGAGGTCAACGAGGACGGCACCGGTAACGCCATCCTGACGGCGGCCGGGCTCAAGCTGCACGGTTGAGTTTTCGCTGAAAAGTTTCAGCTGAGTTCGGCGACGATTCCGGCGATCGTCTTCAAGGCTTTTTCTATCTCTTTCGACCACGTATAGCTGTAGTTCAAGCGGATGAAATGGCTATAGCGGTTGGTCGCCGCAAAGATCCGTCCCGGCGCGATCGTGATGCCCAGCACCAGGCAGCGCCGGTACAACTCCATCGCATCTACGCGCGGCGGCAGTTCTATCCACAGGATGTAGCCGCCGGCCGGTTCCGACACCTGCGTTCCCTCAGGAAAAAATCGCAATACGAAATGCCGCATCAGGTCGCGCTGTTGCAGCAGGCCGCGCCGCACCCGGCGCAGATGGCGTTCGTAGCCTCCTTGCGTCAGGTATTCGGCAATCGCGCGTTGCGGAATGGTCGGCGTAGCCAGCGTGTTAAGGAATTTGAGCTTTTCGACCTGGTTGCGATAGCGGCCTGGAATCGCCCAGCCCACGCGGTAGGCCGAGGTCAGGCTCTTGGAGAAGGACGAACAGTGCAGCACCAGGCCGTCGCGGTCGTAGGTCTTGAGCGAGGTCGGATGCGCCGCGCCGTAGAACAATTCGCTGTAGACCGCATCCTCGATCAGCGGCATGTCGTAGCGATGCGCCAGGTCGACCAGCCGCTGCTTGTGCGCGTCCGGCATCATCGAACCGAGCGGATTCTGGAAATTGGGCATCACCATGCAGGCGGCGATCTTCTGGGTTTGCAGCAAGGCTTCGAGCGCATCCAGATCGATGCCGGTCAGCGGATCGGTGGGGACTTCGACGGCGCGCATGCCCATGCGCTCGATCGCATGCAGCATGGCGTAGAAGGTCGGCGTCTCCACCGCGATCGTGTCGCCCGGCTGGGCCACGGCCTGCAGGCAGAGATTGATCGCTTCGGTGGCGCCGACGGTGATGATGATGTCTTCCGGATCGACGTTGAGGCCGGTTTCCAGATAGCGCCGCGCGATCTGGCGCAGCAGGTCGGGGTGGCCCGGGGGCAGGTCGGTGAAGACGCTGAAGCTGTCGCTGTTGCGCGTGATGCGGCTGGCGTACTGGCCGATGCGCTGCGAAGGGAACAGCGCCGGATTCGGATAAGGCGAGCCAAGCGGGATGGTGCCGTCCTGCTGGATAGTCTTCAGCGTTGCCAGCACCAGCCGGCTGACGTCGACCTCATGCGGTTGCTGGGTGGCCGGATGCGTCGGCGGCAGTAGTTTGCTTGCCGCAGGCGTGGACGCCGGCGCGACAGTCTTGCGTACGAAATAGCCGGACTGCGGATGGCTTTCGATGATGCCGCGGCTTTCCAGCAGCTCGTAGGCGCGCACGACCGTGGTGACGCTGACGTTATGCTGCTGGCTGGCGACGCGCACCGAGGTCACGCGCTCACCCGGCTGCAGCACGCCGGCGTGGATGGACGCCGCCAGTTCGTCGGCGAATTTCTTGTAGAGCGGGACTTGGGCGGTGCTGGGTGTGCGAGGCATGCGTTTTTTATATTCTGCTATTTCTGCTGGTAGAGTGGTGCCATTCTACAGAAAGGCGCACTACATGATCACCGTCCACCATTTGAACAACTCCCGTTCCCAGCGCGTGCTGTGGCTGCTGGAAGAGCTGGGACTTGAGTACGACATCAAGTTTTACCAGCGCGACCCCAAGACCATGCTGGCGCCGCAGTCCTTGCGCGACATCCATCCGCTGGGCAAATCGCCGGTGATTACCGACGGCGACCTGACGATCGCCGAGTCCGGCGCGATTGTCGAATACCTGGTCGAGCGCTACGGCAACGGCAAATTCATTCCTGAAGCAGACACGCCGGAGCGCCTGCGTTATCGCTACTGGCTGCACTATGCAGAGGGCTCGGCGATGCCGCTGTTGCTGATGAAGCTGATTTTCAGCCGCCTGCCGAAATCGGTGCCGGGCCTGATCCGCCCGGTCGCGCGTCTGATCTGCAACGGCGTGCTGGGCAAGATGGTCGATCCGCAACTCAAGCGCCATCTGCAATATCTGGAAGGCGAACTCTCCAAAAGCACCTGGTTCGCGGGCAATACCTTCTCGGCGGCCGACATCCAGATGAGCTTTCCGGTCGAAGGCGCCCGTTCGCGCGGCGGCCTCGACGGGCATTACCCGAACCTGCTCAAGTATCTGGAAGCCATCCATGGGCGTCCTGCCTACCAGCGCGCGCTGGAGCGGGGCGGTCCTTACGAGCTGCTGCGCTGACATGGCGTGAATCGTCGGCATATCGCGCCATATCTGCATTGCAGGACAGGAATCGCCGTGGACATGCGCCACGGCGATTTTTTTGCGTCCGCCATCTTGTCGATTTTGCAATGACGCCGGTCGGCGGAAGCCTTGCCTTCATCCGGTGAGGCGAGCGTCTGTATCGATCTGCAGCTTCATGTATCGCAAAGTAAATCCTGAAGAAAGCCTGCATTTTTCCCTCAAGCTGAAGTTATAATTGAGAATTATTATTATTTAGATTGGCCTGTCCAGGTCATCGTGAACGAAACATGAGGGAAGCCGCCGTCGCCGGAAACATGCCGAAACAGCAACGCCGCTCGTTCTGGCTCAAGCATCTGCATCAATGGCACTGGATCAGTTCGGCCATCTGCCTGATCGCCATGCTGCTGTTCGCGGCCACCGGCCTGACGCTGAATCATTCCGCGCAAATCGAGGCGCATCCACAGGTGTCGAGCAAGCAGGCACAGTTGCCCAAGGACTTGCTGGCGCAACTGAGCGCGGCAGAACACAAGGACAAGGATGCCTTGCCGGCGCCGCTGAAGACCTGGCTCGACAAGCAGATGTCCGTCTCGATAGACCGGCAGACCGGCGAGTGGTCGGCCGACGAACTGTACGTTTCGCTGCCGCGTCCGGGTGGCGACGCCTGGCTGCGAGTCGACCTCGGCAACGGCAAGGTCGAATATGAAAAGACCGATCGCGGCTGGGTTTCCTATTTCAACGATTTACACAAAGGCCGCAATACCGGCACGGCGTGGAGCTGGTTCATCGACATCTTCGCCGTGGCTTGCCTGGTGTTCTGCATCACCGGGATGTTCTTGCTGCAGCTGCATGCCGGCAATCGTCCGGTGACCTGGCCGCTGGTCGGGTTCGGGCTGGTGGTGCCGTTGGTGCTGGCGATCGTTTTCATTCACTGATTTTTCTTATTTCTTTTTCTCTTCACAAGCGAGGTTGAATCATATGCGCGTGCTGGTTCCTGGTCTGTTGCCGACGACGTTGTCGGCTGCCCTGATGGGCGTGGTGTCGCTGCCGGCGGTGGCGGCGGACATGAATGTCAAAGTTGAAATCCCGAGATTGAACGTGGCCGAGTATCACCGGCCTTACCTCGCCGTCTGGCTGGAGCGTCCCGACCAAAGCGTCGCCGCGACGCTGGCGGTCTGGTACGACGTCAAGAAGAAGGACAAGGAAGGCGAGAAGTGGCTGAAGGATCTGCGCCAATGGTGGCGTCGCGCCGGCCGTGATGTGCATATGCCGGTCGACGGCGTGAGCGGTGCGACGCGTCCTGCCGGCGAACAGCAACTGACCTTCAGCAGCGACAAGGGACCGCTGGCGCAATTGCCGCCCGGCGACTATGTCCTGATGGTGGAAGCGGCGCGTGAAGTGGGCGGCCGCGAAGTGGTCAAGGTGCCGCTGCAATGGCCGCCGAAGACTGCGCAGAGCGCCAAGGGCAAAGGCGAGTCGGAACTGGGCGCCATCACGCTGGACTTCAAACCGTAACGAACCGTAACGCAAAGGGACGACATGAAATTTTCATTCAAACTCGCCGCCGTCGCGATGACGCTGGCAATCGGTTTGCCGCTGTCGGCCAGCGCGCACCGCACCTGGCTGTTGCCGTCGTCGACGGTCCTGTCGGGCAACGATCCCTGGGTCAGCGTCGACGCCGCGGTGTCCAACGATCTGTTTTTCTTTGAAAGCTTTGCGCTCAAGCTCGACGGCCTGCAAGTGAGCGCGCCGGACGGCACGTTCGCCAAGCCGGAAAATGCCTATACCGGAAAACTCCGCACCAGCTTCGACGTGCACCTGACGCAAAGCGGCACCTACAAGATCGCCGTCATCAGCATGGGATTGTTCGGCAGCTACAAGGATGCCGCCGGCCAGACCAAACGCTGGCGCGGCACTCCTGAGACGCTGGCCAGGGAAGTCCCGGCCGACGCCAAAGATCTGCAAGTGACGCAGATGCAGGGCCGCATCGAGACCTTCGTCACCGCCGGCAAGCCGTCCAGGAAAGTGCTGGACGTTACCGGCTCGGGACTGGAGTTGCAGGCGATCACCCATCCGACCGATCTGATCGCCGATGAAACGGCGAACTTCCGCCTGCTGCTGGACGGCAAGCCTGCCGCCAACGTCAAGGTGACGGTGGTGCCGGGTGGCACACGCTATCGCGACAAGCTCAATGAGATGACGCCGACGACCGACGCCGACGGCAAGTTCAGCGTGACCTGGCCTTCCGCCGGCATGTACTGGATGGAAGCAACGGTCAAGGACGACAAGCCCAACCTCAAGCCGGCGACCGATCGTCGCGCCAATTACACCGCTACGCTGGAAGTGCTGGCGCCTTAAGTACCCGTGTTCTGAGGTGTGCTTCCGCATGGCAGGCGGGTTATCCGGGGCATCGAGCGGGTAGTCGTCTTTGTTGATGTATCAGGCGTTCGCCGTACCGGCGGCGAACGCTGTTTTACAGGCCGTCCTCCGACGGCCTTCTCCATTTTTCTCCGGAACGAACTCTCCGTCTCTCCATGAATCGCGTCTTTATTCCGCTGAACCTGCCGCAACCTGATCCGGTGCCGGCTGATGCCGTCGTCGACAGTTTGTCGGGGCTGACGATGGGCACGTCGTGGTCGGTCAGGCTGATCCGGCCGGCCGGATGCGATCTGAAAACGATGCAGGACGGCATACAGCGGCAACTCGACCTCGTCGTCGCCCAGATGAGCACCTGGAGTTCCGACTCCGACCTGAGTCGCTACAACCACGCTGCCGCCGATAGCTGGCAGGTGTTGCCGGAACATTTTCTGAAGGTACTCGATTGCGCGCTCGCGGTCGCCGAGCTTAGCGGCGGCGCGTATGACCCGAGCGTCGGCCCGCTGGTCAATCTGTGGGGCTTCGGTCCCGATCCCAAACGCTCGGAGCGGCCGGACGACGTCGCCATCGCGCGTGAACGTCAGCGTTGCGGCTGGCAGCGCATACGCATCGATCGCGCGCGCCATGCCTTGCTGCAACCGGGCGATCTGTATCTCGATTTCTCTTCCATCGCCAAAGGCTACGGGGTCGATCTGGTTGCGGCTTATCTGCGCAGCGTGGGCGCCGTCAGTTATTTGGTGGAAGTCGGCGGCGAACTGTACGGGCAAGGCGTCAAGGCTGACGGTCAGCCTTGGTGGGCAGGCATGGAACATCCCCCCGCCGCAGCCGGCGCAGATGAACACGTACAGAGCATCGCGGCGTTGCACGGCGTGGCGCTGGCGACTTCCGGCGACTACCGGCGCTATTTCGACGACGGCGAGCGCCGCTACTCGCACACCATCGACCCGCGTACGGCGCAGCCGGTTGCGCATGCGCTGGCATCCGTCGCCGTGCTGCATGCGGATTGCATGACTGCCGATGCCTGGGCCACGGCCTTGATGGTGCTGGGCGATGAAGAAGGGCTTGCGCTGGCATTGAGCAATGGGGTGGCCGCCTTATTCATCAGCCGCGACGGCGAGGGATTCCGTGAGCGCCTGACCCCGGCCATGCAGGCGATGCTGGGATGAGCAAACCTGTACGCATGCCATTCATCCCCGGTCCCGGCCTGACCGGCCTGGCCTGTGCCATCGGTGCGACGGTGGCCATAGTCCAGATGCAATTGCTGGACGGCGCTGCCGGACGCTTGTTCGCGGCGGCGCTGGTGCTGCTGCTCTACATGGTGTTCTGCTTCGTCATTTTCGTCGCTCATCGGCGCAAGCAGCAGGCGGCATCGGCCTGGCAGAACAGTGGCGCAGACCAGGCAGGCGATGCTTCGCAAGAGGTGCTGATCGCCTTCGCCAGCCAGACCGGCTTCGCCGAGCAGATCGCGCAACAGACTGCGCAAGCCTTGAAAGACGCCGGCATGCAGGTCCGCGCCTGCAGTCTCGCGCAGCTGGATCTGGTCCAATTGCAAGCGGTGCGGCGTGTGCTGTTCGTGGTCAGCACCACGGGCGAAGGCGATGCACCCGACAGCGCCGCCGGATTTGCGCGCAAGGTGATGGGGCCGGCGGCGGTGCTGCAGGATTTGCACTACGGCGTGCTGGCGCTCGGCGACCGCAGCTACGCGCAGTATTGCGCATTCGGCCATGCGCTCGACGCCTGGCTGCGCCGCCATGGCGCGCACGCGCTATTCGACATGGTGGAGGTGGATAACGGCGACACCGGCGCCTTGCGCCACTGGCAGCATCATCTGGGTGTGCTGAGCGGCCATACCGACATGGCCGACTGGAGCGCGCCCGGCTACGAGCGCTGGAGCTTGACCGAGCGGCAACTGCTCAATCCCGGCAGCGCCGGCGGCGCCGCTTTCCACCTGGCTTTCAAACCTGTCGATGCGCAACAGACCTTGTCGTGGCAAGCCGGCGACATCGCCGAAATCGGTCCGCGCAATGATCCCGCCAGAGTAAGCGCCTTGCTGGACGCCTTGCAACTGGACGGCAGCGCACCTGTGCATGACGGGGCGCTGGACGAAACCGCAACGCTCGGCGATGTCCTCGCGCGCAGCCTGCTGCCGCACGATGCCGCGGAACTGGCGTCATTGCGGGGAATGACGGCGCAAGCCCTGGCGGACGGTTGCAAGCCGTTGCCGCATCGCGAATACTCGATCGCCTCGCTGCCGCAGGACGGCCAATTGGAATTGCTGGTGCGCCAGACGCTTCTGCCGGACGGCACTCTGGGGCTGGGATCCGGCTGGCTCACGGCGCATCTGGCCGGGCAGGGCCAACTCGATTTGCGCGTGCGGCCGAATCGCGGCTTTCATCCGCCGGCCGACGATTGCCCGCTGATCCTGATCGGCAACGGAACCGGCCTTGCGGGTTTGCGCGCGCACATGAAGGCGCGCATCGCTCTTGGCCGCCGGCGCAACTGGCTGCTGTTCGGCGAACGTTCGGTGCAGCATGATTTCTTCCATCGCGACGAGATCCGGCGCTGGCAGGCGCAGGGCATGCTGGAACGTCTGGATCTGGCCTTTTCGCGTGACCAGGCGCAGCGCATCTATGTGCAGGATCGCCTGCGCGAGGCGGCGCACCTGCTGCAACAGTGGGTTGACGACGGTGCGGCCATTTACGTCTGCGGCAGCCTGGAAGGCATGGCCGGCGGCGTGGCGCAGGCGTTGGGCGCAATCCTGGGCGAGGACGTGCTGGAGAGCATGGCGGAGCAGGGACGCTACCGCCGCGACGTCTATTGAGCGTCGCGAACAAAGCGCCGCTGGCGGTGTTGCGCCCACTTGCCGTACCTTCGTACTGTCTGCGTGGGCACGCCTTGCCAGCGGCGCTTTGTTCACGACGCTAAGCCGCAAATTGTACTTTTCCTCTCCGACAGGAGAGAATAGGTCCATAGCGACTTCAAGAGACAAGAAAAATGAGTTTTTTCGCCAGCTTTTTACTGATCCTCTTGCTCGTGGTCATCAGCGCATTCCTGTCCTGCGCCGAAATTTCTCTCGCCGCTTCGCGCAAGATCCGTCTCGAAATGCTCGCCAAGGAAGGCGATGCCAATGCCTTGCGCGTGCTGGCCTTACAGGCGCAGCCGGGCAATTTCTTCACGGTGGTGCAGATCGGCCTGAACGCGGTCGCCATCCTCGGCGGCGTGGTCGGCGAGCCGGCGCTGACGCCGCACATGGTCAGCGCGGTGAGCACGGTGTATCAGGGACCGTGGCTGGATACGGTGAGCTTTTCGATTTCCTTCCTGCTGGTCACCGCTTTCTTCATCCTGTTCGCCGATCTCATGCCCAAGCGTCTGGCGATGCTGGCGCCCGAGCGCGCGGCCATCATGCTGGTCAGCCCGATGCTGTTCCTGGAGCGCGTGTTCAAGCCGCTGATCTGGCTGTTCAACGGCTTGTCGAAGATGTTTTTCACCCTGTTCGGTTTGCCGCAGGTGCGCCACGACGTCATCACACCCAACGAGATCCACGCCATCGTCGACGCCGGCGCCCAGGCCGGCGCCTTGCTGCACCAGGAGCATCACCTGATCGAAAACGTGTTCGAACTGGAAAGCCGCTACGTCCCATCGGCCATGACGCAGCGCGAGAGCATCGTCTACTTCCTCGTCACCGATACCGAAGAAATGCTGCGCCAGAAGATCATCGATCATCCGCACTCGCGCTTCCTGGTGTGCGAGAACAATATCGACGACGTGCTCGGCTATATCGACAGTAAGGACGTGCTCAAGCGCCTGCTCAAGGGCGAGCAGTTCTCGCTGCGCGACAAGGGGCTGATCCACGTGCCGCTGTCGATTCCCGACAGCCTCAATCTGTGGGAAGTGCTGGAGCGCATGAAAGCCGTCGACGAAGACCTCGCCGTGGTCGTCAACGAATATGCGCTGGTGGTCGGCATCATCAGCATCACCGACGTCACCAGCGTGCTGATGGGCAATCTGCTGAACCTGTCGTCGGAAGAGCAGCAGATCGTCAAGCGCGACGAACACTCCTGGCTGATGGACGGCCTTACGCCGCTGGCCGAGGTGATGAACGCGCTCTCCATCAGTGACTATCCGAACCCGATGGGATACGAAACGCTGGCCGGTTTCATCATGTACATGCTGCGAAAAATTCCGAAGAAGACCGACTTTGCGCTGTTCGCCGATTACAAATTTGAAGT
This sequence comes from Herbaspirillum rhizosphaerae, assembly GCF_001189965.1. Taxonomy (GTDB): domain Bacteria; phylum Pseudomonadota; class Gammaproteobacteria; order Burkholderiales; family Burkholderiaceae_D; genus Herbaspirillum; species Herbaspirillum rhizosphaerae. Next base: position 65,076 of record NZ_LFLU01000020.1, read on the forward strand.
TGTCGACATCGAAGGCAATAGAATCAATCAACTCCTGGTGACGCGATTCAAGCCGGAGAAAATTGAAAAGCCTGAAAAAGAAAAAGCGTGAAGCGTATCGCCTGAACAAGCGCCGCAGGAACCATTCATCATCCACAGGGAGGGCTCACGGGAGCCCGCATGCATCACATGAAGCATCGCCGTGCGCAAGTCTGCGCACGGTTTGCAGGCAATGTTCTGCGTCTGTTTTTGTTCCTCCTTTTTGTATTTCATTCTTCTCAGGCGATAGCGGCGCGTGCGCCTGTCATGCTGGCCAATGTCTACCGGCCGGGCATCGTCCTTGACGATTACTGGATCAGCGAAAAATTCGACGGCGTGCGCGCATACTGGGACGGGCATCAGCTTCTGACGCGCGGCGGCGAAGTGATCCATGCGCCGGATTGGTTTGTCGCAGGCTGGCCGGCAGTGGCGATGGACGGCGAATTGTGGGCCGGCCGCGGACGTTTTTCGCATGCGCTGTCGACGGTCCGGCAACAGCTTCCAGATAACGCGGCGTGGCGGCAGATACGCTTCATGGCCTTCGATTTGCCTGGCCATGCCGGAACCTTCGATGAACGTCTGCCGGCACTGCGCAGCACCGTGCAAAAGATGGGTTTGCCATGGGTGCAGGCCGTCGAACAGGTCCGGGCGCCGGATCATGAGACCTTGCAGGCAATGATGAACCGGATTGTGGCGCAAGGCGGCGAAGGCGTGGTGCTGCATCGCGGCGCTTCGCTGTACCGCGCCGGGCGCAACGACGATCTGCTCAAGTTCAAACCGTATGACGACGCCGAGGCGCGCGTGGTCGGCCACGTGCCGGGAAAGGGAAAGTACACGGGGATGGCGGGGGCCTTGCTGGTGGAGACGCCGGATGGGCTGCGCTTCAAGCTTGGCAGCGGTCTGACGGATGAGCAGCGGCGTCATCCGCCGGCCGTCGGCAGTCTGGTGACTTACCGCTATCGTGGCGTGAACGATAGCGGGATTCCGCGCTTTGCCGTGTTCATGCGGGTGAGGGAGGAATGATCAGGACATCAGGACGACAGGCCGGCGGCGTGATTGCGTTCGGAGACCTGGGTGTTCAGTGTCCAGAAATCATAGAGCACGCCAATCAGAAACAGACCGCCGGTGAACAGATAAATGATACCGGTGATCCATTTGCCGATGTACATGCGATGGATGCCGAAGAAGCCGAGGAAGGTCAGCAACAGCCACGCCACCGAATAATTGATATTGCCGCCGCTGAAGCGTTGATCGGCCTGCTTGTCCATGCCGGGGATCAGGAACAGGTCGATGATCCAGCCGATGCCGAGCAAGCCCAGCGTAAAGAACCAGATGGTGCCGGTAATCGGTTTGCCGTAGTAAAAACGGTGCGAACCGGTAAAACCGAAAATCCACAGCAGGTAGCCGATGGTCTTGCTGTGCGTGTCGTGGTGGAGCATGCCGGAGCCGGGATTGGCGCGGGCGGCGGTGCTGACGTCGGAATTCATGTTCATGCAGTTTCCTCTTGTTGAAATTGGCGGGACGAAGCGGCGGATGGCATGGCGATTGTAACCAGCTTGCCTGCCGCAGTCTTGTTTCTTGGGGAGGAAAAAACGCCAATGGTTCCGGCAAATGCGCCCCTGCGTCGCAGCGATGAAACATGCTGCGGCGCATGAGGCGGCATGAATGATGAATCAGCGATAACCGATGCGCGCGCCGAACAGCGGACGTTGTACCAGCTGCGTGAGCAGGACGCCGACCAGGCTGATGCCGCCGCCGATCAGATGATATGCCTGCATGGATTCGTGCAGCCACAGGATGGCGAACAGCGCCGTCAATACCGGCAGCAGATTGATGAAGATGCTGCAGCGGTTCGGCCCGAGCCGTTTGACGCCCTCGATCCACAGGAAGGACAGCAGTATCGATGAGCCGATGCCCGAATAGCCGATCAGCGGCAGCGTGCGCGCGTCAAGCGCGGCAGCCCCGGCAGGCAGCAACAGGAACTGCGGCAGCATCAGGACGAGTGCGGCGACGGCTTGCATATACACCGCCTGCCAGACCGGCACGCTCATCTTCCACAAGCGCAGCAGCACGCCGTACAGGGCGTAGCCCAAAGCCGCCAACAGCATCAGCGCATCGCCCGGATGTACACCATCACGCAGGACGGCGCTCATGTCGCCATGTCCGACCAGATACAGCAAGCCGGTGAACGACAGCACGCCGCCGACAGCCATGCCGAAGGTAATGGCTTCGCCGAGGACGATCACGCTCAGCAGCGCCGTCAGCAGGGGAATCAGCGCAGTGACGATCGCCATGTTGGTGGCGGTGGTGGTTTCCGCTGCGCGGTAGGACAGGCTCTGGAACAGCGCCATGGCAAGCAGGCCGGAGATGGCGAGTTGCCACCAGTGGCGGCGGATCTGCGCGCGATTGCGCCACAGCGGCCGCATGATGAAGGGGCTCATCAACAGCAGCACCAGGATCAGGCGATAGAAGGTGATGGCCGTCGGCGCAATCGCGGAGGCCGCCATTTTTGAAACAATGACGTTGCCCGCCCAGAGCACGATGGCGAGGAAGGGATAGAGATAGGAAGTCAGTGGCATGGGTGTTCTCGTTGGCGTGGTGTCGTGTGTGCTGGTGAAGAACGCCGGTAATCCCGGCGACAGGAGCCATCTTGCGTGGAATCGAAAAGTCCGTCGCGTGCTAACATGCCTTCGCTTGTTGCAAAAGTGACAGGCGCCATTTTTCTTGCGCATGCCCATGGATACCTCCAACTACCACCACCTGATCGACTCCAATGCTCCCGCCGCTGCGCTGGCGATCGACTATCCGCACGGCCATGTCATCGAATCGCACCGTCATGCTTACGCGCAGTTGCTGTATGCGATCGAAGGCGTGCTGGTGGTGGAGACGGCGGAGGGGCGCTGGGTAGTGCCGCCGACGCGCGGCGTCTGGTTGCAGCCGGAAGTCGATCATCAGGTGCGCATGCGCGGCGACGTCAAGATGCGCACGGTGTTCGTCAACATGCAGGAGCTGCCGAACCTGCCGCAGCAGAGCTGCGTGCTCGATATTCCACCCTTGCTGCGCGAGCTGATCGTGGCGGCGGTCGGCATCGGTCCCGAGCTCAATGCCGATACGCGCGACTGGCATTTGCTGCGTCTTCTGGTGCACGAGTTGCGGTCGGTGCCGGTGTTGCCGCTGTACCTGCCGCTGCCGGCAGATGCGGGCCTGCGCAGGATTTGCGAAGCGCTGATGGCACAGCCGGACGAGACCGCGACCATCGATGCGCATGCGGAACAACTGGGCATCGCCACACGCACATTTCACCGTCTGTTTTTGCGTGAAACCGGCATGCGCTTCAGTCACTGGCGACAGCAGGCGAGGTTGTTGCTCGCGCTGGAAAATCTCGCGCGCGGCGACAAGATCATCGACGTCGCGCTGGACCACGGCTACACCAGCCAGAGTGCATTTGCGGCGATGTTCAAGAAGCATTTCGGCATGTCGCCGAGCCGCTTTTTCCGCTGAATTGTCGCTGACTTTTCGTTGATTTTTAGATGAATGGCGTTGTTGTGTTTTAACGAAAACGTCAACGATTTGTCAGTAAAATTTCCTGTCCGCAACGCCGGACGCGCAAGTGGTGTAAACTGGCCGGACCTTAGAAGGCTGTCAGAAGCGAGGCCGGTAGCACCGCAGCAGCAACCAGGCCCGCCGAAACAGCCCGAACCCTTTCCAGTCGTACCGCATCAACGTGTCTCCCTCGCTTATCGTTCCGCTCATTGTCGGCTGTGCGCTGTTCATGGAAAACATGGACGTCACGGTCATCGCCACTTCCTTGCCCGCGCTGGCGCGCGACCTTGGACAGGATCCCATCACCCTGAAACTTGCCCTGACCTCGTATGTGGTCAGCCTCGGCGTGTTCATTCCGATTTCCGGCTGGGTGGCGGACCGGGTTGGCGCAAAGACGATTTTCCGCTCGGCGATGATCACCTTCATGGCGGGCTCCATCCTGTGCGCCTTGTCCAACACCTTGTTCACCTTCGTGGCCGCGCGCTTTTTGCAAGGCATCGGCGGCGCGATGATGGTGCCGGTGGGGCGCATCATCATCGTCCGCTCCGTATCCAAGGCCGAGCTGGTCAAGGCGATCAGCTATCTGACGCTGCCGTCCTTGCTGGGGCCGGTGATCGGGCCGCCGCTGGGCGGTTTCATCACGACCTATTTCCACTGGCGCTGGATCTTCCTGATCAACATTCCGATGTGCATCCTCGGCCTGTATCTGGCCGGCCGCTATATCGAGAATTTCCGCGAGCCCGACGCCGCGCCGCTCGATATGAAAGGCTTTCTGCTGACCGCTTGCGGCGGCGGGGTGGCGATGCTGGGCTTTTCGCTGATCGGCAATCACCTGATACCGCAAGAGTGGCCGATCATCATGTGCGTGGTCGGGTCGATAGCCCTGTACTTTTACTTCCGCCATGCGATGCGCGTCGAGCATCCCTTGCTCGACCTGCGCTTGCTGAAGATCCCGACGCTGCGCGCCAGCGTACTGGGCGGTTCGCTGTTTCGCGTCGGGCTGGGCGCTGTGCCTTTCCTGTTGCCGCTGGCGCTGCAGGAGGGGCTGGGGCTTAATCCGTTTGAAGCCGGCACGATTACCTGTGCCTCGGCATTCGGCGCCATGTTCATGAAGGCGCTGGCCTCGACGGTGCTGCGTCGTTACGGCTTTCGCACGGTGCTGATGTTCAATGCGGTATTCGCCGGGATGGCGATCGCGTCGTACGGGCTGTTCTCTTCGCACACGCCGTATCTGGTGATGCTGCTGTCGGTGTTGCTGGGCGGCTTCTTCCCTTCGCTGCAATTCACCTGCCTGAATTCGATTGCTTACGCGGACATCAGCAATCGCGATGCCGGACGTGCAACCAGTCTTGCCAGCGTGGTTCAGCAATTGTCGCTGGGCATGGGCGTGACGATTGCCGGTCTGGTGCTGCAGATTTCCAATTACGTGCAAGGCCATGCCACGATTGTTGAGGCAGACTTCTGGCCGGCCTTCCTGGTGGTGGGCTTGTTCTCGGTCGCGTCGGTGCCGGTGACCAGGCGCCTGCCGCACAATGCGGGGCGGGAGCTGACGCACGGTAAAGCGACGACCGGCAAGTAGAGTGCCAATAAATCGACGTTCAATCGACATGTAATCCACATGTAATCGACATTCAGCGATGGCCTTGCGAGCAGGGCGCGTATTATGATGGCACGGTCATTTTTTACGGAGCCGCCATGCCTCGCATTCCTTTCAAGCCTTCTTTCCATTCCTCTTTCAAGCCGGTCAAACACGGCGCCATCGCTGCGGGCCTGGTCCTGTGCAGCACGCTGGTGTTTGCCTTCTCACTGTCGGACATCAGCAACCAGGATGCCACCAGCGGCCTGAAAGCGGCGCTGGAAAAGGGCGCCAACGTCGCCGTTTCCAAACTCGGCGTCGAGAACGGTTTCCTCAACAACGACAAGGTCAAGATTCAGTTGCCGGGACCTTTGCAACAAGCGATGCCGTTGCTGAAGATGACCGGGCAGGGCCAGAAGCTGGACGATCTGGTGGTGTCGATGAATCGCGCCGCCGAGTCCGCCGTGCCGCTCGCCAAGCCTTTGCTGATCAACGCGGTCAAGTCGATGTCGGTGACGGACGCGAAGAATATCCTCTCCGGCGGCGACACCTCGGTGACGGATTTCTTCCGCCAGAAGACCTCGACGCCGCTGGGCGAAAAATTCCTGCCCATCGTCAAGAAAATTACCGATCAAAACGGCCTTTCGGCCAAGTACAACTCCACCATGGGGCAAGTCGCGAAGACCGGCCTGGTGTCGGGCGAGCAGTCGACCGTCGAAGGCTATGTCACCCAGCGTTCGCTTGACGGTTTGTTCTACATGATCGGCGAAGAAGAAAAAGCCATACGCCGCGATCCTGTCGGCGCCGGCAGCGCCATCATCGGCAAGGTGTTCGGCGCGTTGAAATGAGGCTTGCGAGTCGTTCGGCCTCGGGACAAACTGGGCTGATTTCGGACGTAGAAATTACTTCGCACCAATAAAAACCGGCATAAAAGCCGGTTTTTTTATATCTACAGATCTGGTGGTTATGACTACTTGAAATGTCATTGCTAGACTTCATTAAGCAATTCGGTTATAGTGATGGCTGTCCCAGCGACAAATCTTGTTCAACTACTAAGTAATTCCTGACCCGTCTACGGGTTGTCTCGTTCTCCGGCATGCTGTTTTTCTTGCAGGCCGGGATGCATAAATCGTCGATCGCGCAGCTTTTGTTTCACTGCCGTCGATTTCATCGCCGCTTCTTGCGGCATCGGTTCGTATCCAAACGATCTGCCCTGCGGGGGCAAGCGAACCACGAAAAATAGTCAAACGCGCTGTCGCGGTTTCGGTATCGGCATTTCATTGATCTCGACCATGGCGGCCACACAGGGGGTAACCATGACGCGATGTTTCCGCAACGTCATCGGTGGCGCAGCCGTTTCCGTGCTCGTCATCGCCGGCCTGATCCAATGGATCGGCATGGACGTGATCATTCAATACCGCAGCGACCTGATCTACTACACCGGCAAGCATTTGCAGCTGGTGGCGTGGTCGATGCTGCTGGCCATGGCAGTCGGCATTCCGGCCGGCATCCTGCTCAGCAGACCGTCGGTGGCGCGTCGCGCCGAGTATTTCATCCAGATCTTCAATATCGGCAACACGATTCCATCGATTGCCGTCTTGGCGTTGGCGCTGGCTTTTTTCGGCATCGGCAACTGGCCGTCCATCATCGCCTTGTGGCTGGCGTCGCTGCTGCCTATCGTGCGCAATACCTTCGAAGGCCTGAAGAACGTGCCGGCGGCCATGCGCGAAGCCGCCAAAGGCATCGGCATGAAACCCTATCAGGTGCTGTTTCGCGTGGAGCTGCCGAACGCCTTGCCGATCATCGTCGGCGGCATTCGCACGGCGCTGGTGATCAACGTCGGCACCGCGCCACTGTCGATGCTGATCGGCGGCGAGAGCCTGGGCGGCCTGATCTTCCCCGGCATTTATCTGAACAACCATGGCCAGTTGCTGCTGGGCGCTGCCGCCACCGCCTTGCTGGCCTTGCTGCTGGACGCGATGGTCAGCCTGCTGAGCAACTGGTATCTGTCGCGCCGAGGCCTGGCATAACAATCAAGGGGAATCGCACCATGAACAAACCATATTTCGCCCGCGCCTTTGCCGCGCTGGGCATGATGTTGGGTCTGTTGGCCGCAGGGCAGTCGCAGGCTGCCAGCCTGGTTGTCGGCGGAAAAAATTTTACCGAGCAACTGATCCTGTCGCAGATGACGGCGCAATACCTGCGCGCCAAAGGCTACGACGTCGATCTCAAGAACGGCCTCGGTTCGACGCTCATGCGCAAGGCGCAGGAAAGCAATCAGCTCGACATCGTCTGGGAGTACACCGGCACCTCGTTGATCGTCTACAACCACGTCGATGAAAAACTCGATGCCGAAGAGACTTACGAACGCGTCAAAACGCTCGACAAGAAAATCGGACTGATCTGGCTCAACGAATCCGCGCTCAACAATACCTATGCCTTCGCCATGCCGCAAAAACTGGCCGATGCGCTGGGCATCAATACGCTGGAAGATCTCGCCCGGCATATCACGCAAGAACAGCAGGCCGGCGGCAAGCCGAACCTGATAGGCGTCGACTACGAGTTTGCCTCGCGTCCCGACGGTCTCGACCCGATGCAGAAACTGTACGGCTTCCAGCTCAACCGCAGCGAAGTCAAGCAGATGGATCCGGGTCTGGTCTACACCGCCTTGCGCAACGAGCAGCTGTATGCCGGGCTGACGTATTCGTCGGACGGCCGCATCAAGGGTTTCAATCTCAAACTGCTGGAAGACAACAAGGCTTACTTCGCCCCTTACAAGGCGACGCCGGTAGTGCGCCAGGAAGTGCTGGAAGAAAATCCCGAACTGGCCGAGCAGCTCAACGCGCTGTCCGCCGCCATCGACACCGACAAGATGACCGAGCTGAACAAGCGCGTCGACATCGACCAGGAGCCGGTGGGCAAGGTCGTCACCGAATTCCTGCAGCAGCAGGGTCTGATCTGAGGAGCCGGCCATGAACCTGATCCAATACCTCACGAGCGACTGGCACAACATCCTCAACCTGACGCTGCAACACCTGAAACTGGTCGGCATTGCCGTCAGTCTCGCCATCGTCATCGGCGTGCCGCTGGGCATCGCGATCACGCGGCATCGCTGGCTGGCGACGCCCTTGCTCGGGCTTGCCACCGTAGTGCTGACCTTGCCGTCGATTGCCTTGTTCGGGCTGATGATTCCGGTGTTCTCGCACTTCGGCGCCGGCATCGGCCCGCTGCCGGCAATCACTGCCGTATTCCTGTACTCGCTGCTGCCGATCATGCGCAACACCTATCTTGCGCTCGACAACATCGACAGCAGCATCCAGGAAGCCGGCATCGGTATCGGCATGACCTTCTGGCAGCGCCTGCGCATGGTGGATCTGCCGCTGGCGGTGCCGGTGATTCTCGGCGGCGTGCGTACGGCCGTGGTGATGAACATCGGCGTGATGGCGATTGCCGCCGTGATCGGCGCGGGTGGACTGGGCGTGCTGATCCTGCATGCGATCAGCCAAAGCAATATGCAAAAACTGGTTGTGGGCGCCGTGCTCATCAGCGTGCTGGCGATTGTCGCCGACGTGCTGCTGCAAGGCCTGCAACGACTTCTGACACCGAAAGGACTGCAAAAATGATCGAACTCGACCAACTCAGCAAAACTTATACGCAAAAAGACGGCAATCAGGTCAAGGCCGTCGATTCCGTCAGCCTGAAAGTGGCCGAGGGCGAGATCTGCGTTTTCCTCGGCCCGTCCGGATGCGGCAAGACCACGACCCTGAAAATGATCAACCGGCTGATTGCGCCGACATCGGGCCGCGTATTGTTGAACGGCGAAGACACGACCGGCATCGACGAAGTCAGCCTGCGCCGCCACATCGGTTACGTGATCCAGCAGATCGGGTTGTTCCCGAACATGACCATCGAAGAAAACATCACCATCGTGCCGCGCCTGCTCGGTTGGGACAAGAAGCGTTGCCGCGAGCGCGCGACCGAGTTGATGGCGATGGTGGCGCTGGATCCGGCGAAATTCCTCAAGCGTTATCCGCGCGAGCTGTCGGGCGGCCAGCAGCAGCGCATCGGCGTGATTCGCGCGCTGGCGGCGGATGCGCCGGTGCTGTTGATGGATGAACCGTTCGGTGCGGTCGATCCGATCAATCGCGAATCGATCCAGAACGAATTTTTCCAGATGCAGCGCCAGCTCAACAAGACGGTGATCATGGTCAGCCACGACATCGACGAAGCGATCAAGCTGGGCGATCAGGTTGCGATTTTCCGTGCCGGCAAGCTGGTGCAGTTCGATCATCCCGATACCTTGCTGGCGCGTCCCAAGGATGATTTCGTCAGCGCCTTCGTTGGCCAGGATCACACGCTGAAGCGCCTGCTGCTGGTGCGCGCCGGGGATGCCGCAACGACGCCGGCGACCGCGCGTCCCGACTTGCCGTTGCAGGATGCGATGACGCTGATGGACGATCAGGACGCACGCTATCTGACCATCACCGACAGCGACAATCGCGCGCTCGGCTACGTCAGCCGTCGCGACATCCGCGGCGTGCAGGGCGTGAGCGGCGACAAGGTCAGGCCGTTCACGCTCAACGCTGCGCCGGATGAGAATTTGCGCGTGGTGCTGTCGAAGATGTACAAGCACAGCGCCAGCTGGATGCCGGTGATCGACGCCGAAGGGATGTATCTGGGGGAAGTGACGCAGGATTCGATTGCCGACTATCTCAGTTCGGGCAAGTCGCGCGGGCAGAAGCTGGCGGCCTGAGGCCTTGCTGTTTCCGTAACGTCGTAATGAAAAAGCCCCGGATGTCCGGGGCTTTTTTACGTTCTTTAGCGTTACAGCAGGCGATGCATGAAGATGGCTTTGCCGGTGGTCGGATTCAGTTCATATCCGCTGAAGCCGCTGCTTGCATACAGTGCGCGAGCGACCGTATTGCCTTCCAGGACTTCCAGCGTGATCTTGCAGCAGGCGAGTTCGCGTGCGCAGGCTTCGACCGCCTGCATCAACTGTTTGGCAATGCCGCGTCCGCGATAGGCAGGCGCAACGGCAAAGTCGTGGATGTTGAGCAGCGGCTTGCAGGCGAAGCTGGAAAAGCCTTCGATGCAATTGGCAAATCCGGCCGGCGTGTCGCCGTCGAACGCCAGGAACACATGCACGGAAGGGCGCTTGCGCAATTCATCGATCAGATGGGCGCGGACGAAATCGGTGATGCCTTCGCCGCCGCCCATCAGATCGGACGCATAGGCATCGAGCATGTCGAGAATGGCGACGCCATGTCGCGGATTGTTGAGATCAGCCTTGATGACGTCGATCATTTCTGCCACTTCGATACCTCTGCCGTTTAGTCGAAAGCAGCTATTTTACCTGCCGCGACCGCCCGAACGATGTGTCGCTGCCGACGGACGTGCAGCCGGTCCGCGGTTTTGTGCAGGACCCTGGCCTTGAGGCTTGGCAGGGCCGCCTTGACGCGGCTTGGCCGATTGCGACTGACCTTGGCCTTGACCTGCACCGCCGGATTTCTTCGGCTGCTGCGAGCGACCGCCGCCACCGCCGCCGCCCTGGCGACGCTGACCGCCGCCACCACCGCTGCGCAGTTGAATCGGTTGCGGCTTGGCCTTAGGATCAGGCTCGAAACCGGGAATGATTTCGACCGGGATTTCGCGCTTGATGAAGCGTTCGATGTCGTGCAGCATGTCGCGCTCGTCAACGCACACCAGCGACACGGCAGAGCCGGTTGCGCCGGCGCGGCCGGTACGGCCGATACGGTGGACGTAATCTTCCGGCACGTTCGGCAGATCATAGTTGACCACGTGCGGCAACTGGTCGATGTCGATACCGCGCGCGGCGATGTCGGTGGCGATCAGCGCTTGCAGCTTGCCGTCCTTGAACTCGGCCAGCGCGCGGGTGCGGGCAGCCTGGCTCTTGTTGCCGTGGATCGCCATGGCGGTGATGCCGTCGCGTTCCAGTTGTTCAACCAGCTTGTTGGCGCCGTGCTTGGTGCGGGTGAACACCAGCACTTGGGTCCATTTGTGCGTGTTGATCAGGTGCGCCAGCATCGGATGCTTCTTGTCGCGGTCGACCGGGTGGATCTTTTGGCCGATCACTTCGACGGTCGAGTTGCGGCGCGCCACTTCGATCATGGCAGGCGAATTCAGCAGGCCGTCGGCCAGCGCCTTGATCTCGTCGGAGAAGGTGGCCGAGAACAGCAGGTTCTGGCGCTTCTTCGGCAGGATCGCGAGGATCTTCTTGATGTCGCGGATGAAGCCCATGTCGAGCATGCGGTCGGCTTCGTCCAGGATCAGGACCTGGATATTGCGCAGGTCGACCGTGTTTTGCTGCATGTGATCCAGCAGACGTCCCGGTGTCGCGACCAGGATGTCGACGCCTTGCTTGAGTTGGCGAATTTGCGGATTGATGCCGACGCCGCCGAAGATGCAGGCGGAAGTCAGCGGCAGATACTTGCCGTACAGGCGGACGCTTTCTTCAACCTGCGCTGCCAGTTCGCGTGTCGGGGTCAGGATCAGTGCGCGGATCGGCACATGACCGTTGATCTTGACGCGCTCGACCGACGACAGGCGTTGCAGCAGCGGCAGCGTGAAACCGGCGGTTTTACCCGTACCGGTTTGCGCGCCTGCCAGCAAGTCGCCGCCGGCGAGCACTGCAGGAACGGCTTGCGTCTGAATCGGAGTTGGCGTGGTATAGCCTTGTTCGGTTACGGCACGAACGATTTCCTCGGAAAGACCGAGAGATGAGAATGACATAGTGGAATTTAAAAATATCGGCCTGTCGCCGCAGTGGGCGCCAGTCGCAGGCAAACGGGATTGAAACGTCGGGAGGACAGCGGACTTTGACTGGAGAATGTGCCGCACGGGGCGCAGTATAACAGGTGAACAGCTGTGCAGCGGATAAATCTTGGCGGGTGTTGCAGGACGGCTTGCGACGGTCGCCTCCGGCATTGTTCTTGTTGTCTTGCGAACAATGCGGGAGCGACTTGTTGAGCTGTGGCTCAGGCGTCCAGCAGGCGCAGGCCGATGGTGCCGGCGATAATCAGGGCGATGCATAGCAGGCGCAACGGCGACAAGGCATCGTTGAACAGGTAAATGCCCAACACCGCCACGCCGACCGAGCCGGTGCCGGTCCAGATGGCGTAAGCGGTGCCGGCCGGCAGGTTGCGCATCGCCAGCGTCAGGAACAGCACGCTGCAGGCCGCGGCGCCGATGCCGATCAGGCTGGGCGTGAGCCTGGTCCAGCCGTTTGCATACTTGAGCGCGATCGCCATGATAATTTCCACTACACTTGCCAAAGACAGGTAAATCCAAGACATTTGTTTCTCCGTGAAGAATCGATTGAACAGGCGCTCAGCATAGGCAGGCGCTGAACACGCAACAAGTACGTACTTTTTGGTAACCATGAAACCGGCAAACAAAATTTCCGCAGAAGAACCGCAAACCGATATTTACAGCCTCGCCTGCCCGTCGCGCAAGGCGCTGGAACTGGTCGGCAGCAAATGGGCCTTGCTGATTTTTCCTGCGCTGGCGGCAGGGCCGATGCGCAACAATGCCTTGCTGCGCAAGATCGAAGGCATCTCGCAAAAAATGCTGACGCAGACCTTGAAAGAGCTGGAGCGCAACGGCCTGGTGACGCGCTGCAATCTTGAGACGGCGGCGCCGCACGTGGAGTACGAATTAAGCCCGCTGGGCGAATCGCTGAGCGAGACGCTGATCGCTCTGGACAATTGGGCAGAACGTCATCACAGCGATTTGCAGCGTGCGCGTGAGCAGTTCGACAGCGATGAAAAAGCCGGCGAACAAGTCGCCGGCCGTATCGTGCATAAGTTGAAATAATCTGATCGGTAAATCAGCCTGACTGTGTAGCCAGAAAATCCAGCACCGGCGGCAACACCAGCTTGCTCTGCATCAGTCCGCCGAAATGCGTCACGCCCGGCAACGAGACGAAGGAGGCGCGCTGCAGCAATTCGGTGCAGCGCTTCACTGCGGCATGGCGCGCATCGGCGTCGCCGCAAAACATCAGGCAGGGCATGTCGATCAGCGGCAGCAATTCTTCCATTGAAGCGCGCTGCTGTTGCGCCGCTGCCGCCAGCGCCTGCAAGTCGTTGGCGCGGATCATCATCTTTACTTCGGCGGAAATCCGCTCGTTGAGCACCGACTCGAAGGCGTTGATGAAGGCTGCCGGGTCGGTGCCGTCGAGTCCTTTGAAGACGTTCCAACTGGTGTCGGCATAAGGATGTGCCGCGCCGAGGATCAGCGAGCGCAGGCGCTGCCGCGCATGGCGCACCATGCCGTAACCGACCCAGCCGCCCAGCGAGTAGCCGCAGTAGTTGACCTTGTCGATGGCGAGGTGGTCGAGTATCGCGACCACGTCTTCGGTGCGCTGCTGCAGGGTGTAGGCGTTGGTGTCGTGCGGCTTGTCGCTCAGGCCATGGCCGAGGGCATCGATGGCGATGACGCGATAGTGTTGCTGCAAGACATCGGTGAAACCGAAAAAACGCCAGGCTTGCGAACTGCTGGTGAAGCCGTGGTGCAGGAGCAGGTCAGGACCTGCGCCGCTGATTTCATAATGGATGCGCCGGCCGGCGCTGGTGACAAATGGCATGGAGCAGGGCGCTTAGGCTGGAGTGGGTTTGCACTTCTTGAGCAGCGCTTGCGAGCGGCTGCGGATTTCTTCGTTGGACAGGTCTTCCTTGTGCGTGGCGATCGACCAGATGTGGCCGTAAGGATCGCGCAGCATGCCGGAGCGGTCGCCGTAGAACTGGTCCTGCACGGCGCGCAGTTTGGCGGCGCCCATGGCGATGGCCTGGCTGAAGACGGTGTCGACGTCGTCGACGTAGATCAGCATGCTGACGCCGGCGCCGCCCAGCGTCTTGGGGCAATGGATACCCATTTCGATGAACTCGTCGGCCAGCATGACGCGGGCGTTGCCGATCTGGATTTCAGCGTGCCAGATTTTGTTGTGGGGGCCGTCGAGGCGCATGACTTCGGTCGCGCCGAAGGCTTTTTCGTAAAACGCAATGGCGCTGGCGGTGTCGGAAACGATCAGGTAAGGCGTGACGCTGCTATAGCCTTCGGGAATGGGATTGACTGCCATGCTCGTCTCCTTGGGTGGCTGGGAAGTGCTGCAAATCGAATTGAATCGCAGCGCCTCCCTGGCGTGACTTGGTGACTGCTCCGGCTCTCCGACCGGATTGTTATGCTGAACTGAAGTCTGAATCTTATGCGAATTCGGACAGCAAATTGACTTGCTGCGAGAAAATCTTTGGATTGCCGGCCAGGACGTCGCCCTTGTACAGGTAATCGGCTTCGCCCTTGAAGGTGCCGACGATGCCGCCTGCTTCCGTCACCAGCAGCGAACCGGCGGCGATGTCCCAGGGCTTCAGGCCTTTTTCGAAGAAGCCGTCGAGACGGCCGGCGGCGACGTAGGCCAGGTCCAGCGCAGCGGCGCCCGGACGGCGCAGGCCGGCGCAGCTTTCGGTCATGATCTTGAACATCTTCATGTATTCGTTCAAACCGTCCATGTCGCGGAACGGGAAGCCGGTGCCGATCAGGCCGTCGGCGATCTTGTCGCGCTTGCTGACGCGGATGCGCTTTTCGTTCAGGTAGGCGCCGGCGCCTTTGGAGGCGGTGAACAGGTCGTTGCGGGTAGGGTCGTAGACCACGGCTTGCGTGATGATGCCGCGCTGTTGCAGCGCGATCGAGACGCAATATTGCGGGAAGCCGTGGATGAAGTTGGTGGTGCCGTCGAGCGGATCGATGATCCAGACGTTTTCATTTTCGTCGTGCAGGTTGGCCGATGCGCCGGACTCTTCCGCCAGGATGGCGTGGTCGGGATAAGCGGTCTTCAGGACCTCAATGATGGCGTCTTCCGCTGCCTTGTCTACTTCGGTGACGAAGTCGTTGTGCTGCTTCTTGGTGACCTTGAGCAGGGAGACGTCGAAGGACGCGCGATTGATGACGGCGGCGGCGCGGCGGGCAGCCTTGATCGCCGTATTGAGCATTGGGGGGATAAGCATCCTGAGGGTTCCGTTAAAATGGCGTCTTCGCCGTCGGTTTCGTTACCGTCGGGAGAAGTTGCACAACAATGAAATTAATGAGCGGTGCACCGTCCGAGAATTGCCAATTTAACATCAAAATGGCATTGCCGAGCCTGTTTTTGGGCTGGCTTACGAGGTTTTCGGGCGTGCGAATACCGCTATTTTAAATGAACACGCCCAAAATCGATAATTCTGTTTTCAAGCGCCTGCGTTTCGTGTTGGTGGAAACCAGCAGTCCAGGCAACATCGGCGCGGCTGCCCGCGCCATCAAGACCATGGGGTTCGGCGAGCTGGTGCTGATCAATCCGCGGTTTCCCAATGCAGTGCAGGAGGAGGCTGCGGTCGCTTTCGCCAGCGGCGCGCAGGACGTCTTGTCCGGCGCCCGCATCGTGGCTAGCATCGAGGAGGCGCTGCAGGATTGCAACTTTGCCGCTGCGATCAGTGCCCGCCTGCGCGAGTTTTCGCCGCCGGTGGTGACGCCGCGCGCGATCGCTGAACAGGTCGCCGGCGACACCGGTCTGAAGGCCGCGCTGATCTTCGGCAACGAGCGCTTCGGTTTGCCCAATGAGCTGGTGCAGAAATGCAACGTCTTGATCAATATTCCGGCCAATCCCGACTATTCGTCGCTCAATCTGGCGCAGGCGGTACAGGTGCTGGCCTATGAGTTTCGCATGGCGGAGCTGGGCGATCGCAAGCAGGCGACCGATATCGGCTTTCAGGGCGAAATGGCCGGCGTGGCGGAGATCGAGGGCATGTTCCGGCACCTGGAAGAAGCACTGGTGGCCATTGAATTCCTCAAGCCCGACAGCCCCAAGAAACTGATGCCGCGCCTGAAGCGTTTGTTTTCGCGCACGCAGCTGGAAACCGAAGAGGTCAATATCCTGCGCGGCATCGCCCGCCAGATTCTGACACCCAAACAAGAAAGAAAGCCCAAGGAATGAGCAAGTTGAGTCTGGATCGCATCCTGCAATCGCAAGGTTTCGGATCGCGCAAATATTGCCGCTCGCTGATCGAAGACGGCGAAGTCGCCATCAACGGCGAAGTGGTCGATGATTATCGTTTGACGCCGGATACCGAAGGTCTGGTTTTTACGCTGTTCGAGGAAGAGTGGACTTATCGCGAACACGTTTATATCGCGCTGAACAAACCGGCCAATTTCGAATGCTCGCGCAAGCCCAGCCATCATCCGGGCGTGCTGACGATTTTGCCGGAGCAGTTTTCCTGGCGCGACGTGCAGCCGGTCGGCAGGCTGGATCATGACACCACCGGCTTGCTGCTGATGTCGGATGACGGCTCGTTCATCCATGCGCAATCCTCGCCCAAACGCCATGTGCCGAAAGTCTATGCGGCAACCACGCACGATGCGGTTACGGATGAGTTGATTGCGCAGTTGCTGGGCGGCGTGCAGCTGCACGACGAGCCCGCCCCTTTGGCTGCGGTGACGTGCCGCAAGCTCGATACGCATCTGCTCGAGATCGTGCTGGAGCAGGGCAAATACCATCAGGTCAAACGCATGCTGGCCGCGGCCGGCAATCATTGCAGCGCCTTGCGCCGCGTCGCCATCGGCGGTTTGCAACTGGATGCGCTGGAGCTGGAAGAGGGCGAGTGGTGCTATCTCGATGCGGCGCAACTGGCCTTGCTGGCGCCGGCTCAGGCCTGATTTTTTTCTGGCGGAGTCTGCTGCGCGCTCTGTCCGTAAATCATTTCCGGGCTGTCGTCCCAGCGAACGCTGGGACACAGTGGCGTGTCCGGTGACGAGGGACGGTGTGTGCGGAACGAAAGACGCTGGGTCCTGACTTTCGTCAGGACCCAGCGTCGGTGAGGCAGGCACTACAGGGAGAAACAGGCCGCGCCGTAGAAATCAATGGCGTGTGTCAGTGTGCGGCACGGCGTCGGCAGGTGTTTCAGGCAGGAACAAGTGGGCGCAATCCACCGCGTCGAACTCGTAGTGCTGACCGCAGAAGTCGCAGCTGATGCCCAGTTTTTCCTGGCTTGCCAGCGCATCTTCAATCTCTGCTTGGCCCAGCATTTTCAGCATGCTGCCAACTTTTTCGCGCGAGCAGGAGCAGTGGAATTCAGGATGCTCCGGTTCGAAAACGCGAATGGATTCTTCCCAGAACAGGCGGCGCATCAGCGTTTCGATATCGGTGTTCAGGAGCTCTTCGTTGCGCAAGGTGTTGCCGAGCATGGAGAGGCGATTCCAGGTTTCCAGTTCTTCCGCAGGCGCGTTTTTGCCGCCCTGTGTCGGCAGTTTTTGCAGCAGTACGCCGCGCGCAACTTCGCCGTTGGCGGCCAGCCACAGCTTGGTGTCGAGTTGTTCGGAACGCAGCATGTAGTTTTCGATGACGGTCGCGATGTTGTCGCCGTCCAGCGGCACGATGCCTTGATAGGCCTGCTGGCCGGGCATCTTGTCCTTCGGATCGAGCGTGATGGCAAAACGGCCGTCTCCGTTGGCGTTGACCAGCTGCTCCAGCGTGGCGTCTTCCGGCACTTCTGCGCCTTCGACGACTTTGGCGGTGGCGCGCAGGCGCAACTCGGAGTCGCACTCAACCACCAGCAGTTTGACCGGACCGTCGCCGTGGATCTGCATGACGATCATGCCGTTGAATTTGAGATTGGCCGACAGCAGCGCAGCGGCCGACAGCATTTCGCCGAGCAGCGTTTTCACCGCGATCGGATAGTCGCGGCGCGCCAGGATCTGTTGCCAGGTCGCAGAAATTTCCACCAGCTCCCCGCGAACCGGTGCGTCTTCAACCATGAATTTTTGCAGCGTATCTTTCATTGTTTCTTTCTATTGCTTGCTGATGCCCACGAGAGGCGGCTGAGGCCGCGTCGTGCTGCTTGCCTTGTTTTAATGACGCGTCAGGCGATGCGTTTGAGACTGGTTTTGAACAATTGCGCGCGTTCGACGTAACCGTCGGTGCCGGCGCGCATGCGGGCGATGTCTTCTTCCGTCAGGGTGCGCACGGCTTTGGCAGGCGAACCGATGATCAGCGAGTTGTCCGGAAACTCCTTGCCTTCGGTAACCAGCGCGCCGGCGCCGACCAGGCTGTTCTTGCCGATTTTGGCGCCGTTGAGCACGATGGCCTGAATGCCGATCAGTGCGCCTTCGCCGATGGTGCAGCCGTGCAGCATGGCCTGGTGACCGACGGTAACGTTCTTGCCGATATGCATCGGGTAACCGACGTCAGTGTGCAATACTGCACCCTCCTGAACGTTGCTGTTTTCACCGATGGTGATTAATTCATTGTCGCCACGGATACTGACGTTGAACCAGACGCTGGCGTGCTCTTCGAGCCTGACCTTGCCGACCACGACGGCCGACTCGGCGACGTAGGCGGTTTCCGCGATTTCCGGCGTGTCTTGTTCCAACTTGTAAATTGCCATAATAAAATTGTCTCCTCGGTTAATCGAGAACACAGACATCCATATTGGGACGGACTGTGTTGCATCAACCCGTCATTTTACCGCTGCTTGTATGAATTCACCTTTGAACCAGCCCTTGAGCGCCAATTTGCCTGGCGACAATCTTTTTATTGCGACCGAATTGCGTACCGGAGCCCTGCATTGCCTGCTCCAGACCGAGAGCGCCATCAAGGTTGCCAACGTCCGGGCGCTGGCAAGCGCGTGGCATGCGGGCGGCCTGGCGCTGGATCGTGCGGTCGCCTTGTCGGCGGATGGCGCGGCTATTCCCGGCCGGCCTGAGCAGCCGGAACTAGTGTCGCCGTTGCAGGTAAAGCATCGTTCCATGGTGACGGATGAGGGACGCGCCGCCATGATCCATGCGCTGGCGCATATTGAATTTAATGCAATCAATCTGGCGCTGGATGTGATCTGGCGCTTTCCGGATATGCCGGAGGCGTTTTATGTCGACTGGCTGCAGGTCGCGAGCGAAGAGGCGTACCACTTCTCCTTGCTGGAGGCCCACTTGCAGGTGCTGGGCCATGCCTACGGCGATTTCCCGGCGCACAACAGCTTGTGGGATATGGCCGAGAAAACGCGTCTGGATATCCTGGCCCGCATCGCGCTGGTGCCGCGGACGATGGAGGCGCGCGGGCTGGATGCCGCACCGCCGGTGCGCAACAAGCTGGCGCAGGCAGGCGATCAGGCAGCGGCGGAGATTCTCGACATCATCATGCGCGATGAAATCGGCCACGTCGCCATCGGCAACCGCTGGTATGGCTGGCTGTGCAGGCAACGCGGTCTTGATCCGATTGCAACGTTTGCGGACTTGTCGCTGGCGTTCAAGGCGCCGGTGATGCGCGGCCCGTTCAACATGAAGGCGCGCCGTGCCGCAGGTTTTACGGAGGAGGAACTGGCCTTGATGGTGTAACGATGGCGCGTTCGAACTTTGCGTGCATCGGGAGGATATTTTTACGTTTTTGAGGTGTCTGAGGCAAACGGGCTCGGGCAACGTGCTATCGTGCCGCAGGATGTTTTCCACACGTCCGTCGGGCGGTTCTGATTTTGAAAGGGTAAATATGAAATTGATTAAATTGATGGGCGCGGCGTTGGCAATCGGTGCGGTGGCGTTGGCGGTGTCCGCCTGCCAGAAGAAAGAAGAAACTCCGGGCCCGGCGGAAACGATGGGCAAGCAACTCGACAGCGCGGTGAAGAACGCCGGCGATCAGGCCGCCGTGGCAGCCGACAAGGCGCAGGACAAGGCCAGCGAAGCCGGTCAGAAACTCGATCAGGCGATGAGCAAGGCCAAAGACGAAGCCAAGGACCTGACGCAAAAGGCTGGAGAGAAGATCGAAGCCGCCGGCCAGCAGATTCAGGACGCGGCCAAAGACGCCAAGAAGTAAGCAGAGAGGTCCGCAGACCCGCGATACGCCTGTGCGGCGTGCCGGGATCGTTCAGGAAACCCGCATTTCTCCATGCGGGTTTTTTATTTTGTCGGCCTTGTGGATCTCTTCGATGACCAGCGCCTGGATGGTCGGATCGAGCGCCAGGGCGACGTGGCCGATGCCGCTGATGGGAATGTTTTCCGCACCGGGCAATTGGGACGAGATTTGCGGCGATACGATGTTGTCGTGATGCGAATAAATCGACAGGATGACCGCCCGCGTCGCCGGGTTTTCGGTGGCGGCCAGTTTGTGCAGCCATTCGCTGCTGGTGCCTTCTTCCGCACGGCCTAGCCAGTTCATTTCGCCGCAATTGATGCCGATGCCGAAGTTGGCGATGGTGGTGCCGTGATGCGGCGTGCCAAGGGTGATGACTTTGGCGATATTGGTATGGCCGTGGTCGCGCAGATAGGCGCGCGCCGCCAGGCCGCCCATGCTATGCGCGACGATGACGATCTTGTCCTGGCCGCTTTCGGTGACCAGGCGCTGCACGGCTTCGTGCACGATGGGCGCATAGCCGTCGATGCTGCCGAACACCGGCTCCATGTCGACCGCGTAGTGCGTGATGTGGGCCTCGCTGAGCGCCTGGCTCATCCAGTGCCAGTAGCCGCTGTTGCAGCCGTAGCCGTGAATCAGCAAGACCGGCAGGGATGTGGTGTCGGTGAAGATGCGTTTGTCGAAACGCTGGAAAGGCATGCCCCAGGAAGAGCACACCATGGTGGCGCAGTATTCGCCGGCAAATAACCTGAAAATGCCCGGCCAGGTCAGCTCCGGCGTATGGGCGGACTTGGCGCGGTACGGCCAGGTCAGGAAGAAACTGTTGGCCGTGATGGACGCGCGGAACGCTGCGACCAGCGCGATGCTGAAGACGATCGCAAGAGGAACGTTGGTGACGTGCAGCTTGACGAGCAGGAGATAGAACAGAATGCCAACGCCAAATTGGGTGAGCAGCAAGGTTCTGGCGATGCGGGCGATCATGCAGCGGCGGCCTCGTGAAGATGAGCAAAACGGCTAGCGTAACAGGATTGCATGACCGTTTTGTTTCAGTGTGTCCTTATTGTTTCTTTTTCCGGGGATTCAGATCGACGAGGCGCGTGCCGGCAATCCTGTCGTGCAGGAATTGGCGCTGCGGGTCGAGATAGGCCAGTGCCGCCCAAATGACCAGGTTGGCGACGGGAACCCCCACCAGCATCCAGTTTTTTGCGCCCAGGGCCCAGGCCAGCGCCAGGCCGGGAATGAACCACAGCCAGCTCAGCAGGAAACGGGCCAGCGCACGCAGCGCGCCGACCGGCAAGCCGTCAGCGCCGACCAGGCGTATGCGCCAGGTTTTCATCGCCAGCGTCTGGCCGCCGTGGGTCCAGAACCAGATGAAATACAGCCCCAGGATGACGAACAGCCAGCTCTCCAGCGCGTGACGCAGGTACAGGGCATGGCGTTGCTGGAGCAGGGTGGAAAACAGCCATGCCGAAATGAACAGCACGCCGAACAGCAGCATGGCTTCGTACAGCATGCTGCACAGGCGGCGTCGAAGGGAGGGCGTGGGCATGGTCTGCGATGTCTGGTTCGATGTGCTGTGCAATGTGGCGCTCAAGGCAGTCTCTTCTCTTGATGATCAATCTGGCGGGCAGCCGGATGGGCGCTGCGCCAGGCGGCATAAGGGGCTCATCATACGCGGCGTCATTTGTGTTCGCCATGAAAAAATGCCATGCCGGCGTTCTTGCGCGGACATGGCATTTTACGTTCGTGCCCGGAATGCTTCGTGCGGGCTGCAGTTCAGTTTATTTTGCGTCGACCGGCGCCGGTGCAGCCACTGGCGGAGCGGCTGCCGGCTGCGGCACCAAGGTTTGTTCAAGCGCTTCCTGCGGCAGCTGGATCGTCGGTGCGGCCTTGCTTTGCGTTGCAGGCAAGGCGGCAACATGCTTCGGCAGTTTGGCTTGCGACAGTTTCTTCTTCTGTTCTTCCGACAATTGCTGGTATTCCTTCCACTGGGCCGATTTCTTGTCGGCGTCCAGCTTCTTGGCGCGGGTATAGCTTTCGCGAACCGAGCGGCGCTGCACAGGAGTCAGTTTGACCCAGTCGCGCATGCGCTCCTGAATGCGGTCTTGTTCGGGCTGGCTCATGGAGGCGAATTTGTTGCCGATGACCAGCCACTTTTCCTTGCTGCTGAAGGACATTTTGTTCCATTCGCCGGCCAAAGGCGCCAGCGCATGCTGTTGCGCCGGGTTGAGTTCGGTCCAGGTCGGTTTGGAATCGGGTTTTCTTGCAACCTTCGATGGAGTAGGTTGCGACGCTGACGGTGCAGTTGTTGCTGCCGGTGCCGGAGAGGGGCCTTGAGCCAGAGCCGTGGCGCCGGCCAGGCAGGCAAGCAGGGCGACAATCGCAACAGGAAGGTTCAGGATCTTGCGTGTTGCGTTGCTCATTGAAGTCCGGATACGCACCATCAATTATTCGCCTTGCTGCGCCAGATAGGCGTTGAAACCGTGATCAAGATAGGCCGACAGCGGCAATTCATCCGACAGCACGCCGGCATCGATTTCAGCCAGTTCGCTGATGCGTTGCTTGTGTTCGTGCTCGTACAGGCCGGCAAACAGCATGACGCCGGCCAGCAAGGGAATGGCGACGCCCAGGCGGCCGAGCCAGGCGAACGATTGCGGCTCGCGGAAGCTGCCGCCCATGGCGCCGGCCAATGCAAACTGCGGCACTACGGCGCGAACCGGAGCGGCTTTTTTCTTGCGGGCAAGCGCAACGCGGCGTGCTTCAGCCAGGCTTTGCGTGGTGGATTCGGGCAAGTGTTCCAGATTGGCATCCAGAGCACGCTTTACCCGGTAGGCAAATTGCAGTTCTTTGTTGTTCATAATGTGATTCCTTTAGCCCGGAGTGCTTGAGCCAGGGCGTGTGTGGCGCGAGAACAGTGGGTTTTGACGCTGCCTTCGGAACATCCCATTGCAGCAGCCGTTTCTGCGACATCCATGTCTTGCCAGTAACGCATGAGGAAAGCTTCGCGTTGACGAGTCGGGAGTTTTTGTACTTCGGCGTCAATCAATGCGAGCGTTTGTTCGCGTTCAACCTTGTCTGCGCTGGACTCCGCTGCTTCCGTGCCTTCTTCCGCTTCATAGCTTTCCAGCAGGTCAAAGTCTTCCTGGCTCTCGGTATCGCGGCCGATACTGGAGAACAGGCTGACCCAGGTGGTGCGGACCTTTTCCCGGCGGAAGAAATCGTGGATGGTATTTTGCAGGATGCGTTGAAACAGGAGGGGGAGTTCATTGGCCGGCTTGTCGCCATATTTCTCGGCCAGCTTGATCATCGCATCCTGGACGATGTCGAGCGCGGCTTCATCTTTGCGCACGGCGTAGACGGCCTGTTTGAAGGCGCGGCGTTCGACATTTTCGAGAAAATCGGAGAGTTCTTTGTCAGTTGCCATGCAATGCGGCTTGTGGATGTGCAGCCGGGAATAGATGAATCGAATGCATTTCCGACATGTTGGTCGAATGTACGGATTTGTAACAAGAGCGCATGCTAGCAAAAAAGCCCTTGTTTGTGGTGGTGTTTATAGGAAATCCGCAATTTCCCGGCGGTTTTGCGGCTTGTTCAAAGAAATTCGCTTGACCAAAATGATGCGACGCATTAACGTGTCAGTCCGCTTCATCAACATGAAGTTCTATGGTCTTTACCGTGGCTACGCATAATGTAGCGATTGTCAAAGACGCGCTTTATTGAAAAGCTGTTTGTTCTAACCCGCGCCACAAGCGCGAGAAATTCGTAACGGTGTACTTGCACCAAGGCTGAACGAGTCGCGCTGAGCGGCATTTTGAACCCCACTACGGTTGGGGCGCAGAAATGACGTGACCGCACAAAGAAGGGATGCCGGAGGAAGCAAGTCGACCAGTGCGATTTCGTCAGGAGAGAACATCCGATCAATCTCCAATGGACCTTGAAAGGAAGTAGTAATGAGTGCAGAAAACCTCACCGGTGCGGAGATACTCGTCCGTTGCCTGGCTGAAGAGGGCGTTGAGCACGTCTTCGGCTATCCCGGTGGCGCCGTTCTTTATATTTACGACGCTATCTTCAAGCAAGACAAATTCCAACATATCCTGGTACGCCACGAGCAGGCTGCGGTGCATGCAGCGGATGCCTATTCGCGCAGCTCCGAAAAAGTCGGCGTCTGCATCGTGACTTCCGGTCCCGGCGTCACCAATGCGGTGACCGGTCTGGCGACCGCGTACATGGATTCGATCCCGATGATCGTGATTTCCGGCCAGGTGCCTTCGACCGCCATCGGTCAGGATGCTTTCCAGGAATGCGACACCGTCGGCATCACGCGTCCCTGCGTCAAGCACAACTTCCTGGTGAAGGATGTGAAAGACCTTGCGGCGACGATGAAGAAAGCATTCTATATCGCCACAACCGGCCGTCCAGGTCCGGTGCTGGTCGATATTCCCAAAGACATCTCGATGCATACCTGCGCTTACGATTATCCGAAAAGCGTGGAGATGCGTTCGTACAAGCCGGTCGACAAGGGCCACTCGGGTCAGATCCGCAAGGCGTTGCAGTTGCTGCTGACGGCAGAGCGTCCGATGATCTACACCGGCGGCGGCGTGATCCTGGCAAATGCCGCACCCGAGCTGAACAAGCTGGTCGATCGCCTGGGCTTCCCTTGTACCAACACGCTGATGGGACTGGGCGCGTACCGTTCCACCAGCGACAAGTTCGTCGGCATGCCGGGCATGCACGGTACGTATGAAGCCAACATGGCGATGCAGCACAGCGACGTGCTGATCGCTATCGGCGCGCGCTTCGACGACCGCGTGATCGGCAACCCCAAGCACTTTGCGTCGAACGCCCGCAAGATCATTCATATCGACATCGACCCATCGTCGATTTCCAAGCGCGTCAAGGTCGACATTCCTATCGTCGGCAACGTCAAGGACGTGCTGCAAGAGTTGCTGACGCAGCTTGATGCATCCGAAACCAAGCCGAATGCGCCTGCTGTCGCCAACTGGTGGAAGCAGATCAACAAGTGGCGCGAGCGCGATTGCCTGAAGTTCGCGACCTCGGATGAGTTCATCAAGCCGCAAGCCGTGATCCAGAACGTGTGGGAAATCACCAAGGGCGACGCTTTCATCACCTCCGACGTCGGCCAGCATCAGATGTGGGCGGCGCAGTACTACGGCTTCGACAAGCCGCGCCGCTGGATCAATTCCGGCGGTCTGGGCACCATGGGTGTCGGCTTGCCGTACGCCATGGGCGTGCAAAAAGCCAATCCTGACGCGACTGTCGCCTGTATCACCGGCGAAGCGTCGATCCAGATGTGCATCCAGGAGCTGGCGACCTGCAAGCAATACCACCTGACGCCAAAGATCATTCTGCTGAACAACCGTTTCCTCGGCATGGTTCGCCAGTGGCAGCAAATCGATTACGGTTCGCGCTACTCCGAGTCGTACATGGACTCCTTGCCCGACTTCACCAAACTGGCGGAATCGTATGGTCACGTCGGCATGAAGATCGAGAAACCGGGCGATGTGGACGGTGCGCTCAAGGAAGCGTTCGCCATGAAAGACAAGCTGGTCTTCATGAACTTCATTACGGATCAAACCGAAAACGTCTGGCCCATGGTCAAGGCGGGTAAGGGTTTGACTGAAATGCTCTTGGGTTCGGAGGATCTGTAATCATGCGCCATATTGTTTCTGTACTGCTGGAAAACGAAGCCGGCGCTCTGTCCCGTGTTGTGGGTCTGTTCTCCGCACGCGGCTATAACATCGAGACTCTGACTGTTGCACCTACCGAAGACGCCACCTTGTCGCGCATGACCATCGTGACTAGCGGCTCGGACGACGTGATTGAACAAATCACCAAGCACCTGAACCGCCTGATCGAGGTGGTGAAGGTCGTGGATCTGACTGAAGGCGCGCATATCGAGCGCGAACTGATGCTGATCAAGGTACGTGCCGTGGGCAAGGAGCGTGAAGAAATGAAGCGTACGGCGGATATCTTCCGCGGTCGCATCATTGATGTCACTGAAAAAACCTACACCATCGAATTGACAGGCAACAAGGGTAAGTTGGACGCGTTTATCGACTCGATCGACCGTGCAGCGATTCTTGAGACCGTTCGTACCGGCGGCTCCGGCATCGGCCGCGGCGAACGGATCCTCAAAGTCTGATTGACGTTGATCGTCGATACGCGGCGAATCAGCATTCACCATTTTTAAAAATTAATTAAATTAGGAAAAATCATGAAAGTTTTTTACGACAAAGACGCAGACCTGTCCCTGATCAAGAACAAGAACGTGACCATCATCGGTTACGGTTCGCAAGGCCATGCG
>NZ_LFLU01000021.1 GCF_001189965.1 Herbaspirillum rhizosphaerae
TCAAAAACCGCCTGTAGAAAGGCCTCACACCCCTGTTTCCGGCATCGCGCATTTGCTACGGCGCGGGCCGGCGCACCAGTTCCGTCAACTTGAAGGGGATTTTGGACAGCACCAGGCACAGGTTGGTGTACAGACCGTTGGCGCGGCAAGCCCGCACGATTTCCTGATTGAGCAGAATGCTGCTTTTAATTCCTGCCGTACTTACTCCGCCCAGCCGCATGCGTACGATGACCCGGTTGATCCACTGGTATCGGCACTTGTTCACATGCAGCAGCCGCACGAACATCTCGTAGTCGGCCGCAATTTTGTATTGCAGACTGTAGCCGCCGACCCGCGCATACGCAGCGCGTTTGATGAAAGTCCCCGGATGCGGCGGCATCCAGCCGAAACGCAGTTTCCAGGCTTGGAAATGTCCTGCGCGGTAGTGCCGGCGAATCTGGTCCAACTGCTCAGGCTGCACGAACACCACGTCGCCAAACACCACATCCAGCTGCGGATCGCGCTTGAAAGCCGCCACCATATCCGAGATGACATGGTTTCCTTCGTAGAAATCGTCGGAGTTGAGAATTCCCACGATCTCGCCTGATGCAGCAGCGATCCCCTTGTTCATCGCATCGTAAATGCCTTGGTCGCGTTCGCTGATGACCACCGCCAGACGATCCTTGTATTCGTTGACGATGGACATGGTGCCATCCCTGGATGCGCCGTCGACGATGACATATTCGATGTCGCCGTGGTCTTGCGACAGCACCGAGCGAATGGTGTCGCGGATCGTCTTCTCGCTGTTGTAGCAAACGGTGATGATGGATACTTTCACTGGGCAATGCCTTTAAAAAACGCAGTCAATCAATGATACGGACGATCTCTGTCATGCTTCGCCGGCGGCGAGTTGCAGCAGCTGATGTGCGACTTCATCCCAATTGGAGGGGATGGCGGCAAGCCGGCTTTCCCAGTTCGGCCACCAGCCATCTTGCAGGCGGCGGTGAAGATCGCCGATAGCGGCGCGCAATGACTCTGCATCGGCAGGATCGAAATAGATCGCCTGATCGCCGCACAAGACGCGTGCATACGGCAAATCCGGACACACAATCGGCAAACCGATCCACATGGCTTCGATCAGCGGGAAGCCCAGACTCTCCGATTGCGAAAGAAAAAGCAAGGCATCCGCTTCCCTGTAGGCGTCCAGCACCTGCTGCGCAGACAGGCGACCGACGCATTGTATCCACGGCTGCGCCGGATTCGGATGTGCATCCGGCGCGATCGTCAGCGTCAGCCGGCGGACCGTCCAGTCCGGGTCAGGCGAAGAGCCGAACCGGCCGAGCAAACTGTGATTCTTGTGCGGGTAATGGGCTGCCGGATAAAACAGGCGCATCCCGTCCTGCACGTCGGCCACGGGCCGGTCGCGTTTGAGGTTCGCCGCCAACAACCATTCCGGAGGCGGCTGCCCGACGATATGAACACGCCCCGCTATCTCAGGATAAGTCTGCTCAAGGCTGATCTTCATCGCCTCCGTCTGCACCACGAAGCGCGAGACGTAGCGAATATTGCTTTTGAATAGTTTTCTTGCTATCCAATACTTGATTGCGCCGGCGCGCTGCCCTGTGCCGGCACTCCCCGTGAGCAACGGGGTCTGCACAAATACGGTCTGACGCGTCTTGCAGCGAATCGGTATATCGCCCATCACCAGCAATGGCGCCTGACCGCTATATCGAAACCCGAACGAAGTACATTCCAGCACGCGCGATATGGCGTTCGGCAGAAAGCGCCTTGTCCGATGCGAGACGGTCAGCGGATTGACCGCGACATGAGTAGCCAGATCGCCCTTGGCCGGCAGATACACGTCGGTGACGTTGAAATCCGCTTGCGCTTCGAGATGCGGCAGCAATGATTTCAGCAACTGCACGGCGCCCAGACCGACCACGTTGGTCAAGTGGATCCTTGCCGGTTGCGGCGACGCGGGCGAATGAGGAACAGGATCAGATGTCATACCAAGGGCATTCAGATTGTGGTGCAGAGCCTTTGCCGTCGCCGGCAAGAATTGCGAACAGATAACGGCCGGCGACATGCGGATCAAGCGCATCTCCCGCGCAGCGCGCGGCCTCTTTCAGCACGGTGCGATCGGTTCCATCCGCAGACAGATCGCGCAGTATGCCGGCCAAGGCGCCGGCGTCGCCATTGGCAAACACACGCCCGCAGCGCCATTTGCGCACGACAGCCGAGGCGCCTGCCGCGTCGCTGCCAATGACCGGGACGCCTGCCAGCAGCGCCTCATTGACGACGACACCCCAGCCGTCGTAGCGACTCGGCAGTACGAGAAAGTCGTATCCCGCGATCACGCGCTGCGCCTCGCCAAACGGAATCGTTCCACGATAGCGCACGCACGCGTCTTGCTCATCGAAGCGCCCGCCGTCGCCCGGTCCGTAAATGTCCAGATGGACGGTCACGCCGGCCTGCCGCAGTGCAGCGATTGCATCCAGCAATACGTCAATCCCTTTTCGGGCGATCAGCGTGCCGATGAAAATCAGGCGCAGCGGCGATGCGTTGAGGTCCGCCGTCGGAGCCGGAACATCTGGCAGGCGCGGAACAAAGTAGGCGAACGGATAGATTTTTTCCGGCGCGATGCCGATCCCGGCGTACTGGCTGACTGCGAGCGGCGAAATCGCCAAGATGCCGTTAATGCGGCGCTTTAGAAGCGCCCCGTAAATCTTGTAGACCAAGGGGCGCAGCGCCGCCTTGATCCTGCCTGCCAAAGGAAGATTATCACTCTGATAGCCGGTGGAAATGGGCGAGTACGGTTCCGAAATGAGCCATACGCGACGCCTCATGCACAATGCCGCCAGCAACACCAGCATCAACCGCGGGCGTTCGAAAGGACTGCCGAACAGATGCACCGCGTCCCGGCGTTCCCGCAACTGGCGCAAGGCAAAGCCGAACCATCCTGTCTGCGGTATCAAGGCCGAGGGCATGGCTGCGGCATGACGATTGACCCATCCTTGCGCCTGCCGCTCGGCATGTTCTTTTTCCAGCGTAAAAA
Source organism: Herbaspirillum rhizosphaerae (assembly GCF_001189965.1). Taxonomy (GTDB): domain Bacteria; phylum Pseudomonadota; class Gammaproteobacteria; order Burkholderiales; family Burkholderiaceae_D; genus Herbaspirillum; species Herbaspirillum rhizosphaerae. The sequence continues at coordinate 3,035 of NZ_LFLU01000021.1, forward strand.
TCTGCAAGTCGGATACGCCGGCCTGCTGCAACGCTTCCCAGGTATAGGATTGGTGATCCGTGAGCACGGGATGCCAGCAGACGATCTTCACGCAATGCTCCCGGGCGGCTGCGGGAACAGGAATGCATTGAGCATGCGGCCGACGTTCTCTTCCGAACAAACCGCTTCCGCCGCTTTCATGCCGACCAGCGATATCGATCGTGCGGCGGGGCCGTTCTCGACAATCCAGCGGAATTTCTCAATCAGCAAATCGGCATCGTCCCTCTCGAGATATACGGCGCCGTCGCCCAGCACCTTGCGTACGTCGCTGATGTCGGTCGACAACACCAAAATGTCGTTGCTTGCGAATTCGATCACCTTGGACGGGAAGGTCGTGTTGGCAAGCGCGCCCTCGTTGGGCTTGAGCGCCAGGCCGACACGCGCCCGCTCCAGGATCTGGCGATATTGCATGTCGGTCGTGCGACCATGCACCGTCACCGTCGGCGCAGTCTCGTCGTGCGACAGCTCTTTCAGCAATTCCAGGCAATCGCCTTTTCCGGTGACTTCTATGCACATGCGCGATGCCCAAGGCGGTGCGGTTGCGCGGATTTTTTTGATGGCGCTGATCAGCATCAGCCCCCCGGTATCTGCCGACACCGTCCCCCCGAACAGGAAGGTAGACGATGCCGTCATCCATTCCTCTTTTGGAAGCGCAATATCCGCGGTTCCATAACATGACTGGACTGGCCTCAAACTGGTGGTATCCGCCAGGGCATCGCAGGCGAGCAAAGCGCCGCCGGTGCAGCACGCGTCGAACACCCGCTGCAACAGCCGGGCCTTGAGCGCCTGCAGCGACATGCCTTGCACGGTGGTCGCGCCGTCTTCCAGATCAAGCGCCGTATTGAAGTTCAGCAAGCGGGACAGCCAGAGCGCGGGCAAATAGGCGCTGAGCCGATTATAGAAAAGTGCGGTTTTCTTCCCCGGCTTGCGGCGCAAACGCCAGATGACCGGCAAGAACGCCAGCAGCGACAGCAACTCCGACAAGACGGGAAAATGAATGAACGGCAGATAGATGACAGGGACGCCGTCGACGCGCGCAATCTTTCCCGGAAAGTAAGCACGGCTGCCGTTCTGCTTGCCGCGCCCCATGCTGATAACGGTCGCACGCACGCCGGTCTTGCGCAAGGCGCCCGAAAGTTTGAAGATTTTGCGGGAAGCGGCTGGACTGTCGGTCACGATCCCGCGTTCAGTACGCGTGCGGTCGTCAAACGCATTGCAGACAAAAAAGAAACGATGCCGGTTCACGCGAGCTCTTTCTTGACCCGGGCAGGCACGCCGGCCACCAATACATTGGCGGGGACATCGCGCGTGACAACTGCGCCGGCGGCGACGACGGCGCCATTGCCGATGCTGACCCCTCCCAGTACTCTGGCGCCGGAGCCGATCCAGCAACCATCACCAACCACAATGCCCGCCGCCGTACCTTGTCCGGCGCGACGATTTGCATCGCCGATTTCATGGCTGCCGGTGACAAACTCTACCGCCGGCCCGATATCGCAGCGGCTCCCGATTGCGATGGCGACATCGGCATGCGTATAGAAAACGACGCCGGGACTCAGCCATGTTGCATCGCCGATCTCCAGCCGGCCCCGGCCATAAATCCAGCCCCGTCCGCAGACCGATACATCCTGCCCCAGTTGCACGTTGCCCAGCCGCAAACAGAAATTTCTGAACGAAAACATCCGTGATGGAGGCAGGCACCATAATAAAAAATTCATGAAATGTCTTAGCACCTTTGCTCCCGTCCACGTCTGCTCAACCTCACCCGGTCCGGCCGGGCTGCGTTTGAGCATATTATTTTACTTTTCTGACGCTTATGCGATCCAACGTCAGCGATTGTGATCCGCCATATGGTGATAGGTCGATGTCCTCAGCAGCCAGTGCTTGAGATTGCGCAACCACTGGAAGCGCTGAACGACCGGAGCGATGAACGGAATGGGCATCCGATGCTGCCGCAGCACGCCGTACACGCCGATCATGGCATCGAGATAGCGATCATAAAGCCATCTTCCCGCGCCGATGCGATAACCGCCGTACAGATGAATCCTGCTGGGCGACTGAATCTTCAGGGAATGGAAATGGTAGAGCACCGGCTTCGCTGCGCCATCTTCGGCGAGGAAGCGCCTGACGTTCCAAGGCGCCCATGTTTTCTCAACCTGCCTGAGCACATGGACCTGATCGGGAAAGCGCTGCGGCCAGTCGTCCAGATATTTCTGGTCGCCGAATTTGCCATCCTCGAATCGCGCAAAACACCATTCGACGCAACGCTCCTGCCACCACCGCATCACAGCCAGGCCGCCTTCGGTGCGCCGAAAACTCATGAACTGCACGCAAAAAATACCGCTGGTTTCCGATTGATCGTATTCGGGGGAGTACGCATGCGGTGTGATCAATACATCCTTGCCGCTGCGCGCAAACTCCTCGAGCAAGATCGACGGCCTGTCGAAAAAGAAAAGGTCGGCGTCAAGATAGGTCACCCGCTGGGCGGCGGGCTCGCGATCGAAGACGAATTGCGGAGTAAAGGGCGTCAGCGTCCAGCAGTACTCTCCTCTTGAGCGGCCGGGCTTGACGCCCAGAAGCGCGTCTGTTTCCACCTCCGCCAAAGGGAGCAAAGTGACATGCGGCAAATTCAATTGGCGCAATTGCGTCACTGCCAGATCGTCCATGCAAACAATCCACAGATGAAACGGCTGGGCGTGCTCCATCAGCGACTGATGCAAACACATTCCCATCGGAAGATATTTGCTGTCGAACAGCGTGACGAAGCACTCTTTGTCTTCAGTGAAATGCATTCACCGCCTCAACGACCTTCGCGACGTCCGATTGCGACATCTGCGGATGACAGGGAATCGACAGGCACGTCGCCGCATGCTGTTCGACCGCGGCCAATCCCGCCGGATCAAGGCGCACATCTGCGCACGGCGGCTGTTTGTGCACCGGGATCGGATAATGCGAAAGATTGGCAATCCCGGCCTGCGTCAGGTGCGCGCCCAGGCGCTGGCGATCAGCGCATCGCACGACAAACAGATGGTGCACATGGCTACGCTCTTGCAACGGCTTGTCGAGCACGGTGATCTGCGGATTGGCAATCTGCTCGTAGTACTGGCGCGCCACGTTGCGCCGCTTCTCGGTAAAATCATCCAGCCACTTCAAACGCTCGCTCAACATGGCCGCATGTAGCTCATCCAGGCGGCTGTTCAAGCCCACTTCAGGATGATGATAGCGCTCGCTCTGTCCATAATTGCGAATCACTTTGGCGCGCTCGGCAAGCGCGGCATCGGTGGTGATCAACGCACCGGCATCGCCGACGGCGCCCAGGTTTTTCGTCGGATAAAAACTGTAAGCGCCGAAGGCGCCATAAGACCCCGCAACACGGCCGTTCCATTCCGCCAGATGCGCTTGCGCGCAATCCTCCAGCAGCAGGATGTTCCGGCTGCGGCAGAAATCCGTCCAGGCATCCATATCGGGCAATTGGCCATACAGATGCACCAGCAACACAGCTCTGGTCTTGGACGACAGGCATCGCGCGACGCTGTCGATGCTGAGCAGGCCGGTGCCTGGCTCAATATCGGCCAGGACCGGTGTGGCGCCTACACGCAGGATTGCCAGCACGGTTGCAAACGCCGTCATCGGCGTGGTGATCACTTCATCGCCGGCGCCGATACCCAGGGCGCGCATGCCGATCTCGATTGCATCCATGCCGTTGGCGACCCCCACAGCGTCGGCTACGCCGCAGCGCCTGGCCCAGCTCGCCTCAAAGTCTTTCACTTCCTTGCCCAGGATGTACCACCCGGAACGCAATACGCGCTCCGCCGCAGCCAACTGCTGGCGAATCAATTCTTCCGGCTCGGCCTTGAAGTCGTTCATCAAGATCATTGCGCTTGCTCCCAATAGTGCTTGTGGTGCTGGAGATAGTAGTCCAGCGATAACCGTAGTCCCTGCTTAAGTTCGATCTTCGGCGTCCATCCGAGCGCGTTCCTGATTTTCGCGAAGTCGCTGTAGTAGTCGCCGATATCAATTGCCTTGCGCTCCGGCGGGAACGGGACGATGTCGTAACGGCCGCCGGGATGCATATTTCCCAGTTGCGCAGCAAGATCCTTCAGGTTGACGACTTCGCTGCTACCCAGATTGAATATCTCGCCGTTGGCATTTTCGCTGATCGCAGCGAGCAGCAAGGCATCGACCACGTCGTCGACATAATTGAAATCCCGCAGCTGCAAGCCATCGCCAAAGACGAGAATCGGCTTGCCTTCCACCAGGTTGCGCATCCAGATTCCCAGGAAGGTCTGCCGCGCATCCTTGACGCGCATACCTGGACCGTAGGTATTGGTCAGTCGCAACGCCGTGGCTTTGATGCCGTAGACGTTGTTGTAAAGGATGTGATACCACTCGCCGGCCAGCTTGTTGATGCCGTTGACGTCCACCGGACGTATCGGATGCGCCTCGTCGACCGGCAGGTATTCCGGCTTGCCGTACAGCTGGCGCGTACTGGCGAAGACAATCTTGATGGTCGGATTATGTTTCTTGCACGCCTCCAGAATCGACAACTGCGCTGCCGCATTGATGTCGAGGTCGGTGTGCGGGTTGTGCATGGAATCCATGTGGCTGGTCTGCCCCGCAAGATTGAACAGGTATTCCTGGCCTTTGATCAGGTATTCCATCGCGAATGGGTCGCGCACATCGGTGATGTTGATGCGGACCTTGTCCTTGATCGGTTCGATATTGAACAGGTTGCCGCCATATTCGGGGATCAGGCTGTCGACCAGCGTGACTTCAGCGCCGGCAGCCACCAGCGTACGCGCCAGGGCGGAGCCGATGAAGCCCAGGCCGCCGGTGATCAGGACACGTTTCTTTTGAAATTCAGATGAGCTGTTCATATATATACTGCGCTTGTTGAATTGGCATTCAATGCAATCTTTCAGCGAGCAATGCCGGCCAGGCTGCGCTGTAAGGTTTTCTTGATTTTAGCGCCGATACGACGCCACAGAGGGCGCCGATGGCGTCGAAAATAGGCTGCGACGGCATTCCACGCCATTGTATTCTGTTCTATTGCAATACCGCCTACGCGAAGCATGCGATCTCCCAGCTTGACCTTGAATTGCTCCGTTGCTTCGGAATGCGTTCCGCTATTGTCATTACCGATGTTCTGCACCAGGCTGACGCCCGGATACAGCGTCAGCCGATCGGCCAGAAACGCACTGGCATACCACCTGATTGCCCAAGAATTGACTCTTCCGGAAATCTGATCTCTCAGCATCCCCATGTAATCGTTGCTACCGCCGAAATCGAAAGACCTGCCCAATCTCTTTTCCAGCAAAGCACGCAACAATTTTTCCGTATCGGGCTCAAATTGATCCCATCCACGCTTCCAGGTCGCCCATCCCCAACAATCGGCCCCGCGCAAGAAAAAAGTCTCCGGCAACTCCCTGCCCGTAGGGTAGATGTAACCATGAATGCTGATCACGGACTCCTGTGATTGATATTCATCCAGGCCATCGTTCATGTACTTCAGGAAATAAGGAGAAGTGACCAGATCATCTTCCAGGACGATGACCTTGCCGTATTGGTCGCACAATCTGCTGACGCCGTCGATAATGGATTCGGCAAGTCCGAAATTCCTGTCGCGCTCAACGATAGTAAGAGATTTGAAACCTTGTATGCCTCTTATATAGTTCCGCACCTCAGCAACAGCGGCTTCATGCCCCGGCCCTTTTGCACAATCCGAGAAGACAATCAGGTCACTTTCTGCCGCAAGCAGATTCCGCTTGAGTGCATCAACCGTCCTGCGGGTATGATCCGTGCGGCTATAGACAAACAAGGCGATGGGGGCAAGGGAGGTCACGCGAGGACTCTTGGCGGTCTCAGGACACACTGTCCGGAGTTCGGAATATCCACGTGTTGTACGTCTTGGCGAACAACAGATATCCCTGGCTCTTCATGAATTCGTATATTTCACTTCCCGCGACATCTTCCATGCTGGTTCCCAGCGCTTCCACCAGTACGCAAACCGGACGATATCTCGTCCAGTCGTTAGACTGCAGCACCAGGAAGTCCAGACCTTCGACATCGATAGTCAGGAAATCGATCGCCGTTCCGGCAGGCAAATGCTGGTTCAGTATTGCATCCAGACGCTGAACAGGGACGTCTGCCGAGCCGATGACTTTATAAGGTGTATTGGCGAGTCGCTGTGCAACCAGTTCCTCATCAAATGAGTTGAGCGCCGGATCATTGAAAAAATGATACTTGAGCATCTGCGGCCGATCGGAAACGCCGAGCTGCAGGTTGATGTCTCGTTTTCGGTCGCGACGAAAAATCGCGACGACATCCGGGTTCGGTTCGATATTGATACCGCGCCATCCGCGTCGGTAGAAGAAATTTGTATTCGAAAAACGAGCGGGATGATGAGCGCCGACGTCCACATAGAATCCGCTGCTCTTGCCTTCAAATATGCGACGCAACACCATGTCCTCACCTTCCTGCGAATAGGAAGACAACGCGTAGCCGTCGGTAACGCGCATGCGGAATTTGAACAGCCAGGTTTTGATTTTTTTGAGTGCGGGCATCACTGTACGTTGCTTTTATTGGGAAAACTGTCCGGATCGGGAACCCACTGTAGATACGCCGCATGAAATCCGGACTATGGCGTTGGAAAGCCCGGGGCATGCCCGGCATTCAAAGACGACGCGCGTCGTTGCTGTTCCATGGAGTATCGCACCGGGCGGGCGTCATCTCATTCGGATAACGGCATTGCTTCGTCGACATCGACAGCCTGCCCTGGATGCTGCATGGCACGATACAGAGGCGAATTCCGCATCAACTCATCATGCGTACCGCTGGCGACGATTTTACCATGCTCCATTACGTAAATAACGTCGCAACCCATGACCGTCGTCAGTCGGTGAGCGACGATAATTAACGTCTTATTGCCGGCAAGCGCCAGTATTTCATCTGAAAGCTCTTTTTCAGTGATGTTGTCCAAGGCACTGGTAGACTCATCAAAAATGAGGATCTCGGGATCTCTGTACAAGGCTCGAGCGATTCCCAAACGCTGCCGCTGCCCGCCTGACAATCTCACGCCGGCTTCGCCGACGAAGGTGTCCATACCATCGTCCAGAGAGTTCACGAATACATCGAGATTCGCGACTTTGAGTACCCTCTTGATTTTTTCTGCATCGTACTCATGCGAAAAAGAAATGTTGAAAGCGATCGACTCATCAATCAATGCGATTTGTTGCGGGACATAGCCCACGTAACGTCGGATTGCGTTTGTGGAATAAGGATCGATTTCTTCCTTATCCAGCAAAAAGAGCCCGGATGCCTTTTCCTGCAACCCGGTGATGATGTCCAGCAGCGTACTTTTACCCGACCCGGAAGCGCCCACGATACCGACAGAACTTCCACGTTGAATCGTCATCGAGAGGTTGCGCAGAATTTGTTTTTCGCCGTAACTGAAATCGAGATCTCGGATCGTCAAGCTATTGTTGAAAGGCAATTCGACCGAGACGACATCTTGGTGCGCCGAACGCAATTCTTCATAAAACACCTGCAGCTTGTCCAGATAGGTTTTTGAGTATTTGAACCCGCTGTAGTACGCCGTAAACCGGCCGAATGCCGGCAGGACGCGCATGGCGCACAAAGCCATCAGGCCGAATACCGGCAACATGTTCTCGATGCTCATTTTTGATTCGACGAACATCGCAGCTGCAATGACGAATACGACGATGATGACGTATTCAATCGTAAAGCGCGGAAGGGATGTCGCAAAACCATTGCGCCATGCGATATTTTTCGTGTCTGACGACAACTCTACGGTGCGAGCGAGGAACATGTCGCCGAGCCCCATGATTCTCGCATCCTTGATACTGGAAATAGTCGCGAAAGACCAGCGATAACGGAAACCGTCCACACGCGCCTGCTCCTTGCCGTAACGAACGATCCTTTTAATGATCAGGAAATACAGTGCCGCGCCGACCAGCAGGACTGTCAGACAGACGATGCCCGTGGCGAGCGGTTGCAAATAAAACGAGACGCAAAAAAACAGGCCGAAAAAAATCGCTTCCGCCACGATTCCCAGCCATGCCTGGAAACACATCGCCACCTGGGATGAATATGTGTAGTTCATGCCCACGAGTTCGGAAGGAGCTTGACGCAGGAAAAAATCGTACCTGGCACGCATCAGCTTGCCGAACAGGTCGCTGGTCAGTTCATGAGCAAGCTCAGCAAGTCCTTTCAACTGCGATCTGTTCAGCCATAAAGACAAACCCGCCTTGACGGTAAAAAACACCAGCATGCCGGCGCTGAGCACGTACAAGAACAGTGTATTACCGGTAAAGCCAAATTGCTGATAAACCCAACTCAGGACTCGGCTTGATTGTATGGATGACGGCTCCGAAATCACCTTGAGGTAAGGAAAGATTGCGGCGATGCCGACAAGATCAAACACCGACAACAGCAAGGCCACCGCAATGAATCTCCCGACACGCCTCGGCCCGATATAGGAAAAGAGAAAATTCATAGGATACTTCTGAGCTTTTCACTCAGTCCGCCTTTTGTCATCTCGGCCTTGTCGCCGTACATCGCGCCGACCAGCCGACGGATCTCATTTTTGAGATAAGTTGTTTCTTGCGCGACTGTGATCTGCTCTTGAGCAGCAACATCGACTTCATCCAATAGCGATCCGCTGCCATTGCTGATGACTTTGTTGATGAGCGCCTGGGCTTTAAGCTCGCCTGCCCTGTTTCTGATATCTACGTGCTGTTGACGATACGGTGAAACGGCGCGTCCGAGGCGACGCACCACTCGCGCGCCAAAATTGGTCGAGAGCGGAGAACGCTTCGGAAAACTTTCTGAAATATCGATCAGCGAGCGGCCATATTCAAATGCGCACCAGCGGTAGGCCTTTCGAATATTCTCAAAACTCCAGCCGTCGGCCAGAGCCCGTTCGATCTGCGAAAAATATTCAGTTCTCGTAGCGCCAACGTAGTTCAGGGTGGAGGGATGAGATGTTACCAAATGAGGGGAATACAAGACAACAGGAAGCCCCAGCAAACTCATTTCCTTACCAGCATTCGACCAGCCGTTCAGCACAACATCGACAATCTCAGCCAGATCGTAAATCGATATGTGATCCGCAGGCCAGTTCACGCGAACGTTGTCAGGCAGATCCTGCAGCACTTTTTCCAGCACTTCCGCTTGCGCAGATTTGACCTTTTCGCGGCGATTCGGGAAGTTGCGCGGATGCACCCGCAAAATCAGGCACAGATCCGGACGGCCCCGGGCAAAATCAATCAAGGCGCTGACCCATTCAACCTGGGTCGGGAATTGGCATTCATTGTCGGGAAACTGTACGCCGATCGCTTCGGCGGCAACGCGTTCATCGCTGCTGCTCATTGTCGCCATCAGCACCTTTTGCCCCGGGCGGACTCCGAATTTGGACTTCAGATCATGCCCCTTGTTCGCCAGGGGCGCCGAATAGGCAAATACATCCAGGCCGCTGAACAACGCCAGCACATGTTCCGTCACCGTCGACAGCAACGCTTGCGAACAAGGTATTTCCCGATAGGTATTCCAATGGGGATTTCTGTTCCAGCTTGCAATGGTATAGCCGCGGGTAACAAACAGAGTTTGCATGCGGTTGGCCAGATTGTTGCCGGCGTGGATGAAGTAATGCGGAATTCCACGCTGGGCAGCCAGCTCGCAACAAACATGATTGACCGAATAGAACGAGTTATAGACCATCACTCTGTCGGGCTTTTCGTCATCAAGAAGTCGACGACAGGCGTAAAACGCATACAACGCGTTGGTGAGTTCCGGCTGGAATCTCTGCCACTCGGCCTCGGTCAGCACCACGGAATCTTTTTTGTGATTGATCAGGAATTCATATAACGCGTAGCGGCCGACCGGTATCTGATCCAATTCAAGATCGATATAGTTGTGACGGGTCAGTGTGGACAACACTTGCGCCACTGCCACACGATCTTCATCCGTAATCACGTCGATGACATCCGGACCGGAAAAACTAAACCCGCTACGAATAATATCTCTGTGGGCCGTACATTTTTTACAAACCTGGTCTTTGTCCGCCGATGAAGCATCAATAGCCACGCCTGCAGCACTCATCGGGATGCAATAGGCATTGAACTGGCCGCCGCATGAAACGTAGACAATCTCATGGCCACTCTTCTTCAATGCTTCCGCCACCAACGCCTCCGGAAAAGCGTGAACCCAGATTGCGGAATGCGGAGCGAAGGCTAGTATTTTCATATTGAACGACTTGATGAGTATGTGGTGAATGTCTACAGGATCAAATGTTTTATTTTATGGTGTCAGGCTCTGCATGCTGCTCTGACAGTATCTCATTCTGCCTTGCCGCGTAATGTTTCAGGAAGTCGGCACCCAACACGCCTTGCGCCGTCGATAACCTAGTCGCCAATCGATAACGGGCATGAACATCGTCAATCTGCCGCTCCGAACCCATGGGCGTTTCCAATTTCTTGACGGCCGCCGCCCAACGCGTTGCATTGAACGCCAATTGCGCGTCGTTTGGAGTCCAGTCAGCACCCTGGTCAAAAAACTCTATTACGATCTGACGCAATTCCTGCGGAGTGTTTTCATAAAACACATAGTTATCCCGAGGGTGGAACGCATGCTGCGCCCATGGAGTTTTCGGCCACTCCATCGGTGCGAGAAAGCGTTTGTCCGACTTCGAATAGACGTGCTTCAGTATTCCCACATCGCGCTCTTTTTGCGGATATCCCAACAGCCAACTATACATATTGGTCTGGATAATCGGTCGTTGGAACATGATAGCGATGTCGAGAATACCGGACTGCATTCCTATATAGGTGCGGCACTCCTTGAGGAGATAGAGATCCATCAACTCGCTTTTTTGCGGCGTAAAGGGATAATCAATAACCTGTGGCATGCTGGGAAGACGCTTCATGGTGTCATCACCGATACGCACCACCCAGCCACCGCGCCTGGTGATTTCTTCTATCGCAGGAATATAGTTGTCAATGGTCGCGTTACGCTCAACGGTCTGGTAGTCATTGTAATAGCCGCCTTCCCTGACATGCAGGCAAACAAACCAGGCGTCAGAAGGCAATCCCATTTGAATTCGCTGACGCTGTGCAATTGCAAGCCGCTTCTTGGACAATGATATTTCCAAATTTTCTTTGGTCTGCTTATCCCATTCGTAGGCTCTAACAACGTCCCATGAAAAGGATTGCATAACGAGTTTGGGTTTCCAGAGCAGTTCTTGCCCGAGCATCGGTATGCGCGAATACTCGCTAAGCTGAATGCCCCAGTACTTATTGGTAATGATATGTACGCCGCGAAAAAAACCAAAATATAGCGTAATCAACACGCAGCACACGGGATAAAGGGGATTGGAGGGAAGAAATGCCCTGTACTCCGATTGAAGATGAGCCATTTCCCGGTTTGGAATCCTCAGGCGCAACAAACCGGGCAGTTCGTAAGGAAACAGCACCACCAGTTTCTTTTTTTCGCGCCGCGCCTTCAGCAAACCGTAGTACAACTCTTCGCCAAAATTACCAATGGCGATAGGGTGAGGCAAGATAATGATCGTACCAGTCAATTTGCCAAGCCAATACAACAAGTGATGCAAAATAGGCATCAAGTATTCCCTTTTACCAAACAAAAGCGACACATCCGATTACTCGGTTGCAATTCATTTACATTGATCGCGAACAGGTTGAGATCGACAACCGGTCAAGAAAAACCTGCTCTCAACTTAGAAGATTGTCGACGGCGACGCAAAGAGCACTGCCCTCTGCCTCACATACCTCAGACCAAGCACGCGCATTCTGCGGACTTGCGGGAAGGACGGGAAAGCTACGATTGGCCTCTCGCCAACTTGTGATGCTCCCGATGTCCCGATGATAGCTGGCATTTTTATAAGTATTGATGCGACCAATCAGCCGTGGAATCAGCTCCGTACTCAGATCAATCTCCGGCTTCCCTTGGTCTTCCAATAAGCTCAGCACCGTCGGCTCGAAAATATAAACGGCGGCGTTGGCCAGATTGCCCGGGGGAGAAGCGACTTTCTCGTGGAACGCGTGTACGAGCCCCTGTTGATCAAGTTCAACAATACCGCACGACTGAGGATCATCTGACTCAAACACCATCATCGTCATTTCGCCATTTGCAGGACGCAGGCTGTGTGCTCGGATGAAGTCCTCTGCGTCGAAGATGGTCAGGTTGTCTGCATGTGCAACTAAGAAGGCTTCCTCTTCAAAGAAATCCCGATTTTTCAATACCGTACCGCCGGTTCCCAATAATACCGGCTCATGCACAAGGGTAACCCATGGCATCCAGCTGCTACTCTCCAAGAAACGTAGTACAGGTTCCGGCATGTAGTGAGTATTGATCAATACTTTATCAATACCATGACCAACCAGGATTTCCATCCAATAGTCGAGCAGAGGACGCCCATGAATAGGCACCATGCATTTAGGCAAATAGTTGGTCAAGGGGCGCAAGCGAGTCCCGAGGCCCGCAGCCAGAAGCAAAGCACGCATCTCTAATCCGCAAGTTCCTGCGCCATGTCACGCTGCGATAAGGGAATGTTACCGACCCGGCTTACCTGACACGCGGCCGCAATCGACCCCAGATACATGCTTTGCCATATGTCAGCCCCCACCGCCATCGCCATGGAGCAGCAAGTCAATAAACTGTCGCCTGCGCCAGCCGTATCTTTAGGTGAGGTATTGAAGGCAGGCAATCGATCCGTTAGCCATTCGTCGGGATTGACTGAGGAAGCATGGGCGATAATGCCTTCCGCTCCCAAAGTCAGTAAAATGTTTGCTGCCTGTGATTTCTCTCGCAGTTTTTCCGCAAGCACCACCAGCCCCGCGTTGTAATCGCGCACGGCAAGTCGTGCTTCGCGCTCGGTGGGCGTCAACAGCATCATTCCTTTGAACCTGGACACGTCGCCCATCTGCGAAGAGGATTGACTGTCGGCCACCATCGGAATGCGCCGGCGCCGACATTCCTCACTGATCTCGTCGACGACCGACTGCGGCAGACAACCATAATTGAAGTCTGAAAAAATCAGGAGGTCGGATGACTTCAGAGCTGCTTTCACCGATTCCACAAAGCGCCGCGCCAACTGTTGCTCGAGTTCATGCTGACGCAAATGACTGACACGCAACAAGGTCTTGCCCGAAGCCCGAAAACGCTGTTTCAACGTAGTGGGACGACTGTCATCTTCGAATACCGAGGCCGTTACACCATACTCATGTAATTTGTCCCGCGCGAATATGGCGGACGCGTCGGCACCAGATACTGAAAAATAATTGACTTCGGCACCCATCTCTCGTGCATGTGAAGCCACGATCGCGGCCCCGCCGATGAACCGCTGGCTCTGGATTGGCGTCACGACCAAAGTCGGATCCTCCTGCGACATTCCCAGCGCTTCGCAGTTCACGTATTCGTCAACAATCAGGTCACCCAGCACGGTTACCCGAAAGCCCTTGAACTTCGCCATGATCGCGCGTAAATCAGCCATGGAAAAACCGTGACGCTCCAGATAATCAGTGGGGCGAATGATGGAAGACAAATTCGGTTCGAAAATCTCTTGCTTGAGCAAATCCATTGAAGAGAAACGCATTTCACCTGAGCTGAACAGCAACTTCCCACCATAAGCATCGACAGCGGCCTGCTCCGGATTGAAATGCGATTCATGTTCTCCCCCCTTAACAACCACTGCCGGCTTCAGATCGCTGATCAATGTTTCAACGGAGGTATGCATGACAAAAGCGAAATCGACAAATCCAATCGCCTTGATGCCATCGAGTCGAAGCTGCTCCGGAAGCAACACTCCTTCAACATCGTCGTTCGCGACGCCGACCACAAGACAATCACCGCATTCCGCCGCGAATCGCAACAGACGAAGGTGACCAGGATGGACGGTGTTAAAGTTGCCAGCCACAAAAACAACGCGCCTGCCGCTGGCAGTCACGTTTTTGATGTCACGAATGACGCTATGATTTATCGACGAAATATCGCTCAAAATGCCCAACCTGTTAGGTAAAAACGCCTGCCAATATGCTGACATTTACTATATCTGAAACTGCGAACGGAGCGATAAACGCTCCGCTTTACTTTCATTGCCGCAATACTTAAGACATTTTCTGGAATACACCGTGGTGCGCCGGCATTCCCCACGTTTCGATGAATATCTTGTCTTCGCGGCAGAACTTGATCACGCTGTCAACATCTGCACTCTTGATCAAAGTCAATGCCGCCCTGATCATCGTCAAAATATTTTTTGCTTTGGTCGCGTCAGCTTGCGATGTGATGATTTGACCTGATGCCAAGCTCGCGAGCAGTTCGTCCAAAATTGCAATCGCACGCTGACAGCCATCTTCGGAAGCCTCGTCAATCAAGCCATCGACGATACCTACGAGTTCAGTCAATCCACTTGAGATAGTCGGAGATGGTGCAGGCAGCAAGCATTGCGTGCTCAGGAAATGGCTGAGTCTGCTTTGTTCGATATAGGCAATCGCGGCATCGTTATCCTGCTTTGCGGAATATGCTCCCTTGATCCAGCTCATTGCAAGAACGTTTTTGTAATTCGGCCAAGAAGAATACAAACGGAATTTTCCATCATGCATTTCTCGCAGGAGCTGGGCTGAATCGATAAAATATTTTTCCCGCACAAATGGGTTCTGGATCACATCCATGAACCATGATTCGATTTTGCGCGTGTGCGGAATGCTATCCCACTTAGGAGAAAACAGATGTTTGGCGGTATCCACGCCATGTGCAAAGGCGCCGCCGCGAATCACGGTCTGATACAGCGCTTTGAGCAGCAACTCTACGAAACCGCCATATGTCTCCATATAGGTAACAATGGCAAAGCCATTGGGTCGGAGACATTCGTGAAATTTGGCAATCCACGAGCTGGTCGGCTGCACCGTATAGATGAAGCCCTCCGCATCAATAATGTCATATTGCGTTTCCGGCACGAAATCGAGCACTGACTTCGCAACGATTTCCTTCAAACTCGACTCAAGTTTGAACTTCGAAAAATAGCGCTGGATATAAGGATGTGCTTCTTTATTCGGCTCCACCAGCGTGACGTTCGCCCCCCATTGTGCAAACACCAGTGAATTTTCGCCGGTATCCGGCCCGAATTCGAGCACATCCTTGTCTCGGAACATTGCTGGCGGCAACGACATGCGAAAAAAGACGTCATTACGCAATTTTGCATATTTAAACAATTCAGCGTCACCACTGAAATCTGCGTAAGTCGGCTGCACCTTCTGCGCCGCATAGTACTCGTACATTTTTTCCGTCATTGTCCTGTCCTGGGAAAATCTCTGATAATCGATTCGTGGCTTCGCAGCGTCAATCCGCCATCGACCACAATATTTTGACCGGTAATATAGGCAGCCTGATCGCCTGCAAGAAACATGATGGCATTGATGATGTCTTGCGATTTACCGGCGCGGCCAAGCGGTATGAAGCGCTCAAACCGTTCCGTAATCCAACCGTTCTGCTTATAGTATTCCTGCGCCGCATCTTTGATGACCACACATGGCGACACAACGTTGACGCGAATGCCTTTGTGACCAAGCTGCAAGGCATAGTAACGCGCCAATTGCACCAAGCCCGCTTTGCTGACGTGGTAGCCAAGATCCTGTTCCGGCGCGATGTAATGGTCTGCGATGGAGCTGACCATTACGATGCCGTTTCCGGCTTCGTTTTCGCTGAAGTAGGCACGCTCGAGCAGATGGTCAATCGCCACTCTGGTCGCCGTCAGCGCCACCGACAAATCGGTTTCAAACGCATCCGTCGACGAGCGATTGCGCTGCATGAAAACGATGCTGCTTACTTTTCCGTGCATATCCACGGCCAGATCCAGCGCAGAACGCAATGCACCAACATCGCTTACATCCACAGTATGAAGGCCCAGGCGTGACGGCGTTGGCTCTGCTGCGTGGTTGCGCCCGAACACCGATACCCGATAGCCGGCATCGAGCAAATGCTGTACGAGGGCACGCCCGGTTCCGCGCGTGCCTCCGACAACAATGTAATGCTTGTCAGCCATTCCGGACTATCCTGAATTCCGGCACCGGCACTGCGAAACAACCACCCTGATCAAGATAGGCTTGGTGCTTTTGCATGAAGGTCTCGGCGAAACGCCATGCGAGCACGAGTACATAATCCGGCTTGCGCTCGTAAATTGCAGACGACGGCAGAACCGGCAGATGCAGGCCGGGGCTGTACCGTCCCTGTTTGGCCAGATTGTCGTCAACCAGATAATCGAGGTACTCACCAATCTCGAAATGATAGATCAGAGTCGTGCCGGTGATCGATGCACCAAAACCTGCGACTGTCTTTCCATCCTTTTTGGCTTGTTTCAAGAATTCCAAGGTCTGCTGTTTCAGTACATCAATTTTCGCCGCGAAAACATCATAAGTTTCCTTGCGATAGATCCCCTTGCTTTCTTCTTCAGCCAGCAACTGCGCCACCGAACCGTCCTTTTGCATCGGACCGCCCGGACGCTGAACAAAATAACGCAGCGAACCGCCCTTGGTAGCAACGCGCTCGATGACCACCAACTCCAGCCCGACGCTGGCAAACAAGGCCTGGATCGGCTTGACCGAGAATGACGACAAATGTTCGTGGTAAATGAAATCGAACACCATGTTGTCGATCACATCAGCCAGATAATAGCTTTCAAAAATGAATACTCCATCGTCTGACAGCAGTACGCTGATGCCGTCGACCCAGGAGCGCAGGTCGTCGATGTTGGCAAATACATTGTTTGCCGTGACGACGCGGGAATGACCATGGGAGGCGACAATCTGTTTGGCAAGATCGTGTTCGAAAAATTTGCCGATGGTTTCGACGCCGCTGGCAGTTGCCTGCTCGGCAATATGTGCGGCGAACTCGACACCCAGAACTTTCATCCCCAATCCTTTGAAGGAACGCAGCAACGTGCCGTCATTGGAGCCAAGATCCATCACCAGCGAGCCTGGCGCAACCTGGCAACGCTGCACGACATGCTCAGCATAGGCTTGAAAATGCGAACTGAGTCCGAATGAACTTTGCGTCACATAAATATAGCTGCCATACAACACATCGGGATCAATCACATCAGTGATCTGAGCCAGACCGCACTGTTTGCACATGAACAGGTCGATCGGGTAGCTCGGCTGCACTTCATTCACGCGATCTTGGCTGACATAATCGTCACCAATCGGAGTCGGCTTCAGCGCAAAAACCAGCTCAAGATCTTTGCTGGCACATGCACGGCAGTCCGTGCGTCGATGAATTATCTGCTTCATGACTTTCCTGATAAAGAATGGATTCGTTGATCGAGATCTCTGATATAGCGTTCTGCGGCAGCGACGTCGCTGCCATCGGGCGCCCAATCGGGAAACACCGTCGTGCCGGGCTGAAACGGACCGTTCGTCGTTTCATGAAATACCAGCACGTCGGAGCGAATGATCAGCGTGTGAAATATCGGCATTTCGACCCGGTCGTAAAATGCCAGTCCTGATGCATAGTCGCCCATCTCAATGACTTGCGTCACTTCGCCCGCATCGTCAAATACGACCAGATCGACGCGCCCCGAGATGACATGCATCGACTCGGATTTACCGGGATGCTTGTGAGGGCGGACATAAGCACTGCGCTCATGAATAATGAGCATTTCGTGCAATGTGTTTTCGGGCGAATTGTGCGCGCACAAACGAATCCGGTTGCGCGGATTTCTGGAAGAAAGCTCTTCCAGATGATCGATGTCCGCGCGCGACGCAGTAACTATCTCAAGATCCGAATAAATGACTTCGGCATTTTGAAATCGATATTTGCGCTCTTCCTCAAACATGTTCTTTCCAGACCGGCAACAAACGGTAGCTTGGCGGCAACACAGACCAGAACTGGCCGCCTTCGCTTATCCATTTTGCATGCCTCTTCAGTACTTTTTCCTCGTTTTCGGTATTAACGGCCAGCAAACAAACATCAATGGAGTCGTCATACAGCGCATCACTCGGCTTCACCGGCAGTCGACCGCCCGGCATGAACTTGTTCTGTTTCTCAGGTTGATCGTCGACGATGATATCGATATTGCCCGCCATGTCTGCAAAATTGAGCAAGCAGTAAACACGTGCGCCTGCGCCATAAACGGCAATTTTTTTGCCAGCCTTTTTCAGGTCGCCAAGATAATTGTTCACATCACTCTTGAACGTAGGCCAGTAGGCAGCGTAATCCATGTTTTGCTGACGCAGCGCGGGCAGGTAATCAAGCGACAACGGTACGCTTTCCACCTTGCGGCCCAGTACAAAAATTCCCTCACCGCTGAACACGAAGACTTCGTCATGAATCATCTCCACGCCTGCCAGAGTCATGAAATGACGGAGTGTGTCGAGCGTAAAATAATTGACGTGCTCTTCCCACAGGCTGTAATCCTGGCAGCGCAGGTTGCAGCTGAAATTCGGCACTTCTATCAGTACGTATCCACCCGGCTTTACTAAAGTTTGGATCGATTGGGCGACACCGCGCAAATCGCTGATATGCTCAAGGTTCTGCCTGGTCAAGAACAGATCGAACTGCCCCCGCGTAGCGGCAATGCTTTTAGCCAGCTCAGGCGTCAGGAATTCTTGCATCACGTCGATGCCCTTGCCGATTGCCAGATCGAAAGCGTCTTGCGCCGGTTCGACGCCAAAGGTGTTCTTGAATCCCGCAACAGACATTTCACGCAAAAACTCACCGTCGTTGCAGCCGATTTCAATAATCTTGGAATCCGATGCAATACCTTTCAGCGCCTTGATCATGTTGATCTGGTGCGATACGTGCGGCTGGAACTTCCAAGCGCTGATCGTCACGTAATTGGCATAGAGTATCTCCGGAGGGCAAGAATCGACCAGTTGCGTCAAACCGCAATCGTCACAGAAAAACAGCCGCACAGGCCAGACCGGAGGCTGCTCCGTCGGACTTTCCAGATAGTGCTTCGAAACCGGGTGGCTACCGAAATCGATCAACTCGGTCAGCGCATGGCTGCCGCAAAGATTACATTCATGTTCAACAGTCATGATATTTATTGAGTACCCGTAAATGAGAAAGCTATAAGAATTACATTGTCGATTTGTTCGTGAATACCATGGTTATTTCGACGCTGACACGCGTCTGGTCGCCCATGTTCACAGCGCCGCCGTGCACGATTCCTTCGTTGAAGATCAGCATGTTGCCGGGTTCGGTCAACATCAGTTCGGCACCTATCGTTGCAACATCCTCGTCAATGATAGGCTTCATCCCGCCGGCACCGGCCGCCGCATGGTAGCGGTACTCTTTTTTATGAGAATCGGGCACGATCATCAAACCGTTTTTTCCGGGCTGCGAAAAAATCGGAATCCAGATCTTTACAGTCTCGGAACCAGGAGGAAACGCCTGATCGTCCATGCCCATGACATCGTGGAACCATTTGTCCGCATGCAGCGTACCGACGTCGGTCGTTGCATTGGGCCTCACCAGACGCCAATAAATCTCTTCCCGCCCAACCTCATGCGTATTGCCGTAAAACACGTCTGAGATCGTGAAATCTCCGAGCTCATCATGCAAAGTCTGTAAGAAAGGCAAAACCCTGATTTTGCTGCAGCTTTCCCGGGGCAGACAGCGCGTTTCTTTTGGCCATAATTTTTCGTGCTGAAGCAAATGTGCCAACAAGTGATAATTGTCGATGCCGGCTTCCCTGAACTGTGGCACGAGCTCAGGATGCTTGGCGCCGATAACCGATAGCCATTGCTCCGTAATCTCAGCACGGAATACCCCCAGCTCGAACGGCGTAAGCTGCACGTCGCGCGAATATCCCGGCGAGTCAAAAATCTTGTTTTTCAGATTCAATAGGCTCATTTGCTCATCTCTTCGGCGTCACAGATGGTGAAAATCAAGCATCCATCTGGATCAAACAGCGGCCAGCCAGCTCGCCGCTGCGCATGCGCTGGATCGCGACATTAATATCGTCCAGTTTAAAATGTTCGGTAATCAATGGTTTGAGCTGAATCAAGCCGGCATCCAATAGTTTGGTATAACGCGGAATATCGACATGTGGCACCGCTTCGCCGCCATGAGAGCCGCTGATGCGCTTATCGAAGTGCAAAGGAAGCGAAAAGATATTGATATTGCGCCCCTTTTTCGGCACACCCACCAGAACCACGCGTCCTTGTGCCTTGGTCAGTTCATAACCCATTTCGATAATCGATGGTTGTCCGGTGTTGTCGATGAACACATCGATGCCTTGGTTGCCCATCAACTCGACCAGTGCCGCCTTGGCATCGACATTCTTGGCGTTAATTACATGCGTGGCGCCCATCTGCTTTGCCAAGTCCAGCCGACCGTCGTACAGATCCACCGCGATAATCGGATATGCCGACCGCAAACTTGCCGCCTGGACAATATTTAGTCCGACTCCCCCTGCGCCGAAGACCACAACCGATTCGCCGAATTTGATATCGGCATTATTCTCGGCAACGCCGAAGCCGGTAGTGACCGCGCAACCGAATAGCGAGGCGACTTCCATGTCGCTGGAAGGATCGATGCGCGTGACGCGATTTTCGGACACGATCGCATACTCGTTGAACGTCGCGATGAGGCCCGCATTCAGTTGCTTGCCCCGCCAGGTATATTTAGGCGAGACGGACTCAATACCCTGACTCTTGCGCCAGTGCAGCACGACGTGATCGTCCGGCTTGACGAAGCGCACGCCGGGACCGACCGCCTGCACAATCCCGGACGCTTCATGTCCAAGCAAATGAGGGAGATATTTGTCCTCTCCCTTGGCGCCGTCAATTTCCCCGATTTGCGATCCGCAGATGCCGCTGACGCCAATTTTTACCAGTACTTGGCCGACTTCAAGCGTTGCCGGCATCTCGATCTCGTCGACGATCAAGGGCTTATTCAATTCGGCCAGGATGGCGGCCCGCATGGTCTTTGGAATAGTCATTTTTTACTCGAAATAGATCAGTGAATGGTCGCCGGTGTAACCGGTCTGCTTGAACCACCAATCCCACTCTTCCGGGGTGCAGAAAGCCTCGCACGTTACCTGCCAGTACATGAGGTTGGCCTTCTCTGTTTCGTTGCGATACGACTCGACGCACAAATATTTGCGCTTTCCGACACGCTCCATTTCACGCAAGGCCTTGTCTAGGTCGTAGTTGTGAAGGTTGTGCAAGGTCGTAATCGAGAAAACAAAATCGAAATAGTCGTCAGGGAATGGCAAGCTATTGGCGTTGGCGATCTGCAGGCGGTCCTTGATCTCTTCTTTGGCGTTTTCGAGTGCGTAAGTCGACACATCGATTCCGTGGATCTCAAGACCTGGCACCAGCAAGGACATTTCATACAACAAGAAACCTTTTCCACAACCGATGTCGAGGACCTTGTCGCCGGCTTTCAAACCATAGTGATCAATCATGGCCTGGGCTACCGGGGCCCAGCGTCCCGGCATGTAACGGTAGCCACCGTAACAGATGCGGCGGTCACCGTCCCAGTAGTCGAAGCCCCATTGCTTGGCCAGTGCAGCCGCCTTTGGTTTGGGAAATTCGATGTCGTTGACGCGCGCCAGATAATCGCGAGCCGTGCTTTTGTGGACAGAGGTAAGAAAGTCGATATATGCCATGATTTATGTCAATCTGGATTGAAAAAATTGCCGTGTCTTGTCGAGCTGGATGCGCTTGCGCTGTTCCGGCATAGAGGTTGGATTGGCAAATTGCCGACGTCGCGCCGCCTCCGGTAAGAACTCGTTGAGCATGATGCAGCACCATTTGATTTGCGAAGCCGGCAACAGCAAATGCGCCCTAGCTCGCAATGCTTCCGCACGACTGGAATAGCTGACGGCCTCCGAAATGAAATCATCGAAATAGATTTGCGGGACCGGTACTGCGGGCTGGCAGAAAAAATCGCCGGCCATCTTGGCAGGATCGTCCCATCCGGCATATTCAAAATCGATGAAACACAGTTCGCCATCGTCTTTTAACAAGGCATTGTGAAAACCGAAGTCCGAAGGTGAAATACAGCGATCCGAGCTGTCCAGCGCCGGCACATCAGCAACCGCAATATGCCTGCGCTGCTCCTGCCACGCCGCCGATAGTTCACCGATGAGCGTTTGCGCTTCCCGATCAATTTCATCCTGGCCCGGCAACGCCTGCAATTTGGCAAGGCGGCGATCCACTGTCGTCAGATGCTGCTCGATATCGAAACAGGCCTCAGAAGCCGGCGGCAACTCCTCGCCGCGATCGGCGCCAGCGTTCAGGTTGGCGATAAAGCCGGCCGCTTTCAATACATACTCCCTATTCAGCTGCGCGACGCCCAGCTTGGCCCCCTGGATGAACTCATAAATGCCTACGTGCTCTTCAACACTGCAGGCAATCGGCTTCGGTACTATCGTCAGGCCCAGCTTGGCGGCATAAGAAAGAAACGCATATTCGGCGCCCAATCGGTCACGCGTGTCTGCCGCGTCATTGAAATAGGCCTTTGCCACGAATTTTCCAGCATCGCTGTCGACCGCAAAGACACGGTTGTTACCACCGCCATCAATCGCGGACAAAGAGATCTCGCCGGGGTTCAGGCCTTGGGCGTTCAACAATCCGGTGATCGTCGCCGTTAGTTCTTTGCTCGCCATTTTTCTTCGAAAAATGCCTGGATCTCCGCCCAACTGATGAAGCGCGCCGTTACACCTTCGGCGTCGTGATTTTGCTCCGGGTCGAACAGAAGCCGCGATGTTTTTGCGGGATAGCCGGGCATTTTCAGGATTTCAGGCAGGTCGTCGATGAAGTAATCGCAATCACAAGCAGCGATGCGCGCGATTTTTTCTTCCTTGGTCAATTCGAAAAAGACACAATCTTCGGCCAGCAAGGGCTCTGCCTCGCTACGCAGGGCCACATCGATCCAGCCGGCGGCGGCGGCGTGCAAATCGTACTTCGGCCCCAAGAACGGATGCTTGGTCTTGTGGCTGACGATTACGACTTCCGCACCGCTAGCACGCGCGCGACGAATGAAATCGACTACGCCCGGATAAGCGTCTGCATCTTTCATACGAGCACCGTAAACATAACCCTGCATTTCAGTGAACGCGGGCTCATTGCCAATTTTACGCAGGTAATCTCGCACGGCGACCTTGGACACGGGTGTGTCGGCAGGCACCAGCGCTTTTTCAACAGCTACCATGTGAAACAGCGAATCGTAAGTAACGATCGTGTTATCGAAGTCCAGACCGATACGCATCTCAGGCTGTCGCCTTTCCGAATGCAGCCTGCACCTTGGTCGCAATGTTTTCTGCCGTCAAGCCGTACTTGGCGCGAGCATATTCCTGGGTGCCGATTTCATGCATGAAACTGTCGTCGACGCCAAAGGCAACAAGACGCCCCTTTAGGCGCTCCTGCTGCGCCAGCCACTCGGCGATGCTGCCACCGAGACCGCCGAGACGACTGTGCTCTTCCACCACGGCGACAATGCTGTAACCGGAGAAGGCTTGCTGCAAGGTTGCCTCATCCAACGGCTTGATCGTATGATAACTCTCAACGCGGGCGGTGATCCCTTGGGCCGCAAGCAGATCTGCGGCCTGCAAGACGGTCGGCAACAAGGTTCCTGTGCCGATCAAGCAGACATCGGCGCCTTCGCGCACAGTGATCGAGCGACCGATCTGGAAACTGTCGTCCTTTTTCGGAACGATGGCTTCGCCACGCTTGCCGATGCGAATATACACCGGGCCATCTTGCTTGAGTGCAGCGCGCAGGCATTGCCTCAATTCAACTTCATCGGCAGGCGCCATCACCGTCATATGCGGCAGCACGCGCATGATCGCCAGATCTTCGCAAGAGTGGTGGGTAGGGCCCAGTTCTGCATACGACAAGCCGGAACCGGTACCGACGATGATAACCGGCACATTGTGATAACAGGCGTCAACGCGAATCTGTTCGAAGCAACGTGTGGTGGTAAACGGTGTGATCGTATAGATGACCGGGCGCAGTCCCGACAACGCCATGCCACCTGCCACTCCCATCATGTTGGCTTCTGCGATGCCACAGTTGATGAAGCGGTCTGCACTGGCAGCCTTGAATTTGTCGAACAGCTTGTTGCCAATATCGCCGGACAACAGCACAACTCGTGGATCGCTGACGCCGAGTTTGGTGATTTCATCTGCAAATGCGTTTCTCATGCTGTTACTCCCAGTTCTTTATAGGCTGCCACCACTTCGTCGGCAGTCGGAATCCGGTAGTGCCAGTTGTTGTCATCTTCCATGAAAGAAACACCCTTGCCTTTAACCGTGTGTGCCACGACGGCAATTGGTTTGCCGACGTTATTACGCTTACGGCCCAATATCTCCGTCAGTAGGGCCATGTCGTGCCCGTCGATTTCAATTGCATCCCAGCCGAATGCAGTCCATTTATCGACAAATGAGCCGACGGCCAGCCCTTCGCTACGGTCCGTCGCTTGCCATTTGTTGAAATCGACGATCGCCAATAAGTTGCCCGCGCGTTGAGCCGCGGCCATCATGGCAGCTTCCCAGACAGAGCCCTCGTTGCATTCGCCGTCGCCGAGCAACACCGTGACGTCGTAACTTTGCTTCTGGATACGACCGGCCAACGCCATGCCGAGGCCGATCGGCAACCCGTGCCCGAGCGAACCGGTGGCTGCCTCAATGCCGGCCAGATGATCTGGCGTGGGTGGATGCTCAGCGAAAATACCGCCATCCTTGCCGTAATCATTCAAGAGCGACTCTGGATAAAAACCTTTCAACGCCAACACTTGGAACAGCGCGGCCGCGCCATGGCCCTTGCTGAGAATAAAACGGTCACGAGCCGGATCCTTGGGCTTTGATGGATCAATTTTCATCGCGCTAAAATAGGCTGCGATCAGGATATCGACACAGGAAAGGCAAGAACCCAGATGCGGCGTATGCGTGTTATGCGAAGTCGAAATAATGCGACCACGAATTTCCGCCGCGATCTTCTTCAACGTAGTTATATCTGGAGTCATCATTGCTTACTCTTAAAAAACGATGCCTGTCTATCAAAACAGGCAAAAAATGGCGTCTTGCCGCCTGAAAAGCGGCTCATGACCAGGGAGGTGTCTAGTATTCAGGGTGTTCGAGATTATGAACGGTCAGAACAGAAATCACAACATCGAATCCGCCCCGGATCGCCTATAGAACAGGCCTATTCTTGCACCTGCATCCACTTCAGAAAAAAGACTTGACTACCTCGATAACATAATTCACCTCGGTGTCGCTTAGCTCCGGATAAATCGGCAAGCTGACCATGGTTTTTGCATACCGTTCTGCGTTCGGGAAATCTCCCAGCTTGTATCCCAATTGCTTGGCGGCATCCTGCAGGTGAATCGGGATCGGATAATGTACGCGGGTATCAACGCCGTTTTGCAAAAGATGCGCCATCAATGCATCGCGACGTTCCGTGCGAATCACGAAGTTGTGATAAACACACTCTTCCCAAGCGCGATCTACCGGCACCTGAACATAATCGGCCAATCCGGCCGCGTAGGTTTGCGCAATAGAAAGACAGCGAGCATTCCAGTTATCCAGGTAACCGAGTTTGATTTCAGCGAAGGCCGCCTGCATCGTGTCGAGTCGCGAATTGAAACCCCAGATTTCACACTCGTCGCGATTGCGCAAACCATGATTGCGCAATTTCAGCAGCTTGGCGGCAAGCGCATCGTCGTCGGTGGTAATCAAGCCGCCATCGCCATAGACACCTAGATTTTTCAGGGGATGCAAACTAAAACCGGCGGCGTGACCCAAAGCGCCCGTGCGCTTGCCGCGATAGCGGGCGCCGATTGCTTGGGCGGCATCTTCGAGAACGAAGAGGTCGTGTTTCAACGCGATCGCGTTGATCTCGTCCATCGGTGCGGCGCGACCGGTCAGGTGAACGGGGATAATCGCCTTGGTGCGCGACGTGACGGCTGCTTCGACCAATTGCGGATCAATATTGAAATCATCGGCCACATCGACCAATACCGGCGTGGCGCCGACTGCGGCAATAACCCATGCCGACGCAATGAAAGAGTTGGTGGCAGTGATGACTTCATCGCCCGGCCCGATGTCGAGTGCCTTAAGCACCAGAAACAGCGCATCCGAGCCATCGGCGACGCCAAGAGCATGGCGCACGCCGATAAATTCGGCGACTTTGCGCTCAAACGATTCCAATCGGGCACCCATGATATAGCCGCCGCTGCGACCGACATCAACAAATGCCTTGGTCAGCTCAGGTTCGATGCTGCGGAACTGACGCGCCAGATCCACGAAAGGAATAACCATCTTCTCAACCATAGAATGCCTTGATCAATTGAATCACGCGGTCTTGCTGCTCACGTGTGATGAATTCGTGTACTGGCAACGACAGCGCCGAGGCAGCGATCGCTTCCGTCACCGGGAAGTCACCCATCTTGTGCCCCAGGAAAGCCGCCGCGGGCTGCAGATGCATTGGCACCGGGTAGTGGACTTTCGCGTCGACATTATTCTCGACCAGATATTTCTGCAACATGTCGCGCTGTTCGCAGCGCACCATGTACAGATGATAAACCTGCTTCACGTCGGCTTCGCGCGCCGGAATAGTGATTTGCGGAATGTCGCGCAAACCATCATCGAAGTACTGCGAATTGGCGATGCGAGAAGCCGTGATGTGGTCGATCTTGCCCAGCATGTGTCGCGCAACCACGGCTTGAATGGTATCGAGCCGCGAGTTATAGGCGAAGATGCGACATTCGTCGCGCCCTGCCAAACCATGATTGCGTAACAGACGCAGCTTGTCGGCCAGTTCGTCGGAATTGGTGGCGATGATGCCGCCGTCACCCCATACGTTCAGGTTCTTCAGGGGATGGAAACTGAAACAGGCGATAGTGCCCAGTTCGCCCGAATGTCGACCTTTGTAGCTTGCCTTGATTGCATGGCAGGCATCGCTGACGATCGCCAGTCCGTGCTTCTTTGCAATCGCTTCGATGGCATCCATGTCGCAAGGCTTGCCGGACCAATGTACCGGCATGATCGCCTTGGTTTTCGCGGTAATTTTCTTTTCGATTTCGGCGGGATCGATGTTGTAGTCGTCGCGCGCATCGGCAAACACGGGCGTCGCGCCGGCGGTCACGATGGCACCGATGGTGGCGTAAAAGGTGTAGGGCGTGGTGATGACCTCATCGCCCTTGTCGATACCCAGCGCCTTCAGGCTCAGGAACAATGCATCGGTGCCGCTACCGACACCGATGGCATGCTTGACGCCGTTGATGGCCGCAAACTCGGCTTCGACCTGATCGACTTCAGAACCGAGGGTAAAGTCGCCGCGACGCACGACTTCCCGAATTTTGGTCCAGATCACCTCATGATCGGCAAACTGATCGTGCAAATAGTTATGATTGATCTCGAGCGCGCCGGTCTGGCGATATTGCTCGGGCAAGAAATTTTGAATGATAGGTGAAGTCATGATCGTAAATGTTGTACGGTAATTACCGCCTATGCCTTATGAATGTAATTCAGCGGCAACTGATTAATCTCATCGAGATTGTCTTTTACCCAGCGAATCGTCGCATCTATACCCTGTTCGAAACTGACTGCCTCAACCCAGCCCAATTCGGTCTTGGCCTTGGTCGAATCCATCAGGTAGGCCTGGTCTTTTCCGGCCCGGTCCGGCGCGACTTCCGCCAATGCATCAAAGGGTACGCCGATTCGCTCGCAGATGATTTCGACAACCTTGCGAATGCTCATGAAACGATCCGAAGAGAAGTGATAAATCTCTCCCGGATTGCCGTCGGCGGCGGCGCGCATGATACCGTCGGCCACATCGTCAGCCGCGATGAAAGCACGCACCGCAGTACCGCCGCCATGCAATTGCAGCTTGCGGCCGGTCAATGCATAAATGATGGTGCGCGGTACGATGCGGTACAACTGCTGACCCGGGCCATAAAAATTGGCATAGCGGGTGAACACCACCGGAAAACCGTAATTCTGATGAAACGCGCGCAGACTCATATCGATGGCCGCATGCGACACCGCATACGGCGTGCTCGGCAAATACTGCCAGCTTTCAGGAATCACGCTGTCCTGGCTGCCGTAGACTTCCGGCGTCGAAATGCGGACATAACGCTGCAACCAGTCATAGCGACGCAAACGATCATGCAAACGCACCTTGGCGATAATGTTCGTGTTGTACCACTGCGCCGGATCCTGCCAGCTTTCCGCAACCATGCCCTGCCCGGCGAAATCGACGATCACCTCGGGCCGGAACTGCTCCAGCACCCCGAGAATCTTGTCCAGATCGTGATTGATGTCGGCCTGGTAAAACGTATAGCGACTGCTGTTCGGAGATTGCTTGTAGGGCAGGAAAATATCCGAACCCTCCGGGGAACGGTTGAATCCGACTACTTCCGCACCATCTGCCAGCGCCCGGGCAACGAACGCTGCTCCCGCAAAAGAATTACTACCTAAGACCGCAAAACGTTCAAACTTCATCACTGCGCCTCAGGCTTATTCTCACAAAGCCATTGCATGATCATATGCCCGACAATGACCTGCAAATCCTCTGAAATCTGCATATCGTTCACATCAAAGTGAATCGGAAGGTCAGCCATTGCTTTCGCTTTGCCGCCGCTATAGCCCAGAATCGCGCAAGAGCGCACGCCCATGGCGCGAGCCTGTTCCAGCGCTTTCAGAATGTTCGGAGAATTTCCGCTGCCCGACAGAACAATCAGCAAATCCCCCTTTTGGCCTTGTACGGCCAACTGCTCGGAGTAAATGCTGTCGTAGCCGACGTCATTGGCCAGGCAGGTAATGACCGCAGCGTTAGCCGCCAGCGACAACACGCGCATGCCGCCGCCGGTGCGTTTGGCGATGCCGTAGAGGTAGTCGTTGGCCAAATGGATAGCGTTGCCCGCACTGCCGCCGTTCCCGCAAAAAAACACTTGTCGGCCGTTAGCCCAGCAATCGCGCATGTCTTCCGCCAGTTGCGCCACGCCGGACCAGTCTGCAGATGCGAGTACACCTTGCAGGCGACTCGCATAATCACTGAAAAAAGCAGTTGGTAACTTGTTGTTTTCACTCATGCTGCTTTGGGAGCCAGTACGGTCTGCTCCATCCATTTCAGATTGTAGTAACGGTCTTCGTCTTTCAGTACGCCGCTGCGGTATTTCTCGATGATTTCCGTGATTGCCGTTTCAACCGATTTGGACGGCTTGAAACCGGTAGCCAGCAACTTGTCGGAGTTGACACGGTAAGAGCGCGGGTCATTCGATTCTGTAACAACGATCTCGACAGGAATATGCTTCGCAACCATTTTTGCGATATCAAGAATCGAAATATTTTCGAAGCCGGCATTATAGACACCGGTAACTTCCGGATGGTCGATCAAATGCAGATAGACGTCGGTGATATCGTCGATATGGATGTTCGGGCGCACCTGCGCGCCGCCGAACACGGTAATCTTGCCCTTGGAGAGCGCCTGCATTGTCAGCAGATTGACGGAAACATCCAGACGCATGCGTGGCGAGTAGCCGCATACTGTCGCAGGGCGAACGATCTGCACGACCATGCGATCCTTGTAGCTCATCAGGACCGGCTCGGAAACCATCTTGGTCTTGTTGTATTCGGAGATCGGCTTGAGTTCCAGATCTTCAGTGACTTGCAACTCTTCCTTGACGCCGTAGACGCTGCCGGAAGATGCATAGATGAATTGCTTGACGCCCTTGCGAGCTGCCTTGTCAGCCAGTTGCATGGTGGCCAGTGCACTGACTTCCCAGGTCAACTTAGGATCGAGATCGCCGCATGGGTCATTCGCCACTGAAGACAGATGGATGATCGTATCAATGCCATCGAGGGAGATCTGATCGATGTCGCGCACGTCGCCTTGCGTTACGGTCAGGTTGGCATGCGGCTCCAGATAGTTGCCGAACCACATGGTATCCAACACTTGCACTTTGTAGCCGCGTGCAAGCAATTTGGGGACCAACACTGTACCTTTGTAACCGCAACCGCCAGTAACTAAAATATTCATATATGCGCGTGATTCTCTTAAAAATTAAATGGAACTGATTGATCGTTGCCTTGAAATCGCAAATTGACCAGCATCTTTTAGTTATAAAGACCAACCGTCATCGACGATGATGTTTTGCCCGTTCACAAACTGCGACATGTTACTCAAGAGAAACAACAGGGCCCCCTGAAGATCCCGGGGTTCGAGCATTCCCTTGGAAAGCGAATAACTATTATATCGCACCAAAAAAGCCTCCGGCTGCGCATCCAGAATGCCGCCGGGACTAATGCAGTTGACTCTGATACCGCTACCTTTAAGGTAACTTGCCAAATATTTTGTCAAATGAATAACGGCCGACTTAATCGCCGCGTATTCCACAGGCATGGTCATGGGCGTATCGCCATAAACGTCAAATCGTGGCGCCACCACTCCATAGATGGAAGCCATATTAACGATAGAACCTCGCCCTTGTTTCGTGAAATAGGCGGCAAATTGCTGGGATGCCAGAAAATATCCACCCAGATGCATCCCGACATTCTGATTGAAGTCGTCAAATTCGACGTCTTCAAACTTGCGTCCGTAATGTTGATTGCGCGGGTAGGCGTTATTGACCAGAGCATCGATGCGACCATATTTTTGATGCACTGTAGCAATAAGATCCTGCAGCGATTGCCGGGACGTAATGTCGGTTTTGACAAAGTCGATCTTGGACAATGGATGACGAGACTGTTGCGACTTAACAACATCATCGCTACCGCCACTATCCCGATCAGCAATGATCGCCACACCGCCTTGCTCAAGAATGGCATCGACGAACGAGCGCCCGATCAAACCCGCGCCTCCCGTTACCACCACCACCTGTTCTGCCAACAGCATCATGTATCTCCTTCTCCTGCCACCGCAAGACGTTCTCGCATGAGCAGCTCCACCAAACGGAAATCGAGTTCTGAATCGATATCGATTGAACGCTCTTCAGGCATTACATGAAGACGCGTATTTCTCCGGAAAACGGAGTCGCCGTCAAACAACGCATCGCGCTGCCAGACATAAATCGAAGCGTTCATGTCGTAACACAAAGGAGCATCCTGGCGTCGCACGATACCGGTGTCCAATGGTTTAGATAAGGCAACAACCCCACGGGCATCAACTTCGACCATATTGAAATACGGAGAACGACGCGCAGGCATCGCCGTGATGACGTTCTCCACGTTCGTACTCTCCAACAAAGCCACGGCCTGCCGGATATCCTCTTCAGAACGCAAGGGCGACGTCGCGTCCAGATCGACCAGCGTAGAAAATTGTCTTCCGGACAGACGCTCCACCTCCGACACGCAATGCCGGATAACCGGCAACTTGGCTGCCGTATCAGTGGCAAGCTCGGCCGGACGCGAGATCAGGTAGTCGACGCCGGCAACACGCGCAGCATCCAGGATCAACTCGGAGTCGCTGCTCACGGCAATCACGTCAAACAAGCCGCTGCGCCGCGCCTGCTCGATGCTATAGGCGATCAGGGGCTTCCCGATCAAAGGACGAATATTCTTGCCTTTGACGCCCTTCGAACCGCCGCGTGCGCAAATAGTGCAAAGACGGCTCATCGGGTCACCCATTGCCGGCTCTCTGCCGCCTGCTCGATTGCGGCGATCAGATTCACAACCTCAAGACCTTGCTGAAACGTACAAAGCATCTCGTCGCGCCCCTCCAGCAATGCCGAATGCATTTCCCGGTAACTGTCGTCGCGTCCGCATACGATAGTTTCGCGTTGATCGTTCATGGCAACCACTCCTTTCACCAGATCTGCCTCTATCGTGCAATGGTCGGTGTTGATGACAATCGTGCGTCGCCCGACCCGATCCAGGTAATTCATCTGCAGATTGACAACCGGACATGCAGACGTCTCCAGCAACGCCGAGAACACATCGTCGCTATCGATATCCAGCTCACTGAAGTGGCCTCCCAGCGCAGCCACCCGGCGCCAGCCGCCAAATAACCACGTTATGTAATCGAGCTCATGGCTGAGATCGCGCAGCACACCGCCGCCTTGAGCGGCACTGGCGGAATAGGAAGCGCGGTAATCGCTTTGCGGGCGCCATTGGGGAAGATATTGACCGACATAAACTTGCGCCGACAAGATGCGCTGGTCTGCCAGGAGCACTTTCAGCCGTTGCAACACAGCGTGAAACCGCAAGTTATAGGCTACGAACACCCGATGATTTATCAGCTCGGCAGCATGCGGCCGGGCGAACAACGGCTTCTCCACCAGGATATCCCCGGCGAAATCCGTCCGGTCCAGCGCCAGTAAAGTCTCGTGATGTTCTGCGGTAGGGTTGGCGATGACAACGTACTCCGGACCGTATTGAAGAGCCTCTTCAATGCTCGCGCAGCGTGCCGGCATCTCCAGTTCACGCCGGCTCACGATCATCACATCGTGCCCCAACTCCTGCAAAATACGGGCATGACGCGCACCGATCGAACCATAACCGACAACCGCGACCTTGGTCATGAAAACACCGATTGATACTCGCCGTTGGCGCGCTCATAGTCAGCGAGATGGCCGACATCGAGCCAATACTCCCGCACCGGGAAAACCACGGTTTCGCGTTTCTCCGCCATGAGATTTTCAAATAGCGTCGTCATGTCGAAAAAAGTGTCCGGCGCAATCATGTCCAGCACTTCCGGCGCCAGCAAATAAATGCCGGCATTCACGAAAAAGCGCTGCACGGGTTTTTCTTCGATACCGGTAATCCGATGATTTTCAATCTTGACGACGCCGTATGGAACCTGGTGATCGTATTCCCTTACGCACATCGTCGCCGCCGCATGGTGCGTCGAATGAAACGCCAGCAACTGGCTGAAATTCACCTTCGTCAGCAAATCCCCGTTCATCACAAAAAATGGCTCGGCCGGACGCTCAGGCAAGAGACTCAGCGCTCCTGCAGTTCCCAAACGCTTGTTCTCGTGCAGATAGCGAATCTCCACACCAAAACGGGAGCCGTCCCCGAAGTAGGATTTCACAACATCGGCCATGTAGTTGACCGAAATATAGAAACGTCTGAACCCATATTCGATGAAATTTTCAAGGATGGTTTCCAGCAGAGGTTTGTTGCCTACCTTGAGCATCGGCTTCGGACAGTCTTCCGTCAGCGGGCGCAAACGGCTGCCGAGTCCACCTGCCATCAGCACAACCCAGTTATCCTTGCTACGAGAGTGAATCAGATCATCCAGCGTATCCAGGCCGATGACGGTGCCGTCATCCTCGACCAGCGGCATATGATGCAGCCCCCGGCGTTTCATCGCTGCCAGGACCGTCTCGCGACTCATGTCAGGTCGCGCCGTATTCGGCTGTGGATTCATGATGCGCGCCACCGGCTCGGCAAAATCAATGCCCTTTAAGATGCCGCGCCGCACATCGCCATCCGTCACCGTACCTTGTAAACGCCGTTGCTCGTCAACGACCAATACGATTTGTTTTCCGCTGCTGTCGAGCACCTGAATAGCCTCTCGTACAGAGGTATGCGGCAACACCAGCACTTCTTTCCATTTGTCCATTATCTGATCTCTTTAGCAGGAACGCCCGCAACCCTTACACCAGGCGGTACGTCGCGCACAACCACGGCGCCGGCGCCGACAAGGCTGTTCGCACCGATACGCACACCCTGAATCACCGTCGCCCCGGCACCGACGTGGGCATTGTCGCCGACCTCGACGCCACCGGAAAGCACGGCCCCCGGCGCGATATGAACATGCCTGCCGATACCGCAGTCATGGTCCACCACTGCGCCGGTATTAACAATAGAATTCTCACCGACGGAACAACCCGTCTGCAGTATCGCTCCGGCCATGATTTGCACGCCTTCACCCAATAACACGTCGTCGGCGACGACAGCAGACGGGTGGCACACATTCAGGAAGGCATATCCGATTTGCTTATAGCGCGCAAACAAATCCCGGCGACGCTCATTGCTGCCGACCGAACCGATTCCATTGACCAACACGACTTTGTCGACTGCATAAGCCTTCAGCGCATCGTCCGTACCCAATATGGGAATGCCTGCAATTGCCCCGCCCGCTTTCGCAGGATCGGGATCAGTCAACCCAAGAACGGTTGCGCCCGCCAATGCCTTCAGCAATACCCGCGCGTGCCCGCCCGCTCCCAGGATGATGATGTCCGGAGTCAAGGCTGCACCTTATCGTCGGCGCTGTAGTCGCGATCGGCGACTTTACCCAACATGCTCCAATATTGCAGGGGGCTAATCCCATCTCCCGGACGCTTGACGTCAAGGTTGTCCATCGCAAAAACCTCTCCTTGACGAATCTCGCGCGCAGCGACCAGACTCTTGCGCGCAATTGCCCGATTCTTCAACTCGGACGGCGCTGCCTGTTTGACCGGAGAACCAAGCGCCATTTCAACCTCACGGATCGAGCGCACCATCTGCAGCAGCTCATCCGGCTCCAACGACGCCTTATGGTCCGGACCGGGCAGATTGCGGTCCGTCGTGAAATGCTTCTCGATGACCACCGCCCCCATCGCGACCGCAGCGATGGGTACCGAGATGCCGACGGTATGGTCCGAATATCCTGCAGGAAGAGAAAAAGCATTTGCCAGCGTATTCATGGCATGCAAGTTCACATCGGAAAACGGCGCAGGGTATTCAGTCGTGCAATGCAATAAGGTAACGTTCGCAAGTAAAGCGGAACGCCCGGCATCCGAAACATATGCCTCTTCAAATGCCGCGATGGAAGGTGCGCTTCCTGTATCGCAATAACCGAATGCCAGCACGCTCAATGCCTGCTCGATTTCTCCCAGGGTGCTCATCCCGGTCGACAGGATAACGGGCTTGCCGGTACGTGCCGCCGCAAGCAGCAAAGGCGCATTGGTGATATCGCCGGACGGCATTTTAATGAGCGGCAAATCAAACCGGCCTGCAAGCAATGCAAGACTGTCCAGATCGAACGGCGTCGACAGAAAATCGATGCCGTTATCCTTGCAATACGCGATCAGCGTTTCATGATCCGTGTCGCTCAATTCCAGCTTGCGGATCATTTCGTGCTGCGACTCGTCAGCATCCGTTGTCGCCCGCTGATACTGCGCCTTGGGCGCAGCACGGCTGACCAGTTTGTCGGCCTTGAATGTCTGGAATTTCACCGCATCTGCGCCAGCCTGTGCAGCCACACGCACCAATTCCCTGGCGAGTTCCAGAGAGCCGTTGTGATTGACCCCGGCTTCTGCGATGACATAGACGCGCTTATTCATGATCAATATTCAATTCAAAAAAATGCTTCTTCAGGAGGGTCGAAGGCGCCGCGACAGCACAAATCGCTTCGCGTATCCGCACCGCGCTTTCACCGTCTCCATAAGGATTGACCGTCTGCGAACAATCCGCTGCCAAGGCAACTCTGATTGTGCTTTCAATGTCGGCGGCAATCGGCTTGCAATTGAATACCGAATCAGCCTGCAGCCGCCCTTTCTGACGATCGCCGATATTGACCGTCGGCTTGCCGAAGGACGGCGCCTCATACAAACCGCTGGAGGAATTTCCCACCACCGCATCCACCAGCGCCATGGCGCTCAGGTAGCGTAATTGCCCCAGAGAGGCATAGGCCCGGGCAAACGGGCGATCCTTGACGTAGCGTTCCATCAAATCGATGATGACCTGTCCGTCGGTATCGGCATTCGGTTTGGTCATCAGAATGCCGACATCCGTTCCCAGCGCATCCAATGCCTGCAGGAGTTCTTCGAACTGCCCTGCGGCAGAGTGCTGCTCCAGCGTCACAGGATGGAAAGTCACCAGCAGATTTTTTTTCTGGAATCGATAGTCCAGCGAGGCTTCCAGTGCGGCACGATCCAGCAGACTGACTCGCTTGACATAGTCCAACCCCGGGCTGCCGACGTTGTAAATATGCGCAGGATTTTCTCCGAGCTGGCGCACTCGTCGCGCGGCATCTGCATTGGTCACAAAGTGCAGATGAGCCATCTTTGTAATGCTGTGGCGAATGGCTTCATCAAAAGCGCCCTCGGTGACGTCGCCTCCGGCAATATGCGCAATCGGGATGCGCGCGATCAACGCCGCCTGAGCGGCGGCCAGAATTTCGTAGCGATCGCCGAGGACCAGCAACATGTCCGGCTGCAAACGATCCAGAGCTTCGGCAAACCCGATAACGCCCAGCCCGATCGACTTTCCGACGCCGACAGCCGTATCGCTTGCCAGCAGCATGTCGACTTTGGCGTCAATCGCGAATCCGTCGGCTTCGATCGCGCGATACGTCGAGCCGAATTGCGCCGACAGATGCATGCCCGTTGCGACGACCTGCAACTGCAAGTCCTGAGCCCCGGCGATTTCGCGCATGACCCAATACAACAGGCCGTAGTCGGCACGACTGCCGGTGACCACACAAATTTTCCGCTTCGCCGTCACCGGCCGGCTCCTAACGATGCACTGCTGGGAATGTTGATGAGTCGGCGCTCGATATCCTCGGCGATTTCCAGCGACGGCATCCGTGGGCACTCTTTGAACATCGGCAGCCGGTGCATCAAGGTCCAGGTCGGACGCGTCATGATGCCGAGCCCGTTGCTAAGATCGAGCAAGGTATCCCGCTCCATTGCGTTTTCCGGATCCAGCAATAACACGTTGAGCCAGTAATTGCTGCGCGCAAAGGACGGCTCGCTGAAAAAGCGCACACCGGCAATGTTCTCGAATACCGCAGCATAGGCTTTCGCCAGCGCTCGCTTCGATTCCACGAATCCTGGCAACTGCTCCAGCTGAGCGCATCCCAAAGCGGAATTGATATTGGGCAGACGATAATTGAAACCGACCCGGTCATGCGCGAACGACCATTTGTGCGGCACTTTGGCAGTCGTAGTCAAATGCTTGGCCAGTTTTGCCAGCTCGGAATCATTGGTCAAGATGGCGCCGCCGCCGCCCGTCGTCACAACCTTGTTGCCATTAAAACTCAATGCCGAGACGCGTCCCCAATTGCCGGTGTGGCGGCCTTTATAAGAAGAGCCCAGCGACTCGGCAGCATCTTCAATCAACTCAATCCGATAACGTCGGCATATTTCGACCAGGGCGTCGAGATCGACAGGATGTCCGAAAGTGTGCATGGGCACGGCCGCTTTGATGCGACGGCCAGTCTGTTTGTTGTAGCAGGCGTCGCCGCGCATCTCTGCGATGCTTTCCAGATGGCGCTCCAGCTTGTGCGGATCCAGACCCAATGTCGCCATATCGCTGTCGACAAAATGCGGAACCGCGTCACAATAGCTGATGGCGTTGGCGGTAGCGATGAATGTCAGGGCCGGCATCAATACTTCGTCGCCAGCCTCCACGCCCACCAGCAACAGGCAGACATGCAGGGCAGCCGTGCCGTTGACGACCGCAATAGCATGGCGAGTCCCCGTGTAGGCTGCCAGATCCTGTTCGAAACGATCAACGAATTTGCCTACGGATGAAACCCAGCCGGTATCGATGCAATCTTTGACATAAGCCCATTCGTTGCCGCTGAACTGCGGCTCATGCAACGCCGCCCGCGCGTCCGGCGACGGCAGGACGGATTTGAGCGCATCAATGACCGCAGACTGATCTAGCTTAGACATTGTAAATACCAGCCTTGTAATTCTTCAG
Source organism: Herbaspirillum rhizosphaerae (assembly GCF_001189965.1). GTDB lineage: Bacteria > Pseudomonadota > Gammaproteobacteria > Burkholderiales > Burkholderiaceae_D > Herbaspirillum > Herbaspirillum rhizosphaerae. The sequence continues at coordinate 40,689 of NZ_LFLU01000021.1, forward strand.
ATTGTCCAGATTGGTGAACCACGTGATCGTTTCCTGCAGTCCGCGGCGAAATCCATCCTTTCCTGCGTATGCCGGCGACCAGCCGGCCAGTTCCCGCGCTTTGTCATTTGCAGCCCAAAGGCGGTCGACTTCGCTCTTCTCCGGTCGCAAACGGATTTCATCCGTTTCAATTTCAATCTCCACGCCCATGATGTCCGCAATCATGGATACCGTATCGCCGATGGAGATCTCGAAATTGCTTCCTACATTAATCACTTCGCCAACCGATTTTTGCGATTCTGCGACGGCGATGAAACCTTGCACGGTGTCCGCCACAAAATTGAAATCGCGTGTCGGATGCAAAGCGCCGAGTTTGATACGACGCTGCCCGCTGGCGATCTGTGTAATCACGGTTGGAATGATGGCGCGCGCCGATTGGCGTGGTCCGTAGGTATTGAAAGGACGAATCACCGAAACCGGCGTGTCGAACGCATTGTAGAACGACATCGCAATCTGATCGGCGCCAATCTTGCTGGCGGAATAAGGCGACTGCCCCTGAAGCGGATGCTCTTCGGTAATCGGCACAAAGCGGGCCGTTCCGTACACTTCGCTGGTGGAGGTATGCACTACCTTCGACACGCCGAGTTCGCGCGCAGCCTGAACGATGTTGAGCGTCCCCTTGACGTTGGTGTCGATATACGTGTCCGGCGAATGATAGGAGTATGGAATGGCGATCAGCGCCGCCAGATGCAGCACCAGATCGCATCCCTGCATGGCCTTCTTGACGCCATACGGATCGCGAATGTCGCCGGCAAATACATCGAACTTGCCTTTGACGTCATCGGAGCAGCTGTCCAGCCAGCCCCACGAATTAAAGGAGTTGTAAAGCACGAACGCCCTGACGTCATGCCCCTGACGCACCAGGGCCTCAGTCAAATGCGACCCAATGAAGCCATCCGCTCCGGTTACCAGTACTTTCATCTTTTTTCGTTTCCGCTCTGACAAAAAATACTTGCCTACGCAATCGAGAATCCGCACGCCGGCGGAGAAACAGGAACGAGAGCGTAAAACAAGTTGGACAACTTACCCGTTGGCAATGGAAGCCAGATAACTCGCGTAAGTCTTTTTGATACCTTCTTCCAAATGAACCTTCGCCCGCCAGCCCCGGCCTGCCAGCAAGGAGACATCCAGCAACTTGCGCGGCGTACCGTCCGGCTTGCTGCTATCGAATTCAATTTCGCCATCGAAACCAACCACTTTCAAAATGGTTTCGGCAAGTTCGCGGATCGTCACATCCGTTCCTGTTCCGACATTGTAGGCGCCGCTACCCGCGCCCTGTTCCATCAGGAACACGCAGGCATCGGCCATGTCGTCGACATAGAGGAATTCGCGCATCGGTTTGCCTGAGCCCCATACGACCAGCTTCTTGTCGCCGCGCAATTTCGCTTCATGCGCTTTGCGTAACAGCGCCGGCAATACGTGGCTGTTGGAGAGGTCGTAGTTGTCGTTCGGACCGTACAAATTGGTCGGCATGACTGTGACGTACTCGGTCTCGTATTGACGATTGAAGGACTCGCACATTTTCAAGCCCGCAATCTTGGCGATCGCGTAGGGCTCGTTCGTACTTTCCAGCGGCCCGGTCAGCAAATACTCTTCCTTGATCGGCTGAGGACAATCGCGCGGATAAATGCACGACGAACCGAGGAACATGAGCTTGCGGATGCCGGCCTGGTGCGCGCCGCCGATGACGTTGGCTTGCATCTGCAGGTTTTGATAAATGAAATCCGCGCGATAAATGTTATTGGCCTGAATGCCGCCCACCTTGGCTGCGGCCAGGAAGATGTAATCCGGACGCTCCTGCTCCAGAAACGCATGTACGCGCGCCTGGTCCAGCAAATCGAGTTCGCCGTGCGTGCGCGTCAGGATATTGGCGTATCCGCCGGCCTGCAGCCTCCGCACGATGGCGGAACCGACCATGCCGCGGTGGCCAGCCACATAAATCTTCGCATCTTTGTTCATCGTCGCCATATCCAGTTTACTCACGGTTGTCGATGACGTTGTAGCCGTGCCGTTTGACCAGTTCGTCACGTTCGGCGGATTTCAGATCTTCACGCGCCATTTCTGCGACCAGATCGGCAAACGACGTCTTGGGCGTCCAACCCAGTTTTTCCTTTGCCTTCGTCGCGTCTCCCAGCAAGGTCTCGACTTCCGCAGGGCGGAAGTAACGCGGGTCAACTGCGACGATGCATTTGCCGTTGGCGTCGTAGCCTTTTTCTTCCAGGCCCTCGCCTTCCCATCGCACCTGCATACCAATTTCCCTGGCTGCGGCGTCGACGAAATCGCGCACGCTGTATTGCACGCCGGTGGCGATGACGAAATCCTCAGGCTGCTCTTGTTGCAGCATCAACCATTGCATTTCCACGTAGTCGCGCGCATGCCCCCAGTCGCGCAGCGCATTCAGATTGCCCAGATACAGGCATTCCTGCAGGCCCAGTTTGATGCGGGCCAGTGCACGCGTAATCTTGCGGGTAACGAAGGTTTCGCCGCGAATCGGGCTTTCGTGATTGAACAAGATGCCGTTGCAGGCGTAGATGCCATAGGCTTCGCGATAGTTGACCGTGATCCAGTACGCATAGAGTTTGGCGACGGCATAGGGGCTGCGCGGATAAAACGGCGTGGTTTCCTTCTGCGGCGTTTCCTGCACCAGGCCGTACAGCTCCGAAGTCGAGGCCTGATAGAAACGGGTCTTCTTTTCCAGCTTCAGGATGCGGATGGCTTCCAGGATTCGCAATGCACCCAGTGCGTCCGAGTTGGCCGTATATTCCGGTTCTTCGAATGACACCGCGACGTGGCTCTGCGCCGCCAGGTTGTAGATTTCGTCTGGCTGCACTTGTTGAATGATGCGGATCAGACTGGTCGAGTCGGTCAGGTCGCCGTGGTGCAGTTTAAAGCGCACATTTTTTTCGTGCGGATCCTGGTACAGATGATCGATACGATCGGTATTGAGTAGCGATGTGCGGCGTTTGATGCCGTGGACCTCGTAGCCCTTGTCCAACAGCAGCTCCGCCAGGTAGGCTCCGTCTTGCCCGGTGACGCCGGTAATCAATGCAACTTTACTCATTTACTTTTCTCTATTTTCGTAAGAATGAATCACGCAGATTCTGATTAAAACATTTTGGCATTCAACAGGCGCAGAAGATACTTGCCGTAACTGTTCTTGATATAGGGTTGCGCCAACTCTTCAAGTTGCTGCGCGGAAATGTATTTTTTCCGATAAGCGATTTCTTCGGGACAGGCGATCTTGAGGCCCTGCCGGCTTTCTATCGTGGCGATGAATTGCCCGGCGTCCAGCAAAGATTCGTGCGTGCCGGTATCGAGCCAGGCCATACCTCGTCCCATGACCTCGACGCTCAACTGTTTTTGTTCCAGGTAGACGCGATTGATGTCCGTGATCTCCAGCTCGCCTCGCGCGGAAGGTTTGACATCTGCGGCGATGTCGCAGACCTGTTGATCGTAGAAATACAAACCCGTGACGGCGTAGTTGGAGCTTGGCGCGGCCGGCTTTTCTTCGATGCTGATGGCGCGGCGCTGCTCGTCGAAATCGACGACGCCATAGCGTTCCGGATCGGTCACGTAGTACGCGAATACGTAAGCGCCTTCCTGCTGCTTGTCCGCGGTTTTCAGTTGGGATTCGAACTCATTGCCGTAAAAGATATTGTCGCCGAGAATCAGCGCCGACGGCTGGCCGCCGATGAAACTGCGACCGATGGTGAAAGCCTGCGCAAGACCGTCGGGAGACGGTTGCTCCGCATAGGACAGGGATATCCCCCACGCACTGCCGTCACCGAGCAGGCGCTGAAACATCGGCAAATCGTAGGGGGTCGAGATAATCAAGATGTCCCGGATACCGGCCAGCATCAGCGTTGACAGCGGATAGTAGATCATCGGCTTGTCATGCACCGGCAGCAGCTGCTTGGAAACAGCCTGGGTGACAGGGTACAGTCTGGTGCCGGAACCACCGGCCAGAATGATGCCCTTACGCTGGGTATGCGTCATCGACGTGCCGACTCCGCTGGCAATGCGGGCTGGCGGCGGCACCCTGTCCATGAATCAGACGCGAACATCATCTTTACCTCGTTACACTCAATATTCAGTTTAGCTCGCAATTTTACTGGCAAAACGCGCGAATGAGCCCGATAACGCACCCAGATAGGCATTCAAGACACAAAATCAGCATCTTTAACGGCGAACTCGCCGCCCAACAAACCCCTGTTCGGGAAAAACGGCTTCAGTCATACTCTCTAGTATGAAAAAAGTCCGATAACATCATTGCATCTTCGACATTAGACCCTTGCCTACCTCCCTCATGCCCACCTACGCCATTGGCGACCTCCAAGGCTGCGGCCAGCAGCTGCAAAACCTGCTTACCCTGATCGACAACTCATCCTCGGACGCCGACTTCCTGTTCGTCGGCGACCTGGTCAACCGCGGCCCGCAATCGCTGGGAACATTACGCCAGTTGCGGGCGCTGGGCGCGCGCGCCAAGGCCGTGCTGGGCAATCACGATCTGCACCTGCTGGCGGTGTCGCAAGGCATCCGCCAGCAACATGCCACAGATACCCTGGACGACATTCTCAACGCCCCCGATCGCGACGAACTGATCGACTGGGTGCGCCATCGTCCGTTGGCCCTGTTTGAACAAGGCCATTTGCTGTTTCACGCGGGGATATTCCCGGACTGGGATGCGGCAAAGACCATGGCGTTGGCGCATGAAGTGGAGACCATGCTGCGCGGTCCCGACTGGGTCGACTTCCTGCGCCACATGTACGGCAACGAGCCCTCCGTATGGAGCGACGATTTACAAGGCTACGACCGCTTGCGCTGCATCATCAATACCCTCACGCGCATGCGCTTCTGCCGGCCCGACGGCGGCATCGATTTTTCGATAAAGGAAGGCCTGGATGCGGCACCTCCAGGCTATATACCGTGGTTTGACATGCCCGACCGCCGGACCGAGGACGTCACCTGCGTCTTCGGCCACTGGGCATCGCTGGGATTGACGCTGCGCCCCAACCTGATCGGACTCGACACAGGCTGCGTCTGGGGCGGCAAGCTTACTGCGATACGACTTGAGGATCGGGCTTTATTTCAGGTGCAGTGCTCGCGGGCGGAGCAGTTCGCATGAGATCCTCGGGCACATAGCCCAGCCCGTCCGCCACCGCCTTGCGCGCAATGACTGCCAGCTCCCGGCGATGAGCGCCGTCGGTCGGAATCAAGGGCAGCTGCGTCAGTTCCGCCGTCATCGAGCGCGCATGCAAGATCGCCAGGATGCTTTCCACGATCGTGGTGTCGCCGATGAAGTCGGCCGCCGAGTGGTAATTCCCCTGCGCGTCCAGATAACGCAAAGCATAAGGCTGCACAGGTACCCTGGCGTCGAGCGCGGCCTCAAACAGGTTGGCGTGGAAAGGCAATAGTTTGCCCTGCGCCGCCGTGGTGCCTTCCGGGAAGAAGGCCACGCGGTCGCCGGCATCGATGCTTTCCACGATTCCCTTGAAAATCCGCCGCACGTCGCTGGCCTTGCCGCGCGAGATGAAGATCGTGCCGGTCTTGGCGCACAGCCAGCCAATGAAAGGCCAGCTGCGGATGTCGGATTTGGCCACGAAGCGGCACGGCTGCATCGAGTTGACCACGAAAATATCCAGCCACGAGATGTGATTGGCGACGATCAGCGAACGCGGCGGCGCCGTCACGCCGTCCAGCCGGCGTATCACCACCTGGATGCCGCAGATGCCCAGCAGCTTGCGCGACCAGCGGCGGATATGGCCTTCGCGCCGCGCCGGGCCGATCCAGGGAAAGATGAAGGCGCAGATCGCCATGCCGAGAAACAAATGCGCAACCATGCGCAGTATGCGAAAAGGAAGCATCGCTTTTTTCTGAGGTTAGCGTTCGAAAGCGATATGGCCGGCGACGATGGTCGTTTTGACCTGGCCGCTCAGTTCGTAACCGAGGAAAGGCGTGTGCTTGCCCTGGCTGGCCAGCACTTTGGATTCCACCGTCCAGCGTGTCGCCGGATCGAAAATGCAGACATCGGCAACGTCGCCGACCTTCAGGCCGCCCGCCGCCAGACCGGCTACGCGCGCAGCATCCGTGGTCACTTTGGCGACCGCCCTGCTGACGGCGTCGGTCGCACCGGCTTCTTGCGCCCACTTGAGCGATAGCGACAACAGCAGTTCCAGGCCGGTGGCGCCCGGCGAAGCTTCGCCGAACGGCAGCAGCTTCTCGTCGTCGTCGACCGGAGTGTGATCGGAGCAGATCGCATCGACGGTGCCGTCCAGCAGCGCTGCACGGATCGCGTCGCGGTCGCGTTGCGAGCGGAACGGCGGATTGACGCGCGCGTTGGAATCGAAGAAGCCGATGTCCATGTCCGACAAATGAATGTGATGGGCGCCGACGTCGCAGGTCACCGGCAAGCCTTCGCGCTTGGCGGCGCGCACCAGTTCCAGGCCGGCAGCCGAGGACATGCGGCACAGATGGACGCGGGCGCGCGTAGCGCGCACCAGTTCGAAGATGGTGTAGAGCGCAATCGTTTCCGACATCACCGGCACGCCGGACAACCCCAGGCGCGAGGCGGCGGGACCGCTGTGCGCGATGCCGTGACGGCCGAGATGCGGATCCTGCGGGCGCAGCCAGACGGTGTAGTCGAAAGTTTTGGCGTACTGCAGCGCGGAGAGCAGCACGGTGGTGTCGAGGATGGGTTCATCGGCTTGCGAGAAGCCGACGCAACCGGCTTCGGTCAGCTCGGCCATTTCGGTCAGCGCCTTGCCCTTCAGGCCGACGGTCAGCGCGCCCAGCGGATACACGTGCGCCTGATTGAGCGACTTGGCGCGATGCTTGAGCATTTCAACCAAGCCCGGCTCGTCCAGCACCGGATCGGTATCCGGCGGGCACAGGAGACTGGTGACGCCGCCTTGCATGGCGGCCTGCATTTCGGATTCCAGCGTGGCTTTGTATTCATAGCCCGGCTCGCGCAGGCGCGCGCTCAGGTCGACCAGGCCGGGAGCGACCACCAGGCCGGCGGCGTCGATGGTCTTGTCGGCCGCGAAGCCGGCCGGTGCCTGGCCGATGCCGGCCACTTTGCCGTCGGCGATGAACACGTCTTGTTGCGCGTCGATATTGTTGGCAGGGTCGATCAGTCTGCCGTTCTTGATGTGCAGTTTCATGCGCTCTATTCCACTCTTGTCCGCGTTGGGACTGACGCAAAATTGCCCCAGCGTCAGTCCTGTCCTGTATGTACCAATAAATTAATTACCCGCCACGATGCTCATCACCGCCATGCGCACCGCAATGCCGAAGGTCACCTGCGGCAGGATCACCGCTTGCGGGCCGTCGGCCACCGCCGAGTCGATCTCGACGCCGCGGTTCATCGGGCCCGGGTGCATCACGATGGCGTCCGGCTTGGCCAGCGCGAGGCGCTCGGGCGTCAGGCCGTAGCTCTTGAAAAATTCCTGCGCCGACGGCAGCAAGGCGCCGCTCATGCGCTCGTTCTGCAGGCGCAGCATGATGATGACGTCGACGTCCTTCAAGCCTTCTTCCATGTTGTGGAAGACGCGCACGCCCATTTGTTCCAGCCCGCTCGGCAGCAGCGTGCTGGGGCCGATGGCGCGCACTTCCGGCACGCCCAGCGTCGTCAGGCCGTGGATATCCGAACGCGCCACGCGGCTGTGCAGGATGTCGCCGACAATGGCCACGCGCAGGTTGGTGAAATCCTTCTTGTAGTGACGGATCGTGTACATGTCCAGCAGACCCTGGGTCGGGTGGGCATGGCGGCCGTCGCCGGCGTTGACCACGTGCACGTGCGATTGTTTGGTGTCGATCAGATGCTTGGCGATCAGGTAAGGCGCGCCCGATTGCGAATGGCGCACCACGAACATGTCGGCGTGCATCGCCGCCAGGTTGTCGATGGTGTCGAGCAGCGACTCGCCCTTGCTGGCGCTGGAGGCGGAAATGTTCAGGTTGATCACGTCGGCCGACAGGCGCTTGGAGGCGATCTCGAAGGTGGTGCGGGTGCGCGTGGAGTTCTCGAAGAACAGGTTGAACACGCTCTTGCCGCGCATCAGCGGCACCTTCTTCACTTCGCGGTCACCGATGCTGACGAAGGACGATGCGGTGTCGAGGATATTGGTGATGATTGCCTTGGGCAGACCTTCGATGGTCAGCAGATGTTGCAGTTCGCCGTTCTTGTTCAGTTGTGGATTAAGCATGGACCACCGTCAGGGAAAATCGGCCGTCGTCGGCGCGTTGCAGTTGCAGGGATTGGTTGTCGGGGAGTGCGATCGTCTCGGCCAGGAAGTCGGCGGCGATCGGCAGCTCGCGGCCGCCGCGGTCGACCAGCGACGCCAGCAGAATACGCGCCGGACGGCCGTAGTCGAACAGTTCATTGATCGCGGCGCGCGTGGTACGGCCGGTGTAGAGCACATCGTCGACCAGCACGATGGTCGCGCCTTCGACGTCGAAACCGATCTGGCTCGGCTTGACGTCCGAACGCAGGCCCTTCTCGGCGAAGTCGTCGCGATAAAAGGACACGTCGATGAAGCCGAGGCGCTCGTTCAGCTGCAGCTCGGCGGCCAGACGTTCAGCCAGCCAGGCGCCGCCCGAGTGGATGCCGACGATGGCGGCGTGCCCGACGCCTTGCAAACCTGCTTTGACCTGCTGCGCCAGCTTGGCATACAGCGCTTCGGCATCAAGCGCCAGGGAAGTGTTAGTTGTGCTCATGGGTGTCGTCAAAATATTGCTGCAAAATAATGGCGGCGGCCTCGGCGTCGATATGCTCGCCGCGGCGTTGTTCGATCACTGCCGAGGAATAGCGCTCGTCCACCAGCACCGTCTCGACGCCGAAGCGGCCGTGCAACTGGTTGGCGAAACGGCGGCAGCGCACGGTCATCTCGTGTTCGGCGCCGTCGGGATGGCTGGGCAGACCGACGATGCAGCGCGTCGGCGTCCACTCGTCGATCAGCTTGCCGAGTTCGGCGAACTTGGCGTCGTTGGTGGCGGCGCTGATGATGGTCAGAGGCTGGGCTTGCTTGATCAGGGTATTGCCGATTGCCACGCCGATGCGCTTTAAGCCGAAGTCGAAGGCCAGGAGCGTTTCCACGGAGTCCTGCTCAGGCCCGGCCGAAATCGCCGCTGAGCATGACCGGGTCGATGCCCAGCAAGGCCAGCGCCGCCGTGAAGCGTTGCTCCACCGGCAAGTCGAAAATGATGGCCGGATCGGCCTTGACGGTCAGCCAGCCGTTGCGGCCGAGTTCGTCTTCCAGCTGGCCGGCGCTCCAGCCCGAACAACCGAGGCTGACCAGCACCTGCTGCGGGCCGTCGCCGTGGGCGACCGCTTCCAGCACGTCCTTGGAGGTGGTCAGGGAAATCCCGTCGGTCACCTGCAAGGTCGAAGAAAACTGGCTCATCGCCGTATGCAGCACGAAACCGCGCTCGACCTGCACCGGACCGCCGAACATCACCGGGCTGCGATACAGCTCGGGCACGGCGTCAGGCGAATCGTGGATGATTTCCAGCTTGAGATTGATGCGATCGAACAGGACATCCATGGTCATGTCGGTCGGCTTGTTGATGACGACGCCGAGCGCGCCGTTCTGGTTGTGCTCGCACAGATACACGACGGTGCCGCCGAAAATCGGGTCCAGCATCGACGGCATTGCTATCAGGAAATGATTGGTCAGGTCGAACTCGGGGGCGAGTTTGGCGGCCTTGTCGGTGCCGGCCGCAAAATCGGAGGTTTCCGTCGCGTCGAAGGCTGCGTCGGAGGTGTCGGCGGAGAAGGCTTTGCGTCGCTTGATCATGCCCGCCATTTTAGCAGTTTTACGACAAATCCCCCAGCCCGGCGGCGAGCGCGCGCTCACTGCCGGGCTGGCTATGCGTTCAGGTCGCCAGCAAACGCCGCGTCGCCTCCCGTGCTTCCCGTCCCAACGCCGTCAGGTCAACGCCGGGAATGTTGTCATCTTCGACCACCGCCTTGCCGGCCACATACAAGGCCTTCAGGTAGGGCCGGCCGCCGCCGACCACCGGCCCCAGCGCCGGGTCGTGCAGTCCGAAGTAGCGCGGATCGTCCAGGCGATACAGCGCGATGTCGGCCTGTTGTCCGACTTGCAAGCCATCAAGGCTGCCCAGTCCCAGCACCCTGGCGCCGCCGGTGGTGCCCCAGCGCACCACGTCTTCCACCGTCGCCGCATCGGCGCCGCCCTCGAAGCTGCCGCCGGCATAGGACGGCGTCGCCTCCTGGCCGCGCCGCGCACGCTGCATCAGCCAGGCAGCGTGGGTTTCCGACAACATGTCGGCCGCTTCGTTGGACGCCGCACCGTCGACGCCGATGGAAACCGGCACGCCGGCCTCTTCCAGCTGCCGGATCGGCGCGATGCCGCTGCCGAGCCGGCCGTTGCTCTGCGGACAATGCGCGATGCCGGTGCCGGTCTTGCCGAGCAAGGCGATTTCGGAGGGATCGAGTTTGACCAAGTGGGCGAACCAGACGTCGTTGCCGAGCCAGTCGCAGCGTTCGGCGAACTCCACCGGCGTGCAATGGTGCTTGCCCTGCGCGGTGTCCTGATAGCCGACGGTTTCCGACAGATGGCTATGCAGTCGCACGCCGGCGCGCCGTGCAAAACCGGCCATGCTGCGCAACTCTTCCGGCGTAGCCGAATACAGCGGCGTGGTCGGCGCCATCACGACGCGGCGCATCGCCGCCGGCGAGGGGTCGTGGTAACGCTTGATCAGGCGCTCCATGTCGGTCAGGTAGCCGTCCAGCGTTTCCGGCCGCAGCGCGGTCGGCAATTCAGCCTCCAATTGGCGCGTCTGCGTCGCCCCGCCGCGGCACAGCACGAAACGCAAGCCGAGCGCTTCGGCTTCCTCGAACAGAATCGCCGAGGTGTCGTAAGGCATGCCGGGGTAATAGAGGTAATTGTGATCGGCCACCGTGCCGCAGCCGGAGCGCATCAGCTCCACCAGCCCGATGCGCGCCGCCAGCCGAAACAGCTTCTCGTCGAATTTGGCGCGATAACGGTAAGGCGTGGCCGCCAGCCACGGCGTCAGCGAGGCGTCGATGCCGGCCGGGTCGCCCTTGAGCATGGACTGGAACAGATGGTGATGCGTGTTCACCCATGACGGATACGCGATGCAATCGGTGGCATCGACAATCGCCTCGCCCGGCAAGGGTGGCAGCTTGCCGATGGCGCCGATAACGCCGTCGACGACGCGGATGTCCGGCCCGGCATGACGGGCCGCCGCGCCGGGCAAACCGGTCATGATGGCGTCGATGTTGCGGATCAAAAAAGAAGTCGTCATTGCCTGCATATTCGTTCAGCCCATTTCACTTTCATGCCATCCGGCCAGCGCCACGCGCGACAAAGCCATCATGGCGAGGAACAATACGATCCCGGTCACGGTAATCAAAAACAGCGCCGCAAACAAGCGCGGAATATTCAGCTGGAAACCCGCCTGCAGGATCTGATACGCCAGCCCCGATCCGGTGCCGCCGGTGCCGGCGACAAACTCCGCCACCACCGCCCCGATCAGCGCCAGCCCGCTGGAAATCCGCAAGCCGCCGAAGAAGTAAGGCAAGGCGCTCGGGATGCGCAAGCGGCGCAAGGTCTGCCAGCGCGACGCCTTGTTCAGCCTGAACAGATTCAACAAACCCGGATTGACGCTGCGCAGTCCCAGCGTAGTATTCGAGATGATGGGAAACAGCGCCATGATGGTCGCGCAAATCACCAGCGCAAACGTCGGCTCCTTGACCCAGATGATGATCAGCGGTGCGATGGCGACAATCGGCGTCACCTGCAGGATGATCGCATACGGAAACAGGCTGACTTCGATGAATCGGCTCTGCACGAACACAAAGGCAATCGCCACGCCGAGGATCACCGACAGCACGAAGGCCATGAAGGTGATCTTCAGCGTCACCAGCAGCGAATCGGACAGCAAGCCCCAGTCCGCCACCAGCGTCTTGCCGATAACGGACGGCGTCGGCACCAGATAGACCGGCACTTCCAACGCCGTGCAGATCAGTTGCCACGCCAGCAGCAGCACCACGCCGATAGCGAACGGGGCGGCGACGCGCAGAAATTTCGGATTAGTGATGAGCGGAGTCATGTGCCCCTCCTTCCTGGTTTTCTTGATTGGCCAGCGTCAGATAATCGGACAGAATCTTGCAATACCCCATGAACTCCGGCGAGATGCGGAAAGCATCGTCGCGCATACCGCCGGCGCCCGGCGCTTCGATGGGAACGTCGGCGATCACCCGCCCCGGCCGCGCCGCCATCACCACCACGCGGCTCGACAGATACACCGCCTCGTAAATGCTGTGCGTGACGAACACCACCGTCAGGTCCTGCTGGCTCCAGATCCTGCGCAGGTCGGCGTCGAGCTTGTTGCGCGTGAACTCGTCGAGCGCGCCGAAGGGCTCGTCCATCAGCAGCAGATTGGGCCGCGTCGCCAGCGCGCGCGCAATCGAGGCGCGCATCTGCATGCCGCCCGACAGCTCGCGCGGGTAGGCATCGTGAAAGCGATCCAGCCCGACCAGCTTGAGCGCATCGCGTACGCGCACGTCGCTCTCGGTGCGCGGCATGTGTTTGAGCTCCAGCGGCAGGCGCACGTTCTGCTCCACCGAGGCCCATGGCATCAGCGTCGCTTCCTGGAACACCATCGCCAGCGTGCGGTCCGGCGTGCCCACCGTCGCCAGGTTCTTGCCCCACCAGCGGATGTGGCCGTGCGACGGCTCTTCCAGCCCGGCGAACATTTTCAGCAAGGTGCTCTTGCCGCAGCCGGACGGGCCGAGCAGCGAGACGAACTCGCCGCGCCGGATGTCCAGTTTCACTTCATCCAATGCGCGCGTGCCGTTGCGATAGGTTTTTTCCACCCGCTGCGCGCTCAGCACCGCATCGGCCGCGGATGCAGACTCCGCAGCGCCCTGCTCCCATGCCGCCAGTTGCGGCATGGCGTGATCGTCTCGTTTCATCATTGCTCCCGGCCTCTAGTCTTTGCTGCGGAAAACTTCGGATTCGCCATGCTCTTCCAGCAACTGCAGCAGCATGCGACGCATGATCAGGCCCGGTCGATCGGACGCCATATGGAACTCCTGCTTGCGGCGCACGTCGATGCAGGCGTCGGGATCGGTGGCTTCCAGGATCTCGCGGTCTTCCACCAGGATAGGCGCGTCCCAGGCGATCAGCTCGGCTTCGGAGCAATCTTCTTCGGTGTCGTTGCGATACAGCCATTGCGCCAGCATGATGGAGCCATCGTCGATCGGCGTGGCGCAGTTGTAGATGATGTGATGCCGGCCGGAGTCCGGATACTGGCAACCGAAGCGGCGCGAAAACGGCAGGTACCAGCGATTGAACATGTGGCGCATGGTGGTGTCGTCGGTGGTGCCGGTGACGCGATAGCTGGCCGGCACGTTCTTGATCGGCACCAGCGTTTCCGCTTCAAAGCCGTAATCGGTTTCGTTGATCTCGTACTTCTCCGGCTTGGGCTGATCGTACAGGCCGAAGGTGCCGCGATGGACGTAACTGAAGTGCGAATTGTCGAAGGAGTTTTCCATCATGCGCAGCGCGCTGGTCTCCCATCGTTCGTAGAACTGGAAGATGCGGCGATAGCCCGGCGTGGTTTCTTCCGGGAAGAACGGAATATCGCGCAGCGGCTTTTCCAGCGCCACCCACACATAGCCGTAGCGCTCTTCGCAGTAGTACGACTGCACCATGGCGCCGGCCGGCACCGAACCGTCGGCGTTCTGCGGCACGCGCACGCAGGCGCCGGCGCAATCGAAGGTCCAGCCGTGATAGCCGCAGACGATGTTGCCGTTCTCGACGAATCCCTTGGACAGTTTCGCCGTGCGATGGCAACAGCGATCCTGCAGCGCTGCCGGCTTGCCCGGCGACTTGAGCCAGACGACGATGTTTTCGCCCAGCAGCGTGAAGGGTTTCGGACCGTCTTCCAGCATCGCGATCGGCATGACCGCGTACCAGAATTTGCGCAAGACTTTCTGTTTCGTAACCAGCATGGTGCAACTCCTTTAAAACCAGCCGCGTCCTGCTCTTGCAAGGACATGGCCAAGCGGCCGGCGCGCCATCATGGTCGCCTTCGCCGCACAATCATTTATGACGCCGCAGCCAGTACGCTGGCGGCGCCGAAGGTTTCCTGTACTTTCTGCGCAAGGTAGTCGCCGATGGTGCACGGCGCATAGCGCGCCGGATGCTCGTCGGAACAGCAGGACGGCAGGCACGACACCGTCACCGCGTGATCGCCATCCATGAAGAACGGCAGCGAATAGCGCGGCACCGGATTGTCGTTGCGCACGCGGTGCGCATTGCTGTGATAGATGTCGTTGCTCCAGCGCTGCAGCAGGTCGCCGATGTTGACCACGAAGCTGCCGTGGATCGGCGTCGCGCGCACCCAGTCGCCGTCGGCGTTGCGCACTTCCAGGCCGCCGATGTCGTCCTGCGCCAGGATAGTGACCAGGCCCCAGTCGGTATGTGCGCCGGCGCCGATCTGGTTGTGCTGGGCATCAGCCGGTTGCGGCGGATAGTGCAGCATGCGCTGCGTGGCAATCGGCGTGCCGAGCGCGAAGTAGAAAAAGTCCTCCGGCAGTTGCAGCGACAGCGCGATGATCGCCAGCAGCCGCTGTGACAGGACGCTCATGGCGGCGTGATATTGCTGCGCGTGGGCGCGCATGCCAGGCAATTCCTGCGGCCAAAGGTTGTGACCGTAACGCAGCACGCCTTGCTGCACATAGGGATGATCGAGCGGCAGATCGGTGCCGAACTGAAAGCCTTCCTTGAGATCGGTCGGACCGTCGTCCAACGCCTGCGTGCCGATCCGTTCATAGCCGAAGCCGGCCGGCGACAGCGACATGTCGACTGCGCGCTTGACCGCATCCGGCGCGGCAAAGAAGCGGCGCGCCCAATCGAACTGGCCGTCGACCAGGCTTTGCGGCACGCCATGATTGACCAGGTAGAAGAAACCGACGTCGCGGGCGATCTTGTGGATCTCCCAGGCGACGGCTTCGCGCTTGCCGAGATCGCCGGAAAACGCATCGGCAAAATCGATGACCGGCAAACGCTGCGCGGTCTTGGGTGGTGTGTAGAGAATCATGGCGTCCTCACGCAAATGAACTTCAGACATCCGGTCTGCGCCAGCGAACGGAGCAGACCGGCAGGCGACGGTCAAGCGCCCATCAAGGCATCACGTGCATGTCCTTGACGAACTGCGTGGTGTACGCCTTGTGCCAGTCGACATCGGCCTTCAGCAAGCCGGTCGACACCATGGTGTCGTAGGTCTTCTTCCAGCGCTCGTCGGTCATGATGCCGATGCCTTGTTTCGCCGCATCGCCGCCGGTGACGACCTTCAGCTCCTTGAGTTTCTTGACCGCGTAAGCCAGTTGCTCGTCGCCCATTTCCTTGTTGTCTTTCTTGATCAGTGCGTTACCTGCAGACGGATCTTCCAGGTAGCTCTTCCAGCCCTCGGCGGTGGCTTTGACGAAGCGTTTCACCAGATCAGGCTTTGTTGCCACCATCTTCTGCAAGGTGATGATGGTGGTGCCATAAGGCGGATAGCCTTCTTGCGCGAACAGGAAGAAGTTAGCCTTGGCGCCGGTCTTTTCCGCCTGGAACAATTCCGACGACGGATAGGCTTGCTGCACGATATTCGGATCGGCAAAGAACGGTTGCAGGTTGAAGGTGTAAGCCTTCGATTGCGCGTCGGTGTAACCGTACTTTGCTTTCAACCATGGCCACCAGCTCGACTGTCCGGAGCCGGCCACCAGAATCGTCTTGTCCTTCAACGCACCGAGGTTGGGCACGTCGGCATGGGTCATCATGCCTTGCAGGTCGGATTGGAAAGACGTGCCGACGGTCACCAGCGGCAAGCCCTGCTCAATGCCCTTCAACACGGTGAAGTCGTAACCCATGCTGAAGTCGGCCTGGCCGGCCACCAGGATCTGCATGTTGTTGACCTGAGGGCCGCCCATCTTGATGGTGACGTCCATGCCGTACTTCTTGTAGATGCCTTTGGCGACGGCCTGGTAGAAACCACCGTGCTCGGCCTGGGCGTACCAGTTGCTCAGCACGGTGACTTTTTCCTGCGCCTGCGCGCTCGCGGCAACTTGCAACGCCAATGCGCCGACGATTGCTGCGGCGATGCGGATAAGGGATGTTCGCTTGCTCATGGCCTTCCTTTCAGGTGGGTTGTTGTTGTACGTCATTGGAATATCGAATCAGATATCGAGCACCAGGCGCTCGCCGCGACAGCGCGATACGCAAGGCATCAGGTAGTGGCCGGCCGCGCGCTCGCGTTCCGTCAGCACGCTGTCGAGATGATCGGGCGCGCCTTCCAGCACGCCGGTCTGGCAACTGCCGCAAAATCCCTCGCCGCACGAGGTGCCGATCTGCACGCCGGCCTCTGCTGCCGCAGCGACGATGCTTTGCCCCGGCTGCACCATGCACTGCACGCCGGAGCGTTGCAGCACCAGTTCGAATGCGCGGTCTTGCGTTGCGCTGGTATCGGCCGCAGACGTCGCGGCGGCGAACAGTTCGAAGTGCACGTCGGCGTCGCGCCAGCCGAGCTGCGCTGCCTGCTCGCGCACCTGCGCAATGAAGGGCGCCGGTCCGCAAACGTACAGCGGCGTTGTCCGCGGCAACAACGTCAGTTTCGCCGCGACGGCGGCAGCGACGTCGTCCGCATGCAGGCCGAAGCGGAAGTGGCAATGTCCGGCCATAACCGGTTGCGAGAGCTGGGAGAGAAAGGCGACGTGCTCCACGCTGCGCGCGAAGTAGTGTAATTGCGCGGCGCGTCCGCGATGCAGCAGGTCGGCCGCCATGGCGTAGATCGGCGTGATGCCGATGCCGGCGGCAAACAATGCCGCAGGATGTTCGCTGTCGTACAGGGGAAAGGCGTTGACGGGCGCGCCGGCGCTCAGTTGCGTGCCGACGCCGGCTTGCGCGTGCAGCCAGGCCGATCCGCCGCGCGATGCCGTTTCGCGTTTGACGGCGATACGATAAAAGCCATCGTCGCCGGGCGTGTTGCACAGTGAATAGCAACGTTCCAGCCCGCCAGGCAAGGACAGCTTGATATGCGCGCCGGGCGTCCACGCCGGCAAGCTGCGCGCATCGTCGGCATACAGGTCGAAGACGCGGATATCGCAACCGTCTGCACGCACCGCCGCCACGCGCAGGCGCAGCGGTGCAGCGGTTTGCGCCGCGGTCATGAAGGCGTCGTGCACGGCCGTCATCGCTGGCCTCCGTGAGGCGGCAACAACGTCGCATAGCACGCAGCGCGTGCAGGATGTTCAGAAAAAAAGGAGTTGCCGCAGAGACCGGCGAAGGAAGCAAGGCTTGAGCAGCATGAGTGCGGAGATCGTCGCAGCATTTCTCGTGTCCTATAAATTCACAGGTGCCACCGGGCTATTCCGATGGCGTCACGAGCAATGCCCCACAGTCGATGGTATTTGGATCGAC
Organism: Herbaspirillum rhizosphaerae; assembly: GCF_001189965.1. Lineage (GTDB taxonomy): Bacteria > Pseudomonadota > Gammaproteobacteria > Burkholderiales > Burkholderiaceae_D > Herbaspirillum > Herbaspirillum rhizosphaerae. Next base: position 58,178 of record NZ_LFLU01000021.1, read on the forward strand.
GGCTAGCCGCTTCTACTCAGTCTTCAAACTAGCAATCTGCGTGCCATGCCCTATCTGCGCGGGATACACGGTTTTTATTGCCGGAGAAATAAAAAGAGGACGGAAAATTCCGTCCTCAGTGCAAACCATTGATCCAAATCAGTGCGGGCATCACCAAAAACTGGCGCAGCCCGTACTGATTGATAGAGATCAGCTCACGCCATGCGATTTAAACCATTCCGTCGCGCGCTTCCAGCCTTCCTTGGCGTCCGCTTCCACATAGCTGGGACGATAGTCGGCGTTGAAGGCGTGGCCGGAATTCGGGAACACGATGAACTCCGACTTGTTGCCGGTCTTGGCCAGCGCTTCCTTCATCTGTTCCACCGTGGCAACCGGAATGCCCCCGTCCTTGCCGCCGTACAGGCCAAGCACCGGCACCTTCAGCGTCGGCGCGATGTCGATCGGGTGTTGCGGCTGCAGTGCCGTCTTTTCGCCGACGATGCGGCCGTACCAGGCGGCGCCCGCCTTGATCTTCGGATTGCGCGCGCAGTACAGCCACACCACGCGGCCGCCCCAGCAAAAACCGTTGATGCCCATCTTGTCGGGATTTCCGCCATTGTCCTTGGCCCAGGCGACATAAGCATCGAGGTCGCCGAAGATTTGCTCGTCCGGCACCTTGGAGATGATTTCCTTGTTCAGTTCGGCAATGGTCGGATAGACCGCCGGATTACCCTGGCGCACGAAGAAATCCGGCGCGATCGCCAGATAGCCGAGCTTGGCGAAACGGCGCGCGATATCGGCGATATGTTCGTGCACGCCGAAGATTTCGGAGACGACAAAAATCACCGGCAAGTTGGTCTTGCCTTCCGGCTGGGCACGATAAGCCGGGACCTTGGTGCCGTTGACCATCACGCTGACTTCGCCGGCGGTCAGGCCCACGGTGTCGGTCTTGATCATGGTTTGCGCGCAGACCGGCAGCACCGCGGCGGCAAAGCCGGTGCCCAGCGCAGTCTTGATGAAAGTGCGGCGATTGCCGGCATCCAGCAGGCCGGTAGTGCCGACCAGGCTGTCGACATCGTTTTTCAGATCGTTCATGAAAATCTCCAGTTCAGAATGCAAAGCAGAATGAGGTGAGGGAATAGCTGGCGCCGGACAACATCCCGACGGCCGTGCTGCATCGGACGCCAAGGCACAAAGGACGAACAGAAACCGGTAGCACGGTTGATGCAAACACGGCCCGCCTGATCTTGTTTCAGGCAGGCCGTGCTACGGATACTGCTGCAGGGCATTCTACAAGAGTTGCGGAATGATTTGCACTACCTGCCCGGCTTTCCGTTATGCCGCGACTGCGTCCGGCAATTCCGGATGCATCGGCGTGATATCGATGGTGCGCGTCGCCTGGTGCTCCGGCTGCGTCATGCCGATCTGGCGGCCGTCCAGCTTGAACACGCTGACCAGTTGCGTCAGGTTGCCGGCCTGGTCCTGCAGCGATTGCGCAGCGGCGGCGGCCTGCTCCACCAGCGCGGCATTTTGCTGCGTCATGTCGTCGATCTGGATGATGGCTTCGTTGATCTGCTCGATGCCGCTGCTTTGCTCGGTATTGGCGCTGGTGATTTCGGACATTACGTCGGTGACGCGGCGGATGCTGGTGACGATGTTGGTCATCGTCACGCCGGCCTGCTCCACCAGCTTGCTGCCGGTCTCGACCCGCTCGACCGAATCGCCGATCAGGACCTTGATTTCCTTGGCGGCGCTGGCCGAACGCTGCGCCAGGCTGCGCACTTCCGACGCCACCACCGCGAAGCCACGCCCCTGCTCGCCGGCGCGCGCCGCTTCCACCGCGGCGTTCAGGGCCAGGATATTGGTCTGGAAGGCGATGCCGTCGATCACGCTGATAATGTCGACCACCTTTTGCGAGGAAGCGTTGATCGACTCCATCGTCGCCACCACCTGCGAGACGATGCTGCCGCCCTGCACGGCGACATCCGATGCCGCCACCGCCAGCTGATTGGCCTGCAAGGCGTTCTCGGCATTCTGCTTGACGGTGGAATTGAGCTGCTCCATCGACGATGCGGTTTCTTCCAGCGAACCCGCTTGCTGTTCAGTACGCGCCGACAGGTCGAGATTGCCGCGGGCGATTTCGGTCGAGGCTGTGCTGATGGTTTCGGAGCCGGTGCGCACTTGCGCGACGATCGCGGCGAGCTTGTCGCGCATGACGCTCATGGCGGCGAGCAAGCTTTCCTGGTCGCCCTTTTTGGTATCGATGTGCACGGCGAGGTCGCCGTCAGCGATCTGGCCGGCGATGCTGACCGCATAGTCCGGCTCGCCGCCCAGCTTCCTCAGCAGATTGCGCGTGATCCATACCGCTGCCAGCAGCGCCGTGATGATGCCGACTGCGCTAGTGATCAGCATCAGCCAGCGTGCCGCGTCATAGGCGATGGTGCTGTCGCGTGCGGCGTCCACGTTTTGCCGTTCTTCGATTGTGCTCAGCGCCGTCAATTCGGCCTGCCATTTCTTTTGCACCGGCAAATAGTCTTCTTTGAGAAATTGCGCCAGTTCATAGGCTTCGCGCTTGAGGCCGAGATCCACGGCCTGATCGATCAGCTTGTGCGCGGCATCGGCCTGCGCCTTGATTTTGGGCAGTGCGGCTTTTTCCTCCGGCTGGGTGCCGGTTTCGCTATCGAACATCTTGCGCAGTTTTTGCTCGGCCGCCAGGTATTTCTGCGTCTGCGCCTTGATATACGCCGCTTCCTTCTCGATGTCGTCGGCGCCGCCCTGCAGCATCAGATTGCGCAGCGAGATCGAGCGCTCCTGCACCGTCTCGGCCATCTCGCTGACCAGCTTGGACTCCGGATTATTGACGGTGACCACTTCCAGAAACCGTCGCTGCATCTGGTCCATGTTGTACAGACCGAACACCGTTACCAGAATCAGCAACAGCACCACCCACGCAAACCCCAACCCCAGTCGCGTTCCCACCTTCATCCCTGCAACCATGACGCCTCCTCGTTCTTCTGCCTGATCCGATGATCCCGAGAAGCCCCTGCGCCCTGAAACCGGCAATACGAATACGTCGACCTGCTTTGCTTTGTTTTCCGTCGACGTACCGCCAACTTCACTGCGCAACAGCTTCGTGTCTCTTGTGTGCTTATTTAATTTGTTTCCGGTCCCCCACCGTCATCGGGCGATGACGATGATGCAACTTTGATCGTTACTTCTTTTTTATTATGTTTACGTCAAGTACGGCGAATTTACTGCCACAGCATATTCTGCACCAAGCAGAACATGCGCGCAGGAATGTTAACGCAGGGCAAGCGATGAGGGAAGCGTAGCGCTACATCCGAAAAACCCGTGGCGAAGCGCAGCGAGCAGAGAAAAGTACAGAACGCTTAACAGGGCGGTGAAGCGTAGCGAGCGAGCCGCGATTTGGCCGAGGAGCGCAGACGTACTGGAGTACGTCGAGCACCGCAGGCCAAAGCCCGGCTCGCGCAGTAGCTTCACAGCCCTGTTAATGGGCTTCGTCCCAGTTTTTGCCGGCCCCCAGTTCGGCCAGCAAAGGCACCTTCAGGTCTGCAACATTTTTCATCAGTTCAGGTAATTTTTCACGCACGATTGCCAACTCGTCATCCGGCACTTCCATCACCAGTTCATCGTGCACCTGCATGATCAGTTTCGACTTCATGCCGTCGCGCTCCAGCCAGCCCTGCACGGCGATCATTGCCAGTTTGATCAGATCGGCGGCGGTGCCCTGCATGGGCGCATTGATCGCCGCGCGCTCGGCGCCCTGGCGGCGCGGGCCGTTGGGCGAATTGATTTCCGGCAGCCACAGGCGGCGACCGAAGACGGTTTCCACATAGCCTTGCGACTTGGCTTCGAGGCGCGTGTTGTCCATGTACTGCTTGACGCCGGAGAAGCGCTGGAAATACTTCTCGATATACATCTGCGCGGCGGCGCGTTCGATGCCCAGGTTGCCGGCCAGGCCGAAGGCGCTCATGCCGTAGATCAGGCCGAAGTTGATGACCTTGGCATAGCGGCGCTGCTCGCTGGTGACGTCGCCCAGGCCGACGCCGAAAATTTCCGCGGCGGTGGCGCGGTGAATGTCTTCGCCGTCGGCGAAGGCATTGAGCATGTTCGCGTCTTCGGAGATGTGCGCCATGATGCGCAACTCGATCTGCGAATAGTCGGCGGAGACGATGGTGCTGCCCGGCGGCGCGATGAAGGCTTCGCGGATGCGGCGGCCTTCCGCGGTGCGGATCGGAATGTTTTGCAGGTTGGGATCGTTGGACGCCAGACGGCCGGTGACCGCCACCGCCTGCGCGTAATTGGTGTGCACGCGGCCGGTGGTCGGATCGACCATCTTGGGCAGCTTGTCGGTGTAGGTCGACTTCAGCTTGGACAGGCCGCGATAGTCGAGCAGGATCTTCGGCAGCGGATAATCTTCCGCCAGCTTTTGCAGGACTTCTTCGTCGGTTGAGGGCGTGCCGGACGGCGTCTTCTTCACCACCGGAAGCTGCAATTTCTCGAACAGGATTTCGCCGAGCTGTTTAGGTGAATTCAGGTTGAACGGCTGGCCCGCCAGTTCGTAGGCTTGCTGTTCGATTTCCAGCATGCGCTTGCCGAGCTCGTTCGATTGCGTCGCCAGGATGGCGGCATCGATCAGCACACCGTTGCGTTCGATCTTTTGCAGCACGACCGAAGTCGGCACTTCGATCTTTTCGTAGATGGTGCGCAGCTTGGCGTCGTTTTCAATCTGCGGCCACATGGCCTGATGCAGGGCCAGCGTGACGTCGGCGTCTTCTGCCGCGTATTCGGTGGCGCGGCCGATCTCGACCTGATCGAAGGTGATTTGCGACGCGCCCTTGCCGCATACGTCGGTATAACTGATCGTGGTGCGGTTGAGATGGCGCAGCGCGAGGCTGTCCATGTCGTGCGTGCGGTGCGACTCGAAGACGTAGGATTCCAGCAGCGTGTCGTGCACGATGCCGCGCAATTGCACACCCTGGTTGGCGAAGATGTGGCTGTCGTATTTCAGGTTCTGTCCGAGCTTGGGCTTGCTCTCGTCTTCCAGCCATGGCTTGAGCTTGTTCAGCACCAGCTCGCGCGGCAGTTGCGCCGGCATGTCCTGGTAGTTGTGCGCGACCGGAATGTAGGCGGCGCGCCCCGCTTCGCAGCACAGCGAGATGCCGACCAGTTGCGCCTGCATGGGAACCAGCGAAGTGGTTTCGGTGTCCACCGCCGTGAGCGCGGCGGCGTTGATTTTTTCCAGCCACGCGTCGAGTTGCGCTTCGGTCAGCACGGTTTCGTATTCTTTGACAATGGCGGCGCTGGCGTCGAACAAGCCGCCTTGCGCGGTCGCCGATGCTGACGATGCCGAAGCTGCCGGCGCATCGCTGTCGGTGTTCGTGGCGGCGGCCGTCTTTGCATTGCCGGTATCTGCTGCGCTGTCGAGTTCGCGCAGCCAGGTGCGGAAGTTGTAGCGCGTGTAGATCTCACGCAGGGCGGCGTTGTCGTTGGCTTGCACGGTGAGCGAATCGAGGATGGTGCCCATGTGCGCCGACAGATCGCAGTCGGTTTTGATGGTCACCAGCACGCGCGCCTGCGGCAGCCACGGCAAGGCCTTGCGCAGGTTCTCGCCGACCACGCCGGTGATCTTTTCCGCATTGGCGATGACGCCGTCGAGCGAGTCGTATTGGGTGAGCCATTTGACGGCGGTCTTGGGACCGCATTTTTCAACGCCGGGGACGTTGTCGACGGTATCGCCGATCAGGCTGAGGTAATCGACGATGCGTTCCGGCGGCACGCCGAATTTGCCGATGACGCCGGCGCGGTCCATGGTTTCGTTGCTCATGGTGTTGACCAGCGTGACGTGATCGTTGACCAGTTGCGCCATGTCCTTGTCGCCGGTGGAGACGATGGTCTTGAGTCCCACTTCCGCGGCGCGCACGCCCAGCGTGCCGATCACGTCGTCGGCCTCGATGCCTTCGACCATCAGGATAGGCCAGCCCAAGGCGCGCACGGCGGCGTGAATAGGCTCTATTTGCAACGCCAGATCCTCGGGCATCGATTTGCGTGTAGCCTTGTACTCGGTGTACAAGTCGTCACGGAAAGTTTTTCCCTTGGCGTCGAATATACAAGCGATGTAACTTGCAGGATAATCATTACGCAGTCGGCGCAACATATTGATGATGCCGTACAACGCACCGGTCGGCGCGCCTTCCGCGTTACGCATATCCGGCAAGGCATGAAATGCACGATAGAGGTAACTGGAACCATCAACTAACAACAAGGTTTTTTGCATATGGAACTTAGAGGAAAAAATGTACCGCGACTGCGGGAAGTGGATGACATCGAGCGCGCCACCGCCAAGAAGGCGCGCGAGTCATGGCATGTACTCACGATTATGGCAGAATTTATCGAGTCGACCGAACGTCTGTCGGAGCTGCGACCTGCCGTTTCCATCTTCGGTTCTGCACGTACGAAACCGGACGATCCGCATTATGCCTTGTGCGTCGATATCGCGCGACGCCTTTCCGACGCTGGCTTTGCGGTCATCTCGGGCGGCGGCCCCGGCATCATGGAAGCGGCCAACAAAGGCGCCTTCGACGGCGCCTCGCCATCGGTCGGCCTGAACATCGAACTGCCGCACGAACAGCACGGCAACGGCTGGCAGGATATCTCTTTGTCGTTCCGTCATTTCTTCGCGCGCAAGGTCGCCTTCGTCAAATATGCCGATGCCTACGTGGTGTTGCCGGGCGGTTTCGGCACGCTGGACGAGCTGACCGAAGCGCTGACCCTGATGCAGACCGGCAAATCGCGCCTGATGCCGGTGATCCTGGTCGGCAGCAAATTCTGGAGCGGCCTGATGGAATGGATCAAGACGCAGTTGATCGACGACGGCATGATCTCGCCCAAGGATCTCGATTTGCTGCAAGTCATCGATGATCCTGCGGAAGTGGTCATCGCGATCCAGAAATTCTATGAAGCACGCCAAAAACCGCCGGGCGCCGACAGCGACAGCGAACAGCAAACCGGCATGTATCTGTAGGCAAGTCCGTGTAAGCAAGTCCGGCAGCGTGTCGAACACGCCGGCCCGCAACGATGATGTTGCGGGCTTTTTTTATGGGATTTCAGTATTTTTTCTATATACACGAAGAAATTTTCCCATAATCGGCAAGGCGTTGAACAAAAATGCACCGCGTCCATCGAAGCAGCTTCATCAATGGGCCTGCGCGCAGGCAGCGCCTCCTCACCAATTGCCGGACGGACTGTACATGACCACAAGATACCGCCTGTGCCGCTTGTTTTCGTTTGCCGTTGCGCTCGCCTTTGCGTTTGTCATTATTGTCCTTATGCAGACCATGGCCCAGGCGCAATCGAATGCGGCCCACGCCGGCGCGCTTTCGCCGGCGGCGGTGCAAGTCGCCGATGCCGCCGCAAGCGGCAACGCCGACGCCCAATACGCGCTGGCGCAGATGTACAGCAGCGGCAACGGCGTCCCCAAGGACCAGCCTGCCTCAATGCTGTGGCTGCAAAAAGCGGCAAACCAGGGCCACGCCAACGCGCAGTACAGCCTCGGCACAACCTATCTGATGGGCGACGGCGTACCGAAGGACGCCGCAGCGGCGCTGGCATGGCTGGGCAAATCCGCGCAACAGGGCAACGCCCTGGCGCAAACCAACCTCGGTGCGATGTACCTCAACGGCGACGGCGTGGCGCAGGATTTCCGCCTGGCGCTGTCGTGGCTGGAAAAAGCTGCGGCACAAGGCCAGCCGCTGGCGCAATACAGTCTCGGCAAGATGTACCAGAAAGGCTATGGCGTACGCACTGACGAAAACACGGCGGCGCAATGGTATGCGCGCGCTGCCGCGCAAAACCACACACCTGCCGTACAGGCGCTGGCGCAACTGAAGCGACCGCTGCCCGCCGTGCCTGCAGTCGCGGTCGCAAAGAGCGACGCCGTCGCACCGCCGCAAGAACAGGCCGCCGTGCTCGCTGCCGTACAGGCCTGGGCCGCCGACTGGAGCAACAAGGATGTCGACGCCTACCTTGGCCATTACGCCGGAGATTTCCGCCCGCCCAACGGCGAAAGCCGCAGCAGCTGGGCGGCCCAACGCCGTGCGCGCATCGACGGGCGCAAGCGCATCGCCGTCACGGTCGTCGCACCGCAGATCGAGCTGGCCGGCGATACGGCGACGGTCACATTCACGCAGCAATACCTTGCCGACAACTTCGCGGAGACCAGCCGGAAAACGCTGCTGCTGGCGCGCCGCGGCAACGCCTGGAAGATCTTGCAGGAAACCGTCGGCAAAGCCGCGCCGGCGGACCGGGGACAAAAAAATCGTTGAGGATAGTCAACCCGCCCCCATATGTATGATGACCCGCTTTCTCGAGGATGCGGGTTCGTGCTGATTGGTTTGTTACAATGAGCCCATCTCATCCCTGTCCAGATTGCGAGTTCATCATGATTACCCGAAGCCGGTCCGCCGCGTCGCTTTGCTTCTCCCTGCTGATGTTGTCTTCCCTGGTCCACGCCCAGGCGGTGTCGGACAAGCCTGCGCCTCCGCCACCCGAGCTGCAGACGCTGGATGAAGGCGAGCCGCCGGCCGTGACCATCAGGAAGCCGGGCGACGGCCAGGGCAGCGGCAACAAGATCGAAGAACGCCGCGATCACGGACAGACCAAGGAGATCAAGGTCCAGTCGGGTCCCAGCACCTATTACCTGAAACCGAAAGAACAACTCGGCAGCTCCACCCCCGGCGATGCGCAAAGCGGCCCGCCGACCAGCGCCCAATGGAAGATCAAGGAATTCGACTGGGGCGGCAAGAAGAAGCCGAAAGACGGCGAGTCTTCCGACAGTTCCGACAAGTAATCCATTCGCCCGGGCGGCGGCGTGAGCACACGACAGCGCCCGGGTTTCTCATCGTTCTTCATCATTTCCGCACATGGCAGTTTTTACTCCGGTCAGCCTGGATGACCTCTCCGGCTGGATCCCCCAGTTTTCTCTCGGCAAAGCGCTCGCCATCAAAGGCATTTCGTCCGGTATTGAGAACAGCAATTTCTTCATCACGACCGAAAACGGCGAATATGTACTCACGCTGTTTGAAAAACTGAGTTTCGAGCAACTGCCGTTTTACCTTGAACTGATGCGCCACCTGGCGCAGCGCGAGGTGCTGGTGCCGGCGCCGATTCCCAACCAGGACGGCAGCATCATCAACGCGCTCAACGGCAAACCCGCAGCGATCGTCACCAAGCTCGAAGGCGCCTATCAGCCGCAGCCGCAGCCCGTGCATTGCGCCGAAGTCGGCGCCATGCTGGCCAGGATGCATCTGGCGGCGCAAGACTTCACCATCCGCCAGCCCAATCTGCGCGGCTTGCCGTGGTGGCGCGAGACGGCGCCGGTCGTGTTGCCGTATCTGAATGAAGAAACGCAAAACCTGTTGCGCGCGGAAATGCAGTTTCAGGAAGACTTCGCCGCCTCCGACATCTACGCGCAATTGCCGAACGGCCCGGTACATGCCGATCTGTTCCGCGACAATGCGATGTTTGTCGGCACGCGCCTGACCGGTTTCTTCGATTTCTACTTTGCCGGCTGCGACACCTGGCTGTTCGACCTGGCCGTGACCGTCAACGACTGGTGCATAGATCTGCCGACCGGCGAACTCGATCTGCCGCGCGTGCAAGCCATGCTCGACGCTTACCATGCCGTACGGCCATTCACGCCGGCCGAGCGGCAAGCCTGGAACGCCAGCCTGCGCGCCGCCGCGCTGCGCTTCTGGCTGTCCCGGCTGTATGATTTCCATCTTCCGCGCGCCGCCGAAATGCTGACGCCGCACGATCCTGTGCACTTCGAACGTATCCTGAGATTGCGCGTCACGCACGCCAATCCGCCACTGAACTGATTATGGAAAAACTGCCTGCAAAAACCGGCTGGCTTTGGGTCAAGGAAGGCGTTGCGCTGTTTCGCAAGCAACCTGCCGAAGTATCGACGCTGTTCCTGAGCTACATGTTCCTGATGCTGGCGCTGGGCATCGTGCCGGTCATCGGCCAGTTGCTGCCGCTGATCCTGGTGCCGGTATTCGCCATGTCCTTCATGCAGGCCTGCCGGCAGATCGAAGAAGGCAAGCGCGTGTACCCGAACCTGTTGCTGATCGGCTTCCGCTCGCCCGCGCTGCGCACCCTGCTGACGCTGGGCGTACTGTATCTGCTCGCCGCCTTCGGTGCGGTGGCGGTATCGGCGCTGGTCGACGGCGGCGCGTTCTGGAAGGCCATGACCGGCACCGGCGGTCTCAATCCCAAGGATATCGAAGGCAGCAACATCAGCCTGGCGATGGTGCTGGCCGCCGTCGTGTATATCCCTGCGGCAATGGCGTTCTGGTTTGCCGCACCGCTGATCACCTGGCAAAACATGCCGCTGGGCAAGGCCTTGTTTTACAGCTTCTTCGCCGTGCGCCGCGCCGGCAAAGCCTTTCTGCTGTACGGACTGGCGTGGCTGGTGCTCGGCATCCTGCTACCGGCGGCCGTCAGCACCATCGTTGCATTGCTGATCAACAACGTGACGATCATCGTATTTATTTTGCTGCCATTGTCGATAATATTGACCGTGGTCATGTATTGCTCTTTTTACCCGACTTACACTGCAATCTTTGGCAGGCCGCAGCGCGACGAAACATCCGTTCCTGAAGACAAGGACAGCGCCAGGTAACCTGTTTGCAAGGAAGAAAACATTTCTTTCTTGCAAACAAACTGCCTATAACAACGCTTCTGTCACGGGGAAAAAAGATGCGGATGAACCTGCCTGTCACCAATGTCGAGTATCCATTACAAGACGGCAAATCCATTGTTTCGAAAACGGATCTGAAGGGCAACATTACTTACGTCAACCCCTACTTCATCGAAGTCAGCGGGTTCCACGAAGAAGAACTGATGGGTGCGCCGCAAAACATCGTACGCCATCCGGACATGCCGGCACAGGCCTTCGCCGACATGTGGAAGACCGTCAAAAAGGGCATCCCCTGGACCGGCCTGGTCAAGAATCGCCGCAAGAGCGGCGACCACTACTGGGTGCTCGCCAACATCACCCCGGTGCGCGAAAAAGGCCAGGTCATCGGCTACATGTCGGTGCGCACCAAGCCATCGCGCCAGGATATTACCTCTGCTGAAAAACTCTACGCCGATATCCGCAAAGGCAAGGCCAAGGGCATCGCCATCGAGCAAGGCAATGTGGTCAGGACCGGCGTGAAGGGCTGGATCGCCAAACTCGGCAAGATCCAGCTCAACACGCGCATCAACCTCTCGATGATCACCATGCTGGCGTTGCAGCTGGTTGCCGCCGGCGTGAGCTTCTTCACCGATCACAGCAGGCTCAACACCGGCATCTGCGTCGCCACCATCCTGCTCACACTGTATATCTGGTACGCCTTGCACAGCGCGCTGGTGCGCCCGATCAACGCCGCGCTGAAGGCCACTTACGCCATCACCGGCGGCGACCTGTCGAACAACATCGAATCCGGCCGCCACGACGAAATCGGTCGCCTGCTGCGCGCACTGCGCCAGATGAACATCAATCTCACCGCCATCATCGGCGACGTCCGATCCAACGTGGAGTCGATCAACGGCGCCACCCGCGAAATCGCCAGCGGCAATATGGATTTGTCGCACCGGACCGAAGCGCAAGCCTCGAATCTGGAAGAAACCGCATCCAGCATGGAGCAGCTGGCGGCCACCGTGCGCCAGAACGCCGACAGCGCCTTGCAAGCCAATCAGCTGGCGGCATCGGCCTCGTCGATCGCGGTCAAGGGCGGCGACGTGGTGGCCAAGACCGGCAACACCATGAGCGAAATCAGCGAGTCGTCGAAGAAGATCGTCGACATCATCAGCCTGATCGACAGCATCGCGTTCCAGACCAACATCCTGGCGTTGAATGCCGCAGTGGAAGCTGCGCGCGCCGGCGAACAGGGCAAGGGCTTTGCGGTGGTTGCCTCGGAAGTGCGCAGCCTGGCGCAACGCTCCGCAGGCGCCGCCAAAGAGATCAAGACGCTGATCGAAGATTCTGTGGAAAAGGTCGACATCGGCAATCGCCTGGTGGACGACGCGCGCAGCACCATGACGGAAATCGTCGACTCGGTCAAACGCGTCACCGGCATCATGAACGAGATCACCGTCGCCACCCAGCAGCAAAGCGCGGGCATCACGCAAGTACATCAGGCCGTGACCGACATGGACGAAAGCACGCAGCAAAATGCCGCGCTGGTGGAACAAGCCGCCGCTGCCGCCGGCAGCCTGGAAGAACAGACCGGCCGGCTGTTGCAGGCGATTGCCGTGTTCAAGTTCCAGCACAGATAAGCGCTGCGACCGGCAACGGAAAAAGACGGACTCAAAGAAAACGGCAGCTTCAGGCTGCCGTTTTTTATGGTTCTTCGCCTTCCCCGGAAGGCAATGCCGGCCAGGGCCGGTAGATATCCCGATAGCGTTGCAAGCGCGGCATCAAGGCATCATGCCGCTCCTTGCGCGGCGCAAAACTGTCCTGCTGTTGCGGCTTGCGGCAAACCACTTCTTCCGCGCCGCCATCGGCCAGCCACGCCAGGCGCGCCGCGCCCAGGGCGCCGCCCGCTTCGCTGCCGACGTGCGTGACGATGCGGACATTGAGCGCATCGCTCAACAGCTGCGCCCAATACGCACTGCGCGCGCCGCCGCCGACCAGCGACAGTTGCTGCACGCCGGTGCCGGCGGCGCGCAAGGCGTCCAGCCCATCCACCATGCCGAAACTCACTCCCTCCAGCACGGCGTACGCGAGCGCCGCGCGCTGATGCTCGTGCGACAGGCCATGGAAAGTCCCGAGCGCATAGGGGTCGTTGTGCGGCGTGCGCTCGCCCGACAAGTACGGCAGGAACAGGGGCGCGTTGGCCAAGGCTTCGTCGTCCAGCAAGGCCACTTCTTCCAGCAAGGTCTTTTCATCGACGCTGCACAGCCGGCAAAACCAGCGCAGGCAACTCGCCGCCGACAGCATCACGCTCATCTGGTGCCAGCGTTGCGGCAAGGTGTGGCAAAACGCGTGAATCGCGCGCGCCGGATTGGGACGGAATTTGTCGTTGACCACGAACAGCACGCCCGAGGTGCCGAGCGAGAGAAAACCGTCGCCCGGATTGACCGCGCCGATGCCCACCGCGCTCGCCGCGCCATCGCCGGCGCCGCCGGCCACCCTGACCTCGGGCGACAAGCCCCATGCCTGCGCCAATGCCGGCAACAGGAAACCCGCTGCCCGGCTGCCGTCGACCAGCGCCGGCATCTGTCCGCGATGCATGCCGCCGGCGGCGAGCAAGGCATCCGACCAGTCGCGTCGCGCCACATCGAGCCAAAGCGTGCCGGCAGCGTCGGACGGGTCGGAAATCTTTTGCCCCGTCATCTGCAGGCGCAGCCAATCCTTGGGCAACAACACACATTCCACCCGGGCAAACAGTTGCGGCTCATGCCGCGCCACCCACAGCAGCTTGGGCGCGGTAAATCCCGGCATCGCCAGATTGCCCGCCACTTCATGCAAATCGCCGGATTCATTCCAGCGCCGCGTCAGCTCGGCGCATTCTTCGGTGCTGCGCGAATCGCTCCACAAGATCGCCGGCCGCAACACCTGATCGCGCGCATCCAGCAACACCGCGCCGTGCATCTGGCCCGACAGGCCGATTGCCCGGATCTGCATGAATTGTTCCGGCCCGATCTGCGCGCGCAGCTTGGCAACGGTGTCGCAGGTCGCCTGCCACCATTGCTGCGGATCCTGCTCCGACCAGCGCGGGTGCGGACGCGACACCGTCAGCGGTGTGCCGGCCAGCGCCAGCAGCTTGCCGCCGGCGCCGATCACGACCGCCTTGACTTCCGACGTACCAAGGTCTATCCCCAGATACATGGTGCTCCTCGTTGTATTCTCATTTGTCCTTGTTCGCCTGCGGTCTCCATCCGCCGATGCGGCGTACAGGCATTTATGCGGACATTTTAGTCGAAGCCGCCAGCCAGGCATCGATATCGGCCACCGCTTCGCGCAGCAGGCGTTCCAGCGACGAGGAACCTGCCAGCTCGCCCCACAGCAGCGGGTCGGCGCAATAGGCGCGCAACGGATCGGCAGCGTCCAGCATGGCGCGTGTCGCCGCAGGATCGAACACGCCGTCCTGATATTCGTAGCTCAGCGCGCCCTGCTTCCAGCGCTGCAAAAAGACGAAGAACAAGGCCGGCAATTGCGCCGTCGCACGCGGCTGATGCCCGCGCGCCAGGCTGTCGCTGATGGTCGGCCGGATAAAACCGGGAATCTTGGAAAAGCCATCCGCCGCCACGCGCTGGTTGGTGTCCTGAATCGCCGGATTGCCGAAACGCGCCAGCGTGGTGTCGCGATAGGCTTCCAGATCCAGCGGGCTCGGCGTCAGGCTGGGAATCACATCTTGCGTGACGTAATCCCAGGCCATGCGATGAATGTCTTCGTGCGCCGTGCCTTCGTGGATGTAGTTAAGGCCGATCAATGTGCCGGCCCAGGCGATGCAGCTGTGGCTGGCGTTGAGGATGCGGATCTTCGCTTCCTCGTACGGCAAGACCGAAGCGACCATTTCCACGCCGACCTTTTCCAGCGCCGGACGGCCAGCCTTGAAATCATCCTCGATCACCCATTGAATGAAAGACTCCGCCATCAGTGCGCAGGGGTCGTCGACGCCGGTCGCTTCCTTGACGCGCTGGCGCACGGCATCGGTCGGACGCGGCGTGATGCGGTCGACCATGGAGTTGGGACTGGTGACGTTATTGCGCACCCATTCCAGCAAATCCTGATGGCCGCGCAAGGCCAGGAATTGCTGCAAGCCGCCGAGGAAACGTTCGCCGTTGTGCCGCAGGTTGTCGCAGTTGAGCAGCGTCACGCCGCCGGCGTTGCCGTCATGGCGCGCCTGCAGGATGGCCGTGATGGCGCCGTAGATGGTGCGGCGCTCGCCATCGATGTCCGCCGCCAGATCGGGTTGATGGATGTCCAGCCGATGTTCGTGGTCGAGGTAATAGCCGCCTTCGGTCACGGTGAAGGAGATCACGCGCGTACGCGGCTCGGCGCCGGTTTTGACGAGACTCTTCAGTTGCGCATCCCAGGGCACGATGTCGCGGATGGCGCGGATGGTTTCATAGGCGCGCTGCCCCTGCGGCGTCACCGTCTCCAGCGTGTAGCGGCCTTCGCTCTGCTGTAAAGCCTGCAATAGCGGCGCCATATCGGGGCGGATATTGGCCAGCGCCAGTTGCCAGCGGCGGTCTTCGTCGTTGCCGCGTTCGCGCAGATGGTGCAGGTAGACTGCCTGGTGCGCGCGGTGAAACGATCCGGCGCCGATGTGCAGCCAGATCAGGTCGTTTTTTGAATCGCGATTGCTCATGTTGTCCTCTGTTGCTTTGTTGCCTGTTCCATATATCGTGATCTCTGCGCCGCGGCGTCAATGCACCGCCGCCGGACGTTCTGCAAGCCGCGGCACGGCGCTGCCGTCCTGGCGGAACAAGTGACAGCGATGGGCATCCGCGCTGACGCCGATCACGCTGCCGGCGGCAAGCTTCAGGCTGTCCGGCACGCGCAGGATCAGGGACTCTTCCGCAGCATCGCTGGCGGCATACAGATAAGAGAAATCGCCCAGCAATTCCAGCGCGGTGAAGTGCGCCTGCAACATCGGCTGGTCGTCGACGATGCGCAGATGTTCCGGACGGACGCCCAGCGTGACCTTGTCGCCGACCTTCAGCGTCCCTGCCTCGACCGCCGCAAGCTGACGCCCGCCGCCGGTCAGATGCAATAACGCGCCCTCTTCGCTCAACGACGCCACCGCGCCGTCGATGAAATTCATCTTCGGCGAGCCGATGAAACCGGCCACGAAGCGATTGGCGGGATGGTGATACAGCTGCTGCGGCGTGCCGACCTGCTCGATGCGCCCGGCCGACAGCACCACAATCTTGTCCGCCAATGTCATCGCTTCGATCTGGTCGTGCGTGACGTAAATCATGGTGGTCTTGAGATCGTCGTGCAACTTGGAAAACTCCAGACGCATCTTCACGCGCAAGGCGGCATCGAGATTCGACAGCGGCTCATCGAACAGGAATACGCTCGGCTGGCGCGTGATCGCACGGCCGATGGCGACGCGCTGGCGCTGGCCCCCGGACAAGGCGCGCGGCTTGCGGTCGAGCAGATGGTCGATGTGCAGGATCTTGGCGGCGTGCTGCACGGCGCTGTCGATCTCGCCCTTGGATTTGCCGGCGATCTTGAGGCCGAAAGCCATGTTGTCGTACAGCGTCATGTGCGGATACAAGGCATAAGACTGGAACACCATGGCGATGCCGCGCTTGGCGGCCGGCACATCGTTCATGCGGCGCTCGCCGATGCTGAGGTCGCCGGCGCTGATGTCTTCCAGGCCGGCAATCATGCGCAGCAAGGTCGACTTGCCGCAACCGGACGGGCCGACGAAGACGACGAATTCACCGTCGTCGATATCGAGGTTGATGTCGCGCATGACCTCGTTGTCGTCGTAGCGCTTGGCTAGGTTGCGGATAGTGACTGCGGCCATGGGAATCTCCTTGTTTCTCTGTGTCTCAATGATTTCGTCGCAGCGATTGCCGGTGATGGCGACGGCGACGATGTTCTGTATGGATACTGCTTGTTCGTCCGATTTTCAGGCGACATCTTCCGCCAGCAAGGCGGCGATCAGCCCCGGCAATGCGCCCATGTCGTCGAACACCAGCTCGGCGCCGGCCGCGAGCAATTTCTGCTGCATGCCGTCCTTGTCGTGCGCCACGCCGGTGAAACCCAGCACCCGCATGCCGGCGGCGCTGGCGGCGCGCACGCCGGTGACGCTGTCGTC
Organism: Herbaspirillum rhizosphaerae; assembly: GCF_001189965.1. Taxonomy (GTDB): domain Bacteria; phylum Pseudomonadota; class Gammaproteobacteria; order Burkholderiales; family Burkholderiaceae_D; genus Herbaspirillum; species Herbaspirillum rhizosphaerae. The sequence continues at coordinate 75,004 of NZ_LFLU01000021.1, forward strand.
CACCGCGACGCACTGCTGCGGCGCGATCCGGTATCCCTCCGCTGCCGCCAGATAGACATGCGGCGCCGGCTTGGGCCGCCCGACGTCGTGGGCGCTGTGGATATGACCCTCAAACATGTCCAGCAAACCGCAGCGGCGCAGACCTTGCACGATACGGTCGCTGCTGCTGTTGCTGGCGACGGCCTTGGGCAGAGCGATCTGCTGCAAGGCTTCGGCGATGCCCGGCACCAGTTGCACTTCGTCGCCGCAGGCGATGCCGACGGCGGTATTGATGTCGGCATACTGCGCAGCGTTGAGGCCGAAGCCGAACTCCAGGTCCAGCTCGTCGAGCAGCAGCTCGGTGAACATGCCGAGCCGGGAAGCAATGGCGTGATGCAGCTTGTCGCCGTCGGCAGCGTCCTTCAGCAGCGGCAGGAGATGTTCATGCAGCACGCGCAGCGCAATGCTTTCGCTGTCGAGCAGCACGCCGTCGCAGTCGCACACCAGATGGGTAATTTTTACGCTCATGTGTTCTTTCATCACTTCACGGCGCCGAAGGTCAGGCCGCGCACCAGTTGCTTCTGCGCCAGCCAGCCGAGCGCCATGATGGGCGCGATCGCCAGCAGCGACGCGGCCGACAGCTTGGCCCAGAACAAACCTTCCGGATTGGAATACGAGGCAATGAACACCGTCAGCGGCGCGGCGTCGACGCTGGTCAGGTTGAGGCTCCAGAAGGCCTCGTTCCACGACAGGATGATCAGCAGCAAGGCCGTCGAGGCCAGGCCGGGCATGGCGGTCGGCAGCAGCAGGTACAGCATCTCCTGCCAGGCGTTGGCGCCGTCGATGCGGGCCGCTTCGAGGATCTCTTTCGGCACGTCGTTGAAATAGGTGAACGCCATCCAGACCGCGATCGGCAAGTTGATCAGCGTGTAGATCAAGGTCAGCCCGGTCACCGAATCCAGCATGCCGCTGTTCTTGGCCAGCAGATAGATCGGCACCAGCACGCCGACGGCCGGCATCATCTTGGTCGACAGCATCCACAGCAGCAGCTTCTGCGTGCGGCCGGTCGGGAAGAAGGCCATCGAATACGCGGCCGGCACGGCAATCAACAGCGCCAGCAAGGTCGAGCCCAGCGACACGATCATGGAATTCTTGACGAAGGACAGGTAGTTGCTACGCTCGAACACTTCACGGAAGGTATCGAGCGTGGGCATGAAGATCAGGCTCGGCATGTAGGCCTGATGCTCGTTCTTGAACGCCGTAATCGCCACCCAGAAGATCGGGAAGAACAGGACGATGGCGCAGGTCCATGCCAGCAGGCCGACCCAGAGCGGACTCTTTTTTGTGTCATTCATTTTTCGTTCGCTCCTTTGAGATTCTTCGCCAGCATGCGCACCAGGAAGAACGACACGATGTTGGCCAGCACCACCGCGAAGATGCCGCCGGCCGAGGCGATACCGATGTCGAATTGCTGCAGGCCGATGGAGTACACGAGGTAAGTCAGGTTGGTGGTCTCGGTGCCGGGACCGCCCGCGGTAGTGGTGAAGATTTCGGCAAACACCGACAGCAGGAAAATGGTCTCGATCATGATGACCACGGTGATCGCGCGCTTGAGATGCGGCAGTACGATGTAGAAGAAGATGCGGATCGGTCCGGCGCCGTCCAGCTGCGCGGCTTCCTTCTGGTCGCCGTCGAGCGACTGCAGCGCGGTCAGCAGGATCAGGAAGGCGAACGGTATCCATTGCCACGACACGATGATGATCACCGACAGCATCGGATAATCGGCCAGCCAGTCGATCGGCTCCATGCCGAGGTGGCGCATGACGAAGGCCAGCATGCCGTAGACCGGATGCATGATCATGTTTTTCCAGATCAGCGCGGCCACCGTCGGCATCACGAAGAACGGCCCGATCACCAGCAGCCGCGCAATGCCGCGGCCGCGGAACGGCTGGTCGAACAGCACCGCCAGCAAGGTGCCGCCGATGACGCTGATGCCAAGGACGGAACCGATCAGCAATGCGGTGTTGGCGATCGACGGCCAGAAGGCCGGATCCTCCAGCAGGAACTGATAGTTCTCCAACCCGACGAAACCGGTCTGGTCGGGCGCCATCAGGTTGTAGCGATTGAAGGAGAAGTACACCGTCATCGCCAGCGGCACGATCATCCACAGAAAGAGCAAGGCCACGGCGGGCGTTTGCAGCAGACGGACAGGCAGGAAGCGTTCGGCGCCAGCGCGTTTTCCGCGGCCGGATTTCTGCGTGGTTGATGACTCGCTGGCTTCGGATGGCATGGGAGAAGTATTCGATATCGATGACATGACGGCCTCGATGCAATCAGGTTCGGGCCGGCGTCATGAAGACGATCCGGCGGAATTCGGTAAAACGATGTCATGCGCCGCCCGGCATCAGGCCGGGCGAACGCAAGTCGGCATTACTTGATGTAGCGACCTTGCTTCATCATGCGCACAGTTTGCGCCTGCGCCGTCTTCAATGCTGCATCGGCAGTGCCCTTGCCCGCCAGCGCACCGGCAATCGCCTGACCGGTGATGGTGCCGATGGACTGGAACTCCGGAATCGTGGCGAACTGGATGCCGGTATAAGGCACCGGCTTCACGGTCGGATTATTGGCGTCGGCATTCTGGATCGCATCGAGAACGAAGTCGGAGAACGGCGAGGACTTCTTGTACTCGGCTGAGGCGTAGGTCGAGCTGCGCGTACCCGGCGGCACCAGGGCCCAGCCGCTATCCTTGGCGACCAGCTTGATGTAGTCCTTGGAGGTGGCCCAGGCAGCGAACTTCTTCGCCGCATCCTGCGACTTGGACGACTTCGGCACCGCCAGCGACCAGATCCACAACCAATGCGAACCCTTGTCGGTGGTTGCCATCGGCGCCGGTGCGAAGGCGGTCTTGTCGGACACCTTGGAATCCTTGCCGTGATACAGCATGCCGGCGGCGACGGTAGCGTCTACCCACATGCCGCATTTGCCGCCCGAGAACAGCACCAGGTTTTCATTGAAACCATTGGAACTGGCGCCCGGCGGACCGTATTTGCGCATCAGGTCGACGTAGAAATTGACGGCCTGTTTCCATTCCGGCGTGTCGAGCTGCGGTTGCCATTTTTCGTCGAACCAGCGGCCGCCGTAAGCATTGACCATGGTGCCGACCAGCGCCATGTTCTCACCCCAGCCGGCGCGTCCGCGCAGGCAGATACCGTAGACGCCCTTGGCCGGATCATGCAGCTGCGAGGCCAGCTTGCCGATCTCTTCCCAGGTCGGCTTTTCCGGCATCTTCAGATTCTTTTGCGCGAACAGATCCTTGCGGTAATACGTCATCGAGCTTTCCGCATAGAACGGCAGCGCGTACAGCTTGCCGTCGGTGGTCAGGCCTTCGCGCACGGTCTTGATCAGGTCGGCTTCGTCGTAGTCGGCAGGCAAGCCGGTCATCGGCGCCAGCCAGCCCTTCTTGGCCCAGATCGGCGCTTCATACGCGCCGATGGTCATCAGGTCAAACTGGCCGCTGTTGGTGGCGATGTCGGTCGTCAGGCGCTGGCGCAGGACGCTTTCTTCCATGGTGACCCAGCGCAGCTTGATGTCGGGATTGGCTTTTTCGAACTGCGGCGACAGCTTTTGCAGTTCGATCATGTCAGGGTTGTTGATGGACGCGATGTTCAGTGTGACCGGCTCGGCGGCAGCGATGCCGGCGATGCCGACAGAACCGAACATGGCGATAGCGGCAGCAAGGCGTGTACCAACACGTGCGACGGGGGCGCGAAGTTTCATGCTTGTCTCCAATTGTGTGCGAGCTGAAGAACGTCCGGAAAGGAGCGTCTTTGCCTCGATGTAGTTATTGAGCAAAAAATCTGTTTGCGAGCAAATAATCAAACATTGGCGATCGAAAGTCAAGCATTTGCATTTTTCTTGAGCAAATATTCAATTTTGATAATAATGCGATGTCGTCATCCGGAATCACCGCAGACCACGGCGCCGGCCAACTCCGTACAATGCCGGATCGCTTGAACTGTCATCCATGGGATTGCGTGGAGGAGACGACAGCAGGCTCATAACAAGGAAAATCGATGTCATCCAGCTCATCCAAACTCGATCTGGCGGCGCGCGCCGCGTGGATGTACTACGTCGCCGGCAACACCCAGAACGAGATTGCGGAACGCCTCGGCATTTCGCGCCAGATGGCACAGCGCATGGTGGCCTACGCCGGCGCATCGAATCTGGTGAAGGTGCAGATCACGCATCCGATTTCGTCCTGCCTGGAACTGGCGCAGGGCCTGCAGCAGCGCTACGGGCTGGAAGTCTGCCGCGTGGTGCCGAGCGCTCATGCCGAAGACGGCGCCGGCGACGATACGCAAGGCACGCAGCAAATGCTCGCCGTGGCCGGCGCTGAACTGATGGAACAATATCTGCGCCAGGAAGCGCCGCTGATCGTCAACGTCGGTTCCGGCCGCACGCTCAAGGCCGCCATCGAAAAAATCAGCGAGATGGAAAGGCCCCAGCACCAGATCGTCTCGATGATCGGCGCCTTCGCCTCGGACGGCTCCGCCAATCGCTACGACGTCGCCCTGCTCGCTGCCGAAAAAATGCAAAGCCGCTTTTACCTGCTGCCAGCGCCGCGCGTGGCCGAGAGCGAAGCGGACCGCAAGCAGTGGTGCAACCACCGCGCCTATCAGATCGTCACCGGCCTGGCGCAGAAAGCCGACGTCACTTTCCTCGGCATCGGCACCATTGCCTTGCAGGGCGCGATGCATGAAGACGGTTTCATCGACGACGACGAAGTCGCGCAATTGCAGCAGCAAGGCGCAGTCGGCGAACTGATCTGCCACGCCTTCGGCGCCGACGGCAAGATGCTGCGTTCGCCGCTGGCGGCGCGCATCACCACGCCGCCGCTCAGCACACCGCCCGCCAAGCCGGTAATCGCCATGGCCGGCGGACGCAAGAAGGCTGAGGCTGTACGCGGCGCCTTGCGCGGCGGCTGGCTGACCGGCCTGGTGACGGACGAATACTGCGCACAATTTGCGCTGCAGGACGACTAGTTTTCAACGCAGTCAAAACAAGAATTTTCCAGCATCAGCATCACGGAGACATCCATGCCACACCCTATCGAATTCGTCGTCTTCGGCGAAGCCCTGACCGATTTCATCCGCCAGCCCGGCGGCGAATGGCGCGCCCTTCCCGGCGGCGCCTGCTGGAACGTCGCGCGCGTCGGCGCCCGCCTGGGCGTAGCGACCGGTTATGCGGGCAGCATCAGCAGCGACGTCTTCGGCGAAGAGTTGCGCGGGCTCACGCAAGAGGCCGGACTCGACATGCGCTACCTGCAACAGGTCGATAAATCGCCCTTGCTGGCGATGGTGACCTCGACCACGCCGCCCGATTATTTCTTCGTCGGCGACGACAGCGCCGACCTGCATTTCGATCCGAGCAAACTACCTTCCGGCTGGATGGACGACGCGCGCGTACTGCACTTCGGCTGCATCAGCCTGACGCGCGAGCCGCTGGCCTCGCGTCTGCTGGCGATTGCCGTCGAAGGCGCACAGCGCGGCAAGCGCATCGCCTTCGATCCGAACTGGCGCAAGCTGATGGATCAGCCGGACTATCACGTGCTGATGCGCAAGCTGCTGGCGCTATCGCATTACGTGAAGGTGTCGGATGAAGACCTGGAGAAATTATTCCCCGGCGATGCGCAGCCTCTGGCGACATTGAAGTCACTGGCGCCGCAAGCAGAGATTTTGTTCACGCGCGGGGCGGACGGTCTGTCGTGGATCAAGGGCGACAGCGTGATTGATCAACCGGCTTATCGGGTTGAGGTGATCGATACCGTTGGTTGCGGCGATGCCTCGATGGGGGGATGGATTGCCAGCATCTTGCGCCAGCCGGATGCGCCGGTGATTGAGCATTTGCAATGTGCTGCTGCTGCGGCGGCGTTGTCGGCGGCGCGGGCGGGGGCTTATGCGGCGACTTGGAGTGAAGTACAAGAACTAATTAGGGCGTGACATGTGACTTTATTTTTTAAGCGACTGACCAACTGATAACTCATGTTTCTGAATCCTTGGAAAGATCATGACAGTCCAGCATAGTATCCAAGCCACAATAGTTGTCATGAGAAACGGCGTGGTCCGAGAATAATTGGTAATTAGCCAAGCACCTATACTAGGGGCGAGAACAATAGTTGACATTTGAAGACTTCGTACAGAAGTACTTATACGTCCCAGCAGTGCAGGCGGACAAAGGTTTTGCGTATTAACGCTACTCCCTATAACAAATATTTCGTACCCTAAACCGTTAAAAAACCAAAGGAAAACTAACACTCGAAATCCCGGCAGTTCTGGCGCCAGATTGAACAGAATGCTTGCGCCTGAAAGTGAGAATGTGAAGACGGCAATACCTATCCGCATCAAAGTAACAGGCTCCGGCTCATTGAATACGAAACGAATCAAAGCTGCGCCGGTTACGGCACCAGCTCCGGTGGCCGATATGATCATAGAGAAAACGGCAGCATCAAACCCTTTTGAGTCAAGAAAGGTTGCCAGATGAGGATCATAAATAGCCAATCCAAATGACAGGCCAATACTCAAAGCAATACTGACCAGGAGATTTCGAGGCAGAGTTTTGATAGATCCAAATCCCAAAAAAAGATCCTGCAACAAGCCGTTAACTGATCGCATACGCATTGGTTGTGAAGGTTGCAAGCGCCCACCAACGCGGGGGATCATCATCACACAAACCAGTGTAAGGAGAGCCGATATGAGAAACACCAACTGCCCATTCATCATCAATGCGAGGAATCCGGCGACCAGTGGCGTACCGATTTTGGCAAGCTGATCCAATGCGCTTTGACTACTAAAGTACTTTACTCGACGTGCTTCGGATATAACTTGGTTGGTTACGATTGCGCTTGCCGGCCAATAAAGTAAATTGGCTAAACCTTTCAGCACTACCAAACCTGCAAAAACCTGGAGTCCTGGCGCAAACGCTATCAGCACGGTAAATAACGTGCGAGACAGCGCCCCTACTACCATCATCTTGCGCGGATTGACGCGATCCAACAACGCCCCCATCAGTGGCCCGATGAATAAGCTGGGGAGGCCGAAACATGACGCCAAAAAAGCGATCTCGGCAGGGCTTGATCTCCATACGAATGACGGCACGGTGAAGATCAAAAATATATCGATCCATTGTGCGAGTCCGGCCAATGTCTGAACAGTCAGAAGACATCTCTCACTTTTCTCAGAGACCTCCAAGTCGCTTTTCCGCACCTATAGTCCCCCGCCTCGTAAGAAGAACCGATTTTCAAAAATAAAACCGTCGAGTTCGTGCTGCAGTGCAAACTTGTATAAATCACTTAGGCGGTTCAGGAAACCTCCCCCATTGAAATTAAGCGACGTGTTGCACAAGACAGCAAGGCCCGAAATGTCACGAAACCGCATCAATAATTGATAAAGATCTGGGTTCTGATCAGATGATACCGATTGCGGTCTGGCTGAGAGATCTACGTGGGTAGTGGCAGGAATTCCACCCATAATGACCTTCCTGAATTCAAGCATGTACGGACTCGCGTTTCCTGGAGAAAAATAATCGGCCATATCGTCCTCCATACACACGGGAGCGATCGGACGAAATTTCTCGCGTCGTTTAATTTGATTTAGGCGTAGCAAGGTCTCCTGTAATCTAGGAGAGGCCAAAATTGATCTGGCACCGAGGGCTCTGGGTCCCATTTCATATCGACCTTTCATCCATCCCAAGACACGATCATTTTTTAAAACTCCTGCTACTGCTCGAGCATCATATGGGTGCTCCTCGAATCCTGGACACGAATCTATATCTGCCACAGGTAGCTCTCCTGAATATACGGACCACTTTACCTTTGCCGTACCTGTCTTATGAAACATGGCGTCTATCGCTGTTCCGATAGCCGAACCACTATCGTTGGCGCATGGGGGTATGAAAACATTGCTGAATATTCCGCTATCAATCCATCTTGAATTCCATTCGCAATTCAAGCCACATCCACCAGAGATCAAAAGTGGATAACTCTCCCGAACTACTGAGCGAGCCACAGACTGAAATATTTCATATAAGCGGTCTGAAAGTAATTTCGCAACTTCGATAAAATCGGGATTGGTCACTCCACAGTTATAGAATTTGCTAAGCACAAAGTCTTCTTTACACAAATTCACCCCCCTAATGTGGGCGTCAAGAATTCGATCAACGACTTCTGCCCCGTCTTTACAAACGTGTTTTCCAGTTGCGTAACTTGTAATCGCCATCAGCTTACCGGCATCGCTGAGCCGAATGGCCCCTCGTCCCATTTTGAATGTGGGGTCTGCTAGAGCGTAGAGAAAAGCGTAGCGAACACCCGGATCAACTAGTGCCTCGGACAGTTTTGTAATCGTGACTTCTTCGTTTACAAAATAAAATGCCCCGATATGCCCCTCCCAAACCAAGACATAGCAGGGATCTCCCTGTTTGAACGGCGACAGACCATATGCACACATAATATGGGACCGCTCATGACTTGAAGTGAACGAACTAACTGTTCGCCCAAGAAATTTCAAGGGAACCTCCAATCCGGGGGCAAGTCCACAGTAGCCCGCTGCAATCGGCTCCCCAGCCGGATCTAAACCCGTGCTCCAGCCACCTAATGCAATCACATCTGGGATGCCATCGCAGGCAGACATTGCCTTCATGAAAGTCGCGGAATCGATTTCGGCATATCTGGTCCCATTGTCTTTTTCGCTCTCAAAAGAGAACCTCAGTTCGCCGTTAGATACGTAGGCAATAGCGCCGTCGTGACCAGGCTTAATGGCGAGAACGCTAAAATCGTCTACTAGTGTTTTAACCATTCTGAGTTTCCTTTTATTTCTTCAAAAGTTCTCGATCCTGTCGCGACAATGAGCTGCCGGTGCCGTGCCCAGCACCAACAACTATCATTGGATGCTCAATTTCTGGCGCACACGCTATCAACGCTGCCAGCTCTTTATCGTGGAAATAACCTGTGAGCCATGGGTAGAGTCCTAACGCCGTAATACATAAATTCAACGTTTGAGACAAATGACCAATTTCCATCAACATAGGGCGATAGGCTCGAGAGTGGGGGTATTTCCACCACATCTTATCGAAACGACAAGTCATTACTACTGCGAACGCCATGTCATTAGCCCAATGCTGGTTACATAGGTACGTTCCAATAGGGTGCTCTGTGGACCCAGCATTGATGGTTTCAATCTGGTGCCGCATGGATAAGTAGTGATAAATGCCTGGAGCTAGTCCGGCTACATTGATGGCCCATAGATATGGTTCTGTACTTTGCAACCCACCCGCTACAGGAGATGTCCGCCGAAAGCCGTATGTATTGACGCCCTCTGGTATCGTAGGATCAGATGATTTTTGATCGCCAAATGTAGCGAACAGTAAATTAGAGACCTCCTCCAGCAATACACTCGACCCATCAAAATCGCGGCAGGTACGGCGTTGTACAAGAGTGCTCCACAGAGAGGCTGTTGTTAATTCGCTCATATCAGGTGGCGGTAGCTGTATGACTTTTCCACCTTTGAGTACTTCAACTACAGGTTCGGTGAATGCCAATGATTTGCAAAAATCAATGTAGCTTTGTGAATATTTCAAAGCTAACTCATCAACATCACCTATCTCTGGTGGTGAGGGGTGACACGTTCCGAAATGAAAAATGTGAGAGAGCCAGTCCCAACCCCATTTGGGTTCGACATTCTGATCGATAAGTACACCTGCCTCTTGAATTGCGCGATCAATTGATGTTGGAGCTGGCACCGATCCATTGGAAAACTCAATTAGTCTTTTCAAATGCTCTAGCTCAATTTCAAATTGGCTATGTGCCCTGTAATCCCAGAAGATTAATCTCCCCTTATGGATTTTCAGAAAATGACAATGATCGAGCCAACGCATGTTATCCGTCTCGTTTGACATTGCGCCTCCTACTCAGGCGAAGCGGACAACATTGGTCATCCGCTTCGTATTGACTTACGGTCTACACTTATTTTTGAGGGTTATACCAACCACTTCTGTATGCATCGTTGGATTGGCACTTCAGGACTGGCTCAATAATAATTTTCTTCATTTTTGCCTCTCGGAAAGTTAAAAAATATTAATTATTCATAAATATTCGCCACAAAAAATTACCATGTAGCAATTATCAATTTAGCACTTAATTATTTTTTTGCCAGCATTTTAATTTCTTTTTAGCAATATACTGAGTACTGCCAAGCGTCGAAAAGTGATTCATTTTGTTAGGACCTGTTATCAATTAATTTGCGAATGTGAACGCGCGGCAGACGTTGACGGAACTAGGTCAGCGACGCGACATAGCGCCTTCCCCATAGAGCCACAACAACAGCAGACAAGCCTTCTGGCGGGAACTCACCTCGCAAATTAATTGTTGTCGCAAATTACTGCGAAAACTTGATGTCCGATGGATATCGAAAATTTTTCTGTCCCTAATTCACAATCAGTGGTGACGCCAATAGTCCCGGTACCGTAGGTTCGGATTCTGCTCATACGCGACGCTACCGACACTTAGTGAATCAAATGGCAAATGCTATTGATCGACCAACTTATCGGGTTGAAGTGATTGATACCGTTGGTTGCAGCGATGGGAGGATGGATTGCCAGCATCTTGCGCCAGCCGGATGCGCCGGTGATTGAGCATCTGCAATGTGCTGCTGCGGCGGCTGCGTTGTCGGCGGCGCGGGCGGGGGCTTATGCGGTGACTTGGGATGAGGTGCAGGGGCTGGTTAATCGCTGAGCGCGATGGCTTGTTTTTGTTTTCAACCAGCTATTAGGTAACTGATATTGTTCTTTCTTCGATCAAG
>NZ_LFLU01000022.1 GCF_001189965.1 Herbaspirillum rhizosphaerae
GCGGCTGCCGGGCCGCCCCCGGCAAACCAAGGTTGATCGAAGAAAGAACAGATTAAGCAATGAACAAACGTCAAGTCGGGACAACACCGCCCCCCCTCACGCCACCGCCACCAACCGATCCAACCTCTCCCCATCCGCCAACAAACTCGCACTATCCGAATCATGCACAATCCGCCCGCGATCCAGCACAATCGCCCGCTGCGTCAGCGACAACGCCATGCGTGCATGCTGCTCCACCACAATCACCGACATGCCCATATCCTTGACCAGACCACGGATCACGCGCAGCAACTCCTGCACGATGATCGGCGCCAGCCCTTCCATCGGCTCGTCCAGCAACAGGATGCGGGGGCTCACCATCAGCGCGCGTGCGATCGCCAGCATCTGCTGCTCGCCGCCTGAGAGCTGATTGCCCATGTTGTTGCGACGCTCTTCCAGACGCGGAAAGATTTTGTAGATCTTCGGCAGGTCCCATTCGCCGCCGCGCGCCACGACCGTCAGATGTTCCTCCACCGTCAGCGACGGGAACATGTAACGCTCCTGCGGCACCCAGCCGAGACCGGCGTGCGCACGCCTGTAGGTCGGCATGCGCACGATGTCGCCGCCGCGCCAGCGGACGCTGCCGCCGTGCAGACGGGTCAGGCCCATCAGCGTCACCAGCAGGCTGGTCTTGCCGACGCCGTTGCGTCCCAACAGCGCCAGGCTATCGCCTTCCTTCATGGAAAACGACACGTCTTCCAATACGATCGAATCGCCGTAGCCGGCAGTGACCTTGTCGAGTGCAAGCAGCTCACTCATGTTCCGACTCCCCCAGATAAACTTCCTTGACGCGTTTGTCGGCAGCGATTTCCGCCGGCGTGCCTTCGGTCAGCACCTTGCCGCCGACCAGCACCGTGATGCGTTCGGCAAAGCGGAACACCAGGCCCATGTCGTGTTCGATGAAGACGACGGTGACGTCGCGCGGCAGTTGCGCGATGACTTCGAACAACTCCTTGCTTTCCGCCGAGGGAATGCCGGCCGCCGGTTCGTCCAGTAGCAGCACCTTCGGTTTCGTCGCCAGCGCCAGCGCGATTTCCACTAGGCGCTGCTTGCCGTAGGCCAGGCTGCGCGTGATGCTGTTGGCTTCCCCATCGAGCTTGAGCGAGGCCAGCAAGGCCATGGCCTCGTCGATAACGTCGTTCTGCTGCGCCACCGTCTTGTACCAGACGTATTGCAGGCCGCGCCGTTCGGAGATCGCCAGCACGATGGATTCCAGCACGGTCAGGCCGGCGAACAGCGTATTGATCTGGAAGGTGCGCGTCATGCCGCGCTTGACGCGTTCGTGCTGCGGCAGCGAAGTGATGTCGTCGTCGCCGAAGAACACCTTGCCGCTCGATGGCGCAAAGCCGCCCGTCAGCAGGTTGATGAAGGTGGTCTTGCCGGCGCCGTTGGGGCCGATCAACGCATGGCGCGCGCCGGGAACGAAGGTCAGCGAGACGTCGCTGTTGGCCTTGAAGGCGCCCCATTGTTTGGACAGGCCTTCGGTGCGGAGAGTGGTGTTTTGCATGGTGCTCATGAACGCTCTCCTTTCGCGGCGGAAGAGTTGCGCAGCTTATTCCAGATCAGAGTCAGACCGCCAAGGATGCCGCCGCGGGCGAACATCACGATGACGATCAGCAGCAGGCCGATCCAGAATTGCCAGTACGCCGGATTCAGACCGGACAGATAATCTTGCGCCAGCATGAAGATCGCCGCGCCGACCAGGCCGCCGTAGAGGCGGCCGGTTCCGCCCAGCACCAGGATGATCAGCAGCTCTGCCGAGCGCGGAAAACCCAGCACATCGAGGCCGACGAACTGCGTGGTCTGCGCCAGCAAGGCGCCGGCCACGCCGGCGATCGCCGCGCTGACGGTGAAGATCACCGTCAGGCGCTGGTTGACGTTGACGCCAATGGCCGGCATGCGGCGGCCGCCTTCGCGGATGCCGACCAGGCTCAGGCCGAACGGCGAATTGACCAGACGGCGCAACACGGCAAACAGGATGAACAACACGACAAAGCTGTAGATATAGGCGACCTTGCCGTTAAGATCGAACTCGAACACGCCGAAGATCTTGTCCACCATCATGCCCGACAAGCCGTCGACGCCGCCGGTGATGAAGGCGGCCTTGTTGGCAGCTTCGAACAGCATCAGGCCGATGCCCAGCGTCACCATCAGGCGCGCCAGGTCGTTGCCGCGCACCACCAGGAAACTGATGAGGTAGCCGAACGCCGCCGCGACGATCGCCGCCAGCAGCATGCCGCTGATCGGCTCGCCCCAGCCGTGCGCCGACAGCAGGCCGGCGGTGTAGGCGCCGAGGCCGAAGAAGGCGGCATGGCCGAGCGACACGATGCCGCCGTAGCCGAGGATCAGGTCGAGCGAGATCGCGAACAGGCCGACGATCATGATCTGGCTGATCAGGATCAGATAATCGGGAAAGATGAAATAAGCCGCCACCGGCAGCAGCCAGAAAATGATTTCCAGCGGCTTCCAGCGGTCATTGGGAAGACGAAGCAAGGGAGACATGGCAGTGGTCTTTGCGCTAGTGGTGGGTGCAGCCGCGGCGGGCGCGGAAGTCGGTGTGCTCGCGCTCATCCGCGCCTCCGCATCAGTCCGGCGGGGAACAGGATCAGCAGCAACACCATCAGGCCGTAGATGACGAAGGCGCCGATCTCCGGCACATAGTATTTTCCGGCCACGTCGAAAATGCCGAGGATCACGGCTGCCAGCAACGGCCCCTTGATCGTGCCGGCGCCGCCGACGGCCACCACCAGCAGGAAGTACACCATGTACTTGATCGGGAACGTCGGATCGAGACCCAGCACGTCGATGCCGAGACCGCCGCCCAGGCCGGCCAGGCCGGAGCCGAGCGCGAAGGTCAGGCTGAACACGCGGCTGACGTTGATGCCCAGACCGGCGGCGGCGACCTGGTTGTCGACCGAGGCGCGGATCTGCGCGCCGAAACGCGTGCGCTCGATCAGCAGGCCCAATGCTGCGGTAACCAGCACCACCACGCCGATCAGGAATACCCGATACGCGCCGACGTCGAGACCGAGCAGAGAGATTTGTCCGCGCAGCCAGTCCGGCAAATGCACCGGCTGTTGCGTCGGGCCCCAGACGTAGGTTGCGCCGGCCACCGCCATGAAGGTCAGGCCGATGGAGAACAGCACCTGATCCAGGTGACTGGCTTTATACAGGCGGCGATACAGCGAACGCTCCAGCACCAGGCCGACCAGCGCCGACGCCAGGAAGGCCACCGGCAGCGACGCCAGGAAAGGCAGGCCGAGCTGATTGAGGATGGTGACGCAGACGTAGCCGCCCAGCATCGCGAACGCGCCGTGCGCCAGGTTGATGAAATTCATCATGCCCATCGTGACCGACAGGCCGACGCTGATCAGGAACAGCAGCGCGCCGTAGGCGATGCCGTCGAACATCACGCCGATGAAATTGCCGATCATGAGCAGTCTCCATGGCGGCAAGCTGCTGCGCTGCCGCGTCGGGTGCGGACAAGGGTGGGGTAAAGCATTGGTGTCTCCTCTTCAATCTCTTGTGCAAACGCTGCTCTATATTTTCATGGCTCTTGGTGGCCGGCAGCGTTGTCTTTACTTCTCTTTTCTTACATCGCGATCCAAATCTTCAGACGCGCTCAATGATAGTCGCAATCCCCTGGCCGACGCCGATGCACATGGTGCACAGCGCATAACGGCCGCCGGTGCGTTGCAGCTGGTACATCGCGGTGGTGATCAGGCGCGCGCCGCTCATGCCGAGCGGATGGCCGAGCGCAATCGCGCCGCCGTTCGGGTTGACGCGCGGGTCGTCGTCGGCCACGCCGAGCTCGCGCAACACTGCCAGACCTTGCGAGGCGAATGCTTCGTTCAGTTCGATCACGTCCATCTGTTCGATGGTCAGGCCGACTTGCTGCAACAGTTTTTTGGTGGCCGGCGCCGGGCCGATGCCCATGACGCGCGGCGCGACGCCGGCGGTCGCCATGCCGACGATGCGCGCGCGCGGCGTCAGGCCGTATTGCTTGACCGCTTCGGCGCTCGCCAGCAGCAGGGCGCAGGCGCCGTCGTTGACGCCGGAGGCATTGCCCGCCGTGACAGTGCCGTCGGCGCGCACCACGCCCTTGAGTTTTGCCAGCGCTTCCATGCTGGTGGCGCGCGGATGTTCGTCGTTGCTGACGGTAACCGGCTCGCCCTTCTTTTGCGGAATCACCACCGGCGTGATTTCCTGCGCCAGCGTGCCGTTGGCTTGCGCCGCGGCGGCCTTGGCCTGGCTGGCGACGGCGAATCTGTCCTGGTCGAGGCGGCTGATCTTGAAATCGTCCGCGACGTTTTCGCCGGTTTCCGGCATGGAATCGGTGCCGTAGAGCGCCTTCATCTGCGCGTTCGGGAAGCGCCAGCCGATGGTGGTGTCGTAGATGTTGGCGTTGCGCGAAAACGCGCTGTCGGCCTTGCCCATGACGAACGGCGCGCGCGTCATCGATTCAACGCCGCCGGCCAGCATCAGTTGCGCTTCGCCCGACTTGATGGCGCGCGCCGCTGTGCCGACTGCATCCATGCCTGAGCCGCACAGGCGGTTCATGGTGGTGCCCGGCACCGATTGCGGCAAGCCGGCCAGTAGCGCCGACATGCGCGCGACGTTGCGGTTGTCTTCGCCGGCCTGGTTGGCGCAGCCGAAGATGACGTCGTCGACGGCGTTCCAGTCGACTTGCGGATTGCGCGCGATCAGGGCGCGCAGCGGAATCGCGCCGAGATCGTCGGCGCGCACGTCTTTCAGTGCGCCGCCGTAGCGGCCGATGGGAGTGCGGATGGCGTCGCAGATAAAGGCTTCGGTCATGGTGTTCTCTTCGTATGCTTCGTATCGGTTGCGGAATTATGCCGGCGGCAACAGCGGCGCACCGGTAATCTTTTGCAGTTCTTCGAACGACATGCCATCGACGATCTCGCGCACTTGCAAGCCGTGCTCGGTCACGTCCAGCACGGCGACGTCGGTGTAGATGCGGTTGACGCAGCCGATACCGGTCAGCGGATAGTCGCAATGCGACACGATCTTGCTCTCGCCGGTCTTGGTCTGGTGTTCCATCATGACGAACACCTGCTTGGCGCCGATGGCCAGGTCCATGGCGCCGCCGACGGCGGGAATCGCGTCCGGTGCGCCGGTGTGCCAGTTGGCCAGGTCGCCGGTGGCCGACACCTGGAAGGCGCCGAGCACGCAGATGTCGAGATGGCCGCCGCGCATCATGGCGAACGAGTCGCCGTGGTGGAAGTAGGCGCCGCCGGTCAGCAAGGTCACCGGCTGCTTGCCGGCGTTGATGAGGTCTTCGTCTTCTTCGCCGGGTGCGGGCGCCGGGCCCATGCCGAGCAAGCCGTTTTCGCTGTGCAGGAAAACTTCCTTGTCGGCCGGCAGGTAATTGGCGACCTTGGTCGGCAGGCCGATGCCGAGGTTGACGTAGGCGCCTTCGGGAATATCCTGCGCCACGCGTGCGGCGATCTGATCACGAGAGAAGCGATTCATTATTTGGTCTCCTGTGCGTTCTGCAGCACGACGCGTTGCACGAAGATGCCCGGCGTGACGATGGCTTCCGGATCCAGCTGGCCCAGCTCGACGACTTCGCTCACCTGGGCGATGGCGCACTTGGCGGCCATGGCCATGATGGGGCCGAAGTTGCGCGCGGTCTTGCGGTACACCAGGTTGCCCCAGCGGTCGCCGCGCAGTGCCTTGATCAATGCGAAGTCGGCGTGGATCGGCGACTCCAGCACATAGTGGCGGCCGTCGATGAGGCGGGTTTCCTTGCCGTCGGCCAGCATGGTGCCGTAGCCGGTGGGCGAGAAGAAACCGCCGATACCGGCGCCGGCGGCGCGGATGCGCTCGGCCAGGTTGCCTTGCGGCGTCAGTTCCAGTTCGATTTCGCCGGCTCGGTAGAGCGCGTCGAATACATGGGAGTCGGTCTGGCGCGGGAAAGAGCAGATGATCTTCTTCACGCGCTTGGCCTTGAGCAAAGCCGCCAGGCCGGTGTCGCCGTTGCCGGCGTTGTTGTTGACGATGGTGAGCTCGCGCGCGCCTTGCGCAATCAGCGCATCGATCAGCGCCGCCGGCATGCCGGCATTGCCGAAGCCGCCGATCATGACAGTCGCGCCGTCGTGAATGTCGGCCACGGCTTGTTCCAGTGACTCAGTAATTTTGTCGATCACGTTGCGTCTCTTTCGTGAATCCGTTCGTTGAACAGCAAATGCATGAAAATGGTCCTGCGATGCGCCGGCGCGATCCTGCCATGCTGCTGCAGCCGGGCTTTCAGGAATGGCTTGTCTCCGCCTGGTTTTTCTATGCTCCTGCGCTTTCCAACCGCTGTTTTGGCCCTTGTGCGAGTCAAAATGCGTGCGCGCCTGAATTCTTTTATGTACAATCATTTGTGCGATAAACGAACTAATGTTTGTTTTTCGCACACATTAGTGTAGCGATACCTGGCTTCCTGCGTCAAGAACAAACAGGCAGGCCTGTGCGATGTCCGCACAACATATTAGAATCGCGGACAATCCCGTGGCCGCCGCTTATGCAGATCATCCGGCTTATTGCTCGTCGTTGCCAATCCTTGCCCACTGTTGCCCATCGTCATTTTGAATGCCTATGTCCAAGACACCTGCTCCAGCAAAAACCCGCAAGCCCGCAGCCAAATCCGGCAAGGCAAAGGGTGACGCCGTCGTCGCTCCCGCCGCCGATCAGGCCGAAGAAAAAGAACTCACCATCGCCGAGGAAATCGACGCCCTCACCGATCCCAGTTTCATGACCTCGCTGGCGCGCGGCCTGGCGGTGGTGCGCGCCTTCAGCG
Source organism: Herbaspirillum rhizosphaerae (assembly GCF_001189965.1). Taxonomy (GTDB): domain Bacteria; phylum Pseudomonadota; class Gammaproteobacteria; order Burkholderiales; family Burkholderiaceae_D; genus Herbaspirillum; species Herbaspirillum rhizosphaerae. Next base: position 6,845 of record NZ_LFLU01000022.1, read on the forward strand.
ACACGCGCCGCACGCTGACCATTGCGCAGATCAGCCAGAAGACCGGCATCCCGCGCGCGGCGGTGCGCCGCTGCCTGCATACACTGAAACAGCTGGGCTATGCCGATTCCGAGGTGAACAATTTTTCGCTGCGCCCGAAGATCCTGACGTTGGGTTATTCCTATCTGTCGTCGACGCCGCTGACCGTGTCGGCCCAGCCTTGCCTGAACAACATCACGCGCACGCTCAATGAGTCTTGCTCGCTGGCGGTGCTGGACGACAATGAGGTGTTGTATGTCTCGCGTTCAGCGACGGCGCGCGTGATGTCGGTGGCGCTCAATACCGGCAGCCGTCTGCCGGCGTATTGCACTTCGCTGGGACGCGTGATGCTGGCGCACATGCCGGAAGAGGCCCTGAAGGCCTACTTCGACAAAGTCAAACTCCGCGCCTTCACCGACAAGACCGTGGTCTCGCAAAAGCGCCTGCGCGAAATCCTCGCCGAAGTGCGCGAATCCGGTTACGCCGTCATCGACGAAGAACTGGAAGTCGGCCTGCGTTCGATCGCGGTCCCGGTGCGCGGCGCGTCCGGCAATGTGCTGGCGGCGCTCAACGTCGGCGCCCAGGCCGCACGTGTGAGCCGGCGCCAGATGGAAGACGAGTTCCTGCCGGTGCTGCTGCGCGGCTCGCAGGAATTGTCCGTGCTGCTGCCATAACTGTAAGCAGACACAAAAAATCCAGCGGACTTTGCAGTGCGCCGGATTGAAGACAGCAGCCTGAGCCGCTGTCGATACTACGGGCGCGCCCTGCTCAGTGGCGCGCCATCCTCCTCAAGATTTCCTTGAAACGGCTTCAGACCTGCATCAGAAGGTGTGACGGATACCCGACATCACGCCCAACTGATTCTTGCCGGCGCCCACGGTGCCGCCTGCATCGATCGCCACGGCAGAAGTGCCGCCGTTTTTCTGATAGCCCAGCGAGGTGTACAGCGCAGTGCGCTTGGACAGGTTGTAGGTCAGGCGGCCCACCATCAGGGTCACGTCGTTGGGGCTGCTCTTGACGTTCAGCTTGGCGACCTGTGCGTCCAGCACCAGTGCCGTCGACAGCGGCACGCTCGCGCCCAGGTAATACAGGTCAGAGTTGGTGTTGACCGCACCGGCGGCACGGGTGCGACGATCGACCACGCCGGCGCCGATCTTGGTGTCGCCGATCATGACGAAACCGTTCAACGTGACGCGCTGGTCGGTGTTGTCGCTGCTGGTCAGGCCGCCGGCTGCGCCGGTGTTGCCGTACAGGATGTCGTAGGACGAGGTCACGCCGAACGACTTGTTGTCGTAGCCGACCAGGGCAGTGACCTGACGGCAGGCTTTGGAATTGCCGGCGACTTCACCCGCGCAGCCGGTTGCGGCAGGACCGCCTGTGGCCGAGGTGTCGCGGCCGAAGCTGTATGTCGCGCCGACGGTGAAGTTGGAGAAATTGCCCAGGTAGCCGATCGAATTATCGCTGCGTGCGTTCGGCAGATAGCCGTCGATGCTACCGATCGCAAAAATGTTCGGCCCCATGACGTCGGTCTTCAGCGTCGCGATGTAGGTCATGTTGACCTGGCGGCCCAGCATGACCTGCCCCCAGCTATTGCTCTTCAGACCGACCAGCGATTGACGGCCGAACAGGCGATTGCCCTGCCCCATCGAACCGGTGTCGGGTGCGAAGCCGGTTTCCAGCACGAACATCGCTTCCAGCCCGCCGCCCAGGTCTTCCGACCCCTTGAAGCCCAGGCGCGACGGGAACGAACCGGTCAGCGACGGCATCTTGAATACCGAATTGCCGGCGGCGTTGGCGTTGGTGGTGTAGACCACGCCGGTGTCGACGATACCGTAGACGGTGACCGAGCTCTGCGCCATGGCGTTGCCTGCGCACAGCGCACCCATTGCACCCATTGCACCCATCAGCGCGATTGCGCTGCAAACTGATTTCTTCATTGTGCCTCCTCCTGAAACGTAAAGATTTTTAAATTCGATTTTTAAATTCGTCTTGTTGATCTTGTTGATGCGGTTGCTGACTTTGCTGCTGATTTTGTTGCCGACTTTCTTGATGCTGCCGGATGACTCGGCATGTCCGCAGATTGCAGACATGCGTCGTACTCCCTCCGCGGTGTCGATACGTGGATTCTTTGTCGCCGAACGCGGGCTTCCGCGGGTTTCGCAGGGGGCGTTCAGCCTGCCTCCCGGCTGATCGCCGGAGGCCTTCATGTGTTACGTCGATGTTGCTTGAATACTGCCTGCGTGCAGCCGGTAGTCGCCGGCGAAATTCTGCAATGCTGCAAATGCCTGCCTGATCGTCCCCTGCCTGGAGTGGCCCGGAGAGTTTCGTCTCGATTATTTCGATTTTTATTTAATGTTCGATAAACGCACAATATGTTGTTTACCGAACGCTTGTTGCGATACTATTGTTCTCGCTGAAGCTTGTCAAGAATGCGCAAAGCAGAAAATTCCCGGCAGCGTCGTCTGCGAGCAACAGCTAAAATCCGGCGACAAGAAAAATTTTCCAACGGACATCGCCATCTGCAAGGTACCGGGCAGTGCGGCTGCATCGCCCGTCCGGCAAGGAATACGGCGCTGCAAGGGATGCACGGAAAGCACGGCTCAGGATGAACAACCGCGTATGCACTACGCCACGACAACGTATCGAAGGAGACAAACATGAGATTTAAAAAATCGGCATTGCTGGCAATGCTGGCAGGGATGAATATTTTTGCAGCGGCGCAGGCGCATGCCGCGGACACCATCAAGATCGGCCTGATCGCGGCCTTCTCCGGCCCCTTCGCCGACTACGGCAAGCAGATGGAAGGCGGCATCAAGGCCTACATGGCGCAGAACGGCGACACCGTGGCCGGCAAGAAAATCCAGATCATCGTCAAGGACACCACCGGCCCGTCGCCTGAAATCGCCAAACGCCTGGCGCAGGAACTGGTGGTGCGCGACAAGGTCGACTTCCTCGCCGGTTTCGGCCTGACGCCGGAAGCGCTGGCGGTGGCGCCGATCGCCGAGCAGGCCAAGAAGCCGATGATCATCATGAACGCCGCGACCTCGATCATCACCACCAAGTCGAACTACATCGCGCGCTTCTCGATGACGCTGCCGCAGGTGTCCGGCCCGATGGCGACCTGGGCGCTGAAGAACAACATCAAGAAAGTCGTGACGCTGGTGGCCGACTACGGTCCGGGCATCGATGCCGAGACCGCGTTCAAGACCAACCTGCTGGGCGGCGGCGGACAAGTGATCGAATCGATCCGCGTGCCGTTGCGCAATCCTGAGTTCGCGCCCTACATCCAGCGCATCAAGGACGCCAAGCCGGAAGCCGTGTTCATCTTCGTACCGGCCGGCGAGCAAGGCATCGCCTTCATGAAGGGCTATCGCGAGCGCGGCCTGGCCGAAGCCGGCATCAAGGTCATTGCTACCGGCGACCTGACCGACGACCACGTGCTGCCGGCGATGGGCGACGCGACGCTGGGCGTGATCACGACGTTCCACTATTCGGCGGCGCACAACTCGCCCGAGAACAAGGCCTTCCTGAAGAGCTATGCCGCGGTGAATCCGAACGGCGGCCGGCCGAATTTCATGGCCGTGGCTGCCTATGACGGCATGGCGGCGATCTATGAAGTGTCGAAGAAACTCAACGGCAACATCGACGGCGACAAGGCCATGGCGATCCTGAAGAATATCAAGCTCAACAGCCCGCGCGGCCCGATCTCGATTGACCCGGCGACACGCGACATCGTGCAGACGGTGTATGTACGCAAGGTGGAAAAAGTCGGCAACGAAGTCTATAACGTCGAGTTCGATAAATTCCTCAACGTGAAGGACACCGGCAAGTAATCTGCCGTGAAAATCTGCGCAGGATGATGACGCCGGTGATGCAATGCACACCGGCGTTTTTTTCGTTCCAGACGCAGGAAGATCGATTCATGCGGAGCAACGGCAGACACCGGTCGCGCAGTTGTTTCGATGCAGCGCAGCATGAGACCATCGCTGCAATCCAGACGGCAAGCGGCATTGCGGCGTTCGGTAGCCGCCCTGTTTTACGTTTTCAATGCACTTGCCGCGCATGTTATCGCTTGCATTTGCTGTTTACATACTTATACTAAATAACAGTTATAACTTATAAGTAATTGCCGGCATCCCCGTCAGGCAATCTGAGACAAACGATCTGCACCAAGCAACACCTCAGTGCGCAAGCACCAACAACAGGCTGGCCATGACGAATCATTCTGACGATCTTCTCGATATCCATTACGACGGCGCAATTGCCGTCGTCGCCATCAACCGCATCGCCAAGCGCAATGCGCTGAGCGACCCGCTGGTGCGCACCATCCAGCGCTGCTTCGAATCCTTTCCGCCGGAAATCAAGGTCGCCATCATTCGCGGCAACGGCGATCATTTCTGCGCCGGTCTCGATCTCTCCGAACTGCGTGAGCGCGACACCAGCGAAAGCATGTACCACTCGCGCATGTGGCACGCCGCCTTCGAGCGCGTGCAATTCGGCGGCGTACCGGTGATCGCTGTGCTGCACGGCGCGGTCATCGGCGGCGGCCTGGAACTGGCCTCCGCCGCCCACATCCGCGTGGCCGAAGACAGCGCCTTCTACGGCCTGCCGGAAGGGCAGCGCGGCTTGTTCGTCGGCGGCGGCGGATCGGTGCGCATCTCGCGCCTGGTCGGCGTCGCCTGCATGAGCGACATGATGCTGACCGGCCGCGTGCTGTCGTCGCAGGAAGGCCATCAGGCCGGCATTTCGCAATATCTCACCGCCGCCGGCAAGGGCATGGAGAAAGCCATGGAGTTGGCGGGACGCATCGCCAAGAATGCGCCGATGACCAACTACGGCGTGACGCATGTGTTGCCGCGCATCGCCGACCAGTCGATCCAGGACGGGCTGGTGACGGAATCGCTCATGGCCGCCGTGGCCGGCAGCGATCCCGAAACCAAGGGCAGGCTCGCCGCTTTTCTCGATCTGAAGATGAACAAGGTCGAGCGAGGCACCTAGCAACAGCTAATCTATATCGACAATTTGCGGCCCCATACAAAGCAGTACCGATAACTATTAAGAGACATGTATGAGCACAACCCCACGCTATCGCAGCGTACGATTCGGCATCGGCGGCGTTGACGTCGCCGAAGTTGCTGACGGACAGAGCATTGTCAGGACCAGGCAGCCCTTGCAGGACTACCCGGCGCGCCTGAGCGACAAGCTGAAATACTGGGCGGCGCAGACGCCCGACACCAGCTTCATGGCCAGGCGCGACGCCGACGGCGTCTGGCAGCACATCACTTACGCACAGGCATTGCAGACCGCCCGCCACATCGGCCAGGGCCTGCTCAATCGCGGCCTGTCGGCGGAACGCCCGTTGCTGATCCTGTCGGAGAACGACCTCGAACACGCCATGCTGGCGCTGGCCTGCCACTATGTCGGCGTGCCGTATGCGCCGGTGTCGTCGGCGTACTCTTTGCTGTCGAAGGATTACGCCAAGCTGCGCCATGCCGTCAATCTGCTGACGCCGGGCATGATCTTCGCCGCGCATGGCGAGAAGTTCGTCGCCGCCGTCAATGCCGTGGCGACCAGCGACATCGAATTCGTCGCCACCGAAGCTCCCCCCTCCGCGCGCGCCACCACGCTCTACAGCGAACTGGCCGCGACGCCGGTCACCGATGCCGTCGAGCGCGCGCATGACGCCACCACGCCGGACACCATCGCCAAGTTCCTGTTCACCTCCGGTTCGACCAAGTTGCCGAAGGCGGTGATCAACACCCAGCGCATGATCTGCAGCAACCTGCAGATGATCGTGCAAACCTTTCCCTTCCTCGGCGAAGAGCCGCCGGTGCTGATCGACTGGCTGCCCTGGAACCATACCTTCGGCAGCAATCACAATGTCGGCATCGTGCTCTACAACGGCGGCACTATGTATATCGACGAGGGCAAGCCGACGCCGCAGGGCCTCGCCGTCACGCTGCAAAACCTGCGCGAGATCGCGCCGACGATTTACTTCAACGTACCGATCGGCTGGGAAGGCATCGCCCACGCCCTGGAAAAAGACGCCGCCCTGCGCGACAAGTTTTACAGCCGCCTGAAGATGCAGTTCTACGCCGGCGCCGCGCTGGCGCAACCGGTATGGGACAAGCTGCACGCCACCGCTGAAGCCGCCTGCGGCGAACGCATCGTGATGTCCTGCGGCCTCGGCATGACCGAGACCGCGCCGTCGGCCTTGTTCGTGGTGGAAGAACAGGTGCGCTCCGGCCAGATCGGCATCCCCACGCCCGGCATGGAAATCAAGCTGGTACCCAACGGCGACAAGATGGAAATCCGCTATCGCGGTCCCAACGTCACGCCGGGTTATTGGCGCGCACCGGAGCAGACGAAAGAAGCCTTCGATGAAGAAGGTTTCTTCTGCTCGGGCGACGCCGTCAAATGGCTGGATCCGACCAATCACGATCTCGGCTTCATGTTCGACGGCCGCGTGGCCGAAGACTTCAAGCTCTATACCGGAACCTGGGTCAGCGTCGGCCCGCTGCGCGCGGTCATCGCCCATGAAGGCGCGCCCTACTTGCAGGACGCCGTCATCACCGGCCAGGACCGCAACGAAGTCGGCATGCTGATCGTGCCCAACCTGGAACGCTGCCGCCAGCTGGCAGGACTGCCTGCAAGCGCTTCGCGCGATGAGATCGTCGCCGCGCAACCGGTGCGCGACTTTTTCAGCAATGTGCTGCAGCGCCTGCAACAACACGCCACCGGCAGCGCCTCGCGCGTGGCGCGCGCATTGGTGCTGGTCGATCCGCCGTCTTTCGATAAAGGCGAAATCACCGACAAGGGTTCTATCAACCAGCGCGCTGTGCTGACGCACCGCGCCGATCTGGTTGAGGCGCTCTACGCCGACATCAATCCGGCCATCCTCAAACCGCGTCCGCTGGCGGGCAGGAACGCCACAGCGACAGGAGCATAATTCACATGGCAAAGAAATCTTTCTACTCCAACTTCGACGACGTCTGGATGCTGGGCGGCGTGCGCACGCCGATGGTCGATTATTGCAGCACCTTCTCGCAACTGTCGCCGACCGACATGGGTATCAAGGTTGCGCGTGAAGTCCTCAAACGCACCGGCGTGCCGGCGGCCGACATCGGCTCCGTCATCGCCGGCAACATGGCGCCCGGCGATTGCTTCCAATACATGCTGCCACGCCATATCGGCTTGTACGCCGGCGTGTCGATAGACGTGCCGGCCATCATGGTGCAACGTATCTGCGGCACCGGCTTCGAACTGATACGCCAGGCCGGCGACCAGATCGAACGCGGCTATACCGACACGACGCTGGTGGTCGGCTCAGAATCGATGACCCGCAATCCGATTGCGGCCTTCTCGCATCGCGGCGGCTTCCGACTCGGCGCGCCGGTGGAATTCCAGGATTACATGTGGGAAGCGTTGATCGACCCGGCGCCCGGCATCACCATGCCGCAGACGGCAGAAAATCTTGCGAAGAAATACGGCATCACGCGCCGCGAAGTGGACGAATACGCCGCGCTCTCGTTTGAACGCGCCGTGCGTGCGCAGCAGGAAGGTTTTCACGTCGACGAGATCGTGCCGGTGATTAATGAAACCTTCAAGCTCGACGGCTACAACGACCGGCACATCAAGCTGCAGGGCAAGGTCACGGAGGCGGCCACCGATACCCATCCGCGTCCGTCGCCGGTGGAAGTATTAGGCAAGCTGCGCACGCTCTATCCCGACGGCGTGCAGACCGGCGGCAACAGCTCGGCGCTGGTGGACGCGGCAGCCGCAACCGTCATCGCCTCCGGCAGCTACCTGCGCGACCACCGCTGCACACCGCTGGCGCGCGTGGTCGCCGCCGCCGTGGTCGGCGTGCCGCCGGAAATCATGGGCATCGGTCCGGCGCCGGCGATCCGCCTGCTGCTGGAACGCAACAGCCTGACGCTGGACGACATCGGCTGTTTCGAAATCAATGAAGCGCAAGGCGCGCAAACCATCGCCGTCGAACGCGAACTCGGGCTCGACCGCAGCAGGCTCAACGTCAACGGCGGCGCGATTGCGCTGGGCCATCCGCTGGCCGCGACCGGCGTGCGGTTGTCGATCACCGCCGCGCGCGAAATGCGCAAGCGCGGCGCACGCTACAGCATCGCCTCGGCCTGCATCGGCGGCGGACAAGGCATCGCACTGCTGCTGGAAAACCCGGCCGCTTCCAATCAATAATCTGCGAAAGAAGTCGATATGAAATTGCAAGGACAAGCAGCGCTGGTCACCGGCGGCGCTTCCGGACTCGGCGCCGAAGTGGTGCGCCAATTGGCGCAGGGCGGCGCGCGCGTAACCATCCTCGACGTGAACATCGAAGGCGCGCAGGCGCTGGCGAAAGAAGTCGGCGGCCACGCGGCAGCCTGCGACATCACCGACACCGCCAGCGTCGAAGCGGCGCTGGCGTCGGCGCGCGCGGCCCACGGCCCGGCGCGCATCCTGATCAACTGCGCCGGCATCGGCGGCGCCAAACGGCTGGTCGGCAAAGACGGCGTCGCTATGCCGCTGGAGGATTTCAGCCGCATCATCAACGTCAACCTGATCGGCACCTTCAACATGATCCGCCTTGCCGCGGCAGAAATGATCGCGCAAGAGCCGCTGGAAGACGGCGAGCGCGGCGTGATCGTCGCCACGGCATCGGTGGCCGCCTATGACGGCCAGGTCGGGCAAGCCGCTTATGCTGCATCGAAAGGCGGCATCACTTCGCTGACCTTGCCGCTGGCGCGCGACCTCGCACAGTTCGGCGTGCGCGTGATGACGATTGCGCCGGGGCTGTTTCTGACGCCGCTGCTCTACAAGCTGCCGGAAGAAGTGCAGCAGTCGCTGGCGGCGTCTATCCCTTTTCCCAAGCGCCTCGGCAAGGCAGAAGAGTTCGCGCATCTGGCGGTGCACATCGTCGGCAACCTGTCGCTCAACGGCGAAGTGATCCGCCTCGACGGCGCATTGCGCCTGCCACCTCGTTAACACATTCAGGAGTCAGCATGTCCAAAGTTGTGGTGTATCCCGTCAATGTCGAGTTCGGCGATTGCGATCCGGCGGGGATAGTTTTCTTTCCCAATTTCTTCCGCTGGTACGACGCGTCGTCTCGCAATTTCTTCCGCAGCTGCGGCGTACCGGCTTGGCGCGATACCGAGAAGAGCCACGGCATCATCGGCACGCCGGTGGTCGACATCGGCTCGCGCTTCATCCAGCCGGCAACTTACGGCGACAAGGTCGAGGTGCATACCTCGGTGGTCGAATGGAACGCCAAGACCTTCGTCATGCTGCACCAGCTGAAGCACGACGGCGTGCTGCTGTCGGAAGGCCGCGACACCCGCGTGTTCGCCATCCGCCATCCGGAAGATCCGGCGCGCATCAAGGCCATACCGATACCGGAAGACATCAGGCAACTTTGCAGTTAAGAACCCGCAACAGCAACAGGCAAACGAATCGATCCAGGTAACTATAAAAAAGGAGACGGAGATGAAAAAGATGTTTAAAGCAACGGTGCTGGCTTCGGCGCTGGCATTCTCAGGTTTGATCGCGCAACAGGCGCATGCGGAACTGACCATCGGCGTGATCATGTCGCTGACCGGTCCGGGTTCCGGTCTCGGTATTCCTGCCAAGAACGGCTTTGCCCTGTGGCCCGACAGCATAGGCGGAGAGAAGGTCAAACTGATCATCCTCGACGACGCCACCGATCCGACCCAGGCCAGCAAGAATGCACGCCGCCTGATCGCCGAAGACAAGGTCGACATGATCATCGGCTCGGCCGCGGTGCCGCCGACGCTGGCGATTGCCGACGTCGCCATGGAAACGCAGACCGTGCAGCTGGCGATCTCGCCGATCGAAACGCCGGAAGGCAAGGACGCCTGGACCTTCCGCCTGCCGCAATCGACGGCGGTGATGGCCGGCGGCGTGGTGGATCACATGAAGAAGCATGGCGTGAAGACCTTTGCCTTCCTCGGCTATTCGGATTCTTACGGTGAGAACTGGCTCAAGGAAACTGCCCGCCTGACCAAACAGGCCGGCATCAACATGACCGTCGCCGAACGCTTCGGCCGCGCCGACACCAGCGTCACGGCGCAGGCGCTGCGCGTGGTCAGTTCCAATCCGGATGCGGTGCTGGTGGTGGCCTCGGGCAGCGGCGCGGCGATGCCGCACAAGGCGCTGATTGAGCGCGGCTACAAAGGCAAGATTTATCAGACCCACAGCGCCGCCTCGCGCGACCTGATCCGCCTCGGCGGCAAGGATGTCGAAGGTTCGTTCGTGGTGTCCGGCCCTGCCGTGGTGCCGGAAGCGCTACCCGACAGCAATCCTTCGAAGAAGCTGGCGACCGATTTCGTGACGCGCTATGAAAAACAATACGGCGCCGGCACCCGCAACCTGTTCGCCGCGCACATCTACGACGCGCAACTGGTGCTGCAACGCGTGGTGCCTGAGGCATTGAAGAAAGCCAAGCCGGGTACGCCTGCCTTCCGCGCGGCGCTGAAGGAAGCGCTGGAGAATTCCGGCAACATCCAGATTTCGCAAGGCACCATGCATTACACCGCCAAGGATCACTTCGGCCTGGGCGACGATGCGCGCATCATGCTGACCATCCAGAACGGCAACTGGAAAGCGGCGGCGCCTTAAGTTAAGCGATGCAGCGCCGGAAGACGTACTGGCGTCTTCCGGCGTTCTCTTCATTTGTTCTGCTCTCTTGTTTCACCGCGTGTAATTTGCGAGTGATTTGCATGTGATTTAACCGGAACCGTCTCTTTCATGGATTCTTCTATTGCCGCCATCCTGTTGCTCGATGGCCTGACCAACGGCATCGTCTACGGGCTCATTGCGATTGCCCTGGTGCTGGTGTTTGCGGTGACGCGCATCCTGTTCATTCCGCAGGGCGAATTCGTCGCCTTCGGCGCGCTGACGCTGGCGATGCTGCAACAAGGCATGGTGCCGGGGCCGGTCTGGCTGCTGCTGTTGCTGGCCGTGTGCGCCACCGGCATGCAGGTCGCAGCCTTGCTGCGCAGCGGACAAACTGCCGGTATTGCGCGCTGTATTTCACGCTGTATTGCCAAAAACCTGTTCGTACCCGTACTGATTGCAGCGCTGGTGGCGTGGGCCGCACCGCAGCAGTTTGCGCTGCCGGTGCAGGTGGCGCTGACGCTGCTGCTGATCACCGCGCTCGGTCCGCTGATGTATCAGGTGGTGTATGAATCGCTGGCCGACGCCAGCGTGCTGGTGCTGCTGATCGTCTCAGTCGGCATCCATCTGGCGATGACGGGATTGGGACTGGTGTTTTTCGGCGCCGAGGGTTTCCGCACGCCGGCGTTCTGGGACAGCCGCTGGTCCTTCGGCGCGGTGACGCTGAGTGCCCAGACTATCGTCGTCGTGCTTGCTGCGCTGGCGCTGCTGGTGGCGCTGTGGCTGTTCTCCGGGCGCACGCTGTATGGCAAGGCCTTGCGAGCGACTGCCGTCAATCGGCTCGGCGCGCGTCTCATGGGCATCTCGACCACGCTGGCCGGCAAGCTCAGCTTTGCCGTGGCCGCCTTCATCGGCGCGCTGTCGGGGGTGCTGATCGGACCGATGAGCACCATCTTCTACGACTCCGGATTTTTGATCGGCCTCAAGGGTTTCGTCGCCGCCACTATCGGCGGGCTGGCGAGTTTTCCACTGGCGGCTTGCGGCGCGGTGTTCGTCGGCTTGCTGGAATCCTTCAGCTCTTTCTGGGCCAGCGACTACAAGGAAGTGATCGTCTTCATGTCCCTGCTGCCGGTGCTGTTGTGGCGTTCGTTCGTCGCGCCGGCGCATGACGAAGACGAGGAATAAGCCAGCGATGAACATCATGCAATCACAGAAAAAAATTCTCTCTCCGCGCTCCCTCATCTTGCTGCTGGCGGTGGTGCTGTTTCCGCTGTTGCCGACGCCGCAGTTCTGGATCATCCAGGCCAACTACATCGGCCTCTATGCACTGGTCGCCATCGGCCTGGTGCTTTTGACCGGCATCGGCGGCATGACCTCGTTCGGCCAGGCGGCCTTCGTCGGCATCGGCGCCTACACCACCTCTTACCTGACCACCGCCTGCGCCATATCGCCCTGGCTGACGCTTCCGATCGGCCTGCTGATCACCGGCGTGTCGGCTTATGTGCTGGGCCGTATCACGCTGCGCATGTCGGGCCACTACCTGCCGCTGGCGACGATCGCCTGGGGCATCAGCCTGTACTTCCTGTTCGGCAAGGTGGAGTGGCTGGGCAAGTACGACGGCATCGCCGGCATCCCTGCCCTGCAACTGTTCGGCTTCGACCTGGCGCAAGAACGCCATCTGTACTTCCTGATCTGGGCCATCGTGCTGGGCGCGACCTGGCTGGCGCTGAACCTGCTCGACTCGCGCGCCGGCCGCGCCATCCGCGCACTCAAGGGCGGCCGCACCATGGCCGAAGCGATGGGCGTCGACACCGGCCGCTACAAGATCCTGATCTTCGTGCTGGCGGCCTTGCTGGCGTCGGTGTCGGGATGGCTGTTCGCGCACATGCAGCGCACCGTCAATCCGTCGCCGTTCAGCCTGGCGATGGGGATTGAATATCTGTTCATCGTGGTGGTCGGCGGCATCGCTCACATCTGGGGTGCGCTGCTCGGCGCGGGCGTGCTGAAGCTGCTGGCCGATCAGTTGCAGGTGCTGTTGCCGGCCCTGCTCGGCAGCGGCGGCAACTACGAAAGCATCGTCTTCGGCGTGATCCTGATTCTGTTGCTGAAATATGCGCGCGGCGGCCTGTGGCCCTGGATCTGCTCGCTCGCAGCGCACCTCATGCCGCCGGCAAAGAAGACCGTACTGCAAGCGACTGCATCGGGCATCGCCCGACGCGACGTGCCGGCAAAGGGAAGCCCCCTGTTGCAGGTCGAACAGATCTCCAAGCGCTTCGGCGGACTAGTGGCGGTCAATGATGTTTCCTTCGGTGTCAAGGCGGGCGAGATCGTCGGCCTGATCGGCCCCAACGGCGCCGGCAAGTCGACCACCTTCAACCTGGTGACCGGCTTGTTGCGCGCCTCCGGCGGCAGTGTGAGCTTCAACGCGGAAAATATCACCGGCCTGCATTCGCGCGCCATCGCCACGCGCGGTATTGCGCGCACCTTCCAGCACGTCAAGCTGTTGCCGAGCATGTCGGTGCTGGAGAACGTCGCTCTCGGCGCGCATCTGCGCAGCGAACAAGGCTTCGTGCGCAATACCCTCAACGCCATGCTGCATCTGGAGCGCAAGGAAGAGCAGGAATTGCTCAACGAAGCAGCACGCGCCCTCACGCGCGTCGGCTTGCAGCATCTGATGCACGAGCAGGCCGGCAATCTGGCGCTGGGCCAGCAACGCATCCTGGAAATCGCCCGCGCGCTGTGCTGCGATCCATTGCTGCTGTTGCTCGACGAACCGGCCGCCGGTCTGCGTCATCTGGAAAAGCAGGCGCTCAGCAAAGTCTTGCAGGAATTGAGAGAAAGCGGCATGAGCATCCTGCTGGTGGAACACGACATGGAGTTCGTCATGCAACTGACCGATCACATCGTGGTGATGGAATTCGGCGCCAAGATTGCAGAAGGCACGCCGGAGCAAATCCAGCAGCACCCTGCGGTGATCGAAGCGTATCTGGGCGGAATCGAATGAACACGACCGACAACAATCCATTACTGGAAGTAAAACAACTGCGCGCCAGCTACGGCAAGGTGCAGGCGCTGTACGACATCGACCTCAGACTGGACCGCGGCAGCATCGCCACGGTGATCGGCCCCAACGGCGCCGGCAAGTCGACGCTGCTCAACGCCATCATGGGCGTGCTGCCGTCGCAGGGCGGTATCCGCTATCGCGGCCAGGCGGTCGAGCGCACCAGCCTGGAGCAGCGCGTGATGGCCGGCATTGCGCTGGTTCCGGAACGGCGCGAATTGTTTTCCACCATGACGGTGGAAGACAACCTGCTGCTGGGCGGATTTCGCCGCGTGCGTCTCGGACATGCGCAACCGCTGGATCAGCTGGCGACCGTTTTCGAACTGTTCCCGCGCCTGAAAGAAAGACGCACGCAATTGTCCGGCACTTTGTCGGGCGGCGAACGCCAGATGCTCGCCATCGGCCGCGCCATGATGGCCAAGCCCGATCTGCTGATGCTCGACGAACCCAGCCTCGGCCTGGCGCCGCGCATCGTCAAAGAGATTTTGCAGATCGTGTCCGAACTGCGCCAGACCGGCCTTGCCGTGCTGCTGATTGAACAGAACGCACGCGCCGCGCTGCAGGTAGCCGACTATGGTTATGTGCTGGAACTGGGGCAGATTTCCATGCAGGGCGAATCGGAAAAACTGGCGAACGACAGCCAGGTGATTCAGGCGTATCTGGGTTTTGGAAAACACTAGCGCGCATTTCATCAAGCATCAATTCAAGCATCCATCCACGAGGAGACAAAGAAATGAAAAAAATCATTCTGCTGCTGCAATCCATGCTGCTGACCGCCAGCATGATGGCAAACCCGGCTTACGCAGCCAGCGATGCCGACAGCAACACCATGAACCCACCCAAGCCCAATCTGACTTTCATGGCGCGCTTCTCGGTCGACCTCATCGCGCCGATCTGGGAACTGGGCAAGACCTCCGACCTCGGCAAGCGCCGCATCATCCCGATCACCGGCGGCAACTTCAAAGGTCCGCTGATCAATGGCGAAATCCTCAACAACGGCGCCGACTGGCAGACCGTCACCGCGGACGGCCTGGCCATCATCGATACGCGTTACCTGCTGAAGATGGATGACGGCGAACTGGTCTACCTGCAAACCCGCGGCGTACGTTACGGCCCGCCGGAAGTCATGGCCGAAGTCGCCAAGGGCAAGCCGGTCGATCCGAGCAAGTACTACTTCCGCCTGTACATGAACTTCGAAACCGCGTCCAAGAAGTACGATTGGCTCAACCGCGCCATGGGCGTCGGCTATGCAATGCGCCTGGGCAATGCGGTGGTGTACGACGCTTATCTGCTGAACTGATCCCTCTGCTGTCATGACTTATCAACCGCCGCTGCGCGACATGGCGTTCGTACTCGACGATGTGCTGGATGCGCCGGCGCGACTGTCGACATTGACTGCACATGCAGACATCGATGCCGGCCTGATGAAACAGGTGCTGGAAGAGGCCGGCCGCTTTGCCGCCGAAGTGGTCGCGCCGCTCAATGCCGGCGGCGACCGCGAAGGCTGCCGCTTTGCAGACGGCAAGGTGCAGACGCCCGCCGGCTTCGCCGCCGCATACCGGCAGTTCTGCGAAGCCGGCTGGCCGGCGCTGGCCTGCGCGACGAAGCACGGCGGCCAGGGTCTGCCGCATCTGCTCAACTGCGCACTGTTCGAAATGCTGAGCGCCGCCAACCACGGCTGGACCATGTATCCCGGCCTGCTGCACGGCGCGTATGCCTGCCTCAGCACGCATGCGAGCGATGCGCTCAAAACACAGTATCTAGGAAAAATCGTCAGCGGCGAATGGCTGGCGACCATGTGCCTGACCGAAGCACACGCCGGCAGCGACCTCGGCCTGCTGCGCACGCGCGCCGTCCTGCAAGACGACGGCAGCTATCGCTTGAGCGGCGACAAGATTTTCATCTCCGGCGGCGAGCAGGACATGACGGACAACATCGTGCATCTGGTATTGGCGCGCCTGCCCGATGCACCCACCGGCAGCAAGGGTCTGTCGCTGTTTCTGGTACCGAAATTTCTGCCGGACGGCACACGCAACGCAGTGCATTGCACCGGCATCGAACACAAGATGGGCATCCGCGGCAGCGCCACCTGCAGCATGCACTTCGAACAGGCGACCGGCTGGCTGGTCGGCGATGAAGGACGCGGACTGGCAGCAATGTTCGTGATGATGAATTCGGCGCGCCTGCATGTCGGCGCGCAAGGATTGGGGATTGCCGAGGCGGCGTATCAGCGAGCACTGGCTTATGCGCGCGAGCGTACGCAATCGCGTGCGCCGGGGCGCACCGCGACGGCAAACGCCGCCGATCCCATCGTCATGCAGCCGGCGGTGCAAAAGCTGTTGATGGAGCAACGCTGCCGCATCGAAGGCGGCCGCATGCTGGCGTACTGGAGCGGCTTGCTGCTGGATCTGGCGGAACACGATCATGACGCTGGCCAGCGCCGCCTGCATCACGACCGGCTGGAGTTCATCACACCGGTGATCAAGGCCGTGCTGACCGACAATGGTTTTCAGAACGCCAGTCTGGCCTTGCAGGTTTTCGGCGGACATGGTTACGTGACCGAGACCGGAATCGATCAGTATCTGCGCGATGCGCGCATCACGATGATCTATGAAGGCAGCAACGAAATCCAGGCCATCGATTTTCTGCT
The DNA here is from genome assembly GCF_001189965.1 of Herbaspirillum rhizosphaerae. GTDB lineage: Bacteria > Pseudomonadota > Gammaproteobacteria > Burkholderiales > Burkholderiaceae_D > Herbaspirillum > Herbaspirillum rhizosphaerae. The sequence continues at coordinate 23,215 of NZ_LFLU01000022.1, forward strand.
GCGCAAAGCGCTGGCCGACGGCGGACGCCGCATGACGGATTTCATCGCCATGATTGAACAGGATGTCGCACAGAACGGTGCAAGCGACGATAGCCTGGCGACACAAAAACAACAATTGCTGCAACTGACACGCTATCTGGAACAGACCACACATGCGATCGCTGCAGCAAGCGCCGGGCAGCCGCAGCTTCCTTACTTCATCGCCGAAGAAATGCTGCGCCTGACCGGCCACGCCGCGATGGCGTGGCTGTGGCTGAAAGCGGCGCGCAGTGCGACGCGGCAACATGCTGCAGACCCCTTGTTCTACGGCGGCAAGCGCGACAGCGCGTGCTATTATTTCGCCTTCCTGTTTCCGGAAGTGCAGCAGCTGTGCGGTGTCGTCGATACCTGCCTGGCTGCAGGCGCACCGGCGATACCATCCGACCTGACCCACCACGATGCTGCCTAAAAAGCCGGCCGAATTTGAACTGGAAGATGCCGGCGCCGATGCCGCAGACGCTGCGCCGCCGCTCGACCAGAGCCTGCTGCTGAGCCTGGTCGGCTACAACTGCCGGCGCGCCTACATCACGATCATGCCGCTGTTCGAAAAGCGCATGGCGAAGTTCGAGCTGCGTCCGGTCGACTTCACGGTGCTGAGCCTGCTCAAGGCCAATCCCAACATCAACCAGAAGCGCCTGTCGAAAGCCATCAACGTGTCGCCGCCAAATCTGGCGACCCTGCTCGATCGCCTGGAACAGCGCGACCTGGTGATGCGCCAGCGCAATCCTCAGGATCGCCGCTCGCAGACGCTGGTGCTGACGACTGCCGGCATGCGCATGTGCGTCAAGGCGGAAAAGACCGCCGCCGAACTGGAAGAAAAAGCCACCGAAGCGCTCAATGACGCCGAGCGTGCGCAATTGATCAAGCTGCTGCAAAAAATCTTCATCGCCAGCCTCTGAATGAGGCAGGAGCATGCAAGTCGACGTGATCGTCGTAGTGCTGCTCCGTCAGGCTCCATGCCATCCCTCATCGTTCACCGTCGTCCCAGCGCACGCTGGGACCCAGTGTCGTGACAGTCGCCGATACGACGCTGGGTCCTGACTTTCGTCAGGACGACGGCGATATAAGTTCTGGCAAGGAAAAGATTTAGCAAGCCTAACTGCACGACGTAAGGGCGTCGGCTTTTTACTGCTGGAAATTAACGCAGGAAAATCAGTTCAGCATAGCTTGGGTTGGCATGCGCCTGTTGATACTGCTTCAGCTCTTCCACCACTTGTGCGCGTGTCTTGGTCGACACCGGTGCGGATGCAATCGCCTTGTCCGGATAGGTCGCATCGTTGATCGGCAGTTCGCCGTTGGCGCGCGCTTGCTTCAGTTCGTCGATCACTTCGGCGCGGGTCTTGGTCGAGATCGATGCGGCGGCGATGGACTTGTCCGGATAAGACACGTCGTTGATCGGCAGCTCGCCATTGGCGCGTGCCTGGGCCAGCTCGGCGACGACTTCGGCACGGGTCTTGGTCGATACGAATTTGCTGTCTTCAGGATAAGGTGCTTCTGCCAGGGCGGCGCCGGCAAGGCTCAACATAAGGACGGCTGCGGAAATTTTCTTGATGTTCATGATTGACTCCAACGGGTGTTGCTGCAGCCGGACATTCACACGAAGGTCCTGTTTCATAACTGCGTTCACCATGGAGATCATCTTATTTGTTGCAACAACAAAGAAAAACCGGGATGCGAGCAATGCTCTATTTCGATTCCCGAAATAATGGCGTTCCGCGGGGAAGACGAACGACTGAAACGCGTGAGCTGGTCTGACGCTGAAAGCCTTATTCAGAAAGGGTTCTGGACATGCTGACGCGACCGTGGCAATGCGATTATTGCTCGCTGGCAGCCTGCGAGGCTGAAGGGAAAATGAAAGCTAACCGGCCTTCTTCATTGCAGATGGAACAACAATCCCGTGACGTACGGCGGTCATTTCGGCGATGACGGAGACGGCGATCTCGGCCGGCGTCTTGCTGCCGATAGGCAAGCCGACCGGGCCGTGCAGGCGGACGATCTGCTCGGGCGCAAGATCGAACAGCGCCAGCCGTTCGCGGCGCCGCGCGTTGTTGTCGAGCGAACCGATGGCGCCGACATAGAAGGCCGGCGAACGCAGCGCTTCCATCAGGGCCAGATCGTCGAGCTTGGGATCGTGCGTGAGCGCCACCACGGCGGTGCAGGCATCGGGACGCATCTCGATGACCAGATCGTCAGGCATCGCATGGATCACCGGCACGCCGGGGACCTGCCACACGCTGCGGAATTCTTCACGCGGATCGCAGACGCTCACCTGGTAGTCCATCCCCATCGCGATCTGCGCCAGGAAGGCCGACAGCTGTCCCGCACCGATCAGCAGCAAGCGCCAGCGCGGACCGTGATGCGTGACGACGTTGTTGCCGGCGATGCTGACCAGTTCCTGCGGCAAGGCCGGCGCACCGGCGCGCAACTCCACATCGCCGCTGTCGATGCGCAGGCGGCGTTCGATCAGTTGCTGATGCTCCAGCGCGTGCAACAACTCGCCGATGCGACTGCGTGAAGACAAGGGTTCGCGCACCAGCTCGATGGTGCCGCCGCAGGGCAGGCCGAAGCGATGCGCTTCGTCGGCGCTTAGGCCGTAGCGCAGAATATCCGGCACGCGGCGCTGCATGCCTTCGCGGCGGATGCAGGCGATCAGGTCGTCTTCAATGCAGCCGCCCGAAACGGAGCCGACCACGCGGCCGTCTTCGCACAGCGCCAGCATTGAGCCCGGCGGACGCGGACTGGAACCCCAGGTCTTCGCCACGGTGACCAGCTCGCAGCGCAGGCCTTGTAGCAGCCAGCCGCGCGCGGCTTTCAATACTTCCAGATCCATGCTGTCCATGGGATGTCGCTCTTCCACCTTGATCCGATCAACAACAACCGGGCCGCCGTCGGGAAATCCGGCGGCCCGGCCTGCCTGCTGCAAGCGACTGATGCGTTATGCCTGATCCAGCTTCAACGGCATGGAACGCAGGCGACGCTTGCTTGCCTTGAAGATCGCGCTGGCCACTGCGGGGGCGACAGGGGCCAGCGCGACTTCGCCGCAACCTTGCGGAGGACGGTCGCTGTTGACGATGACGACCTCGATATGCGGCATCTCCGCCAGACTCAGCAACGGGTAATCGTGGAAGTTGCTCTGCACGGCGGCGCCTTCGGCGAACGTGATTTCGCTCTTGAAGGTGTTGGTCAGCGCAAAGCCGATGCCGCCTTCGATGTTGGCTTTGATCAGCCCCGGATTGATGGCGGTGCCGGCGTCGACGCCGCACACCACGCGCTTTACCTTGATGCCGCCCTTGCCGGATTCGATCTCGACCGCCATCGCGACATAGGTCTCGAAGGCGCCGCCGCGCCCGGTGTACAGGTTGAAGGCGAAGCCGCGATGGCGGTTCTTTGGCAGCGGTTTGTCCCAACCGGCGGCCGCCACGGTCTTATCCAGCACCGCCAGCGCCAGCTTGTCGTGCGCCAGCAGTTTGCGGCGATAGCGATAGGCGTCGATGCCGGCCTGGTCGGCCAGCTCGTTGATGAAGCTCTCCAGGAAGAACACGCTGGAGGTGCTGCCGACGCTGCGCATGAAACTCACCGGAATCGGCTGCTTGATGTCGATGGCGTCGACGGTCAGGTTGGGTACACCGTAGGCGAGATCGTAGATCGCCTCGACCATGGTCTCGTCCCAGCCTCCGTTAGCCGCCATCTTGTCCTGCTTGATCATGCCGTACAGCGACTGCCCGACCACGCGCGCGTGCAAGGCCGTCGGATAGCCGTCCTTGCCCAGCACCGCGCGCATGCGCGCCGACACGCCGGGGCGATAGAAGCCATGCTGGATGTCGCCTTCGCGTGAGCGGATTACCTTGACCGGACGCCCCACCGCCTTGGATGCCTGCGCGGCATGCAACACGAAATCGGGAACGTATTTACGGCCGAAACTGCCACCCAGGAAATTGGTGTGGACGATGACTTTTTCCGGCGCCATCTTGTAGGCGCGGCCCAATGTTTCGCGCACCATGTCTTGCCCCTGGATCGGGCCCCAGACTTCAATGTCGTTGTCGCGCACGTGCACCGTCGCCACCACCGGCTCCATCGACGCATGCACGATGTAAGGCGTGTGGTAGCGCGCCTCGATCATCTTGCCGGGATTGGCGTCGAAGATCGCCTTGGTGTTGCCGATGCGCGAGGCGACGATGGCCTTGTCGTCATCCATGGCGGCCAGGCGCTGCTCGTGGATTTTCTTGCTGTCGACGTGCACGCCCGGCCCGGGATCGACTTCCAGCTCGAGCGCATCGGCCGCCTGCTTGGCGATCCAGTAGCTGTCGGCGACGACGATGACGGTGTTGGGCACCGGCTTGGGCCAGGTGGTGCCGATGACGACAGCATGCACGCCGGGACGCGCCAGGATCTGGGCTTCGTTGCGCACGCTGAGGATCTTGCCGGTGTAGGCCGGCGCCATGCGCGCGGCGCCGACCAGCATGTCGGGCACCTTGACGTCGATGCCGAAGACGGCGCTGCCGTTGACTTTCATCGGCGTGTCGAGACGCTTCATGTTGCGGCCGATGAAGGTGCGCTGGCTGCTGCTCTTGAGATGCGGCCCCGGATCGAGACGCAGGCGTGCAGCGTCGGCCGCCACTTCGCCATACGAGACCGAGCGTCCGGTGGCGGAATGGATCACACGGCCTTCGCTGGTATGACATTGCGTGGCGCGCACACCCAGCCGCGCCGCGCCGGCTTGCGTGAGCACATCGCGCGCCTGCGCCCCGGCGATACGCAAACGCTGGAACAGCATGGTCATGGACATCGACGCGCCGACGAATTGCTGCGGCGGCTCATAGGCGGCCGACATGCGATAAGCGTCGCGGCCGGTGACGAACTCGACGCTGACATCGCTCCATTTTGCATCCAGCTCGTCGGCCAGCACTTGCGGCAAGCCGATGTAGACGCCCTGGCCGACTTCGCATTGCGACAGGCCGATGATGGTCTTGCCATGGGCATCAATGCGCACCCAGTCGGTGATTTCCACCAGGCCGGTCGTCGGCATGTCTGCCGCATACGCCAACGGCACGATCAGGCCGACCGCCGCTGCGCCGGTGGCCTTGAGAAAACCGCGGCGCGACAGGTTCGGACCTGTCTCAGGAATTGGCTGCTGCATGGATCGCCTCCCGGATGCGGTGATAGGTTGCGCAACGGCACAGGTTGCTCATGTATTCGTCGATCTGCGCATCGCTCGGTTTCGGATATTTTTTCAACAAGGCGGTGGCCGCCATGATCATGCCGGACTGGCAGTAGCCGCATTGCGGCACATCGAGCTTGATCCAGGCCAGTTGCACCGGGTGGCTGGTGTCGCTCGACAGACCTTCGATGGTGGTCACGCTGCGCCCGGCGACGCTGGATACCGGCACGCTGCACGAACGCATCTGCTCGCCGTCGACGTGCACGGTGCAGGCGCCGCACATGCCGATGCCGCAACCGTATTTGGTGCCGGTCAGTCCGGCCGATTCGCGGATCACCCACAACAGCGGCGTCTGCTCGTCGCCGTCGAAGGTGGCCGGTCGCCGGTTCAGTGTGAATTCCATGGTGGTCTCCTGCCTTGTTGAAATGGGAACGTCAGAACGCGTGGCGAATGCCGGTCATGACGCCGAGCTGGTTCATGCCGGTGCCGACGGTGCCGCCCGGATCGAGCGAGACGGCGGCCGTGCTCGAGTTCGTCATGTAACCGAGCGAGGTGTAGAGCATGGTGCGCTTGGACAGGTTGTAGCCCAGGCGCAGCACCGACAGCGTCGACACCTTGTCGGTGTCCTTGACCTTGTAGCGGATGACCTGGCCGTCCACGATCCATTGCGTGGCGAAGGGATAGCTGGCGCCGACGAAATACATATTAGAGGTCTGGTTCGCCGCGGCAGTGATCTTGCGATTCTCCAGACCCACGCCGATCTTGAGGTCGCCGAACAGGACGTAGCCGTTGAGCGTCAGGCGGCGGTCCGAATAATCGGCGCTGGTCAGGGGCGCCGTCGCACCGCTGCCGCCGTTCATCTTGTCGTAGGCGGCAGCCATGCCGAAGGTCTTGCTGTCGTAGGCCAACAGGCCTGTGATCTGGCGACAGGCCGCGGGATTGCCGGCCACTTCGCCGGCGCAGTTGGTCGCCGCCGGACCGCCTGCGCTGGAGGTGTCGCGACCGAAGCTGTAGGTGCCGCCGACCGTCACGCCGGAGAAGGTGCCGAGATAGCCGATAGCGTTGTCGCTGCGCGCGTTGGGCAGATAGGAATCGATGCTGCCGGTGCCGTAAATGTTGGGACCGAGAATGTCGGCCTTGAGTCCGGCGATGTAAGTCATGTTGACCTGGCGGCCCAGCATCACGCTGCCGTATTCGCTCTTCAGACCGACGTAGGACTGGCGACCGAACAGACGGTTGCCCTGCCCCATGCCGCCGGTGTCAGGTGTGAATCCCGCTTCCAGCACGAACAGCGCCTGCAAACCGCCGCCCAGGTCTTCCGCGCCCTTGAAGCCGATGCGCGACGGCACGGTGCCGGTCAGCGAGGGCATTTTCACCACGCCCGCACCGGCGGCGTTGGTGTTGCTGACGTATTCGACGCCGGTGTCGATAATGCCGTAGATCGTGACTTGCGCCATGGCGCCGGTGGAGAAAGTGCTGGCGAATGCGCCGGCCGCGAACGTAGCCGCCGTCATCCATGCGTTGACTGGTTTCATCTTGTTTTGCCTCATCTGGGTATCTGGATCATTGACTCTCGAATGACGCGTCTCACCACAGTGAAACGCGCATTCATCCTTGTGCCTGACTGACGAAGCTTTCCCCCCTCCGACAGCGTGCGTGCCGCTCTCCATAAGCAACGGCGCGATGCTGGTGTCACGCGGCCGTCACATATCGAGGCCCCATTCTTGCAAAGGCCCACCTGCGCAACAACCACGCTGCAACCCAAAAAGGGAACCATTTGACCCAAGCTGAAAACCCGCTGCAGAGCGCCATAAAACGGTGAGTCGGCGACGTGCGCGCGCACTGAATCGGCTCGCGCGACGCCAGGCCGCGATGCGCATGCGATGCAGGAAAAATGGCGAAAAAGGAGAGGAGAGAAAAAACCGGAAAGCCGGCGCGAGCGCGCCGGCCGGTGGATCAATGTGGTGCAGTCGCCTGCCGTGTCTTGTCCTGCTGGCGCAGATAAGTACGCGGCGGCACACCGGCCCAGCGGCGGAAGGCGCGCGTGAAGCTTTTCTCCGATGCATAGCCGACCTTGTCGGCGACTTCGCCGATGCGGCAATTGCCGGCGGCCAGATATTCGCTGGCCAAATGCATGCGATGCGTGGTGAGGAAAGAGATCGGCGATTCGCCCACCAGCTCGCGGAAGCGTGCATCGAAGCGCGAGCGCGACATCGCAACTTCCGACGCCAGCGTCGACACGGTCCAGTCACGCTGCGGCTGGCGATGCATGAGCATCAGCGAGTCGCCGATCTTGGGGTCGCGCAGGCCGCGCAGCCAGCCGAGATCGCTATCCTCGCTACGCTGCAGATAGATGCGCAGCACGTGCAGCAAGAGCAGGTCGGCCAGGCGCGCGGCGGCGAAGTTCCAGCCGATCTGGCAGCTCATGGATTCTTCGACGAAGCATTTCAATGTGGAAGTGAACCAGGACGAGACGTTGATTTCTTCGGCGCGGATGTGGATCAGGTCGGGCAGCGCCGACAGCACGGCGTTGCGGCGCGCTTCGCGAAACAGCAGGATGCCGGTGTACATGTCGGTGACCGCACCGCCGCCGCCGGCGCAGAACGCCAGCGGACGGGTGATATCGGGAATGATGCCGAGCTCCATCACCATGAGATCGAAATGATGCAGCCGTACGTCGACGCTGGACATCATTTTGTGTTCGTCGCCGTGCGGCAAGAGAATCAGGTCGCCCGGCTGGATCAGCACCGGCGGCGCATCCCTGACGGAGATCCAGAAGGGGTTGTCGGTGGCGATGCGGAAGTTGGCGCCGTTGACGGGGTCCTTGACAAAACCCCATGGCGCGCTGAGGGTGAAGCGCCCCGTGACGATCCCATCGGATCGCATCCCATCAAGAATTTCGCTCAATACATCCATTGACTGCTCCGTGGATTGACGGCCGTCACCGAGCAGCAATCTCTGCTTCATGCAAATAACTTGCACGACATTTCTGCGGTGTCCGGCCGGGTGATGTATTGACTCATCAATTCATGTGAGTGAGCCCTTCCATGTCGACTGCAGCCGACTTTAACGCGAAAAGCTTTTTTCGCCAAGTCATCTTTTGCGGTGGAGCATCATTCCGCATCCTGCAGCCGGAGCGGCTTTCCGGGCGGAAAGCTGATTTTTTGCAAATTATTTACATCCCGCCTGGCCGGTTTTCGTCAGTTGCCCGCACCGACGTGATACTGCTTGAACATGGTCCAGGCCGAGTTCCTGACCTGGAAGGTAGAAAAGGTCAGTTCGCGCAGATCGCCGTTGGCGTCGAAGGCGATGTTGCCGCTCAGCCCGCTGTATTTGATCGCGTGCAAGGCGCCGGCGACCTTGCGCGGATTGGTTGAACCGGCACGCGCCACGGCTGCCGCCAGCACCTGCACCTGATCGTAGGCGACTGCGGAATACGGACCGATGGCGGTGTTGTAGCGTTGCTGGTAGTTCTTCTCGAAGCTCTCCAACTGCTTGCTCTTGCGCTGATGCGAACCCGGCATGATGGATACCGTTCCTTCCGCGCCCGGCCCTGCGGTCTGCAGGAACATCGGCCCCACCACCGACGCCGCAGTGATCAGGGTGATGTCGGTGCCGAGCCTATACATGTTCTGCGCAAACATGGCGCTTTGCGATCCGAGGCCGCCGAAGAAAATGGCGTCGGCCTTGCCGGTGCGTATCGTCTTGAGAATGTCGTTGAAATCGTAAGTCGTGGCGCTGACGGCATTGACGCTGACGATCTTGCCGCCCATCCTGGTGAAGGCGTTTTCGAATTTCTCTTTGTAGTCGCGGCCGAAGACGCTGTCGTCATGGACGATGGCAATCCTTGTCTTGTGCAACTCTTGCGCGGTATACGCAGCGAGCACATGAGCGCGCTGTTCGTCGTAGGCGGCGAAGCGGAAAGCCGTGTCATGTCCCTGCTGGGTGAAACGCCGCGTGCCGGAGACGGCGAAATGCGGAATGCCGGCTTTCTGATAAATCTCCGACGAACTGACCGCCACTGCGCTGTTGAAAATGCCGACGACCCCGACGACGCCGCTCTTGGCGAAATACTTGGCGGCGATTTCGGCGATACGCGGATTGGACTTGTCGTCCTGCGTCACCAGCTTGAAGCTGAGTTTTTCTCCATTGATGCGCAGATCGGCGTTATTGGCGTCGTCCACCGCCATCTTGGCGGCGTTCAGCATGCTGGTCCCGCTGGCGGCGCTCAGGCCGCTGAGCGGTCCGGCAAACCCGATGGAGACGATCTTTTCGGCCATGGCCGCCGGCGATGCCAGCAGTGCTGCCATGGCCAGCAGCATGACGCCGCGTTTGCCTGTCTTCTCCATATGTCCCTGTCCTTGTCTTCATCGCGCTGGTTTATGTATAGCTGAGTTATAGATGCGCGACCCGGATAGTTATATCACTCCGGCGAGGGAAGCCATATGGGGGAAATGAAGCATAAAAGCCGGTGATTTCAAGATCGCCGGCGGATGTTGCCGCGATGTTGCTGAATTGGCATGACCGCCTCATATCGGACAGCCTCGGACTGAAGACCGGAGAAATTCAGTCGCCGAAGAAAGGCAGCACCTTCTCCAGCAAAGCCTCCGGCGCTTCTTCTGGAATATAGTGGCCGCAATCGAGCGCGCCACCGTCGAGCCTGTCCGAAAATTTCGCCCATTCCTTGAGCGGCTCGAAGCATTTTTCAATCACGCCCTGCTTGCCCCACAAGGCCAGCATCTCGCAGCGGATCTTGTTGCCGGCGGCGAGGTCGTGGCGTTCATGCTCCAGATCGATGCCGGCGCTGGCGCGGTAGTCTTCGCAGATGCCGTGAATGGTGGCCGGATCGCGCAGGCAGCGCAGGTATTCCGCATAGGCTTCCGGCGTGAACGGTTTCATCCCGGCGCTGCGGCCGCCGATGGTGTGCTTCAGATAATCCTCCGGATGCGCGCTGAGCAAGGTCTCGGGAAACGGCGCCGGACGGATCAGGAAGAACCAGTGGTAATACGCGGTGGCGAATTCCCTGCTGGTCTGTTCATACATGGCGAGCGTCGGCGCGATGTCGAGCACCGCCAGCTTGCGGATCGCCTCGGGATGATCGAGCGCCATGCGATAGGCCACGCGGCCGCCGCGGTCATGTCCCATGAGCAGAAATTGCGGGAAGCCGAGCGAGGCCATCAGGTCGATCTGATCCTGCCCCATGACGCGCTTGGCGTAGTTGCTGTGATCGGGCAGGCCGGCCGGCTTGCCGCTGTCGCCGTAACCGCGCAGGTCGGCGGCGATGACGGTGTAGCGCTCAGCGAGTTGCGGCGCCACCTTGTGCCAGATCGCATGCGTCTGCGGATGGCCGTGCAGCAGCAGCAAGGCCGGACCGGAACCGCCGCGGACATAGTTGATATGCGTGCCGTTGACCTCGGCGACGTGGCGTGTGAATCCTGCAAACATGGCCTGCTCCTCTGATGTCGTCTCTTGCTGCCTGTCGTATTGTGTTTGCCGTATTGCTGCTTGCCGTATTTACGATTGCTGCCTGCCGCTGCACAAGCGCTTGTCACGGAAAGATTGTACGTCCGTCGCGACGGCACATCATTCAGTTGGATCAAATCCATTATTTCTTTTGGTTTAACAATCAGGCAATCGTGACGCCGCCTGCGGTGCAACGATATTCACCTTGAAAAACATTTCAGGATTCAACAAAAACCCAGCTAATTTCGGCACTTATTTACTGACATCGCTTCCTTGCATGGCTTGAGATCGCTAGCATCGTCGGCTCCATGACAATGAAAGGATAGGTATGAAAAAATTATTGATCTTGTCGAGCGCCTTGCTGCTGAGTGCATGCGCCGATCTTTCCGACCGGATAGGCCTGTTGCAAAGCCCGGCGTTTGAGGTTGCTTCCCGTCCCGGCGCCACCAAGCGAGATGTCATTACAGCCCTGGGCCAGCCGCGCAGCAGCTTGGCGACGCTCAATGGACGCGGCACCTGTTCTAACTATCTGGCAAACGTGAACGGACAAGCCAAACCTGTGTATATCGGCTTCAACCAAAAGGAGCAAGTCGTTGCCTATGGTGCACTGACATGCGAAGAAGCGCAGAAAAGCGGCTATCTGAACGCGACTGAACCGCCAAAGAAAAAATAGGAACCGTTGCGTTCAGTTGTCGAGATACTCGAATTCTTCTTCCGGCAACGTGCGCGAAGCCGGCTTCATCGCGCCATCCTGCGAGCAGAGGCGCGTAGTCACGCTCTTGCCATGCCGCGTGATGATGCCGGCGCTGAACTCGGGATTGTTGGGGCCGTTGCCGAAACCGGTGCGCACGGTGCGTTCGAACAAAAAATAGTCGTAGTCGCCATTCTTGAAACGAATACGCTCTTCGCCGCCGCCGGAATAGCCGGTCTCGCTCTTGAAGAATTTTCCGTCCGCCGGTTGCGGCGTGGCGGGGTAACTCAGCTCAATCTTTTGCGCGGTGCCGAAGCGGTATTGCAGTTTGCCGGCGTCGTCCTTTCCGCCGCCCGACGCGCACAAGGACACTTGCTTGCCCTTGATCGTGCATTGGAACAAAGGCGTTTCGCCGGCAGCGCACAGACTCTTTTCCGGCGCGGCGGCCAACGCAGCGTGCGGTATCAGCAGGACGCCGGCAAGAGTGGAGAGCAAGGGAAGCAGTTTTTTCATGGTTTGGGCGCGCGGAGAAGAATGACGCCGAGTATAGCGAACAATCCGTCTCAGGCCTGCCACACGCCGTAACCCGCCTCGCGCAGGCCGATCGCCAGTTCGACCTCCATGTCGCGCGCGCCGTCGTAGGGCATGGGGTTATACATCTCGTAGAGCTTGGGCAGAAGATGCAGGCCGTATTCGCGCACGAAGCGATTGGACTGGATGCCGGCCTTGTGCTTGTCGAAACGCTGGTCGACATTCAGCCCGGTCATGCCGACGTAGACGCAGGGCTTGCCGGTGACGTAGTCTGGATTGGCTTTGCGAAAGCGCGCCTCGTAGAGCACGTCCGCCGACAGTTCAATGACATAGACGGAGTAGTGATAACGGCGCGCCATGACGGACTCAGTGTGCGGAACCCGAAGCATTCGCCGAGGACTTGCCCGGCACCGTGACCAGCAGCATGCCGGCCAGTGCAACGGCGAAGGCGGCGAGCTGGATCATGGTCAGTTGCTCACCGAGCGCCAGCACGCCGACCAGTGCGGTGCTGACCGGCAGCATGACGGTGAACACGCCGGCACGCGAAGCAGGGATCGATTTCAGACCGGTCATCCACAACCACACGCTCCAGACGCTGGCGGCCAGCGCGTAGAACAGCAACAGCAGCCAGATGCCTTTGTGCACGGCGCCGAAGTCGAAGTGCAGCGCCGTGTAAAAACCCATCGGCGTCATCAGGATCAGGCCCCACAGATTGATGATGGAGCTGATGCGCTTGGGACTCAGGACGGCGGTGAGCTTCTTGCCGATGACAGCGTACGAGGCTTCGCACAGCACGGCGGCAAACACCAGCAGGTTGCCGAGCCAGGCCTGATGTTCGGCTGCACTGTCGAGTCCCGGCGCATGCGGGTTCTTCGCCAGCGACAGCAAACCGATGCCGAGCGCGCCGCAGGCAACCGCCATCCAGACGCGCAGGCCGATGCGTTCGCGCAGGAAGATCCAGCTCATCAACGCCACCGCCGCCGGGATCACCGACATGATGACGCCGGCCGAGACCGCGCTGGTCATGCTCACGCCGCTGATCATGCAGATCGTGAACAGGAAGTTGCCGAGGAAGGATTCCAGAAACACCAGCAGGCGCGTACGCGGTGTCAGCGGCGCTTCCGTGCCGGGCTTCTTCAGCCAGCGGATCATGGCGACGGCGCCGATGCCGAAGCGCAGCCATGCCAGCAGGAACACCGGCAGCGCCGCCGCCAGCGGTTTGGTGAGCGCAACGTAGGCGCCGACCATGGACATGCTCAGCGCCAGACAGACATAGGCCATCATGCGGCCGGGGGTGTAATTCATCGGATAGGGGAGTGAAGTTGTGCTTTCCTGCGGGAAAGCCGGTCGTGCATTCTAATATGAAGCCTGTCGATGGGCAGAGCGGCGCGTCAAATTCACCGAAATCGCCAACTTGGTAAGAATTGTAAGCAAGTAATGCCAAGCCTTTCGCGGCGACCGAAATGCCCTATATTTGAATCGTGGCGACAAATCAGATGCGCCTCAACTGAAAGGACATCATCATGATTACCAAAAAAATTATCCCCGCCCTGCTGGTTACCGCAGTACTCGCAGCGTCGGTATCGACTTCCGCTTCCGCGCATGACCGCGGCGGCAACAACGGCCTTGCCATCGCCGCCGGCATCATCGGCGCGGTCGCCATCGGCTCGATGATCGCCAACGCCAATTCGGGTCCGAGCTACGCGCCGCCGCAACAGGTCTATCAGCCGGCTCCGCAGCCTGTGTATTACCAGGCGCCGCAGCAAGTGTATTACCAACCCGCACCGGTATATGTGCGTCCGGCTCCGGTCTATGTGGAACGTGAATATCGCGAACGTCCTGTCTACCGTGAATACCGTCGCGAATACCGCGACGTGTACTACACCCGCTAACAACTGACAGGCTGATCGCAGCACCAACGGCCGGGGCGGCGCGCAGAGCAATCTGCCGCCGCCTCGGTCGTTTTCATATTGCGCCGAAAAAGACGATCTTTGCCCGCGCGCTCTTGTGCAATGGCAAACTGCTCCCAACTAGCCCTGAACTCTTTGGGAGAATTGCAGATGAACGTTCTGATTTTCGGCGCCACCGGCATGGTCGGCCAGGGCCTGTTGCGCGAATGCCTGCGCGACCCCGCCATCGCCTCGGTACGCGTGGTCGGCCGCACCCCGGTCGGCGTGCAACATCCCAAGCTGACTGAATTGCTGCATGCCGATCTCTATCGCTACGACAGCGTGGAAGAACAATTGCGCGGCTTCGATGCCTGCTTCTTTTGCCTGGGCGTGTCGGTCAGCGGCAAGACCGAGGCGCAATACACCCGCATCACCTACGACCTGACCATGGCGGCGGCGCAGACCTTGTGCCGGCTTAATCCGGAGATGCGTTTCTTCTACATCTCCGGCGCCAGCACCGACAGTACGGAACAAGGCAAGGTCATGTGGGCGCGCGTCAAGGGAAAGACCGAAAACGCCTTGTTGAAATTGCCGTTCAAGGGCGCCTACATGTTCCGTCCCGGCGCGATCCAGCCGATGCACGGCGAGGTGTCGAAGACGCCTGCCTATCGCTGGTTCTACACACTGGCCGGTCCGCTGCTATCGCTGGCGCGCTCGCTGTTCCCGCAGCACGTCACCACCACCGAACAACTGTCGCGCGCCATGATCAACGTCGCCCGGCACGGACATGACAAATCCATCATTCACAACGCCGATATTGCCGGATTGGCATAACGGGATGGCAACTTACTTGTCCGGCATATAACGGAATGCCTGATTCCGTCTGCGCATGGCGTTGAAATCAGATTTTGTCCTACAGAAATGGCTGGGGCGGCAGGCATAAAATAAATCACCTTCAACACGCGCCGCTGTGCGCCAGGGTGAACCGCCATGAGCAAGAAACTCGACTACCCCGTCGCCAATATCCGTCACTATCTGGAACCCGGCCCCATCGTGCTGGTGACCTCGCGCTGGCAGGATGCAACGGATGTCATGACGCTGGGCTGGCATACCGTGATGGAATTCACGCCGTCGCTGGTGGGTTGCATCATCGCATCCGGCAACCACAGCTTCGAACTGATCCGCAGCAGCCGCGAATGCGTGATCAACATCCCGACCGTAGACATGATCGACACCGTGGTCGACATCGGCAATTGCTCCTGCGCCGAGGTCGACAAGTTCAGCCGTTTCGGCCTGGCTACCAGCCCTGCGGCCAAGGTCCGTGCGCCGCTGATCGACGATTGCTTCGTCAATCTGGAATGCAAACTCTACGACGACTGCCTGATCGACACCTACAACTATTTCATCTTCGAAGTCGTCAAGGCGCATGCCGCGGCGAGCCCGAAACATCCGCAGACCGTTCACTACACCGGCGACGGCGAGTTCATGTCGGCCGGCAAGCATGTCAGCCGCCGCGGTCGTTTCGCCGCGCAGAATCTGTAATTAACCCACGCAAACAAAAAGGCCGCACGGACAAGCGTGCGGCCTTTTTTTGCCTGGCTGATCAGACCGGCATCAGGCATCCATCTCGTGTTCGATGCGCTGCAGATCCGACGAACTCAGGCGCGCTGCCGAGGGTGTGATATCGATGGCCCGCTTGGCGACGAGTTTGGATGATTGCGCAGCGGCGCTGGTGACGATGCGCGCAGCATCGAGCTTGAACACGCTGACCACCTGCTCCAGCGTCTCGGCCTGATCCTGCAGTGCTTGCGCGGCGGCAGCGGCCTCTTCGACCAGCGCGGCGTTTTGCTGCGTGACGTCGTCCATTTGCGACACGGCCTGGTTGACCTGGCTGATGCCGCTGCTTTGCTCTTCGCTGGCGCTGGCGATTTCGCCGACGATGTCGGTGACCTTCTGCACGCTGTTGACGATGTCGCTCATGGTGGTGCCGGCTTGCTGCACCAGCTTGCTGCCGGAACCGACCTTGTCGACCGAGTCGTCGATCAGCGTCTTGATCTCTTTCGCCGCCGCTGCCGAACGCTGCGCCAGGCTGCGCACTTCGGACGCAACCACGGCGAAGCCGCGGCCCTGTTCGCCGGCACGCGCCGCTTCGACCGCTGCATTCAACGCCAGGATATTGGTCTGGAACGCAATACCGTCGATGACGCTGATGATGTCGACAATCTTGCGCGACGAGTCGTTGATCGAGTTCATGGTATCGACCACCTGGCGCACCACGTCGCCGCCTTGCGAGGCGATGTGCGACGCCGACAGCGCAAGCTGGTTGGCTTGCTTGGCGTTCTCGGTGTTTTGCTTGACCACGGAAGTCAGTTGCTCGAGGCTGGATGCGGTCTCTTCCAGCGAAGCGGCCTGCTGTTCGGTGCGCGACGACAAATCGGTGTTGCCGACCGCGATCTGCTTGGCGGCGACGCTGACCGAGTCGGTCGACGTACGCACGGTGCCGATCACGTCGACGATGCGCACGCGCAGCTTGTTGAAGGCGGTGGCGGCGTGGCCGATTTCATCCATGCGCTCGACGCGCATCGGCTGGGACAGATCCAGCGAAGCGCTGACTTCTTCGAAGGTGTTCTTGATGTTGCGCAAGCTGCCGCTGATGTTGCGATACAGGGTCAGCGCCAGCGTGCCGGTGAACAAAATCGCCACGACGATGACCGCCACCATGCTCTTGAAGGCGAACTCGTAGGCCGCGACGCTTTCCGCACGCACGTCGTCGACCAGCTTGCTGTTGTAGGCGATATGATCGTCGATGCCTTTCTTCACGCCTGCCGCCGACACCGCCAGCGGACTGCCCGCCATCAGCGTGGCGCGCACGCCGTCCATGTCGCCCGCATGCGCGGCGGCGAAGAACGGGATCAACGCCTTGCGATAGGCTTCCATGTTGACCTTGTCGGCTTCCAGCATCTTGCCGTCGGTCTCATCGTAGATCTGCTCTTTCGCGTACTTGGCGACCACGTCGTCAAACGCCTTGTTGGCATCGGCCACGGCTTTATCCAGCGCCGTCTTGTCGCTCAGGTTGGAAAACACCGACAAGCGGTAACCGGCCAGGCGCGTATCGGCGAGGAAACCCTTAGCGGCGTTCAGGCCGCTGATGCTGGGGATGATGCGGTTTTGCACCGTATCGAAGCGCACCTGCGCGCGCTGCAACTGCACGAGGCCGTCGATGCCGACGAAGAGGAGAGCCAGCAGGGCCACCGACAAGGTAAGAAGAAGGCGTTTGGTGATTGTCATGGTCGTATCGTTTCTCAAGAAAGTGGGTGGGATCCGAAGCTGCGTTGGCCCCGGGGCTGGCGTCGTCTCCTCGTGCTGCGGCTGCGGAGTTGCATGCTGGAAAATATATTGCAAATCAAGACTGCTACGCCGCCGGCATGCATGGCCCGCCTGAACGGCGGGACCGACATGTTAGCGACGCTGTGTTACTGCTTGATGAATCAGGTATCGCTCAATCCGTTCGCCGCTCAGGCAGCCATGGAAGCGCCTTCGAAGGCGTCCTGCAGGGATTCGCCATGCTCGCGGCAGAATTTCTGCCCGGCGCGGTAGCCGACGTCGAACAACAGTTGCATGTTCGAAGACGACCAGTCCAGCACCTCCGGCCAGTGCTCGTCCGGAATGCCGCTCATCAGGTCGACCTTGAGCAGGCGGCGCAGCGGTTCACCGGTTTCCGGATGCGTATTGTGTTCAAGTTCGAACAGGCGCATTTCGGATTTCGAGATTTTCACCAGCGGCGTGATGATGGAGCGCACCCAGGCGTCGTACAGGTTGCGCGGCTTGCGGATCAGGCGATCCTCGCCGAGGATGTCGAGCACCACCAGCGTTTCGATGTCGGCATGCTTGCCCGAGGTGGACAGCAGCGGATCGAAATTGAGCGTGTCGAGCGCCGCGCCTTCGATGTAATCGTCGCCCTCGATTTCCGTCGGCGGATAGAGGAAGGGGAAGGACAACGCGGCGCGCACGTGGATCGGTTCGATTTCCTTCTTGTCCCAGATCTGCATCTCGCCTTTGCTCATGTTGTAGGCGTTGATGTAGAAATCCGGCTTCATGCGCGCGATGGCGTCGAAGTCGATCGACTGTTCGAGGAAAGGATGATGCGCGCACAGGCCGAGGCTCTTGGACGACAGATCCGACGGCGACATGGCCGACAGCATCAGGTGCATCCAGTCGTTCCATGCGCCGGAGGCTTCCGCAAAGCGCTGCGTGAACACGTCGAGGAAAGGATAACCGGCCGCCATGGAGGACATGTTCGGCATGCCGGGCATTGACGCCATACCAGGCATGGCGGGCATCTGCGACGGCACGTTGTCGCGGAAGCTGCGCGCGTCCTGCCCCGGCTTCTTGAAGATCTTGTAGTTGATGGGGAACATCTTGTAGATGCTGTCGGCCACGCCGACTTCGGCCCAGCGCATCAATGCTTCACGCGGCGAGCAATCCAGCGGGGCCTGGTACAGCAAGCCCATCAGCACGCCCGCGCCCGACGCCGAGATGACGTCGAATTCTATGCCCTCATCCAGAAACGCCGTCAATGCGCCGGCAATCAAGGTGGAGTTCGGGGCGCCGCCGCCGATCACCAATGCTTTTTTTCCCGCCCGATACTGATTGGTCATGTGAGCCTCTCAGATTTCCCGTTGTGTTTTGGAACGGTGCGCAGATGAAAATAAATGAAATGACGCACCGCAAAAATTTTTCTTTGTGAGGGAAATATAGCCGCAAAGAAACAGAAAGAAAGGATTAGCAGTGATTTAATTAACGCATATCAGGTATTCAACAGACTGATATGGGGACGCCTGCTGCGTTTGCGCGGCGCGGTCTTTACATCCTGCAGCCTGAGCGGCGGAGATCTCTTACCTGAATGACAGCAAATGGCAGACGAAGTCATTGATCTGTAATGAATCGGCTGCTCATCGCGACTATATTTTGTGCACACAACGGAGACATGAAATATGAAAGCGCCTGCCTATTTCCTCGCAGTTTTTTATGCCGCGACAGCCCTGGCGACATCCTCCGCCGCCTATGCCGCGCAATGCGAGAAGCAAAGCCCGGCGCATCGCCTGGCACTGGTGGAGTTGTATACCTCCGAAGGCTGCAACAGCTGTCCGCCCGCAGATCGCTGGCTGCGCCAGATCGACACGCGCAACGCCGCCGACCGCGATATCGTGCCGCTCGCCTTGCACGTGGATTACTGGGACAGCCTGGGCTGGCGCGATGTATTTTCGCAGCACATCTTCACCGAACGGCAAGAACAATTGAGCCGCCTCGGCACGACGCGTTTTTCCTATACGCCGGAAGTGTTCGTGAGCGGCAGGGAGTTCCGCAACTGGCGCAGCGAGAGTGAATTTCGCTCGGCGATGAAGGCCATCAACAGCAAGCCGGCGGCGGCCGACATCCGTCTCGCGTGGACCCCGGCGGCGGATGGCCGGGTCAAGATCGATGCCGAGTTTTCACCTGCCGGCGCGAGCTCTGCGTCCGCCTCGCAAGCCTATGTTGCGGTCTACGAGAACCGGCTCAGCAACAAGATTGCCGCCGGCGAAAACAACGGCGCGACCTTGCAGCATGACTACGTGGTGCGCCAATGGAAGGGGCCGATACATCTTGACGGAAAAACCGTGGTGATGGACGTCTTCAAACTTCCCCCGGGTCGTGACGGCAAGCGCGCCGATACGGGCAATCTGGGCGTCGCCGCGTTCGTACAGGATTCCAGCACCGGCGAAGTGTTGCAGGCGCTGGCCTTGCCGGCCTGCTGAGATTCCGGCGGCACGTCGGCTGAATTCGAAGCAATCGGCGACAATGAGCGTTCCTCACGATGCAGAACATGATTGTGTGCATGCTCAATAAAGCTTATTCACTGGTCTTTCCCGACGATCGTCTCACGCTCGGCCTGATGACGCCGTTGACGCCGCCGACCGGCGTACTCGCAGATCCTGAAACGGAGAAGGCATTGGCGCAGCATGCCGAAGCATGCGGCTTCAGCGCGCTGTGGACGCGCGACGTCCCGCTGATGATTCCGCAGGCCGGCGAAGTCAGCGCACTGGACGATCCTTTTCTCTGGCTGGGAATGCTGGCGGCGGCCACCACGACGATTGCCGTCGGTACAGCTGCGGCGGTGCTGCCTTTACGGCATCCGCTGTTGCTGGCCAAGAGTGCGCTGAGCCTGGATCGACTGTCCGGCGGGCGCTTTTTGCTCGGCGTCGGATCGGGCGACCGGGAAGAAGAATTTGCTGCATTCGGCATGACGGCGGAGCAAGGCGGCGAACGCTTCCGGACACACTGGGAAATCCTGCGTGCCGCACTGGACGATGCACCCGACCAAGCAGCAGAAGAAGTGTTGATGCAGGCCACCGGCGGCTACCGGGTGCTGCCGCCACCGGCACAGCGCATCGCCATGCTGGCAGTCGGTTCTGCCCGCCAGTCCCTGCAGTGGATTGCCGCCAACGCCGACGGCTGGGCCTCCTACCATCGCGAAGAACAACGCCAGCAAGGCCGCATCGGCCTGTGGCAACAGGCGCTGGCGCAACGCGCAGGCGGTGCGGCCAAACCCTTCATCCAGTCATTGAATCTGGATTTGCTCGACGATCCGGACGCGCCCTCCGAACCGATCACGCTGGGCATGCGCGGCGGCCGCCATGCCTTGCTCGATTATCTGCGCAGATTGCACGGCTACGGCGTCGGCCACGTGCTGTTGAACCTGGCGCGCCAGGGCAGACCGCGCCGCGAGGTGATGGATGAAATGGGCCGCGAGGTCATCCCGCAGTTAGGATGACTTCGGGGATGACCGCCAAGATATCTATTTGCCCCAGCGCAGCACCAGCGGATCGAGACGACGCGCGATCTTGATGAGGCCTTCGCGTGTGGCAGGATGCATCGCCGCCAGCGGGTGGCGCACGGCATCCGATTTGATGATGCCGCCTTCTTTCATCAGCGCCTTGCACGACGCCAGGCCGCCCTGGCGGTTTTCATAGTTGATCAGCGGCAGCCACTCCTGATAATGCCGGGCCGCCAGTTCGGTATCGCCGGCGAAGTACGCATCGAGGATGCGGCGAATGCCGTCCGGATAGCCGCCGCCGGTCATGGCGCCGGTAGCGCCGGCATCCAGATCGGCCATCAGCGTGATGGCTTCTTCGCCGTCCCACGGGCCGACAATCGCTTCGCCGCCGAGTGCGATGATTTCACGCAGTTTGTTGGCTGCCTGCGGCACTTCGATCTTGAAATACGAAACATTGGCGATGTCCTGCGCCATGCGCACCAGCAGCGACGGCGACAGCGTGGTGCCGCTGACCGGCGCATCCTGGATCATGATCGGAATGCTGATCGCATCCGACACGGTGCTGAAAAAATCATAAATGCCGGTCTCGCCGATGCGAATCGTCGCGCCGTGATACGGCGGCATGATCATGACCATGGCCGCGCCGGCATCTTGCGCGATGCGGCTGCGCTGGGCGCAGATGCGCGAACTGAAATGCGTTGTCGTGACGATCACCGGCACGCGTCCGGCAACGTGATCGAGCACCGTGCTGATGAGCGCGTTGCGTTCGTCGTCGGTCAGCGCGAACTGTTCGGAAAAATTGGCCAGAATGCAAATGCCGTCCGAACCGGCATCGATCATGAAGTCGATACAGCGGCGCTGCCCTTCCAGATCGATATCGCCGTGGTCGTCGAAAATGGTCGGCGCCACGGGAAAAACGCCGCGATAGACCGGCGTAGGCGCATTCTTGTTTTTGCTCATGATCGTGTGTCTCTCTCTTGGTAATGCGGACAGCCGCTTGATGTTGTCGTCTTTGCGGCGCCGGTCCGGGATCACCTCGGCGCATCACGCTGGATGGCGCCGGATGCCGTTGTGCTTCAGCGTCCCTTCAGCAATTGATTGACTTGCTGAAACTCCATGGGCGGGTAGTAATAGAAGCCCTGGAAGAACTGGCATCCGATGGCTTTGAGAAATTTCTCCTGCACCAGTGTTTCCACTCCTTCGGCGACAGTGGTGCAAGAGAGAATCTTCGCCAGCGATACGACTGCGCGGATAATCAGCTCGCTCTTCTCGCTGATCCCGATTTGCGCCACAAAAGACTGGTCTATCTTAATACTTTTCGTGGGAAAGCGACTCAGCTTCTGCAAAGAGGAGTAACCGGTCCCGAAATCGTCGATGGTAATCCCGTAACCTTTGGCGTTGAGCGCTTCAAGATGGCTGATGGCGAGATTCTCGTTGCCGACCAGGCCGGTCTCGGTAATTTCGAACTCCAGGTAGTCGGAACTGATGCGGTGTTTCTGGCAGGACGCGTTGACCAGATCGAGCAGATCGGCGCGGACGATATCGATGGCCGACAGGTTGATGGCGATCGGCAGGCTGCGCTCGCCGGCGTCCAGCGTCTGGCGAATATACGCGCAGACGCTGTCGACCACGAAGGCCGTGATGAAGTGAATCGCGCCGCTGCTCTCCGCCACAGGAATGAATTCCGCCGGCGAGACATCGCCCAGCGTCGGCGAACGCCAGCGGATGAGCGCCTCGAGTCCGACGATCTCGCCGTCGCGCGTGACCTTGGGCTGATACACCAGGCGCAATTCGTTTTCACGCAAGGCCATGAGGATGGCCTGCTCGATGTTGAGACGACGGCGGATCTGCGCCGCCGCCTCGTCGTCGAATACGGCGACGCTCTGGTTGCCGGAACGGCGCGCCGTATCCAACGCGATCTTGCCGCGTTGAAGCAATTCGTCGCCGTCGGTTTCACCGGGACGCGAGAACGCCACCGCCATGGAAATCTGCACCGGATGACGCTCGCCGTTGAGCACCAGTTCCTCCGGCAGGCTGCGGCGGATATGCTCGATCTGGGGAATGGCGTCGCGGCTGCCATGCGTGCTTTCGATGGTGAATCCGAACACCACGCTGCGCAAGCGGGCGCACAGGCTGCTGTCCGGCAACAAGCGTCTGAGCGTGCCGGCGAACGTCACGATCAGGTCGTCGCCGGCAGCGCTGCCATGCGCGTCATTGACGAACTTGATACTGTCGAGCCGGATGATGATCAACGCCAGCTGGCGGCGCGGCGGCATGGCGCTCAGGGCGGCGGCCAGTTGCTGCAGCATCATGTCGCGGTTAGGCAGCCTGGTCAGCTGGTCGTGGCTGCTGAGAAAAGATTCGCGCTCTTTGCTGCGGCTCAGCGCTTCCTGGATGCGGCGCATCTGGGAGATGTCGCGCAACAGGACGATGTAGTGATTTTCGGACGTCGGCGAGATGCTCTCGATCGAGATCAGGCGACCGTCGCGGGTCTCGAATTCCTGTCCCGGTTTGAGCGAGAGGATATCGGCGGTTTTTTCTTCCTTGTCCTTGCACTTGTGCGCCAGCAAGGCAAACAGGCTGGCGGATTTTTTATCCTGGCGGCCGATGATGGCGTCGGCCAGCGAGTTGGCTTTGAGGATGCGCGCCTGGGCGTCGCACAGCAGGATGGCGCCGCCGGCGTTTTCAAAAATCTCCTGATATTGCGCGTGGCTGCTCTGCAGTTCGATGCTGGCCGCACGGTGGCGCCTGACCGCCGCGTCAAGCGCATGTAGCAGACGGAACACGCCCAGCGGCACGCAGATATTGAAGAACAGGAACAGCAAGGATTGGATGTACGCATGCGCGTTGGCCAACGGCGTCGACAGCCCCGGATAGCTCGGCAAGGGCTCGTTGCGGATCAGCAGCATGAACGGCAACACATTGACCGCCATCAGCACCAGCGCGAGGCGGGATCCGAAGAACAGACGCGCGATCAGCGGCGCAGTGTACACAAACATGATGCCGAGTTTGGCTATCTCAGGATCGTTGACGAAATAGACGATGCAAAACGCCGCGGCGTAAATCGTTGCGATCAGCATGGCGCTGCCGATCACCGGCCGCCGCAAGGAAGCGAATACCGCAATCGACAAGGCGATGAAAAATCCCGTAACGATGACGATGATGTAATAGGCCCCGACCTTGATCGCATCAATCGCGCTGAGCAGGCCGATGCCGAATTCGAGCAGCAGGCCCGACACCAGAATGATGCGCAGCGCGCTCTCTTTCCAGACTGTGTTTTCCGCTGCGCTCAGCGCGTTTTCTTTAAGCAGTAGCCACTGGAACATTGTATTTTTCTTGGTGAGTTTGGGCACGGGTCTTACGCATCTGCGGACTGCCATTCACATCGATCGAGCCGCATCGCGCTTCCGGCAGACGAGAGGGATGGCCCCGTCATGGCTTGCATGCCACCGCAGCGCGCTGCTTGCGCGCCGATTGATGCACCGGTGTTCGCTGGCTGTAACTCGGTTAATTTCTAACAAGTTCTAATTCAACCTCGCATAGTCTCACAAACAATTTCCATTAAGCAATGATATTCAACAGCGGAAACCCCTCATTTACATTTGCCGGCTCGCATATGGGCGAACGTGTTTCCATCTGTGCAAGTGCTTGTCGATTCTTTGTTGTCTCGATGCCAATGTGCAGGCTTGGAAGCGCGGCTCGGGCGGGGCGCATAGCTCGCATTTGATGCAGGCCGCAACGAGACGGTTCACCTCGGCAGCGTCAGGCCCGGGCTTCGGTTTTCCGCGAGCACAAAAAAGCCCGCGGACATTTCTGTTCGCGGGCTTTTTTTAGGGAAACCGGTGATCGGGTTTCCTCGGCGCAAACGTCTTAACGCCGGGACAGCTTGAACACGCTGACGACCTGCGTCAGCTTGCTGGCCTGTTCTTGCAGGGACTGCGCTGCAGCGGCGGCTTCTTCCACCAGTGCGGCGTTCTGCTGGGTGGTTTCGTCCATTTGCGTGATGGCGCGATTGACTTCTTCGATGCCGGTGCTTTGCTCGCTGCTGGCGGCACTGATTTCGCCGACGATATCGGTCACGCGACGCACGCTGGCAACGACTTCTTGCATGGTTTCACCGGCCTGCTGCACCAGCTTGCTGCCGACGTCGACCTTCGATACCGAATCGTCGATCAGCGTCTTGATCTCTTTTGCCGCAGCGGATGAGCGTTGCGCCAGGCTGCGCACTTCCGACGCCACCACCGCAAAACCGCGGCCCTGTTCGCCGGCGCGCGCTGCTTCCACCGCTGCATTCAAGGCGAGAATATTGGTCTGGAAGGCGATGCCGTCGATGACGCTGATGATGTCGACAATCTTGCGCGAGGAGTCGTTGATCGAGCCCATGGTGTCGACCACCTGGCCCACCACATTGCCGCCCTGCTGCGCGACTTCCGACGCCGAGACGGCAAGCTGGTTGGCCTGACGCGCGTTGTCGGCGTTCTGCTTGACGGTGGAGGTCAGCTCTTCCATGGCCGATGCGGTTTCTTCCAGCGAGCCGGCTTGCTGCTCGGTGCGCGACGACAAGTCGAGGTTGCCGCTGGCGATCTGCGTCGACGCCGTGGCGATGGTGTCGGTGCCGATGCGGACTTCGCCGACGATACGCAGCAGGCTGTCGTTCATCGCGCGCAGGGCGTCCATCAGACGGCCGGTTTCATCCTTGCTCTCGGAGCGGATGTCGGCGCCGAGGTCGCCCTCTGCGACGCGTTGCGCAATGTCGACGGCCTTGTTGAGCGGCACCGATACGATGCGTGCGACCCAGATCGCGAGACCGAAGGCAATCACCACGATGGCGATCAGCAGGCCGAGAATCCAGGCGCGCGCCATGTTGAATACCTTGTCCGCGTCGTTGTTCGAACGCGTGGTTCCGTCATCGTTGATCTTGACGAGTCCGCCCAGCTGATCGACGGCCTGGCGGAACAGCTTGTTCGACTCACCCTTGTATTGCGCCCGCGCCTCCTCCTTCTGGTTGGCGCGCGACAACGCCAGGATCTTCTTGTTTTCCGCCAGGTACTTTTGCATGGTCTGCTGGAACTGCGGATACAGCACGCGCTCTTCCGGTTCGGAGATCATGTCCTCGTAGCTCTTGAGGTCCTTGTTGATGATTTCCAGACGCGTCTTCATGGCCTTTTCGGCGTCGTCGTAATCCTTCTCTTCCGTCGACACGATGTGCTGCAGTTCCGAGATGCGGAAGCGCGCCATCGAGGTCTGCAGTTGCAGGCCGACCTTGATGCTCGGCATCCAGTTGGTCGCGATCTCGGTGGAGGCCTGATTGACCTTGACCAGTTCGACGATGGAGAAAATGCCGAGCGCCGCGGTCAGGATGATGACGGACAGAAAAGACAGGATCAGTTTTTTGGCGATGTTCAGGTTATAGAACCAGGTCATGATGATTGCCTTAGATGAAGATAGGAATTGCTGTTTATTTGACGTTTTTGTAAAAACCGGGGCATGGCCAGCGCCAGCATCCCACGAATGGTACGCATCCTGCCCCCGTCTTCATCATGGAAGAAGGAGGTCGTTTACTACCCATTTGTGCTTACGGGAATGTCCTGAAACGCCGCCCTGCGGGGGCTACGAGGAGAAACTGCCGGGTATTTTCACACGGCATTGTGATGTGAATATGACGAAATGCGCAGCCGCAACGTCAGGCCTTGCACCTGACGAAATCCTGACGTCGTCGCCTCGACTGCGCCACCTGATCCGCTCAGCCCGGCTCGGCCGCATAGATGCGATAGAAGGCGTCGAGGGCGCGCTCGACTGACTCTTTCACCTTGGCCGGCGGCAATGTCGTGATGACGTTGAGGATGCGCCCCTCAGCCCATTCCGCCTCGATCAGCACGCGAAACTGAATACCTGCCAGCCATGAATCCGCCTCGCGGAAGATGCCTTTTTCCATGGCGCGTTTCATGAAGTCGGCGATCGCCAGCCAGCCGCGCCGGGGGCCGTTCTCATAATAGAGGCAACCCAGCTCCGAACGTTCGGCGTTGTAGTACAGCAAGCGCCGCACCGCGATCACCTCGGGCGACAGCACCAGATGCAGGTATTTGTTGGCGAACAGTTTCAGCGTCGCACGCACCTTGTCCGAATCGTGGCTGTCTTCCGACAGGATGGCAAACAGCGATTCGAACTGCATGCCGGCCTGCTGCTTCATGACCGCCAGGAAGATTTCTTCCTTCGAGGAAAAATAGTTGTACAGCGTCGCCTTCGATCCGCCCAGGCGTGCAGAAATCTCGGCCATTGAGGCGCGATCGAATCCTATCTCGTTAAACAATTCCGCAGCAACATCAATGATGGCCTGGCGCCGCTCTTCACTTTTTTTACGCATGTAAATCTTTGTCTGTATGGCCGGATTGCGGTCTGGACCGCAGTGAGCCTGGTTTCCCCGGAGGCTGTTGCTTTTTTTGCGACTGCAGCATTTGCGCTCCGTATTTTCGCCTAGTTTTGCTTGACGCTCGTTAAAAGTCAATACTATACTGAACTGTACAGTTTAATTATGAGTGGATTTACATCATGGAAGTTCAATCTGTTTCTCTCAGGGAAAGCCGTTCGCAGCCGCTGCGACCTTTGCTGACGCTCTCCGCACTGGCACTGGCGGCACTGACGCTGGCCGGCTGCGCGCAGTTCTCCGACCTCGGCCCGCGCGCCGAACCCAAGGCCGCCGACGCCTATCAATCGTCGCAATCGCTGGCCGGCACTACTGTTGCCTGGCCCGACGACAACTGGTGGACGGTCTACGGCGACCGGCAGCTCAACACGCTGATCGGCGAAGCGCTGCACGGCGCACCGTCGCTGGCCGTGGCGCGGGCGCGCCTGCTGAAGGCCGAAGGCGTGGCGCAGCAGCAAGGCGCAGCCCTGTTGCCGCAGGTCAGCGCGAATGCTTCGCTGGATCACATGAAGCAGAGTTACAACAACGGCGTGCCGCCCGACTTCGTCCCGCGCGGCTACAACAACGAAACACGCGCCACGCTCGACTTCAGCTACGAGATCGACTTCTGGGGCAAGAACCGCGCTGCGCTGGCCGCCGCCACATCCGACCTCGAAGCCTCGCGCGCCGATGCCGCACAAGCGCGCATCACGCTGTCGACCTCGATTGCCGCCGCCTATGCCGAACTGGAGCGCCTGTTCAGCCAGCGCGACACTTCCGAAGCTGCGCTGCAAGTGCGTGTGGAAACCGAAAACCTGTTCCAGCAGCGCCGCCTCAACGGCCTGGAAACCGAAGGCAGCGTCAAGCAAGTCACCGCGCGCCGCGCCATGGCCGAAGCCGATCTGTTGAGCCTGGACGAATCGATTGCACTTCAGCGCAACAAGCTGGCGGCGCTGGCCGGCGCGGGTCCGGATCGCGGCCTGCAGCTGGCGCGCCCGGTGATCGACATGTCCAAACCGTTCAACTTGCCCAAGGAATTGCCGGCTGAGTTGCTGGGGCGCCGCCCCGACATCGTCGCCGCGCGTCTGCGTGCAGAATCGGCCGCCAAGCAGATCAAGGTGGCGCGTGCGCAGTTTTATCCGAATGTGAACCTGAGCGCCTATTTCGGCTTCCAGTCGCTGGGCACCAACCTGCTGACGCAATCGGGATCGAGCATCGGCAGTTTCGGCCCCGCCATTTCGCTGCCGATTTTTGAAGGCGGCCGTCTGCGCGGCCAGTTCCGTTCGGCCAGCGCCAGCTACGACGAAGCCGTCGCCAACTACGACAGCGCCGTTACGCAAGCCCTGCAGGATGTCGCCGACGTCGCCGTCAGCGAGAAAGCGCTCAGCGGCCGCCTGAACAAGACCGAGGAAGCCGCGCACGCCGCCGAAGAAGCCTATCGCATCGTGCGCAACCGCTACGAAGGCGGCCTCACCAATTACCTCGATGTACTCAATGCGCAGGATACGCTGCTGACCAATCTGCGCGAGCTGTCGACCCTGCGTTCGCGCATGTTCGCGCTCGACGTCTCAATGGTCCGCGCACTGGGCGGCGGCTATCAGCACGCCAGCTGATCGCAGCTGAGCGCCCCGCAAATCGAATTCAACAAGATACAAGGAACCGTCATGTCACACAGTGATTCTCAAGCCATCCAAACCATCGCCGCCAGCACGGACAAGGCGCCCGGCAAGCGCAAGAAGCTGTTCACCATTTTTGCCGGCGTGATCGCCGTCGCCGCCATCGGCTACGGCACGTACTGGTATTTCATCGGCTCGCGCTACGTCACCACCGACAACGCCTACACCGCCGTCGAAGTGTCGCAGGTGACGCCGGCCGTCAACGGCATCGTGTCGGAAGTCAAAGTCGTCGACACCCAATACGTCAGGCAAGGCGACGTGCTGGTCGTCATCGACAAGCGCGACGCCGCGCTCGCGCTGGCGCAAGCAGAAGCCGACCTGAGCCGCGCCGAACGCCGCGTGCAAGGTTACTTCGCCAACGACACCGGACTGGCGGCGCAAGTGCTGGCGCGCGAAGCGGAACAAAAACGCTCGGCAGCGCAACTGCTGTCGGCGCAAGCCGATCTGCAACGCGCCGAACTGGATCTGCGCCGCCGCGAAGCACTGGAAAAATCCGGCTCGGTCTCGGGTGAAGAACTGACCAACGCCCGCACTACCGTGCTGACCATGCAAGCCAACCTGAAAGCCGCCGAAGCCGGCCGCATCCAGGCCGACGCCAACCGCAACGCCACCATCGGCGCGCAAAAAGCCAGCACCGTGCTGACCGCCAACACCACCGTCGACACCAATCCGGAAGTCACGTTTGCCCGCACCAGACGCGATCAGGCCAAGCTGGATCTGGAACGCACCGTGCTGCGCGCACCGGTGGACGGCGTCGTCGCCCGCCGCCAGGTGCAAGTCGGCCAGCGCGTGCAAGCCGGCACCACCCTGTTGTCAGTCGTGCCGACCGGCCTGATGCACGTTGACGCCAACTTCAAGGAAGGCCAACTTTCGCAGGTGCGTCTGGGTCAACCGGTCACCATGAAGGCCGACATCTACGGCAGCGCGGTGGAATATCACGGCACCGTGATCGGCGTGGCCGGCGGCACTGGGTCCGCCTTCGCGGTGATCCCGGCACAGAACGCCACCGGCAACTGGATCAAGGTCGTGCAGCGTCTGCCGGTGCGTATCTCCATCGACAGCAAGGAACTGGTGCAGCAACCGCTGAGCGTGGGCTTGTCGATGGATGTGTCGATCGACACGCGCGGCAAGAGCGGTGCCGGTAACCTCGGCAATTCGGCGATGACCTCCAACGGTGCACTGACGGTCGGCAAGAATACCGACGACAACAAACCAGCCAACGCATCGACTCTGTAATCAGGCGGCAATCATGTCATCCAATTTTTCCGACGCGGCCATGAAGCCGCTGGAGGGCGCGCAGCTGATCGGCGCCGGCTTGCTGCTGGCGGCCGCCAACTTCATCGCGGTGCTTGACACCACGATCGCCAACGTCTCGGTGTCGACCATCTCGGGCGCGCTCGGCGCGTCGTCCAGCCAGGGCACGTACGTCATTACTTCGTACGCCGTGGCCGAAGCAATCACCGTGCCGCTGACCGGCTGGCTCGCCAACCGCTTCGGCACGGTGCGCGTGTTCATCACCTCGATGATCCTGTTCGGCGTGTTCTCCGCGCTGTGCGGCCTGGCCAATTCGCTCGGCATGCTGATCGCCTTCCGCGTGTTGCAAGGTCTGGCCGGCGGTCCGCTGATGCCGCTGTCGCAAACCCTGCTGCTGCGCATTTTCCCCAAGGAGAAAGCGCCCGCCGCGGTCGGCTTGTGGGCCATGACCACGCTGATTGCACCGATTGCCGGACCGATCCTCGGCGGCGTGCTGTGCGATCAGTACAGCTGGCCCTACATCTTCTTCATCAACGTGCCGGTGGCGCTGCTGTGCGGCTACATGGGCTGGAAGATGCTCAGGCGCTACGAGTCGCCGCTGCTGAAACTGCCGATCGACAAGATCGGCCTGATCCTGATGATCGTGTGGGTGGCGGCCTTGCAACTGATGCTGGATGAAGGCAAGGAAAAGGACTGGTTCGCTTCCAACGAAATCATCATCCTGGCGCTGGTGGCTGTCGCAGGTTTCGTCGCCTTCATGATCTGGGAACTGACCGAGCGCAATCCGATTGTCGACTTGCGCGTGTTCCGCCATCGCGGCTATTCGGCCAGCGTGACCACCATCTGCCTCGCCTTTGGCGCGTTCTTCGGCGCCACGGTGCTGACGCCTTTGTGGCTGCAAGGTTATATGGGATACACCGCGACGCACTCGGGCGAGACCACGGCGATGAGCGGCATCCTTGCGGTGATGACGGCGCCCTTCGTGGCGAAGATGTCGACCAAGGTCGATCCGCGCAAGCTGGTCTTCATCGGCGTGATGTGGCTGGGCGCAGTGACGCTGTTCCGCAGCTTCAACACCTCCGACATGACCAACTTCCAGATCGGCTGGCCGCTGCTGCTGCAAGGCATCGGCCTGCCGCTGTTCTTCGTGCCGCTGACCGGCCTGGCGCTGGCCAGCGTGGACGAATCCGAGACGGCGTCGGCGGCGGGGCTGATGAGTTTCTGCCGCACCATGTCGGGTGCGATTGCGACTTCGCTGGTCAACACCAGTTGGGAAAACAAGTCGATCTACTATCACGCCGAGCTGTCCGGCCTGGTCGATCAGTTCGGCGACGCGGTCAATTCGCTGACGCAGGCCGGCATGTCGCTGGACCAGGCGCGCGCCAGCATCGAGCAGACCTTGCAGTCGCAGAGCATCATGCTGTCGACCAATCATATCTTCATGATGGCGGCGATCTCATTCGGGCTGGCGGCGACCGCGGTATGGTTTGCACCGAAGCCGAAACGGGTGGCGGATACGTCGGCGGCGCACTGACGATACGTTGATGCGATTCAGCCGGAAAGAAAAACGGGACCCGCGGGTCCCGTTTTTCATGTCTGCTCTTCAGACTATTTCTGCACCAGCTTCGCATCCGGCCAATCGCCGCCCAGGGTCTTGATCAAAAACACCGACGTCAGCATGCGCTGCCCCATCAGCTGTGCCGCCTGGCGTTCGCTGTTGAGCAGCGACTGCTGCGCGGTGATCACATCGAGGTAAGTCGCCACGCCGCCTTCATAACGGCTGTTGGCGATATCGAGCACGCGGCGTGCAGAGACGATGGCGGCCTGGGCCTGCGCATAAGCCCGGTCCAGCGCAGAGACGCCGGTGATGCCGTCTTCCACTTCCTGCATCGCGGTCAAGACGATGCGGCGGTAGTTGGCGACGGAGGCTTCATAGCCGCCTTTGGCGAAATCGACGTTGGCGCTGATGCGGCCGCCGTCAAAGATGGTCTGCGTCAACGATACCCCGAGCGACCACACCACACTCGGCGCATTGAACAAAGTCTCGATGGTGCGGCTGTCGACGCCGTACGAGGGCGCCAGAATCACGCTCGGGAAAAACGCTGCGCGCGCGACGCCGATCTGCGCATTGGAGGCGGCCATGGCGCGTTCTGCCGATGCGATGTCAGGACGGCGCTCCAGCAGATCGGACGGCACGCCGATCGGCACCGCCGGCGGCGTCATCGGCGCCAGTGCAGGCGGCAAGGAGAAGTTCGGCGCAGGCGTGCCGGTCAGCGTGGCGATCGCGTGTTCATATTGCGAGCGCGCCTTGCGCAGCACGTCGACTTGCGTCAGCGTGGTGTCGAGCAGGGCTTGCTGCTGGGCGACATCCAGGCCCGAAGTCGCGCCGAGATCATGACGCGAGGTCGCCAGTTCCAGCGCCTTGCGTTGCAGCTCGATGGAGCGCGACAGCACATCGAGCTCGACGTCCAGTTCGCGCAGGTTGAAGTAATTGGTCGCCAGATCGGCGCTCAGCAGCAGGCGCGTGTTTTCCAGATCGGCGGCGGATTGCTCGGCCGAAGCGCGGGCGCCTTCGACATTGCGTTGCACGCGGCCGAACAGATCGACTTCATAGCTGGCGTTCAGGCCCAGCGCGAAATCGTTCTGCACGGTGGCGAAGTTCGGCGCGTTGTAGTTGGTCAATGGCCGGTTGCCCGCGATGCGCAGACGCGAGGCGCGCACGCCTGCGCCGACTTGCGGATACATGCCGGCGGAAACGGAATTGGCCGTGGCGCGCGCCTGCGTCAGCCGCGCGGCGGCGACCGCCAGCGTCTGGTTGCCCTCCAGCGCCTGCTCTTGCAAGGCATTCAGTTTGGCGTCGCCGAAACGTTCCCACCACGCGCCCTTGGCTTGCGTGTCGCTCGGCGTGCTTTGCCGCCACGGCGCATCGAGCTGCCAGGTCACCGGCATGTCGACGTCAGGCTTGCGATAATCGGGACCGGCGGCGCAGCCCGCCAGCACGGCAGCGCTCAGCACAACGGCAGAGGTTGCGACAGCAATCGGATGCAGGCGCAGCTTCATCACGACTTGCCTTGTTCAGCTGGCTTGCCGTCTGCCTTGGCCGCCGGTTTAGTGTCGGGAGCCAAAGCAACTTCATCGCCTTCCGCCACCGAATCGGACGGATTGAGGATCAGGCGTTCGGCTCCGGTGATGCCGTCGAGCACTTCCACGGTCTGGCCGTAGTTGCGGCCGAGCTGCACGCGCTTCAGGTGTACGCGGTTCTTGTCATCGACGGCGGCGACCAGCGTGCCGTCGCGACGGAAAATCAGGGTGTCGGTCGACACCACCAGCGCGCCGCTCGGTTTCAGCGGCAAGGCGACCTGGACGAAGGCGCCCGGCAGCAAGGCGCCATCGGCGTTCGGCAGCGACACTTCCACCTGCATGGTGCGTGTGGCGGTATCGATCGATGCCGCGGTGCGGACCACCTTGCCGTCGAAACTCTGACCGCGCAGTTCGGATTGCGTCACGACGACCTTTTGCCCCTGCTTGACCAAATTGGCGTAAGACTGCGGCACGTTGATATAGACGCGCAGCGGATCGGTCTGCGCCAGAGTGAACAAGGCGCGTCCTGCGCCGCCGCCCGCACCCGGATCGATCAGGTCGCCGACGTCGACGTTGCGGCGCGTGATCACGCCGGCAAACGGCGCGACGATGCGTTTGAAGCCTTCCACCTGACGCAGACGTTCGACGTTGGCGTCGGCGGCGGCGAGGTTGGAACGCGCTTGCGAATAGCCGCTGCGGCGCTCATCGAGTTCCTGTTGCGAGACGGCGTCTTTCTTGCGCAAGGCTTCCCAGCGATCCACCGTGCTCTTGGCCAGCTCCAGGCTGGAAGCGGCCTGCTGGCGCGCAGCCACGGCCTGCGACAGTTGCTGGTCGATTTCCGGCGTATCGAGTTCAGCCAGCAGCTCGCCCTTTTCGACGCGGCTGCCGATGTCCTTGTGCCAGCGTTTCAGATAGCCGCCGGCGCGCGCCGAAATCGGCGATTGCACAAAGCCTTGCAGCGTGCCCGGCAGCGACAGCGTCTGGCCGGCGTCGCTGCTTTTGGCGATGGCGGTCTTGACGTATTGCTTGGCGCGCTCGGCGGTGCCGGATTCCAGTTCGCGTGCGTTGAAGACGCGGCTGATCACGGTGCGGGCAGCGCCTGCAGCGAGCAGCACCAGCACCACGACCATCACGATCTTGGTGCGGCGTACGATCTGCTGACGTTTCAGCAGCTCTCCTGATTCATCCGGATTAACGGGATGAATGCCGAGTTGGGAATGACGTTCTTGCGACATTGCTTCCTATCTCCTGTTACGGCTGCTGAGGCTGAGGGGGCTGGGGTGGCGTACCACTGCTATCGGCCGGCCCATGCCCATGATGCTGGCGCGCTTCTTTGCGGCGCGCCAGTCGTTGATGAACGCCGGCGAAAACGACGGGAACGAAAAATAAAGTCGATACGGTAGCGAAGATCAGGCCGCCGATCACGGCGCGTCCGAGCGGCGCGTTCTGCTCTGCGCCTTCGCCCAGGCCCAGCGCCATCGGGATCATGCCGATGATCATCGCCAGCGCCGTCATCAGCACCGGACGGATGCGCGTGGCGCCCGATTCCAGCGCTGCCGCCAATGGCGTGGCGCCCTCATCCTTGCGCTGACGCGCGAACGAGACGATCAGAATACTGTTGGCGGTCGCCACCCCCATGGTCATGATGGCCCCGGTCAAGGCCGGCACCGAGAGCGTGGTGCCGGTGATGAACAGCATCCAGGCGATCCCTGCCAGCGCCGCGGGCAAGGCGGCAATAATGATCGCCGCATCGATCCACGACTGGAAGTTGACCACCACCAGCAGGTAGACCAGCACGATCGCCATGGCCAGGCCGACGCCCAGGCCGATGAAGGACGCCTGCATGGTCTGCACCTGGCCGCGGATTGCGACCTGGCTGCCGCGCGGCAGCTTCGGTTTCATTTCTTCGACCAGCTTGCTGACCTTGCCGGCGACGGTGGCGAGGTCGGTGCCCTGCACGCTGACAAACACGTCGATCGCCGGCAGGATGTTGTAGCGCGAGGAAATCGCCGGTTGGCGTCCTTGCTTGACATCCACAAGGTTGCCCAGCAGTTGCGTGTTGGTCGGTGCGCCCGTGGCGGTGCCGACGCCGCCAGCGCCGATCGGGATATTGAGCAGCGAATCCAGCGAGTCGACGCGGTATTGCGGCGACTGCACGGCGACGTTATAGACCACGCCGTTTTGCGGATTGAGCCAGAAGGCCGGCGTCGTCTGCGAGCTGCCGGACAAGGCGATCAGCACGTTCTGGCCAACGTTGGCGGCGGACAGGCCGTACTGCTGCAGGCGCGTGCGATCCATCTGCATATCCAGGCTCGGACCGTCCAGGCGTTGATGCACGTGGGCGTCGACTGCGCCGGGGATCTGGCGGATTTTCTTGGTCAGTTCCGCAGCAAGCTCGGCGTTCTGTTGCAGATTCGGCCCGGTGAACTGCACGTCGATCGCCGCCGGCAAACCGAAGTTCAGAATCTGCGTGACGATGTCGGCCGGCTGGAAGAAGAACTCGATGCCGGGGAAGCGCTTCGGCAATTCGGCGCGCAGCATGCTGACCAGCTGTTCGGTCGGACGGTGTCCTTCATGCAGCGACATCAGGATTTCGCCGTCGAGCGTGCCGATGGTGCCGGCGTTGCTATACGACAAATTGATACCGCTGTTGGGCACACCGATGTTGTCGAGCACGGTTTCCAGTTCGCTGGCGGGGATCATTTCGCGAATGGCGGACTCCACCTGATCGGCGATGCGCGCGGTCTCTTCGATACGCGTGCCGGTCGGCGCACGCATGTGCAGACGGATCTGGCCGCCGTCGACGTTGGGGAAGAAGTCGCGGCCGAGGAAGGGATACAGCAGGCAAGACAGCACGCAGAAGCCGAGGAAGGCCAGCGCGAAGCGGCGGCGATGCGCCAGCAGCGACGACAGCACCAGCGTGTAGGCGCGCCGCACGCGTTCGAAGCGCGCATCGAAACCACGATACAGACGTTGCAGCAGACTCGGCTTGCCGCCATCGTCGGCGCCGTGGGCGTTGTTCATCAACAGCATCACCAGCGTCGGCACCAGCGTACGCGACAGGATATACGATGCCGCCATCGCGAACACCACCGCTTCGGCCAGCGGCACGAACAGAAAGCGCGCCACGCCCGACAGGAAGAACATCGGCACGAACACGATACAGATACACACGGTCGAGACGAAGGCCGGCACGCCGATTTCGCCGGCGCCGACGATGATGGCGTCGTGCAGCGGTTTGCCCATGTGCATGTGCCGCTCGATATTTTCAATCGTCACGATCGCCTGGTCGACCAGGATACCCACCGAGAGCGCGAGGCCGCCCAGCGTCATCAGGTTGAGCGTCTCGCCCAGCATGTAGAGGATGAGGATCGAGGCCAGAATCGACAAGGGAATCGTCACGGCGATGATCAGCGTACTGCGCCAGTTGCCGAGGAACAGCAACACCATCGCCGCCGTCAGGCCGGCGGCGATCAGTGCTTCGGCGACCACGCCCTTGACCGCCGCTTTCACGAACAGCGACTGGTCGAACAGCGGCGTGATCTTGACGTCGGCCGGCATGGTTTGCTGCGCTTGCGGCAGCAGCGCGCGCAGGTTGTTGACGATGTCCAGCGTGGAGGCGCCGCCGTTTTTCAATACCGACAACAGCACCCCGCGCACGCCATCCTGGCGCACCACGTTGGTCTGCGGCGAGAAGCCGTCGCGCACGTAGGCGACATCGCGCAAATACGTGGTGGCGCCGTTGGCGGTGCGCACCGGCAAATCGTTCAAGCCGTTCACCGCTTCCGGTGAGCCGTTCATCTTGATGGTGTATTCGGTGCCGCCGAACTTGGCGGTGCCGGACGGCAGGATCAGGTTTTGCGTGTTGACGGCGTTGACCACGTCGACCGGCGACAGGCCTCGCGCCTGCAGCGCCTGGGTATCCAGGTCGACCGAGATCAGACGGGTCTTGCCGCCGTAAGGGAAAGGCACGGCGACGCCGGGAATCGTGATCAGCTGCGGGCGCAGCGTATTGACGGCAGCATCGAACAGCTGCTGCTCAGGCAGGGTCGGGCTCGACAACGCCAGCTGCATGACGGGAATACTGGAAGCGGAATACTTGATCACCAGCGGCGGCGTGATGCCCGGCGGCAGCTGGCGCAACTGCGATTGCACCGAAGCGACGGTCTGGGCGATGGCGTTCTGGATGTTGGCGGTCGGCTGGAAGAACACCTTGATCACGGACACGCCGGCCAGCGATTGCGACTCGATGTGTTCGATGTCGCTGACCACGGTGGTCAGGCCGCGCTCGTTCTGGGAGGCGATGCGCTGCCCCATTTCCTGCGCGGACAGGCCGTTGTAGTTCCAGATGATGCTGATGACCGGAATATTGATTTCCGGGAAGATGTCCGTCGCCATTTTCATGAGGACAAGCGGCGTGGACAGCACGATCAGCATCGCCATCACAATAAAGGTGTACGGGCGACGCAGCGCCAACTCGACCATTGACATGAACTTTGGTTCCCTGAAATGAGACTTTTATTATACTCAGAATAATTTGCCGTAAAGCTACTACTCTTGCGCGTTTTTCTTCTGCTCTTGCTCTTTTTTATTCTTTTCTTCCCTCTTTTGTCGTCTTTCTGCGTCCAACTGACAAAAGCCTTACCATTTCATCTTTGCCGCCTCACGTCATTTCAAGCCGCCATGCAAGCCATCGAAGCACTCCGCATCCGCATCGAAACCAGCGTCGTCAGCATCAGCCGCCCTCCCGGCAGCCCCGACTTTCGCCATCCCCCGGGCGATCCCGGCCTGTTCGGCCCGGATTCCGCCGCGTGGCTGGTGCATAGCGACTTTACCGCGATGCTGATCGGCGGCGTCAGCGCACTGCTGATGCAAATGCTGCACCCGCTGGCGCTGGCCGGCGTGTGGGATCATTCCACATTTCAGCAAGACATGCTTGGCCGCTTGCGGCGCACCGCGCAGTTTATCGCAGGAACGACCTACGGCAACCGCCAGGATGCAGAGAAACTGATCGCCCTGGTGCGCCGCATCCACAGCGGCGTGCGCGGCGTCGCGCCGGACGGCCGCGCTTATTCGGCGGACGATCCCGATCTGCTGACCTGGGTGCACGTGGCGGAGGTGTCGAATTTTCTGCGCGCGTATCTGCGCTATCGCAATCCGCAACTGGGCGCGGCGCAGCAGAACCGCTACCTCGACGAAATCGCCCTGATCGCGGAACAACTCGGAGCAAGAAATGTGCCGCGCACTGTGACGGACATGGATAGTTATATAGAGAAAATGCGGCCGCAACTGCATTGCGACGCACGCACGCTGAAGACCCTGGAACTGGTGATGAACGCACCCGCGCCGAATGCGCTGGCGGTGCCGTGGACACGGCTGATGATGCGCGCCGGCGTCGACCTGCTGCCGGACTGGGCCAAGCTGCAGCTCGGCGTGAAACCGCTGCGCCCGCTGCAGCAGCTGATGCTGCAACGGGCAGTCGCCGTGGCGGCGAAGCCGATACGCTGGGCGGTCCGGCAGAGTTCCGCCCAGTTGGCCCGCCAGCGCATGGCGCCGGCGCAATTTCTTTAGAACCTGTTCACGATCTGTAGCGAGAGGCCATCAGCCGGTGGCGGACGGAGCGGACGAACCGGAGTGTACTTTAGTACATGAGGATTCGGAGCACCGCCCAAGGATTGCCAATTCGCGGATCATGGCCTCGCAGTAAGATCGTGGACAGGTTCTCAGTGCGCGTCGGCTGACGGCGCCTTAGGCGGCGCCACCTTGTGCATGAACGGAATCAGCACGATCGCCACCAGGAAGCACACCATCACCGCAAGGAAGGCATCGGCGAACGTCTGCGTCTGCGCCTCGCGCATGGTCAGCTTCCACAATTGCTGCAAAGCGCCGGTTGGTGCGGTCCCGGCGTCAAGTCCCCAGGCCATCATGTTAGCGCCGGTGTTTTGCACCAGGTTGTTCATGGATTCGTTGGCGCTGTTGAGATGCTCCGCCAGGCGCAGGAAGTGCAGGTTGGTGCGATCGTTGAGGATGGTGCCGCACACCGCAATGCCGATCGCGCCACCCAGATTGCGCATGAGGTTGAACAAACCCGAGGCCTGCTTCAGGCGTTCCGGCTTGAGCGCACCGAGCGTCAGCGTCACCACCGGCGCCACCGCGAACTGTTGCGCAAAACCGCGCAAGGCTTGCGGCAGCATCAGCTCGCGCCAGCCCCAGTCGTGCGTGATCGGCGTGAAATTCCACATGCTCAGCGCAAAGCACGCCATGCCGAACATCATCAGCCAGCGCAGATCGACGCGCCGCCCCAGATAGGTATAAAACGGAATTGCGCAGATCTGAAACAGGCCGGTGGCGAAAATCGCCAGGCCGATGTCGAGCGCGCTGAAGCCGCGCACGTGCGCCAGGAATACCGGCGTCAGATACACCGTGGCGAAGATGCCGATACCGGTGACGAAGGAGAAGAAGCAGCCGAGCGCAAAGTTGCGGTCCTTGAGTGCGCGCAGATCGACCACGGGATTGGCGTAGCTCAGGCTGCGCCAGACAAACGCGATGCCGGCGATGATGGAAATCCATACAGTCGTGCGGATGATGTCGTCACCCATCCAGCCCAGACGCGGACCTTCTTCCAGCGAATATTCCAGACAGCCGAGACTGGCCGCCAGCAGGATCATGCCGAGATAGTCGGCACCCTTGAGCAGCGACAGGTTGGGCTTGTCGATGCGCACCAGCATCGGCACCACCACCGCGACGAAAATGCCCGGCACCAGATTGATGAAGAACAGCCAGTGCCAGGAGTAATTGCTGGTGATCCAGCCGCCGACCGTGGGGCCGAGCGTGGGCGCCAGCGACGACAGCGCACCGACGGTGGCCGCCGCGATCACGCGCTGATGGCCCGAGAAATAGAAGAACGCCGAGGTGAACACCATCGGGATCATCGAGCCGCCGAGGAAGCCTTGCAGAGCACGAAAGAAGATCATGCTGTTGATATCCCAGGCCATGCCGCACAGCATGCTGGCGACGGTAAAGCCGACCGCCGACGCGCTGAACAGCCAGCGCGTCGACATCACCCGCGCCAGCCATCCGGATAGCGGAATCACGATGATCTCGGCGATCAGGTAACTGGTCTGCACCCAGGCGGTTTCATCGGCGCCGGCTGACAAGCCGCCGCCGATGTCGGCCAGCGAGGCCGACACGATCTGGATATCGATCAGGGCGATGAACATGCCGACGCACATGGTGGCGAACGCGAGGATCTTGGCCTTGTGCGTCAGCTCTGCAGGCGACGTTTGGGGTGGCGCCATGGCGGTGCCGGGATTGCTGGCGACGGCGCTCATGCTCAGCTCCGCTTGGCGTTGTTATTGGTACCGGAGGCCGGCATGCGCTCATCCACTTCCGCCGTCACCGACAGGCCGGGACGCAATTTTCCGAGACGCGCAGCTTCGCCGTCGAGCAGAATCCGCACCGGCACGCGCTGGACGATCTTGGTGAAATTGCCGGTGGCGTTTTCCGCCGGCAGGATACTGAATTGCGCGCCGGTTGCCGGGGCGATGCTGGCGACGTGGCCTTCGAAGGTTTCACCGGGCAACACGTCGGCCTTGATCTTCACCGCCATACCGGTCTGGAAATGGGCGATCTGGTTTTCCTTGAAATTGGCGTCGACCCACAGGCCTTGCGCCGGCACCACCGACAATAACTGCGCGCCGGTCGCAGCGTAGGCGCCAAGACGTGCGCGGCGATTGCCGACCACGCCGTCAACCGGTGCGCGCAGTTCGGTGTAGGCCACGTTCAGTTCGGCCAGATTGCGTTCGGCGATGGCTTGCTGCAATGCCGCCTGGGCTTTTTGCTTTTGCGTCGCCAGCACGTCGAGCTGGCGTTGCGCTGCGTTCAGGCCGGCTTGCGCTTTTTGTCCATTCGCCACAGCTTGCTTGTAGTCGGCATCGGCCTTCTGGAAACTTTGCACCGACACCGCCGCCTTGGACGACAGGCTCTGGTAGCGGGTCTGGTCGTCGTGGGCGCGCGACGTTTCGGCGCTGGTGGCGGCGACGCCGGCCTTGTTTTGCTCGATCACCGCTTCCTGCAGGTGGCGCTCGGCGTCGATGTTGGCCAGCGTCGCTTCCTGCGCCTGCACGGCGGCTTTCAATTTGTTCAGCACGGCGACGTAATCGCGATCATCCAGTTTGATCAGCAGGTCGCCGGCTTTGACGCGCTGGTTGTCGGTCACCAGTACTTGCACGACATTGCCTGAGACCTTGGGCGCGATCACGGTGATGTCGCCGCCCACATAGGCGTCGTCGGTGTGTTCCCAATAGCGGCCTTCCGCGAACCAGTAGATCAGGTAAGCGACCACCGCCGCGATCACGACGACCGCCACGGCAATTTTCACCAGCCCGCTTTTGCCTTTTTTCTGTGCGCCGGCGGATTGCCCGATGTCGTTCGCCGACGCAACACTTGTTGGATTGCTCATGTTGTACCCCAGTCTTTCTATCGATAAGCCCGCGCGGGGCCGGTTATGAAAATGCCGTTGTCCTGCAGATCTTGAAGCCCTGAAATCCTTTGCCGGAAAGCTGTTGCGGCTTGAAAAAATATTTCAGACTGCTAGTTGCTTTCATTTTGATAGTTAGATTAAACTAGACACTATCATTTTGCAAGTAACTTTTCGAAGCCAATCAAAAATCGGATTTTTCACAGGGAGTCAGCGATGGCAGCAACGGACGGCAACAAACTGATGGGATCGGCAAGCCTGAGCGCGGTAGCGCTGGCGGTCGGCGTATTTCTGACGGGCTGCGCCAGCGGTCCCGATTACCAGGCGCCGGCGGTGAGCGGCGGCGCGTTCCACAATGCAAGTCTGCTGGAACAACGTGGCGCTGTTGCGCCCATGCCGCAACTGGATGAATGGTGGAAAGGTTTCAACGATCCCGTATTGAGCCGCGTGGTGCAGCGTGCAATCGAGCAAAACCTCGACCTCGCCGCCTCGGTCGCCCGCGTCGAACAAGCGCGCGCCGCAGCGCAGGAAGCCGGCGCGCAGCGCCGCCCGCAAGTCGGCGTAGAAAGCCAGGCGGCGCGCGCCAAGCAATCGCTGAATAGTCCGCTCGGCAAAATCGCCAGCAGCTTCCCCGGCTACGAACGCACCCAGACGCTGTATGACGTCGGCGTCGGCGCCAACTGGGAACTGGATCTGGCTGGCTCGCTGAAGCGCGGCGCAGAAGCGGCCGACGCCGAGCGCGACGCCGCCGAGGCCGATCATCTGGGGGTGCGTATTTCCATTGTTGCGGAAGCGGCCGATGCCTACTTCCGGATTCGCAGCGCGCAATCCCGTCTGCGCATCGCCGAAGACCAGGTGCAGACCACCGGCAAGCTGCTCGACCTGGTGCGCCTGCGTTTGCGCGACGGCATGTCGAACCAGCGTGAAAGCGCGCTGGCCGAAGCGCAGCTGTCGCAGGCGCGCTCCGGCATTCCGCCGCTGCGCATTGAACTGGAACGCCAGCTCAACCGGCTCGATGTCCTGATGGGCGCGATACCGGGAACCTATGCGCAGGAATTGAACGACAACGCTGCCAGCGTTGCGACGGTGCCGGCCATCACGGTCGCCGACGGCAGCGCCGCGCTATTGCGCCGCCGTCCCGACGTGCTGGCGGCGGAGCGTCGACTGGCCGCCTCCAACGCACGCATCGGCGTGGCGATGGCCGAGTATTACCCCAAGCTGTCGCTGTCGTCCCTGCTGGGATTTGAAAGTCTAGGCGCAGGGGGATTGTTCACTTCCAACAGCTTCCAGCCGCAAGCGGCGCTGGGCCTGCGCTGGCGCTTGTTCGACTTCGGCCGCATTGACGCCGAAGTGGCGCGCAGCAAGGGCGCCAATCAGGAAGCGCTGGCGCGTTACCGCCAGTCGGTCCTGCGCGCCACGGAAGATGTGGAAAACGCCATCGTGACGCTGGTGCAGCTGGAGAAGCAAAGCACTGAATTGACCGATGAAGTCGCCGCCCGCCAACGCGCGCGCACTGCGGCGCAAGATGCCTATCAGGGCGGCGCGCTGAGTCTGACGGAAGTGCTGGAAGAAGATCGCCTGCTGCTGCATGCGCGCGATCAGTTGGCGCAAGTGCGTGCCGACGATGCGCGTGCTGCGGTGACGACGTTCCGCTCGCTGGGCGGTGGCTGGTAAGACGCTGGGAAATGGGTCATACCATGCCACTGTCATCCTGACGCAAGTCAGGATCCAGTGTCGTATCGACGGTCTTTACGACACCGGGTCCCAGCCTTCGCTGGGACGACGGCATTACTCAGAAGCATTCTCTGTCGGTCATTTCGCGTGTTGATTACGCGCTTCGTAAGTCTTGAGATGGGTGTAGACGACTTGCAACAAATCGGTTTTGGTATTCGCTTCGCGGCCGCGGCGCAGCAGATCGCCGATGATGTGATCGGCTTCGATGCGCGCGTTATTGCTGATGTCGCGGAACATGGAAGCGGTCAGCGTCGAGCCGGCTTCGGTCAGCATCTTGCGCGTGCGGTCGTAAAAGGGACCGCTGGGCGCATGACCGTTGGCAGCGGCGATGGCGGCATTTTCTTCCAGCAAGGCGGTAATGAATTGCTCGCCGCCCGGCGCCTGCAGGATATCGCCGACAGTTGAGCGCATCAGGCTGGTACTGCCGGCCAGCGACGCCAGCATGATCCATTTCTCCCACATCGATTGCAGGATGGCGGAGCTGACATTGACGTCAAAACCGGCGCCGGCGATTTCCTTTTCGATCTGCGCAAGGCGCGACGACGAGGCGCCGTCGCGTTCGCCGAAGGTCATGCCGTGGAAAGTATTCAGATGCCTGATGGCGCCGTCGGCATCGATGGTGCTGGCGATGACGCATTGGCCGCCGAGGATTTTTTCTGCGCCGAAGCGTTGCGAGAGGATATCCAGATGCTGCATGCCGTTGAGCAGCGGCAGG
This sequence comes from Herbaspirillum rhizosphaerae, assembly GCF_001189965.1. Taxonomy (GTDB): domain Bacteria; phylum Pseudomonadota; class Gammaproteobacteria; order Burkholderiales; family Burkholderiaceae_D; genus Herbaspirillum; species Herbaspirillum rhizosphaerae. The sequence continues at coordinate 67,142 of NZ_LFLU01000022.1, forward strand.
ATCACTGTCTGCGGTCCGACGGCAGCGGCGAAGGATTCGATCGCGTCGGCCAGGTCGTAGGCTTTGCAGCTGAGGATGATGAGATCGTAGTGCTGTTGCAGATTTTCTTTCTGCACGGTGGGCGGATTGCTCAGCGTCAGGTCGCCCACTGGACTCTTGATCTGCAAGCCGTTCTTCGCCAGCAACGCGGCGCGTTTTTCGCGCACCAGAAATGTGACGTCGCGCCCGGCTGCCAGCATGCGGCCGCCGAAATATCCGCCGACTGCACCGGCGCCCACTACCAAAGTTTGCATCTTCATGTCTCCTCGTTTTGTTCCTGAATCCGTTCCTGCAAATAGTCGTCCGCACTGCCTTGCCTGAGCTGCTGTACCGGATCGCCGAAATTGCGCAGCCCCCAGTCGTACATCGCCGCGATCACGATACGAAAATCGCGACCGCGCTCGGTCAGCAGGTATTCGTAACGCGGCGGATGCTGCCGGTATTGGCGGCGCTCAAGCAAGCCGGCGTCGACCAGCGTCTGCAGCCGACGCGCCAGCATGTTGGGCGATATTGCCAGATTTTTCTGAAACTGGTCGAAGCGGGTCAAACCGCGCAGGCAATCGCGCACGATCAGGATGCTCCACCACTCCCCCACCACTTGCATGGTGCAGGCCACGGGGCAATCCTGATCGTCGAGACATTTGCGTCGCATGCGGATTTATGTCGATGGCCGGCGATTACTTTGTGTAACGATCGGCCGGATTCTTGAACGACAGGTTCGGGCCCATTGCCTGACGCGCTGCGGTCAGCGCATCCCATTGGCCGACATCCGGCAACGGCGGGATGGTGACTTGTTCGCCCAGATCGAGACCGGTCAGCGCGGCGTTGACCAGATCGTCCACGCTCATCACCATGCCGTCGGGAAGCGCATCGATGTCGGAGCCGGAACGTTCCCAGATCTCGGTGCGGGTTGCGCCCGGCAGCACGGCCTGCACGCGTACGCCGTGTTTGCCCAGTTCGTTTTGCAGCGATTGGGTCAGGTTCAGCACGAAAGCCTTGGTGCCGCTGTAGGCGCCGTTGAACATTTCCGGCGCCAGCGCCAGGACCGAGGCCAGGTTGATCAGCGTGCCGCCCTTGCGTTGGATGAAGCCAGGTGCGACGGCCGCGGCCAGACGCATCACGGCGGTAATGTTGAGCTGGATCATGGCGTCGTATTTGTCGATGTCGCCGTCGGCCAGTTCGCCCGCAATGCTCATGCCAGCGTTGTTGACCAGCATGGTGATGGCAGCGTCGCTGCGCAGGCGTTGCTCTACTTTCAGCAGGTCGGCTTTGTTGACCAGGTCGGCGGGCAGGATCTCGACCTTGACCGAGGTCTCCTTGCGCAGGCGCTCTGCGACTTGCTCCAGACGCTGTGCGTCACGCGCGACCAGCACCAGATCGTAGCCGCGACGGGCCAGACGGTCTGCATAGGTTGCGCCGATGCCTGTGGATGCGCCGGTGATGAGGGCGGTGCCGGGTTTCTTGCTGTTGTTTGCTGCATTGCTCATGGGATTCTCCGAAAAGGTAGCGTCCGACCATTCGGACAGTTACTTTCATAATAATAGTTACATGAGAAATGTCAAGCAAGGGCTTTGTTTTAATCGGGACGATAGGAAAAAGCTAAGACGGCGAGGTATTGCCGTGACTCAACGGCAACAGGAAGGCGACAAGCGTGCGGACGCGGCCCGACAACGCTTGCAGAGCGCAAAAGAAAAGCAGAAAGCCGGTTCCGCCGGGACCGGCGGCGAGATGCTATTCGCCGAGCAGCACGCCCGGGAAATTGCGCATGGTGCGCACGAACGGCGCCGTCGTGCCCAATGCGCGCGAGACGACCAGCGAGCCGTGCATGGTGATCATGGCGTCTTCGGCGCGGCGTGAGGCTTCTTCCGTGGAGACGCCGGTTTCCGCCACGACGGCGGCAAGCGCCTTGATCAGGCCGCTCAGGCGCTGCTTCAGATATTGCTGAAAGAACTCGCCTGCTTCGCCGATCGTGAACAAGTCGGTGAGGCAAGGCTTGGTGCCCTTGGCATAGAACTCGCTGAGCGCGGCGCTGAATTTCTTCAGGCGCTTCTCGGCGGGCGCGTCTTCGGCCAGCGTCGGCATCACATGCTCGCCGAACCACACGCCGACCGCTTCCAGCGCGGCTTCGCCCATGTCGGCTTTGCCGTTGGGGAAGTAATGATAGAGACTGGACTTGCCCAGACCGGTGGCTTCGGACAGGCTCGCCAGGGTCGCGCCCTGATATCCCGAACGGCGGAATTCGGCAAGGATGCGTTGGGCGACTTCTTCGCGAGACAGGCTTGGAGCGGGCATAGTTTTCTTCGGTAAATGGCTGCGCAGCGTGGAATAAGCGCCAGTGGTGCTCTACATGACGGCCCTGCTGTTGTTTTCAAGGATTATAAATTTATTTGACAGCGTGCTTCGGATTGTTTATTGTACCGAACGTTCGGTACAGATTCATGCATATCGTACCGCATCTGATTCCGACATGCAGCACCACTATCATTTATTGCCCTCAGGAGATACCGCCATGCAAGCATCCCAAGCCATCCGCCTCTATGGTTTTCCATTGTCCGGCCACAGCCACCGCGTCGAATTGTTTTTGTCCATGCTCGATCTGCCGTATGAATTCATCCACGTCGACCTGCCCAACAAGGCGCAAAAGGAAGCCGGCTTCCTCGCCATGAATCCGCGCGGGCAAGTGCCGGTGATCGTGGACGGCGATGTCACCCTGTACGACTCGACTGCCATCCTGGTGTACCTGGCCAAGCGCTACGGCAACAGCGGGTGGCTGCCGGACGATGCCGCCAATGCCGCGAAGGTGCAGCAGTTCCTGTCGCTGGCATCGGGCGAAGTATTGGAAGGCCCAGGCAAGGCGCGCCTGGTGAAAGTGTTCAACGCCCCGCACGACTATGAACTGGCCAAGCACAAAGCCGCCAGCCTGCTGCAATTGCTGGAAGCGCATCTCGGCGGCGGCCGCAGCTTTCTGGTCGGCACCCATCCGACCATTGCCGACATCGCCTGCTACAGCTATGTCGCCCATGCGCCCGAAGGCGGCGTCAGCCTGATGCCTTATCCGCAAGTGCGCGCATGGATTACCCGCGTGGAGAGCCTGCGCAATTTCCTGCCGATGCCGGCCTCGCCGATCGCGGCATAAAACGGCACAGCATCTTCGCACTCCAGCGACATCAAACAAACAGAACCGGAGTTTGTCATGACCGAATCAGCGCAGGCAGCATCGCAGCACAACACCTTCCATCAGGGCGAGATGATTGCCCAGCAACGGGCCGGCGTGTCCGAGAAAATGGCGGAGATAGGCCCGCGCGTGATTCGCGATTACATGCCGGATCAGCACCGGCAGTTCTTTGCGCAGCTGCCGTTTCTGCTGGTCGGCAGCCGGGACGGCACGGGTCAGCCGTGGGCATCCATCCTGGCGGGCGAGGCCGGCTTCATATCGTCGCCGACAGAACGGCAACTGGACCTGCGTGCCCGCGCGCATCCCTCCGATCCCCTCCATGCCAATCTGCATGAGGGTGCGGCGCTGGGCTTGCTGGGTATTGAACCGCACACGCGTCGGCGCAATCGCGCCAACGGTATCGCCGGGCAGCTGCGCGACGACGGATTTTCGATCGCCATTACCGAAAGCTTCGGCAATTGCCCCAAGTACATTCAGGCGCGCAAGCCGGAGTTGATCGACCTGGATCCAGCAGCGCCGGTCAGCGAGGAAGCTGGCGCCGTACTGACGCCCGCCATGGCCGATCTGATCGCCAGGGCGGATACATTCTTCATCGCCACCGCCGCCGATGAGAGCACCGGCCATGTCGGCGGACGCCACGGCACCGATGTATCGCATCGCGGCGGCAAGCCTGGCTTCGTGCGTATCGATGGCGATCGCACGCTGACGGCGCCGGATTTCATCGGCAACTTCTTTTTCAACACGATCGGCAATCTGCTGACGCATCCGCGCGCCGGCCTGTTGTTTGTCGACTATGAAAAAGGCGACTTGCTGTATGTCGCCGTCACGGCCAAAGTGATTTGGGATGGCCCGGAGGTGGCGTCGTTTACGGGTGCGCAACGGCTGCTGCAGTTTTCAGTCACACAGGCCCGGCTTGTACGATCCGTGTTGCCGTTGCGCTGGGGCCAGGCGGAGGCGTCGCCTTATCTGGAACCGATGGGGCGCTGGAATTAAGTTCGGGACTGGACAGGAATCAACACAGAAGCAAGCCCGGCGCACTATCGAGCAAGCGAAGACCTTCGTCCACGCTGCCGAGAATCTTGTACAGCGCAACGAAGCCGCTGCTGTCGAAGACTTCGCGTACGTCCGGTTGCAGGCCCACCACGACGACACGGGCACGACGCGACTCGGCCTTCTTGCTCAACAAATACAGCACTTTCAGTCCTGCCGAGCCGAGCGCGTCCAGATGCGTGAAATCCAGGATCATCTTACGCAGCTCCGGTCTGCATTGGTTTTGCAGCTGCTTGGCAAACTCGGTCGCGCCATTGACATCCAGACTGCCGACAGCGCGCACGATCAATACTTCATTGCTTTGGATTGCTTCGATCTTCATGATTTGTTCTTCGCATCAGACAATTCAGCCGTCCATTATAAAACTGGCATTGATGTTCGCCGGATGGCAAATGGTTACCAAACGTTACCTACGTCACGCATCTTCTCGAAAAAATTCATCATCTGCGGCAATCTTCAAACATTTCGACTTTCAACAGAAAGCAATTTTGACGCTTCCCTAACGCAAATCCAAAATGGCATGAGCCCGGACAAAAAATAAATACGTCACAATATGATATATTTACCGACATATCTTGTCCCGGTTGCAGCATGCCCAGAATGCGCGGCTGCAAAGCCATCCCCTTCTCCATTTTGACGATTCCATGCGCCGCCACCAACGCGATTTCACCCTCGACCGACGAGTCCTGTTTCTTGCCGGTATCGCCATTGCCATCGGCGGCATCAGCACGATTGCCGCCTTTGTCCTGTTGAATCTGATACATTTTTTCACCAACCTGTTTTTCTTCCAGACACTGTCTTTTGCGGACCGCTCGCCGGCAACGCATGCGCTGGGAATCGCGGTCGTCATCGTGCCTATCATTGGCGGCCTGATCGTCGGCCTGATGGCCCGCTACGGCTCGGAAAAGATACGCGGCCACGGCATTCCGGAGGCCATCGAAGCCATCCTGTTCGGCAAGAGCAAAATGTCCGGCAAGGTCGCAGTACTCAAGCCGCTGGCGTCGGGTATCGTGATTGGCAGCGGCGGACCGTTCGGCGCCGAGGGGCCGATCATCATGACCGGCGGCGCAATCGGCTCGCTGATCGCGCAGCATTTCCATGTCAGCGCAGCGGAACGCAAGACCCTTCTGGTCGCCGGCGCCACAGCGGGTATGACGGCCGTATTCGGCACGCCGGCGGCAGCGGTCTTGCTGGCGGTGGAATTATTGCTCTTTGAATGGCGTCCGCGCAGCTTGCTGCCGGTGATCCTGGCATGCGCCGTCGCCGGCTTTGCCCGGCCGCTGCTGCTGGAGCCTGGACCGCTGTTTCCCTTGCATACGGCGCCGGTGGGATTGTCGGCATTGCCGGTGTGCATGTTGGCGGGGCTATTGAGCGGCGCTTTGTCATCCGCCATGTCCCTGGCCTTATATTGGGTGGAGGATCGCTTTCATGCACTGCCGCTGCACTGGATGTGGTGGCCTGCGCTTGGTGCGGTCGCCGTTGGTATTGGCGGCTACTTCCAGCCGCGCGCGCTTGGCGTGGGTTATGACGTGATTGCAGATCTGCTCAATCACCACCTTGCGGTTTCGGCGGTGCTGGCCTTGCTTGCCGTGAAAGCGATCATCTGGATCATTGCGCTCGGCTCCGGCACCTCCGGCGGCGTACTGGCGCCGCTGCTCATGCTGGGCGCCGGACTGGGTACCGTCATCGCATACGTCATCCCCGGCAGCGATGCGGCGTTGTGGCCGCTGGTCTGCATGGCGGCGGTATTGGCAGGCGTACTGGGCGCACCGCTGACAGCGGCCGTGTTTGCACTCGGATTGACGGGCGACTTCAACGCATTCTTGCCGTTACTGCTGGCGACCGGCATCTCCTATGGTTTCACTGTACTGGTCATGCGCCGCTCCATCATGACCGAGAAGATCGCCCGACGCGGCCTGCATATTTATCGTGAATACAGCGTTGATCCGCAAGAGCGCGTGTTCGTGGAAGAAGTGATGACGCGCGAAGTGATGTGCATTGCGGCGAACACCAGCCTGCGCCAGATCGCCGAGAATTATTTCGGCGCAACGCAACGGCATCGCGCCTTCCCGGTGTGCGATGACAGCGGCAAATTTCTCGGCATGCTGGACCGCGCCATGTTGCACGCGCATCTCGACGCCCATCCCGACACGATGAACACAACGGTCATCGGCGATGTACTCACGCCGTCGACGTCCTTGCTGGCGTTTGCCACCGAAACCTGCCAGTCGATTGCGCGACGCATGGCGGCGCATCACGTCGAACGTCTGCCGGTGTTGGCCGATCCCTCGTCATTACAACTGATAGGCCTTATCAGCCGCAGCGATCTGGTCAAACCCGCGCACACGGTATTCCATGAAGAACACGTGCGCGAAAGACTGGCGCGGTGAACTGAAGCGGGCATAAAAAAACGGCACAGGCTTCGACCCCTGTACCGTCCGCTCTCCGAAGAGAACGCAGAACAACTTTGCTGGCTGGCTTGTAACGATCAGACTGCGCTGACGTCGAGCTCCGCCTCGGTATTGGCGATCACCTCTTCCTTGCTCACGCCCGTCGCCAGTTCAATCAGCTTCAGGCCGGACGGCGTCACGTCGATT
>NZ_LFLU01000023.1 GCF_001189965.1 Herbaspirillum rhizosphaerae
TACGTGGGTCAATTTTTGGTGCAAATTATGCGGCTAAGTGGATCCGTTTTCGATGCAAATCAACACGGCCGGCAGCAAACCGCGCGAAATGCGATACACACGCGTGTACGTATCGCATTCCAATGTCCTGCACATAGTTCTAACTAACCTGGTTAAACCATTCGACAGCATCCGCGCCGGCCGGAACGCGGAATGCGGTTGCCTCGTCTTGCACGACTTGCCACACCGCGTCGGCAACATCAATCGAACGCGTCACTGAACCGGTGTAATTCTGAAACCCGGACATCACCGCGTTCATCGTGGGCACGTAATCTTCAGGAAATGTCTGGATGACCCGCGAACCGGCATTGGCGGCAAACGCTGTCTCGGGCGCCATTCCGGGCAGCACCACGCCGACCCGGATGTTGAATTCCTTCAGCTCCAGCGCCAGCGATTCCGTGAATGCGACAATCGCCGCTTTGCTGGCCGTGTAGACGGGAAGCAGCGGCAAGGCTTTCAGCGTCACGGACGAAGCCACATTGACGACAACGCCCGCTCTGCGTGTCCGGAACTGCGGCAGAAATGCCTGCGTCATGGCCATCGTACCGAAGGTATTCGTTTCAAATACTTCGCGCACGGCATCCATCGACGTGCTTTCGAACGGCCCCAGCATGCCAATACCGGCGTTGTTGACCAGGACGTCGATAGGCCCGGCTTCTTCGACCGCACGACGGATGCTTTCTGCGTCGGCCACATCTAATTTCAAGATGCGCAAATGTTCAGACTTTGGCAGAACATCCTCATTCGGGGTACGCATGGTGGCGACCACGTTCCATTTGCGGTCCAAAAAATACCTGGCGATTTCCAGGCCGAATCCGGACGAGCAGCCGGTGATTAAAACGGTTTTCATGTGCATCCTTTCATTGTCGGGGGAAGCACGACAATAACCGGCATGGAAGAAACCATCTACAATCCAAAGTCTTAGATTTGTTTGCGAGAGTCCGAAATGCTTGATCCTTTGACCTCCGTTGTGACGCTTCTCCAGCCCAAGATGTCCTATACGAAAATAGTGACCGGTGCAGGACGCTGGGGAGTGCGCGGCACACTCGAAGAAGCGCCGTTGTGCTGCTGCGTCGTGCTGGAAGGAAAAATCCGCTATACGGTCGATGAGTTGCAACTGGTCGCCGAAACCGGCGATTTTTTGCTGATCCCATCCATGTCGACATTTTCAGCGACCAGCTTCGACATCCCTCTCGAGAATGAATGGCAGTCCGAACCCGTGGTGTTGGACAACGGCGAACATCGCAACGGTTCAGTATCGGCCGAGGCGGATGTGCGATCGCTGGTAGGCTTCTGTCACTTGACTTCACCGGACGCTACCTTGCTGTTGACGCTGCTGCCGAAGCTGGTCCACATTCGCGGCGACGTCCGCTTGTCGGCGCTGGTGCAGTTGGCCATCGATGAGGCGCGTTCGCAGCGCCCTGCCCGGGAAGTGGTGCTCGAACGCCTGCTGGAAGTCCTGCTGATCGAGGCCTTACGCTCATCCAGCAATGCCGTGACGGCGCCCGGCCTGTTGCGCGGTCTCGCAGATATCCGGCTGGCGGGTGCGATCCGCCGCATCCATGAAAGTCCCGAGGAACCATGGACGGTTGCGCTGTTGGCGAAAGAATCGGCGCTGTCGCGCTCCACTTTTTTCCAGCGATTCAGCGCGGCCCTGGGCGTCACGCCGATGGACTACCTGCTGTCGTGGCGGATGGCATTGGCAAAAAGTTTTCTTGAACAAAAAAAGGCGATCGCAGAGGTGGCGGCGCTGGTCGGATACAGTTCATCGAGCACTTTCACGGTCGCCTTCACCCGCCATACCGGCATGCCGCCGGGCCAGTATTCCAGATTGCGGCAAAACGCGGAGGCGGACAATGCCGGCAAGGCGCCTGCCATGTCGTGAATTTCGCTTACTTCCGACCACGGCCGGAAGTGGTTGTTGAGCCATTCAAAGGAACATGAACACATACGCGATTGCGAAACCGCGCCGCAGTCAGCGCCTCTGCATCAGATAGTCGTCAGAAGCCTCCATGCATTGACAGCGGCATAGATGCCGACTTCATGGTGCTCAATCCCGGCAATTGACAAGCCATCCCGGCAAGTAAGAGTAGTATCTGTTTCTTTCCTCAGCGTCGGCTCACATCACCATCAAAAAATGGAACAAAAATCCAGATTGCCCGACGTTCACATGGTGCAAATTCCTGCCGGCGTCATTGTCTTGCGGGACGACAGAATCCGTCGTACATGGAGCGTTGAACTCCAGGCCTTTGCAATCGGTCGCTATCCGGTGACCCGGGCGCAATATGCTGCACTGATGCCGCACCATCCATCGTCGCTCGCAACAGCACAGCGCCCGGTTGAAAACGTCTCGTGGAACGATGCAGCGAAGTTCTGCAATTTGCTTTCGGAGATGGCCAATCTCACGGCTTGTTATGACATGCACGATGACGATACCGGCGCAGCTATTGTTGCCGGCGGCACCGGCTATCGCCTTCCAACAGAAGCTGAATGGGAGTACGCATGTCGTGCCGGGAGCAATGGTCCGAGATATGGAAATCTCGGGGACATCGCCTGGTACCGCGAAAATTCCGAAGGCCGTACACATGACGTCGGCCAAAAGCAAGCCAACCAGTGGGGCTTGTACGACACGCTCGGCAATGTCTGGGAGTGGTGCTCGGATCAGTACGATCCGGAGGTCTATGGTGCGTATCGCCTGTTTCGCGGCGGCGGCTGGTCGGATACGGAAAGAGGATGCCTTGCCACGAATCGCCGCCGCAGCCATCCGACGTTTTCTATCGACGACCTCGGTTTTCGCGTGGCCCGGTCATTGACACCTGGCAGCCGATAAGGGCGCCATGCGTCAGGCCGGCGCATGTCCGCATCACACCGAAAACTGCGTGCGCACCCAGTCCCGAAGCAACATGGTCGAGGGGCGTTCGGCGGCGCGCGGGCTGTACACCAACGTGTAGTCATGGCTTTCAAGCGACAGCCCGAACGGCTGCACCAGGATGCCTGACGCAATTTCCTCCGCCACCAGCGTCAAACTCAGCAAGCCTACCCCCTGACCCGCCAGCGTTGCCTGCACCGCATGGATCTCATCGGTGAAGGAAAGCCCGGACTCGCTTTCAACGCCGGATATTCCTGCTTTAAAAAGCCAGTCCCGCCACATGGGTGCACGCTCGCCGCCCCGTGCGGCAAGACCCCAGTCGAAATGGATCAATGTCATTCCGGACAGGTCTTCCACGGTCTTCAATCCCAGATTGGGACTGCACACAGGCGCAACGCGGTCCCGAAACAACGGTTCTGCGATCAGGTCGGGATAGCGTCCGCTCCCATAGCGTATCGCCGCATCTGCATAAGAATCGAGATCGACCGGATCGTCTGACGCATCGAGTCGTAACGTCCAATCGGGATAGGCACTGCGAAACGAACCGGCTTTGGGGGCGAGCCGTCTTGCCATGAACGCGACCGTGGAAGACAAGGTTGCAACCCTGGCTTTGCCCGTGCTCGTGATTGCAGCAATTGCGCTCTCGAAACTGTCCAGCCCTTCGCGCAACGTCGGGAAAAGCGACCGCCCCGATGCCGTCAGGCGTACTTCACGCACGCCGCGCTCAAACAATTTGACGCCGAGAACATCTTCCAGCTGCTTGATCTGATGACTCACGGCAGTTGGCGTGACGTTCAACTCGCTGGCGGCATCCTTGAAACTCAGATGGCGCGCAGCGGCTTCAAAAACGCGCAGTGTGCCCAAAGGGGGGAGTTTTCTCATGCCTATAGATTAGATCATTTCATCTATCGGCTGAGATATTAACATTTGCGCCTCGCCCCTTCTGCCTCAATACTGGCTTCGAACCATTCATGAATGACATATTCTCAACCATAAAGGCTTCGCATGAAACTCGAACCGGTACACACAGATCCGGACCCATACGCCCCCTACCTTTTGTCCCAGGCAATCACCGCCGGCGGCTTCTTGTTTACCTCTGGTCAGGCCGCCATGGGTAACGACGGCGAAATCGTCGGCAAAGGAGATTTCGATGCCCAGGCTGAGCAAGCCTATCGCAACCTGGAGCGCGTATTGAATGCCGGCGGGAGCAGTTTGAACTCGGTGGTGAAAGTCACCGTATTTCTTACTTCCATGGCGCATATGCCGAAGATGACGGAATTGCGTCGCAAGTGGTTTTCCGCGCCTTACCCGGCTGAAACCCTGGTGGAAATATCGGCGCTATACTCGCCCGACGCCATGATTGAGATTGAAGCCGTTGCCATCGTCGCGGCAAGCCGGAATGAACATCGAGCGGACTCGATTTCCGCCTCATGATTCTGCAGCCGCAAGACGCCGCCAACCTGTTGCAAACTGCGAAAGCCAAAGATATGTCCCTCATTTTGTATGGCCATCCCTTCTCCTCCTACACGCAGAAAGTGCTCATCGCATTGTATGAAAACAGCGTTCCTTGCGAATTCCGTAGCCTTGCCCCGGACATGCCGTTGCACATGGAGGAATGGCGCCGGCGCTGGCCAATAGGAAAATTTCCGCTGCTGGTGGATGGCGAACGCAGCGTGGCGGAGACCAGCATCATCATCGAGTACCTGCAGCTCGCGCATCCCGGCCCGGTGCGCCTGTTACCGGCCGATCCGATGATGGCGCTGGACGTCCGCTTTCTTGATCGCTTCTTCGACCTGCACGTGATGAGCGCAGTCCAGCACGCGGTAGGCGGCGCGCTGACGGGCGACCCGCTGAAGCGCGAAGAGGGCCTGGCTTTTGCCGCGGAAAAACTGGAGCGCGCCTATCGTTGGCTAGAAGGACAACTGGACGGAAAAGCCTGGGCTGCAGGCGAAGATTTCACCCTCGCAGACTGTGCCGCGGCGCCTTCGTTGTTCTACGCGGATTGGACGCACAGGATTTCAGAGGACTTTCCATTGCTGCGCGGCTACCGTGCAAATTTGCTTGCCCGTCCGTCCTTTGCACGGGCGGTGGATGAGGCGCGTTATTTTCGGCCCTACTTTCCACTTGGCGCCCCCGACCGGGACTGATGTATTGTTCGCATGGGCAGCGACGGAATGTTGCTGCCGTGACCGCCGGACACAAACCCTGCTCACATTCCTGCTCCCGCAACATGAAACGATACCTTTCCCTTCCCTTGCTCCTTCTTGTCCTTGGCCAGACATACGCAAGCACGCTGACGACCCCGTCCTTCGTCATCGAAATTCACGAAAATTGCGAAGAAGGCTCAGTGGGCTGCGACAACGTGTCCTACCTCGGCACCAGCAAGAAATCCGGCAAGAGCATCAAGCTGCGCGGCAAGACGATGCATACCTTGTGTGCGGACGGCGTCACGCCTTGCCGCTTCCTTGGGTATGAATTCAGGAATGGCGCGACCTCTTACCAGGTGCAGGAAAACGGCGGCCTGCTGATCATGCAGGGCAAGAAAGTGCTCGTGGAAGAGGTCGGAACATGGGACTGGTAGCGGCCCTCCTGTCGCGCCTGCGCACCGCGCCAAACAAGGCATAGCGTCCGATTGAGATATACTGCCGCACATTCAGCAGACATGCTGTGAAAAATTCTCTCAATCAACTAAAGGAATGTCATGCGCAAATTGCGTCGTATCAAGAACATGGAATCGACTTACCGTATCTTCTTTGACAAGCTGGTCAACAGCATGCTGGAAGAGCTGGGCCTGGAAATGGCCGAGCAAGAAGCCGGCAAGTAAATTGCGTCGCCTGGCGCAACGCCGGGCATCGCGCATGTTGTTGTGGGCAGCCGGATTGCGCTGCTCACAAATCTGTTCAGCAGCCCTGTTGTTCCCTTCCAGCAATACCCTCCTCCGATCCCCGGCCTGCGTAACGTCCTGCACGTCGCATCCTTGCTCACGGCTGTATGCACTTGCCTACACGCACCGGCGCGTTTCCTCACACGCGCTATCGTCATCCGCCGATAGGCGCAGCCTTGCATTGCGCGCAGGATAAGCAATCGCCGCGGAACCTCCGGTCCAATCCGCCGGCGAGTTTGTCTGCGTTCCGGCAACGCCGCGCGCAGACGATCACGAGCAACATTCATGACCGCTCTTCAAGGAGAATCACGATGTCCAATCAAGACAACAAGCAGCAACGCGATAATCAACCTAACCAGCAGATGCAGGCGGGTCAATCCAACCAGGCCGGTCAGCAAAAATCTGCACAGCAGGATCAGGCATCCCAGGGCAAGAATCAACAACAAGGCGGCGCCGACCACAACAGCCGCAACCAGCAGGATCAGAAGAACGCCAACGCCGGTCAACAGCAAGGCGGCGCCGCGCAAAAGCAGCAGGATCAGCAAAATCGCGGCCAGAACCAACAGGCCGGCGGCAACGATCAAAAGACCAACCCAGGATCGAAGCCGCTCTGATATGTTGATGCGCTGACGCCATCATCCTGAGATGCATTGAGGCCGCCATCTTGCCGATGGCGGTTTTTTTCATTGTGCCGGCCTGACCGAAATTACCGCTGAAAAAAATAGCTTTCCTTGTTAGAGTGGCGATCCGCCGGATTTCAACTACATCGTCAGGAGCGCCATGTCGGCCGTACTCAACACCATCCTCATCTACGCGAAAAATCCGTCCGCCACGGCCGAGTTCTACCGCAAGTTCTTTGACTTCGAGACCACCGGCGAAATGGTGGAGGGGCTGATTGAATTGCACTCCCCGCACGCCGGTGCAAGCATCCTGATCCATCAGGCGGCCAAAAGCGTGAAACTTGGACAAGCGGGCGTGAAGCTCATGTTCAGCGTGCGCGACGTCGACGGCTTCAAGGAACAGAGCGCCCGGCGCGGGCTGATCTTCGGCAGCACGCATCAGGCCAACGGCTATGCGTTTGCCAACGCCAAGGATCCGGACTGCAACCCGGTCGCGATATCGAGCCGCGCGTATCGCGACGCAACCTGATGCCGGGCGCAACAACAAAATAAAAACGGCCTTCGTCGAAGGCCGTTTTTCGTTAACACGCCAATATCCTGCTTATGCCTTGGCGCTGGGACGCGCAGCGACAATCTCATACCAGCGCTTGAGTGCCGTGTGGTCTTCCGGAATCGGCAGCTTCGCGCCGCCGGTGGCAAAGTCGACCGTCACCAGCGCCGTGATATCCGCCACCGAAAACTGTTCACCCGCGATGAAGGGCGACTCTGCAAGACGCGCGTTCATGTCGGCATAAAAGTTCTTGATGCGCAGCAGGCTGCGTTCGGCCAGCGCCGGAATCTGCTCGTAGAGATGCGGACCGGACAAGGCGCGGCCTTGCAGACCCGGCACGGTGTTGCGTACCGCTTCCATCACGGCGGCGAAACCGTCGAGCTCGACGCGCCGCTCCCACATGGCGATCACGCCCTGCTCCTTCGCACTGCTGCCCAGCAGAGGATTCGCAGGGTGAATCAATTCCAGATAGCGCCAGATTGCCGGCACTTCAGCGATGGCGGCGCCGTCCTCCAGCACCAGCGCCGGGACTTGCAGGCGCGGGTTGATGGCGCGATAGGCGTCCGAGAATTGCTCTTTCGTGCCCAGATCGACCGGGACGACGGTGACTTGCATGTCCTTCTCGGCGAGGAACATGCGCACCCGGCGCGAATTGGGCGAACCGGACGATTGATACAGCTTGAGGGTGTTGCTGGTCATGATGAAACTCCTGAATGATTGAATGATGAGTTGCGGGTGGTGCACTCTGTTATGGGCGTGTGCGTTATTTACAGCTTCGAACCGCCGTCGACGCGCAAGGTGTCGCCGGTGATCCAGCGCGCCTGGTCCGATGCCAGGAAGGCGATCGCGGCGCCGATGTCGTCCGGCTGCGCCATGCGCTTGAGCGCTTGCATGCCGAGTGTGAAGTCGCGTCCGGCCTCGGTCTTGGCGAAGTTGGACATGTCGGTCGGCACCACGCCCGGCGCCACGGCGTTGACGCGGATGCCGCGTTCGCCCAGTTCCGCTGCGAAATGCTTGACCAGCGTATCGATCGCGCCCTTGGTGGCGGCATAGGCCGACAGCGTGCCGACCGATGCATGCGCCGCCAGCGACGACAGCAGGATGATGCTGCTGCCTGTACACAATGCCGGCAGCAATTGCTGCACCAGGAAAAACGGCGCGCGCACGTTGACCGCGAACAGCTTGTCGAAGTCTTCGACCGTGGTGTCCTGGATCGACGCTGCGTTGGCAACGCCGGCGTTGGCCACCAGCACGTCCAACCGTCCGCCGATGATGGCGCGCACGCGCTGGGCCAGTTGATGCGGACCGTCGGGCTGGCGCAAGTCGGCAGCGACCTTCTCCGCCTTGCCGCCGGCCCGGCGGATTTCTTCGACCACGGTCGCGGCTTCCTGCTCGCCGCTGCTGTAGTGCACCAGCACCTGGGCGCCGGCTTTCGCCAGCGCCAGCGCACTGGCGCGGCCGATACCGCGGGATGCGCCGGTCACCAGCGCGGTCTTTCCGATGAGTGTGTTCATGATGCGACTCCTTGATCGTGAGGTGGTGAATGGGGGAATCAGCCGGCGGTCTTGCCGCCGTCAACCGTGACGATCTGGCCGGTCACAAATGCCGCGCCTTCGGACGCCAGATACAGCACGGCGGCGGCGATGTCGGCAGGCTTGCCGACGCGACCGAGCGGTACGCGACCGGCCAGCGCGGCCTTGTTCTCAGGGGTGCCGGTAAAGCGATCCAGCATGCCGGTATCGGTCGGTCCGGGAGCGACCGCGTTGACGCGTACGCCGCTGGCGGCGACTTCCAGCGCCGCCGATTTGGTCATGCCTTCCACCGCATGCTTGCTGCCGGCATACACCGACGCGTAGGCGGCGCCCTCGTGTCCATAAGTAGATGAGATATTGATGATGCTGCCGCTCTTTTGCGCGCTCATGACGCGCAGCTCGTGCTTCATGCTCAGCAGCGTGCCCAGCACGTTGGTGTCAAACGTGGCGGCGTAGCTGTCGGCGGTCTGGTCCACGATCAGGCCGGGCTGGCCTTCGGTGCCGGCGTTGTTGACGGCGACGTCGATCTGCCCGAAACGCAACACGGCCTTGTCGACCAAAGCGCGCACATCGTCGTCGAGACGCACGTCGGCGCGGACGAAGAGCGCTTCGGCGCCGAACTGGCGCAGTTCTGCTTCGAGCGCCTTGCCTTCCGCTTCGCGACGGCCGGAAACGACCAGATGAGCGCCGTTTTTTGCAAAAGCCAGCGCGGTTGCGCGGCCGATACCGGTGAGCGCACCGGTGATGAGGACAACAGGATGAGCCATGATGCAATTCCTTCGAGGTATGTTTTTTAAACATGGGAAGACGATCCCATGACATCGGCGGGCTTGCGGAACAGATCCGGAATACGCCGCCACAGGAAGGAATATAAGAACTTATGGCAAAATGAAAAAAGACTTTATAAGCTGATAGGCATGCCTGAAAAGCATGGCTATGCAAGAAACAGGAGTAGCAAAATGGAATTGCGCCACCTGCGTTACTTCATCGCCGTCGCCGAAACCGGCAGCCTGACCGTCGCCGCCGAGCAGCGCCTGCATACGTCGCAGCCGTCCCTGAGCCGGCAGATCCGCGACCTGGAAGAACAGGTCGGCGCCGAGCTGTTCAGCCGCAGCGCGCGCGGCGTGGAACTCACGGCGGCGGGCAAGGCCTTTCTTGATCACGCCCGGCTGGCGCTGACCCAGGTCGACGCCGCCATCGAAGCGGCGCGGCGTGCATCCCAGCCGGCCAAGCAAAGGTTCGCGTTGGGATTTCTGACGGGACAAGAGATGAAATGGCTGCCCAGGGCGATGAGCATCTTGCGCGAGGAATTGCCGAACGTGGATGTCACCGTCTCCAGCGATTACTCGCCGGACCTCGCGGAGAGCCTGGCACGCGGCAAGCTGGATCTCGCCTTCCTGCGGGCGGAGCCGGGCTTTGACCTCGCCTATCACGCCGTCAGTCGCGAGCCGCTGGTAGTGCTCATGCCCAGCGACCACCACCTCGCCGCCCGCGAGAGCATTCGCGCGCAGGATCTGGTCGGTGAAAAATTCATCGCGATGGCGAACAAGGCCAAGGTGCTGCGCGCCGCCATCGATGATTATCTGCAGCGGGAAGGCGTGGATATCGTGCCGACCCAGGGCGTCGACAATCCGGCCATGGTGATGTCGCTGGTGGCGTCGACGCGCGGCGTCACGCTGATTCCCTCGTATGTGGAAAACCTGATGCCCTGGTCCGTGATCAGCCGCCCGCTGGCCGGCACGCCGCCGACCGTCGAGCTATGCGCCGGCTACAGCAAGGCGAATGCCTCGCCGATGCTGAAGCTGTTTGTGTCGCGGCTCAGTCAGTTGATCGATCAGGACGCTGCGTAAAGCATCCGCCAGCAAACCCCGCAGTCCCTGAGTCGCACTGCGCGGATGTTATTTGTCGTAGACCTGCGCCAGATCGGCAAACCCTTTTACTTCAATCGGATTGCCGGACGGATCGCTGAAGAACATGGTCGCCTGCTCGCCGGCTTCGCCCGCGAAACGGATGCTGGGCGGAATGACGAATTGCACTTTGCCGCTGGCAGACAAGGCGTCGGCCAGCTTGCGCCAGTCGTCCATCTGCAGGATCACGCCCAGGTGCGGCATCGGCACCATGTGCGAGCCGACCTTGCCGGTGTTCGTCACTTCAAACGGCTTGCCCAGGTGCAGCGAGAGCTGGTGTCCGAAAAAGTCGATGTCGACCCAGGTCTCGGTGCTGCGTCCTTCTTCGCAGCCGAGCAGCTTGCAGTAGAAATCGCGGGCGATATCCAGATCGTGGACGTGATAGGCGAGATGGAAGAGTGACTTCATGGGAATCCTTGGTGTTGAAACATGGGTTTTCGTGCAGCGGCATTGACGACCTTGCTCGGGCAAGCTGTGCCAGCGTATTGGTACGTAACGATACCGGATTTGGCGCAAGATGGCTTTCAGCGACCGGCAATCATGGGACACGCTCGTCGGCGTTCCTCTTCCCTGTTTCCCTGCATCAACACCTCCTCAGGAATTCCCCGATGAAATTGGCAAGCAAGTAAGGTTTCCCCCGATACCTGCGGGTATCCCTAAAAAGTAAAGTTCACCTGTGCCCGGCGAATTCCACATTCTCGTAATAGGACAAGAATGAAACGCCAAAAATCAGGAGAGACTGCCATGTTCACCATCAAGAAAAACCGTGTCATCTGCGCCACCCTCGCTGCCGCCATGCTGGTTTCCGGCGCGCCGGTTTTTGCTGCAACAGCGACCGGCACCCTGGTCGTCACCGCAACGGTTCTGGCATCCTGCACCGTAGTCGGCTCCACGATTGCTTTCGGCAACTACACCAGCTCGCAAGTCGATCAAACCGGCAACATCGCCGTACTGTGCACCAACGGCACTTCCTACACCATCGGCCTGGATGCAGGCGCCGGCACCGGCGCCACCACCAGCGTGCGCAAGCTGACCGGCTCGCTGGGCGGCACACTGAATTACGCCTTGTATCGCGATTCCGGCCGCACCAATAACTGGGGCTCGACCATCGGCACCGACACACAAGCCGGCACCGGCAGCGGCCTGGTGCAAAACCTGACCGTGTATGGCCGCATCGCCAGCGCACAGACTCCGCTGGCCGGCGTCTATACGGACACAGTGACGGTTACGCTGACCTACTAATCCGGTTTCACAGCAAGCAAAAAGCCCGGCAGATGCCGGGCTTTTTTCATGGTGCGACGAGGCGGCGGTGCCATCTGCCTTGCGTCAAGGCCGCGGCAACGCCTGCAGCGCTGCCTCCATGATGGTGCGGATCACCGGCGCCGATTGTTCCGCCAGGTCTGGCCGGTAACCGAAGGGCGGCGTTTCGTCCATGTAGGTCGACTGGCACATCTCCAGCTGCACCGCGTGGATGTTGTCTTGCGGCTGCCCGTAATGGCGCGTGATGTAACCTCCTTTGAAGCGGCCGTTCACCACCGAGGTAAAACTCCCGCCGACGGCGACGGATGCTGCACGCCCCACCGCGTCCTGCACCGCCGGCGCGCAGCTGCGTCCTTCGTTGGTGCCTAAATTGAAATCGGGCAGTTTGCCGTCAAACAGACGCGGCAAGCGGCTCGCGATGGAATGCGCATCCCAAAGCAGCACGGCGCCGTGCAGCGCGCGCAAGCGCGCGAGTTCCGCCTGCAACTGGTCATGGTACGGACGCCAGTATGTCGCCAGACGCCCGGCGATCTCCTCTTTGGAAGGCGCCTGGCCGTCCCGATAGATGGATTCGCCGGGAAAGGTTTCGGTCGGGCAAAGCGAGGTCGTCGCTTGTCCGGGATACAGGCTCTCGTCGCCGGGCGGGCGATTGAGATCGATCACGTAGCGCGAGTGCGTCGCCTGCAGAATGGTCGCGCCCATGGCTCCGGCGAAGTCGTACAACTGCGCCAGATGCCAGTCGGTGTCGGCCAGCAGATTCGCGGCCGGCGTCAGGCGGCCGGCGATCCCGTCGGGGATATGCGTGCCCATGTGGGGAATGGAAATGAGCAAGGGCTGCTCTCCACGTGTGAGATTGAAAAAATCGACTGCCATTGCTGCTCTCCGTTCATCATTCGGTCAAAGTGTCTTCCGGCTGGTTTGCCGGCAAAGACACTGCGCCAGTGTCGCCGGGCGCCGTTTGCTTCAAGCAACCTCCATGCCTCCTGCGGGCCGTCGCTTCACCGCTGCGCTCTCCGGCCATCGCCAGTTGCGACAGCACGCGCCTGACACACGACGCGTAGAGGTGTCAGCTCACTGCGATCAGTTTGATGATTTCCAGATCGGCGCGATCCTTCAACGCCTGGCCGAGCGTGGCCAATGCCGCGCCGTGTCCGTGGGCTTCCAGCGCTGCGGCGCTGCTCCAGCGTTCGATCATGATCAGCCGGTTGGGCTGATCGATATCCTCGTGCAACACATATTGTTCGCAGCCTGGCTCCAGGCGCACCGCGGCGACGGCTGTGCGCAGCGCGTCGATGACCGCGTGGCGCTGACCCGGATGGGCGGTGATGGTGGCGACGACGGCGATGGGTTGAGTCATGTCAGTTCCTTGGCTGGTGAGTACGTCCGGCCATTGTCGCTGATATTGCGATCCCGGGTAGCCGGCCGCGATTTGTTTCAGTTTCAACGGAAAATGAAAAATCGCCGCCCTCGGCAGGCGGCGATTCAGTGGTGATACCGCTCGCGATCAGACCGGAATCGGATTCTCAATCAGCGACAGGTTGAAGCCGTTGAACATGGCGTGTTCGCCCGGTCCCGGATTGGCGCGCAGCGGACGCACCGCTTCGACGATCACTTCTTCGGCGTCGCTCTCCAATGCGACCATGGTCTCGGCGATGAAGGCATCCAGCGGCATGGCGCGCGGATCGCCGCTCTTCTTGACCAGGTCGGTATCGACCCATGGCGGCGCGATTTCCTGCACGCGCACCGTGGTGTCGCGCAGCATGAAGCGCTGCGACATCGCATACGAATGCAAGGCCGCCTTGGAAGCGGAGTACACCGCCGTCGCCGCCAGCGGAATGAAAGCCAGCACCGAAGTATTGTGGATGATGGTCGCGCGCGGCTGGCGCTTGAGCTGGTCGATCAGCGCGGAGGTCAGGCGGATCGGGCCGAGCAGGTTGGTGTCGAGGATGCTGCGCGACACCTTGTCGTCGATCTGCGCGCCGGCGTCGTCGAACGGCATGATGCCGGCGTTGTTGATCAGCACGTTGAGCGCCGGATAGCGGGCCATCAGTGTCTTTGCCGCGGCATCGATGCTGGCCGGGTCGGCGATGTCGATTTCGATGGCGGCCATGCCGGGATTGGCGGCGACGACTTCGTCCAGCAATGCCTTGCGGCGGCCGCCGATGATGACGGTGTTGCCGCGGGCGTGCAGCGCTTCTGCCAGTGCGCGGCCGATGCCGGAGGCGCCGCCGGTGATGAAGATGGTGTTGTCGGTGAGTTTCATGATGGGTCTTTCGTTAATTGAGTAAATAAATTGGAGGAAATCAAAGATCACTTCGCAGCGATGTAACGCGGGGCGACGGCCTTGTTCGACAGGCGCGGGAGCATGACCTGGCGCGCTGCCTCGTAGGCTTCCCACTCGCTCGCATCCTGCAGCGACGGAATCGTGATCAGTTCGCCGCGATCGAAGCCGACCAGGGCGGCGTCGACCATGTTGTCTGCGGTCATGACGATGTTCGGATCGAGGTTCTCCACCGGCAGGCCGCCGATGTCCCAGAATTCGGTTGCGGTCGCGCCGGGCAAGACGGCTTGCACTTGCACGCCTTGTTTGGCCAGCTCGTGATGCAGCGATTGGGTGAAGGCGTAGACGAAGGCCTTGCTGCCGCCGTAGACGCCGTTGAGGATTTCCGGTCCGATGCCGACGATGGAGGAAATATTGATGATCCGGCCCTGGCCGCGCGCCACGAAGCCCGGTACGGCGGCGTAGGTCAGGCGGGTCAGCGCGGTGACGTTCAGGTCGATCAGTTGCGTCATCTTGTCGACGTCGCTCGACAGCAGCGGCGTGTGAGTGCCGATGCCGGCGTTGTTGACCAGCAAGGTGATGCTGGCGTCGCTGCGCAGCTTGGCTTCCACCTGCGCCAGCGAGGACTTGTCATTGAGGTCGGCGGCCAGTACTTCAACCGTGCGGCGGGTTTCGGTGGTGATGCGGTCGGCCAGTGCGTTGAGGCGATCCCGGTTGCGGGCGACCAGGATCAGGTCGTAGCCACGCTTGGCCAGGCGGTCGGCGTAGATGGCGCCGATGCCGGAAGAGGCGCCGGTGATGAGGGCAGTACCTTGGTGTGCCTGGGTCATGATGTTGCTCCTGTGTTGTCTGTTGAGATGAACCGGTCAATCCGGAATGTGCAAATGCATGGACGCATCATAGGAGTACTTGACGATGGCTCAAATGACGTTTATGGTCATGTTTTAGGACATGCGCCAAAAATCGAACAAGTCGGACAAGTCGGACAAGTCGGACAAGCCGGACAAAACAGACGAGGAACAGACATGCATCGCATCGGATACCTGCTTCAGGATGGATTTCAGATCATGGCGGTGGCGACACAGGCCGTGTTCGAGTACGCCAACATGGTGGCCGGCGAGCAGTTCTATCAGATCGAGAACTTCTCTCTGGCCGGCCGCGAGGTGCGCTCCTCGCTGGGCCTGAGCATCACGACCCGGGTGCCGACCGCGCGCACCCAGGTGGATACGTGGATCGTCAGCGGCGTCGGCGATCCGGTGAGTTCGCCTGCGTCGGCGCAAGAACAGGCCTTCCTGAAAAAAGCCGCGACCCGCGCGCGCCGTATCGCGGCCATCTGCACCGGCGGCTTCGTGCTGGCGGAATCGGGTCTGCTGGAAGGACGCCGCGCCACCACGCACTGGTACTTTGCGCGCGAGATGCAGAAGCGCTTTCCGGACATTCAGGTGGAAGACGATCGGATCTATATCGTCGACGGTCCGATCTGGACCTCGGCCGGCATGACGGCGGGGCTGGATCTGGCGCTGGCGATGGTGGAGAAGGATCTCGGCAGCGACGCGATGCGCTCGGTCGCGCACAAGCTGGTGATGTATCAGCGCCGTTCGGGCGGACAATCCCAGCATTCTGAAATCCTGGACCTGTCGCCCAAGTCGGACCGCATCCAGAATGCACTGAACTATGCGCGCAAGAATCTGGGCAAGGAATTGACCGTCGATGAGCTGGCGGAGTCGGTCAACCTCAGTCCGCGCCAGTTCAGCCGCGTGTTCACCGAAGAAACCGGCCAGTCGCCGGCCAAGGCCATCGAAGGATTGCGCCTGGAAGCGGCGCGCTTGATGATCGAGCAAAGCCGGCATCCGCTGGAAGTGATCGCCAGGGAAACCGGCTTCCGCGACCGGCGTCACATGCGGGAAGTGTTCATGCGCGGATTCGGCGTGCCGCCGCAGGCGATCCGACGCGATGTGCGCGAGGCCAGATAACGAGGACGGCTGAGCGCCCCGTCCGCCTCACGCGTGGGCTCACGCTGCAGCCATTGCCTCCGGCATGAACTGCGCAATGTTCGCCATCATGCGCGCCACGTATTCCTCTTTCTCGCCCACTGGCGCGACATAGTGGATGGCGCTTTGCGCGGCATCGATTCCTTCCAGCCGCGCAATCACCCACGCCGCCAGATAGCTGGACGCCAGGCAGCCGCCCGCCGTGGCGAGATTGCCTCTGGCGAAGAAAGGCTGATTCAATACCTCCACGCCTACCTCCTGCACCCACGGTTTGGTCGTGAGATCGGTGCAGGCAGGCACTTTGTCGAGCAGGCCGAGTTTTGCCAGCACCAGCGTGCCGGAGCATTGCGCACCCAGCAATTGCCGCGACGGATCCAGCTGCAAGCGCGCCATGATCGCTTCATCCGCCACCACTTCCCGGGTTTTCATGCCGCTGCCGACGAGGACGGCGTCGGCGCGTCCGGCCTCTTCCAGCGTGACGTGGGCATTGATCTCGAGACCGTTCATGGAGCGCAGCTGCTGGCTCGGCCCGGCGATCGAGACGCGCCAGTCCGGCTTCCTGATGC
The DNA here is from genome assembly GCF_001189965.1 of Herbaspirillum rhizosphaerae. Lineage (GTDB taxonomy): Bacteria > Pseudomonadota > Gammaproteobacteria > Burkholderiales > Burkholderiaceae_D > Herbaspirillum > Herbaspirillum rhizosphaerae. The sequence continues at coordinate 16,500 of NZ_LFLU01000023.1, forward strand.
GGTTGAGGATGCCGAAGGCGATGAGCGAATCAAGCTCGTTGAAACCGTCGAAGGTCAGAATGCTGATGTGCATGGCGTGGTTTCCCTGTTCAAGTCTGGTGGCGATGAAGCATCATAGGATCCGCAATCAGTACAATCAAATTATTGTCATGGATACATAAGGCTTCAGGATATGGCCCACGCCCGCTACAAACAGCTGGTCGATCGCTTCGCCGCCGACATCCGCGCCGGTGCGCTCAAGCCCGGCACGCGCCTGCCCACGCACCGGCAGCTCGCCGTAAAACAAGGACTGGCGCTGGCGACGGCGACACGGGTCTACGCCGAGCTGGAAGCCATGGGCCTGGTCAGCGGCGAGACCGGCCGCGGCACCTTCGTCAGGGAAACCGCCCTGCCGCCGGATCAAGGCGTCGACCTGCACGCGGTCGCCGCCGGCGTGGTCGATCTCAACTTCAACTACCCTTCCCTGCCCGAACAAACCCGGCTGCTGAGCAGCGCCCTGCGCCGGCTGGCTGGCTCCGGCGACCTGGAAGCCTTGCTGCGCTACCAGCCGCATGCCGGACGACCGCATGAGCGCGCCACGGTAGCGCGGCATCTGCTGTCGCGCGGCTTGTCGGTCACTGCGGATCAGGTGCTCATCGTCAGCGGCGCGCAGCATGGCCTGGCGGCGACGGCGATGGCCTTGCTGCATCCCGGCGACGTGGTGGCGACCGATGCACTGACTTATTCGGGATTCAAGGTGCTCGCCGAAAACCAAAGGCTGGAGCTGGCGGCTATTCCGCTGTCGGAAGAAGGCCCGGATCTGGATGCCCTCGAAAAGCTGTGCAAGAAGCGCCGCGTGCGGGCGGTGTACGCCATGCCGACCTTGCACAATCCGATGGGCTGGGTAATGAAGCTGGAGCAGCGCAAGAAGCTGGTGGCGATCGCGCGGCAATACGGCTTGCTGATCATCGAAGACGCGGCCTACGCCTTCCTCGCGGAGAATCCGCCGCCGCCCCTCGCTGCGCTGGCGCCGGAACTCACGGTCTATGTCTCGGGACTCTCAAAGAGCGTCGCAACCGGCCTGCGCGTCGGCTTCGTCGCTGCGCCTTCCCACTGGGCGCCCAAGGTAGAACGCGCCATCCGCGCCACCACCTGGAATACGCCCGGCATCATGACCGGCATCGCCTGCGGATGGATCGACGACGACACCGTTGCCCGCCTTGAAGCGGAGAAACGCGCAGATGCGAGAAGCCGGCAGGCGATGGCCCGCAAAACGCTCAGGGGCCTGCACACCATCTCGCATCCGGCGTCCTATTTCCTGTGGCTGCCTTTACCGGAAGAGGTCCGCGCCGATCAGGTCGCCATGGCGCTGCTGCACCAGAACGTCTCGGTCTCGACTGCCGAGCCGTTTGCGGTTTCGGAACATGTGCCGCATGCGATCCGGCTCGCGCTGGGGTCGGTGGAACCGGAGGCGCTGCAGGCGGCGTTGAAGATCGTGCGCAAGGTGATTGAAGGCTATGCGTATTGAGAGCAGACTGGGATTTTTATTCCAAATTGGACAGAGATTTTTTACAAGGAGCCGCACATGGCGATGGTGAAAATGGTTGAAGATGGCGCTGCGCCGAAAGAGGTGCAGGCGGTGTTTGATGATATCAAGGCCGCCCGCAATACCGATTGGATAAACAATTTCTGGAAAGTCCTGGCCAGTTCTCCGACCACGCTCCAGCGTATCTGGTCCAACGTAAAGCAGGTGATGGCGCCGGGAGCGCTCGATCCGCTGACGAAGGAGATGCTTTACATCGCGGTAAGCGTGACGAACAACTGCGAATATTGCATCCATTCGCACACGGCGGCGGCGAAAGCCAAAGGCATGACGGACGAGATGTTTGCAGAGATGCTTGCGGTTGTCGGTTTGGCGAACGAAACCAACCGGCTGGCAAATGGTTACCGGGTTCCGGTAGACGAACGCTTCATTCCGGAAGTGTAGTATCGACGGCAAACCGCGGGTGATGTCGGCCGGAAGCGGGCGTTCAACACGGAAGAAGCCCGCTTGCGCGGGCTCCTCATCCGGCTTCAAGCGGCATCGCGCTCCCTCAGCAGCTCAACCCGCCGTCGGTCAGCAGCGGCAGGACGCGCCCCACGATCGGTTCCCAGTAATGCGCCGCTGGCCGGCTGCCGGCGCGCGAAAATGCGTGATGCAAGAGGAGTAAGGCGTCGCGCGGTTTGCTGGTGAGGTATTCGGTGACGTGCACCGGTCGGAACAGGCAGCGGCTGTCGCGCTGGCGGAGCGGTCCGGGCGGGTCCGGGCGATTTAGGTCAGAGGCCTTCCGCCTCACGGCGTGCACACTTCTTGGCTTCGTACTGCGCGCGCATCTGCCGCAAGCGCCGTCTGGCGACGACCTGACGCACGACGGCGCCCAGCCCGACGACCAGCATGCAGGCAGCGGCCAGCAGCACCCCCAGCAATGGCATTCCCATTTGATCCATGATTCCCCCGCGGCCCGTGATCGGGTCCGACGTTTACGCTTGTTTTAGGAACATTATACCGATCAGTTTGTAAATTCCAACAACGCCATGTTGTTTAGCCGCCAATAAGCAACAACGCAAGACGTCCCTCGGATCATGCAACTCGCAAGGCTGCCGGCCCGCATGACCCGGCGCGGCACAAAACCGGCGGCGGCGGGAGCGTTTGATATGATGCAATGGCTGCAGCGCGACATGCGTCTGCGCCATCCCACCTTTCCGAGTCCGCCATGATTTTTCGCCAGCTGTTCGACCCCGGTTCCTGTACCTACACCTACCTGCTGGGCGACGGCGGCGAGGCCTTGCTGATCGATCCCGTCTATGAACAGGTGCCGCGCGACCTGGCGCTGCTGGAAGAGCTCGGCCTGCGGCTGGCGGCCACGCTCGATACCCACGTGCACGCCGACCACGTCACCGGCGCCTGGCGTCTGCATGAACGCTGCGGCAGCCGCATCGCACTGGCCGAAGCGGCCGCTGCCGATACCGCACTGGTGGGACAAGCGCTGCGTCACGGCGACCGCATCGGCTTCGGCAGCCGTCATCTGAACGTGCGCGCCACGCCCGGCCACACCGGCGGTTGCCTGACCTACGTGCTGGACGATCAAAGCATGGCCTTCACCGGCGACAGCCTGCTCATTCGCGGCTGCGGCCGCACCGACTTCCAGCAAGGCAGCCCGCAGCAATTGTTCGCGTCCGTGCGCGAGCAGATCCTGAGCCTGCCGGCCGAGTGCCTGCTCTACCCCGCGCACGACTATCGCGGCATCACCGTCAGCAGCGTCGCCGAGGAGCGCCGCTTCAACCCGCGCCTGGGCGGCGATGCGGACGTCGGCGATTTTGCCGGCTACATGAACAACCTGAATCTGCCGCATCCCAAGCTGATGGACGTCGCCGTGCCGGCCAACCTGCGCTGCGGCAAACCCGAGGGCGATCTGCCGACGCCCGATACGCCGGCGTGGGCGCCGCTGACGCTGCGCTTCAGCGGTATCTGGGAAATCGAACCGATGAGCTTGCTGGAACACGCCGCCGACGTGCAAATCGTCGACGTGCGCGAAGCCGCCGAGTTCATCGACGGCATCGGCCACATTGCCGGCGCGCAACTGCTTCCGTTGTCTCAACTGAAGGACCGTTTGACCGAAATCGACCCGGCGCAGCCGGTCGTGGCGGTCTGCCGCTCGGGCGTGCGTTCCGCGCAGGCCAGCGCCCTGCTGGCCAAATCAGGTTTTGGCCAGGTCGCCAATCTGGCCGGCGGCATGCTCAGGTGGCGCAGCGAATCGCTGCCGGTGATGTCGGATGGCGAGCCGGATGGAACGGCAGCTGCGCCGACCGATGTCCAGGCCCGCCCCTGAGGCTGCCGCTGCCGCTGCCGCCACGAAATGCGCCGGGCAAAACCGGCTTTTCCCAGAACATCTACAATCGCCGCTGATACGTTGCGCAGCCAATCAACCTGAGAAAACCATGCCCTCCACCACCACCGATCTCCTTGCCCCGTTTCCACGCATGCGCCTCGTCGACGGCGCAACGCCCGTTTATCAGCTCAAGGAATTGGCGCGCGAGATCACCGACCTCGGCGACGTCAACATCTTCGTCAAACGCGACGACCTGATGGCGCTCGGCGGCGGCGGCAACAAACTGCGCAAGCTGGAATTCCTGCTCGGCGCCGCCATGGCCGAAGGCGCCGACACCATCGTCACCATCGGCGGCCTGCAATCGAATCACGCCCGGCTCACCGCCGCTGCGGCCGCCAAGGCCGGATTGCAGTGCGAGATCATCCTGGGACGCCAGGTGCCCAAGACCAATGAAGAATACGAACTCGGCGGCAACGTGTTCCTGAACAAGATCTTCGGCGCCCGCGTCGAAGTGGCGGAAGCAGGTACAACCCCGTTGGAGCGCGCCCGTGCGCGTGTGGCAGAGCTGATTCAGACGGGCCGCAAGCCCTACCTGATCCCGACGGGCGGATCCACGGAAATCGGCGCCCTGGGCTACGTCAGCTGTCTGTATGAAATCCTGGAACAGCAGAAGGAACTGCCGATCGAATTCGACCACATCGTGCTTGCCAACGGCAGCTCCGGCACCCATGCCGGCCTGGCGGCAGGATTGCTCAGCGCAGGCAAATCCCCGCGCCTGGTCCAGGCATTCTCCACCCTGCACGACGGCGACACGGCCCGCCAGAAAACCGCGCAGCTGACCGAAGCGACGCTGGCGCTGCTCGGCCACCAAGTCGCGCTGCCGGAAGACGACGTCCTGGTCGATGGCAGCCAGCGCGGCGCCGGCTACGGCATCCCTACCGAAGAAATGAAGACCGCCGTGCTGGCGTTGGCGCGCTCCGAGGGGATCTTGCTCGATCCGGTCTACTCCGGCAAAGCATTCGCCGGCATGCTGGCCTATATCCGGGAGGGCAAATTCAAGTCGGGGGCGAACGTGCTGTTCATCATGACCGGCGGCACGCCCTCGATTTATGCGTATCGCGATGCGTTTGAATGAGCCATCGGTTCAGCGCCGGCAGGCGCACGTCACGCCGCGCTTAATTCGATTGCCGATGCGTCCCGCAGCAAGGATTGCCGGGCAATGAATTCGCCGGCGCGACTGATAAATTCGCCGGCGCGATTTGCGGTCAATGGCTTGCTGTAGAAATATCCCTGAATCTGATCGCAGCGCCATGCGCCGAGCAGATCCAGATGCTCCTGCTCCTCCACGCCTTCGGCAATCACCGCGACATTCAGATTGTGTCCCAGCGTGATCACCGCCTGGACGATCGCGGCATCGCTCGATCCGGCCTGCAAACCCCGGATGAAAGACTGATCGATTTTCAGTTTGGTGATCGGGAAATGCTTCAGGTACGAGAGGCTGGAATAACCCGTGCCGAAATCGTCGATGGCCAGCTGGATGCCGAGGTGGCGCAGGTGTTTCATCAACAGCGCGGTCCTCTCGGGCCGCTGGACCATGATGCCTTCGGTGATCTCAAGCTCGATCCAGCTCGGATCGACGCCGGACTGCGTCAGGCTTTCATGCACCATCAGCATGAAACCCGGATGATTGAACTGGCGCGGCGAGATGTTGATCGCCATCAGCAGTTTTTCGTCGGCGCCCTCGTTCCAGATCTTGATCTGGCGGCAAGCCTCTTGCAAAATCCAGCTGCCGATTGGCACGATGAGGCCGGAGCTTTCCGCCACGGGAATGAAGTCTGCCGGCGACACCAGCTGCCCGTCCCGCCGCCATCTGACCAGCGCTTCGAAGCCGATCAGGCGGGCGTTCGCCACGTCGTATTGCGGCTGATAATGGAGTTCCAGTTCGCCCTGTTCGACGGCGTGCCCGAGCGCGGCTTCCAGCGCCAGCTTTTCCTGGGAGCGTTCGTTCAGCGATTGCGAATAGAAGACGTAGGTGTCGCCGCCCGCTTCTCTTGCCGCAGTAAGCGCGGCGTCGGCGTTCTTCAATAAATCGGCAGGATCGGCGCTGTGGATCGGATACTCCGATGCACCCAGGCTCAGCGTGACGTGCATCTCCTGGTTTTCCAGCTGGAACGGCGACGTGCCCAGCGCCTTCAGCGCATCGAGCGCGGCGTAAAAATCGGGATGGCCGTTCGACAGCCGATAGAGGATGGCGATGTTGGCGCCATCCATACGAAACACCTCGCCTGCGTGCCGGCGCGCCACTTCCTGCACGCGCCGGGTCATCTCCAGGATGAGCCGGTCGGCGCGCCGATGCCCGATTCCGCCGACGATCTGGTCGAAGCGGTCGGGGACGCACAAGACCACGGTGTAAGGCTTGTCGTCGAGGCGCGTTAACCGCTGTTCGAAGGCGAGCCGGTGCGGCAGTTGCGTCAGCGGGTCATGCCAGGCCTGAAACGCCAGCTTTCGTTCCGAAGCGAGTCTGGCTCTGAACTGATAGATCAGGAACAAGGCAATCAGCAGGGACGCTGCGGTATAGAGATGGACCAGGGAGGAAGAGTCGTTCACCTCCTTCACCACATCGCTGGCGCCGTCGACGGAGGTGCTTTCCAGCCGGCCCTGCAAGCGGTCGAGCTGCGTGCGGATATTGTTCGTGTTGGTGTTGAGATCGCGCAAAATCACGCGCGCCGCCTCCGCATTGACAGCCGGGCGCATCATTTCGGCCTCGAACTTCGGCCCCAGCGCCAGGACCGAAGCGTAGCTTTGCCTGATCGCCTGCATGTCGTCCGGAGTCTGCAATCTGTTCAGCAGATAGCCGAAGCGCATGTCCATCTCCATGCGGGCGTCGCGCTCGATGAGAAGGAAACGGTCTCTGGAAATCGACCTCGCGAAATACTTGTTGAGCGCGAGCTGGTAGCGCAGCAAGGCGCTCTCGAAGTCCGCCAGCCCGTTCAGCGAGGGGATTTTTTCCTTGAGCAGCGGCGTCACCTTCGCCCTTACCGAATTGGACGTGCGGTTGACGGCGATCGACAGTCAGACGCTCGCCACAATCAGCAGCGCCAGCAGTCCGTACATTCCCCATCGGTACGGCTTGCCCTTGACGGCCGGACCCGGTGCGGCGCTGGTGGATTTCATGACGGCCTTCGCTATTCGATTTTTCATGCCAAAAGACTAACGGATTGCCCCGCTTGAGGAAAATTGTTTGTCTGCATCGGATCGATAGCGAAAATAAAAGCGATCAGCGCGGCAGGGGGTAATTCACCGGATACAGCGATATCCCTTGCGTCGGGATCGTGCGAGATGCGCCGGGGGGAGTAAAACGATGGGGAGAATTTCAACGCAGCCCGGGCGCCGCCAGAAATATTTTGACGACTCGCCTGCGAACTCTCATTGAACAGGGCATACTGATCACCTGCCTCGGATGGCAGCGCCTGCCAGGAATAGCTGCCAACGCCCAAAGGGCGCCCGCTTGTCCCTGTGTTCATTGCCTTGTCGCAGTGGAGCGATGCGCAGGTCTTCCAGCCGGGCCAAACCAGTCTCGTCCCCTTGGATACCCAGAATATGCAAAAGCTTGCCCCGTTGGAAATCCGCGCAAGCGACGGCAGATTAATCGATATCGACAAAGTCCATCTCAGCTCGGGTCTCGGCACACCACGTGAAGAACTTCCATGAGCTCAGAGCCCCTCTTTGTTTTCGATGCACTGGCAGATCCCAAAACCGCCAGACCGGCGCAGAACGATATCAATGTTGTGCTGGACATTCCGGTAAGGTTGTCCGTGGAGCTCGGGCGAACGCGCGTCAACGTCAAACATCTGCTGCAGATGACCCTGGGCAGCGTCATCGAACTCGATGGCCTGGCAGGCGAACCGATGGACGTCCTGGTTAACGAATGCCTGATCGCCCAGGGCGAAATCGTCGTCGTGAACGACAAGTTCGGCATCCGCCTGACCGACATCGCGACGCCGGCAGATCGTATCCGCAGCCTGAAATAAGCGCCATATCGGACGACTGCGGTCGTCATCCCTTCCCCGCTGCCCATAAAAAAGCCGGACCTTCTCAGGTCCGGCATCGGCATCACACGAGAAGCCGACTGCGCACAACGTTGCGCAGCCTCACCTGCATCAGAATTGCATCAGAAGTCGACCTGGGCCGACAACACAAACGTGCGGCCGGAGGAAGTGCCGACATAACCGTTCTGCATCACCCAGTAGTTCTTGTCGAACAGGTTCTCGATGTTGGCGCGATAGGTCACGACCTGGCCGGCGGCCTTGGCGATATAGCGGGCGCCGACGTCCACGCGGGTCCAGCCTGGCACCTTCAGGGTATTGGCGTTGCTGTACCACATGGCGCCGGTGCGGGTGACGCGGGTGTTCAAGGCCAGTCCTTGCAGCCACGGGGCATCCCAGTCCAGTCCCAGGTTGAAGTTGTTGCTCGGGATGGCGCCGACATCCTTGCCGTCAGTCGCGCCGTTTGCCGTGTGATATTGCTTGGCGTCGAAGAAGGTGCCGCTGGCGTTGAAACGCAGGCCGCGCAGCAGTTCGCCATAGGCCGCCAATTCCAGACCGCGCACGCGATTGCGGCCGTCTTGCGTGGTGTAGGTGACGCCGTTGACGAGCGTGCTGGTGCGGCTTGCCTGCTCGATCTGGAACAGCGCCGCCGTGGTCGTCACGCGGCCCCAGTCGGCCTTCACGCCGGTTTCATATTGCTTCGACTTGTAAGGCGGGAACACCTGGTTCGGATTGCCGTCGCTGGCGGAGGTGAAGCCGCCGGTGCTCAGCGCTGCGGTGTAGTTGGCGTAGAGCGAGAGGTTGTCGATCGGCTTGACCACCACTCCCAGCACCGGCGAGACGGCGCTCTTGTTGGAGTTTTGCGGAACGGCGGCGAAGGTGTGCGTATACACCTGCTGGCGACGCAGGCCGCCGATCAGGCGCAGGCGATCATCGGCGAACGACAGCGTGTCGGTCAGCGCAAAACTGGTCAGACGGGTCTGGCTCTGCGGCGTCGGGTCGCCGCGGTTGATGGTGACCGCGGGCAGCGCGGTCGGGTTGTACAGGTTGGACGTGATGCCGGTACTCTGCGTAAGGAAGAAGTAGTCGGTCTGCTGATTGAGCATGTTCGCCCCCAGCATCACGGTGTGCTTGATGCCGCCCGTGTTGAAACGCGCACGCATGCCGACATCGGCCGAGGTCGACGTGACCTTCTGGTCGTAGTAACCGTTGGTCAGGACGTTGGTGTCGCCCTGCGCATTGAGGATGGTCGCGCTGGGCCAGCTCTGGGACGATTGCGCCACGTGGTAGCCGACGGCGCCATAGGCGGTCAGCTGGTCGTTGATATCGTATTCGAGACGCGTGGCGACGGCCTTGTCGTCGGATTGCAGCGTGGTGCCGGGGTACAGGTTGGTCTTGCCGGACGGCGCTTCAGGCATCACCAGGCTGCTGATGCTGAACTGCGGACGGAAGTTGCGGGCGTCTTCGTGCTGGGTGTAGGCGTCCAGGCTCCAGCGCACGCGGCCGCCGTTGTAGTCCAGCCCGACCGAACCCATGCTTTGCTGCTGGTTGCTGCCGGACAGGCCGGTGTTGCCGTCGGCGTACAGCGCATTGACGCGGATGCCCCACTCCTGGTTCTCGCCGAAACGGCGGCCGATGTCGCCCTTCAGGCCGAACTGGGAGTTGGACAGATAGGTCGCCGTCACGCTTGAGATCGGGTCTTCGTGCGCGCGCTTGGAAACCAGGTTGACCGCGCCGCCGACGCCGCCGGCCGGGCCCATGCCGTACATCAGGGTGCCCGGCCCCTTCAGCACTTCGATACGCTCGACCATCGCGATCGGCATGCGCGTGAGCGGCACCATGCCGTACAGGCCGTTGAACGCCACGTCGTTGGCCGACATCGTGAAGCCGCGGATCTGATAGCTGTCGCCGAAGCCGCCGTTGCCGTTGGTATTGCGCACCGAGGCGTCGTTGGCGATGACGTCGCCGATGGCGCGCGCCTGCACGTCTTCGATGCCTTGCGAGGTGTAGTTGGTGGTGCTGAACGGGGTGTCCATCACGCTGGCGGTACCGAGCACGCCCAGACTGCCGCCGCGGGCGACCAGGCCGCCGGCGTAGGGCGCGGTGGGGTCGGCGCTTTCGGTGATGGTGACGGTGGGCAGCACGGCGTTGCTGTTGCTGCCGGTGGCCGCAGCAGTAGTCAGCACGTAGCCGCCGTCGGCGTTTTTCACGGCCAGCAGGCCGGAGCCGGTCAGCAGGACCGAGAAGCCTTCCGCCACGGTGTAGCGGCCGGACAGGCCGGCGGTCTGACGGTCATGGGTGACGGCCGGGTCGAACGACAGCAGGACGCCGGCACGGCGGGCGAAGTTGTTCAGGACGCGGTCCAGCGGACCGGCCGGGATGTCGTAGGCCAGACGCTGGCTGTCGACGGCTTGCGCCTGCAGGCCGGCCACCGGCATGGAGAAGGCGGCCAGTACGGCCAGCCGCGCCAGGGTCGGGCGCGAAGGGAAACGGGTCAGGTTTTTCATACGGTTTTTACGTTGATTGGCAAAGGTGCTATCAGGTAAACCGAACGAGCCAAGAAAACCTGCAGAAGAAAATTGAAAAGATGTCCTGACCTGATTTCCAGCTCAGGCGCCGGCGCGCGGACGCAAGGTGATCCAGTAGGAAGTGAAGGTGTCGATCTGCACCGGCAAGGTCCGCGCAATCGCCGCCAGGATGCGCGCCGGCTGGTCCAGGGGAAACACGCCCGAGATGGTCAGCCCGGCGATAGCCGGATCGCAGCGCAGCTTGCCGGGCATGTTACGGTCCAATTCGGCCACCAGTTCGCCCAGCGGCATGCGGTCGGCGACGATGACGCCGTCGGTCCAGGCCACCGTTTCTTCCGCGGCCGGCGACAACTTGCCGACCAGTCCCCGGCGGTCGAACAGCCCCTGGCGTCCGGCGTCGATGCGGATGGACTGAGACGCGCCGGCCGGCTGAAACGCCACCGCGCCTTCGAACACCGCGACCCGCATGCCGGCCTCGCTGTCGCGCACCTGGAAACGGGTGCCCAGCGCACGCGCCTGCCCCAGCCGGGTCTGCACCACCAGAGGACGATAGGCGCGATTGTTTTCATGCGCCGTGGTCACCAGCACTTCGCCGCGGTGCAGGCGCAGCAGGCGGCGCTGCTCGTCATAAGCGGCGTCGACGGCGGTGGCGGTATTGAGTTCGACCACTGTGCCGTCGGCCAGCACCACGCGCCGACGCTCGCCGGCCGCGGTCGAATATTCGGCCATCAGCGCGCGCCACGGCACCATCTCGCTGCCGCCGGCGACCGCCAGGCCGACGCCCATGGCCACGCACAGCGTCTTGATGGCGAAACGGCGGTTGTAGCGATGCCGGCTGTCGCCGGCGCCGATGCTGCCATGGGTCAGCGCGCTGGGCAGGCTGGAAACGCGCTCGCTCAGCGATTGCAGCCGTTGCCAGGCCAGCTCGTGACGGGCCTCCGCGGCGCGCCAGCGGCGGCAGGCTTCGCGTTCCTGCTCAGTGGCGGCGCCCGATTGCAGCTTCACCATCCAGTCGATGGCGACCGTCACGATATCGTCGCCGGGGGCGACGGGATTGGTCGCCTTGTCAGCCACCCTGTCAGTCGCCATACTGCACGCGATAACAGGCCAGGAAGGCGCGCTTCATGTATTGCTGCACCGAACTCAGGGACACTTCCAGACGAACGGCGATCTCGGCATAGCCAAGGCCGTCCAGCTGGGACAGCAGGAAAGCGCTGCGCACCTTGGCCGGCAAGGCGGCCAGCATGGCGTCGATTTCGTTGAGGGTTTCCAGCACCAGCAGCCGCGCCTCGGGTGAAGGGATGTGTTCGGGCGGCAGCTGCGCCAGCATCTCCAGAAAGGCGGCTTCCAGCGCGCAGCGGCGGAAGTGATCAATCATCAGGCCGCGGGCGATGGTGGCCAGCAGGACGCGCGCTTCATCCAGGTAGAAATCGCGGCGCGACATCATGATCCGGACGAAGGTGTCCTGCGCCAGATCGGCCGCCAGCTCCGGATTATCGGTGCGGCGACGCAGCCAGCCCAGCAGCCAGCGATGATGGCCGGCGTAGAGGCCGGCCATGTCTTGGTGATGCGGTTGAACGGCGGCGGTCATGACAGCAAAAATAATGAGAATAGTTCTCATTATAATATGCATCGTTCTTCGCGCCAATGTGGATGCCTCCTTAGTTGTTTTTCGAACATCCGGCACTACGCTGCCTGGCCGCCCGATGTCGATGCAGATCCGACCGTTGCAAGAGCTGCACTACCCCGGCGATATCCCCATCCTCCCGATAAATGCCGCCACGCCAACTGCCTGAAAACAACACGGCGCAACCGCATTATTTCCCATTGATCCGGCAACACTGCGCTAGAATCATTCGGACAAGTATCTTGTTTTGATCAAATCAAATAACGGGGAAATAAGATGCCGCAGAACAAATATGCTTCCCGCCGGCGGCTGCTGTCCGCCTTGTTTGTCTGCAGTTTTTTGCTGCCGGCCGCGGCCTGTGCCGAGGATGACCGTATCGCCCGGCTCGGTTTTGTGGCGCGCATGCCGGATGTGCTGGCGCAAAGCGCCCGCCAGGGTGCGGCCATCGCGGTGGATGAAGCCAACGAGCAGCGCGCCAGGACGGCAGACGCCATCCGTTTCGAGCTGGTGCCGCAGGATGACCGCGGCAATCCCAACATGGCTGCCAACGTCGCCAGGTATTTCGTCAAATCCAGTGCCAGCGGCGTCATCGGCCATTGGAGTTCCGACGCAGCATTCGCCGCAGCAGATATTTACGAGCGGGCAGGCATCGCCCAGGTGAACTTCACGTCGACCAGCAGCGAACTGACCAGCCGTGGCTATAAAACGGCGTTTCGCGTGGTCGGCAGCACGGCAGGCGTGGCTGCCTCGCTGGCCGATGCGGCGATTGACGAGTTGCAAGGTCAACACATTGCGGTGATCGGCAACGATTCGTCGTCCAGCAAGGCGCTGACCGAGGCCTTTATCGGGCAGCTGACGGCGCGTTCGAAAAAAGTGTTGCAAACCGCCACGGTGGGCGCGACGACCTCGGATTTCAATACGGTGTTGAAATCGGCGACCGAGATGCAGGCCGACGTGATCTTCTTTGCCGCGTATGTGGCGCAAGTTCCGGCGTTTCTGGCGGCCGTCAAACGGCTCAACGTCAAGGCCAGGATCTTGCTCAACACGGGCACCACCAATCAGGATGTTTCCGCCGAGGACAACGGCCATTTTTATGCGCTGGAAGCAGACATTCCCCAGGACCAGTGTCCGTCCTGGAAAGCCTTCAATCAGAAATATCAGGCCAGGTACGGCCGCCCGCCCAGCACCTATTCGCGCTATGCCTACAACGCGGCGGGCGCGCTGATACAGGCCGTGCGCCAGGCCAATTCCACCGAGGCAGCGAAGGTGACCGCAGCCTTGCACGATATTCGCTATGCCAGCCTGAGCGGCGAGATCGCTTTCGACAAGGCCGGCAATCGCATCAACCCGCCCTACACGCTGTATCACGCCGAAGGGGCAAGCTGGCGGCCCATACGGTTTTTCTCCGCCGACAAGAACAGCAACGCCCGCTGCGCAAAATCGTGAACACTCGCCAGCCGTACGAATGAAGTCGATTGCATCTTGTTTTTCCTGATGCTGCCGGCGGCCTTGGCCGACACGTTCGTAGAAGCCGGCGCAGTGTCGTCATCTGTACCGGCTGAAGAATCAACGGCGATGAACAGCCGGCCTGCCGTGGTATATTGCGCGCCACCCGGTCCGGCCCGTCACTACACTTCCCTTGCCTTCCATGTCACCCCTGAAGTACCTGAGCGCCTACCCCGAACAAACCCGCGAGCAAGTGTCGCTGCTGCTGGCGCAGAATCGCCTGGGTGAAGTGCTGCTCAAACGCTATCCGAAAGCGCATGAACTGCGCACCGACAAAGCGCTGTATCAGTATGTCCAGGACCTGAAGACCGAATACCTGCGCAATGCCGAGCCGATCAACAAGGTCGCCTACGACAGCAAGATCCACGTGATCAATCACGCTCTGGGCCTGCACACCTCGATTTCACGCATTCAGGGCGGCAAGTTGAAAGCCAAGCACGAGATCCGCGTGGCAGCCTTGTTCAAAGAAGCGCCGCTTGAATTTCTGCGGATGATCGCGGTGCACGAACTTGCACATATCAAGGAAAAGGAACACGACAAGGCGTTCTACAAACTCTGTTCTTACATGGAGCCGAACTATCATCAGTATGAGTTCGATCTGCGTCTTTACCTCACGGAACTGGATGCCTCCGGACGACGGCTCTGGAGCGCAGAAAAACCGGAGCGTGCATAGACCTGCCGGTCGGCAACCGCATCGGATGCCCGGCGCTCGCGCCATCGTCCCGACTTTTTCGATCTCGTCAAATTGACGTACACTCACGCAATCGTTGCCCGCAACATGGTGTTGTGAAGCAACAAACATGCATCCCTCTTCTTGCATCATCGTCGTCGCGCCGGCATGCGCGCACGCTGATTCAACCTGCATCGGATCCAGCCATGCCGCGTGTGACCGGAGCACACAAACCTGGATTCAATTCTTACCCGCAAGTCCCCTGACCCTTTCCTGCGCCTGAGCGCGCAGGCAGGCGAATATTCGAGCGCCGGTGCGCAATGCGTCAAGAAAGAGCGACATGAAGCTGTACTATTTCATCACCAAACACATGAACGACATCCTGGCGGAGTGGGAACGCTTCGCGCATGTCTTGTCGGGTAACGCACATCAGAAACCCGATTTGGTCTTGCGCGACCATGCACGGGAAATTCTCCAGGCCATCGCCGTCGATATCGAAACGCTGCAAAATCCTGAACAGCAGCAATTGAAATCGCAAGGGCTGGCGCCGGGATTGTATTCGCAGCGCAGCGCCGCATCGATACACGGCGCCTTGCGCCAGGCCGGCGATTTTTCCTTGCTGCAGGTCAGTGCCGAATATCGCGCCTTGCGCGCGACGGTGTTGCGCCTGTGGCTGCCGCAGGTAGAGACGATGTCCGGCGAGACGATACAGCAGATGGTGCGCTTCAACGAAGCCATCGACCAGGCGCTGAGCGAATCGGTGCTGACGTTTTCCGCGCGCGCCGATCACACCAGGGAATTGTTCCTGGCCATTCTCGGGCACGACCTTCGGGCGCCATTGACCACGATGGGATTGACCGCCGACCTGATGATGCATGCCATCCTGCCTGCGGAAAAAGTCATGGAACTCGGCGCCCGCATCAAGCGCAGTGCGCGCATGATGAACGCCATGGTCGACGATCTGCTCGGCTATACGCGCACACAGCTGGGCAACGGCATGCCTACGCTCTGCCTGCCGACCGATCTGCTCGATGTGTTCCGGTCGGTGGTGGAAGAAGCCGGTTCCATGCATCCCAAGATGCGATTCGAATTGCACACCGACGGCGACCTGAATGGTTCTTTCGATGCGGTACGCATGCACCAGCTGTTTTCCAATCTGCTGCTTAACGCCGCCCAGTACGGCACCTCCGAGCGGCCTGTGACGCTCGATGCGCGCAGCAGCGACATCGGGATTGTGGTCAGCGTCAAGAATTACGGCACAGAGATTCCGTTCGAATCGCTGCAATCCATCTTCAGGCCGCTGGTGCAACTGCCGACCGAATCCGGCAACGACGGACGCCCGAGAACAAGCCTCGGCCTGGGACTTTTCATCGCGCGCGAAGTGGCGCTCGCGCATGGCGGCAGCATCAAGGTGGAATCGAGTACGGAATCGGGGACCATCTTTACGGTCGAGCTTCCGGCAAATCGCGCTTAAGGAATTGCGTCACGACGGACCGCGCTGCATATTTTGCAGACCGGCAAGCTTGACGAAGTGCAAAGCAAAAACGCGCATCAACTCCCTTGCCGATCTCAGCATGGCGAACGATACTGGATATGGCCTACTCTTCACGGAGGACATATGGAGCGGTCGCACGATGCATTGACGATGCAAATGCTGCATTGGATTGAACAAGGCAAGCCGTCTTACTCTGAAGTCCTGGAAGTCTGGAAAAGCACCTGTCCCCGGCTGACCATATGGGAAGACGCCTGCGCCGACGGCTTCGTCGACTCTGCTGCGGGAATGTCCGGCATGGTCTCGCTCACCGAAAAGGGACGCAGTTTTCTGTCCCGGCAGTCGCCGCCGGCATAGACGCCCTGCCCGTTTCGACGCAGCCGTCCAGCTTATTCCGTGCCGGCGCAGATCCTGAACAGGGATTCTGACATCTGAAAATCTGCGCCGGTCTTCACTCTTGGTTTTACGCCTGTTCCAGCGCAGCGTACGCATCCAGCACGCGCGCCGAATACGTCACGGCGGCGCCCGCATTCAATGCAATCGCCACGCCCAGCGCTTCGGCGATTTCTTCGCGCGACGCACCGTGCCTGACCGCCGCCTGCGTGTGCACTGCGATGCAACCGTCGCAACGGGTCGTGACGGCGACCGCCAGCGCGATCAGCTCATGCGTCTTGCCGTCGAGGTGGCCGGTTTTGGCGCCGGCGCCGTCGAGGGTCTGCAAGCCGCGCACCACATCCGGGCTCAGTTTGGCGAGATCGCCGACGCGCGCCAGCAATTGGTCGCGATAGCCGTTCCAGTTCATCATCATGTCGCTGCTCCTCTATCTGATCAGTTGCGGCCGGCAGTGACGCCGCCATCCACCGGCAAGACGGCGCCGGTAATCCACGAGGCATTGGTCGACGCCAGGAACAGCATCGCCTCGGCGACGTCGGCCGGCTGGCCGTTGCGCCCCAGCGGGTGGAAACTGTTGAAGGACGGCAGCGTTTCCTTGACCTGCTCGTCGCTCATGAAAGTGTTGTAGACCGGCGTCTCGACCACCGCAGGCGCGACGGTGTTGATGCGGATATTCAGCGGCGCCAGCTCCAGGGCCAGGTTGCGCGTCAGCGCATGCACGCCGGCATTGGCTGCCGAATACGCCGCCGACGGCGTCGCGCCGATGGCTTGCAATGCCCACAGCGAGCCGGTCTGGACGATGGCGCCGCCGCCGCGCAGTTGCATCGCCTTGGCTGCGGCCTGCGCCATGAAGAATTTGCCTTTGAGAATGATGTCGAGGAACCAGCTGTATTCCTGCTCGTTGACGTCAAGAAAGGCTTTCGGTTTGAACACACCCGCGTTGTTGATCAGGATGTCGACGCCGCCGAACGCTTCCGTCGCGGCGGCGACCAGCGCCTGCGCGGTTGCCGGTGCGGCGATGTCGCCCGCCACGTAGCGCACTTTAGCGCCGCTGGCGTCGATCTCTTGTGCCGCCTGTTTCAGTTTGGCGGCGTCACGGCCGCCGATGACCACCGATGCGCCGGCCGCTACCAGACGTTTGGCGACCTCTTTGCCGATGCCCGAGCCACCGCCGGTGACGATCGCGACCTTGGAAGAAAAACTATGCATTTGATGTATCCTTTCAGAATGAGTGTTTGCCTGTGCCTGGCAGAAATCGCGTCCGCTCAGGCTGATCTGTTGCAGTAACGGACACAGTATGAAATTTCGGCAAGACGCCGACAAATCAGATATTCCATTGCACCGACAAAGAAAAACTATCTCATCAGATGAAATACCCCATCTATCTCAACGCCCTGCGCGCCTTCGAGGCGAGCGCCCGGCACCAGAGTTTTTCCGCAGCGGCGGCGGAGCTGAACGTGACGCCGGCTGCGGTCGGACAACAAGTGCGCGGGCTGGAAGAGTGGCTGGGTGCGCCGCTGTTCTCGCGCAGCAGCAGCGGCAACGCACGGCTGGTGCCGACCGACACCGCGCAAAAGGCCCTGCCGGATATCCGCGCCGGCTTCGACCGTCTGGCGACCGGGCTGGGGTTGCTCAGGGAGGGGTCGACCAGCGGCGTGCTGACGGTAACCGTCAGTCCGGCGTTTGCCGCCAAATGGCTGCTGCCGCGCATTGAAGCTTTTCAGTCGGCGTATCCGGAAACCGATCTGCGCCTGGACACCAACCTGAAGGCGCTCGACTTCCTCGCCAACGGCATCGATGTCGGCGTGCGTTATGGCGCAGGCGCATGGCCGGGGCTGACGGCGGTCAAGCTGATGGAGGAAGAAATCTATCCGGTCTGTTCCGCCGGCTATCTGGCGCACCACGGCGCCATGCACGATCCCTCGGCGCTGGTCGGCCACACGCTGATCCACGATCTGTCGATGCAAAACCATCCCGGTTTTCAGACCTGGCGCAGTTGGCTGGATGCTGCCGGATTTTCCGGCGTCGATTCGGAACGCGGCCTGCAGATCAATAATTCCGCTGCCGTACTGCAAGCCGCCGTCGACGGCCATGGCGTGGCGCTGGGGCGCAGCGTGATGGTGCGCGACGACCTGGCCTCGGGCCGCCTGGTGCGTCTGTTCAAGACCGTCTCGTGCGCATCGCCGCTGGCGTATTACGTGGTCTCGCGCCCGGAATGCGCAAGCTTGCCGCGCATCGCGGCCTTCCGCGACTGGCTGCTGTCGGAGGCCGCCGCCATGACCACGGCGCGGTAAATCCGCCAGCTCCACACGCAAGCCCGCGGTGTATGCTCTCGCCATGGATTCCCTGATCGCCGCATCTGCGCGTGCGCTCGCCGCCGGCGATGCGCTGGGCGCACTCAAACACGTCGCCCTGCGCGACGACCCGCCGGCGCTGGCCTTGCGCGGCATCGCCATGGCCCGGCTGGGCGAACTGCTGCGCGCACGCGAGTTGCTGCGGCGCGCCGCGCGCGGCTTCGGTGCGCATGAAGAGCTGGCCCGCGCCCGCTGCGTCGTCGCCGAAGCGGAAGTGGCCCTGGCCGAACGCGACATCGGCGGCTCGCCGCGTACGCTGACGGCGGCGCTGGCCACGCTGGAAGCGCATGCCGATCGCGCCAATGCCTTGCAGGCGCGCTTGATTACAGCGCGCCGTCTGCTATTGCTGGGCCGTCTGGAAGAAGCCGAAAGTGCGTTGGCGCCCCTCAATACGCTCGATACACGCGGCCTGTCGCCGTCGCTGGCGGCCGTTGCCGCATTGACGGCGGCGGAACTGGCGCTGCGCTCCTTGCGCATGGAGCCGGCGCGGCAGGCGCTTGCGCGCGCGCACCTGGCGGCCCGCCATGCACGCGTGCCGGCGCTGCTGGCCGAAGTCGCCGATGTGCAAGCCATACTGGATCGCCCTGCCGCCCGGCGTCTGGGCGCAGACGGCGAGCAAACCCTGCGGCTCGATGAGGTCGCGGCGCTGCTGGCTTCCGACACGCTGGTGGTGGATGCCTGCCGCCGCAGTATCAGCATCGGCGTCGGCGCCGCCTGGCAATCGCTGGCGCGGCGACCGATACTGTTCTCGCTGGCGCGCGCACTGGCCGAAGCCTGGCCCTGCGAAATGACGCGGGAAGACCTGATCGCCCACGCCTTCCGCACCCGCGATCCGGATGATTCGCACCGGGCGCGCCTGCGCGTTGAAATCGGCCGCCTGCGCGCGCTCGTCGCCGCGCTGGCGCAAATCGAAGCGACGCCGCGCGGCTTCGTTCTCAGGCCGCTCGGTCAGCGCACCGTGGCGGTGCTGGCGCCGCCTGTCGACGGCGACCAGGGCGCGCTGGTGGCGCTGCTGTCGGACGGCGCCGCGTGGTCGACTTCGGCGCTGGCGCTGGCCCTCGACGCCAGCCAGCGCACCGTGCAGCGCGCACTGGCCGAGCTGGAAGCCGAAGGCCGCGTGCGCTCGATCGGCCGGGCGCGCACGCAGCGCTGGCTGTCGCCGCCGCTGGCAGGATTCACGACAATCTTGTTACTCCCCGCTGCGCTGCCGATGGCATAAAGTTGCCTCATGTTGTTTTGCAGCGCCGGGGAACGGCGCACACCACACTGCCGACAAGAAACCGAAGGAGCCGACGATGAGCCAGAAACGCAGCAAAGCTGAAGTAGCAACCCGACCCGCCGAGATCGTGCGCGAATACGGTCCCTTCCCCGGTACCGACCGCGTGGCCGGCGTGACGCACGACGGCAGCCAGGTCTGGGCCGCCACCGGCGCCGCGCTGATCGCCTTCGACCCGGCCAGCGGCGAAGCCACGCGCACACTCACGCATCCCTGCGACGCCGGCACCGCCTTCGACGGCACTTACCTGTATCAGATCGCCGAACAGCGCATCGACAAGATCGACCCCGCCAGCGGCAAGGTGCTGGCGTCGATCCCGGCCCCGGGCCATGGCAACGACTCGGGACTGACCTGGGCCGAAGGCAGCCTGTGGGTAGGCCAGCATCGCGACCGCAAGATCCACCGGATCAATCCGGCCACCGGCGCCATCATCCGCACCATCGATTCCAACCGCTTCGTCACCGGCGTGACCTGGGTCGACGGCGAGCTGTGGCACGGCACCTGGGAAGCCGAAGAAAGCGAACTGCGCCGCATCCATCCCGACACCGGCGACGTGCTGGAACGGCTGGCGATGCCGCCCGGCACCGGCGTCAGCGGGCTGGAATCGGACGGCGCCGATCTGTTCTACTGCGGCGGCGGCCTGAGCGGCAAAGTGCGCGCCGTACGGCGGCCGAAGGCAAACAGCGCCTGATCTTCCGTCAGCCGGGCGCAGAACTCTTCTGCCGACGCCCGCTGTCACTTTTTCCTCCAGCAACAACGATCTTGTCGGCCTCACGGCGGGATCGTGCACGTCCATCGACAAGCTTAAAGACTCTTTAAATCAGGAGAACACCATGAACAGCATCACCGACCAGGCAGTCACCCAACCCCACCCCGTCGTCTCCGCTGAACAATGGCTGAGCGCGCGCAAAGCGCTGCTGGCGCGCGAAAAAGAACTGACCCGCCTGCGCGACGAGATCGCCCGCGAACGCCGCGCATTGCCGTGGGAGCGCGTCACCAAAGACTATGTCTTCGACACGCCCGCCGGCCGGCGCACGCTGGCCGAACTGTTCGACGGACGCAGCCAGCTGCTGGTGCAGCACTTCATGTTCGGGCCGGGCTGGGAACAGGGCTGCCCGAGCTGCTCTTTCATGGCGGACCATGCCGACGGCATGAACGTGCACCTGAAGCAGCGCGACATCACGCCGGTCGCCGTCTCGCGCGCGCCGCTGGCCGAGATCGAAGGCTTCCGCCAACGCATGGGCTGGCAATTTCCGTGGGCATCCTCACACGACAGCGATTTCAATTTCGACTTCGCAGTCAGTTTCACGCCGCAAGAACAGGCCAAGGGCGAGGTCTATTACAACTACGGCGCGCGCTTCTTCCCTGCGAGCGAAGCACCGGGCATCAGCGTGTTTTACAAGAACGAGGCGGGCGAAGTGTTCCACACCTATTCCGCTTTCGGCCGCGGCGTGGAAGTGATGATCGGCGCCTACAGCATGATGGACCTCACGCCCAAGGGCCGCGACGAAGGCGACGTCGCTCACAGGATGGCATGGGTGCGCCATCACGACCGCTACGAATCAAGCGCGGCCAAACCGGCGGCAATGAGTGGCGCATGCTGCCACTCACGCACCTGACTTCGCCTTAGCGCGCGAGCATGTCATGTCGACATTCTGGCCATGGCTGGCGGTGGCAGGCGCAGGCGCCCTGCACGGATTGAACCCCTGCACCGGCTGGATGTTCGCCGTAGCTTGGGGCCTGCGCTCGCGCAACCGGAGGCAGGCCTTGCGCGCGCTGTTGCCCACACTGATGCCGATCGCCGTCGGACATGCCGCATCGGTCGCGCTGGTGGCCGTTGCGGTGGCGCTGGGCATGGAGATGGAGCGCATTACGTGGAAAGTCGCGGCGGGCGTGTTGCTGGCGGCCCTGGCGTTATACGCCGCCTGTCGCTTGTCGGGACACAAAGCCAGGCCGGCCCGGACGCCGTCGACGCATGCGGGACTGGCGCTCTGGTCTTGCCTGATGTCTACCCTGCATGGCGCCGGCTTGATGCTGGTGCCGGCGCTCGTGCCCCTGTGTCTGAGCAACTCACCGGCGCGTGAGATCACGGCATCCGGCTCGCTGCTGCTGGCGCTGGCTGCGGTAGGCGTGCACATGGCCGCGATGCTTGCCGTCACCGCTGCGATGGCTGTTGTGGCAACCGCTGCCGCCGCTTACCGGCCACGACACATCATCACCGAACTCGCCGCGCCCATCACCGGCACGCCGAACACCAGCAGGAAGTACGGCAACTCTTCAGCAAACGAATAGCCGGCGCCGTAGATCCCTATCGCCATGTTGACGACCGCGGCTGCAAACCACAGCGCGCAAAAGACGATGTACAGCGCGCCGTCGCCCGCGCGCAGGTCGCACATGCTGCGGGCGAGCAGCAGGCTGGTCCACAGGGCGAATCCGCCGAGGATGACTTGAACGCTGTGCATGTCGATCTCCTTCACTCAAGGCAATAGGGCTGCAATCGATCGGATGAAATCAGGCGATCACTGCGGGATGCAGCAGGTCGTCGATGCCGATGCGCTGTGCGAATTCTTCGCGCACGCGCTCGGCCACATCGGTCACCGCGCCGGCGCCGTCGTCGATGAAATCCACCACCGCGCGGAACGGACGCTGGCCGGCCGGCAAGTTGACGATGCGCGTCATCTCGTCGGCGACCGCCTGCGGATCCGCATCGGCGGGCGACAGCGCCGACAGCCGAGCGCCGACCTGATCCATCAGCCCGGCATAACGCGCATAGGCATCGGCGGTCTTCTGGTCGGCAGGCTTGCCGGCGTTGGGGAAATGATCGGTGCCATGCGTGAATGCGCCCGGCACCATGATCGAGGTTTCGATGCCGAAGCGCGCCAACTCATACGACTGCGTCACGGCGATCGAATCCATCGCGGCCTTGGCGGCGGCGTACGGCCCCATGAACGGCGGAAAGCCGCCGCGCACCGTGGTGCTGCTGACCCACAGCAGCAAACCCGACTGGCGTTCACGCATATAAGGCAGCGCAGCGCGGTTGACGCGCTGAGCGCCGAGCACGTTGGTGTCGAAGACCTTGATCATTTCTTCCGGCGTGAAGGCTTCAGTCGGACCGACCACCAGATGGCCGGCGTTATGCACGACCACGTCGATGCGGCCCTGCTCGCCGATGATTTTTGCCGCGGCGGCGTCGGCGGAATCTTGCGACAGCACATCGAGTTCCACGGCGCGCACATCGAGACCGAGCGCAAAACTCCAGTCTTGCAGTTCGCGCACCTTGGATGCGTTGCGGCCCTGGATGTCGCGCATGCTGGCGTAGACCGTGTGACCTGCTTGCGCCAGCGAGCGCGCGGTGAGCTTGCCGATGCCGGCCGAAGCGCCGGTGACGAGGATGATTGATTTGTTCATGATTTTTCCTTGAAATTCCGTCTCGGGTTTACACCAGGCCGCCATTGGCGCGCAGCGTCTGGCCGTTGATCCAGCTGCCGGGCGCCGCTAAAAAAGCCACTGCCTTGGCGATGTCATCCGGCGAACCCAGGCGTTCCAGCGGTGCAGCCTTGGACAAGCGCTCGACGAGTTCCGGCGTCTTGCCGTCGAGGAACAGCGCGGTGGCGGTCGGGCCAGGTGCGACGGCGTTGACGGTGATCTGCTTGCCGCGCAACTCCTTGGCGAAGATGTTGGTCATGACTTCGATCGCGCCCTTGGTAGCGGCGTAGACCGCATAGCCCGGCATCGCCAGGCCGATCACGCTGGTCGAGAAATTGACGATGCGGCCGCCCTGTTGCAAGCGGGTGGCGGCGGCGCGCATGGTGTTGAAGCTGCCCTTGAGGTTGACCGCGATCAGGCGGTCGAAGGTGGCGTCGTCGGTGTCGGCCAGCATCGGCAGCTTGGGCGGCATGATGCCGGCGTTGTTAACCAGCACGTCGACGCGGCCGAAGGCGGCGATGGCCTGGTCGAACAGGGCATTGACGGCGGACGAGTCCGCGACGTCGGCCTGGATGGCGATGGCCTTGCCGTTATCGGCAGCGATGGCGTCGACCACCTTTTGCGCTTCTGCCGCGTTGCCGGCGTAGTTGACGACGACGGCGTAGCCTTCCTTGCCGAGCTGTCTGGCGATTTCAGCGCCGATGCCGCGCGAGGCGCCGGTGACGATGGCGACTTGTTGTGCTTGTTCCATGATGTGCTCCTGATCGTGAATAAATGGGTGGATTTACTTCTTGTGACCGCTGCTTAGCGAGTCAGTGAAGCCATTGTGGACTCTGGTTGGTTTTGGATAAATATGCTTAAATTGCTATCACTATTCAAAATTCACCAACAATAAGCGCGAGGCTTGCCCATGGATCGTTTCGACGCAATGCGCGTGTTCACCCGTATCGTGGAGCTGGGCAGCTTCACCAAGGCGGCCGACGACCTGCACATTCCGCGCGCCACGGTGACCCACACCATCAAGCAGATGGAGGCGCGGCTGGGCGTGCGCCTGCTGCAGCGGACCACGCGCCAGGTCAGCGCCACGCTGGACGGCAACGCCTATTACGCGCGCTGCGTGCAGCTGATGGCCGATCTGGAAGAAACCGAATCGGCCTTCAGCGCCGCCGCGTCCAACCCGCGCGGCAAGGTGCGCATCGACTTGCAAGAATCGCTGGCGATGCATTTCATCCTGCCGCGGCTGCCGGAGTTCTGCGCGCAGTATCCCCAGATCGAGCTGGAAATCGGCATGGGCGACCGTGCCGTCGATCTGGTGCGCGAGGGCTACGACTGCGTGCTGCGCGCCGGCGAGCCGCGCGACTCCAGCCTGGTGATCCGGCGTGTGGCGCGGCTGCAGCAGGTCACGGTGGCCAGTCCGGCGTATCTGCACAAGCACGGCGAGCCGGATTCGCTGGAAAGCTTCGGCAGGCATCAGGCGGTCAATTACTTTTCGTCGGTCAGCGGCAAGATCCTGCCGTTCGACTTTCTCGCCGATGGCGAAACGCACAGCATCGGCCTGCCCGGCCAGGTCGCCGTGAGCCATGCGGAGGCTTATGTCAGTTGCTGCGAAGGCGGCCTGGGGCTGGTGCAGCTGCCGCGCTATCACGTGCAGCAGCAGTTGAATGACGGACGGCTGGTCGAAGTGATGGCGGCGTTCCGCCCGGCGCCGATGGCGGTGTCCATCCTGTATCCGCATCAGCGGCAGTTGTCGCGGCGCGTGCGCGTGCTGGTGGATTGGATGGCGAATCTGATGCGGCAGGGCGAGAGTGCGACCTGACACGCCGGCATCCCGGTTCGCGCCCTTCCCTTGATACGCTATTCCCTTGCGGAAAATTGGCGTTGCCAATCCCTTCCACAGCTTATATGATGTACGACAACATATAAGTATGGACGGGCTGGCCAAACGCCAAGACCTGCCACCCAGGAGACAGCCTCATCCCCTCTTTGCGACATGCCGCACCGGCATTGCCGTCGCAGCTCATGCCTATATGGAATAGCAGGATCAAGCCTGATTTCTCCGGATTGCCGGGCCCTCTCCGACGCCGGAAGAATCGGGTTTCTTTTCCCACATGGAGACAACGATGAATCAAGAAGACAAGAAGAAAACCAGCAATTTCGACGCAACTCGTCGTACAACATTGCTCGGCGGCCTGGCCATGGCCGCCACCGCCCTGACCGCCAGGGCCCAGAGTTTCGACTTCAAGGCCAGCCAGCGCTACCCCGATCCCAACGTGCAGGTGCTGGACAACAGCTTCCTGAAATACCGGCTGTACAGCTCGACGGTCGAGCAACTGGCGACCGGTTTCCGCTGGGTCGAAGGCCCGGTCTGGTTCGGCGACGGCCGCTATCTCTTGTTCAGCGACATCCCCAACAACCGCATCATGCGTTGGGACGAAGTCACCGGTACGACCTCGGTGTTCCGCAATCCGGCCAACTTCACCAACGGCCTGGCGCGCGACCGCCAGGGCCGCCTGATCGCCTGCGAACATCTGACCCGCCGCATCACCCGCACCGAATACGACGGCCGCATCACCGTCTTGGCCGACAACTACAACGGCAAGCGCTTCAACTCGCCCAACGACATCGTCTGCAAATCGGACGGCTCGATCTGGTTCACCGATCCGCCGTTCGGCATCGCCGGCGAATGGGAAGGCGACAAGCAGGCCTCGGAACTGCCGCACGCGGTCTATCGCATCGACGGCCAGAGCGGCAAGCTGAGCCTGATCACCGACGCCCTGGCCGGCCCCAACGGCCTGGCCTTCTCGCCCGATGAAAAAGTCATCTACATCGTCGAATCGCGCGCCACGCCGAACCGCGTGATCTGGGCGTATCAGCTGACCGACAACGGCACCAGGCTGGGTTCGCGCACGCTGGCGGTGGACGCCAACGGCCCGGGCGCCATCGACGGCTTCAAGGTCGACGTCGACGGCAACCTGTGGTGCGGCTGGGGCAGCAACGGCGCGCTCGACGCCAACGCGGCCGAGCTGGACGGCGTGCGCGTCTTCACGCCGCAAGGCAAGGCCATCGGCCACATCCACCTGCCGGAACGCTGCCCGAACCTGGTGTTCGGCGGCGCCAAGAAGAACCGCCTGTTCATGGCCAGCAGTCATTCGCTGTATGCGGTCTACGTGGATACGCGCGGCGCGGCGTAAGCCTCTGCGACATCGGTAATGTCCTTCGCGCTTCACTGCCTGAGTACTCAATCAGGCAGTGAAGCGCGGCTCCTCTTTTCCATCTTCCCTCCCCCCTGCCCGCATCGACGACGCAACATCCGCGAATAAATCCGCTGCGCCTCAGCGCAAGGCCGGACGGATAAACTAGAATGGCAGCCAGTAACGCATCCCTGCAGACGACGCAGCGCCAGACCCGATTCCAAACCGGCAATCCCACACACCACACATGCTGCGCTGCTCAACATTCGGCTTGCCGCATCGCTACCGATACCGGCGCCTGCGTTCCGTTTTTCTTTTGCTTGTCCTCTCTTCGTGCGGCGCGTTGCTGGCGGCCTGCCAACGCGTGCCGGATGTCCTCCCGCAGCAGGCTTATATCTGGCAGCGCCAATGGAGTCCTGCCGTCGCCGGCGCCATGCAGGCCAGCGATCAGCTGGTCGGCGGCTGGCGCGTGCTGGCTGCGGAACTGACTCCGCAGCGTCAGTGGAAGACTGCCTCCCCCGACTGGCAAG
Source organism: Herbaspirillum rhizosphaerae (assembly GCF_001189965.1). Classification (GTDB taxonomy): domain Bacteria; phylum Pseudomonadota; class Gammaproteobacteria; order Burkholderiales; family Burkholderiaceae_D; genus Herbaspirillum; species Herbaspirillum rhizosphaerae. The sequence goes on from NZ_LFLU01000023.1 coordinate 43,387, forward strand.
CGTTGCGCACGACCACGCATGCCGTCGTGATGGTGGTGCGGCTGGACGGCCAGACCGACAGGCTCGATGCCGCCACGCAAACCCGCGTCGCCGACCTGCTCACGCGCTGGCGGCAACAGAACGTGACGGTGACCGGCGTGGAAATCGACTACGATTGCCCGACGTCGCAGTTGCCGGCCTATCGCCATTTTCTGACCGGTCTGCGGCAAAGCCTGGATCGCGACACCACGCTCTCCATCACCGCCCTGCCGACCTGGCTCAACAGCCCCGAGCTCAGCAAGCTGCTGGCCGTGGCGGACGAATCCGTACTGCAAGTGCACGCCGTGATGAATCCACGCCAGGGCTTGTTCGACGCCGAGCGCGCGCATGCCTGGCTGAAAGCCTATGCAAAGCAGACCGCACATCCCTGGCGCGTGGCGCTGCCCTCTTACAGCACGCGCGTGAGCTGGGACGACAACGGCCGCATCAGCGCGGTGGAAAGCGAGCGCCCTCTGCTGGCTTCCGGCGAGACTTCGCAGGAACTGGCGGCATCGCCGACCGCGGTGAGCGCCTTCCTCGCGCAACTGGACAAGGATCCTTCGCCGGGCCTGATCGGCGTGGTCTGGTTCCGCCTGCCGACCGAGGACGATGTGCGCAACTGGAGCCCGACGACCTGGCAAGCTGTGCTGGCGCGCCGGCCATTGACGTCGTCCCTCACGGTTGAGGTAATGCCCAACGCGCAGGCCGGCCTGCACGATCTCACGCTACGCAACACCGGCAACGCCGACAGCGCGCTGCCGCCGGTGGTGCGCATCGATGCGGCATGCAGCGCCGCCGACGGCATCAACGGCTACGCCCTGGAGGCGGACGCCAAGGGCAAATATCTGCGGCGCACGCGCGAAGGCTTATTGCGCGCCGGTTACCAACGCAACATCGGCTGGGTGCGCTGCCAGCAACCAGACATCCAACTCCATGTGGAACGCTAACTTGAACATGAACGTGAACATCAAACACCTTCGTATCGCCGCTGCATTGGCGCTCCCTTTCGGCGCCGCGGTCGTGATCGCCTGCGGCCCTGAGTTTCCGCTGCAGGTGCTGGACGACCGTGCCGGCACGCTGAAGGCGACGCCGGCCAATTCCTTTGCTTACGAGGCTTCGCATCTGGTCAAGGTTAGCGACCAATTGCAAGTCAACGAAAATGAAAACGCCTACGCATCGCCCGACAAGCTCACCGCCGCCGACGCCGTCGATGCGACCTTCATGACGCCCGCGCAACGTGCGCAGCTCAAGGCCGTACGCGCGCTCAAGGACGGCGACGCTGCGTACGCGCAAGGCGCCGACCTGCCGCCGGCGGTGCGTTTGTATGCGGCCGGCGCCGTGGATTATCTTGCCGCAGGCGACAATGGCGCGCGTGCGGTGAAGCGCTTCCAGGCCGTGCTCGATCTGCCCAAGGCGGATGGCGACAAGCGCGCCGTGTGGGCCGCTTACATGCTCGGACAGAGCCATGCCGGCGCGATGTTCGGCGCCGGCGGCAAGCCAACCGAAGAACGTACGAAAGCGACGCAGGCCTACGCACTGGCGCGTACTCGTGCAGCCGACGGCGCGCTCGATCCCAACGGTCTGGCGGTAGCCAGCTACGGAGAACAGGCGCGCGTGTTTCTCGCCAGCAGCGCGGCCCTGTGCAGCTACACCGACTTCGTCAACGCCGCGCCCTGCGCCGACGCCATCCCCGCCGTCGATCTGAAGCAAGCCATCCATCTGTACGCCCAACAGGCGGCGCACAATTCCGACAGCGGCGTGCAATCGCTGCGCAGCATCGCGGCCTGGGCGCTGAGCGATACCGAGCGTGCGCAAAAGCTGATCGACGATCCGCTCTCGCAGCGTCTGCTGGTCAGCTATGCGCTGGCGCGCGTGGGCGACATGAGCGGCGACAACGCCAGCCAGCCCGCTGAATACGATGCCTCGTGGGGCGGCTACGGCTACGTCGACGCTGCCAGAGGCGACAAAGGCGCCAAGGTCAATCCGGTGCTGCCGTCGCTGGTGGCGGCATTGCAGAAGCAAGGCATCGCCCGCATCGCCGACGCCGACCGCGTAGCGGCGCTGGCCTATCGCAGCGGCTACTACGACCTGGCGCAGACGCTGGCGGACAAGCAGCACAGCGCGCTGGCCAGCTGGGTGCGCGCCAAGCTGGCCCTGCGCAAAGGCGACGTCGCTGCTGCGGCGCAGGCTTACGCGGAAGCATCCAAAGCCTTTCCGCAAACCGACGCCAGCGTCGAACCCGCTTCGCTGGGCCTGATCAAGGCCGAGCAAAGCGTGCTGACGCTATCGCGCGGACAATACGTCGAAGCCTTCGACCAGTTGTACAGCGTCACCAAGGCCAGCCAGAACCGCGACGGCAAGGACGCCAGTCTGAGTCATCCTCTCTACAGCGACTACAGCGGCGACACCTGGTATCTGGCCGAGCGCGTACTGACGGTCGACGAGCTGAAAACCTATGTCGATGCGCACGTCCCCGCTACACCGGTGCCGGCGGCGCCGCAGAATTTTCCGACGACGCCCGACAAGCAATACTACGAATGGCTGAGCGCGCATCCGGTACAGATCTCCGACTACCTGCGCCGCTTATTGGCGCGCCGGCTGGTGCGCGAAGGACGCGTCGCCGACGCCTTGCCCTACTTCCCCGACGACCAGGACATGCGCTACGCCCCGATGGAACAGAACTACAGCGACGGCAAGAGCACGCTGGCGAACTGGCGCTATCGCGCGACCGCCAAAGCCTACGGCGATGCGCTGGACGACGCTGCCCATGCATGGCGCGCCGTCAATCGCGCCAAGGCCTGGTACGAAGCGGCGACGCTGGCGCGCCGGCGCGGCCTGGACATCATGGGATACGAGCAGGCACCCGACTACGCCGGCATGGACGGCATGCTCGGCTTCGGCCCCGGCCGTCGCACCGTCGATAATCTCTACTATGGCGACGCCAAAAAAACCGTCACCATCGACACCCCGGCGCAACGCGCCGCACTTGAACTGCCCGGTTCCTTCGTCACCGACGACGAACGCAAACGCTACGCCGCCAGCGAAAGCAAACCCAACGTCCGCTATCACTACCGCAACATCGCCGTCGACTACATCATGAAATCGGCAGATGCCTTGCCGCCGCGCTCGCAGGCGTTTGCTGCGGTGCTGTGCCAGGGCACCGGCTTCGTCTACTACGACGCGACGCTGGCGCCGGCGCTGTATCGCCGCTACGTGAAAGAAGGCACGGCCGTGCCGTTTTCCGCAGACTTCGGGCAGAACTGCGTGGAGCCGGATTTCAAGGCCGCCAGCCGCTTCCCGTATGTGCAGGCGTGGAAGAAGACGCGGCACTGGGTGGCGACGCATCGCGCCGTCAGCGTCGCGCTGCTGCTGGCCTTCCTGGCCGGGATCGGCACGCTCGGCGTCATCGTGGTGAAACGCTTGCGATCACGCCGACCGGGCGACGCTATCAAGCAGGATTGAAACACGCTCCCGTCGCGCTACGGAAAAGGCCTGCCGGATTATCCGCGCAGGCCTTTTTTCATCGGAATAGCGAACCTCGCGGCAATGCTATTTCCGCAGGCTCTGCATACGGCGCACATCGTCCAGCACCGGCACCAGCGTGACCAGGATCAGCATCGCCGCCAGCGGCAGCGTGAAGGTGAAGCCGATGTGGCGAAAACCGAGCGCGCCCGCCACGCCGCCGGCGAAGAACAACAGCACCAGCGTCGACAGGTTTTTCAGTTTGCCGATGTCGGCATGGACGTGCAGATCGGGATGGCGCTTGCTGTTCCAGTAGAGCGCCTTGCCCAGCTCGATGCCGATATCGGTGACCATGCCGGTGACATGCGTGGTGCGGATTTCCGCGCGCGAGAGTTTGGTGATCATGGCGTTTTGCAGACCCATGATGAAGCACAGCAGCATCACCGTCACGGGCACGAACAGCCATTCGACGCTGGTGATGTTGCCGCCGAGCAGCGCGAAGAACAGCAGCAGGATCGCTTCGGCGATCAGCGGCATGGCGTATTCCGCTTCCAGCCGCCGCTTGCGCGCCCAGTTGATCATCACCGCCGAACACGCCGCCCCGGCGATGAAGCAGAACATGCTGGCGGCGCCCGCCATCAGCAATCCCACCGCCCCGATCGCGACATCCTCCGCCATCAGCGACAGAATGCCCGACATATGCGAAGTGAATTGCCCCACCACCAGAAAGCCGCCGGCATTGATCGCGCCGGCGATCGCGGAGAGCACGAAGGCCAGGTGCCGGTTGCCGGTCAGGGTGCGGTTTTTTCCTGCAAGGCTTCTGAGGTAGGAGACTGGCATGGCGGCTCTCTCGGACGAAGTGAGGTGGAAGTGGAAAACACCGACAGTGCGCCGGCCCGGTGAGTATAGATGATGCGACGCATGGTCCGCTGACCGGCGACTCCGGCAATATTGGCGTTCAAACGGCGCTCCATCCGCACCTGCTATGCAGCGTGGATAAGCGGACCGAGTATCAAGATGCCGGCTCTTTATCGGCTGGCGCATCCAACGAACTACTACCCCGCATGTTTGATTCCATGTGCAATTTTTTCTCAGACTTCATGCAAATGCATGAGGCGCCCGCCTCAACAGCTTGCTAACCTGAGGTCGTGTCTCATAGGGGTATGAAGATGGCCCCTTCTGCATCTCGCAACTTTCGTTAGCCCGATTCTTCGTGTTCGCGATCTACCTCTGGAGAACACCACATGCCCAATCATCCAACGCTTATTGTCGACTTGCATACGCATCTGTTCAATGCCCGCTGTCTCCCGCTTGCCGGCATCATTGCCAATGCCATGGAAAAAGACGCAAGTGAAAGCCGTCTTGCCAGGGGTGCTGCAAAGCTGCTGGAACGATTGACCGAATCCGAATATCGGCCTCGGATCTATTTCAAGCAATTCGATGATTCGGTCAACGCCTATATTGAAGCGCTATCCGACTTATCCGCGAAGACGCTCACAACGCCGTTCGCACAGAATTTGTCGCAGGCAAAAGAATCCTCTCCGGCCACGGCGTCGGCGATGGTGCAAATTTATAGTGATGAACTCTATGCCGATCTGCGCGAACTCGAAGACATACTCATCGAAGAAGGTGGCCTGGATTCCTCACAACATTCATTTGTCGGCGTTGACGATATCAGCGAGTGGGCAAAGAAAATCGTCAGAGCCACCTTTCGTCGGCTTGAAGAGCTGATTACATTGCGCGACGAGATCGAGAACTATGCAGAGTTCTTCTTCAACATGCTGCATGCAGAAGAACATATGGCGCAGACTTTGATAGACGACTACGGCGATGACCTTCCGCCATTGCAGTTCGTGCATCATATGATGGACATGCAGATGGCCTATGTCGTCAATCAGACGCCGGCGCAAATGGTAAAACCAAAATACGATTTTTATGGCGTTCAGCTAGGACGAATGCAAGATCTTGCCGACCGCTATCAGACACGTGTTTTTGGTTTTTCGGCCTTTGATCCGCGACGTCCAGATTGGAGGGAAATAGTTGAAAGTTCCTGCGCCAAAGGATTCAGAGGATTTAAGTTCTATACCGCCATGGGTTACCTGCCTATTGGAAATGAGGACCCGGCAATCGAACAGCGTGTACTTGAATTCTTTCGTTTGTGCATTGCACGTGACATCCCCGTATTTACCCATTGCACACCGGTCGGTTTCCAAACAAGATTTCGAAAAGGCTTGAATGCAGATCCTAGAAATTGGGAAAAATTACTCGCCGCCAATAACGGTGAATTTGCAAAACTCAGATTGTGTTTTGGCCATGCCGGTGGCGGTCGTGCCGATAACAACGGTTTCAGCTCGCCAGGATGGGTGGCCAGTGAGGCTGAATGGAACTCACCGGGTAATTACGCATGGAATGTTGCGCGTCTCTGTCGGAAATACGAAAACGTCTATTGTGAATTCGCCTATATCACCGAGTTGATTGAAGGATCTGCGGCCGAGCAGAATGCCGCATACGCACGCTTCGAAGCAAATCTATTGAACGCATTAACCAGCAATGATGGCGAATCCTATGATTTTTCTCAAAAGATTGGTTACGGCTCTGATTGGCACATGCCCTCCATGGTCGATCACCCTCGCGCTTACTTAAACGTCTTCCTGAAAATGTTTGATGACAATCGGCCTTTGGCAGCCTATCGCGAGAATTTTTTCTGGGGAAATGCCTATCGCTATCTGAAGATATAGAACTCATTTCATAAATAGGCGTGAGTGCGAGCTTGCCATGTTTGGGATGAAGTGCAAGGCGCGACTCGGGGTCAAGACTGGGCGTCTTGACCCCGAGTCGTAACGCGGCAATTCGCCCAAACAGGCCGCTCCCTCCGGGTTCTTTCCAGAAAGGGCGCTGGCCGCGTTGCGCTCCTTGCGCGTGGCACCGCCACGCGACGCGTCGCACGCCTTGCCAGCACCCTTTCTGGGAAGAACGCATCTCATGCCTATTTATGAAATGAGTTCTAGTAATGGCGACAAATGGCCGGTAAAGAAGAGGATCGTTAATGCAGTCATCCTCCTTGGAGAATTTTTCCGGATTTATTTCTTGCCGCCGCTTTTTACGCGGCAACCAGCCAGGGACGCGAGTCCATGTAATCGTTTTTGTTTTAAAGGCTTTCCGGCAACGCATGCTTCTTAAGTTTGCGGAAACCGCTCAGGTATAATCGCGCGGCCTTTGTACTTCTGTGCGGCTTGTCTGTGGATGTGTCGACACGATAGAGAAAGAACGCATTTCACGCCTGTGGATGGCATGCGTTCCACATGACAGGTCCGCAACTTGAAACGCATCTCCGCCGCTTTATCTGTATTGTCAGCGATTGCTGTCGCGCTCAGCCTGAGCGGCTGCATCGCGCCGCCGATCGCGCTGACGCCGCTGACCGAACAGCGCCTGCACGTGCAGGCGCCGATTCGTTTCCTGCTGACCTTTGACGACGGCCCCAGCGCATCGAGTTTTTTCAATCCGACGCTGTCTATCCTCGACGACCTCGCCAACAACCCGATACAAGCCGGCATCAAGGCGGTGTTTTTTGTACAGACACGTGCGCACGGCGCCGGCGGTAGCGAACTGGGCCGCCGGATCATGCAGCGTGAGCACAACGAAGGCCATATCCTGGGCTTCCACACCAGCACGCCGGGACATACCAATCACCGGCATCTGAACCCGCAGGAGCTGGAGCAGTCGCTCACCGACGGCAGCGCCGATATTGCGTCCATCACCGGCGCAGCCCCGGTTTTTCTACGGCCGCCTTTCTGGAATTTCGATCAGCGCACTTTCGCCGCGTATCAGCAGCATGGCTTTCACGTGCTGATGACCGATGTCAGCCTGAACGACGGCAAGATCTGGGGCTACAACTTCAGCCTGCGCCGCCGCTCGAATATCGTGCGGCAGTTGTCCGAGGTGCGCGAACGCATTGCCGACGGCGAATTGCCGACGGTCGACGGCGTGATCCCGGTGGAAGTCACCTTCCACGATCTCAACCGCTACACCTCGCGCCACATGCAGGAATACCTGCAGATCCTGCTCGACAGCGCCCAGGAGACCGGCCTGACGGTGGCCGCGAAACCGTTTTACGACGACAGCGCGGCCTTGCAGCGCGCGGTCATGGCGCGCACCGTCACAGACCGCTCCAAGCCGCTGCATTTGCCGGGGCTATGGGCTTGGATGTGGGATGGCAATTCACACTGAGCATGCTGAGCATTGCGATGTGAAATCTGAAGCACAATAAAAAAGGTCTGGTTCATTGAAGAACCAGACCTTTTTTTATTTTTCTCTTACATGAAAGATCTTTAAAGACTCAAGAGAAAGATAGATCTTTGTATCTATCCAGAACGTTGTACATTCCATCAAAATTGATATGCCGTCGCCAATTCCACATTCGAATATCGCCAGCACACTGCGAGTATAAATATCTCAGAAATTGTGAAGGCAACAGTGGATCGTTACACATGTAAGACTGACTGTCGGTATCTCGATACCAGACATAACCGTGAACCAAATCCGCATCCGGGTAATGCTCTCCTTTTATCAACGTAAAAGTAATCTCTTCGAATATGCGACGTCGAAATTCATCCGACTCAATCAAACAATGAATATGCGCATGCACAATACAACCACCCGCGTGAGACGTTCCTGTACCTGACCCACTTTCAAAGAAAATAAGACGTTGATTAGAAATTAATTCTGTATAGCGCTGCAGCTTCTCAATTATGTGCATAGCCTCATCAACCAAAGAAGGAGGCAATATTGCGAATGAATTTACATGCAGTTTTGGAACTAACATTACGTGAGAGTCATTAAGCGGCCCAGCACTGGGTACAACTACAAAATTATCGGACTCAACAATCTTGTTTTTTCCGGCACTTACCAATCCCTTATAAATTCCGTCCCAATCATCTGGAATCTGCCCTGATAACTCTGAGCATAAATTGCATTTATTGATCATGATTCGTTGATTTAGGAATAATCTTTTCTGCCCACGCTGCAAGTCGACTTAAGACCAAATCAGAGAAATAACCAAGTAGAAAACTTGTCGCGAATGCAGCACGTGCTGAGTCTTTATGTTTTATTGAAATCGGTAAAAAATCCGAAGTGGCTAAGAAGAAAGTTGCGAGTGCAACTAACCCCGAGAGGAATGGCGTAAGAACTCTCCAATAGAACTTATGGGGCTGCCATCGAAAGGGATATTGATTGTTTTTCCCTCTTGCGGTCACTCGATAAAACCATTTGGTGTCATAAACCCATCCGCCTAAGAAACCACCGAGATACGCAAACACTACCAGCTTGTCATCGTGCCTTATCCCAAGCCAATTGTTACCAAACTGCAAAAATAACATCGCGCCAACTGACAATAGGAAGATGGCCACTAAATACCAGAACTCAAATTTTATTTGAGCCTCGTCCGTTGAAAAGAATGGCACGCAGTCTCTCCCTGCCAATCCTTCATCTGTTCTCGTTTCTCCGGCCATTTCTCTCTCTTATTTTTTAGGTTTTGGCGTGATGTAAGTCCGTAGATTATTACTTCTATAGCCCACTACCGATTTTGAAACTTCTACGTTGCTTTAATAAGCTCGTTGCGCTGTCGAAATTACTAAATATGTCTTACGACAAAACGGCCTGGTTCACTGAAGAACCAAGCCGTTTTTTTACGCCGTCACTACTGGCAAAAAGACTCAATGTGAGAGGCGATAAGAAAATGAGAATTTTTGTTTTGTTTTATCGCAATCTTTCTACAAGTTAATGAGATTTTTTCTATGAGTTGGTGAGATGTTGTTGGGAGCATTCTATGTCACGGCATCAGGTTTTTTGAAATTCCCGGTCGCAGCTCTTCCTCGGCAGCCTTGTGTTCTGAGCTTCTGCGGTTGGTCATCAATCATCATCTACTAGGCCTAACCATTTGAGCTTCATTTCAGACCTAGATAGGTCCGAACATGCCTGTGTAAATTAGCGCTTCCCAAACCTTCTTTATTGTTGTCCCGTTTCTCGCGTCACAAATAAAGATGAACGGCTACCGTGGGGCTCACCAAGAAAGTAAGGCCGCATGCTCTCCCATGTTTCTGCCACTTCCGACTATTGCTAGCAGGGAACTTCCTTTTCCAGAATAAGGGGCACAACTTCTGATGCCGGGATCATTCCATCTAAAGGAATAGATTTATGCCATTCATACTCGACCAATATAGGCGTAGCGTCTATGTTGTAGAACTTTACGTTAAGCCTTGTCGCGGTGATGTTTGCAGCATGGTGATGAGGCATCTTGGTCACGGAATCGCGAACTTCCTGCCAATCGCCATAAGGACAGGTTATAAATCCGTTAGCGAAATATCTGATGTGATCGAGGCTCTGATATCCACAGCGCTTATCAGGGATATTCCGTGTCGACAGTATAGGGAGCGGTTATTGATAATGGCACACATCATTAGCAAAACAACAAGATTACTCACGAGAGAGAAAATATCGTCGCCAATCAAAAAATTAATTGGCGCAAAAAACAAATATAACCCTATGATTTTAAATATATATTTTTACAAAAATTAAACTATCATTAAACATATGTGTGCAGGCACGAAAAAAGGGTAGAATCAAGTCGTCGTAGGTCTTCCGGAAGAAGCCTTCCTGCGGCAAATTGAACAACACCACCCTTTAGAGAGAGTTTACCATGGGAAAAGAAGCTGAACGCGACTACCGCATTCAACAGTTGGAACGCAAGGTTACCGGCTTGCAACGTCAAGTCGGTGTAATGAATGCTCGTTACGAGGTTGACTCCAGCAAGATGTCTCGCAAGATTCGAGACCTAGAAATCAAAACTGCTGTGCAACAAGGTGTTCCACAGAAAAAAGTTGCGGAAATCTACGAAATCAGTACTGGCCGTGTCAGTCAGATCATGAAAAAAATTGCTTGATAAAAAACGGGCTACTTCGGTAGCCCGTTTTTCATTGTTGGATCAGGGGAACCAGTACGGCAGCGATGCCTGGCGACGCTTCTGTAAGGCGAATTGTTGATTTTCATCAGGAATTGACTCACGTTTAAAACACAATTCTGCTTATCACCACAAGCAGGAGATCGGAGTGATCGACGTGGCATTACTTGGAATTATTCGACGCTGGCACCTTCGTGACCAGGTCCCATTGCGAGAGATCGCCAGGCGTTTAAGCATCTCACGCAACACCGTCAGAGGGTATATCCGCGCGGAAACCATTGGGCCAGCTTATGCAGACAGGCGTCCCCAGGGGCTCTCGGGACGAGTACACCCTCAAACTCTCGACCTGGCTAAAGACCGAAACGGTCAAGTCACGCAAGCAGCGCCGTACCTTACGCAGCGGCACTTTGAGCTGCGATCCTTGGGTTACGAGAGGTCGTACGATCGCATCGCTGCCTTCGCAAAGCGCTAGAAGGTGGATCAATTGGAGAGGGTCAATTCCGCGAGAAAATCAACATTTTCATGGCGCCTACTTTCGTCTAGCCTTTATCTTCGTTGAAACAATGGACGTTCATGAATTTTACAAGGGACTCTGGTAAAGTGGCCTGTCCGGAAGAACCAATACAGATCCAAGCGTCAGCACTGTAATAGACCCTTAACATGTGCCCTTCGGATTGAAGTATAAGCGCAGGCTGGGTGTCATCATAGGTTTCCGCATAGTAGTAAGTCATTCCCGGTAATGCGTACTTTGATCGTTGCAATGCAAGAAAGAGCGCATAACTCCTTATCTCTGCGTGATATCCAGAAAGCCGTTTTCGTGACAACAAATAAATGTCACCCGCCCCTTTACGATGTACGAGACGTTCTCTGCAATAATCGATAAGTTGAGGCTCTGCCACGACATACTTTCGCCAATCATTGCAGACAGCAGTATCAATGATTTCCTGTAGCGAGATAATGGCGTTGTTCCCAACGCGATCGAGTAAATTTCGAAACTCACGCCGGCCGATTATTCTTAACCAGTTCTCTGACCTATCGCGGTAAGTACCCGCATCGGGCTGGCAGAATGAGAATTTTGACGAACCGCGCTCGATCAAGTAGTCACTCATGGACAATAATGCACGCTCCAGGATGTGCTGCGTAGAGTCACGTATACCTGTAGCAAGTACAGCTCTTGCTCGCTCCGAGTAATAGGCAAATGCATCATGGTCAAGAGATCCTTCGGACGAAGTGCTAAAGTCAAGCAAAAATCCTATCTTTCCTTGCAGATAGGGATGTATCTCGGCCTCAATGAACAGGGCTTCCCGTGCTGGATCTTCTAAAATAAGTCGCGCTTTGCGGACTTCTTCTTTTGCCTGTTCACCACTGAAGCCGGAAGGAGGTACTGATGCTTTCGATAATGATTCATACAGATTTCCGATATAAAGATTTAGTGCCTGCACGCCCTTGATTGCCAGGATAGCTGTATAGATATCATCGATGCGCTGATTGGCGAGAAGGTTTGACGTGACACGGTCCCACCGGGAGCGCTCTTTCTCTAGACCTGCTACTTCCGACTTCACGACAGGGCTGTCAATCCATCCAACGAGGCAGAAAAACTTTATAAGATCGAGGTAGTCACTAGTGGGCCCCAAGGCTCGCTCTAGCGTTGTCAAGTCCGCCGTAGAGACAGAGCCGCTGAAGTGGTCCAACACCTTTGTGGTGATTAGCGCAGTAGTAGGGCTAAAGGCTCCATGGCTCTCGAGCTCTCGTAGGGGGATGTAGCCACGCGCTTGGCGTAACTTCATGATCCACTCAATGACCGACCTTGGCGCGCTATAAGGATGTTCGATTCGATTGCAAGCATCGAAGAATGCCATCAGGTACATGAACCGTAGATAGAAATCATCAACCACCTGTCCAACGGGTACATCCTTCTTCTTGGAGGCGAGGCGCCAGAAAAGATCCATCCACTTCTGGTCCATCGCCAAATCAAAGCCCTTTGCCCAAGGTTCTGGCGCCACACGTCTGACAAGCCAAGCTTTAAAGTTTTCAAACGGAGTAAGCGGTTTGCCCCGAGCATTCATTTTGATATACAAATCATCGGTCAGACCGAAGCGCTCCAAGTCGAGAAAGTGGAACGTGATCCTAGGCTGATGCTCGTCTACAAGGAGCGCATACATGCCCTTGGTGACGCCAAACATCTGGGCAATGGCATTGAGCGTGACCAGGCATGATTTAACCGTAGGGTCGCCGCGCCAGGAAAGGAAGAACCAGTTGCTGTCGGCCAAACTGGCGGAGAGCCCACCAGCCCGCAACTTCTCTTCAGCCGGCAACACAACCAAAGCATTTGCAAGTGCATCAAAAAACTCAGCAGAGCTTGGCCGCGTGGCGTAGGTGAACCTAGAGCGTCCATCTCTTGTCCAGCGAGCCTTAAAGTCTTCAGACTGTCCCTCGCATGTTGCGACATACCAGTGAAGAAGAAATAGACTTGTTAGACGCTGTTGGCCGTCAAGCAGAGAGAGTACTCTGCCTGCGCCGTCTTCAAATGTCCCATAGATGAAGTCGAGATCTAGTCCACGCTTGTTCTCGTTGCTTAATGCATCCCGTAACGAGGCCAAGAAACCGTCCAAGACGTCAATGGATTGTTTTCTTCCTTGGGCATAGTCACGTTGAATGATAGGAATTTCAACTGTGTCGATGCTCGCAAAGAGCGTCGCGAATGAATGCTGCCGTGCTTCGCTCATACGTGTTCTCCATCATATGTGAAGAAGCGTACTAGCGAACTCACGAGGGCTTGCTCGTGCTCTTTCGCATCCTGACGACTCCAGGTTAACATTTCGTCGATCTTGCTGCTGTAGTACTTTAGGAAAGCATTTTTTGTACATGGTGGAACGAAGCGGCCCGACTTGTCCAGCGCGATGAGTTTGCGCCGTTTGTGTGGAAAGATCGCGTTCCCGTAACTTCGATTGGTACCAGCATCCAGGAGTGTCAAGTTACCAATGCTGTTGTCGACTTCAACATCCGAGCCAGGATCATAGCGGTCGATAACGTCATTGAATACCGTCTCGAACGCGGGAACGTCAAAGGGCTCCATCTCACGCACTGCGCGCAAACGTTCAGCGAACTTCTGTTCGTATGCGTGGCTTCCGCGGCTAACCGCCGCCAGTTCTGGCTCCGAGAAGTATTCGAGTGCCTGCCCTAGCCAGGCTTTCTGAGCGTCAACGCGCTGAGGCATGTCGGATTTCACCGACCGAATGTGCTCTAGATCCCATTGTTCCTTCTTGAAATGATCAAAGGGGAACCACGGCCCACTGTCACCAAGTTCCAATAGTGACGCGATATTAAACAATGTCAGAAGACGGCGGATAGATACAGGATGCGAATCATAGTCCAACTGCGCCACGTGACCATGGATGAACTCGGACAAGTCGGCCTCATCCACGGAGCCTCGAAGTTTTCCGAAGGCGAGCTTGAACACTTCCGCTTTAAGCGCAGCTCGAAACGCGGTCTTGGATTTAGCGCTGCGTGCAAGGTCGCACACCTGTCCTACTTTAACTTCTTGACAGAGGAGAAATCCAACAACGTGATACAAGAACCGGTCTCGGAACCACTCATCGAGTTGCAGAAACACTCGTTTGATCATGTCCCATTCGTTTGTAACCGCGTTCTGTTTTGACGCCAGATGCGTGTTAAATGTAAGGAACAGACGATTCACGTCCCAACGGCTTACAACTTGCGGTATCTCCTCGGCGCGCAAATCCAATACCAAGTCAATGCGATTCACTTCCTGCTGGCGATTAGACAAGAAATACCAAAATGCCTCTTCCTGCAAACGTCGCTCGATTTCATCCCAATCTTGGGCAATCCTTAACTGCTGCAGCAATTTGGCGCGCGATCCATCGCTGTCAAAATTCCCGCTCCGCAAGAACAGTGCTTTTACAAGTTCTGCGTTTGTGAGCGGAATCTTGCCAACGTTCAAGCGCGTAAACACATCGATCGGTTCAACAGCTTCATCAACCTGGTACCAGATGACCTTGATCTCATTCAAAACTGCAGCCTCGATGTAGTTTAATCGGTTGCTCCTCAGCCTGAACCAATCGCGAATGACTTGATACGAATTCCAGATATGAAAAAAGTCGATGTTATCCTGATGCGATTTTTCATCTAGTGACAGCAAGTAACTAGCGCTGTTTTCACGAGTCTCATAGGTGAGTTTGAACAATTCCTTGCGCTCTTCAGCGACCAATCGGCTGTTGAGATAAGACAGGATCAGAAAGATTGTTGTAAGCCGTTGCTGCCCATCAATGAGTTCCCAGTAGTCGTTGCGCCGGGTGACGACGACCGGTTGCAAACAGTAAAACTCTCCCGGGATCGGCTTGTGCCTTTCCGTGAAGGTTGCTACATCGTTTAACAAATCCGTGACTTGCTGAACGGTCCAACGATAGCCACGCTGGTAAGCAGGAATGAAGAATGATTCGGTCATTAGTTGGCTGACAGAACGCAATTGAAGATTACCTGTATTCATACTTCCTCGTTGATCTACGATAGGTGCGAAGAACTACCTTCGCTCGATTTTTAGAGTTTTCAGCGCTTTTCACCGGGAAGTTAGGGGAAAAATTCCCCTACCAGTATGGTGTTGAATTGCATTAAATGTTGACCCAACTTTTGCATCGAATTTTGACCCGTTCTTTGCTTCTAGTTTTATAAGTTGATGGTTACTTTGCTAGACGATTTCTCCTTTCTTTTCAGCTGAGTCGAGCTGTTTTTGAAGCGATAGCTATCGTTGCCTGTCTCGAGAATATTACAGTGATGGGTAAGTCTATCAAGTAAAGCAGTAGTCATTTTGGCGTCTCCAAATACGGCGCCCCATTCTGAAAATCCCAAATTAGTCGTAATGATAAGACTAGTACGCTCATAGAGCTTACTTATCAAATGAAATAACAGCGATCCGCCTACTTGGCTAAACGGAAGATATCCAAGCTCGTCGAGAATAACCAGATCAGTGTAAAGGAGGCGCATAGCTAAGTGGCCAGCCTTCCCTTGCTGCTTCTCTAGTTCTAGCAAATTGACAAGTTCTACCGTCGAGAAGTACCGAACACGACATTGATGATGCTCTATCGCATGCGTACCAATGGCCGTCGCTAAATGCGTCTTTCCGGTTCCCGGTCCTCCCACCAAAACTATATTCTGTGCTGATTGGAGAAAGTCGCAACGATGTAATTGCTTCACGAGTGCTTCATTGACTTCACTGCAATTGAAGTCAAAGCCGTTCAAATCTTTATAAGCTGGAAACTTTGCCACTTTCATTTGATAAGCTAAAGAACGAACTTGTCGCTCCGCTATTTCTGCCTTCAGTAAATCGGATAGAACTGGCGACGCAGCTTGGAACGCGGGAGAGTCCTGTTCCGCGAGATCTTCTACCGCTTGAGCCATTCCTCGAAGTTTAAGAGATGCGAACATCCCCACCATGACGTCATGCTGCATCTTCCGCTCCTTTATCTCTTAAGCTGTCATATCGCCCTGTATCGGCCTCCGGTTCAATCAGTAAGCTCAATGCTTGTGGCGTGCTTATACGTGGTGGTGGCGTTCCATCAAGCGATCGGCTGAGGATATTTAGCACGGTTTGCTTTGATGCGGCGCCCGATTTCATCGCTTCCTCAACCGCAGCGAGTACCAATTTTTCATCATGAAATAGCACCAAGGCGAGTATGTCGACCATATCTCGGTCACCTCCCGGTCGCTTCATTATTACGCTTTGAATCTGTTTGAAAGGTTCCGGCAACTCATTGAACGGCGCCCCGTTGCGTAATGCTCCGGGCTTACGCTGTAATACTGCCAGGTAGTGGCGCCAATTGAAGACTGTCTTTCCAGGGCCGTGATCGCGATTGATAACGCGGTCGTGCTCGGCAATGACCCGGCCTTCCGCGACAACAACCAACTTGCTGGCATAGACGCGCAAGCTAATAGGGCGATTGGCAAATGAAGCTGGAACGCTATAGCGGTTTCTATCCAATGTGACGAGACAAGTTGGAGATACCCGTTTTGTGTGTTCAACAAAACCATCGAATGGCTGGCCCACGGGCAAAAGGTGAGGCAGTTCTAGTTCCCAAGCGTCCCATACCGACATCTCCGCTTCCGGATGGCGAATTTGACGCCACAGCTGCCGGCACTCGGCCTCCAACCAAATGTTCAATGCATCTAAGGACGCAAAAGCCAATTCTTTTTGCCAAATACGATGTCTACTATCCCGGACGTTTTTCTCGATCTGCCCCTTCTCCCATCCAGAGGCAGGGTTGCAGAATTCTGTATCAAACAAGTAATGGCTGGCCATCGCATTGAATCGGGCATTTACATCCCTCTGTTTGCCCGACTTAATCTTGTCCACAGCCGTTTTCATATTGTCATAGATGCCACGCTTCGGTATCCCTCCTAGCGCTACGAACGCATGATTGTGCGCATCGAAGAGCATCTCATGTGTCTGCAATAAATATGCTCGAAGATAGAACGCACGGCTATGGCTCAGCTTAAATTGCGCAATTTGTAGCTTTGTCCGCTCCCCATTGATGACGACCCAGCCCTCACTCCAATCGAATTGAAATGCCTCTCCAGGGGCGAAAGAGAGAGGAATATATGTTGATTTGCTCGCAGAATTGACCCTCTCCAATTGATCCACCTTCCAGCGTCTGGCGAAGGCCGCGACCCGATCGTACGCCCCCTCATAACCCAACGCTCGCAGCTCCAAATGGAGCTGCTTCAACGTACGGCGTTGCTTGCGTGACTTGGCAGCTTCAGTCTTTAACCAGGCCGAGAGTTTGA
>NZ_LFLU01000024.1 GCF_001189965.1 Herbaspirillum rhizosphaerae
TGAACGCATCTCACGGAGATTGACGAAATGAGTTCCCTCGATAAAATCAGCAAAAAAATTCTGTCGGAGCTGCAAAACGACGGCCGCATCAGCAATGTCGACCTGGCAGCGCGCGTCAATCTGTCTCCTGCTGCCTGCCTGGAACGGGTGCGCAAGCTGCAGGATGCGGGTTATATCCTGGGCTACGCCGCCCAGCTCAATCCGGAATTGCTGGATGTTTCGCTGCTGGTATTCATCGAGGTAGTGCTGGACCGCACCACGGCGGACGTGTTCGAAGCGTTCAAGAAAAGCGTCCAGAGCATCCCCGAAATCATGGAATGCCACATGGTGGCGGGTGGTTTCGATTATCTGGTGAAGTCGCGCGTGAAGGACATGAACGCCTATCGCGAGTTTCTCGGTAAATCGCTGCTGCAGCTCAAGGGCGTGCGCGAGACGCATACCTACGCCGTGATGGAAGAAGTGAAAAGCACGATCCGGCTGCCGATCAAATAAGCCCCATCCTGATGCGCCCGGCATCAGAAACTGGACAACGGCGCCAGCTTGCCATCCTGCAGCCGCAGGATGGTCACGGTCGAATCCTTCATGTTGTGCCTGGCATCGAATTCATAGGTGGCCGT
The DNA here is from genome assembly GCF_001189965.1 of Herbaspirillum rhizosphaerae. GTDB lineage: Bacteria > Pseudomonadota > Gammaproteobacteria > Burkholderiales > Burkholderiaceae_D > Herbaspirillum > Herbaspirillum rhizosphaerae. The sequence goes on from NZ_LFLU01000024.1 coordinate 618, forward strand.
TACGCCCTTGTAACGCATGCGCGCCAGCACCGGCGCAAAGACATGGGGATCGATCGCATTGGCAGATTTCATCGCCCGTTCCAGCAGCAGCACGCCGTCGTAGTACGTCGGCGCAAATATGCCCGGCATGGCGCCGTATCTGGCTTGATAGGCGGCGGCAAAGACCGCGCCGTCCGACACCCGCGTCAGCCAGACGCCGCCTTGCACGCAATACGTCCCTTCGCCGACGCCGCTGCCGGCCTGCATCATCATGGTGACTGAACACAAGGTGTCGCCGCCAAGCAGCGGTATCGACATCCCCATCTGTTGCATCTGCTTGAGCATTGCGCTGGCTTGCGGTGCGTAGCCGCCGAAGAAGATGGCGTCGCCCCTGGCTTCGCGGATCTTGCCCAGCACGCCACGAAAATCGATTCTCCTGTCGCTGACGACCTCCCGCAGCACGATCTGCATGCCGTTCTGTTTGCCGGTTTTCTGGAATTCCTCGATCAGGCCCTGCGCATAAACGGATCCGTCATCGATGATGGCGACGGCTTTGAGCTTCAGGTTGCGTGCGGCGTACAGCGCCATCTTGCTGCCCATGTCAGTATCGCTGGCGGCAATGCGGAAGACCTGACTGGCCTGGCGATTCGACGGCGACAAGGTCGCCTTCGGATTGGAAGCGACGGTGAGCGAGACGATGCCCGCCTCGTTGTAAATCGGGGCGGCCGCCAGCGTCACGCCGGAATTGAAAGGACCAAGCACCGCCCGCACGCCGGCGTCGACCAGCTCCTTCGCGCGGATGGCGCCGATGCCGGGATCGGCTTCGTCATCCTTTGCCAGCAACTCGAAACGCAAAACTTTGCCGTCGATACTGGAGCCCTGCTGGTTCAGGCGATCGATCGCGAGCTGCGCGCCGTTCAAGGCATCCTTGCCGACGGAGGCTTGCGGCCCCGACAAGGGACCGCTGAACCCGAGCCTGACGACCAGCGATGCCGGCGCGGCAGATGCCGTAGCGGCCGCAGAGGCGACCAGCAGCAACAGCCACGCTGAGATATTGCGAATAATCAACATACCTTCCCCTGTAACCCGCCAGGGCGGCGTTTTCACCCTTTGGCAGGACAGAGAATAGAGCAATCCGGCAACAGCTGCTGTTGAGACAACCCGGCGAAAAGGCGCCCTTTTCGCCGGATCGGGACATGCCGACGGATCAGAACGCGCTGCGCACGCCCACGATCAGATTACGCCCCGTTTGCGGCACCGTGTCCTTCAATACGGATGTCGAGAAGCGGATGTCCTGGTTCAGCAGGTTCTTGACCAGGGCGAACCAGGTGACGCGCATCGATTGCAGTTTTTGGGTGTAGGACAGATTGGCGTCGACCTGCGTGTAGGACGGCGTCACGTTTTGCTCGAACGATGCCAGGCGGTCTTGCTTGAGCGCTCGCAATACGCGCACACCGCTGACCCATGGCCCCTGGCGATAGCCGAGATCGACGCCGTAGCGCGTGGCCGGTTGCAGCGGCAGGCTGCCCTGGTTGTCAAGGCGGCCGCGCGAGGTGTCGGTAAAGCCGCGCGCCGAGAAACCCTCGCCGCTGAGGTTGTAGCTGACCTCCGCTTCCGCGCCGTAAATCGTGGCGTCGCCCTGCGACCAGAAACGTTGCAGGAACTCGCCGGCCGGATCGGGATTGCCGCTGTCGTCGACCTGGCCATTGGTGCGGCCGTAGACGAAGTTCTTGACCTTGTTCTGGAACAGGTTGCCCTTCCAGCGCACCAGTCCTTCGGTCTTTTGCAGCGTCAGCTCGATATTGTGCGAAGTCTCTTTTTGCAGGTTGCTGTCGCCGACGTCATAGGTCGACGTCGAATCGTGCGGCCCCTTGGAATACAGCTCTTCCACGGTCGGCGCGCGTTGCGCCACGGAATAGGTTGCGCCGAGACCGTAGCCGGGCATGAAGCTCCACATCGCGCCGGTTGACCACGAGAACAGATTGAAGTCGCGGTTGAGCAAACCTTCCGGACGACGCTGTACGGATTCCAGACGCAAGCCGGCGCTGGCCAGCACGTCGCCGAACTTGCGCTCTTCCACCAGGAATCCTGCGAAGGAGCTGGATTTGGTTTTAGGCGTCAACTGCGGCGAGCCGTCCACCGCCGACAAGGCCGCGTAGTTGCTATTCTCGGTCTGCACCCCGAAGTTACCGCGCCAGCCGGCCAGCGGTTTGTGGGTCAGTTCCCAGCGCGTCTGCAGGGAACGGTTGGTGAATACAGTGTCGGAGCTGCCGTCTTCCTTCTTCTCGGTATGCGTGTAGTCGGTGTAACCGAGCTTGAACTTGAACGATTCGATGCCGGCAAACGGCTCCCGGATCAGACTGTCGATGTCGTAGCGCGTCTGGTGCAGATCGATGAAGGACTTCTCTGCCGTCGGAATGCCGTAATGGTCGTCCAGCGACGACACCGACGCGCCGATGTGGCCCCAATCGGCGATGTACGAACCGCCGACGCCGACGCTGCTCTCATGCGTGAAGGAATTCGGCAGGCGGCCGGACGCCGTTGTGGCATCGCCTTGTCTGGCGTTGCCGGGAATCTTGTAGTTCTCGGTGTCGCGGTAATTGCCGTCGATGTGCAGACCGATCTGGCCGGCAGAACCATCCACGCCGAAGGAGGTATTTTTCTGCCCATCGACGGTGCCATAGCGCGCTTCGACCTCGCCGGTCGGCTTGCCCACCAGTTCGGTCGGAATGCGATCGTTGACGACGTTGACCAGGCCGCCGATGGCGCCCGATCCGTACAGCAGCGCGGCCGGACCGCGCAGGATTTCAATCTGGCGCGCGGTCGCGGCTTCGGTGGCGACCGCGTGATCGTTGGAAACGGTCGACACGTCGGCCGTCGACATGCCGTTTTGCAGCATCATCACGCGCGGCCCTTCCATGCCGCGGATGATAGGGCGCGAGGCGCCGGCGCCGAAGCTGGAGGCGGACACGCCCAGCTCGTGCGACAAGGTGTCGCCGAGCGAATTGCCGAGCTTGTTGCGCAGTTCTTCTCCGGACAAGACCTTGGCCGGCGTGAGGATTTGCGCATTCTCTTCAGAGGAAAACGGGCTGGCGGTGACGACGACTTCCTGCAATTTTTGTTGCTGCTGGTCGGGTTGTTGCGGCGCCGTTTGCGCGATGGCGGCCGAAGACATGGCGGCGAGCGCGGACAGGACGGCGCTTGCCAAAAGAGTTGGCTGGACTTGCATGGTGTTCCTTGACTGACAAATGAAGGTGGAAGCCGGCCCGGGCGAATGGTCGCAGCAATCACGGCGGCGGCAGGCGGGAGCCCGCGCCGGCGCGATGGAAATCGCCATGGCAATCCGGTCGGCAAATCGAAACGTTCAGCAGTCAGCGCGGCGGTGCGCGCGAGGAAAAATGGCAGACGACCGGCGCATCCCAGGAGGCAAATGCCTGCCACAAAGCAAGCACCTGCACGCCGGGAATCAGCGGAGGAGAAAAAAAGTGGACATGAATGCCGGTGGCGCCGCTGGCAGCATCGTATTCGACGCAGGAATGGTGATGCTTTTGATGTTCGACGCGCTGTACGCTGACCGCTTTCTCGTCGGCGTCGGCCTCGTCGCCATCGACGTAGTTGAACAACGCGGCGTTGAACGAGGCTTCAGCGACACGCTCCATCGCAGGCGGCCAACCGGCATGCGCGATGCCATGCAACAGACCGAGGAACTGGGAAAACAGCAACATCAGCGCCAGCAGCAGCGCCCCGCCCATGCGCCGCGCCGGTGATCGCCATGCCGGCACGCGCCCTGCTCGCGCGTACGCGCGAAGGCTAAGTGCATGCAGCGATGTCGCGATGGCAGCGGCCATGATGATCGGGCGGTTCCAGCAAAAATGAATGACGGGAGAGGACAAAACGGCATCCATGCGGGGCCGTGAAATGCCTGCGCCGAGCATGCCGGCGAGCGCGAATTATATCAGCATATTGCAACACTGTTGCATTTAAAGATCGCACTTTCAGAATGGCGTCACGCCATGAAAACGGCACAAAGGGAGCCTGTCGGGACCAGCGGGAGTGCGCCGTATAGCGCAGCTCTGCGCAACGACAAGCAGCCGATGCACGTCACAGCGCCTGCGCGTACGGGCACGCAAACATTGCGGCCTGCAGCCGCGAAACGACAGAAAAAATGGAGGTTGGTGAGCGAATGGCGCCAGCCAGGTGGCGCCATTGCTTGGGATTGCTACAGAACTTAGTCGCCGTACAGCTTTTGTTTCAGTTCGCGGCGTTGCTGCGCTTCCAGCGACAGAGTTGCGGTCGGACGCGCCAGCAGACGAGGGATGCCGATCGGCTCGCCGGTTTCTTCGCACCAGCCGTATTCGCCGCCATCGATGGAGACGATGGATTGCTGCACTTTTTTGAGCAGCTTGCGCTCGCGGTCGCGGGTGCGCAATTCCAGCGCGTGCTCTTCCTCGATGGTCGCACGATCGGCAGGATCGGGAACCAACACGGTTTCACGCAAATGCTCAGTGGTTTCGCCTGCGTTCTTGAGCAGATCTTTTTCCAGCTGTTGCAAACGGGCCTTGAAGAAAGCAAGTTGCGCTTCGTTCATGTAGTCCTTCTCGCCCATCTTGAGGATTTGTTCCTCAGTGAGCAAGGTTTGCGTATCAGGGGTAGTTTTGGGAGTTTTAGTTGCCACTTCGCTTACTTTCAATACTACGGGTTTTTCAATTTTATCCTTTAATCCGGCGCTGGCTTTGCTGCTGCCTGCGCTGATGCCGGATTTGGTCGCTTTTGAATCCACTTCCCTTGCTGCCGATGGTACTGACTTCCTGGGCATGCTATCGACTGCCTTGCCTGCGCTCTTCCCTGTGCCGGGCTTCGCCGACGCTGGTGCCGTTTTTTTAACGGTCAGGGATTTTACTACAACAACATTGCCTGTCGACGAAGTTGTGTTTTTCTTCGGCGCCACTGCGGTTTTTGCTGCGCTTGCAGTGTTTGTCCCGGCCTTGCTGCCTGCCGGCGATGCTTTGCCGGACGTGGTCTTGGTTACCGGCGTTGCCGCCCTGCTTGCCATTTTCGGAGGTGTCTTGACGGCCGTTTTTGGCGCTTTGACAACAGACTTGGCGGCGGCTGTGCCGACTGCGGCTACCTTGCCCGCAGCGGGGGTGCTTTTTTTGACGGTTTTTTTCGCGATGACGCCCATAGACTTCCCTTTCCCCGGACCACCCGGTTTGCGGTAGATCATTCGCCGTCTCCGGCTCGCAACGCGTACAAATGCAAATCCAATACAGTGTATACCAGAACTTGACGCATAAATAGCACTTCGCAAACCCCTTTTGCGACAGGCCAACCGTGCTGCAAGCGCCCTTGCAGGCCTTTGCGGGCGTTTTCGTCGTCGCGCCGCCGTTCAGGCGTGAGAAGCGCCGCACACCGGGCAGGCGGCATTGCGCGCAAAGCGGATGCTGGTCCACTCCATGCTGCGAGCGTCGAGGATCTGCAGGCGTCCGGACAGCGACTCGCCGATGCCGGCCACCAGCTTGAGCGCCTCGGCCGCCTGCATGGTGCCGATAATGCCGACCAGCGGGGCAAACACTCCCATGGTCGAACACTGCACCTCGTCAAACTTCTGATCCGGCGGGAACAGGCAGGCGTAGCACGGCGCATCGTCCCGGCGCGTGTCGAACACGCTGATCTGGCCGTCGAAACGGATCGCGGCGCCCGACACCAGCGGCACCTTGTGCTGCACGCAGGCGCGATTGACGGCGTGGCGGGTGGCGAAGTTGTCGCTGCAATCGAGCACGACGGACGCCGTTCGCACCAGCTCCGCCAACCGCGCATCGCTGACGCGCTCGGCGACGGCGACAATCTCGATGTCGGGATTGATCTCTTCCAGCGCCTGCCGGCCGGACTCCACCTTGCGCTGCCCGACCCGCGCCGTGGTGTGCATGATCTGGCGCTGCAGGTTGGTCAGGTCGACGGTGTCGTCGTCCACCAGCGTGATCTTGCCCATGCCCGCCGACGCCAGGTACAAGGCCGCCGGCGAACCGAGGCCGCCGACGCCGATCACCAGCGCATGCCCCGCCAGCAGTTTTTCCTGGCCTGCGATGTCGATGTCGTCGAGAAGGATGTGGCGCGAATAGCGCAGCAATTGCTGGTCGTTCATGGCGTGATGGCGGTACAGCGGTAAATGAAAAGAGGGCCGCATTTCTGCAGCCCTCTTAATGTAACGCAATTCAGCGCTTCAAACCTGTTCGCGATCCGTAGCGAGAGGCCATCAGCCGGTGGCGGCCGGAGCGCAAGAACCGGAATGTACTTGAGTACATGAGGATTCTGAGCACCGCCGGACGCCGGATCATGGCCTCGCAGTAGGATCGTGGACAGGTTTTACTTCTTTTCGATCTTCTCTGCCGGCGCCTTTTCAATCTTTTCCGGTGGGGTCTTGCTATCCTTGCCGTCCTTGCGGATATCCTTCAGCGGCTTGTCGTCCTTGCTGGTGGTGTCGCGGATCTCTGCCTTGACCTTGGAGACTTGCACCGGCAAACCCTTCAAATGGTTCAGCGCCTGCGCCAGCTGGAAGTCGTCCTTGCTGCCGAATTCGAGCGGCTTGCGCTTCTTTTCCTGCGCGATCAGACGTTCTTCTTCTTTCTCATCGACGGTGGTGGCCTTGACTTCGGTCGCGTCCTTGTCCTTGTCGTTGATCAGATGCTTGGTCAGGTCGGCTTCGCGCAGACGCAGACCGTTCAGGCCGTCGCCGTCGGCGTATTCATCGACCATGATGTCCGGCACGATGCCGCGCGCCTGGATCGAGCGGCCGTTCGGCGTGTAGTAACGCGCGGTGGTCAGCTTGACGGCAGTCTGGCGGTCAGGCGGCAACGGGATGACCGACTGCACCGAACCCTTGCCGAACGACTGCGTACCCATGATGGTGGCGCGCTTGTAATCTTGCAGCGCGCCGGCCACGATTTCGGAAGCCGAAGCCGAGCCCGAGTTGATCAGCACGACCATCGGCACCTTCTTGATCGCATCCGGCAGACGCGCCAGCGGATCGGTCAGGGAGCCTTGTGCATATTCGTCGCGCTTGGCGGCGTAGATGACCTTGGAGCTGGCCAGCTGGCCGTTGGTCGTCACGACCACGGCATCCTTGGGCAGGAAAGCGCCCGATACGCCGATCGCGCCAGGCAAGACGCCGCCCGGATCGTTGCGCAGGTCGAGCACGATGCCCTTCAGATTCGGTTCCTGCGCGTAGAACGCCAGGATCTTCTTGGCCATGTCGTCAACGGTCGGTTCCTGGAACTGGGTCACGCGCAACCAGGCGTAGCCGGGTTCGATCACCTTCGACTTCACGCTTTGCATGCGGATTTCCTGGCGCATGATGGTGACGATGATCGGGCGATCTTCATCCTTGCGGGCGATGGTCAGCGTGATCTTGGTGTTGGGTTCGCCGCGCATTTTCTTGACGGCTTCGTCCAGGGTCAGGCCCTTGACCGGCGTCGTGTCCAGACGGGTGATCAGATCGCCCGCCTTGATGCCTGCGCGGTAGGCAGGAGAATCTTCGATCGGCGAGATCACCTTGACGTAGCCGTCTTCCATGCCGACTTCGATCCCCAGGCCGACAAACTTGCCCATGGTGCTTTCGCGCAATTCCTTGAAAGCCTTCTTGTCGAGGTAGGCGGAGTGCGGGTCGAGCGAGGCGACCATGCCGGAAATCGCTTCGGTGAGCAGCTTCTTGTCTTCGACAGGTTCAACATAGTTGGACTTGATCATCCCGAACACGTCGGTCAGTTGCCGGACCTCTTCCAGCGGCAGCGGTTCCGCTCCGCTTTTCTGTGCGATGGCGTCCAACTGCATCGAAGCCGCCACACCTGCAATCATGCCCAGACCGATAAGACCGATATTCTTGAGTTTGCTGCCCATGTTTCACCTAGTAGTTACCCAGCCGAGTGGGTCGAAAGCGCGGCCCTGATGCCGCACTTCAAAGTATAAACCCGATTGCTCATTGCCGCCGCTATTACCTGCGCTGGCGATGACATCCCCGGTTTTGACGAGATCCCCTGCCCGTTTCAAGACGGACTGATTATTGCCATAAATGGTCATGTACTGATTGCCGTGGTCGACGATGATCAGGTTGCCGAAACCGCGCAGCCAATCCGCATAGACCACCCGCCCGGCCGCCACGGCCTTGACTTCCGTGCCTTCCGGCGCACGGATGAAGAGGCCCTTCCAGCTCGGCCCGTCGCCGCGCTTGCCGCCGAACTTGGCCAGCAGGTCGCCGCGCACCGGCAGGCGCAACTGGCCGCGCAGGCTGGCGAAAGGTTTACCAAAATTTTCCTCTGCCGACGGCGTGGCCTCGTTGCGGCCCAGCGATTGCGGCGCTTCGTCGTCGTCAATTGCCTCCGACGGCGCCGGCTTGCTCTTGGTTCCCGGCGCGGCCTTGGCTTGCTGGGCGACGCGCTTGTCGTGTTCGGCCTTGGCTTTGGCCAACTGTTCCTGGCGGCGCTTTTCGCGCGCGGCGGTTTCGGCCTTCTTTTGCTCTTCGATGATCTGCGCCAGCTTGTCGACCAGGCCGGAAAGGCGCTGTTCGTCACGCTGCAGGTTGCCGACTTCCTTGCGCTGGGCGGTGAGTTTGGTCGACAACTGGGCCAGCAAACCGCTGCGTTTGGCCTTTTCCTTCTCCAGCAGTTTCTTTTGTTCGTTCTCTTCCTGGGCGATTTCTTCCAGTTCGAACTTGGCGTTCTGGGTCGCGGCCTTGTTGTCCTTGATCGCCTGCAGGTTCACGCGCAGGGTCTCGATCAGGCGCGCCTGCGCCTGCGAGACGTAGCCCATGTACTGCAATTCGCGGTTGATGCGGTTGGGGTTGTCGCCGGAGAGCAGCAGCTTGATGCGGTCTTCGTTGCCGGCCACGTACTGCTCGCGCAGCAGTTTGGACAACTGCGCCTGCTGGACATTGACCACGCCGGACAGCTCCGACTGCTGCTTGACCAGCACGCCCAGCTTGGACTCGGTGTCGGCCTGTTCCTGCGTCAGTTCGCGCAGCGAGCGGTTGGCTTTGGAAATGGCCTGCTCCGATTCGGCCAGCGCATCGGCAGCGTTTCCCTTGGCGGTTTCGGTCTTGTCGATGTCGCGTTTGAGATTGGCCAGTTTTTGCTGCAGGTCGGCGCGCTCTTTCTCCGCCGCCTGCTTTTGCCGGGTGCGTTCCGTAACCTGCTGGGCCGAAGCACATGGCTGCCAGAACGCCGCCGACAGGAAAACCGCAGCCACGGCCGCCGAGAGTAGGCTGGCCGGCCGCAGACGCAATGACGGAATGTGCCGCCTGAGCATGCCGCGAAAGGTAGTTATTTCGATTTCCCTTGGCTGGCGACCGCCTTCAGGGCCGCTTCGATGGCCGACTGGTCGCCGAGGTAGTAGCTCTTGATCGGCTTGAGGTCGGCGTCCAGTTCATACACCAGCGGCTGGCCGTTGGGGATGTTGAGGCCGACGATGTCGTTGTCGCTGATGCCGTCCAGATACTTGATCAGGGCGCGCAGGCTGTTGCCGTGGGCCGAGATGATGATCTTCTTGCCGGCGCGGATGGCGGGAGCGATGGTGTCGTTCCAGGCCGGCAGCACGCGGGCGACGGTGTCCTTGAGGCACTCGGTCAGCGGAATTTGTTCGCGCTTGAGATCGGCATAGCGCGGATCGCTGAACGAGGCGCGCGGGTCGGTCGGCTCCAGCGGCAGCGGCGGCGTGTCGTAGCTGCGGCGCCAGACCAGCACTTGCTCGTCGCCGTACTGGGCGGCGGTTTCCGCCTTGTTCAGGCCTTGCAGGGCGCCGTAGTGACGCTCGTTCAGGCGCCAGTCGTGCTGCACCGGCAGGTACATCAGATCCATTTCGTCGAGCGTGGTCCACAGCGTGCGGATGGCGCGCTTGAGCACCGAGGTATAGGCCAGGTCGAAGGTGAAACCGGCTTCCTTGAGCAACTTGCCGGCCTGTTTGGCTTCGGCCACGCCTTTTTCGGTCAGATCGACGTCAACCCAGCCGGTGAAGCGGTTGGCAAGATTCCAGGTCGACTCGCCGTGGCGCATGAAAACGATTTTGTACATAGTGAGGAACAGTCAGAAAAAGGAAGCGATGAGAAAATAGCAATTGAAGATTCAAATAGCATGTCAGCTTCTATTTTATAATGCCGGGATTCAGTAAACCCATTGAGATCCCGTGAAATTCATCGTAGACAATATTTTCCTGATCGGCCTCGTCATCATTTCCGGTGGCGCGCTGCTCGTTCCCTTCCTGCAACAGCGCGGCAGCAAGCTGACATTGCTGCAGGCCACGCAACTGATCAACACCGGCAAAACCCTGGTTCTGGACGTGCGCGACGTCGAGCAATTCAACGCCGCGCATCTGCGCGACGCCCGCAACATCCCGCTCAAGGACCTGGCGCAGCGCGTCGGCGAACTGGACAAGTTCAAGGGCAAGAACGTGATCGTCGTCTGCCAGTCGGGTACGCAAACCGCCAAGGCGGAAGGCATCCTGAAGAAAGCCGGCTTCCCTGAAGTGCACGGCCTGACCGGCGGTATCGCGGCCTGGCAGGCGCAAGGTCTCCCGACCGCCAGCCAGAACAGCCCGAAGGTCGCCAAATGACAGCCCGCGTCGTCATGTACAGCACTGCCGTCTGCCCGTATTGCATGATGGCTGAGCGGCTGCTCAAGAGCAAAGGCATCGAAGACATCGAAAAGATCCGTGTCGACCTCGATCCCCAGCAACGCGAGATCATGATGCAGAAGACCGGCCGCCGCACCGTGCCGCAGATCTATGTCGGCGACACCCATGTCGGCGGCTTCGACGATCTGAGCGCGCTGGACCGTGCGGGCGGGCTCGATCCCCTGCTGCAAGCCTGATTCATCTAGTCATTCCTGCGTTATTTGCGCGATGTTGCGCAATTTGTATTTAATCCAACCTGAAACGAGAGCATTCCATGGCGGAAGAGAACCAACAAGCTGAACAGCAACCCGTATTCCAGATCCAGCGCGTCTACCTGAAAGACCTGTCGCTGGAGCAACCGAACTCCCCGGCGATTTTCCTGGAGCAGGATGCGCCGGCCATCGAAGTGTCGGTCGACGTCGGCGCCGAAGCGCTGGCTGACGGCATTTTCGAATCCACCGTCACCATCACCGTGACCGCCAAGGTCAAGGACAAGGTCGCGTTCCTGGTCGAAGGCAAGCAAGCGGGCATCTTCGAAGTGCGCAACGTTCCTGCCGAGCAACTGGATCCGCTGCTGGGCATCGGTTGCCCGAACATCATCTATCCTTACCTGCGCGCCAACATCGCCGACGTGATCACCCGCGCCGGTTTCCCGCCGATCCACCTGGCCGAAATCAATTTCGAAGTGTTCTATCAGCAACGCCTGCAAGCGCTGGCCGAGCAACAAACCGATGGCACACTGGTCACCGGTTCGACTACCGTCAACTGATTCTGCCGTACCGCTGCATTGCCGTTGCGCCTGGCGCGAGCGACAATGCAGCGCGCCTCTTTCCTGCTATTCGACGCCTTCGTGTACGTTCCAAGCTTTCCGGACACACGGCTTCCACCTCTACAGCGGAGCAAGTCCATGAAATTTTCCTCTCTCATCCTGTCCGCTCTCGTACTCGGCTCGGCCGCCGCTGCGCCCGCCTATGCGCTCGACTTCAAGTCGGTCGGCGCCGCGCCCGCGATCCTGTACGATGCGCCGTCTGAAAAAGGCCGCCGCGTCTCCATCGCGCCGCGCGGCATGCCGGTTGAGGTCGTACTGACCTACGGCGACTGGAGCAAGGTGCGCGACGCCTCCGGCGCCTTGTCGTGGGCTCAGTCGAAGGCCCTGGTCGCCAAGCGCAACGTCGTCGTCAGTGCGGCCAATGCCAAGATCCATGCGGCCGCCGATGAAGCCAGCGCGACCGTCTTCAGCGCCGACAAGAACGTGCTGCTGGAACTGACCGACCCGACTCCCCAATCAGGCTGGGTCAAGGTCAGGCACCGTGACGGCCAGAGCGGCTTCATCAAGACTTCCGAAGTCTGGGGCGATTGATTTCCCCGGCATTCCAATTTCAGACAGGCGCCCGATCAGCATCAATCTTGCTTTCCCCGGTGCCGGGCCGGGCGCATACTCAAAGCATCATCGGGCCATACTCCGCCTTCACCAGCCATAGTCACTAGCCACTAGCGATAGCCCTCATGAACATTTCGATACTCGGCGCCGGCGCCTGGGGTACTGCACTGGCCATCAACCTGGTGCAACGTCACCAGGTCGTCCTGTGGGGCCGCAATGCCAAGGCCATGCAAGACGCCGCCATGCAGCGTGAAAACATGGACTACCTGCGCGGCTTCCATCTGCCGGAGTCGCTCAGGGTGACTTCGGATTTCGACCTTGCCGTCAGACACGTGACGCAAAGCCCGGACGACAGTCTGCTGATCGTCGCCTCGTCGGTGTCCGGCCTGCGCGCACTGGCGGAAACCTTGCGCGACCGCAAGGTCCCCAACATCGTCTGGCTTTGCAAAGGCCTGGAAGAACAAACCCGTTTGCTGCCGCATCAGATCGTGCGCGAGGTGATGGGCGAGGCCGTGCCTGCCGGCGCCTTGTCGGGACCGTCCTTCGCCCAGGAAGTGGCGCGCGGCCTGCCGTGCGCGCTGACCATTGCCAGCAGCGACAAGACCTTATGCGAGCGCGTCGTCGCCGCAGTGCACGGCGGCAACCTGCGCGTGTATTCAAGCGATGATCTGGTCGGAGTGGAAATCGGCGGCGCCGTGAAGAATATTCTGGCCATCGCCACCGGCGCGGCGGACGGCCTGCAACTGGGCCTGAATGCGCGCGCAGCCTTGATCACTCGCGGCCTGGCGGAAATCAGCCGGCTCGGCATCGCCCTCGGCGGACGGGCGGAAACCTTCATGGGCTTGTCCGGCGTAGGCGATTTGATTCTGACCTGCACCGGCGATCTGTCGCGCAATCGCCGCGTCGGCCTGGGTCTGGCGCAAGGAAAAAAACTGGAAACGATCGTCGCCGAACTCGGCCATGTCGCCGAAGGCGTGCGCTGCGCGCAAGCTGTGCGCTCGCTGGCGCAGGAGCTGAACATCGACATGCCGATCACCGATGCAGTGGCCGGCGCCTTGTTCGATGGCATTTCCGTACAGGAAATGGTTGCGCAATTGCTGTCGCGCGATCCGCGCGAAGAAAACTAGAAAAACTTAACCGCGCCGAAGCAGACGCTGAAACCGGGGACGTCGGGCTGCACGATCAACACCCGCTGCAGCCCCGGCCAAGCGAATGCGCATTAACGGGCAACGATATCGCTATCCATCTTGGGGCGCTTGAAACGCTTCGGTGACTCGCCCTCGACGATATCGTCAATCTGCTTGGGCAGCTTGTCGTACATGGAGCAATCGTCTTCGCGCTCCTTGGCGCGGAACGATTTTCCTGCTTTGCTGCTGAAACGGCCTTCCTTGGCGGAAAGCACATAGGACTGGCGGTGGCTGGCGCCAAGCGTAGTCTTTGGATTGCGTTCGATGGCTTGCATAACTCTGTCCTTACCCGTCTTCTGACGTTCCTGTTCGTGACTTCCGCAGCAACATCGATTCTGTGAGCTGTCGTAGCTGCGCGTTTGTAGCTGCGCGTTTTTGGCGCGCTGTACGTCATCTAACGCACCAAATACGATTTGGAATACGTGGAAATCGATTTTTTGTCAGGAAATAGCAAGAAAAGTTAGACTGCTCGCATTTTTTTGCAACGCAGCAAATAAAAATTATCGTTTATTTTCAATAATTTACATCTTCTTCTGCGGCCTGAATTTGAAGAACATACGCAGTAGCAGCAACAGGGTAACAATTGTTGCAAAAAGTATCGGCTGGGCCAGCAGATTCTTCCCCGCCTTCATCCACCAGAAGTGCAAGATACCCAGCGGCAAGATTATGTACATCAGGCGATGCAGCCATTGCCAGCGTTTTCCGCCCAGCCTGCGCACCATGCCGTTGGTGCTGGTCGCCGCCAGCGGGATCAGCAAGACGAAGGCAATGAAGCCGACCGTGATGAAAGGCCGCTTGAGCACGTCCTTCCACATCTCCTCGACGTCGAAGAAATGATCGAACCACAGGAAGGTCGTGAAATGCAGGACGACGTAGAAAAACGAGAACAGTCCGAACATGCGGCGCAAGCGGATCAGCCAGTTCCATCCCGTCAGCCGGCGCAAGGGCGTGATCGCCAGCGTGATGCACAGGAAATACAAGGTCCAGTCGCCGGTATTGCGCGTGATGAACTCGATGGGATTGGCGCCCAGCCGGTCGGTGAAGGCGAACACGGCAAGACGCAGAAACGGCAGCAGCGACGCCGCAAACAGCAGCGCCTTGAGGATGCCGACCTGCCGGGTCGTCAGCTTGCGGATGACGTGGACGGGATTCATATCGCTGCCGCCAGCCGGTTTGCGGCGCACCGCGCGATGCCGGGACAAGGAAGGACTTCCATGCTGCAGGGCAAGCACTTGATCAACATGAGGACTCCGTAAGCGGTAGCAGGCAATACATGACGAAAGCGGCCACCGGCCGCATCGGCACCATCTTACAGAACTTCGCGATGTTGATTTTTCCCGGCGGCTGGCCGGAGATGAACGGCGAAAACGGCCTCAGGCCGCGGCCCGCAGTCGCCCGGGCAATTCGGCCAGCTCGCGGATGACGTGTACGCCGTCGGGCAAATCCGGAATATGGTCTTCCGGCTGCAATGCAAACACGGTCATGCCGGCCGCAAGACCCGCCTGAATGCCCGGCAGGCTGTCTTCCACGACGGCGCAGCGATGCGGCGCCGCGCCAAGGCTGGCGGCGGCGTGCAGGAACAAGGCAGGATCGGGTTTCCACTTCTGCACGTCGTAGGCGCTGAAAATGCGGCCGGCGAAATACGGCAGCATGCCGGTGACGCGCAGGCATAATTCGATTTTGGTACGCGGGGCGTTGGAGGCAAGGCAGAACGGCATCGACAGCGCCTGCACCATGTCCAGCGCACCATTGATCGGTTGCAGGCGTTCGCTCAGCATTTCGGTCATGACGCCGCGCAACTCTTGCTCGAATACCGCCGGCAGCGGCGCGCCGTGCAATTCTTCGATGCGCGCCAGGCACAGTTTCATGCTGGTGCCGCGAAACTGCTGCAAGGCCTCCTGCGCCGTAAGCGTGACGCCGTAGCGTTCCACGTACTGCGACCAGGCATCGGCAACCACCACTTCGCTGTCGACCAGGGTGCCGTCGCAATCGAACAGCACCAGGTCGAAGCCGGACCTTGCTACTTTGTTCAAATCGACATCCTTTTACAGTTCGCCGTAGGAATGCAAACCGGACAGGAACATGTTCACGCCCAGGAAGGCAAATGTCGTCACCAGCAGACCGACCAGCGCCCACCATGCCGCGACCTGCCCGCGCAAACCCTTC
Organism: Herbaspirillum rhizosphaerae; assembly: GCF_001189965.1. Lineage (GTDB taxonomy): Bacteria > Pseudomonadota > Gammaproteobacteria > Burkholderiales > Burkholderiaceae_D > Herbaspirillum > Herbaspirillum rhizosphaerae. Next base: position 15,987 of record NZ_LFLU01000024.1, read on the forward strand.
ATCAGGCGCATGTGCAGCCACGCCGCGTAATTGAGCCAGACGATCAGCGCCCAGGTTTCCTTCGGATCCCAGGACCAGTAACCGCCCCAGGCTTCCGCCGCCCACAAGGCGCCGAGGATGGTGGCGATCGTGAAGAAGGCGAAACCGACCGCAATGGCCTTGTACATCACGTCGTCCAGCACTTCCAGCGACGGCAGGCGATCGGCCAGATAGCCTTTGGATTTGAGCAGATAGGCCACCGCCACCATGGCCGACAAGGCGAAGGTGCCGTAACCGATGAAGTTGGCCGGCACGTGGATCTTCATCCACCAGCTTTGCAGCGCCGGCACCAGCGGCTGGATCTCGGCCGCGTCGCGCGACATCGTGTACCAGAACAGGAAACCGACCGCCGCCGTGATCACCAGCAACACGAAAGCGCCCAACTGGCGAGTTTCATAACGCTCTTCGTAGTACAGATAGAACAGCGCCGTGATCATGCAGAACAGGATGAACACTTCGTACAGGTTGGAAATCGGAATGTGACCGACATCGGCGCCGATCAGGTAGGACTCGTACCAGCGCACCAGCATGCCGGTGAAGCCCAGCACCACCGCCGCCCAGCACAGTTTGGAGCCGATCGCGGAGCCGACCGGCGAACGGCCGATCAGGCCGATCCAGTAGAACAAAGTCGACAGCACGAACAAGGCGCTCATCCACAGGATGGCGGACTGGCTGGAGAGGAAGTATTTGAGGAAGAATTTCTTGTCGGCCAGCTCCAGATTGCCGCCGTACATGGCGATGGTGGAGAGTGCCAGCACCGCCAGCAGCGCCATCAGCCAGCGTACCTGCTTCCAGTGCCAGCCGAGCCAGGCGAAGGTCGGCGCCGCCAGCACCAGGACCGCCTTTTCGTAGTAGTCCATGTGATCGCCGTAGCGATTCAGCGCAAACAGCGAGGCTGCGACCAGGGCGGCTGCATAAATCCAGTCCAACACACTGAGACGTTTAAAAAAGCCGATATCCTGCGAGTAAGCGTGGGTTTGGCTCAATTCCATCATATTCTCCGATTTGTCTCCTGCCGCCATCCTACCCGTCTGCGGTGCGGGAGATATGTCGTTTCAGGCATAAGCGTTAAACGCCAATACCAATAATCTCTGGCCCGTAGCTTACGCCGTTTGGGTTAATTTCGCTTTGAGTAATTCGAATTCCTTGTCGAAATCCATCGTCTTGCGCTGCGTGCTCATGGCCATGAGCGCATGCGAGCCGCCGGCGTCGCCGGCCTGAGGACGAATCCAGACCCACAGGCGACGCTCGCGGATATACAGCATCGAGAACACGCCCAGCACCAGGAACAGACAGCCCAGATACACCACCTTCTTGCCCGGCGAGCGGGTCACCTGGAACACCGAGGCCTTGATCTCGTCGAAGCTGCTCAGTTGCAGATACACCGGCGCGTGATAAAAACCGGCGTCGGCCATGGCGTTGATCGCCAGTTGCAGGAAGCGCGCATGCTTTTCGTCGGTCGCCATCGGCGGCTGGCCGGCCTTCTCGCGCGCGACCTGCCACAGCTCCCACATGCTGCCGTTGAGGATTTTCATGAAGATGTCGGCGGCTTTTTCCTGCTCTGCGGCCGGGATCTTTTCGATGAAGCGCGACACGGCGATGTAGCCCGAGTCCTTGCCGTCGCCGGCAAAAATGCTCAGACCGCGCAGCGCCGATTGCTGCACCTGTTCGCGCAACTGGTCGGATGCGCTGCTGGTGCCTTTCATGGCCTGGCGCGCATAGCGCGCAGCCGCTTCTTCGCGCAGCGCCGGATTGGCCAGCGCGGCGCGCAGGCGCATCCATTCGTTGACGCTGTCGTTTTCATCGGCCGGGATGCGCAGATAGCGGAACGGCTCGTCCGGCATGTCGCGTACGCCGGCCAGGAACACGTAAGCGCCGTCGACCTGCACCGACATCATGTAATTGAGAAACTCGCGCGCCTGACCGGTCTTGTCACGCAATTTATATTGTACGCTCGGCCCGACGTTCTTCAGGTCTTTGTTGTTGGCGTTCTTGGCGCCGGAACCGAGATGCTTATCGAAGCCTGCGGCAAAGCCCTTGTTGACGCTTTTATTGACGCTGCGCACATCCTGCCCGGCGCTGTTGCTCATGTTCTCGACGTTGAAGGGGCGGAAACCGGTCCATTCGACGGTGTAGTCGCTGTCCTTGCCTTTGTCGGCAGAGGCCAGCGGGGTGCTGCCATTGACTTCGCCGGCGATCTGGAAGCTCTTGTCTTCGGCGCCGCTCATCGCATGGCCGGTCAGGCGCAGCTTGCTGCCGCCGTCTTCAAAGCTGGACTGATAGACCGCCACGCCGTTGTAGATCAGCGGTTCATTGACCTTGATGGTCGCGGAGAAATCCTTGCCGGTGGCGTTGTCGCGCACCACCACGTCGCTGGCGAACAGCTTAGGCATGCCGGTCGAGTAATAGTCGATCACGAAACGCTTGAGCTGGATCGTGAACGGCAGATCCTGGATCATCACGCCGTTTTGCTGCGGGATAATGGCGGTGCTGCTGCTGGCGCCTTCGGGGATCAGCGTGTTGCCGCGGAAGGTCGGGTTGCCGAGGCCGAGGCGATGCTCAGCCGGGATCTGCGAAATCAAACCGTTGCCGGAGAATGGCGTCTTGCCGTAAAACCATTGCTGGAAGCGGATCGGCAAGTCCGAGTCGAGCAGGCCGCCGACGCAGATGATGACGATGGCGCTGTGCGCAAAAATGTAACCCCACTTGTTGGCGGCGCCCTTCTTGGCGGCGATCAGCGTGGCGCCGTCCTTTTCCACCAGCTTGACCTTGTAGCCGTTGGCGCCGATGCGTTGCGCCAGCTGCTGCGCCAGGCCTGCTACCGGCGAGGCGGCAATCCATTCCGCCTTGTGATGGAAATTCTGCAGCGATTGCTCGCGCACGTTTTCTCGCCAGCTTTTGACGTCCTTGACCATCTTGGGGCCGTTGCGCGCGATGCACAGCGAGGTCGACAACACCAGAAAGCCCATGATCAGCAAGAACCACCAGGCCGAATAAACGGCGTACAAACCCAGCTTGTTGAATACCTCGAACCAGAACGGACCGAACTGGTTGACGTAGTTCGGCATCGGTTCGTTCTGCTTGAGCACGGTGCCGATGATGGAGGCGATGGCGATCAGCGTCAGCAGGCTGATGGCAAAGCGCATGGAGGAAAACAATTCAACGAGGTCGGCCACCCAGCGCTGCCGGGTTTTCAGTTGGATGCCTGCGGTACTGCCTGTCATAAGTGCTACCTTTATCGATGCTGCTTGTGCAGTTTGTCAGCGACTGCCCCGCGGCCCTTGCGCGGAAATGAAAAAGGGGCGGCTTCTCAGCCACCCCCTCCAATTTGTTACCAGCTAGTTTTTACTTCAAACCGGCGATGTAGTCTGCAACCGCCTTGATTTCTTTATCCGACAAACGTTCCGCAATCGTGGTCATTTGCGGGCTGTTGCTGCGTGTGCCGCCACGGAAATTGGTCAGCTCGGCCACGGTGTAATCCTGATGCTGGCCCGCCAGACGCGGATACTGTGCCGGGATGCCGGCGCCGTTCGGGCTGTGGCAGCCTGCGCAGGCCGGGACATTCTTGGAGGCGATGCCGCCGCGCCAGATGTGCTTGCCCAGTTCGATGGTGTCTTTGTTCTTGGCCGCACCCGGTTTCGGCGCCTGCGCGTTGAGGTAGGCCGCGATGTTCTTCACGTCCTCATCCGACAGCGATTTGGCCAGCGGCGTCATGATCGGATTATTGCGGCTGGCGGTGCGAAAATCGGTCAGTTGCTTGATGATATAAGCGGTATGCTGGCCGGCCAGACGCGGATTGGCGGTAATCGTGGAGTTGCCCGCGGCGCCATGACAGGAAACGCAGGCAAGGATGTTGCGGGTGGCATCGCCGTTGGTGTAAAGCGCCTCACCTTTGGCCGGATCAACCTTGGCGACTGGCTCTGGTTTCTTTTCTTCGGCTGCAAATGCTGTGGAAGACACCGCCAGCACTGCAATAAACAAGGATTTCAACAATGGTGAAAAGGCACGATTCATTCAAACACCCTGAGACTTGATTATATTAATAAATTGCCAGGTTGGCGACGATGCTTCTTTCCTCAATCTTTCCAAAACATGCCTGAAAAGTGTTTCCTCCAGCACAACACAACAAGAGGTAACCCCTTATTGTACAATAGCTTTTCGGCATTTTTGCCCACTTTTAATGCATTCCTCCTACTATGTCCCAACTTTGGCAAGCCCGTTTCTTCACCACGGTGAATCATCTCCGTGATTTGCCAACCACTCAGGTACCCGAGATTGCCTTCGCCGGCCGCTCCAATGCCGGCAAATCTACCGCAATTAATGTGTTGTGCAATCAAAAGAAGTTGGCTTTTGCTTCAAAAACGCCAGGACGGACACAGCATATCAATTATTTCTCCATCGGCGGCGCTCATGTGGCGCAGCATCGCAAAGATGAGACAAAAGTCGATGAGATCCGCGCCCTGCTGGTCGACTTGCCCGGTTACGGCTACGCCGAAGTTTCCGGCTCGGCCAAACTGCACTGGCAGGAGCTGCTGGGCGACTACGTTCGCCGCCGCGAGCAGCTTGCCGCGCTGGTGATGATCATCGATTCGCGCCGGCCGTTTACCGAACTCGATATTCAGATGGTCGAATGGTTTGCACCGACCGGCAAACCCATGCATTGCATCCTGAGCAAAGCCGACAAGCTCAACCGCAATGAAGCCACCAACGCGCTGCGTCAGGCTGAGACGTTTTTGGCCAGTTATGTCGATGCGGACGGCAAGCCGTTTCCGTTCACGGCGCAATTGTTTTCGGCGCTCAAGCGTACCGGCATCGACGAAGCCAACGACAAGATTCTGGAATTGGCCGGGCTGACGACTGAAGATATCGATCATGCTGCTGACGACGACGCCGGCGACGCCACTCCTGGCGAGGATAAGTAAGCAAAAGGGCGAACAGGTGAAAACCTGGCGCCAGACGTAAAAATGCCCTGGAAGGGGGGAAACCATTCCAGGGCAAACGCCTATCGTTTGCACGATGAGCCCCGCTCAGGGAGGGAAGGGGAAGCGGGAGGCAACATACATTGCCTATGCGTAAGAACCCCTACCCGAGAAAAAGTTTCAGGGGCTGAATGGATTTTTTAATTATCGTCTTTTGACTATTTTTTGATTGAATTTGCTTGGATTTGTCCGCATTTAGCGCCGCCGACAACATACCGGGTGCAAGGTAGTTTTAACGCCCGCCACATCGCCCCGGCTGCGCCTTCATGTACTGTTCATGCGCTTTAGCGAGTATCGACATGTCATCATCTACCAACTCATCTTCCCGATTCCCCGCCATTCGCATGCGCCGCATGCGCAAGGACGCGTTTTCCCGCGCCATGATGCAGGAAAACGTCATTACCCCGGCCGACCTGATTTATCCGGTCTTCATCCAGGAAGGCCAGAACCTGCGCACGCCGGTCGGCTCCCTGCCCGGCGTCGAGCGCCTGTCAATCGACCAGTTGCTGCACGTCGCCGAAGACACGGTCGCGCTCGGGATCCCGGTGCTGGCCTTGTTCCCGGTCATCGATCCGTCGCTGAAAACGCCGGACGGCATTGAAGCCACCAACCCCGACGGCCTGGTGCCGCGCGCCGTCGCCGCGCTGAAACAACGCTTCCCCGAACTCGGCATCCTCACCGACGTCGCGCTCGATCCCTATACCAGCCACGGCCAGGACGGCGTGATGGACGACAGCGGCTACGTCCTCAATGACGAAACCACCGCCCTGCTGGTCCGGCAAGCGCTGACGCAGGCGCAGGCCGGCGTCGACATCGTGGCGCCGTCGGACATGATGGACGGCCGCATCGGCGCCGTGCGCAATGCGCTGGAAGCGGACAAGTTCATCTACACCCGCATCATGGCCTACTCGGCCAAATACGCCTCGGCGTTCTACGGCCCTTTCCGCGATGCGGTCGGCTCGGCCGCCAATCTCGGCAAGGGCAGCAAGAGCACCTATCAGATGGATCCGGCCAACAGCGACGAAGCGCTGCGCGAAGTCGCACTAGATCTGGAAGAAGGCGCCGACATGGTCATGGTCAAACCCGGCATGCCCTATCTCGACATCGTGCGCCGCGTGAAAGACGAATTCAAAGTCCCGACCTTCGCGTACCAGGTCAGCGGCGAATACGCCATGATCAAGGCCGCCGCACAAAACAGCTGGCTCGATCACGACAAGGCCATGATGGAAGCCATGATGGCCTTCAAACGCGCCGGCGCCGACGGCGTGCTGACTTACTTCGCACGCGACATCGCGCGCTATCTGAAGAAGTAATCTTTCCGGCGTCGCCGACCTGGTGACGCCTGCACTCTTATCTTTTCCTCCTGCGAATTTCACTACGCCTGTGCGGCATAGTTGAAATCCGGATATGCAATCTCTGAATTGGTATTTTTACAAAGCCGTCGGACTCTTTATAGTCAGCGGAATACGGAGTCCTGTCGGGCTCCGATTCTTTTGGCGGCCACGCTTTGCACTCCCATGACAATGCCGTGCCCGCCTCTCGCTCAACAAGAAAAAAGGGTCCGGGAATGTCATTGAAAAATCTGCTCAAGAAACTCGCGGCGGTCGTCGCCATCACGCTCAGCGTCGCCAATATAAGCGTCGCTCATGCCGAAGACGTGCCGCAGGAAGTGCGTTTCGCCTGGGCCGGCGGCCCGCGCGTCTGGGTGCTCGGCAAGATCGACAAGTCCTTCGACAAATCCTTCGGCGCACCGGTAAAATGGATTCCCTTCGCTACCGGCGCCGACGTGCTGTCGCTGTTCGCCGCCAAGGAAATCGACATCGCCCGCTTCGGCTCCAGCCCGGCAGTGGCAGGTGTGGCGCGCAAGCTGCCGATTGAAATCATCAGCGTGCCCGAGGTTATCGCCACCAGCGAACGCCTGATCGGCCGCAAGAGCAAGAACATCAACAGCATCAAGGATATCGAAGGCAAGACCGTCGCCTATCCGCCCAACTCGACCGCGCAATATGCGCTGGAACTGGCGATCAAGGTCAACCGTCTCGACAAATCCAAGATCCGGCTGGTGCCGCTGAAGCCGGCCGACCAGGTCGCGGCGTGGAAGCGCGGCGACATTGATGCAGCCTACGTCTGGGGTCCGTTCACACAGCAATTCGAAGCCGACGGCGGACATGAAATCTTCGTCACCAGGCAACTGCAAAAAGACGGCTTCCTGATCTACAACAACTTCGTCGTGCGCAAGGAATTCGCCGAGAAATATCCGCAACTGGTGGTCAAGTTTCTGCGCACCTATCAGGAAAAAGTCGACCAGTACAAGAAGGATCCCGATGGCTCCGCGCAACTGATCGCCAGGCATCTCGACATCCCGTTTGACACGGCGCGCAGCGTGCTGACCGGTCTGGAATATCCGTCCAACACCGAGCAGCTGACACCGGCCTATCTCGGCAACGGCGCGACGACGCCGACCTCCGGCATCGCCAAGGCCGCCAAGGACACCGCCAACTTCCTGGTGGAAATCGGCGACCTGCGCAAGAGCGATATTCCGGAATCTTTCGCGCCGGCGATCAACACGACTTACCTGAAGCAGGCTGTGACGAAATAATGCCGCACACTATGCAATACACGATGCACGGCGGCGGCCGGCAAGGAGCCCTCACATGAGTACATCGGCGATCACACCTGCCGGCATCAGCACGCGCTCGCGCTCCGGCATGAGCGCCACCCGGCGCGCGGCGGTCAGCACCTGCGCCGTGGCGCTGGTGCTGGGGATCTGGCAACTCTCCGGCTCCCTGAAATGGATCGATCCGCTGCTGTTGCCGCCGCCGACCGAGATCTTTCACACCACCGTGGACATCCTCGCCGATGGCTACCGCCAGGTCTCGCTGTGGCAGCACATCTGGGTCAGCGTCTTGCGCGCAACCGTGGCATTTGCCGCCGCCATCCTTGCCGGCATTCCGCTGGGGCTGGCGATGGGCTTGTCGCAACCGGTCAGCGCCTTACTGGAACCGTTCGTACAGTTCTTGCGACCGCTGCCGAAGATTGCGCTGATTCCCCTGACCGTGGTGTGGTTCGGCATCGATGAAGGCTCCAAGTTTTTCCTGATCTTTATCTCCTGCTTCCTGAGTGTGGTGGTCAGCGCCGCCGCTGCTGCCGTTGGCGTCAACAAGAACCGCCTGCGCGCGGCGCAGACGCTGGGCGCCAATCGCTACCAGCTGTTCACGCGCGTGGTGTTGCCCAATGCCTTGCCGGAAATCTTCACCGGCGTGCGGCTGTCGATCGGTATCGGCTGGACGTCGCTGATCGCCGCCGAAATGGTGGCGGCCAACTCCGGCCTCGGTTGGATGGTGATCAATGCCGGCACCTATTTGCGCACCGACGTCGTCATGCTCGGCATTCTGCTGCTGGGCGGCATCGGCTATCTGTTTGACCTGGCGCTGGTGCTGTTGCAGCGCGCCGTTGTACCTTGGGCGGGACGAGACGCATGAACCAGATTGCACAACTGCCCGCACGCGTGCGGCTAGCCGGCATCAGCAAGAGTTTTGCTTCCGGCAAGCAGGCGGCCACGCCGGTGCTGTCCGACATTTCGCTGGATCTGGAACAGGGCGAGCTGGTCTGCCTGCTCGGTCCGTCCGGCTGCGGCAAGTCGACCATCCTCAACCTGATTGCCGGCTTCGAACAAACCGACAGCGGCGCTATCCTGCTCGACGGCGCGCCGGTCAACAAACCCGGCCCGGAACGCGGCGTCGTGTTCCAGCAGCCGACGCTGTTTCCGTGGCTGTCGGTGCTGGACAACGTGAGCTTCGGCCCGCGCATGGCGGGTGTCAAGAAGTCAGTCTATCTTCCTGAAGCGGAGCGCTATCTGCGCCTGGTCGGCCTGCAGGATTTTCATCATCACATGCCGTGGCAGTTATCCGGCGGCATGCGCCAGCGCGTCGCCCTCGCACGCGCCTGGCTGCCCAATCCCGAAATCCTGTTGATGGACGAACCCTTCGGCGCGCTCGATGCGCAGACGCGGCTGATGATGCAGGAACTTCTGACCGACGTCTGGCAAAAAACCGGCACCACGATTCTGTTCATCACCCACGATGTCGACGAAGCGCTGTTCCTCGCCGACCGCGTGCTGGTGATGTCGGCGCGGCCGGGACGCATCTGCGCCGAGTTCAGGATGCCTTTCCCACGGCCACGCGATGTCGAAGCGCTGGTGGGCGATGCCGGCTACGGCGCGCTCAAGCAAAAGATCCTGCACATCGTGCGTGAAGAAGCTCGCAAGAGCATGGCCGGCACAACATCATGACGACGCCGCTGCTGGGCGTGCTCGGCGGCATGGGGCCGCTGGCGGCGGTGGATTTCGCGCGCAAGCTGCTCGAACTCAATCCCGTTGAGACCGAGCAGCAGCACATCCCGACGCTGCTGTGGAACGTGCCGCAGATCCCGGATCGCCAGCTCGCTCTGTCGCGTGGCGGCCCCTCGCCTTTACCCGCGATGCTGCAAGGCATCGCCGTACTGAACGCCGCCGGCGCCACGCGTATCGCGATTGCCTGCAACACTGCCCATCACTGGTTCGATGAGCTGGCCGCAGCAAGCCCGGCGCCGCTGTTGCACATCGTCGACGCCACGCTGGCGCAACTGGGCGAGAAGCCGGAAATCATCGGTCTGCTGGCCACGCGCGGCGCATTGCAGTCGCGCTTGTATCAAGATCGTTTCGACGCCTTGCAGCGGCGCTACATAGTCAACACGGAAGACGAACTCGACAAGCTGTTCATGCCCGGTTGCTATGCCGTCAAACACGGCAAGATCGAGGAAGGCGGCCGCCTGCTGGAAGCTGCCGGACAACGCTTGCTGGCGCGCGGCGCAACCCGCCTGGTGCTGGCCTGTACGGAAATCGCCACGGGTCTTGAGCGCATCAACTCCCCTCTTCTCGCCGCATCGGTCGACACCAACGAAGCCTTGGCCCACACCTGTCTTCAGTATTGGCGCGAGCAAAAAAAATAGGCTTTTCTAACTCCGCATAAAAAAAGCGCACCCCGACGTGAGTCGAGATGCGCTGAAATGCATCGGCTTGCGCCGACTTCTGCTCAGAAGCCATTAACCTGCCTTTGCACCTACTGCGAGGCCATGATCCGGCGTCGGGCGGTGCTCCGAATCCTCATGTACTTAAGTACATTCCGGTTCGTCCGCTCCGTCCGCCACCGGCTGATGACCTCTCGCTACGGTCCAAAGACAGGTTGATATTTCGTTGATATTCAGTTGACGTTTATTTCCACAAGGAGCACTTCGACTCCGCCTTGGTCATGTAAGCCTGATCTCCAGGAATCGTCTGCACCAGCTTGTAGTAATCCCATGGGCGCTTGGATTCGGACGGCTTTTTCACTTCCATCAGATACATGTCGTGCACCATGCGGCCGTCGGGACGCACCACACCGTTGGAGGTATAAAAGTCGTTGATCTTGTTCTTGCGCAGGTAGTCCATGATCTTGTCGGCGTCGGTGCTGCCGACCGCCTTGACCGCCTTCAGGTACTGGCCCACAGCCGAGGCATCGCCGGCCTGGAACATCGTCGGCATCTTCTTCATCTTGCCGAAGTAACGATTGCCCCATGCGCGCGACTGGTCGTTCAGATCCCAGTACCAGCCGTCGGTCAGGTACATGCCTTGCGTGACTTGCAGACCCAGCGAATGCGTATCGGTGATGAAGATCAGCAGACCTGCCAGCTTCATCGTCTTGTTCACGCCGAATTCATTGGCCGCCTTGATGGCGTTGATCACGTCGCCGCCCGCCACTGCCAGGCCCAAGATTTGCGCCTTGGAGGATTGCGCCTGCAGCAGGAAGGACGAGAAGTCGGACGTCGCCAGCGGTGCGCGCACCTGACCGACAACACTGCCGCCGCCGGCCTTGACCACATCGCTGGTGTCTTTTTCCAGCGAGGTGCCGAACGCATAATCGGCCGTCACGAAGTACCACGACTTGCCGCCTTGCTTGGTGATGGCAGCGCCCGTGCCGCGCGCCAGCGCAGTGGTGTCATAGGCGTACTGGATGGTGTAGGCGTTGCATTCTTCATTGGTCTGGCGAGTAGTGCCGGCGCCGACCGAGATGAACACCTTTTTCTTTTCACCGGCGACTTTACCCATCGCCAGGCTAGCTGCGGAATTGACGCCGCCGATCAGCATGTCGACGCCGTCGCGGTCGAACCATTCACGCGCCTTATTGGCGGCGATGTCGGCCTTGTTCTGGTGGTCGGCGAAAACGAATTCGACCTTCTTGCCGTTGATGGTGCCGCCGGCGTCCGCAATCGCCATCTTGATGGCTTCGATGCCGCCCTGGCCGTCCATGTCGGCATAGGTGCCGGACAGGTCGGTGATGAAGCCGATCTTGATGGTGTCGCCGGCGGCGTTGGCCGCCGTCATATTGCTTGCGAATGCTGCGCACATTGCAGCGGACAGCGCTGCCAGTTTCAGAAATTTCTTCAAACCCGTCTCCTCTGTTGTTATGGTCCTGCCATGGCGCGCAATGTCATGGACGATTGCGCGCCACCTCCCTGTTCACATCAATCCATCTCCATCCATCACGCAGTACGCGAATCCTTCACGACGTCCTTGGTTTGCTCGCCGTCGACCAGACGCATCAGGCCCAGCGGATTGGCGTTTTGCAACGCCGCCGGCAACAGTTCGTCCGGATAGTTCTGATAACAGATCGGACGCAGGAAACGATCGATCGCCAGCGTGCCCACCGAGGTGCCGCGCGAATCGGAAGTCGCCGGATACGGACCGCCGTGCACCATCGCATCGCTGACTTCCACGCCGGTCGGGAAACCGTTGACCAGCAGACGACCGGCCTTGTGTTCCAGCAGCGCGATCAGGTCCTGATAGGCGCGCAGATCTTCCGGTTGCGCCTGCAGCGTCGCGGTCAGCTGACCGTGCATGTTGCGCGCGAAGTCGATCAGTTGTTCGCGGCTTTCCAGCTCGACGATGACCGTTGCCGGGCCGAACACTTCTTCTTCCAGCGGCGCATCCTTGGTGAACAACACCGACGCTTCGGCCTTGAACAAGTGCGGCACGGCCTGGGTATCGCTGCTGCCGCCGGCGGCAACGGCGACCACGCCCGGGACCTTGCTCAGGCGCTCCACCCCGCCGCCGTAGGTCTTCAGACCGGCGCTGTTGAGCATGGTTTGCGGCGATTGTGCTGCCATCGCTTCACGCAGTTGTTCGATGAACTTGGTCAGTTCCGGCGAACGCACGCCCAGCACCAGGCCCGGGCTGGTGCACAACTGGCCGACGCCGACCACAACCGAGGCGATCAGGTCGCGGGCAATCGCTTCGCCGCGTGTTGCCAATGCTTGCGGCAACAGGATGATTGGATTGATGCTCGACATTTCCGCGAACACAGGAATCGGTTGCGGACGCGCTGCGGCCATGTCGCACAAGGCGCGACCGCCGCGCAGCGAACCGGTGAAACCGACCGCCTGGATACCGGCGCTCTTGACCAGTTGCGCACCGACGCGATCGCCGTAGATCATGTTGAAGGTACCGGCCGGCACGCCGCTGCGCTTGACGGCGCGCTCGATGGCGTCAGCTACCAGCTCGGACGTGATCAGATGGCCACTGTGGGCCTTGAATACCACCGGGCAACCGGCTGCCAGTGCTGCTGCGGTATCGCCGCCGGCCACCGAAAACGCCAACGGGAAATTGCTGGCACCGAACACGCCCACTGGACCGACGCCGATGCGATATTGACGCAAATCGGGACGCGGCAAGGGCTGGCGTTGCGGCAATGCCGTGTCAATGCGTGCACCGTAGAAATCGCCACGACGCAAGACCTTGGCGAACAGACGCATCTGGTTGCTGGTGCGGCTGCGCTCGCCTTGCAGACGCGCTGCCGGCAAGGCGGTTTCGCGCGACACTTCAGCGATGAAGTCGTCGCCGAGGGCGTCGATTTCTTCTGCGATGGCATCGAGGAATTTGGCGCGTGCTTCCGACGACAGTGCGCGATACACCGGGTAGGCTGCGCTGGCGGCATCCACCGCGGCGCTGACTTCCGCTTCGGTCGCGGTCAGGAATGGAACGGCGTGGGCTTCGCCGGTCGCTGCTGCGATGCTGAGCAACTTGACGTCGCCCTTGCCGCTGCGTGCGCCACCAATGTAGTTGTGTCCGAGGATGGTCATTTGTCTCTCTCCGTTTACATCGATTGTGTGAGCATGCGCGTGTAGTCGTCTTCCGACGCGACACGCGGATTGGTTTTGTGGCTGTGGTCGGCCAGCGCGCCCTTGATGATCTTGGGGAACATGTCTTCGGTCACGCCCAGTTCGGCCAGGCCGGTCGGCAGGCCGAGGCGCTTGCTCATGTCCTTGATCGCCGGGCCGATGTCGGCTTCGTTCGTCAAGCCCATGGCGTGCGCCATACGCGCCAGCTTCTTTTCCTTGATGACCGATTCGGCATCCTTGTTGAACTCGATGATGGCCGGCAGGAAGATCGCGTTCAGGGTGCCGTGGTGCAGGCGCGGATTGATGCCGCCCAGCGAATGACTCAGGCTATGCACGCAGCCGAGACCCTTCTGGAACGCCATCGCGCCTTGCATCGATGCGCTCATCATGTTCAGGCGCGCTTCGCGGTCGTGCGGTTCTTTGGTGGCGCGTTCGATGTGCGCCCAGGCACGCCACAAACCGTCCAGCGCGATGCCGTCGGCCGGCGGATTGAAGGACGGCGCCATGAAGGTTTCCAGGCAGTGCGCAATCGCGTCCATGCCGGTGGCGGCGGTCATCATGGCCGGCAGATTCAGCGTCAGCTCCGGATCGCAGATCGCCAGGCGCGGCACCAGGTACGGCGACAACACGCCGACCTTGCGGCCGTCGTCGAGGATCAGGATGGCGCCGCGGCCGACTTCGCTGCCGGTGCCGGCGGTGGTCGGGATGGCGATCACCGGCGCGGTCTTGGCGGTAATGTTGGCCAGGCCGCCTTCGATCAGGGCGAAGGATTTCAGCGTGCCTTCATGCGTGCCGCACACGGCCACGCCCTTGGCGAGGTCGATCGAGGAACCGCCGCCGACGGCGATGATGCCGTCGCAAGCGCCGTCGCGGAACATCTTGACCGCAGCACGCACGGCGGTTTCATTCGGATTAGGCGGAGTCTGGTCGAAGACCGCGACTTGCGCGCCGTCTTTCAACTGGGCCACGACCTTGTCGAGGATGCCGGCGTTGCGGATACCCATGTCGGTGACGATCAACGGCTTGCGGATGCCGATGCGGTCGCATTCCTGCTGCAGCAGCGCCAGCGCGCCGTAGTCGAACTGAACCTGGGTAATGTAGTTAATCAGTGCCATTACATAGCCTTAAAGTTATAGATATACTTGCAGTGCCATTCGGACCCGGCGCTCTCCGAAGGTCTTTGCGCATGGCATTTTCCCTGCACAAATCAAGCTTTAGAGGCGAAACTGTATGCCAATCATGGCGCTTTGCCTAATGAGAGCTGCTGATACAGCTATAACTCGGACTCATATAAAACGATGCAAGATATCCCCTCCCTCAGCTCCATCACGTCCCGCCTGCATCTGAAGCAACTGCGGCTGCTGACAGCGCTCGCCGACCACGGCTCGCTGCTCAAGGCGGCGGAGCAGGTTGCACTGACACAACCCGGCGCCAGCAAGGCTTTGCAAGAGATTGAGACGACCCTGGGCGCGCAATTGTTCGTGCGTACCAACCGCGGATTGGAGGCCACCGACCTCGGCCATTGCGTGATCCGCTATGCGCGCCTGATCCAGACCGATCTGGCCCACCTGCGCGAAGACATGATCGGCATCCTCCAAGGCCATGGCGGACGGCTGGCGCTGGGCGTGATCATGGGCGCGGTGCCGCTGCTGACGGATGCGCTGACACGTTTGCTGGAGAAGCGCCCCGCCCTGTCGGTGGAAATCGTCGAAGACACCAGCGCGCGGCTGCTGCGCATGCTGGATCAGGGCCGGCTGGACATGGCGATCTGCCGCACCAGCATCAGCCAGCAGCCGCACCTGTACGACAGCGTCAATATCCACAATGAAAAGCTGGCGGTGGTGGCCAATATCCATCATCCGCTGGCGCAGCGGCAAACGCTGCAACTGGCCGATCTGGCAGATTCGCGCTGGGTGGTGTATTCGGCCAACATGCCGATGCGGCTGCTGCTGGAGCGCGAATTCCACGAAGCCAACCTGCGCTTCCCGCTGCATCTGCTGGAAACCACCTCGGCCTTCACCACCTTGTCGCTGTTGCAGAGGAACCCCTCCTTCGTGGCGCTGATGTCGGTCGACGTGGCGCAGTTCTGCACCCGCTTCGGCATGACCACCATCCTGCCGCTGGCGCTGCAGTCGCGCAGCGAGCCGTATCAGTTGGTGACGCGCCACGGCAGCATGCGCTCGTCGGTGGCGCAGTTGTTCATCGACGAATTTGCCGAAGTGCCGCCGGAACTGGCATAGCTTCGGCGGTTGCGACGGACGTAAAAAAAGCGCCCCGGTCTGGAGCGCTTTTTGATGATGCCTGAACGTCAGCTTATTTGTTCGGCTGCGGCGTGATGCGCAGATACGGACGTGGCGACGTATAACCCTTTGGATACTTTTGCTTGATGACTTCTTCGTCCTTGACCGACAAGGGGATGATGACGTCGTCGCCGTCTTTCCAGTTGCCCGGCGTGGCGACGGTGTAGCCGTCGGTCAGTTGCAGCGCATCCAGCACGCGCAGCACTTCGTCGAAGTTGCGGCCAGTGCTCATCGGGTAGGTGATGATCAGGCGCACCTTCTTCTTCGGATCGATGATGAAGAGCGAACGGACTGTCGCGGTTTCCGACTGGTTCGGGTGGATCATGTCGTACAGGCCGGCGACTTTCTTGTCGACGTCGGCAACGATAGGGAAACCGACCACGGTCTTTTGCGTGTCTTCGATGTCCTTGATCCACTGGTTATGCGCTTCGGCGCCGTCCACCGACAAGGCGATGGCCTTGACGTTGCGCTTGTCGAATTCAGGTTTGAGTTTGGCGGTCAGGCCCAGCTCGGTGGTGCAGACCGGCGTGAAGTCGGCCGGGTGCGAGAACAGGACCACCCAGGAATCGCCCGCCCACTCGTGGAACTTGATTTTGCCGATGGAAGAATCTTGCTCGAAATCCGGTGCGGTATCGCCCAAACGTAAGGTCATCTCAGTCTCCTTGGTCATGAAAGTAGTAAGGGAAATGCGCTTCGACAAAGTGCGAGACGCATCCAGAACAGGGCGTTAACTATAAGTCCGCGCCGGTCACGTTTCAACAACTATTAATGCGTAACCTAATAACTTCAGGCTATGACAAATCAATCGCCGCCGAGGCCTTACCGGACGGCTTGCAGGCTCTGCAAAAACTGGTCCGCGTTCTGATAGCCGATCACGCGCTTGCCAGGCAATTCACGCCCCTGACGATCAAACAGGATGATGCCCGGCGGCCCGAACAGCTGGAAGCGCTTGAGCATGGCTTTGTCGTCGGCGTTGTTGGCGGTGACGTCGATCTGCAGCAGGACCATTTTCGAAAACTGCTCACGCACGCGCGCATCGGTGAAAGTGAATTTTTCCATCTCCTTGCAGGAGACGCACCAGTCTGCATAGAAGTCGAGCAGCGCCGGCTTGCCGCCGGTCTGCGCCAGCGCGGCATCGAGCTCGGCAATCGAGCGCACGCGCACGAAGTCGGTATGCGCAGCCTGGGCACCACTTCCGCCGCGCAGATGCGACAAGGGCGCCAAGACATCGCGCCCGCCCGTGGCGACGCTCACCAGTTGCAGCAATCCCAACGCGGCAAACACCAGACCGAGGGCGCGCGAGGTCCAGCGCACCGGCGGGCTCCACAGCAGGTACGCGCCATAAGCAATGCCCAGCGCCGCCCAGCCGGCGACAAACAGCCATGCGGGAATGACCGGCGAGACCATCCACAGTGCGGTGGCCAGCATCAGCACGCCGAAGAAGCGCTTGACCGATTCCATCCAGCCGCCGGCGCGCGGCAACAAGGCGCCGGCCGATGCACCGATGATCAGCAATGGCACGCCCATGCCGATCGCCAAGGCGAACAAGGCGCTGCCGCCCAACACCACGTCGCGCGTCTGGCTGATGTAGAGCAAGGCGCCGGCCAGTGGTGCAGCGACGCACGGGCCGACGATCAGCGCCGAGATGGCGCCCATGATGAAGACACCCGCCAGCTTGCCGCCGCCCTGCTGCTCGGACGCCTGGGTCAGCTTGGACTGCAATGCCGACGGCACCTGCAATTGATAGAAATCGAACATAGCCAGCGACAATCCCACCATCAGCAAGGCGAACAGGCCGAGCACCCAGTGATTCTGCAAGGCCGCCGACAAGCCTTCGCCTATCATGCCGGCGGCGACGCCCAGGACGGTGTAGACCAGCGCCATGCCAAGCACATAGGTCACCGACAGCAGCAGGCCGCGTCTGCGGCTGGACTGCGCGCCTTCGCCGACGATGATGGAGGACAGGATGGGCACCATGGGCAAGACACACGGCGTAAACGACAAGCCGATGCCGAACAGGAAGAACAGCGACAGCACGGCCAGCAGTTTGCCGCTCTTGAGAACGGCGCTGATCCTGTCCATGTCGGTAGCATCTGCCTCTGCTGCGCTATTGCCTGCTGCAGCAGCGCCGTCGGCGGCCCCGGCTTTCATCACCTGGCCGATGGCGTCCGGCGACAGGATGGCGACAGTGTCCATCGGCGGATAGCACAGCCCCTTATCGGCGCAGCCCTGCCCGGTCGCGGTCAGCTTGAACGGGCCGGCAGCTTCAACCGGAATGCGAATGCTGACGCTGTTGTGATAGGTCTCGACTTCCTTCTGGAAATTGTCGTCGTACTTGACCTTGCCGTGGGGGAAATCGGGTTGACCGAGTGTCGCGCCTTCCGCTTTGAAATGGAAGCGATCGCGGTACATGTAGTAGCCGTCGGCGATCGCATAGTCGACTTCCAGCGTCTTGGCGTCCAGCATCTTGGCGGAAAAGTTGAACGCCACTTCCGGCGCCAGGTAGTCTTCCGCATGCGCGGTCGCCGGCGCCATCGCCATGAGGATTGTGATCGGCACCGGCAGCAGTGCCGCCGCCATGCGGTTTTTCCAGCTTCCTCCCACGATGCCGTGTGTTACGGCGGCCAGCAAACGCTTAAACATTCAACTCTTTCCTTGTTTCTGCAACGATCCAGTTCAGGTAGGCCGGCAAGCCGGCGGCAATCGGGATGGCGATGATCTCGGGTACCTCATACGGATGCGCGGCCTTGATTGCCGCTTCCAGCTCAGCGTAACGCGCCTGCGTGGTCTTGACCATCAGCGTAAGCTCGCTGGCATGCTCGATGGCCCCTTGCCACTGATATACCGACTGTACCGCAGGCATGATATTGACGCAGGCGGCCAGTCGTTGTTCCACCAGCGTGCGCGCGATGCGGCCGGCCAGTTCTACGTCAGGCACGTTGCTCAGTACGAGCAGGGCTTGTTCCATGACACATCTCCCCAAAGCGTTGTTGGCGGCAACGTCAGAACCGGCGGCGCGTGAAAATCATCGCCACGTAAAAGCCGCCGCAACAATACACGGCCAGTATCGCCAGGTCCAGCAGCGACGCCTGCGGCCAGCCGCCCAGCACCAGCGGCCGCACCAGATTGACGGCGGCGCTCAGCGGCAGAAACTGCGATATCAATTGCAACCACGACGGCATCTGCGCAACCGGATAATACACGCCCGACAGAAAAACCATCGGCGTCAGGACCAGCGTGAAATAGCAAGTAAAGAAGTCGTAGCTGCGGGCCAACGCATTCATGATCAGGCCGAGCGCGGCGAAGGTCATGCCGGCCAGAAACAGCACCGGCAATACCAGCAGCACCGGCACATGCAATCCGATGCCCAGCGCGAACATGACGCAGAGAATGGCGACGCCGCTGAAGAGCGATTTGGACGCGCTCCACAGCAGTTCGGCCAGCACGATGTCGTCCAACGCCAGCGGCGCGTTCATCAGCGCATCCCAGGTACGCTGCACGCTCATGCGCGAGTAGGCAGAATACAGCGCCTCGAACGACGACGCCATCATCACCGACATGCAGATCGAACCCGAAGCGAGATAGTGGACGTAGGGAATGCCGTCGACCTCTTTGAGCATGCTGCCCAGGCCGTAGCCGAACGCAATCAGCGTGATCAGCGGGTCCGCGATATTGCCGAGCACGCTGGCGACCATCCGCTTTTTCCAGACCAGAAAGTTGCGTCGCCAGATCGGGTAGAAGCGCAGCGAGAATGCAGGAACGGCGTAGATGCTTGTCATGTTTTTCCCTTGTTCTCAATCTCGCATTTCGCGGCCGGTCAGCTTGAGGAAGAGGTCTTCGAGATTCGCCGGCCGGTGCAGGTAGCGCACGCCTTGTACGTGCGGTAAGGTCGTCAGCAGCGATTGCGCATCATTGGTGTAGCAAAATGCCGTTTCACCGCTGTGCTCGATACGCGCGGCGTGGTCGCGACCATGCCGTTCCGCCCAGGCCCGGGCATTCTCGCCGTAGGCCTCGATGACCTCGGCTTCGATATGCTGCGCAATCAGATCCTGCGGCGAACCCTCCGCAATCATCCTGCCGTGATCGATGACGGCGAGACGATCGCACAGGCGTTCGGCCTCATCCATGAAATGGGTGGTCAACAAAATCGTCTTGCCGCGCGCGAGCAGGCTTTTGAGGCGCTCCCAGATCATGTGGCGCGCCTGCGGATCAAGACCGGTGGTCGGCTCGTCCATGAAGATCAGGTCGGGATCGTTGACCAAGGCGCGCGCCAGCGTCAATCTGCGCTTCATGCCGCCGGACAGTTCGCCGATGCGCGCGTCTTTCTTGGCCGACAGATTGGCAAATTCGAGCAGATCCGGAATACGCTGAGTCATCACGGCATCTGCAATGCCGAAGTAGCGGCCGAAAACCTGAAGATTTTCCTGCACCGTGAAGTCGGGATCGAGATTGTCCGCCTGCGGCACCACGCCGACATGCATGCGCGCCGTCCGGGCCTGATCAGGGATGGGCTTGCCGCTCAGCCGAATCTCGCCGCTGTCGGGAACAGACAACCCCAGGCAAAGCCGCAAGGTAGTCGTTTTCCCTGCGCCGTTGGGACCGAGCAATCCGTAGCATTCGCCGGTACGCAATGCAAAGGACAGGTCATTGATGATGGACGTGCGCTCGGCACCTACGCCAAAGGCTTTGTGCAGCTTGCTGACTGAAAGTATCGGTGTCTCTGTCATGGCTTCCTGACGCTGCGATGTTGAATCCGGACAGCATTGCCACTGTCAGGTCTGCGATGCTGTGCTTGCCGTGGCAACGTCGCCTGCCGCGAATGATTGCGACGCCGCCTGGCGTGCCACGATGATAGCGAAGTTAGGTGGCGCTGGTGCAACCACTGCGGTGCGGTCTGACATCGTCATGCGATTGTCGCTACGACTGTGGCGATGGTGTCTCAGGATTGCGTTGTTGAGTCCGACCTTGGCGCGGCCTCTGCACGACCTCAGCACCGGCATGCCCTCTCATGTCCCTGTTCGACCGCCAGCCTCTCGACTTGTTCCAGTGATCCCGGATCGGATCAGCATACGGAGCGCCTCTTTTCACCGACGCCGAAATGCAAAAAGCCAGGCATAGCCTGGCTTTTCTTCATCGTGCTTGACGCGATGTCTGCATGCAGCGGAGATTACTCAACGCTTGGCGCTTCTTCGGAGACGTCCGGACGATCGACCAGCTCAACGAAAGCCATCGGTGCATTGTCGCCGACGCGGAAACCCATTTTCAGGATACGCAGGTAGCCGCCGTTACGGGTAGCGTAGCGTGGGCCCAGTTCGGAGAACAGCTTGCCGACGATTTCGCGGTCGCGCAGGCGGGAGAATGCCAGACGCTTGTTAGCCAGTGTGTCGGTCTTGCCCAGAGTCAGGATAGGCTCGACGACGCGGCGCAGTTCCTTGGCTTTTGGCAGGGTTGTCTTGATGGCTTCGTGACGCAGCAGGGATACTGTCATGTTGCGCAGCATTGCCAGGCGGTGCGAAGAAGTACGATTCAGTTTACGGAGACCGTGACGGTGACGCATGATATTTCCTTTCAGATTACAGTTTTAATCCAGCTCTTCTATCGGCAGTGTCTAGTTGCCGCGGACCGGTATCGATTAGGTGATTGCCTGTTGCCAGGACTTGTTGCTTCTACTTCGGTGCTGCTTGATTCTTTACTGCCTTGCTTCGCATGGCGAACGGCTTTTCAACCGTCCGCCATCATTGCGTGATTACTTTTCCAGGCCGGCTGGCGGCCAGTTTTCCAGCTTCATGCCCAGGGTCAGACCGCGGGATGCCAGAACTTCCTTGATTTCGTTCAGGGACTTGCGGCCCAGGTTCGGTGTCTTCAGCAGTTCATTTTCGCTACGTTGGATCAGATCGCCAATGTAGTAAATGTTTTCGGCCTTCAGGCAGTTTGCCGAACGGACAGTCAGTTCCAGATCGTCGACCGGACGCAGCAGGATAGGATCGACTTGCGGTGCGCGCGATGGAGCTTCGGCAGTCGCTTCGGTACCTTCCAGAGCAGCGAACACGTTCAGTTGATCAACCAGGACGCGCGCCGATTGACGGATCGCTTCTTCCGGTGTGATCACACCGTTGGTTTCGATGTTGATGACCAGCTTGTCCAGGTCGGTACGTTGTTCCACACGCGCCGATTCGACAGCGTAGGAAACACGGCGCACCGGCGAGAACGACGCGTCCAGGATGATGCGACCGATGGTCTTGTTGGCATCTTCGGACAGACGACGAACATTACCCGGCACGTAGCCGCGGCCCTTTTCGACCTTGATCTGCATGTCCAGCTTGCCGCCTGCGGTCAGGTTGGCGATCACGTGATCAGGGTTGATCAGCTCGACATCGTGCGGCAGATCGATATCCGATGCCAGCACCACGCCTTCGCCTTCTTTCTTCAGGGTCAGAGTGACTTCGTCGCGGTTATGCAACTTGAAGACCACGCCCTTCAGGTTCAGCAGGATGTCCACGACGTCTTCCTGCACGCCGTCGAGGGACGAATATTCATGTACAACGCCGGCGATGGTGACTTCGGTTGGGGCATAACCGATCATCGACGACAGCAGAACGCGGCGCAGCGCGTTGCCCAGGGTGTGGCCATAACCACGTTCGAACGGTTCCATCACGACTTTGGCGTGACCGGCGCCGAGCGCTTCAACTTCGATAATACGTGGCTTCAACAAACTATTTTGCATGAAATGTCCTTTTCAATACCCTCGGTTCGTTACACCGATAAGGCTGATGGCATGTCGGAAAAATGCCCACCGAGAGGTGGGCACGGGGAAAATCAGGGTACGGATTAACGCGAATACAATTCGACGATCAGCGATTCGTTGACGTCGTTAGCGATTTCGTTACGGTCCGGGGAAGTCTTGTAAGTACCTTCGAGCTTCTTGGCATCGACGGAAACCCACGATGGGAAACCGGATTGCTCAGCCAGCGACAGGGCTTCAGCGATACGCACTTGCTTCTTGGCCTTTTCGCGAACGGCAACGACGTCGCCTGCTTTGACCTGGTACGAAGCGATGTTCACGACGATACCGTTGACAGTCAGCGCCTTGTGGGACACCAGCTGACGCGCTTCAGCGCGGGTCGAGCCGAAGCCCATGCGATAAACGACGTTGTCCAGACGGGCTTCCAGCAACTTCAGCAGTGTTTCGCCGGTGTTGCCCTTGCGACGGTCCGCTTCAGCGAAGTAGCGGCGGAATTGGCGCTCGAGCACGCCGTAGATACGCTTGACCTTTTGCTTTTCGCGCAATTGGTTGCCGTAATCCGAAGTACGAGCGCCCGAAGTGCGACCGTGTTGGCCTGGCTTGGAATCCAGTTTGCACTTGGAATCCAGCGAGCGGCGTGCGCTCTTCAGGAACAGGTCGGTGCCTTCGCGGCGGGAAAGTTTTGCTTTTGGTCCGATATAACGTGCCACGGTATTTCCTTTATTAAATGACGTCCCAAAGCCATCGCTGGCCTGAACGCTAGTTTGATCTGCGTGCGATCAAACAGTGGGCTTAAGAACAAAACCCGCCAAGGTCATTGGCGGGTGATTTCCGACACTTCCGCGTATTCGGCGAAAGCGCAAGATTATACTACAGATTAGATACGACGACGCTTTGGTGGGCGGCAGCCGTTGTGCGGGACCGGAGTCACGTCCTGGATCTGGGTGATCTTGATGCCCAGATTGTTCAGTGCGCGCACAGCCGATTCACGACCTGGGCCTGGGCCCTTGATGCGAACTTCCAGATTCTTGATACCGCATTCGATTGCAACCTTGCCGGCAGCTTCAGCAGCGACCTGAGCAGCAAACGGAGTCGATTTACGCGAACCCTTGAAACCGGCACCGCCCGAAGTCGCCCAAGACAAAGCATTACCTTGGCGATCAGTGATCGTGATGATGGTATTGTTGAACGAAGCGTGAACGTGAGCGATACCTTCTGCAACGTTCTTCTTAACTTTCTTGCGCACACGTGCTGCTGCGGCGTTATTTGGGGCTTTTGCCATAATTATTTCCTTGATTCCGAACCGACTAGCAGTTACAGAGACGCTAGGGGATTATTTCTTCAACGATTGAGCGGCCTTGCGCGGACCCTTGCGAGTACGTGCATTGGTGCGGGTACGTTGGCCACGGCAAGGCAAGCCCTTACGGTGACGCATACCACGGTAGCAGCCCAGATCCATCAAACGCTTGATGTTCATGGACAGTTCGCGACGCAGGTCACCTTCGACGACGAATTTTGCAATTTCGTCACGAAGCTTTTCCAGCTCGTTATCGTCCAGATCCTTGACCTTTTTGTTGGTCGGAACACCCGTAGCGACGCAGATTTCTTCTGCGCGTGGGCGGCCAACACCGTAGATGGCTGTCAGGCCGATAACAGTGTGCTGATGGTTGGGGATATTCACCCCTGCAATACGTGCCATGCGTTATTCCTCGATCAATAACGTTAAATTAACCTTGGCGCTGTTTATGACGCGGTTCTGTGCAGATAACACGAACTACGCCTTTGCGCTTGATGATTTTGCAGTTGCGGCAGATCCGCTTAACTGATGCGAGCACTTTCATTGTGGCCCTCTTTCTTTCAATACTAGGTTCGTTTCACACTACTTGGTACGGAACACGATACGTGCCCGGCTCAAATCATAAGGAGTCAGTTCCACTGTCACCTTATCTCCTGGGAGGATGCGAATATAGTTCATCCGCATTTTCCCGGAAATATGGCCGAGTACAACATGTCCGTTTTCCAACTTAACTCTGAATGTCGCATTAGGCAGATTCTCCAGAATCTCGCCTTGCATCTGAATAACGTCGTCTTTTGCCATTCCGCGTCTGTTCCTTTGGGCGCTACCCTTCACCTATCGTGAAGTCATGCCGCCCTTGAAATTTGCTTTACGAAGCAACGATTCATACTGCTGTGACATTACATAATTCTGAACCTGCGCCATGAAATCCATGGTGACGACCACAATAATCAGAAGGGAAGTTCCACCGAAGTAGAAAGGCACCTTCCAACGTGCGATCAGGAATTCCGGCAACAAGCAAACCAGTGTGATGTACACCGCACCAGCCAACGTCAAGCGCATCAAGATCTTGTCGATGTAGCGTGCTGTCTGGTCACCAGGACGAATACCGGGAACAAACGCACCGCTCTTTTTCAGGTTATCTGCAGTTTCTTTGCTGTTGAATACCAACGCAGTGTAGAAAAAACAGAAGAAAACAATTGCGATCGCATACAGCAGCGCATGAATCGGTTCACCTGGCGCCATCGATGCTGCCAAATCCTTCAGAAAACGAACGAAAGGATTCGATGTGTCGCCGGAAGTGAACCAGCTCGTAATCGTCGCCGGGAACAAGATGATCGACGAAGCGAAAATAGGAGGAATCACACCAGCCATATTCAGCTTCAACGGCAAATGACTGCTTTGACCGCCGTAAATCTTGTTACCAACCTGACGCTTCGCATAATTCACCAGGATCTTGCGCTGGCCGCGTTCAATGAACACCACCAGGAAAGTCACCAGGGCGACAATCAGGCAGATCAGAATTGCCGACAATGCGTTCATCGAGCCTGTACGGACCAGCTCAAACAAACCACCCAATGCGTTCGGCAAACCAGCTGCGATACCGGCAAAGATAATGATGGAAATACCATTACCCAGGCCACGCTCTGTAATTTGCTCGCCCAACCACATCAGGAACATCGTACCGGTCACCAGCGTCACCACCGTCGTCAGGCGGAACGCCAGACCCGGATCCAACACAAGACCAGCTTGCGATTCCAATGCGACAGCAATACCCAGCGCCTGGAACGTTGCCAGCACCAGAGTGCCGTAGCGGGTGTACTGAGTAATCTTGCGACGACCAGCTTCACCTTCTTTTTTCAACGCTTCCAGTTGCGGCGATACGACCGACAACAACTGCATGATGATCGACGCCGAGATATACGGCATGATCCCAAGAGCGAAAATTGTGAAACGCGACAGAGCACCACCGGAGAACATGTTGAACATGCCCAGAATGCCGCCCTGATTTTGTTTGAACAATTGCGCCAACTGCGTCGGGTCAATTCCTGGCACAGGAATGTGAGCACCGATGCGATATACAACTAATGCTGCCAGCAAAAACCACAAACGGCCCCAAGGGAAACCTTTTGCAGCGCCTTTAGCAAGTTGGGGTGTAGTCGCCAATTAATGCTCCGCGTCAACTGTCAGATTAAGCTACCGAACCACCGGCAGCTTCAATAGCTGCTTTAGCGCCCTTGGTAGCAATCAGACCTTTGACTGTTACTTTTTTGGTCAGCTCGCCCGACAAAATGATACGGACAACCTTGGCCAATTCACCGATGACGCCGGCTTGCTTCAATGCCAGGATGTCGATTTCGGATACTGGCAGGCTTTCCAGGTCGGACAAACGAACTTCAGCCTTGTACGGCGTTGCCAGCGATTTGAAACCACGCTTTGGCAGACGGCGTTGCAGAGGCATCTGACCGCCTTCGAAACCGACTTTATGGAAACCGCCCGAACGCGATTTTTGACCCTTGTGACCACGGCCGGCTGTCTTACCTAGGCCAGAACCGATACCACGACCGACGCGACGCTTGTAGTGCTTGGCGCCATCTGCGGGTTGGATTGTGTTTAATTCCATGATTTGCTCCGTTCGCAAGCCGGGGGCTTACGAAACCACTTTCACAAGATAGGACACTTTGTTGATCATGCCGCGAACCGATGGAGTGTCTTGCAATTCGGAGACCGAATTAACGCGACGCAGTCCCAGACCGCGCACTGTTGCACGGTGGTCTTGGCGAGTACCGATCAAACCCTTGACCAGTTGTACTTTGATTGTGTTTGCCATCTGTTTCACCTTAGCCCAGGATATCTTCAACAGACTTGCCGCGCTTGGCTGCAATTTCTGCTGGAGTGTTCATTTTGGCCAAACCGTCGAGTGTTGCACGGACCATGTTGTAAGGATTGGTAGAACCATTCGACTTAGCAACGACGTTGGTCACGCCCATCACTTCGAAAATTGCGCGCATTGGACCACCGGCGATCACGCCAGTACCGTCTTTAGCCGGCGACATCAGAACAGACGATGCGCCGTGCTTGCCGGTGACTGTGTGTTGCAGAGTACCGTTCTTCAAGGTGACTTTGATCATCTTGCGACGGGCTTCTTCCATTGCCTTTTGCACT
The DNA here is from genome assembly GCF_001189965.1 of Herbaspirillum rhizosphaerae. GTDB lineage: Bacteria > Pseudomonadota > Gammaproteobacteria > Burkholderiales > Burkholderiaceae_D > Herbaspirillum > Herbaspirillum rhizosphaerae. The sequence continues at coordinate 42,702 of NZ_LFLU01000024.1, forward strand.
GCAACTGGCACTTCCTTCGACTTGCCCTTGCCCATGCCGATGCGGCCATCGCCGTCACCAACAACTGCCAGCGCTGCGAAACCCATGATACGACCACCCTTCACCACTTTGGTGACACGGTTGACCGCGATCATTTTTTCGCGCATGCCGTCATCTGGCTTGTCGCTTTGCGTTTTGGATTGCATTTTTGCCATGATGATTTTCCTTAGAACTTCAGGCCGGCTTCACGCGCAGCTTCAGCCAGCGCTTTGACGCGACCGTGATAACGGAAACCGGAGCGGTCAAACGCTACTTCGGTGACTCCAGCTTTCAGTGCCTTCTCGGCGACGCGCTTGCCTACCAGTGTCGCGGCAGCAGCGTTGCCGCCCTTGCCGGTTTGGCCTGCCAACTGTTGGCGCACTTCTGCTTCCAACGTCGATGCCGAAGCCAGAACGTTTGCGTCGGGGCCGATGATGCTCGCGTAGATGTGCGTGTTGGTACGATGCACGGCCAGGCGATTGACCTTTAATTCTGCGATCTTGGCACGGGTTTGAGTCGCGCGGCGCAGACGTGATTGTTTCTTGTCCATCGTCAACCCCTATTACTTCTTCTTGGTTTCTTTGAGTACAACCACTTCATCCGAATAACGAACGCCCTTGCCCTTGTATGGCTCTGGCTGACGATATGCACGGATTTCAGCGGCGACCTGGCCAACAACTTGGCGGTCGATACCCTTGATTAAGATCTCGGTTTGAGTCGGGGTTTCACACTTGATGCCTTGTGGCATCTGGTGAACGACTGGGTGCGAAAAGCCCAGCGACAGATTCAGCTTGTCGCCTTGTGCTTGAGCGCGGAAACCCACACCAACCAAGTTCAGCTTCTTTTCGAAACCCTTAGTGACACCGTTGACCATGTTATTGACCAACGCACGCAGGGTACCGGACATCGCATTTGCTTCACGGCTGTCATTTGCAGCCTCGAAGTTCAGCGTGCCATTGTTGTTTGCAACCTTCACCAGGCCAGTCAATGGCTGGGAAAGCGAGCCCAACGGGCCTTTTACTGTGATCTGCGCTGCAGTAATGGTCGCTTCCGCGCCACTCGGCAGTGCAATCGGCATTTTACCAACACGAGACATATTGCACTCCTTAGGCCACGTAGCAAATCACTTCACCACCGACACCGGTAGCGCGCGCTTTGCGATCTGTCATGACGCCACGTGGAGTGGAAACGATTGCCACACCCAGGCCGTTCATCACGTTAGGAATCTCGTCTTTGCCTTTGTAAATACGCAGGCCAGGACGGGACACGCGCTCGAGGCGCTCGATAACTGGACGACCGGCGTAGTACTTCAGGCCGATTTTCAGTTCTGCTTTGCCGCCGGCTTCAGCCACGGCGAAATCTTCGATATAGCCCTCGTCCTTGAGGACGTTTGCAATTGCGATTTTGACTTTCGACGACGGCATTGCTACGGTCGTTTTTTGCACAACTTGCGCATTGCGGATACGGGTCAGCATATCGGCGATAGGATCGCTCATACTCATTGCTTGTTCTCCTATTACCAGCTGGCTTTAGTCAAACCCGGGATTTCACCACGCATGGCGATTTCACGGACCTTAATACGGCCCAAACCGAATTTACGGAATGTGCCACGTGGACGACCTGTCAGTGCGCAACGGTTACGTTGGCGGGTCGGAGCCGAGTTACGCGGCAGCGCTTGCAACTTCAGGCGCGCTTCGTAACGTTCTTCTTCCGACTTGGATTGGTCGTCGATGATAGCCTTCAACTCAGCGCGCTTGCCGGCGTATTTCTTCACCAGATCTGCACGCTTTTGTTCACGGTTAATCAGTGCCAGTTTTGCCATGGCAGCCTCAGTTTCTGAACGGAAATTTAAATGCGGCGAGGAGCGCTTTCGCTTCGTCGTCGGTCTTCGCGGTTGTCGTGATGCTGATATTCAAGCCACGCAGCGCATCGATTTTGTCGTATTCAATTTCGGGGAAAATGATCTGCTCTTTCACACCGATATTGTAGTTACCACGACCATCGAAAGCACGACCGGAGACACCACGGAAGTCACGCACGCGCGGCAGAGCCACGGTGATGAAACGATCCAGGAACTCGTACATCTGGGCGCCACGCAGGGTCACCATGCAACCAATCGGATAGCCTTCACGGATCTTGAAACCCGCGATCGCCTTACGCGCCTTGGTCACGACCGGCTTTTGACCAGCAATCTTGGTCAAATCGCCGACAGCGTGCTCGATGATTTTCTTATCCGCAACAGCTTCCGACAGACCCATGTTCAATGTGATCTTCAGAATGCGCGGAACTTCCATTACCGACTTATAAGCGTACTTAGCAGTCAAGTCGGCAACGACTTTTTCTTTATAGAACTCTTGGAGACGTGCCATGATCTATTAAACCTTAACAACTTCGCCGCTGGATTTGTAAGCACGGACTTTCTTACCGTCCACGCTCTTGAAACCCACGCGATCTGCCTTGCCGGACGCAGCATTAAACAATGCGATGTTCGACACATGAATTGGCATCAGCTTATCGACGATGCCGCCAGTTGCACCAGTCATTGGATTAGGCTTAGTCGCTTTTTTAGCAACGTTAATGCCGTCAACAACAACGTAATCAGCGCTGACACGCTGAGTTACCACACCGCGCTTACCTTTATCTTTGCCGGTCAGCACGATGACTTCATCGTTCTTACGAATCTTTCCCATGACCACTCCTTACAGAACTTCAGGCGCCAGAGAGACGATCTTCATGAAGCGCTCTGTACGCAGCTCACGAGTAACTGGCCCGAAAATACGGGTACCGATTGGTTCCAGCTTGGCATTCAGCAGAACGGCAGCATTGCCGTCGAACTTGACCAGGGAACCATCCTGACGACGCACGCCCTTAGCGGTACGAACGACGACAGCGTTGTAAATTTCACCTTTTTTGACGCGACCGCGTGGAGCTGCGCTCTTCACGGTAACTTTAATCACGTCGCCGATGCCTGCGTAACGGCGCTTGGAACCACCCAAGACTTTGATGCACAAAACTTCGCGCGCACCTGTGTTGTCGGCCACTTCGAGCCGGCTTTCAGTTTGAATCATGATATTTTCTTTCCCAACTTAATCCGCTCAAATCACACAATGTGAATCGCGGTCAGTCTTGGTCCTGTTAGCAAGCGAACTCGCTAGTTAGGGGACGATTAAGCTACGTAACTGCATCTTGCCTCTTACCCTTGCCAAACACCAAGAAGCAAAAGAAGAGCTGAGCATTATGGCACCATAATGCTCAGTCTGCAAGCCTTACTTATACAATCTGTGCCACTTGTACAACGCGTGTCACGCTCCAAGCTTTGGTCTTGGAGATAGGACGACCTTCCTGGATCTCGACGGTATCGCCAGTCTTCGCTTGATTCGACTCATCATGAGCGTGGTACTTGTTGGTACGCACGATGATTTTGCCGTACAGCGGATGCTTGACGTGACGCTCGATCAGAACGGTAACAGTCTTATCCATTTTGTCGGACACAACCTTGCCAATCAGCGTGCGCTTGAGCGCTTGTTTCACTTGATCGTTCATTGTTGACCCTTCGAATTGATGACTGTTTTCACACGTGCGATATCGCGACGTACTTTCTTCAGTTGCGCGGTATTGTTCAGTTGCTGCGTAGCCACTTGCATGCGCAAGCTGAATTGAGCCTTCAACAGCTCATTCAGTTCTTTGGCCAGAGCCGCTTCGTCTTTACCACGGAGTTCAGATGCTTTCATATTCCGCTCCTATTATTGACCGACTTGACGAACAACAAAAGTCGTCGACAGTGGCAATTTGGCTGCTGCCAAGCGGAACGCTTCACGCGCCAGAGCTTCGTCAACACCATCCATCTCGTACAGCATCTTACCTGGCTGAATTTCAGCCACGTAGTACTCTGGATTACCCTTACCGTTACCCATACGCACTTCTGCAGGCTTTTGGGAAATCGGCTTGTCCGGGAAAACGCGAATCCAGATACGACCGCCACGTTTGATGTGACGGGTCATAGCGCGACGAGCGGCTTCGATCTGACGTGCCGTGATACGACCACGACCAACTGCTTTCAGACCGAACTCACCAAACGATACGGCTGTACCACGCGAGTGCGAGATACCCGTATTGCGACCTTTTTGTTCTTTACGATATTTTCTACGTGCTGGTTGCAGCATGATTATTCTCCTGCTTTCTCAGCCGACACACCGGCATCGGCAGCTTGACGTGGAGCACGCTTGGCACCCGCACCTGCTGGAGCACCACCGGTCTTCGGACGAGGACGAGCACCTGGCTTGCCATCGTCACGACGTGGACCGCGACGCTTCTTGTCGTCTTCCGGCTCACCGACCAACACTGGTGCTTCGCCGTTAGCCAGACGATCGCCCTTGTAAACCCAAACCTTGATACCGATGATGCCGTATGTGGTTTGCGCTTCGCCGAAACCGTAGTCGATATCAGCGCGCAGAGTGTGCAGAGGCACGCGGCCTTCGCGATACCATTCCTTACGGGCGATTTCGATACCGTTCAGACGACCGGACGACATGATCTTGATGCCCTGAGCACCCAAACGCATTGCGTTCTGCATCGCACGCTTCATGGCGCGGCGGAACATGATACGCTTTTCGAGCTGTTGAGCGATCGAGTCAGCGATCAGCTGAGCGTCGGCTTCCGGCTTGCGGATTTCTTCGATGTTGACGTGCACTGGCACGCCCATCAATTTACCCAGCGCTGCCTTCAGCACTTCGATGTCTTCACCCTTCTTACCGATCACAACGCCTGGACGGGAGCTGTAAATGGTGATGCGGGCATTCTTCGCCGGACGCTCGATAACGACGCGACCAACCGAAGCGTTCTTCAGTTTTGCCTTCAGGTAAGCACGAACCTTCAGATCTTCGTTGAGCATGTCGGCAAAATTATTATTGCCTGCATACCAGCGCGATCCCCAGTTACGTGTAACCGCCAGACGGAAACCGGTTGGATGAATCTTCTGTCCCATCGTGACTCCTTAGTTTCCGACAGTCACGTAAATGTGACAGGATTGCTTGGAAATACGATCACCACGGCCTTTTGCACGCGCTGTGAAGCGCTTGAGGACCGTACCTTTTTCCACATAAATGGTCTTGACTTTGAGCTCGTCAATGTCGGCGCCATCATTGTGTTCGGCGTTCGCGATTGCGGACTCCAGAACCTTCTTGATGATGACCGCGCCCTTTTTAGGGCTGAAGGCCAAGATATTCAGTGCTTGATCAACTTTTTTGCCGCGGATCAGGTCTGCGACCAGACGGCCCTTCTGAGCCGACAGGTGCACACCACGCAGGGTAGCTTTAGTTTCCATCATAGGACCTTATTTCTTAGCCTTCTTATCGGCAGCGTGACCCTTGAACGTACGGGTCAGCGCGAATTCGCCGAGCTTATGACCAACCATGTTTTCGGACACATAAACCGGCACGTGTTGCTTGCCGTTGTGCACCGCGATCGTCAAACCGATGAAATCCGGCATGATTGTCGAACGACGGGACCATGTCTTGATTGGCTTCTTGTCTTTAGTCGCTTGAGCTGCCTCAACCTTTTTGACCAGGTGGGCGTCGCAGAATGGACCTTTTTTCAATGAACGTGTCATGTTTTATCCTTATTTCTTGCCGCGGCGCGAGACAATCATTGAAGTCGTACGCTTGTTGCTGCGTGTCTTCTTGCCCTTGGTCTGTTGACCCCACGGCGAAACTGGATGACGACCTGCTGCAGTCTTACCTTCACCACCACCGTGCGGGTGATCGACCGGGTTCATGACCACACCACGCACTGTCGGGCGAACACCGCGCCAACGCATTGCACCAGCTTTACCAATCTTGCGCAGATTGTGCTCGCCGTTGCCGACTTCACCGATCGTTGCACGGCATTCGATGTGAATGCGGCGCACTTCGCCGGAGCGCAGACGAACCTGAGCGTAAGTACCTTCGCGTGCCATCAGCACAACGCCGGCGCCGGCGGTACGAGCGATCTGAGCACCTTTGCCTGGCAACATTTCCACGCAGTGGATAGTTGTACCGACAGGAATGTTGCGGATCGGCAGAGCGTTACCGGCCTTGATAGGCGCTTCGGAACCGCTGACCAGCTGATCGCCGACAGCAATGCCCTTAGGGGCAATGATGTACTTGCGTTCGCCGTCTGCGTAGCACAGCAGAGCAATGTGCGCAGTACGGTTCGGGTCGTATTCGATACGCTCGACCTTGGCAACGATACCGTCCTTGTTGCGACGGAAGTCGACAACGCGGTAGTGTTGCTTATGGCCGCCACCGATATGACGGGTGGTGATGTGACCGTTGTTGTTACGACCAGCAGTCTTGGACTTCTTTTCGATCAGGCCGGCAAATGGACGACCTTTGTACAGGTCGCTGACGACCTTGACCATACCGCGCCGACCGGGCGAGGTTGGCTTAACTTTTACGAGTGCCATTATTTAGCCTCCTCGGTGAAGTTGATTTCTTGACCGGGCTTCAGGCTGACAAATGCGCGACGTGTGTGGTTGCGACGACCAACCGAACGGCCGGAACGCTTTTGCTTACCTTGACGATTCGCGACCTGAACAGACTCCACTTCGACCTTGAACAGCAGCTCGACCGCAGCCTTGACTTCCAGCTTGGTCGCATCTTGCGTTACCAGAAAAACGACTTGCTCGTTTTTCTCAGCGACGAAGGTTGCCTTTTCAGAGATCACCGGCGCCAGCAGCACTTTCATCAAGCGCTCTTCGCTATGTTTAATTGCGTTCATGCCAGCAACTCCTCAATCTTAGCCAGTGCTTGCTTGGTGATCAGCACTTTCTTGTAGAAAACCAGGGAGACCGGATCAGCTTGACGTGGCTCGACAACCAGCACGTTCGGCAGATTGCGCGACGCGAGCAACAGGTTTTCGTCCAGCGCGTCAGTAATGACCAGCACGGAGTCCAGACCCATGACCTTCAGCTTTTCGGACAACAGCTTGGTCTTCGGCGCTTCGACCGAGAAATTCTCGACGATCGACAGACGACCTTCGCGAGCCAACTGGGACAGAATCGAGCAGACACCTGCGCGATACATCTTCTTGTTGACCTTGTGCGAGAAGTTTTCGTCAGGCGAATTCGGGAAAATACGACCACCGCCGCGCCACAGTGGCGAGGACGACATACCGGCACGAGCGCGGCCAGTACCCTTTTGACGCCATGGCTTCTTGGTTGTGTGATGCACTTCTTCACGGTCTTTTTGCTTGCGGTTACCGCTGCGAGCATTGGCTTGATAAGCCACGACGACCTGGTGAATCAGCGCTTCGTTGTAATCACGACCAAAGATGGTGTCAGGAGCAGCGACGTTCGATGCGGCTTGACCTTGATCATTCAGGAGCTTGAGTTCCATGAATTAGGCTCCCTTCTTGACTTTAACTTTAACTGCCGGGGAAACGACCACTTGGCCGTTTTTCGCGCCTGGAACAGCACCTTTGACCATCAGCAATTGACGCTCAGCGTCGATGCGTGCGATTTCGAGGTTTTGCACTGTGCAGGTAACGTCACCCAGGTGACCGGTCATGCGCTTACCAGGGAAAACACGACCTGGATCTTGCGCCATACCGATGGAGCCTGGAACATTGTGCGAGCGGGAGTTACCGTGCGATGCGCGACCGGATGCGAAGTTGTAGCGCTTGATCGTACCAGCGTAGCCCTTACCGATGGACACGCCTTGCACGTCCACTTTCTGGCCAGCTTCGAACAAGCTTGCAGCGACGACGTCGCCGGCTTTCAACTCAGCAGCCTTGGCTGCATCAATGCGGAATTCTTTCAGAACGGTCCCGGCTTCGACGCCAGCTTTGGCGTAGTGACCGGCAGCAGCTTTAGTCACACGCGAGGCGCGACGCTGACCGAATGCGACCTGAACAGCGGAATAACCATCCACTTCAGGCGTTTTGATTTGGGTCACGCGGTTGTTCGACACATCCAACACAGTCACAGGAATAGAATCCCCGTCTTCCGTGAAGATACGCATCATACCAACCTTGCGACCAACAAGGCCTAGGCTCATTGTTTTTCTCCATTCCCGCCTGCGATTGGGCGGGGCTGATGTTTGTACTACTAAAATATGTGAAATCGCCGAGGCAAAAAGCCAGCGCGACTCCACCGAAGCCGATCAGTATAACCGGGTAAATTTTTATTTGCAATACCCGACAGTGTCGTGGTATGTCAAAGTCTTAGCCGGTCATACTTTTTACAACACTTGCTGCAAATGCTTATTGCAGCTTGATTTCTACATCAACGCCAGCCGGCAGATCCAGCTTCATCAATGCATCGACAGTCTTGTCAGTTGGATCAACGATATCCATCAGGCGTTGATGCGTGCGGATTTCAAATTGATCGCGCGAAGTCTTGTTGACGTGCGGGGAACGCAGAACGTCGAAACGTTGGATGCGTGTTGGCAGTGGAACAGGACCCTTGACGACAGCGCCGGTGCGCTTTGCTGTTTCGACGATTTCCAGTGCGGATTGGTCGATCAGACGATAGTCGAATGCCTTCAGGCGGATACGGATTTTTTGGCTAGGAACTGACATGATTTTCCTTTAAAGAACGAACCGCGGATGACAGCCATCCGCGGCAATGATAAAAAGTTGCTACCGAGCTATTACGCGTCAGCCAAGATCTTGGCAACCACACCCGCGCCGACAGTACGGCCGCCTTCGCGGATCGCGAAACGCAGACCTTCTTCCATCGCGATCGGGTTGATCAGCATCACGGTGATCGACACGTTGTCGCCTGGCATAACCATTTCCTTGTCCTTCGGCAACTCGATCGAACCAGTCACGTCCGTGGTACGGAAGTAGAACTGTGGACGGTAGTTGTTGAAGAATGGAGTATGACGGCCGCCTTCGTCCTTCGACAGAACATAGATCTCGCCTGTGAAGTGCTTGTGCGGCTTGATCGAACCTGGCTTCGCCAGAACCTGGCCACGCTCCACGTCTTCACGCTTGGTGCCGCGCAGCAGCACGCCAACGTTGTCGCCGGCTTGACCTTGGTCCAGCAGCTTGCGGAACATTTCAACGCCGGTGCAGACGGTGTCTTGCGTGTCA
>NZ_LFLU01000025.1 GCF_001189965.1 Herbaspirillum rhizosphaerae
ACAGAACGCCAAGCTGGCGCTGGAGGCGGCGCATCGCGGCTATGTGATGGAGTCGGGCCTGATCACCATGACCGGCGACGCCAAGCAGATGCTTAATGATCCGCGTGTCAAGGCGGCTTATCTGGGCGAGGCATAAGAAAGCGGCGCAGGAAACCGGATGCTTCGTCATGCATGGCTGCTGCCATGACAACAATCAGTAGCATTCGGATACATCCTTTAAGGAACCATGCGTCTTGTTAAGGGCTCCATACAACGGTCCCGCTGCATTTGCAGTGCATATGTCTTCGGCAACATTGCCGTGCGGCGGGTTTCTGCATTATTGATATCGCACGGAGCCCTCCATGAATAAGAAATCCATCGTCTCCTCGGTTCTCGCACTGACGCTCGGCGTCGGCGCTTTGCCTGCTGTTTATGCTCAACAATACGGTCGCGATGACGGCCGTCCGCCGCAAGGCCATGACGATCGCCGTGGTCCGCCCGATCGCCATGATGATCGTCGTGACGACCGTCGCGGCCCTCCGGGTCATCGCGATGACCGCGGCGCCGGTCCGAATCACGCCTTCCATCGCGGCGACCGCCTGCCGCCGGAATACCGCAACCGCCAGTACGTCGTCAACAACTGGCGCGAACATCGCCTGAGCGCGCCTCCGCGCGGCTATCAATGGGTGCAGACCGGCGGCGATTATGTGCTGGTCGCGATCGGCACCGGCATCATCATGCAATTGTTGCTGGGCAACTAAGCTGATTGATTAAGCAGTCCGGCGCAATCAGCCGGACCGACTTTTCAGCGTCATCCAACACCCGTCCCGCAGCGTCCGGACGGGTGTTTGTTTATCCGGCAAAGACGAAAACGGATAAGAATATAATTCTGTAAAAATGTATTTGTCTTAATATAATTTGTAATTAATGCTGTAAATGCAGAATTAATATTGGCTCATCCCGCATAAAATCGCAGCAAGCAAAAACCGTGTTTTGCCGACTTTTCCGAGACAAACCAATATGAACAACGCCTCCCACCCGTCCAGCGCTTTTACCTTCCTTCCCGCTTTCGCCGCTTTTCATCACGAAGTGATGGCGGAGCAAACGCCCTTGCGCGCCGCAATCACCGCCGTGTACCGCCGCGACGAACGCGGCGCCGTGCAATGGCTGCTGTCGCAGGTGCAAAGCAATGCGAACTGGACCGAAGCGACGCAAAAGCTGGCGCGCACGCTGGTGCAGGCGGTGCGCACCAAGCGCACGCGCTCGTCCGGTGTGGACGCGCTGATGCACGAGTTTTCGCTGTCGTCGGAAGAGGGCGTGGCGCTGATGTGCCTGGCCGAAGCGCTGCTGCGCATTCCCGATCACCAGACCGCCGACCGCCTGATCGCCGACAAGATCAGCAAGGGCGACTGGCGCAAACATCTGGGCGAGTCGCCGTCGCTGTTCGTCAATGCGGCAACCTGGGGCTTGCTGATCACCGGCAAGCTGGTCGGCACCAATAGTGAAAGCGGCCTGGCCTCGGCGCTCACGCGCCTGATCAACAAGGGCGGCGAGCCGCTGATCCGCAAGGGCGTCGATCTCGCCATACGCATGCTGGGCAACCAGTTCGTCACCGGCCAGACCATCGCCGAAGCGCTGGCCAACAGCCGCGACAACGAAAAGCGCGGCTATCGCTACTCCTACGACATGCTCGGCGAAGCCGCGCTGACCGGGCACGACGCCGCCTTCTATTACAAATCCTACGAAGACGCGATCCACGCCATCGGCCGCGCCTCCAACGGCCGCGGCATCAAGAACGGTCCCGGCATTTCGGTCAAGCTGTCGGCGCTGCATCCGCGCTATTCGCGCGCCCAGCATGCGCGCGTGATGAACGAACTGCTGCCGCGCCTCAAGCAACTGCTAGTGCTGGCCAAGTCCTACAACATCGGCCTGAATATCGACGCCGAAGAAGCCGACCGTCTGGAGCTGTCGCTGGACCTGATGGAAGCGCTGGCCTTCGATCGCGACCTCGACGGTTTCGAAGGCATCGGCTTCGTGGTGCAGGCCTACCAGAAACGTTGTCCTTTCGTGATCGACTACCTCGCCGACCTGGCGCGTCGCAGCGGCCGCAAGCTGATGGTGCGCCTGGTCAAGGGCGCGTACTGGGACAGCGAAATCAAGCGCGCGCAAGTGGACGGCTTGTCCGGTTATCCGGTCTACACGCGCAAGGTGCACACCGATTTGTCCTACCTGACCTGCGCGCAAAAGCTGCTGGCCTCGACCGACGCCATCTACCCGCAATTCGCCACGCATAACGCGCACACGCTGTCCGCGATCTACACCTGGGCGCAGCAGCACAAGATCGACGACTATGAATTCCAATGCCTGCACGGCATGGGCGAAACCCTGTACGACCAGGTGGTCGGCGCCGATCAGCTCGGCAAGGCTTGCCGCATTTACGCGCCGGTCGGTTCGCACCAGACCTTGCTGGCCTATCTGGTGCGTCGCTTGCTGGAGAACGGCGCCAATTCGTCCTTCGTGAACCAGATCGTCGACGAAAACGTCGCCATCGACACGCTGATCACCGACCCGATCGCGGCCGTGCAAAAATCCGGCGGCGAGCCGCATCCGCAGATCGCGTTGCCGCGCAACCTGTACGGCGAAGAACGCAAGAATTCCACCGGCATCGACCTCAGCAACGAAGACAGCCTGCGCGAACTCGACCGCATCTTTGTGCATGCCTCGACGCATCAATGGCAGGCCGCGCCGTTGCTGCATGACGGCGCCAACTCTACCGGCGAGCTGCAGCAGATCTGCAATCCGGCCGACCGTCGCGATGTCGTCGGCCAGGTGGTCGAAGCCTCGCGCACCGATGTGGAAAGCGCGCTGGAAGCCGCAACCGCCTTCGCTTCGGAATGGCAATCGGTGTCGGCGTCCGACCGCGCGCAGATGCTGGAGCATGCCGCCGACCTGTTCGAAACGCATCAGCCTGAACTGATGGCGCTGGCCGTGCGCGAAGCCGGCAAGTCGCTGCCGAACGCGATTGCCGAAGTGCGCGAAGCGGTCGACTTCCTGCGCTACTACGCGCTGCAGACACGCCACGACGGCAACGCGCTGGCCTGGGGGCCGGTGGTGTGCATCAGCCCGTGGAATTTCCCGCTGGCGATTTTCATTGGCGAAGTCAGCGCCTCGCTGGCCGCCGGCAACGTCGTGCTGGCCAAGCCTGCCGAACAAACGCCGCTGATCGCGCATCGCGCGGTGCAATTGCTGCATGAAGCCGGCGTGCCGCCCGCAGCGCTGCAATTTTTGCCGGGTCGCGGCGAGACCGTCGGCGCTTTATTGACCGGCGACGCACGCGTCAAGGGCGTGATCTTCACCGGCTCGACCGAAGTCGCACAACTGATCAACCGCACGCTGGCGCAACGCATCAAGGACGAGCACGGCGACATTCCGATCATCGCCGAAACCGGCGGCCAGAACGCGCTGATCGTCGATTCCAGCGCCTTGCCGGAACAGGTGGTGCAGGATGTCCTGAGTTCGGCCTTCGACAGCGCCGGACAACGCTGCTCGGCGCTGCGCGTGCTGTGCCTGCAGGAAGACATCGCCGACAAGACCATGACCATGCTCAAGGGCGCGATGCAGGAGCTGCGCGTCGGCCGCCCGGATTGCCTGGAAACCGACATCGGCCCCGTCATCGACAGCGAAGCGCGCACGCAATTGCTGGCGCACATCGAACAGATGAAACAAAACTGCAAGGTCTATCAGCTGCCGCTGGATGAACGTCACGAGCAAGGCACTTTCGTCGCGCCGACCGTGATCGAGATCGACTCCATCGCCCAGCTCAAGCGCGAAGTCTTCGGCCCCGTGCTGCATGTGCTGCGCTATCGCCGCGACCAGTTGCCGCAACTGATCGACACCATCAACGCCAGCGGCTACGGCCTGACCCTGGGCGTGCATTCACGCATCGATGAAACCATCGACTTCGTTGCGCAGCGCGCACACGTCGGCAACATTTACGTCAACCGCAACATCGTCGGCGCCGTGGTCGGCGTCCAGCCTTTCGGCGGCGAAGGCAAGTCGGGCACCGGTCCCAAGGCCGGCGGTCCGCTGTATCTGAAGCGCCTGCAGCGCCATGCCGAAGTCAAACTGTTCAGCGATGACAAGGCCGCCGCGTCGGCGCCCTTGAAAGCATTGCTGGAATGGGCCGCAACGCATGGCCATGCCAAGCTGGCGCAGCTGGGTGCCGCCTACGTGCAGGAAAGCCTGCTCTACAAGACGCTGACCTTGCCCGGTCCGACCGGCGAACGCAACACGTTGTCGTTCGCGCCGCGCGGCAAGATCCTGTGCGCCGCCGACGACGTATCGGCCTTGCTCAATCAATTGGCGGCGGTGCTGGCAACCGGCAACACGGCGGTGGTGCCGGCCATGCAAAGCAAGCTGATTCCCGCCGGTCTGCCGCAAGTGGTGCATCAGGCGATCGACGTCAGCGGCGATATCGCGGCGGCGGATCTGCATTTGGCGCTGGTCGATGCGCCGGTCATCACGCAATGGCGCAATGTGCTGGCGGCACGCGACGGCGCCCTGGTGCCGCTGGTGCCGACGTCGGAAGATGCTCCGATTGATTTGTGGCGCCTGGTGGCCGAGCGTGCACTGTGCGTCAACACGACGGCGGCGGGCGGCAATGCGAGCCTGATGACTTTGTCGGTGTAAATTTGTAAAGAACTTGTCGTCCTGACGAAAGTCAGGACCCAGCGCCGTGATTGCGGTCGGTTACAGCAATTGCCGCCAATACGACACTGGGTCCCAGCGTGCGCTGGGACGACGGCTTTTTTGCATTTGTTGTCCTTGCTCCCTGTCCCTTCTTAAAGCAGATAGGTGTAGACAGATTGTCATCTGTCCATGTCCGGCTCTCCCTCCATTCTGCCTCGCCCAGCCCCGGCGGCGTAAAATAACGCTTCTGTACCGGGCGCGCCGGCGCATCTTGCGATCTCCTTGCAATCCACGCAGCCGACCCCATTTCACCAGAACAAGCAAAGCAACATCTTGCGGAACACATTCATTGAGGCATTAGCATGGAACAATTTCACGGCACGACCATTCTCTCCGTCCGGCGCGGCAACACCGTGGCGCTCGGCGGCGACGGCCAGGTGACGCTCGGCAACGTGGTCATGAAGGGCACTGCGCGCAAGGTGCGCAAGCTCTACAACGGCAAGGTCCTGGTCGGTTTTGCCGGCGGCACGGCCGATGCGTTTACGCTGCTCGACCTGTTTGAATCCAAGCTGGAAAAGCACCAGGGCAATCTCATGCGCGCCTCGGTCGAACTGGCCAAGGAATGGCGCACCGACCGCATGCTGCGCCGCCTTGAAGCCATGCTGCTGACCGCCGACCGCGACAGCACGCTGGTGATCACCGGCAACGGCGACGTGCTGGAGCCGACCGACGGCATCGGCGCGATCGGTTCGGGCGGCACCTTCGCCCAATCGGCGGCCAAGGCGCTGCAAGAAAATACCGAGCTGTCGCCCGCCGACATCGTCAAGAAATCGCTGGTGATTGCAGGCGAGCTCTGCATCTATACCAATCTAAACCACATCATCGAGACCCTGGACTAACCTGTCCACGATCTTACTGCGAGGCCGTGATCCGGCGTCGGGCGGTGCTCGGAATCCTCATGTACTAAAGTACACTCCAAGGACTATGCAACTGAGCTCCGCTCCGTCCGCCACCGGCTGACGACCTCTCGCTACAGATCGTGAACAGGTTTCAGGTCTTTTTGAACCATACAGAGCAAAGCACACACCATGAACATGACTCCCAAAGAGATCGTTTCCGAACTGGATAAACACGTCGTCGGCCAGGGTCGCGCCAAGCGCGCCGTCGCCATTGCGCTGCGCAACCGCTGGCGTCGCCAGCAGGTAGCCGAGCCGCTGCGCCACGAGATTACGCCGAAGAACATCCTGATGATCGGCCCCACCGGCGTCGGCAAGACCGAAATCGCCCGGCGCCTGGCCAAATTGGCCGACGCGCCCTTCATCAAGATCGAAGCCACCAAGTTCACCGAAGTCGGCTACGTCGGCCGCGACGTCGACACCATCATCCGGGACCTGATCGACATCGGCATCAAGCAAACGCGCGAAGGCGAAGTACGCAAGGTGCGTGCGCGCGCCGAAGACGCCGCCGAAGACCGCGTGCTCGACATCCTGCTGCCGCCGGCGCGCGATTTCGGCTTCACGCCGGAAGGCAACAAGAATGCCGCCGCATCGGGTGACGGCGTGGAAGAAAAGGGCAGCACCACGCGCCAGACCTTCCGCAAGCGTCTGCGCGAAGGCGCGCTCGACGACCGCGAGATCGAGATCGAGTTGTCCGACGCCGCGCCGTCGATGGAAATCATGGCGCCTCCCGGCATGGAAGAAATGACCGAACAGATCAAGTCGATGTTTTCCGGCATGGGCAACAACCGCAAGAAAACGCGCAAGATCAAGATCAAGGAAGCCATGAAGTTCCTGATCGAAGAAGAAGCCGGCAAGCTGGTCAATGAAGAAGAGTTGAAGCAGAAGGCCATCGCCAACGTCGAGCAAAACGGCATAGTCTTCCTCGACGAGATCGACAAGATCGCCACGCGCTCGCAAGGCAGCGCCGACGTCTCGCGCGCCGGCGTGCAGCGCGACCTGCTGCCGCTGGTGGAAGGCACGACCGTCAACACCAAGTACGGCATGATCAAGACCGACCACATCCTGTTCATCGCTTCGGGCGCTTTCCATCTGGCCAAGCCATCCGATCTGATTCCGGAATTGCAGGGCCGTTTTCCGATCCGCGTCGAACTGGATTCCTTGTCGATCGACGATTTCAAAACCATCCTGACCGGCACCGACGCCTGCCTGACCAAGCAATACCAGGCGCTGCTCGAGACCGAAGGCGTCAAGGTGGAGTTCGACGACAGCGGCATCCAGCAACTGGCGGAGATCGCGTTTTCGGTCAATGAAAAGACGGAGAACATCGGCGCGCGCCGTCTCTACACCGTGATGGAAAAACTGCTGGAAGAGATCTCGTTCTCGGCCGGCGAAACCGGTGAACAGACCATCGCCATCGATGCCGCCTACGTCAAGGATCGCCTGGGCGAACTGGCAGTCAACGAAGACCTGTCGCGCTACGTGCTGTAAGCGTCACGGGACAGAATCGTAGAGAAGGAGAGCGCAGTCATGGCAAACAAGGCATTGGCAACGAGGCAGAAGATGAGCTTTCGCGTTGAGCCTTCGCAAAAGCTTGCCAAGCCGCGCAATCCGTTCGCGGTCGCCGCCAAGCAGCGCGCCGCCGGTCCGCATCGCAAGACGGCGTCGGCGCTGCGGCAGTCGGCCCGACTGGAAGTGAAGAAAAAACTGGACGAGCCGGAGCAGGAGTAAAGCTTCTGCCTTCAACGACGAGTTGCAATGAAAAAAGCCACGGATTTCCGTGGCTTTTTTTTGTCCGGGGCAGCATGCAGATCAGCAACTGCGCAACTCCAAAATCAATGCTTGCTGCGGATCACGCCCGGATTGTCGTCGCCTTCATCGGGGCCGTGGGCGCCGAATGAAAACACATCGAAGGCGTCGCCTTCACCGCTGAGGCGGTATTGATAGGGATGGCCCCAGGGGTCGCGCGGCAGGCGGTCGATGTAGCCGCCGGTTTTCCAGTCTTTCGGGATCGGCGCGCGGGTCGGTTTTACGATCAGCGCCAGCAGGCCTTGTTCGGTGGTCGGATAAGCGCCGGTGTCTTGCTTGTAGAGTTGCAGCGCCTTGTCGATTTCGCCGAGCTCCTGTTCAGCAGTGACGACTTCCGGATTGTGCGCATGATTGACTGCGGTCATCAGACGGGGGACGGCCACGATGGCAATCACGGCGATAACGGCAATGGCTGCCAGCAGTTGGAATTTCGTCAAACCGCGCTGCAGCGCATAAAAACGTGTAAGAGAAACGGGTCGCGTGACAATGCGGCGCATCGGACTTTCTTTCCAGTAAAGCGAGATGCGAGAGTATAAGGCCGAAGCGCCGCCAATGGTATGGCGGCGTCCGGATTTGCCTGCAATTTATTATCAGGAAAACATTCAATCTGCGTTCAGGTTGCCAGCACCAGTTCGACCTCGTTTTCCCGCAGCAATCCGGCCAGTTCGGGCGGCGGCGGGGCGTCGGTGAACAGCACGTCGATTTGCGACAGGTGCGCCATTTTCACCAGGGCCTGGCGCCCGAATTTGCTGGAGTCGGCGACCAGCCAGACTTGCCGCGATTGTTCGATGATGGTTTGCGCCACCTTGACTTCGCGCGCATCGAAGTCGCGTAGCACGCCGTCGAACTCGATGCTTGAAATGCCGATGATGCCGATGTCGACCTTGAACTGGCGGATGAAGTCGATGGTTGCCTCGCCGACAATGCCGCGATCGCGCGCGCGCACCACGCCGCCGGCGACGATGACTTCCGAGGCGGTATTGCTGGCCAGCATGCTGGCGACGTTCAGGTTATTGGTGACCACGTGCAGATTGCTGTGCTGATGCAGTGCGCGCGCCACTTCTTCGGTGGTGGTGCCCAGGTTCAGGATCAGCGAACAACCGTCCGGCACGCGCGCCGCCACCGCCTTGCCGATGCGCCGCTTGGCGTCGGCGTTCATCACCTGGCGCTGCGGATAGGCGATGTTCTCGGTCGAAGAGAGCAGGCCGACGCCGCCGTGGTAGCGCGCCAGCAACTTGGCATCCACCATCGCCTTGACGTCGCGGCGCACGGTCTGCGTCGTTACGTCGAGCTGTTGCGCCAGTTCTTCAACGGAAATCGTAATGTGCTTGCGCACGCAGTCCAGCAAGGTTTGTTGCCGCGGATTAAGCATCATGGGAATTGGTTAATGATCATATGAACATTAAAAAACATAATCGAATTGAAAACAACAAAATAATTGTTGATTTGTTTTCACGTTGTCGCGTATCGTAGCCAAAAAATACAATACGGCAAATAAAAAATCCGGAGACAAGTTGAACACACTACTTGAATGTGATCTTCTGGTGGTCGGCGGCGGCATCAACGGCGCCGGCATCGCCCGCGACGCGGTCGGCCGCGGCCTGCGCGTGATCCTGTGCGAGCAGCACGACCTGGCGCAGCACACGTCTTCGGCCAGCACCAAGCTGATTCACGGCGGCTTGCGCTATCTTGAGTATTACGAATTCAAACTGGTGCGCAAGGCCTTGCAGGAGCGCGAAGTGCTGCTGCGCGCGGCGCCGCACATCATCTGGCCGCTGCGCTTCGTCATGCCGCATGACGCCGGCCAGCGTCCGGCCTGGCTGATCCGCGCCGGGTTGCTGATGTACGACTATCTCGCCAAACGCGAAATCCTGCCGGCCTCGCAGGGACTCAAACTCAACGAACATGTCGCCGGCAAACCGCTCAAGGGCAACTACCGCCGCGGCTTCGTCTATTCCGACGGCTGGGTCGACGATGCGCGCCTGGTGGCGCTCAATGCGCTCGACGCCAGCGAGCGCGGCGCCCGCATCCTGACCCGCACCAAATGCGTGGAGGCGCGTCGCGAAGGGGACATCTGGCACGCCGCGCTGGAGAACGAACAGGATGGCCGTATTCAGGTGCGCGCACGCGCCATCGTCAATGCCGCCGGTCCGTGGACTGCGCAGTTCGCAGACGCGGTGCCGGGCGCCACCAAGAGCTACGGCCTGCGCCTGATCAAGGGTAGCCATATCGTCGTCAAGCGCCTGTTCGAACATCCTTACGCCTACATTTTTCAGAACCCGGACAAGCGCATCATTTTCGCGATTCCGTATCAGGACGACTTCACGCTGATCGGCACCACCGATCTGGAATACACCGGCGACGCCGGCAAGGTCGAGATCAGCACGGATGAAATCGCGTATCTGTGCGACATGGCCAACCGTTATTTCACCCGCCAGATTTCTGCGCAAGAGGTGGTGTGGACCTATTCCGGCGTGCGTCCGCTGTTGGACGACAACTCGGCCAATGCTTCCGCCGTGACGCGCGACTATCTGCTCGAATGTAACGACAGCGGCGCGCCCATGCTCAACGTCTGGGGCGGCAAAATCACCACCTATCGCAAGCTCGCCGAAGAAGCGCTGGCCATCCTGTCGCCGCGGCTGGGACTCAAGGCGGCGTCCTGGACGGCCAATGCGCCCTTGCCCGGCGGCGATCTGGAACAGCCGGAAAAACTGGTCCGGCGCTACGACTTCGCGCGCTTCCTGGCGGGCTTTAGCGAACGCCATCCGTGGTTGCCGCCGGCGCTGGCGCAGCGTTATGCGCGCAGCTACGGCAGCCGTGCCGAACGTCTGCTCAAGGGCGCCGCCGGCCTCGCCGATCTCGGCGAAGAGCTGGCGCCGGGGCTTTATGAAGTGGAAGCGCGCTATCTGCTCGGCGTCGAATGGGCGCGCAGCGCGGAAGATATTTTGTGGCGCCGGAGCAAACTGGGCCTGTACTGCCAGCCGCAGCACGTGGCGCGCCTGCAGCAATGGCTGAAAGAGCAGACATTACCCGGCACACAGCAGTAACAGAACAGCAAAAAACAGAACAGCAGCAAGGAGACAGCGTGACCCTGGAATTAAAACAAGTGACCAAGACGGTCGGTGCGGAAACGCACCTGTACCCGCTTGATCTGAAACTGGCGGCGGGCGGCATCAACGTCTTGCTGGGCCCGACCCAGGCCGGCAAGACTTCGCTCATGCGCATCATTGCCGGACTGGACAAGCCCGGCAGCGGCAGCGTTCTGGTTGACGGCAAGGACGTCACCGGCGTCGGCGTGCGCGAGCGCAACCTGGCCATGGTGTACCAGCAATTCATCAATTATCCGGGGCTGAGCGTGTACGAAAATATCGCTTCGCCCCTGCGCCTGAAAAAATTGCCGCAGCAGGAAATCCATCAGCGCGTCACTGAGATCGCCGAGAAGCTGCACATCGCGCACCTGCTGCAACGCTTGCCGGGCGAACTGTCCGGGGGCCAGCAGCAGCGCACCGCGCTGGCGCGCGCGCTGATCAAGCGCGCGCCGCTGGTGTTGCTGGACGAACCGCTGGTCAATCTGGACTACAAGCTGCGCGAAGAACTGCGCTCGGAACTGATTTCCCTGTTCACCAACGGCGACACCACCGTGGTCTACGCCACCACCGAACCGCAGGAGGCCCTGCTGCTCGGCGGCCATACCGCCGTGATGCACGCCGGCCGCTTGTTGCAGTTCGGGCCGACGCTGCAATTGTTCAACGCACCAGCGTCGACGCAGGTCGCTTCCATCTTCAACGATCCGCCGATGAACATGCTGGCGGCGACTGCCATCGACAATGCCAGTGTGAAGCTTGACGACGGCAGCGTGCTGACGGTGGCCGGCCGTAATTTGACGCTGACGGCCGGCCAGCGTTGCCAGGTCGGCGTGCGCTGCAACGACGTGCGCCTGCAAGCGCTCGCGGGCGCCGGCGTCACGCTCGCCTGCACCGTCGGGCTGGCCGAGCTGAGCGGTTCCGAAACCTATCTGCACCTGCGCCATGGCGGCGATGCGCTGGTGGCGCAACTGCCCGGCGTGCATGCGCTCGAGATCGGCAGCGCGGTGCAGGCCAACATCAATGCCGCACAGATTTTTCTGTTCGATACCGAGGGCCGCCTGCTGAGCGCCCCTCAGGGAGACTGACATGGCACGCATTGAATTCCGCAATCTCGGCCACGCCTACGGTCCCAATCCGGCGTCGCTGCAGGACTACGCTTTGCAGCCGATGAACATGGTGTGGGAAGACGGCGGCGCCTACGCCTTGCTGGGGCCGTCCGGCTGCGGCAAGTCGACGCTGCTCAACATCATTTCCGGCTTGCTGGTGCCGTCCGAAGGACAGGTGCTGTTCGACGGCAAGGACATGACGCAC
Organism: Herbaspirillum rhizosphaerae; assembly: GCF_001189965.1. Classification (GTDB taxonomy): domain Bacteria; phylum Pseudomonadota; class Gammaproteobacteria; order Burkholderiales; family Burkholderiaceae_D; genus Herbaspirillum; species Herbaspirillum rhizosphaerae. The sequence continues at coordinate 11,831 of NZ_LFLU01000025.1, forward strand.
ATGCCCACGCGCGAGCGCAACATCGCGCAGGTGTTCCAGTTCCCGGTGCTGTACGACACCATGAGCGTGTTCGACAATCTGGCGTTCCCGCTGCGCAATCGCAAAGTGGCAGAGAGCGAAGTGCGCGCGCGCGTGCATGAAATTGCCGAGATCCTGGAGCTGACGCGCGACCTCAAGCAGCGCGCCAGCGGCTTGTCGGCCGACGCCAAGCAAAAGATTTCGCTGGGACGCGGACTGGTGCGCAAGGACGTCGCCGCGATCCTGTTCGACGAGCCGCTGACGGTGATCGATCCGCACATGAAATGGCAATTGCGGCAGAAGCTCAAGCAGATCCACCACCAGCTCAAGCTGACCCTGATCTACGTCACCCACGACCAGGTGGAGGCGCTGACCTTCGCCGACGAAGTGGTGGTCATGACCAACGGCAAGGTGGTGCAGCAGGGCAAGCCGGAAGCTTTGTTCGTGCGTCCCGATCATACCTTCGTCGGCTATTTCATCGGCAGCCCCGGCATGAATTTTTATCCGCTGCAGATCGATGGCGACGCCGTCGTGATCGGGCAGCAGCGCGTGGATATCGATGCCGGGCAATTGCAGGCGCTCAAGAACGCCAACGGCGAACTCAAGCTCGGCATCCGGCCGGAATTCGTGGAGCTGACCACGGCCGGTGCGCCCGGCGCGGTCAGCGCCAAGGTCGTGCAGGTCCAGCATCTCGGCACCAGCCAGCTGCTCACCGCGGAATTCGGCGGCCAGATCGTCAAGGCCAGGCTCGACGCCTCGGCCAGGCTGGATGGCGGCCAGCAATGGCTGCGGCTGGCGAAAGCCGAGACGATCTTCTTCAGCAATGACGAAAGGATAGGGCGATAGGTCATGAACAAGCCATACAACAACAAGGCCTGGTTTTTCATCCTGCCGGTGTTCCTGACGGTCGCGTTCTCCGCGATCATCCCGCTGATGACGGTGGTCAATTATTCGGTGCAGGACATCATCAGTCCCGAGCAGAGCGTGTTCGTCGGCCTCGAATGGTTCCGCGCCGTGATGCGCGACAGCGAGTTGCATTCGGCATTGCTGCGCCAGCTGATCTTCTCGTTCTGCGTGCTGCTGGTGCAGATCCCGCTAGGCATAGCCCTGGCGCTGTCGATGCCGGCGCAGGGTTGGAAGTCGTCGGCGGCGCTGGTGATCCTGGCCATGCCGCTGCTGATCCCGTGGAACGTGGTCGGCACCATCTGGCAGATTTTCGGCCGCGCCGATATCGGCCTGGGGGGCTATGTGCTGAGCCGTCTCGGCATGGATTACAACTACGCCTCCAATTCGCTCGACGCATGGATCACCGTGCTGGTGATGGATGTCTGGCACTGGACGCCGCTGGTGGCCTTGTTGGCCTTCGCCGGCTTGCGCTCGATTCCCGACGCCTACTATCAGGCCGCGCAGATCGACGGCGCCAGCCGCTGGGCGGTGTTCCGTTTCATCCAGTTACCCAAGATGCGCGGCGTGCTGGTGATCGCGGTGCTGTTGCGCTTCATGGACAGCTTCATGATTTACACCGAACCCTTCGTACTCACCGGCGGCGGTCCGGGCAACTCGACCACTTTCCTGAGCCAGTACCTGACGCAAAAGGCGGTCGGCCAGTTCGATTTGGGACCTGCCGCGGCGTTCTCGCTGATTTATTTCCTGATCATCCTGCTGCTGTCCTTCATCTTGTACAACTGGATGCAGAGTGCCGGCAATGGTGGACAGAACACCGGAGCCAATCATGAATAAAAACAAGCAAAGCAACTGGCCGCGCGTGCTGACGCTGGCGCTGTACATCGCCTTCACGCTGATCCCGCTGTACTGGCTGTTCAACACCTCGCTCAAGACCAACGAAGAAACGCTGGCGGTCTTCACGCTATGGCCGAACCAGCCGACGCTGGACAACTACAAGGTCATCTTCACCGACGCTTCGTGGTATTCCGGCTATATCAATTCCATCATCTACGTCGCCATCAACACGGTGCTGTCGCTGCTGGTGGCGCTGCCGGCGGCCTATGCGTTTTCGCGCTACCGCTTCCTCGGCGACAAGCACATGTTCTTCTGGCTGCTGACCAACCGCATGACGCCGCCGGCGGTGTTCCTGCTGCCGTTCTTCCAGCTGTACTCGACGGTCGGGCTGATGGATACGCACATCGCCGTGGCGCTGGCGCACATGTTGTTCAACGTGCCGCTGGCGGTGTGGATTCTGGAAGGCTTCATGTCGGGCGTGCCGCGCGAGATCGACGAGACCGCCTACATCGACGGTTTTTCGTTCCCGCGTTTCTTCCTCCGTATCTTCCTGCCGCTGATCAAGTCGGGCGTCGGCGTGACGGCGTTCTTCTGCTTCATGTTCAGCTGGGTCGAGCTGCTGCTGGCGCGCACGCTGACCTCGGTCAACGCCAAGCCGATCAGCGCCATCATGACGCGCACCGCGTCGGCGGCCGGCATGGACTGGGGCATCCTGGCCGCGGCCGGGGTGTTGACGATTATTCCGGGAGCGCTGGTGATCTGGTTCGTTCGCAACCATATCGCCAAGGGCTTCGCGATGGGGAGGGTGTGACGATGGCTGCTTTTTCATGGATGTCGTGGACACCGCCGATCGCCGTCTTTTTCATTTGCATCGCGCTCATGCTGGTGGGGATGACGATCTGGGAAATCCGCTCGCCGACGGTGGAGCGCAAGGGTTTCCTGCCGCTGCGAACGACGCGCGGCGACCGTTTGTTCATCGGTTTGCTGAGCGCCGCCTACATCAATCTGGCCTGGGTCGCGGTGACCGATCTGGACCAGTGGTATGCGACGGCGCTCGGATTTCTGGCTTTGTTTTTGATCATGCGCAAGGGTTGAATCCGGGCCGGAAACACCGGTAAAGATAAAAAGAAGTAGGTGTCAACAAGCAGCAAAATAACGCGCGGGAGAACGTCCTTCCCTCTCTTGCGCGACCAATTTTTTGGGAAGGTGACGAGGAGACGTGATGCATAAATTCAAGCTAACCGTGCTGGCAGCCGCGATTGCCGTGGCGGGCAACGTATGGGCGGACACCAAGTCCGCCGAGAAGTGGGTCGACACGGAGTTCAAACCAAGCACGCTGTCGCGCCAGCAACAGCTGAGCGAAATGCAATGGTTCATCGACGCCGCCGCCAAACTCAAGGCCAAGGGCGTCAAGGAAATCCACGTGGTGTCGGAAACCCTGGATACGCACGCCTATGAATCGAAAACCCTGGCCAAGGCCTTTGAGGAAATCACCGGCATCAAGGTCAAGCACGACGTGATCCAGGAAGGCGACGTGGTCGAGAAGATGCAGACTTCGCTGCAATCGGGCAAATCGATCTATGACGGCTGGGTCAACGACTCCGACCTGATCGGCACTCACTACCGCAACGGCCAGACCGTGGTGCTGTCCGATTACATGGCTGGTCCCGGCAAGGAATACACCAATCCCGGCCTCGACCTGAAGGATTTCATCGGCACCAGCTTCACCACCGCGCCGGACGGCAAGCTGTACCAACTGCCCGACCAGCAGTTCGCCAACCTGTACTGGTTCCGTGCCGACTGGTTTGCGCGCAAGGACCTGCAAGACAAGTTCAAGGCCAAGTACGGCTATGAGCTGGGCGTGCCGCAAAACTGGTCCGCCTACGAGGACATCGCCGCATTCTTCACCAACGACGTCAAGGAACTGGACGGCAAGAAGATCTTCGGCCACATGGACTACGGCAAGAAGGATCCGTCGCTGGGCTGGCGCTTCACCGATGCCTGGCTGTCGATGGCCGGCGCCGCCGACAAGGGTTTGCCGAACGGCTTGCCGGTCGACGAGTGGGGCATTCGCGTAGCGGACGACAAGTGCACGCCGGTCGGCGCGTCGATGTCGCGCGGCGGCGCCACCAATTCGCCGGCGGCAGTCTATGCGTTGACGAAGTATCTCGACTGGATGAAGAAATACGCACCGCCGGAAGCGCTCGGCATGACCTTTTCCGAAGCCGGGCCGGTACCGGCGCAGGGCCATATCGCGCAGCAGGTGTTCTGGTACAGCGCCTTCACCGCGGGCATGACCAAGCAAGGCCTGCCGGTGGTCAACACCGACGGCTCGCCGAAGTGGCGCATGGCGCCGGGCCCGCATGGCCCATACTGGAAAGAGGGCATGCAGAACGGCTATCAGGACGTCGGTTCCTGGACCTTCCTCAAGAGCACGCCGCCTGACCAGATGGCCGCCGCCTGGCTGTACGGCCAGTTCGTGACATCCAAGACCGTGTCGCTGAAGAAGTCCATCGTCGGCCTGACCTTCATCCGCGATTCCGACATCCGTTCGGAATACTTCACCAAGAACGCGGCGAAGTACGGCGGCCTGATCGAGTTCTATCGCAGCCCGGCGCGCGTGGCATGGACGCCGACCGGCAATAACGTGCCCGACTATCCGAAGATGGCGCAGCTGTGGTGGAAGAATATCTCCACCGCCATCTCCGGCGAGAAGACACCGCAAGGCGCGATGGATAACCTGGCCGAAGAAATGGACGGCATCATGGCGCGCCTGCAGCGTGCCGGCATGAAGAACTGCGCGCCCAAGCTCAACGACAAGAAGGATCCTGCGACCTGGATGTCCGACAAGGGCGCGCCATGGACCAAGCTGGCCAACGAAAAACCGAAGGGCGAAACCATCCCTTACGACAAACTCCTGCAAGCCTGGAAGGACGGCAAAGTTCGCTAGGCATTCCCGCATAAGCTAAGCGCGATCCGATCTCCGGACTGCGATGCTCACCGTACTCGCGTACGGCTGCGCTTCTCCTCCAGAGCTCGGACCGCTCGCTACGCTTCTGCAGGAAGCCGAGACTTCTAGTAGCGCCACGACGTCATTCCGGTATCCGCCGGAATGACGTTTTTTCTTCCAGCGTAAGGCAATCATTGTTACGCTGTGATTCTCACAGTGATTTGTAAGGCGAATGTCATGGCATATCTGCTCGCTCTCGATCAGGGCACGTCCAGCTCACGCAGCATCATCTTCGACGAAACCGGCGCCATCGTTGCTACGGCGCAGCAAGAGTTTCGCCAGATCTTTCCGCAGCCCGGCTGGGTCGAGCACGATCCGATGGATCTCTGGAACAGCCAATTACAAACCTGCCGCCAGGTGCTGGCGCAGGCCGGTATCAAGGCCGCCGACCTGGCGGCACTGGGCATCACCAATCAGCGCGAGACCACCGTCGTATGGGAGCGCGCCACCGGCAAGCCGGTGCATAACGCCATCGTCTGGCAAGACCGCCGCACCGAAGCCATCTGCGCCGGGCTGCGCGAGCGCGGCCTGACCGATGCCATCCAGGCCAAGACCGGGCTGGTGCTCGATCCATATTTCTCCGGCACCAAGCTGCACTGGATCCTCGACAGCGTGCCCGGCCTGCGCGAGCGCGCGCGGCGCGGCGAGCTGGCCTTCGGCACGGTCGATGCCTGGCTGATCTGGAACCTGACGGCGGGGCGCCTGCACGTGACCGATGTGTCAAACGCCTCGCGCACGATGCTGTGGAACATCCATATCGGCAACTGGGACGACGAATTGCTCGAATGGCTGGACGTGCCGCGTTCGATGTTGCCGGAGGTGCATCCGTCGGCGCATCTGTACGGCCGCACCGACGCCGAACATCTGGGTGCGGCGGTGATGATAGGCGGCATCGCCGGCGACCAGCAGTCGGCCTTGTTCGGCCAGGCCTGCTTCCAGCCCGGCATGGCCAAGAATACTTACGGCACCGGCTGTTTCATGCTGCTGCATACCGGCGACCAGTGCGCGCAATCGCACAACGGCCTGATCAGTACCGCCGCCTGCCAGGTCGGCGAGCGCAAGCAATACGCGCTGGAAGGCAGCGTATTCATCGGCGGCGCGGTGGTGCAGTGGTTGCGCGACGGCCTCAAGGCCATCAAGAATTCAACGGATGTGGAAGAGCTGGCAGCCTCGGCGCCGGACTCCGGCGGCGTGGTGTTCGTGCCGTCATTTACCGGGCTCGGCGCGCCGTATTGGAATCCTTCGGCCAAGGGCGCGATCGTCGGCCTGAGCCGCGGCAGCACGGTGGCGCACATCGCGCGCGCCGCGCTGGAATCGATCGCCTTCCAGAGCACCGCATTACTGACCGCGATGGTGCGCGACGCGGTGTCGCCGATCACCGAACTGCGTGTCGACGGCGGTGCGTCGGCCAACAATCTGCTGCTGCAATTCCAGGCCGATTTGCTCGGCATTCCGGTGATCCGTCCGCAAGTCACGGAAACCACCGCCCTCGGCGCCGCCAGCCTGGCCGGGCTGGCGACCGGTGTTTATCGGGACATGGCGGAATTGTCGGAACACTGGCGCATGGAACGCACTTTCCTGCCGACCATGAGCCGCGACGAAGCGGCAACGAAAATACAAACCTGGGAGCGTGCCATCAAGCAGGTCAGCGCCGGTTGAAGAACCTGCTTCCGACTCAGGGCGCGCTGAGCGTCACGGCGACGCCGGCCTGTTCGGTGACCGAGGCCGACAGCGTAGCGTACAGTTCGGAGCCGTCGCGCGCGCTCAGCCATTGTTTGCCGTCATATTTGAAGTGATAGCCGCCCGACTTGGACGCCAGCCACAGTTCTTGCATGGGGGCCTGGCTGTTGACGATGATTTTGGAACCGTTGTCTATACATTCGATTTCCAGCACATTGCCGCTGCGGCTGCACTCGACGTCGAGGTCAGTGTCGTCGGTGGCCTGCTCCAGGGCGGCTTCGATCGCGTTCAGCGCGGAATCCGCGAGGGCCAGGAATTCTGATTCTGTCATGCTACACTCCGAGACATTGATGTAAACCCGTGATTCTATCGTGAAGTCTCCATTTCATTTTTCCCCGGCTCGTCCGGCGTCCCTCGCGCTGAGCGCTGTCGCACTGCTTGTGCTGCTCAGCGGCTGCGGCCAGAAGGGACCGTTGTACCTGCCGAAACCCCCGGCCGAGCATCCTGTCAGGACGGCGCCGACGGTGCCTGGCGCCGATGCTGCAACTGACAACACCGGTGCGGCGTCATCGAATACTGCCGCTCCTCAATCAAAATAATTCTCGCCGTCTCTACTTTATGTCTCATTTTTCCTATCGCGACGGCGTCCTGCACGCCGAAAATCTGCCCCTGAATGCACTGGCTCAGCAATTCGGCTCGCCGCTCTACGTGTATTCCAAGGCAGCATTGACCGCCAACTATTCCGCCTACGCCGATGCCTGCAAGAAAGCCGGCCGCAGCGTGGATGCCGGCGACGGCGGCGCGCTGGTGTGCTATTCGGTCAAATCCAATTCCAACCTGGCGGTGCTGAACCTGTTGGGCAAGCTCGGTTCCGGCTTCGACATCGTCTCGGGCGGCGAACTGCTGCGCGTGATTGCCGCCGGCGGCGATCCGCGCAAGGTGATCTTCTCCGGCGTGGGCAAGGGCCGCGATGAAATGCGCCTGGCGCTGGAACACGACATCCTGTGCTTCAACGTCGAATCGATTCCTGAAGTCCATCGTCTCAACGAAGTCGCCGGCGAAGCCGGCAAGCGCGCGCGCATCTCGCTGCGCGTCAATCCCAACGTCGACGCCAAGACCCATCCGTACATTTCCACCGGCCTGAAAGAAAACAAATTCGGCGTCGCCTACGAAGATGCGCTGGCCTGCTACCGCGACGCGGCGGCCTTGCCGAACATCGAAGTGGTCGGCATCGATTGCCACATCGGTTCGCAATTGCTGGACGACGCACCGCTGCTGGAAGCGCTCGACAAGGTGATCGAGCTGATCGACCAGCTGGAATCGGAAGGCATCGCCATCCACCACCTCGACATCGGCGGCGGCATCGGCATCACCTATGACGACGAACAGCCGGTCCCGGTGGGCGACTACCTGGGACGTCTGTTCGCCCGCGTCGATGCCTGGCGCAAGCAGAAATACGACGGCCGTGCCATCAAGGTCATGTTCGAACCGGGCCGCTCCATCGTCGGCAACGCCGGCCTGCTGATCACCGAAGTGCAATATCTGAAGCACGGCGAAACCAAGAACTTCGCCGTGGTCGACGCCGCCATGAACGACCTCATGCGTCCTGCCCTGTACGAAGCCTGGCACGGCGTGCAAGCCGTGCAGCAGCGCCAGGACGCGGCCCAGACCTACGACATCGTCGGTCCGGTGTGCGAATCCGGCGACTGGCTGGCGCGCAACCGCGAACTGGCGCTGGCGCCGGGCGACCTGCTGGCGCTGATGTCGGCCGGCGCCTACGGCATGACCATGGCCTCCAACTACAACACCCGCGGCCGCGCGGCGGAAGTCCTGGTCGACGGCGACAAGGTGCACCTGATCCGCAAGCGTGAAAATCCGGCCGACTTGTTCGCGCTGGAAGCTATCGTCGACTGATAGGCGAGCAATGCACGCCGACGGCGGGGCGAGTTCCGGAAGGACTCGCCCCGTTGCCATTTGATGATCCCGATGGAAGAGAAGATGCGTAAAACCTCATCTGCCGCCGCTTGCTTCACCATGCTGGACAACAGTTTTTTCGATCAGGACAGTCCGGCGCTGGCGCGCGCGCTGATCGGCAAAGTCATCCGCCGGCGCTGGAAGGGCCAGTGGCTTTCGGCCCGCATCATCGAGACCGAAGCTTATCGCCTCGATGAACGCGGCAGCCACGCTTCGCTGGGCTACACCCACAAACGGCGCGCGCTCTTCATGGAAGGCGGCACCATTTACATGTACTACTCGCGCGGCGGCGATTCGCTCAACTTCAGCGCCGCTGGTCCGGGCAACGCCGTCCTCATCAAATCCGCCTATCCCTGGATCGACGCCATCGCCGGTCCCGAGGCGCTTGCCGTCATGCAGGCCGAAAATCCCGATGCGCAGGGAGGCATGCGGCCATTGCACCGGCTGTGTGCGGGGCAATCCTTGCTGTGCAAGGCTTTGGCCTTGCGCGTTCCCGACTGGGATGCGAAGGCTTTTGATCCCGAAGAATTGTTTGTAGACGACGTGGGCGAAGCGCCGCAGACGCTGATCGAAACCACGCGACTGGGGATTGCCGCCGGACGCGACGAGCACCTCCCTTATCGTTATGTCGACCCCGCCTACACCCGCCACTGCACCCGAAATCCGTTGCGCAAGGGGCAAACCGCACCGTTGGACTACCGTTGGATCGATCGCGATGGAAAAATGGCTGCCGAGCAACAATTTCCTCGCGGCGTGATTCCGGTTATGGGCTGATTCCGCGCTTCCGCATTTTCAGCTTACCGGGATGCAATCCAGCCACGGTCGTCAGTCTTGGAGGGGGCCGTCTTTACACTTTTCACCGGTGGCGCGAAATTTGCTGACGAATGGCTGGCGGGGTGGGAAAACATACCGGTAATGCCGTTATAATGCGCGTTTTCGCACACTCGCCCTCCCGCTTTTACAGCCCTTTTTCAGCCCTTTTGCGTAAGGAAATTGCATGAATGCCCTGATCTGGTTCGTCATACTTTATTGGGTGATTTCAGTCGGTATCGGCCTTTACGCAACCAAGTTCGTCAAGAGCGGCAAGGACTACGCCATTGCCGGCCGGGCGCTGCCGATGTCGGTGGTGACGGCGACCGTGTTCGCCACCTGGTTCGGTTCGGAAGCGGTGCTGGGGGTGTCGTCGACCTTCCTCAAGGAAGGCCTGGGCGGCATCGTCGCCGATCCCTTCGGTTCCTCGCTGTGCCTGATCCTGGTGGGCGTGTTCTTCGCCAAGCCGCTGTACCGCATGAACCTGCTGACCATCGGCGATTACTACAAGAAGCGTTTTGGCCGCGCCGCCGAAATGCTGGTGACGATCTGTATCGTGATTTCTTACCTCGGCTGGGTGGCGGCGCAGATCAAGGCGCTGGGGCTGGTGTTCAACGTCGTCTCGGGCGGCTACATCCCGATGCACTGGGGCATGATCATCGGCGCCTCCAGCGTGCTGATCTATACGCTCATGGGCGGCATGTGGGCGGTGGCGATCACCGACTTCCTGCAAATGATCATCGTGGTGGTCGGCATGCTCTACATCGGCTGGGAAGTCTCCGGCATGGTCGGCGGTCCGGCAGTCGTCATCAAGCACGCCGCCGACGCCGGCAAATTCAACTTCTGGCCTTCGCCCACGCCCAAGGAGGTGCTGTGGTTCTTTGCCGCCTGGATCACCATGATGCTCGGCTCGATTCCGCAGCAGGACGTGTTCCAGCGCGTGATGTCGTCGAAGAATGAAAACATCGCACGCAACGCCTCGATCCTGGGCGGCGTGATCTACTTCATGTTCGTGTTCATCCCGATTTTCCTGGCGTACTCGGCCACGCTGATCGATCCGGCCATGGTGTCGCGTTTGCTGGAGACCGATTCGCAGTTGGTGCTGCCGACGCTGATCATGGAAAAGATGCCGGTGTTTGCGCAGGTGATGTTTTTCGGCGCGCTGCTGTCGGCGATCAAGAGCTGCGCCAGCGCGACTTTGCTGGCGCCGTCGGTGACCTTCACGGAAAACGTGATCAAGGAAATCCGTCCATGGAAGAGCGACAAGGAATTCCTGTTTTCCATGCGCGTGGTGGTGCTGGTCTTCACCGTCGCCGTGACGTCGCTGGCCTTGAACAGCCAGTCCAGCATTTACCAGATGGTCGAGAACGCCTATAAAGTCACGTTGGTCGCTGCCTTCACGCCGCTGGCCTTCGGCGTCTACTGGAAGCGCGCTACGCGTCAGGGCGCATTGGCCGCGATGATCCTCGGCCTGGTCTCGTGGATCACGCTGGAATACACCGCGCCGGAAGGCATGTGGCCGCCGCAGCTGGTCGGCTTGCTGATGAGCATCGGCGGCATGGTGGTCGGTTCGCTGATGCCGCAACTGGTGGCGCCGATTCCGCAGACGCAAGCGGTGTTGAGCACGGATGGCCAGAGCAGTTAATTCTGCATTGTTGTAAGACGCTGACTCATAAGCCACTTCACGCAACACTGATAGACAGGCTTGTGCCCTTCGTGCACAACGGATTCTTTTTCCCTCCTCTCCCTCGGGCGATTCGCATTTTCAGCATGATGATGCGAATCACCTGAGCGGCGCAGATTCAGTCTTTTCCTTCTCTCACAGGTTTTTATCCGGTCATTTCGTGCCGGCAGTATCGCTTTTTTTCTCGCGTGTTTTCGTAGGGAAAATCATTGTCAAAATCGATTTTATTATCGAAAAACCAATTGGAACTAATCGGTATTAAATCGACCTCATCAAGCATGTCTCTGCAAACTCATGAATACGACTTTGCCGCTGATGCACTGTTTCTGGACTTCGACGGCACCCTCGTGAATCTGGCTCCCGAGCCCGACAGCGTGGTGCCGGCGCCGGACCTGATCGAGCTGTTGCAGCGGCTTCAAGAACTCTCGAAGGGCGCGCTGGCCGTGGTCAGCGGCCGTCCGGTGGAGCAGCTCGACCATTATCTGGCGCCGCTGCGCCTGCCCGCCGCCGGCGTGCACGGGCTGGAACGTCGCGACGCCGCCGGGCGGCTGATCCAATTGCCGGCGCCCGACACGGCCCGCCTGATGGAGCGCCTTGCGACGCTGGTGGCGCGTCACCCCGGCCTGATGCTGGAACCCAAGCGCGGCGCACTGGCCTTGCACTATCGCAAGGCGCCGCATCTGGAGCAGGCCTGTATCGAAGCCATGAATCACGCCGTCTCGCGCGTGCCCGGTTTTACCGTTCTGCACGGCAAGATGGTGGTGGAAGCCAAGGCGGCGCTGGCCGACAAGGGCGCCGCCATCGCCGCCTTCATGCGCGAGGCGCCGTTCGCCGGCCGCCGTCCGGTCTTCGTCGGCGACGACGTGACCGACGAGGCGGGCTTCGACTGGGTGCAAGCGCACGGCGCCGGCTTCGGCATCAAGATCGGCGAAGGACCGAGCAAGGCCAACATGCGGCTGGATAATCCGGCGGCCCTGCATCAATGGCTGGAGCAGGCATTGAACGCCGCAGACCGGCGTCTTTGAGAGGAACATTTTTTCGCGCCCCCGGAGTTGGACCAGCAACGCAGCGCCGGACCGGCAAGTCCGCCGGCAGCAACATAGCAACATTCGGGCAACAACAAAAAGAGTAAAGAGAGGAAAGGCAGCATGAGCACGTCATCACCGTCATCCATCGACACTCCCGGCAACGATACCTCCATCGGCGTCAGCAACGACGGCGACCGGCCTTCCACTTCCTCGCTCGACCTCGGCGTCATCGGCAACTGTTCCTACAGTGCGCTGATCGACAAGCTCGGCCGCATCGTCTGGTGTTGCCTGCCGCGCTTCGACGGCGATCCGGTCTTCAACGCCTTGCTCGATCCCGGCGAGAACGGCAGCCTGTGGAGTTTTGAGCTCGAGAATTTTTCGCACAGCGAGCAGTGCTACGAGCCGAATACCGCCGTCCTGAAAACGCGTCTCTACGACACGCTGGGGCAGGGCGTCGAGATCACCGACTTCGCGCCGCGCTTTCCCAGCCGGGGCCGCTTCTTCCGTCCGCAGACATTGGTGCGACGCGTGCTGCCGCTGAACGGCGCGCCGCGTTTGCGCGTGCTGCTGCGTCCGCGTTTCGACTGGGGCCGCGAGATCCCCGAGATCACGCGCGGCAGTAACCACGTGCGCTACGTCGGATCGGAAATGATCCTGCGCCTCAACACCGATGCGCCTATCAGCTATCTTCTCGATGAGACCGCTTTCGTCATCAGCCGTCCGTTCAACTTCCTGCTCGGCCCGGACGAAACCCTGACCGGCGGCATCGGCGACACCGCGCGCAGCTTCGAACAGGAAACCGTCACCTACTGGCGCAACTGGAGCCGCAGTCTCGCCACGCCGCTGGAGTGGCAGGCTGCCGTGATCCGCGCCGCCATCACGCTCAAGATGTCGGTCTACGAAGACACCGGCGCCATCATCGCCGCCATGACCACCAGCGTGCCGGAAGCGCCGGGCAGTGCGCGCAACTGGGACTATCGCTATTGCTGGCTGCGCGACGCCTTCTTCGTGGTGCGCGCGCTCAACAGCATTTCCGAACTTGGCACCATGGAAGACTATCTGCGCTGGCTCACCAATGTCGTGGTGCGCTCAGCCGGCGGTCACGTGCAGCCGCTGTATGGCATCGGCCTGGAAGAAGCCTTGCCGGAGCAGATCCTCGATCACTTGCCCGGCTATCGCCACCACGCGCCGGTGCGCGTCGGCAATCAGGCTTACGAGCATTTTCAGCACGACGTCTACGGCAACATCATCCTCGGCGCTGCGCAAGCCTTCCACGATGTCCGCCTGCATCACCGCGCCGGCATCGAGCAGTTCAAGCATCTGGAAGCGGTCGGCGAGCGCGCCTTTGAAATGTACGATCGCCCCGACGCCGGCATGTGGGAGTTGCGCACGCGTTCGCGCATCCACACTTCGTCGGCGCTGATGAGCTGGGCCGCGTGCGACCGGCTCGCCAAGATCGCCGTGCGGCTGGAGCTGACCGATCGCGCCACCTATTGGATCGAGCGCGCCGACATGATCGGCAAGCGCATCCTGACCGAAGCCTGGAATGAGGAACGTCAGACCTATGCCGAAAGTTTCGGCGGCCGCGACCTTGACGCCAGCGTCCTGCTGATGGTGGAAGTCGGCCTGATTTCGCCGACCGACAAGCGTTTCATCGCCACCGTCGACGCGTTGGAAAAATATCTGTGCGACGGTCCTTACATGCGCCGTTATGAAGCGCCGGACGACTTCGGCCGTCCCGAAACCGCCTTCAACATCTGCACCTTCTGGCGCATCGACGCGCTGGCGCGCATCGGCCGCAAGGAACAGGCGCGCGAAATTTTCGAAGCCATGCTGGCGGCGCGCAACCATGTCGGCCTGCTGTCGGAAGACACGCATCCGGTCACCGGCCAGATGTGGGGGAATTTTCCGCAGACGTATTCCATGGTCGGGATCATCAATTGCGCGATGCGCTTGTCTGCTTCCTGGGAAAGCGTCATTTGACGTTCTTCAGCCTATGCAGCTCATTTGGTTTCAATCCGTCCGACACAACAAAAAAGGAGTTTCATCATGTCCCGCCTCGTTGTAGTTTCGAATCGTCTCGCTGATCCGCGCAAGCCGGCGGCCGGGGGACTGGCGGTGGCGCTGGGTGAAACCCTCAAACGCACCGGCGGCGTCTGGTTCGGCTGGAGCGGCAAGGTCGTCGAAGACGGCACGCCCGGCGAAGGCGCCTTGCATGTCAGCCAGGCCGGTTCCGTCACGCTGGCCGAACTCGATCTGTGCGCCGAAGACCATGACGCCTACTACCGCGGCTACGCCAACGGCGTGCTGTGGCCGGTGTTCCATTACCGGCTCGATCTGGCGCATTTCGAATCGGGCCATCTGGGCGGCTATCGCCGCGTCAACCAGCTGTTCGCGCGCAAGCTCATGCCGCTGCTCAAGCCGGACGACCTGATCTGGATCCACGACTACCACCTGATTCCGCTGGCGGCCGAACTGCGCGCCATGGGTTGCGGCAACCGCATCGGCTTCTTCCTGCATATCCCGCTGCCGCCGCCTCAAATCCTGGCGGCGATTCCTTCGCACGAGTGGCTCATGCGCGCCTTATTCGCTTATGACCTGGTGGGTTTTCAGACGGAAGCGGATTTGCAGCATTTCTCAAATTACGTCAAAGCCGAGGCCACCGCCGAGACCGTCGGCGTCAGCCAGTTCCGCGCCTTCAACAGCACGGTGCAGGCCAAGGCGTTTCCGATCGGGATCGATGTCGACGACTTCCAGCGTCTGGGCCGCGCCCGCGAAGCGCGCGAAACCTTCGAGACCACGCGCCAGGAATATTCGCGGCGGCGCTTGCTGATCGGCGTCGACCGGCTCGATTATTCCAAGGGTTTGCCGCATCGCATCCGCGCCTTCCGCGAATTGCTGCAGCAATATCCCGAAAACCGCCACAGCGCGACGCTGCTGCAGGTGGCTTCGCCCAGCCGTGAAGACGTCGACGCTTACGCCGACATCCAGCGCGAGCTGGAAAGCCTGTGCGGTTCCATCAACGGCGACTACGGCGATTTCGAATGGATGCCGATCCGCTACATGCATCGCACCGTCGCGCGCAAGCGCCTGCCTGGCTTGTACCGCGCCTGTGCGGTGGCGCTGGTGACGCCGCTGCGCGACGGCATGAATCTGGTCGCCAAGGAATTCGTCGCCGCCCAGGATGAGGACGATCCCGGCGTGCTGGTGCTGTCGCGCTTTGCCGGCGCCGCCGAGCAGATGAAGGAAGCCTTGCTGGTCAATCCCTACGACACCCACGGCACGGCGCAGGCGATCCAGCATGCCTTGCAGATGCCGCTGGCCGAACGCAAGGAGCGCCATGCCGCCTTGCTGGCGCGGATCCGCGAGTTCGACGTGCACTGGTGGCGCAGCAGTTTCTTGCAGACTCTGGAACAATCCCGCAGCGATTTTTAGTTTTCTCCTTCTTTCGCAATAATCGATGATGTTTGTTGCTTTTGGGAATGCCTGTTCAGGCCCTTGTCCGGCCTCGGCGGGCCTGACTTGCAGCAGACTCGTAAAAACGGCTGAAAAACCTTTATAATTCAGGGTTTTGGACGATTTTTGCCGGAGTAATTCATGCCGATTTACGCGTATCGCTGCGAAGCGTGTGGTTTTGCCAAAGATGTGCTGCAAAAGATGTCTGACGACGCGTTGACCGTTTGCCCGTCCTGTAACAAGGACAGCTTCAGGAAACAACTGACCGCCGCCGGCTTCCAGCTCAAGGGTTCGGGCTGGTATGTGACCGATTTTCGCGGCAATGGCAGCGGCGTCGCCAACAGCACCGGCGCCACCGGTACCGCCTTGCCTGCGAGCGAAGCGCCTGCCTCTTCTGACGGCGCATCTGCCCCTGCTGCATCCACAACCGCTGCCGCACCGGTAGCCGCTTCTGCTGCACCTGCTGCTGCCCCGAGTACGCCGAGCGCCTCCAGCGCTCCAAGTACGCCAAGCGCTTCCTGACCGACACCGCGAAAACCCATCCCATGCGCAAATACTTCATCACCGGTCTGCTGATCCTTGTCCCGCTGGCCATCACGGTGTGGGTGCTCAACCTGATCATCGGCACCATGGATCAGTCGCTGCTGCTGCTGCCGGTCAGCTGGCGGCCGGAAGCGCTGGTCGGTTTCCGCATTCCCGGCCTGGGCACCATCCTCACGCTGCTGATCATCTTCATCACCGGCCTGGCTACGCGCAACTTCATCGGCCGCCAGGTGGTGTCGCTGTGGGAAGGTTTGCTGACCCGCATTCCGGTGGTCAAGTCGATCTACTCCAGCGTCAAGCAAGTATCCGACACGCTGTTCTCGTCGTCCGGCAATGCCTTCCGCAAGGCCGTGCTGGTGCAGTATCCGCGCCAGGGCTCGTGGACCATCGCTTTCCTGACCGGCGTCCCCGGCGGTGAAGTGAAGAACCACCTGCAAGGCGTCGACTACGTCAGCCTGTACGTGCCGACCACGCCGAACCCGACCTCGGGATTTTTCCTGATGGTGCCGCGCGCCGACACCATCGAGCTGGAGATGAGCGTGGACGAAGCGCTCAAGTACATCGTCTCGATGGGGGTGGTCGCGCCGGAAATGCAGGCGGACAAGAAGATCATCACGGACATCGCCGCCGATGCGGCCAATCATAATTGAAGGGGCGTTCAGCGCCGCGCGCCTCTGACGTGACTGCGCTGTCCTGCCCCGCCTTCGCC
Organism: Herbaspirillum rhizosphaerae; assembly: GCF_001189965.1. Classification (GTDB taxonomy): domain Bacteria; phylum Pseudomonadota; class Gammaproteobacteria; order Burkholderiales; family Burkholderiaceae_D; genus Herbaspirillum; species Herbaspirillum rhizosphaerae. The sequence goes on from NZ_LFLU01000025.1 coordinate 28,483, forward strand.
CTGCCAGCAACAAAGAACAAACAAGAACACAAGCACTGAATCAAACGAAACTGAAAACGGAATAAACGGAACCTGAATATGTCCATGCGAACTCAATACTGCGGCCTCACCACTGAGGCACTGCTCGGCCAAACCGTCAGCCTGTGCGGCTGGGTGCATCGTCGTCGCGACCACGGCGGCGTGATCTTCATCGACCTGCGCGACCGCGAAGGCCTGGTGCAAGTCGTCTGCGATCCTGACCGCGCCGACGTGTTCAAGAACGCCGAAGCCGTGCGCAACGAATTCTGCCTGCGCATCACCGGCGTCGTGCGCAACCGTCCTGACGGCACCGGCAACGCCAACCTGAAATCCGGCAAGATCGAAGTGCTGGCGCACGAACTGGAAGTGCTGAACCCATCGGTCACGCCACCGTTCCAGCTGGACGACGACAACCTGTCGGAAACCACGCGCCTGACACACCGCGTGCTGGACCTGCGCCGTCCGCAAATGCAAAACAACCTGCGCCTGCGCTACAAGGTGGCGATGGAAGTGCGCAAGTTCCTCGACGCGCAAGGCTTCATCGATATCGAAACGCCGATGCTGACCAAGTCGACCCCGGAAGGCGCACGCGACTACCTGGTGCCGTCGCGCGTGAACGCGGGCGAATTCTTCGCGCTGCCGCAATCGCCGCAACTGTTCAAGCAGTTGCTGATGGTCGCCAACTTCGACCGTTACTACCAGATCACCAAGTGCTTCCGCGACGAAGATCTGCGCGCCGATCGTCAGCCTGAATTTACCCAGATCGACTGCGAAACCTCGTTCATGAACGAACAGGAAATCCGCGATCTGTTCGAAGGCATGATCCGTCTGGTGTTCAAGAACGTGCTCGACATCGACCTGCCGAACCCGTTCCCGGTCATGGACTTCGCGACTGCGATGGGCATGTACGGTTCGGACAAGCCGGACATGCGCGTCAAGCTGGAATTCACCGAACTGACCGACGTCATGAAGGATGTCGAATTCAAGGTCTTCGCCGGCGCAGCCAACAGCGAAGGCGGCCGCGTGGTCGGTCTGCGCGTGCCTGGCGGCGCCGAAATGCCGCGTTCGGAAATCGATGCCTACACCCAGTTCGTCGCCATCTACGGCGCCAAGGGCCTGGCTTATATCAAGGTCAACGAAAAGGCCAAGGGCCGCGACGGCCTGCAATCGCCAATCGTCAAGAACCTGCACGACGCCGCCCTGGCCGCCATCGTCGAAAAGACCGGCGCGCAAGACGGCGACCTGATTTTCTTCGGCGCCGACAAGACCAAGGTCGTCAACGACGCCATCGGCGCGCTGCGCGTGAAGATCGGTCACAGCGACTTCGGCAAGAAGAACGGCCTGTTCGACGACGTCTGGCGTCCGCTGTGGGTGGTCGACTTCCCGATGTTCGAATACGACGAAGACAACCAGCGCTGGGTCGCGCTGCATCACCCGTTCACCTCGCCCAAGGATGGTCACGAAGATTTCATCTCGACCAATCCGGCAGCCGCCATCGCCAAGGCCTATGACCTGGTGTTGAACGGTTGGGAAATGGGCGGCGGTTCGGTCCGTATCCACCGCGCCGACGTGCAAAGCAAGGTGTTCCGCGCACTGAAGATCGACGACGAAGAAGCACGCCTGAAGTTCGGCTTCCTGCTGGACGCGCTGCAATACGGCGCGCCTCCGCACGGCGGCATCGCCTTCGGCCTGGATCGTCTGGTCACCATGATGGCCGGCGCCGAGTCGATCCGCGACGTGATCGCTTTCCCGAAAACCCAGCGCGCACAGGATCTGCTGACGCAAGCGCCGTCGGCGGTCGACGAGAAGCAGCTGCGCGAATTGCACATTCGTTTGCGCAATGCGGAGCCGGTAATCAAGGCTTAAGTCTGGCGACACCGTCCGCGCCTTGGCCCTGATCGGCGCGGACAAAGAAAAAAGGCGCGTGCAGCAATGCATGGCGCCTTTTTTCATGCGCGCATTTTTGCAGCCGCTGCATGCTTGCGCTTCGCTGCAGGCAGCCTTGCGTCTGCGCAGGCGCGAAGCCGACGCGACGATACGGTATAAATCTTTTACGCATGCATGCGCTGCAAGCATGGCGACATGCGCAGATATCATTTCCGGCTTGCTTCTTGCTCGTCCTATTATCGGACGCATGTTTATGTATTCATGTGTTTCTTTAAGGGGGGAATCATGCAAGCCAACACTGCCTACACCGCTGCACTGCCGGCGGTCAGCACCAACCAGCGCCGACGCGCCATCGTCGCCACCGTGATCGGCAACGGTCTTGAGTGGTTCGATTTCACGGTCTACAGCTTCTTTGCGGTCATCATCGCGAAACTGTTTTTCCCGACCGGCAATGAGCTGACCTCGCTGCTGCTGGCCGTGGCGACGTTCGGCGTCGGTTTCTTCATGCGTCCGGTCGGCGGCATCCTGCTCGGCATCTATGCCGACCGCGTCGGCCGCAAGGCGGCCCTGTCGCTGACGATCCTGCTGATGGCTGCCGGCACGACGCTGATCGGACTGGCGCCGACCTATGAACAGATCGGCCTGTTCGCGCCCTTGATCATTGTGGTCGCGCGCCTGCTGCAAGGTTTCTCCGCCGGCGGCGAAATGGGCAGCGCCACCGCTTTCCTCACCGAGTACGCACCGGTCAAGCAACGCGCCTACTATTCCAGCTGGATCCAGGCCAGCATCGGCGTGGCTGTGCTGCTGGGCGCTGCGGTCGGCACCTTCGTCACCAGCAGCCTGAGTCCTGAGGCGCTGGCGAGCTGGGGCTGGCGCCTGCCTTTCCTGCTGGGCATCATCATCGGCCCGGTCGGTTACTACATCCGCCATCACCTCGACGAAACACCGACTTTCCTCGAAGCCAAGGACAAGACCGATTCGCCGCTGAAAGAAATCATCAGCAACTTCCCGCGTGAGACGCTGGCCAGTTTTTCCATGGTGATCCTGTGGACCGTCTGTACCTACGTGCTGCTGTTTTACATGCCGACTTATTCGATCAAGGTGCTGAAGCTGCCGCAGTCGACCGGTTTCATCGCCGGCATGGTGGGCGGCCTGTGCATTATGGTGTTTGCACCTGTCGTCGGCCGCATCGCCGATCGCTTCGGCCGCCGCGGCTTGCTGTCCGGTGCGGCGCTGCTGATCCTGGTGCTGGCGTATCCGATGTTTGCTTACATCAATGCGACGCCGGGTCTGTTCTCGCTGCTGATTTTCCAACTGGTGTTCGGCATCCTGATCGCCACCTACACCGGCCCTATCCTGGCGGCATTCTCCGAACTGTTTCCTGCGAAGGTGTTGTCGACCGGTTTGTCGGTCGCCTACAACCTGGCGGTGACGATTTTCGGCGGCTTTGCTTCCTTCTTCATCACCTGGCTGATCGCCGCGACAGGCAGCACCATGGCGCCGGCCTTCTACGTCATGATCGCCGCCGCCATCAGCCTGGTCGGCACCCGTTTCGTGCGTGAGCCGTCGTATCTGCAACAAGCTTGATTTTTAGATTTGATTTCCATGACCAAGATTCTCCTGCAGGGCGGCAACGTCCTTGATCCGGCCCACGGCAGCCTGCTGCTCCGCCACGACGTTCTGATTGAAAACGACTGCATCATCAATGTGTCGTCGACACCTATCGACGCGCCTGACGCCAAGCGTATCGATGTCAGCGGCAAGACTGTCATGCCCGGTCTCATCGATTGCCACGTGCACGTGCTGGCTTCGCTGGCTAACCTGGGCGCGAATGCATTGCAACCTGGTTCGCTGACCTCGATCCGCGCTTTGCCGATTGTCGAAGCCATGTTGAATCGCGGCTTCACGACGATACGTGATGCCGGCGGTGCAGACTGGGGACTGGCGCAAGCCATCGCCATTGGACTGGTGCCGGGGCCTCGGATTTTCCCGTCCGGCAAGGCCTTGTCGCAGACCGGCGGCCACGGCGATTTTCGTCCTCGTTCGGATGTGCTGGAGCCGTGCTCCTGCGCCTTCCGCGCCGGTGCGATCGCCCGTGTGGCGGACGGCGTCGATGCCGTGCGGCTGGCGGCGCGCGAAGAAATCCAGAAGGGCGCAACGCAGATCAAGATCATGGCCTCCGGCGGCGTCGCTTCGCCGACCGATCCTATCGGCAACACGCAGTACAGCGAAGATGAAATCCGCGCCATCGTGGCCGAAGCGGAAGCGGCACAGACCTATGTCATGGCGCATGCCTATACCGGTCGGGCGATTTCCCGCGCCGTGCGTTGCGGCGTGCGCACCATCGAGCACGGCAACCTGGTCGATGCCGACGCCGCACGCGTGATGCGCGAGCACGGCGCCTTCGTGGTGCCGACGCTGGTGACTTACGACTCGCTGGCGCGCGACGGTGCGCGTCTCGGTCTGCCTGCGGATTCGGTTGCCAAGATCGAGTCGGTACGCCAGGCCGGCCGTGACTCGCTGAAGATTTATGCCGAGCATGGCGTGCAGATGGGCTTCGGCTCCGACCTGCTGGGCGAGATGCATCAGGACCAGTCGCAGGAATTCGTCATTCGCGCCGAGATCCTCGGCAACCTGGAAGCAATCCGTTCGGCCACCTCGATTGCCGCCGCCATCCTGCAACGCGATGGCGAACTGGGCACCGTACGCGCCGGCGCGCGCGCCGACCTGATCGTGGTCGACGGCAATCCGCTTGACGATATTCGTTTGCTGGCGGGGCAGGGCGAACATCTGTCGCTGGTGATGCAAGGCGGCTATCTGCATCGCAGCAGTATTTGAGTCGCAGGTGAGTAGTCTGTAATTCGCTGCCTGCCGGGCACGCTTTTCGCTCTATGATGGGGTTCTGAGCAGTTTGTCCCTTTGTCCCCTTGTTCGATCACGGACCCCATCATGCGTATTTCTCCGCTTCCTCCTCTACCGTCGCTGATCGCGTTTGAAGCCGCCATGCGGCACAGCAGCTTCACGCGCGCGGCGGCAGAGCTGCATCTGACGCAAAGCGCCATCAGCCGCCAGATCGCGCAGCTCGAACGTTTTCTCGGCAAGAAACTCTTCATCCGCGAACCGCGCGCCCTGCGCCTGACCGTCAGCGGCCAGCGCTATGCCGAAGAGGTGCAGCGCCTGCTGGTCGGTTGCGCCGAAGTGACCGAAGACATCATGAAGCGCAAGGGACACAGCGAACTGACCGTCGCCTGTTCCTCCGGTGTCGCGGTGCTGTGGCTGACGCCGCGCCTGGCGCGCTTCCGTGCGCTGCAGCCGGAATGCCATCTGCGGCTGATCGTCAACGACAGTCTGGCGGCTTTGTCGGAAACCGATTTCGACATGGGGATTTACTTCCTGCGCGACGGCCCGCCGTCCGGGCTGGCGGCGCGCCGGCTGTACGACGAAGAGGTCTTTCCCGTCTGCTCGCCGGCCTATCTCGCCGGACGTACGCTCACTCCAAAGGATTTGCTGCAGGAGACCTTGCTCATGCAAGAGGACGGTCAGCGCCAGTGGCTGTCGTGGCAAAACTGGATGGCGCAGAACGATCTCGCCGACGTGCGCATCGAGCACCAGATTCTGTCCAATCAATATCCGATCCTGCTGCAACTGGCGATGGAAGGCCACGGCATCGTGCTGGCATGGCGCCACATGATCGACGCCTGCATGCGCGCAGGCCTGCTGGTGCGCGCCTGCGACGCCAGCGCCAGCCTCGGCGGCGGCTATTACGCGGTGTGGCCGCGCGACCGCATCGAACACGCGGCGGCGCGCAGCTTTCGCAACTGGCTGGTGGAGGAGAGCGCCGCTTCCATGGAAGCGGACTGAGCGCACCGCTGAGTCGGCGCTGGCGATACAATGGGCGCTGGCAACCTTGTCACATGCTCAAGAGAAATGAACCGCCCATTTAAAATTCCCGAGTCCGTCCTGGTCGTTATTTACACCGAACAACTCGACGTGCTGTTGATCGAACGCACCGACAAGGCCGGTTACTGGCAGTCGGTGACGGGCTCCAAAGACACGCTGGACGAGCCCTTGATGGAAACCGCCCGGCGCGAAGTAGGCGAGGAAACTGGGATCTTCGTCAGCGACGAAATCAGTGTTTCGCCGACAGCCGCCAATCGCGTTCCGTGCGATCATCTGAGCGACTGGCATTTGTCCAATGTGTACGAGATTTATCCGGTCTGGCGGCATCGCTATGCGCCGGGTGTAACGCGCAACACCGAGCACGTGTTCGGCTTGCTGGTGCCGCAGGGCATTCCGGTGACGCTGGCGCCGCGCGAGCATACGCGTTACCAGTGGTTGCCGTACCGCGAGGCCGCCGATCAATGTTTTTCGCCGTCGAATGCCGAGGCGATTTTGCAGTTGCCGCAATATGTCCCGGCAGGATCAGATCGTTCCCAATAATGCGTTGCGGCTGAGATAGCGCATCCAGCAACACCAACAAGGGGTTTTGCCGATCCATGAAGTTACGCATAGCCACTTACAACATCCACAAGGGCGTCACGTCCTTCAGCGGCCGTCCGCGCATCCATGCGCTGAAACAGGCGCTGGCCCAGCTCGACGCCGACCTGCTGTTCCTGCAGGAAGTGCAGGGGCGGCACGACCGCATCGCCGTGCGCCACGCGGCGCACTGGCCGCAACAGTCCCAGCATGAATACCTGGCCGGCGAATCGCATCATGCCGCTTACGGCATGAACGCGGTGTACGACCACGGCCACCACGGCAATGCCTTTCTCTCGCGCTTTGCGATTGCGTCTTCGCGTAATCAGGATGTCTCCGACCATGCCTATGAGTCGCGCGGCATTCTGCATTGCGTGGTCAATATCGACGGCGCCGAAGTCCATTGCTACGTCATCCACCTCGGCTTGTTCGCGCGCAGCCGCCATCGCCAGACTGCGGCGCTGATCGAGGCCGTGCGCGCGTCATCGCCGCCCGATGCGCCGCTGATCATTGCCGGCGACTTCAACGACTGGGGCAACAAGCTCAGCGATTTCCTGCGGATTCGGCTGGGTGTGACCGAAGTGTTCGAGCAGCAATCGATGCCGCACGGCCTGATGGGTTATCTGCGCAAGCTGGGCGGCATGCGGCAGGTGCTGCAGCCGGCGCGGACTTTTCCGGCGTCGATGCCGTGGCTGCGGCTGGACCGCATCTATCTGCGCGGCTTTGAAGTGGAGTCGGCGCAGGTCATGCGCGGCGGATTATGGGCTACGCTGTCGGATCACGCGCCCATCGTCAGCACCTTGCGCTTAAAATGACGCCAACGCCACTTCCGCTGGTTTCCCCCTTGCCCAATCCGCCGCCGCTCCGCCGTCAATCTTTCCCCCGTTTTCCGGTTCCGCCATGCGCGTAATCAGCTATAGCGGCGACAACAACATTACGCTGCTGCGCAGCGGCGCCGAGTTCTTTCCGGCGCTGATTGCCGCCATCGACGACGCGCACGTCGAGATCTATCTCGAAACTTATATTTTCGCCATCGACGACACCGGCATCCTGGTGCGCGATGCCCTGACCCGTGCGGCCAAACGCGGGGTGATAGTGAGCGTCATCACCGACTGGGTCGGCACCGGCCGTGTCGCCAGCAAGCAGGTCAAGGCCACGCTGGTCGAAGCCGGCGTGCAGCATCGCTCTTTCAATCCCTGGTTCCGGCGCGGCGTGGCGCGCAGCCACCGCAAGTTGTGCGTGGTGGATCGCAAATGGGCGTTTGTCGGCGGACTGAACATCATTGACGATTTCATCGATGACGCCAGTCACTCGATCCTGCCGGCGCCGCGCTGGGATTTCGCGGTGCAGCTCAACGGCCCGCTGGTCGAGGCGATCCACGAAGAAATGCAAAACCAGTGGATACGCACCGGCAAGATGAAGCTGCGTGCGCGCTGGGACAAATTCAAAATGGGGCGCTATACCCGGCACGGCACCGAGCCGGGCCAGGCGCTGGCCGGGCTGGTGGTGCGCGACAACCTGCGTAACCGCCGCACCATCCAGCGCGCCTATCTGCAGGCGCTGGGGCGGGCGCGCGACACCGCTTTCCTCGCCAATCCCTATTTCGCACCGGGGCGAAAATTGCGCCGGGCGCTGGAAGAGGCCGCCATGCGCGGCGTGAAGGTGACCTTGCTGCTGGGCGTGGGACAGTTTTATCTGCAGGATGCGGTGGCGCATTCTTTCTATCCGAAACTGCTGCGCGCCGGCGTGCGCATCGTCGAGTACACCAAGACCCAGCTGCACGCCAAAGTCGCCGTCATCGACGATGAATGGGCGACGGTCGGCTCCAGCAACTATGACGGCCTCAGCCTGTTCGTCAACCAGGAGGCCAACGTGGTCGTCAGCGACGTCGATTTCGCGCACACCCTGCGCAACGAAATCGAAGTCGGGCTGAGCGAAGGGCGGCTGGTGCAGTTGCAGGATTTCGAGCACTCGCCGTGGTACAAGAAGCTCTGGTACGGTGCGGCTTTCCTGTTCTATCGCGGCGTCATCCACGTCATCACGCTGGGGCAGGACGCTTGAACTGTGCAAGGTCCTTTGGCGGCAACTATCCTTTCGTACAATTGCGTTGTCACATAAGAGGGGGATAATGCGGGTTCATTTTGCCGGCTGATGAGCGACGTTGGCGGCAACAATGAAATTCCTATTTGATCAATAAAGACAATCAATTTCGTAATTTCAATTGATTTAGTTAAAGTTCATGCAGCGCTGTATCGCAGGTTTATCGATACGGATCTTCTAACCTGGATTTTTTAAGGGATGTGACATGAGCAATAAGTTAACTACCTCCGCAGGCGCCCCGGTAGCCGATAACAACAACATCCAGACCGCCGGTCCACGCGGCCCAGCCCTGCTGCAAGACGTCTGGTTCCTCGAAAAGCTGGCCCACTTCGACCGCGAAGTGATCCCCGAGCGCCGCATGCACGCCAAAGGTTCGGCGGCGTACGGCACCTTCACCGTGACGCACGACATCACGAAATACACCAAGGCCAAGATCTTTTCCGAAGTCGGCAAGAAAACCGACCTGTTCCTGCGCTTCTCGACGGTTGCCGGCGAACGCGGCGCGGCGGACGCCGAACGCGACATCCGCGGCTTCGCCATCAAGTTCTATACCGAACAAGGCAACTGGGATCTGGTGGGCAACAACACGCCGGTGTTCTTCATGCGCGACCCGCATAAATTCCCGGACCTGAACCGCGCCGTCAAACGCGATCCCAAGACCAACCTGCGCAGCGCCAACAACAACTGGGACTACTGGACATTGTTGCCGGAAGCCCTGCATCAGGTCACCATCGTCATGAGCGATCGCGGCCTGCCGCGCTCGTATCGCCACATGCACGGTTTCGGCAGCCATACCTTCAGCTTCATCAACGCCGCCAATGAGCGCTTCTGGGTCAAGTTTGCCTTCAAGACCCAGCAAGGCATCCAGAACCTGACCGATGCCGAAGCCACCGAACTGGTCGGCCATGACCGCGAAAGCTCGCAGCGCGACCTGTTCGATTCGATCGAGAACAAGGACTTCCCGCGCTGGAAGCTGTTCGTGCAGATCATGCCCGAGAAGGAAGCCGGCAGCTATCACATCAATCCGTTCGACCTGACCAAGGTCTGGCCGCACAAGGACTATCCGGAAATCGAAGTCGGCGTGCTGGAGTTGAACCGCAATCCGGAAAACTACTTCGCCGAAGTCGAGCAGGCCGCTTTCTCGCCGGCTAACGTCGTGCCGGGTGTGGGTTTTTCTCCGGACAAGATGCTGCAAGGCCGCTTGTTCTCGTACGGCGACGCGCACCGTTACCGTCTGGGCGTGAACCACTACCAGATCCCGGTCAACGCCGCACGCTGCCCGGTCCACACCTCGCATCGCGACGGCGCCATGCGCGTCGACGGCAATCACGGCGCGACCCTGGGTTACGAGCCGAACAGCTACGGTCAATGGCAAGAACAGCCTGACTTCCGCGAACCGCCGCTGGCCATCGAAGGCGCCGCCGATCACTGGAACCACCGCGTCGACGACGACTACTATTCGCAGCCGCGTGCGCTGTTCCAGCTGATGACGCCGGCGCAGCAGCAGGTCCTGTTCGAAAACACCGCACGCGCCATCAATGGCGCATCGGAACCGGTCGTGCAGCGTCATATCGACAACTGCACCAAGGCTGATCCGGCTTACGGTGCGGGTGTGGCGAAGGCGATTGCTGCGTTGAAGGCCGGCAGCAAATGATGGCGCACTGAAGTAAAGAAGCAATGAACACATACTCGCCGGAAGGTCGGTATGAAGAAGTATCAAAACGCCGTCGTCCCATAAGGACGGCGGCGTTTTTTTATAGATAGAAAAATTTGAAAATATTCATCTTTCATACCGAAAATCCACCGTATCGCCATTGCCTCTGAAATGGACTAAGATGGACGTCCCGGATTTCAACAAGCAAGTCAGTCCACCCCCGGAAAGACTTCGGATATTTAATCAAAGGAGTGAAACATGGATGACGTCGTTATTGTTGCAGCACAGAGAACAGCGGTCGGTAAGTTCGGCGGTTCCTTGTCGAAAATTGCCGCCTCCGATCTCGGCGCGCAAGTCATCAAAGCATTGCTGGCGAAAACAGGCATCAAGCCTGAAAGCATCAGCGAAGTCATCCTCGGCCAGGTGCTGACAGCCGGCGTCGGCCAGAACCCGGCGCGCCAGGCGGTGATCCGCTCCGGCCTGCCCGACATGGTTCCGGCCTTCGTGGTCGGCAAGGTGTGCGGCAGCGGTCTGAAGGCCGTGCAACTGGCGGTGCAGGCGATCAAGTGCGGCGACGCGCAGATCGTCATCGCCGGCGGCCAGGAAAACATGAGCGCCTCGCCGCACGTGCTGAACAACTCGCGCGACGGCTTCCGCATGGGCGACGCCAAACTGACCGACACCATGATCGTCGACGGCCTGTGGGACGTCTATAACCAGTACCACATGGGTATCACCGCTGAAAACGTCGCCAAGAAATACGACATCTCCCGCAAGGAGCAGGACGAATTCGCCGCCGCTTCGCAGAACAAGGCGGAAGCCGCGCAAAAGGCCGGCAAGTTCAAGGATGAAATCGTCCCGATCGAAATCAAGAGCAAAAAAGAAACCATCCTGTTCGACACCGATGAGTTCATCAAGCCGGGCGTCACCGCCGAGGCGCTGGGCACGCTGCGCCCTGCTTTCGACAAGGAAGGCACTGTCACCGCCGGCAATGCTTCCGGCATTAACGACGGCGCGGCTGCGGTGGTCGTGATGTCGGCCAAGCTGGCTGCCGAACTCGGCCTGCCGGTGCTGGCCAAGATCAAGTCTTACTCGTCGGCCGGCCTGGATCCGAGCATCATGGGCATGGGCCCGGTGCCGGCGTCGCAACTGACCTTGAAGAAGGCCGGCTGGACACCGCAGGACCTGGACCTGATGGAAATCAACGAAGCCTTTGCGGCGCAAGCGATTGCGGTCAACAAGCAAATGGGTTGGGACACCAGCAAGATCAACGTCAACGGCGGCGCGATTGCGATCGGTCACCCGATCGGTGCATCCGGCTGCCGCGTGCTGGTCACGCTGCTGCACGAAATGGTTCGCCGCGACGCCAAGCGCGGTCTGGCCAGCCTGTGTATCGGCGGCGGCATGGGCGTGGCGCTGGCGGTCGAGCGTTGATGCCTTGCCGGGTTTGCAGCCCGGCGCGCTGAGCAATATGCAGCAGAAATGCCGGCCTTGGGAGCTTCCGCAAGGCCGGCATTTTCATTTTGACTTGAATTCAATCTGAACCAACATGGACACCACCCGCATCGACAAATGGCTCTGGGCGGCGCGCTTCTTCAAGACGCGTTCACTGGCGACCGATGCCGTCGAGCGCGGCAAGGTCAGGTTCAACGGCGAGCGCACCAAGCCTTCGCATAATGTGAAGATCGGCGACACCTTGCTGATCGACAACGGCGCCACTGAATGGGAAGTGCTGGTCTGCGGCATCTCCGACAAGCGCGGCTCGGCCGCCGCGGCGCAGACCTTGTATGGCGAAACCGCCGCCAGCGCGGAAAAGCGCAGGTTGAGCAGCGAACAGCGCCATTTTTTCCGCGAACCCACAGCGGCGCTCAAAGGCCGCCCGACCAAGCGCGACCGTCGCTTGCTGGATCAATCTTCTTCCTGACTTTCGTTTCGGGACTTCGCTCCGGACCCGGCCGGCGGGCCTTCTTGGCCGGTCTCGCACCGCCGTTTCTTTTTCGCAAGATTGCTGTCCGGCTTTACGTGATGATGCCCTTTGTCGCGCTTCTCAAAGTAAATCTGCGCGGCTCTCATTTTTTGTTTGACTTTTATGGGGCAATGAATAATAGTACGACCGTTCGCATAAAAAATTTTGAGCTGCCCAGGTAGGCCGAAGACAACAATAAAGACCGGTGCAGCACGTAGCAGTTGGCGTTTTTCGAGATACAACAATGATTGAGACATCATCCTCCGTGACACGACCGAAGTTCATGCGCAAGGGCGAGCTCACGCGCGCCGCCATTCTTGACGTGGCGCTGGAGCTTTCCAGCCGCGACGGCCTGGAAGGCCTCACCATCGGTTTGCTCGCCGAAAAAATGAAGATGAGCAAATCCGGCGTGTTCGCTCATTTCGGCTCGCGCGAAGATCTGCAAATCGAAGTGGTGCGCCTGTATCACCATCGTTTCGAGCAGGAAGTTTTCTATCCCAGCATCAAGGAGCCGCGGGGCCTGCAGCGCCTGCAGGGCATGTTTGCGCGCTGGGTCAAGCTGGTTAGCGTGGAAATCGCGCTCGGCTGCATCTATATCAGCGGCGCGGTCGAATACGACGACCGTCCCGGCGCCATCCGCGACCATCTGGTGGCGATGGTGCAGGCCTGGCGCGACGCACTGCATCGCTGCATCAACCAATCCATGGAAATGGGTCACCTGCGCGACGACATCAATGTCGAGCAAATGGTCTATGAAATCTACGGCCTGATCCTGGCGCTGCATCACGATGCGCGTTTTCTCAAGATTCCGGGCAGCGTAGAGCGTGCACAGGCTGGTTTCGATCGCCTGATCGATAGCTACCGCAATCCGCAAGCACCGCAAATTTCGGCGGCCGCCAAGGCCGCGGGCAGCAAAAGCACGAAGAGTACGAGCGCCGCTACAAAAAAAGCAGCTTAGTTAGTTTGAAGTATCACTGATCCATTTTCTGATTCATCAGTTCTGCCGGAGACAAAAACATGCCCCAATACAACGCCCCCCTTCGCGACATGCAATTCGTTCTGCATGAGTTGCTGAAGGTAGAAGACGTCCTCAAAACCTTGCCGGCGCACGCCGATACCAACCGCGAACTGATCGACCAGGTGCTGGAAGAGGGCGGCAAGTTCACCTCGCAGGTGCTGTTCCCCCTGAACCACTCGGGCGACCGCGAAGGCTGTACCTACAACAAGGAAACCAAGACCGTCACGCCGCCGAAGGGCTACAAGGAAGCCTACAAGCAATACGTGGAAGCCGGCTGGGCGGCGCTGTCCTGCGATCCGGATTTCGGCGGCCAGGGCCTGCCGCTGGTGATGAACAATTCGTTCTACGAAATGCTGAACTCGTCGAACCAGGCATGGACCATGTATCCCGGCCTGTCGCACGGCGCGTATGAGTGCATCCACGCGCACGGTTCCGACGAGCAAAAAGCGCTGTACCTGCCGAAGCTGATCTCCGGCGAATGGACCGGCACCATGTGCCTGACCGAAGCGCACTGCGGCACCGATCTGGGTTTGCTGCGTTCGAAGGCGGAGCCGCAAGCGGACGGTTCCTACAAGATCACCGGCAGCAAAATTTTCATCTCGGCCGGCGAGCACGACATGTCGGACAACATCGTCCACCTGGTGCTGGCGCGCCTGCCGGATGCACCGCAAGGTTCCAAGGGCATTTCGCTGTTCATCGTGCCGAAGTTCATGCCGAACGCCGACGGTTCGCTGGGTTCGCGTAACCCGATTGCCTGTGGCGCCATTGAAGAAAAAATGGGCATCCACGGCAACGCCACCTGCCAGATGAACCTGGACGGCGCAGTCGGCTGGCTGATCGGCGAACCGCACAAGGGTCTGAACGCGATGTTCGTGTTCATGAACGCCGCGCGCCTGGGCGTCGGCATGCAAGGCCTGGGTTTGACCGAAGTCGCGTATCAGAACGCGCTGGTCTACGCCAAAGACCGCATCCAGATGCGCAGCCTGTCGGGCGTCAAGGCGCCGGACAAGGCGGCTGATCCGATCATCGTCCACCCGGACGTACGCCGCATGCTGCTGACTGCCAAGGCTTATGCCGAAGGCGGCCGCGCATTCTGCTCCTACGTCGCGCTGCAACTGGATAAGGAACTGAATCATCCGGACGAAGAAGTTCGCAAGGAAGCCGCCGACCAGGTCGCGTTGCTGACGCCGGTGGTCAAGGCCTTCATCACCGACAACGCCTGGATCGCCACCTCCGAGTGTCTGCAAGTCTACGGCGGCCACGGCTACATCTCCGAATGGGGCATGGAGCAATACGTGCGCGACGCCCGCATCAACATGATCTATGAAGGCACCAACACCATCCAGTCGCTGGATTTGCTGGGCCGCAAGATCTTGATGGACAACGGCGCCAAGCTGAAGAAGTTCGGCGCGCAAGTCCAGGCCTTCATCGAAGACAACGGCACCGACGAAGCCATGTCCGAGTTCATCTCGCCGCTGGCCGACATCGGCGACAAGGTCAGCAAGCTGACCATGGAAATCGGGATGAAGGCCTTCCAGAATCCGGACGAAGTCGGCGCCGCCGCCGTGCCTTACCTGCGCGTGGTGGGCCATCTGGTCTATGCCTATTTCTTCGCGCAAATGGCGAAGATTGCGCTGGAAAAGCAGGATTCGGGCGACAACTTCTACAAGTCCAAGCTGGCGACGGCGCGTTTCTACTTCGCGCGCCTGTTGCCTGAGACCGCGACCCTGATCCGCCAGGCGCGTTCGGGCTCGGCCAATCTGATGGCGCTGGACGCCGACTTGTTCTGAGTAACTGTTCAAGCGGCGAGCGTGACGGTGGGTAGGTTTGCGAACCTCACCGTCACGCCAGTGTCATCACAGCACAGCATGCTGTAAAAAATTGCAGGAAGGCGTAGAGTGTCGCAAACCGTTCGGTTTTTTTGCGACCTGCTTCCTGATCAGCCAGACCTCATTTCTGCATCACTAAAAGGAGACACGCGTGTCCAACTTCATCGTCAAAAAAGTAGCCGTCCTCGGCGCGGGTGTGATGGGCGCCCAGATTGCAGCGCACTGCATCAACGCCAAAGTGCCGGTCGTCCTGTTCGACCTGCCGGCCAAAGAAGGCCCAAAGAACGGCATCGTCCAGCGCGCCATTGAAAACCTGAAAAAACTCAGCCCGGCGCCCTTGGGCAACAAGGATGACGCCGCCCTGATCCAGGTCGCCAACTACGAAGATGACATCGAGCTGCTCAAGGGCTGCGACCTGATCATCGAAGCCATCGCCGAACGCATGGACTGGAAGCACGACCTGTACAAGAAGGTTGCGCCGCACATCGCGCCGAATGCGATCTTCGCGTCCAACACTTCCGGCCTGTCGATCAACGCGCTGTCCGAAGGTTTCGACGCCGAACTGAAATCGCGTTTCTGCGGCGTGCACTTCTTCAACCCGCCGCGTTACATGCACCTGGTGGAACTGATCCCGACCGCCACCACCAATCCGGAAATCCTCAACCAGCTCGAAGCCTTCCTGACCACCACGCTGGGCAAGGGCGTCGTGCGTGCTTTCGATACTCCCAACTTCGTCGCCAACCGCATCGGCGTGTTCGGCATCCTGGCCACCGCCATCGAAGCGGAGAAATACGGCTTGTCGGTCGACGTCGTCGACGATCTGACCGGCGCCAAGCTGGGCCGCGCCAAGTCGGGCACCTTCCGCACGGCGGACGTGGTCGGTCTGGACACCATGGGCCACGTCATCAAGACCATGCAAGACAACCTGAAGGACGATCCGTTCTTCTCGTCGTACGCGACGCCGCCATTGCTGGCCAAGCTGGTTGAGCAGGGCGCACTCGGCCAGAAGAGCGGCGCCGGTTTCTACAAGAAGGTCGGCAAGGACATCCTACGCATCGATCCGGCCAAGGGCGATTACGTCCCGGGCGGCGGCAAGGCCGACGACATCATCGCGCGCATCCTGAAAGAAAAGGATCCGGTCAAGCGCATGAAGGCGCTGCATGACTCGACCAATCCGCAAGGCCAGTTCCTGTGGGCGATCTTCCGCGATGCTTTCCACTACATCGCCGTTCATCTGGAAACCGTCGCCGACAACGCGCGCGACCTGGACTTTGCGATGCGCTGGGGCTTCGGCTGGAGCGTCGGTCCGTTCGAGACATGGCAGGCTTCCGGCTGGCAGCAGGTCGCCACCTGGATCAAGGAAGACATCGACGGCGGCAAGGCGCTGTCGACGGCGCCGCTGCCGGCCTGGGTGTTTGATGGCCGTGAAGGCGTGCATAGCGCGCAAGGTTCTTACTCGCCATCGAAGAAAGCCAACGTCGCCCGTTCCGAACTGCCGGTGTATCAACGCCAGGCTTTCCGCGCACCGCTGGTCGGCGAAGGCGCTGCCGACGGCAAGACCGCGGGCACTACCTTCTTCGAAGACGACTCGGTCCGCATCTGGCATCAGAACGACGACGTGCTGATCCTGTCCTTCAAGACCAAGATGCACGTCATCGGCCAGGGTGTGATCGACGGCATGAACAAGGCCGTCGACGAAGCCGAGAAAAACTTCAAGGGCCTGGTGATCTGGCACGCGGACGCAGCCGAAGGCGGCGCGTTCTCGGCCGGCGCCGATTTGCAATCGATGCTGCCGCTGTTCATGTCTGGCGGCGTCAAGGCGATCGAGCCGGTCGTGCATCACCTGCAGCAGGCGCATCAGCGCCTCAAGTACGCCAACGTCCCGGTCATCGCTGCGGTCGCCGGTCTGGCGCTGGGCGGCGGTTGCGAATTGTTGCTGCACACCGCCAAGCGTGTGGTGTCGATCGAGTCCTATATCGGTCTGGTGGAAGTCGGCGTCGGGCTGATCCCGGCCGGCGGCGGCCTGAAAGAAGCGGCCGTGCGCGCCGCCAGGGAAGCCAAGGGCAACGACATCCTGCAATTCCTCAAGGACTACATGCTGGCCGCGGCCACCGCCAACGTCTCCAAGTCGGCGCTGGAAGCACGCAAGCTGGGCTACCTCAAGTCGGACGACGTGATCGTCTTCAATCCTTACGAATTGCTGCACGTGGCCAAGGTCGAAGCGCGCGCGATGTTCGATTCCGGTTATCGTCCGGCACTGGCGCCGCAAGTCTCGGTGGTCGGCCGCTACGGCGTGGGCACCATCATGGCGCAACTGGTCAACATGCGCGACGGCGGCTTCATTTCCGCACACGACTTCAAGCTGGGACAGATGATCGCCGAGATCGTCAGCGGCGGCGAAGTCGAAGAGGGCAGCGTGGTCAACGAGCAATGGTTGCTGGATCTGGAGCGCAAGGCGTTCATGGAACTGCTGAACCATCCGAAGACTCAGGAACGAATCATGGGCATGATGCAGACCGGCAAACCGGTTCGTAACTAATTGCACGCAGCCACGTAAAAATCAGGAGCCATAAATGACCAAACAACTTCAAGACGCCTACATCGTCGCTGCGACGCGCACCCCGATCGGCAAAGCGCCGCGCGGCATGTTCAAGAACGTGCGTCCGGACGACCTGCTGGTGCGCGTGATTCAATCCGCGATTGCGCAAGTCCCCGGCCTCGATCCGAAACTGATCGAAGACGCCATCATCGGCTGTTCTTTCCCTGAAGGCGCACAAGGCCTCAACATGGCGCGCAATGCCGTGCTGCTGGCCGGCCTGCCGAACACCATCGGCGGCGTGACCATCAATCGCTACTGCGCATCCGGCATTACCGCGGTGGCGATGGCGGCAGACCGTATCCGCGTCGGCCAGGCCGACGTCATGATCGCCGGCGGCGCCGAGTCGATGTCCATGGTGCCGATGATGGGCTTCCATCCATCGATCAACATGGGCGCCTTCAAGGATGAAAACATCGGCATGGCCTACGGCATGGGCCTGACCGCTGAAAAAGTCGCCCAGCAATGGAAGGTTTCGCGCGAAGCGCAGGATGCATTTGCACTGGCGTCGCACCAGAAGGCGATTGCTGCGCAACTGGCCGGCGAATTCAACGATGAAACGACTTCGGTCGACATCATCGAACGTTTTCCCAACCTGGCGACCGGTCAGATCGACATCAAGACCCGCACCGTCAACAAGGACGAAGGTGCGCGCGCCGACAGCACCATCGAAGCACTGACCAAGCTCAAACCGGTATTCGCCGCCAAGGGCAGCGTCACCGCCGGCAACAGCTCGCAGACTTCGGACGGCGCCGGCGCATTGATCTTGGTCAGCGAAAAGATCCTCAAGCAATTCAACCTGACCCCGCTGGCGCGCTTCGCCTCGTTCGCCGTGCGCGGCGTACCGCCGGAAATCATGGGCATCGGTCCGAAGGAAGCCATCCCCGTCGCCCTGCGCGCGGCCGGCATCACCCAGGATCAGTTGGACTGGATCGAGCTGAACGAAGCTTTCGCGGCGCAAGCACTGGCCGTGATTCAGGATCTGGGCCTGGATCCGTCCAAGGTCAACCCGATGGGCGGCGCGATTGCACTCGGCCATCCGCTGGGCGCGACCGGCGCCATCCGCGCCGCGACCACGATCCACGCGATGCGTCGCAAGAACCTGAAGTACGGCATGGTCACCATGTGCGTCGGTACGGGCATGGGCGCGGCAGGCATTTTCGAACGCATGTAATTCGGCAAAACGACAAAACTTAAGAATCAAGCCGCACAGTCACTGGCCGTGCGGCTTTTTTTATCGGAGACATATGGACGTTCAAATCACCAAAGAAAATGGCATCCTGACTATCGGCTTCAATCGCGAGGAAAAGAAGAACGCCATTACCGCCGCGATGTACCAGCAGTTGGCGGACGCCATGAAGGATGCCGAAACCGACAGCGCCGTGCGCGCCATTCTGTTCACCGGCAAGCCGCAGGCTTTCAGCGCAGGTAACGACCTGGAGGACTTCCTCAAGAATCCTCCCAATAGCAAAGATGCGCCGGTATTCCAGTTTCTGTGGGAAATCAGTCATGCCAGCAAGCCTGTAGTCGCGGCCGTTTCCGGCGTTGCCGTCGGCATCGGCACCACCTTGCTGCTGCACTGCGACTTGGTCTACGCCGCGGACAATGCTCGCTTCTCGATGCCATTCACGCAACTGGGGTTGTGCCCCGAGGCCGCCTCGTCCTTGCTGCTGCCGCATCTGGTCGGCTACCAGCGCGCCGCCGAGAAGCTGCTGCTCGGCGAAGCTTTCGACGCTGCCGAGGCGCGCGACATGGGTATCGTCAATCGGGTGCTGACGGTGGACGAGCTGCTGCCCTTCGCGCAGAAGCAGGCTGCAAAGCTGGCGGCGTTGCCGGCAAGCTCGATCCGCGTCACCAAGCAACTCATGAAGAAGAACCGTGTGGCGGCGACCGAAGCACAGATGGCTTCTGAAATTGAACACTTTGCAAAGATGCTGACTGCGCCGGAAGCGAAGGAGGCGTTCACGGCTTTCTTTGAAAAGCGTAAGCCGGATTTCACGAAATTTGCCTGATAGTGCTGATATAGAGAGTTGAGCCTGGCGTGAAGGCGAGATGTGATTAGCGTCACGCTTGGTAAGGCTGATTGTCTGTATATATAGAAGCGAAGAAACGAAGCCCATCCCGCCAGGGATGGGCTTCGTGTTTTTGGGGTTTGATTTTGTTTGTTGGTGTAATACAGAGCCGGCAAGGGTTTGCGGGCGATAGATGAAGAAACTTCAAATAATTTCGCAAAAGGGGTTGCGGTATCGGCGAGAGCTTTGCTATAGTTCGCCTCCCCGCTGATTCAGCGATGCAGCAAGCCGCAAGGCAGCGCAGGTTTGAGAAGGCTGGGGGAAGTAAAACAGGTTTTTGGAAGTGAGAAGTTGCAGTAAGAATTTTTAGTGAAGCGTTAAAAAAGTAGTTGACGCAAATTAAAAAACACTACATAATCTCGCTTCTCTGCTGCT
>NZ_LFLU01000026.1 GCF_001189965.1 Herbaspirillum rhizosphaerae
CGCACCGACCTTGCTGTCGCGTCGTCGCATCAACGCTGAACACCAGATCGAAATCGTGGGTGAAAAATTACGTTCGATGATGCCTTGGATCAAAGCCAATAAACTCGTGGACCAATCGAAGAACTAAGCCATCTCTCAAAACTGTCGTTCCAACGAAAGTGGGAACCGAGTGTCGTGAAGACGGTTGAAGAAAAGGACGCCTTGGCGTCCTTTTTTATTTCGGGGTATCTTTATGAGCCTTATCCTGTTCATCACCTACTGAGGAGACACCAGTGCAACTGATCGGCATGCTCGATTCCCCCTATGTCCGCCGCGCCGCCATTTCTTTGCAATTGCTCGGCTTGCCGTTCGAACATCAGTCAATCTCGGTGTTCAGCACTTTCGATCGCTTCCGTGAAATCAATCCGCTGGTGAAGGCGCCTTCGCTGATCTGCGACGACGGCATGGTGCTGATGGATTCGATACTGATCACGCAATACGCCGAAGCATTTCCTCAGAAGAAGCGCAGTTTGCTGCCGGCCGATCTGGGCGAGTTGCAACGCGCCTTGCGCATCATCGGCCTGGCGATGACGGCGTGCGAGAAGAGTGTGCAGATTGTCTATGAACACAAACTGCGACCCGCCGAGAAGTTGCACCAGCCTTGGCTGACGCGCGTGTCCGGCCAATTGCTGGAAGCGTACAAGGCACTGGAAGATGAGTTCACCAAGCGGCCACGTGCGGTGACCAGCGCCACCATCGATCAGGCTACGCTGACCACTGCAGTGGCCTGGTTCTTCAGCCAGCAACTGGTCGCCGACGTCGTGCCGGCGGCCGATTACCCTGCACTGGCTGCTTTGTCGGAAGCTGCGGAATCATTGCCCGAGTTCGTTGCCGCGCCGTATGGCGACGGTATCTGTCACGTGCATTGAACAGTCTTATTCAGCCAGCAGCTTTTCAATGTCGGCCACCATGTCTTCCGGTTTGGTGGCCGGCGCATAGCGCTTGAAGACGGTGCCGTTCTTGCGCACCAGGAATTTGGTGAAATTCCATTTGATGGCCTTGCTGCCTAGCAGGCCGGGCGCTTCCGCCTTGATGTAGGTGAACAGCGGGTCGGCCTTGTCGCCGTTGACGTCGATCTTGGCGAACAGCGGAAAACTGACGCCGTAGTTCTTTTCGCAGAAGGCACCGATCTCTTCCGCCGTGCCCGGTTCCTGGCCGCCGAACTGGTTGCAGGGGAAGCCGAGCACTTCGACGCCCTTGTCCTTGAATTCGCGGTAGATCTTTTCCAGGCCCTGATACTGCGGCGTGAACCCGCATTTGCTGGCGGTGTTGACGATCAGGACGACTTTGCCGCGATACTGATCCAGCGCGGTCGGCGTGTTGTCGGGCAGGGCGGGCTGGAAGTCGTAGATGGTGGGCATGATGTCCTCGTCGCGGTAAGTGAAAGAATGACGTCCATGATAGCCCATGGGCTATCACCGGGCTTCAGGCAAACTGCTCGGGGCTTCTGGCTGCCGCGCGCGCCGTCTCCGCGGTAATCAATTCCTTGCGCAGCAATTCGGCCAGGCCGTGATCCAGCGTCTGCATGCCGGCGCCCGCCGAGGTTTGCATGACCGATATCATTTGTGCAACCTTGCCTTCGCGGATCAGGTTGCGGATGGCGGGTGTGCCGAGCATGATTTCGTGTGCGGCGATGCGGCCGTCGCCGGCTTTGGTTTTCAGCAGCACTTGCGAGACGACGGCGCTCAGCGATTCCGACAGCATGCTGCGGACCATTTCCTTTTCTTCTCCGGGAAATACGTCGACGATGCGGTCGACGCTTTTGGCGGCGGAGGAGGTATGCAGTGTGGCCAGCACCAGATGGCCGGTTTCGGCTGCGGTCAGCGCCAGGCGTATGGTGTCGAGGTCGCGCAGTTCGCCGACCAGGATGACATCCGGGTCCTCGCGTAAGGCCGAGCGCAGCGCATTGGCGAAGGAATGCGTATGAGCGCCGACTGCGCGCTGGTTGATCAGGCTTTTGTCCGATGTATGCACGAACTCGATGGGATCTTCGATCGTCAGGATGTGGGCGGGGTGATGCGCATTGATGTGGCGGATCATGGCGGCCAGCGTGGTCGATTTGCCGGAACCGGTGGGACCGGTGACCAGGATCAGGCCTTGCCGGCGCAGCGCCAGTTCGCTCAGCACCGGCGGGGCGCCGAGTTCCGCCAGGCTCGGGATCGCGTGCGGAATGGTGCGAATGACCGCTGCCGGGCCGCGCACCTGATGGAAGGCATTGACGCGAAAGCGCGCCAGTCCGGCGTTGTCGATGGCGAAGTCGCACTCCAGGTCGCGGCGATAAGCATCGGCCTGGGTCTGATCCATGATGGCGTCGAGCATATGGCCGATTTCCTGCGCCGCCAATGCGGGCAGATTGATGCGCCGTATATCGCCGCGTATGCGCAGCATGGGCGGTAAACCGGTGGAAAGATGCAGGTCGGAAGCGTGATTCTTGACTGAAAAGGCGAGCAGGTCGGGAATGTCCATTTATAATCTCTTGCAGAAAAACAGTGTTGTCCCTCCCCGAACCAAAGAATTATGTCGTCAATCGCAAAACAGTTGCAAGTTGTTAACGCTCGTATCGCCGTCGCCGCGCAAGCCGCAGGTCGCGATACGCAAGACATCCAGCTGCTCGCGGTGTCGAAGTTTTTTGATGTTTCGTCTGTATTGGACGCCGTGCGCGCCGGGCAGACCGCATTCGGCGAGAATTACGTCCAGGAAGCGCTCGACAAGATCGCCGCGCTGAAACTGGCGGCGCCGGAGGCCGTGGTTGCATGGCATTTCATCGGCCCGATCCAGAGCAACAAGACGCGCCAGATTGCAGAACATTTCGACTGGGTGCATTCGGTCGATCGCGAAAAAATCGCGCGCCGCTTGTCGGAACAACGCCCGCCGGAATTGCCGCCATTGAATATCTGCCTGCAAGTCAACATCAGCGCCGAAGACAGCAAGAGCGGTTTGTCGCCCGACGAGTTGCTGCCGGTGGCGCAGGCGGTCGCCGCAATGCCGGGACTGCGTTTGCGCGGACTGATGGCGATCCCGGCGCCGACCGACGTGGAACAAGAACAGCGCGCGGCGTTCCGGCGCCTGCGTGAATTGTCGGCGCTGCTGCTTGGCAGCGGCATCGCCTGCGATACGCTGTCGATGGGGATGTCGGCCGACATGGATGCCGCCATCGCCGAAGGCGCAACGATCGTGCGCGTCGGCACGGCGATTTTCGGGCAGCGCCAGACCAGCTAACGTAGATAGAGTCATCCGCAGTTATCGATAGGAAGAAAGCATATGTTGAAGATAGGTTTCATTGGCGGCGGCAATATGGCCACTGCATTGATTGGCGGTCTCGCAGGCAAACTGACGGACGGCAAGAACATTCACGTCATTGATCTCAATCCGGAATCGCTGCAAACACTTGCTCAGCGTTTCGGCGTCACCACGGCGCTGCAGGTGGACGACACGCTGGCGCAATGCGATGTCGTCGTGCTGGCGGTCAAGCCGCAGCAGATGCGCCAGGTGGCCGACAGTCTCAAGCCCTTCATCTCCACGCAACTGGTGCTGTCGATTGCCGCCGGCATCCGCAGCGCCGATCTGTCGCGCTGGCTCGGCGACCATCAGGCCATCGTGCGCGCCATGCCGAATACCCCGGCGCTGATCGGCAAAGGCATCACCGGCATGGCGGCCATGGCAGGCGTCAGTGTCGAGCAGCGCGCCGCTGCAGACGCCATCCTGCGCGCCGCCGGTGCGACCGTGTGGCTATCCAGCGAAGACCTGATAGATCCGGTGACGGCGGTGTCGGGCAGCGGCCCGGCCTATGTGTTCTATTTCATGGAAGCCATGCAGCAGGCCGCGCTCGAGCTGGGGCTCACCGCCGAGCAAGGCGTCGAACTGGCGAAGGCGACGTTTGCAGGTGCTGTCGAACTGGCGATCCGTTCGCCGGAGCCGCTGTCCCTGTTGCGCGAACGCGTGACGTCGAAGGGTGGCACGACCTACGCGGCGCTCACCAGCATGGAAAACAATGGGATCAGGCAGCACATCATCACGGCCGTCAAGGCCGCCGCTGCCAGAGGGAAGGAATTGGGGGAGGAGTTTGGCAAGGATTAGTCTGAACGTGCGTCGATACAGTTGCATTTTTCTCGCAGTGCTGCTGGCAGCCTGCGCAGGCGCCCCGCAAGCGGATGGCGATTTTTATACGGTCAGAAAAGGCGACACGCTGATCGCTCTCGGCCGGTCATTCGGCCAGAGCTATCACGATCTGGCGGCGTGGAACAAGATTTCCGACAAGGACGAGATCGAGGTCGGCCAGGTCTTGCGCATCAGGCCGCCGCCATCGGTGGCGCCGATTTCGCGCGCGCGTCCGGCGCGTCCGACCGAGTCGGGCGTGCGTGAACGCAAAGCGGCTGAGGCGAAGAAGGAAGCGGCCCCGGCAGCGCCTGCAACGTCGGCGGCGCCTTCAGTCGCTGAAGCCGAGCGCCTCAACTGGATGTGGCCGGCGCAGGGCAAACTCAGCCCGACCACCGACCGCAATCTGAAGGGAATCGATATCGTTGGCACCAGCAGCCAGCCGATCTGGGCTGCCGAAGCCGGCAAGGTGACATATGCCGGACGCGGTATCCGCGGCTACGGCAACATGATCATCATCCGACACAGCCGCACGTTGTTGTCGGTCTACGCCCACAACAAATCGATCATGGTCAAGGAAGGGCAGACCGTCAATCGCGGCCAGCAGATCGCCGAGATGGGCGACAGCGACAGCAGTACGGTCAAGCTGTACTTCGAGATCCGCAGCAACGGCAAGCCGATCAATCCGACGCCGCTGCTGCCGAAGCCGCACAGTTGATACCTGCTTGTGATCGGGGCTTCATCGCCGGATCGCAAACAGGTTGAATGCAAGGTTAACGCAAGGCGTAGTCCAGCGCCACACCGGCAAACATCGCAGCGCCCAGCCAGTTGTTGTGCATGAACGCGGCGAAGCAGCCGGTGCGGTCGCGTTCATGGATCAGGCGATAGTGATACACCGCGCAGCCGGCGGCGACCAGCATGCCGAGGCTGAACCAGGTGCGCAAACCGTATTGCCAGCCCACCGCCCAGAACAGCCCCAGCGCGGCGACATAGCACAGCATCACCGCCAGCACGTCGAAGCGGCCGAAAGTAATTGCCGATGTTTTCATGCCCAACTTGATATCGTCGTCGCGGTCGACCATCGCGTACTCGGTGTCGTAGGCAACCGCCCAGAAGATGTTGGCGATCAGCATCAGCCACGCCGCCAGCGGCACCGCATCCTGCACCGCCGCGAATCCCATCGGAATGCCGAAGCCGAACGCGATCCCCAGATAAGCCTGCGGAATCGCAAAGAAGCGTTTGAAGTAGGGATAGCTGCCGGCCACGATCAGCGCCGCAACCGACAACTGTTTGGTCAGCCCGTTGAGCGGCAGGATCAGCAGGAAAGAAATCAACGCCAATACCCCGGCGACCATCAGTGCTTCCCAGCCTTTGATCTTGCCTGCCGTCAGCGGACGGTCGACGGTGCGTTTGACGTGCTTGTCGAAATCGCGGTCGGCGTAGTCGTTGATCGCGCAGCCGGCCGAACGCATCAGAATTGTTCCCACCGTAAAGATCGCCACGATATGCCAGTCCGGACGACCATCCGACGCCAGCCAGACCGCCATCAGTGTCGGCCACAGCAAGAGCAGGATGCCGATGGGTTTGTGCAGGCGGATCAGCCGGAAGTAGAGATCGAGGCGCTGATTCAAGTGGTTCATAAGTGATTCATGTCAGGCAGACAAGAGAAAAGCGTCATTATAAATGGTGGCTCAAGGGCGGGTCAGCGAGGGCGGACGGGCAAAGATTCCTGACAATGCCGACAGGAATCGGCAGAACTTTTTTTCACCGGCTTTTTGCTGTCGTGAACAGTTGTAACAAGTGCTGTGAATTTTTGATCAAAAAAAGAAAAATTATTTGCGGACGGCCAAATTAGACGTTAATGTACGCCCGGTGTAACGAGACAGTCACAATGACTTGATAACATCGGTCACCTTTTTTCGGGAGGATTACCCTAATGAAACTGCATCTGAAAGCCTTTGCAGCAGCCGCTGTGATGGCGACAATGACAAGCTCCGCTTACGCGGTTACTGAAATTTCGTGGTGGCATTCGATGACCGGCGCCCTGAGCGAACGCGTCAACACCATGGCAGACGAATTCAACAAGAGCCAGTCCGATTACAAAGTTGTGCCGGTATACAAGGGTACTTACGATGAATCGATGGCAGCAGCGATTGCCGCTTATCGCGCAGGCAATGCTCCGGACATTCTGCAGATTTTTGAAGTCGGCACAGCGACCATGGTTTACTCCAAGGGCGCCATCAAGCCGGTCTATGAAGTGATGCAGCAAGCAGGCGAAAAGTTTGACCAGAACGCCTACGTGCCGGCCGTCTCCGGTTACTACTCGACCGCGAAGGGCATGATGTCCTTCCCGTTCAACAGCTCGACCACGATCATGTTCTACAACAAGGACCTGTTCGCCAAGGCCGGTCTGGATCCGAACAAGCCGCCGGTCACCTGGCAAGAGTTCGTCGGCATGGCTGCCAAGATGAAGGCCAGCGGCGTCACCTGCCCTTACACCACCACATGGCAATCGTGGGTGCACCTGGAATCGTTCGCAGCATGGCACAACACTGAAACCGCTTCCAAGAGCAACGGTTTCGGCGGCCTCGATGCGCGCCTGAAGATCAATGGCCCGCTGCAAGTGCGCCATATCGAAAACATGTCCAACTGGGCCAAGCAAGGCTACTTCATCTACGCAGGCCGCAAGGATGAAGCCAACGCCAAGTTCAACGCCGGCGAATGCGCAATCATCACCGGTTCGTCGTCCGCTTACGCCGATATCCGCAAGAACGCCAAGTTCAAGTTCGGCGTGGCACCGTTGCCGTACTACAGCGACGTTGCAGGCGCACCGCAAAACACCATCATCGGCGGCGCATCGCTGTGGGTCATGGGCGGCAAGAAAGCCGACGAGTACAAGGGCGTAGCGAAGTTCTTCACTTACCTGTCCAAGCCTGAAGTGCAAGCCAAGTGGCATCAGGAAACCGGCTACCTGCCGGTGACCAAGGCAGCTTACGAAATCACCCAGAAGTCCGGTTTCTATGAGCGCAATCCAGGCACCGACGTCGCCGTCAAGCAGATGATCGTCAAGACCACCGACAAATCGCGCGGTATCCGTCTGGGCAACTACGCACAGATCCGCACCGTGATCGACGAAGAGCTGGAAAACGTCTGGACCGGCAAGAAGACACCGAAGGATGCGCTCGACAGCGCCGCCAAACGCGGTGACGAATTGCTGGCACGCTTCGAAAAAGCAAATAAATAAAAATCGTATGAGCTGCATTCCCGGCGCTGACTTCAGGCAATCGGGAATGCAGTTTCAGCAAACGATGGCAAGACACTCAGCCCCGGCCCGCGCCGGGGCGATGTATTTTCTAGCTGCTTGGAAAATGACTCGGCAATTTACCGATGCGGGATGTAAACGTTCTCGGCAATCCTGATGCCGCATCGCTTTTAGGGACATAAGCTATCGTGGAAAAACGCGCTCGCTTCACATCGTCATGGCTGCCGTATGCGCTGGTCGCACCGCAGATCCTGATCACGATATTATTTTTCTTCTGGCCCGCAGTGCAGGCCCTGTATCAGTCAGTGCTGTTGCAGGATGCCTTCGGCGGCTATTCCGAATTCGTCTGGTTCGACAACTTCGCCGCCTTGTTCGGCGACCCGACTTACCTGGCGGCCTTCCAGACCACGGCGATCTTCTCGGTGCTGGTGGCGGTGGGCGGCATGGTGCTGTCGCTGATCCTGGCGGTGTTCGCCGATCGCGTCGTCAAGGGCGCGGCGATCTACAAGACCTTCCTGATCTGGCCCTACGCGGTGTCGCCGGTAGTGGTGGGCGTGCTGTGGATGTTCCTGCTGAGTCCTTCGCTGGGATTGATCTCGCACGTGCTGGCCTGGCTCGGCATCAACTGGAACTACATGGTCAACGGCAACCAGGCCATGACCCTGATCGTGATTGCCGCGATCTGGAAACAGATCAGCTACAACTTCCTGTTCTTCCTGGCCGGTCTGCAATCGATTCCGAAATCGCTGATCGAAGCGGCCGCCATCGACGGCGCGGGTCCGGTCAAGCGCTTCTTCACGATCATCTTCCCGATGATCTCGCCGACCACCTTCTTCCTGATGGTGGTCAACATCGTGTACGCGTTCTTCGACACCTTTGCGATCGTCGAAGCGACCACCCACGGCGGTCCGGGCAAGGATACGGAAATTCTGGTCTACAAGGTCTTCAGCGACGGCTTCAAGGGCGGCGATCTCGGCAGCGCGGCAGCGCAGTCGGTGGTACTGATGGTGATCGTGATCCTGCTGACCGTCGTCCAGTTCAAGTACGTGGAAAAGAAGGTGCAATATGCCTAAGCATTTCAGCCTGAAAGGAGCGCCAGCATGATTGAACGCCGCCCCATTCTCGACGCGGTCAGCCACCTGGTGCTGATCATCGGTGCGATCATCGTGATCTTCCCGCTGTACGTTGCCTTCATCGCCAGCACCCAGACCGCCGAGCAATCGGCCATGTCGCCGTTGTCGCTGATGCCCGGTACGGAACTGGTCGCCAATTACAAAACCGTCCTGACGCAAGGCGCTTCCGGCAACGTGTCGTCGCCGCCGGTGTCGCGCATGCTGTGGGTCAGCCTGGTGACGGCGCTGGTGATCGCGATCGGCAAGATCTCGATTTCCATGCTGTCGGCATTTGCCATGGTCTACTTCCGTTTCAAGGGCCGGAATCTGTTCTTCTGGATGATTTTCGTCACCCTGATGCTGCCGGTCGAGGTGCGCATCACGCCGACCTATCAGGTGGTGTCGGATTTCGGCATGCTTAACAGCTATGCCGGCCTGACGGTGCCGCTGATCGCCTCGGCGACGGCAACCTTCCTGTTCCGGCAATTCTTTTTGACGGTGCCGGACGAGCTGGCGGAGGCGGCGCGCATCGACGGCGCCGGTCCGTTGCGCTTCCTGAAAGATGTGCTGTGGCCGCTATCGCGCACCAACGTGATTGCGCTGTTCGTGATCATGTTCATCTACGGCTGGAACCAGTATCTGTGGCCGCTGATGATCGCCACCGAGCAGACCATGTACCCGATCGGCATCGGCATCAAGACGCTGATCTCGGGCGGCGACTCGGCGGTGGAATGGAATATGGTGATGGCTACGATGATCCTGGCAATGTTGCCGCCGGGGCTGGTCGTCGTGGTCATGCAAAAGTGGTTCGTTAAAGGTTTGGTCGATTCCGAGAAATAACATGGCAAAAATTCACCTCAAGCAAGTCAAGAAGACTTACGGCAAAGCGCCGAAAGCAGTCGACGTCATCCACGGCATCGACATCGATATCGCCGACGGCGAATTCATCGTCATGGTCGGTCCTTCCGGCTGCGGCAAGTCGACGCTGTTGCGCATGGTGGCGGGGCTGGAAGAGATCAGCTCCGGCGACATCATGATCGGCGACCGCGTGGTCAACAACCTGGAGCCGAAAGAGCGCGATATCGCGATGGTGTTCCAGAACTACGCGCTGTATCCGCACATGAGCGTGTACGAGAACATGGCCTACGGTCTCAAGATCCAAGGCTTGCCCAAGGCCGAGATCGACACCCGCGTGCAACGCGCGGCGGAGATCCTGGAGCTGGGCGCGCTGCTGGAACGCACGCCGCGTCAACTGTCCGGCGGCCAGCGCCAGCGTGTGGCGATGGGCCGCGCGATCGTGCGCAAGCCGGCGGTGTTCCTGTTCGACGAACCTCTGTCGAACCTCGACGCCAAGCTGCGCGTGCAAATGCGTCTGGAAATCCAGAAGCTGCACGCCTCGCTGCGCACCACCAGCCTGTACGTGACGCATGACCAGGTCGAAGCGATGACGCTGGGCCAGCGCATGATCGTCATGAACAAGGGGCGCGCCGAACAGATCGGCACCCCGGCCGAAGTCTACGGCAAGCCTGCCACGACCTTCGTCGCCAGCTTTATCGGCTCGCCGCCGATGAACCTGCTCAACGGCAAGCTCAGCGACGACGGCGCACGTTTCACCTTTGACGACGGTTCGACGGTCGAACTGCCGGCATCGAAGAACATCGGCGGCGGCGCACGCATCCTCGGCATTCGTCCTGAACATCTGCAACTGGGACGTCCCGGCCTGAACATGCAGGTGGAACTGGTCGAAGCGCTGGGCGCCGAGTTGCTGGTGCACACGCGTTGCGGCGGCCAGTCCATGGTGATCCGCTGCGCGGCAGGCACTGACGTGGCGATGGGGCAATTGGTGACGGCCGGTTTCGACGCGAATCTGTTGCACTGGTTCGACCCGCAAACGACGCACCGTATTGACTGAGCGCTAACGATCAGTCGTTCGTCAAAGAAGCCGGCAGAAGTTTGCCGGCTTTTTTGTGTCCGTTTTTCGGAGATCAGCTTTCCAACGCCACCACGATATCGAGTTCGACCGCCGCATTGCGCGGCAATTGTGCAACGCCGACGCTGGTGCGCGCGTGGCGCCCCTGTTCCGCTCCGAACAATTCATAGATCAACGACGACGCGCCATCGGCCACGGCGCTTTGCTGGCTGAAATCTTCGGTGCTGTTGACGTACACGTTGAGCCGCAAAATCTTGTCGATGCGCTGCAGGTCGCCGACGGTGTCGCGCAAGGCGGCCAGTGCGCGGATCAGCGCGGCGCGCGCTCCCATTTTTGCATCCTCGATACTGACCTCGCGGCCCAGCTTGCCGGATACCAGCACACGGTCGCCGTCGCGCGGCAGTTGGCCGGCGATCCAGGCCAGTCCCTGATGAACGACGCCGGGGGCATATTGTGCGCCGGGTGCGGCGGAGGCGGGCAGGGTGATGGCGAGTTCGGCGAGACGTTGTTCCAGATTCATTGCGGTTCCTTGGTGACGTGAAAGGCGGTTGCTTGTGTTGAGGTCTATAATAAATTTCCTCGGGCCGGAACTGCAAAGCATCTTTTCTCAGGGCGGCCTCAATATTTCTCATATCACGATGGCTGCTCGCAAACTTCCTTCGCTCAACGCCCTGCGCGCCTTCGAGGCATCGGCGCGGCATCAGCGTTTTACGCTGGCAGGCGAAGAGCTTAACGTCACTGCCGGCGCCGTCAGCCATCAGGTCAAGGCGCTGGAAGATGAACTCGGCATCGTCTTGTTCGAGCGCTTGTCCAATCAGTTGCGGCTGACGCCGGCCGGACAGCGTTATCTGGAGGTCGTCGGCGACGCCTTCGACCGCATCGAAAGCGGCACGCGCGGCTTGTACGCGCAGGCGGACCGGCAGCAGCTGGCGATTTCCACCTCGCCCAACTTCGCCGCCAAATGGCTGGTGCCGCGTCTGGGCGAATTCACCGCGCAGTATCCGGAAATGGCATTGCGGCTGGACCAGAGCGAGCGCCATACCAACTTTATCCGCGAACAAATCGATGTCGCCATTCGCTACGGCCAAGGACCCTGGCCCGGCTTGTCGTGCACGCGTCTGGGCGATGAATTCCTGCTGCCGGTATGTGCGCCTTCGCTGATGGCTTTCAGGTCGCTGAAGGAAATCGCCACCGCCGGCTTGCTGCATATGAACGACCGCCAGGCATGGGCGGACTGGTTTGCGGAACAGGGTGAGCCGGATGAGTCGGTCGCGGTCAGCGGCGGCGTCGTCTTCAATCAGGAGAGCGCGGCGGTCGATGCCGCCGTGGCCGGGCAGGGCGTTGCATTGGCACGTTCTTCGCTGGTGGCGCATGCCTTGCAACAGCAACGCCTGATCGTGCCGCTGGCGTCGTCGTTGACGCTGAAGCAGACCGAACCGGCCTATTGGCTGGTGTATCCGCAAGAAGGCGAGATGAACGGCAACGTCGCCGCCTTCACCAACTGGTTGTTGCAGTCGTTTGAAAAAGACCGGCAGTTCTGGAAGGAGTTGACCGGTAAATAAATCACTAAAAAGAGGAGACACGGATGGACAAGAATCGTCGCAACTGGATCAAGGCCGGCGCCTCGGCGGCAGTCGGCAGCATGTTGATGGGACAGAATCCGGCGCGGGCGCAAACTGCGAACAATGGCCAGCAGTCGCTGGTGGTGACGCCGCTGGCCGGCAAGATCGGCATGCGCCTGGCGACGGCGCGGCTGGGTTCTGCCGCGACGCCGCTGATCATAGCGGTGCTCGACGACGGCCGCGTGGTCGATATCAAGAGCGAGGCGCAACGCCAGAACGCGACACTCGGTTTCGATGCTTCGTCGATGCTGGCCTTGGTCGCCAGCGGCAATGCGGGATTTGCCCAGGTGAAAGCTATAGTTGATCGCGCCGCACAACAACCGGGCTTGCCGAATCTCAGCCAGACTAGCCTGATGTCGCCGATTCCGCGTCCCGACCGCAACATCTATTGCGTCGGCTGGAACTACCTCGATCATTTCGAAGAAGGCAAGAACGCGCGCGCCGACAAGGCAGTGCAGAAGCTGCCCGATCATCCGGTGTTTTTCACCAAGGCCACGCATACGATGAACGGCCCCTTCGATCCGATTCCCCATGACATCACCAATTCCAACACCACCGACTGGGAAGCCGAGCTGGCGGTCGTTATCGGCCAGCGCGGGCGCAATATTCCGGAAGACAAGGCGATGGATTATGTCTTTGGCTATTCCGCCTATAACGATACGACCTCGCGCGAAGTGCAACAGAAGCGCCACGGCGGGCAGTGGTTCAAGGGCAAGAGTCTGGATGGACACGGGCCGATGGGGCCGTGGATCGTCACAGCTGCGGGCGTGCAGCTCGACGACGTGCGCGTGATCTGCCGCGTCAACGGCGTCGAAAAGCAGAACGCCAGCTACAAGCAGATGTATTTCAAAATCCCGCGCATCATCGCCGAGTTGTCGCGCGGCATGACGCTGGAGCCGGGCGACATCATCGCCACCGGCACGCCGTCGGGCGTCGGCTTTGCGCGCACGCCGCCGGAGTTCCTTAAACCGGGCGACCTGCTGGAAACGGAAATCACCGGCGTCGGCATCATTCGCAACCCGATCAGGTCGGAAGTCTAGGCAAGAAACATGCAGTAAAGAAACGGCCCGGCATCGTGATGGATGCCGGGCCGTTTTTTCGTGCCGAAATTCTTCCCGCAATAGAGATCAGCGCTGAGGGATCTCGCCAATACGTACTTCTACGTGTGGCAAATTATTCCTGTTTCGCCGCGGCAAATCTTCTCGCTTTGCATGCTGCAACGCCAGCCGGGCGTGCTGTTCCTGCCATCGCGCGCTCGCGTCTGGAGAGCACATAAGGGATTCCCCTATATCGTCAATGCATGCTCGTGCATAAAATCGTTTCAACATACTCAATAAGATGTCACCCTAAGACAATGATCGGTGCCCCACGCCGGAACAGGAAAAACGATGAACGCAAATATCGAGCAGTTCGCTTCCCACGTCTATCACGATCGCAACTTCAATTGCGATACGGCAAAAATTCTTCCCGGCGAATACTATTACACCCACCACGACATGATGATCGTGACCGTGCTGGGTTCCTGCGTATCGGCCTGCATTCGCGATCGCGTCAGCGGCATCGGCGGGATGAACCATTTCATGCTGCCGGACGGCGGCAGCGACGCCGACAGCCCGATTTCATCCTCGATGCGCTATGGCACTTACGCCATGGAAATCCTGATCAACGAAGTCCTCAAGGCCGGCGCCAAGCGCGAGAATCTGGAGTCCAAGGTCTTCGGCGGCGGCGCGGTGTTGCGCGGATTCAATGCGATCAACGTCGGCGAGCGCAATGCGGCTTTCGTCAGGAGTTATCTGCGCACTGAAGGTATTCGCGTGGTGGCGGAAGACCTGAACGACATCTGGCCGCGCAAGGTGCATTACTTCCCGCGTTCGGGGAAAGTCCTGGTCAAGAAGCTGAAGTCGGCCGATCCGGCGCTGGAAATGAAAGAACGCGATTACGCCGGCAAACTGGCCAAGAAGCCAGTCGGCGGCGACATCGATCTGTTTTAATCTGTTTTGATCAGCAGGAAAATTTCTCAATACTTTTCTTCTACGAGCGGCACGCGCTGTGCCGGATCGTAGAAGAAGGTTTCTTCGGCGATGTGCTCGCCTTCCCAGCGCTGGTACGCCAACTCTTCCATTCGCGTGACGGTACCGTCCAGCCATTCGAAGCGGAAGATCCAGCGGATCACCACTTTGTCGCCTTCCACGAATACCGGCCGTACGCACTTCGATTGCAATGATTTCACGCGCGCCATGACCTTGCGTTCATTGGCGACGTGCGCGTCGCGGCCGAAGCGCGGCGGATTGCCGTTTTCCTGCATGGTGGAATCTTCGGCGTAGAACTCTTCCACCGCCTCAATGTGCGCATTCGCTTCGACGCGAGCGATGAATTTTTCCAGCGTGTCTTTGCTTGGCATCAGGGTCTCCTCAATTTTTCCGGATTTCCGGCGGTTCTTTACAAGGCTTATTTTGCCTGCAATACCGCCGCGCAGCTTGCTTTGATCTCGCTATTTTTACCTTGCTGCCACCAGCTGTCGGCCTGCTCCTGGCCCGCCTTGCGCAGCGCCAGGCGCATGCTTGCCGCCGGTTGCAGGTTCAATTGCATGTTGTGTTCCTTCATGCGCGCGTAGTTGTCCTGGATGCGGTTCTTGACGTTGGCCCAGTTGGCGTCGCTGGTGGCCCGGGCGGCTTGCGTCAGGATGGCTTGCTGCGCCGGCGTCAGTTTGTTCCAGGCATCGTTGTTGATGATGGTGTAGCTCAGCGGGATGGCGTAGCTGATCGCGGTGAAGTTGGGCAACTGGTCCCACAGGCGATTGCCGGCGCCGCCGTCGCCCGACGACAGCACGGCATTGAGTTCGCCCGAGGCCAGTTTCGGACCGACGGCAGAGAACGGCAGGTTGACGCTGTTGGCGCCGACGCGCTGGAACACGCCGCGGCTGTTGTCGTCATAGGTGCGGATATGGAGCGTCTTGACCGCCTCGACATCCGGCAGCGGCTTGGCCGACCAGATGCCCGACGGCGGCCATGGCGTGGCGTACAGCAGGCGCATGTTCAGCGCCGCCAGATGGCGTTCCAGTTCGGGCTGGGTGCAGGTGAAGAGCGATTGCGCCTGTTCGAAATCGTCCACCACGAAAGGCAGCGACGACAGCAGGAAGAACGAATCGCTGCCGCCCAGAATGCCGGCGAAGAGCGTGCCGATCTCTGCTTTACCGCTGCTCACGGCGCTGACCTGGTCTTTGCCCTTGTAGGGATTAGCGGCTTCCTGCAGCGTGGCGACGGCGATGTCGCCCTTCGACAATTGCTTCACCGCTGCGGCAAATTGCAGGTCTGCGCTCGCCGTGATCGAGGTCGCCGGATATTCGTTAATTAATTGCAGCGATGCACTTTGTGCGGCGACCGGCCCGGCCTGCAGCAGTAATACCGAGATAGAAACAGCGAGGCTGCAACGTTTCACCAATACGGAAAGAGACATGGGAATTCCTCTGGTTATTCTTGTTAGCGGATCAAGCCGCACGAGCAGGGAAGACGATTACAGTACTGTCGGTCGTTCCAGCGCCAGCCAGCGTTGCACCGACGGACGTTGCCATTGGCGCTGCGCGTAGGCGATCAGCTTGGGCGGCAAGGCATCGCCGTGCAAGGCCAGGCGGTTGAGCATGACGGCAAGGTCGGTGTCGGCAATACACCATGGTCCGAACAGATTCTCGGCGTCTTCGTTCAGCAAGGCATCGACGCCGTCGATCAGTTTGCGGGCGGCAAACTGTGCGGCGGTCGACAAGGGATCGTACTTCTTGCCGAGGAACACTGCTTCGGTAGGACGTTCTTGCCGTATCGGTCCGAGGTCGCTACGCAGCCAGGCCTGGATTTCGCGGGCTTTGGCCTTTTGACGCGGATCTTGCGGATAGAGCGGCGCCGATCCGGGGAAGCGGTCTTCCAGATATTCGTCGATGGCAGACGATTCCGACAAATGAAAATCGCCTTCGCACAGCGTCGGGACGCGATGCGTCATGGACAGTTGCGCGTACTCCGGCAAGTGATTGTGCTGCAGCGTCAGGTCGACGGTGCGCAGCTCGAAGGGCTGGTTTTTCTCGGTCAGCGCGACGAACGCGGACATCGCATAAGGGCTGAGGAACTGGGCATCAACGTACAGCGTGAAAGACGGCGGGTTCAAATCGATTCCTCCGGAAAAGGTTGGGACGGGGATGATGTATTACTGGTCGTGCATTTGTTCGCAAAAGCGCAGGCGGTTGCCGAAGGGATCGGCGATTTGCATCTGGCGGCCCCAGGGCAGATCTTCCACGCCGGGGCGGGCGTAGGGATAATCTCTGGCGATCAGTTCCTGATGGAAGGCATCGATGCCGTGCATCCGTGCAAAGACGGTCGCGCCCGGCGAGGCGTCGCCGTAATGCTCGCTCAGATGCAGGATCAGGCCGGTGCGGCTGACCTGGAGGTAGAGCGGCGCCCCCGGTTCAAAGCGGTGCTGCCAGTCGATTTGGAAGCCGAGGAAGTCAACATAAAACTCCCTGGCCTTGTCTTCGGCAAAGATGCGAATGATCGGGATTGCCGGCATCAACTGCACGTCTGATTGCACGCAGGAATTCCTTTATTCGTGATGGGCGAGGGCTTCAGCCTTCGGTAACTTCTGCTTCATGCAGCATGTCGACGCCGGGCAAGTTGCAGGACAGCACGGCCTTGCGTACGGTATCGATGGCGGCCTGACGGGTGAAGCTCTTGCGCCAGGCAATCACCACGCGGCGCGACGGCACCGGTTTGCTGAACGGCACATAGCGCACCATGCCATCCTTGGCGTGCATATCCGGCACTGAAGCCTGGGGCAGCACGGTGATGCCGATGCCGGACGACACCATGTGGCGGATGGTTTCCAGCGACGAACCTTCGAAGGTGCGCGCGATGCCGTCGCCGGCGGTCGAGAAGCGCGACATTTCCGGGCAGACTTCCAGCACCTGGTCGCGGAAGCAATGGCCGTTGCCGAGCAGCAGCATGGTTTCTGTCTTCAGGTCCTGGGCCGTGATTTCCTTGCGCTCGGCCCATTTGTGATGCTTGGGCAGGGCGATGACGAATTCTTCGTCGTACAAAGGTTGCACGATCAGGCCGTGTTCAGGGAAGGGCAGCGCCATGATGGCCGCATCCAGTTCGCCCTGGCGCAGCAGTTCGATCAGGCGGGTGGTGAAATTTTCCTGCAGGATCAAGGGCATCTGCGGCACCGTCTCGATCATGGTCTTGACCAGCGAGGGCAGCAGATAAGGGCCTATGGTGTAGATGATGCCCAGGCGCAGCGGGCCCGACAGCGGGTCTTTATTCTGGCTGGCGATTTCCTTGATGGCGGCGGTCTGTTCCAGCACGCGCTCGGCCTGCGCCACGATTTGCGCGCCCAGCGGCGTCACGGATACCTCAGTGCCGCCGCGTTCGAAGATGATGACGCCGAGTTCGTCTTCCAGTTTCTTGATCGCGACCGACAAGGTCGGCTGCGCCACGAAACAGGCTTCGGCGGCATGGCCGAAATGCTTTTGGCGTGCGACGGCGACGATGTACTTGAGTTCGGTGAGTGTCATAGGGGCTTTATAGACTTATGCGAGCTGATATGCGCAGACTATAGCTCATTTGCGGGTGGCATGCAGGGCAGGGGCGGCATGGTAGAGTTGCCGCCAATCGCAGGATGCACAATCGGATTCGCAGGCAAGAACATGAGTAAAAAACAAGTATGGATCCGCGCCTCGGTATTGTTTGCCACGGCGTTCTTTTTGATGCGGCCGTTGCCGTCGGAGGCTGCCGGCGACGCGGTTGCCGGCAAGGCAGCGTTTGCCAAATGCGCCAGTTGCCACCAGATCGGCCCGTCGGCGCGCGCCGGTTTCGGACCGCAGCTCAACGGCATTGTCGGCCGGCCGGCGGGATCGACCGGGGATTATCGTTATTCGGCGGCGATGCAGAATTCGCACATCGTCTGGACCGAAGACAAGCTGCGCGCTTTCATGAAGTCGCCGGGAGATGTCGTGCCCGGCACCAAGATGCGGTTCTGGGGGATCGGCGACGAGCAACAACTCAGCAATCTGGTCGCGTATCTGAAAACGTTTCCCTGAAGCCTGTCCTTGATTCTCTCTGTCCGTCGCCATTCAATGGCCTCCTGCGAGGGAACCTGGACAGGTTCTCTGCTACTTATTTGTCACCGGCTTTGGCGCAATCGACATTCGTCTGTTGCCCGGTGTCCAAGCGCAGGCGCAGGCCGTCAATCTCGAGATCGTGCTGCAAGGGCGCCTGCCATTTCAGCGTCCCCTGCTCGGCTGCCTGGCGTAGTCGCTCGGCACAGGTCGGTGTGGGAATTAGCTTGCCGGCGAATTGCCAGTTGCCGGCGTCGCCGGGAACGAACAAGCTTGGGTTGTTGTGCTCCTCGAAAATCAGCAGTTGCTCGCTGCCGGTAGGATCGGGTTTGACGAGATAGGCATCGCATTGTTGCGTTGGCCGGGTCAGGCATCCCGGCTGGGTCCAACGCTCAGGGGCGTCGCGCCAATCTTGTTTGGCAAACTGCGGAGGCAACTGCCGGTCGGCCGGATGCATGCGGATATTCTTGGTGAGATCGACCGTGACAACGCCGTCGAATTGTTCCGCTTGCCAGTTGTTTTTTGCATGTAACGCCAGGTTTGCTTTTTCACGGATGAGGTCGGCGTGAGCGCCCTCCTTCTGTTCGCTCAGGCGCTGGAGTTGCATGACGCCGTAGCGGTCTCCATCGAAACGCAGGAAGCGATAATCGAAGCGCTCCGGTTCGACCTTGCCGCTCTCGAGTCGATGCACCTGGCTGAGGACCGCGATGCGCGCCGGATCGGCCAGCGGCGACAGCAGCGCCAGAAACACTAGCAGGAGGGCGAAGGCGGCGGCGATGTTGGTGGTCGATATCTGCCGCAAATTGTGCCGCAGCCGGATGGCCGCGATGCCGTATCCGAACGCGTACAGCGCCGCGATCAGTGCACAGACGGCGCCTGCGATGCGGCTGACGGTCCAGCCGTATTCCGCCACACGCAATCCCAGCGAGTACATGGCCAGCAACACCAGCGGCGTCGGCAACAGGCAGGCGATGCGCGTGCACAGAGTGAAGAAGCGCTGACCGCGCTGCTCTGTTTCGCCCAGGCGGTTGCCGTCTTGATATACCGTGTTGACCAGCACTACCAGCAAGCCGGTTGCGCCAAGCAAGACCTGCGATGCCCGACGTGTCTGCCACAAGGGTTCCAGTCCGGTCGCCAGAATGCTGAGCAGGAAACCCGCCACGATCAGCGTCGCCATCGGCAGCAGCCAGGACAGCAGGCTGAGCAGCAGCTTGCGGATGCCGGCGACGATGTGCGGGCGCACGTCGCTCAGATGCAGCGCGAACGAGAACGCCAGCGTTGTGGCCGGGATATGGAACCAGCTTTTCTTGATCAGTGCATCCAGGAAGTCGAGCTTGATCAGCGAAAACAAGGCATTGCCGGTTTCCAGCACGAGCCAGAACAAGCCGGTGAACAGCGCGGCAAACAAAAGCTGCACCAGCAGTTTCCATGCAATTTCAAAATAGCCGCGGTAGCTGGCGATGCGCTTGCCGTCGGCATTGCCGGCCAGGATCATGGCTTGCGCGATGAACAAGCCCGCCACAGTGAGTATGAACAAGGCTGCGGAGGGAGAATGGTTGCGGCTGCCGGCAGATACGCCTGAGGGTAATAGCTGGAACAGATCGGTGCGCCAGCCGTCGTAATAACCGAGTCCGGACAGAACGACGGTCAGCACGCCGAGCCAGATCAGCAGCTTGCGCGCCGGGAGATGGCCGATGGCGGAAATGGCGATCAGCGGCAGGAAGCCGGCCAGCATGACCAGCGCGATGAACAGGGGAGATTGCGTCGATAGCCAGGTCTTTTCGGTTTCGCTGTAATACAGCGCATAGAGCAGCAGTCCCTGGATCAGCCCCAGTACGACGCGCAGGATGCCCGAGAACGCGCTGACCGGCGAACGCAAGGCATCCTGGCTATCCGTGGCGTGATTGCTTGGCATGGAGCCTCCGTGTGAAAGACGTGGATTTCAGAAGCCGCTAATGTCCGCGAAGTGCGGCAAGTTGTAAATGCGCGTGCGCGGCCGGAAGCGGGAAAGTCCGTAATTTCGTCAAACTTTGAGAAAATCTTCCTTGCCGCCCAGCCAGCGCTGCAAATGGGCATCGACGATGGCATCGTCATTTTGTAACAGCGTCTGCGCCAGGTTACGCGCTTTTTCCACCAGCCACTGATCGGTCGCAAGGTCGGCGAAACGCAGCAGGGCTTCACCGGACTGGCGCGCGCCGAGGAATTCGCCGGGGCCGCGGATTTCCAGGTCGCGGCGGGCGATTTCAAAACCGTCGGCGGTTTCGCGCATGGTCATCAGGCGTTGCTTGGCGGTGCCGCCGAGCGGGCTCTGGTACAGCAGGATGCAGGCGCTGGCGGCAGCGCCCCGGCCGACGCGGCCGCGCAATTGGTGCAACTGCGACAGGCCGAAGCGTTCGGCGTGTTCGATCACCATCAGGGAGGCATTCGGCACGTCGACGCCGACTTCGATCACGGTGGTGGCGACCAGCACGTGGATTTCGCCGCGGCTGAAGGCGTCCATGACATCCTGTTTTTCTGCTTGCTTGAGGCGGCCGTGCACCAGGCCGATGCGCAGGTCGGGCAGGGCTTCGGCCAGCATCGAATAGGTGTCGGTCGCGGTCTGCAATTGCAGCGCTTCGGATTCTTCGATCAGCGGGCAGACCCAGTAAACCTGGCGGCCTTCGAGGGCGTTGGCGTGCACGCGCGCGATGACTTCTTCGCGGCGGTTCTGGTCGATGGTGCGCGTGACGATGGGCGTGCGGCCGGGCGGCAGTTCGTCGATCACGGAGACTTCGAGATCGGCGTAATAGGTCATCGCCAGCGTGCGCGGGATGGGCGTGGCGGACATCATCAGTTGATGGGGCACGGTTTGCGGCAGTGCGGAGATGTCTGCATCGGCATCCAGCGCCTTGTTGCGCAAGGCCAGTCGCTGGCCGACGCCGAAGCGATGCTGTTCGTCGACGATCACCAGGCCGAGTTTCTGGAACTGCACGTTGTCCTGGATCAGCGCATGCGTGCCGATGACCAGGCGCGCCTCGCCGGACTCGATGAGCGCGTTGGCCTCGGCCTTTTCTTTTTTCTTGAGGCTGCCGGTGAGCCAGGCGACCTTGACGCCGAGCGGCTCCATCCACGCGGCGATCTTGCGAAAATGCTGGTCGGCCAGGATTTCGGTCGGCGCCATCAGCACCGCCTGAAAGCCGCTGTCGATGGCTTGTGCCGCGGCCACCGCGGCAACCACGGTCTTGCCGCTGCCGACATCGCCTTGCAGCAGCCGCTGCATGGGGAAGGATTCCTGCAGGTCGTGGCGGATTTCTTCCAGCACGCGTTGCTGCGCGCCGGTCAGCTTGAAAGGCAATTGTTTGATGAAGGCCTTGGAAATCTTGCCGACGGTCGGCAATGCGCTGGCGTTGCGGGCGCGGCGCGCTGCTTGTGCGCGCTTGAGCGACAGCTGCTGCGCCAGCAGTTCGTCGAACTTCATGCGGATCCAGGCCGGATGCGAGCGTTCTTCCAGCGCGTATTCGTCGACGTCGGTCGGCGGATTGTGCAGCTCGCGCACCGAGGCTTCGAAACCGCCCAGCTTCAGCTCATCCAGCGTGGCTTGCGGCAGCGTGTCGCGCCAGTCGATGCGCGAGAGGGCGCCGGCAATGGCTTTGCGCAGATAAGCCTGCGACAGGCCTTCGCCGGCCGGATAGACGGGCGTGAGCGCGGTCGGCAGCGGCGCGCCTTCGAGCACGACTTTATAGGTGGGATGAACCATCTCGGCGCCGAAGAAGCCGTGGCGCAATTCGCCGCGCACGCGTACGCGCACGCCTTCGGCCAGTTGCGTGGCCTGGCTGCCGTAGAAATTGAGGAAGCGCATCACCAGCGGACCGCTGTCGTCGGCAATGGTGACGACCAGCTGGCGGCGCGGGCGGAACTGGACGTCGCTCTTGCTGACCACGCCTTCGACCTGCACCACCTGCGTGCCGCGCAGGCTGGCGTCGTGGATGCTCATGACCTGCGTCTCGTCCTCGTAGCGCAGCGGCAGGTGCAGGGCCAGGTCCATGTCCGAGCGCAAGCCCAGTTTGGCGAGCTTGTTTTGCGCCTTCTGGGCATTGCTCAGCGGCGGAGCGCTCTTCGCGGCTTTGGCTGCGGCCTTGTCCTTTTTGACGCTGTCGGCGGAAGCTTTCTTCTTCGGTGCTGGCATGCAGAGAGGTTTCTATGTCGAGAAAGCGTAAAATAGAGGGTTCGGCGCTATTTTACTGTGTTTAATCACAGTATTGCTGCTTCCATTACTTATTTTCCATGTATTCACTTTCCGATTTCGATTTCGACTTGCCGCCCGAGTTGATCGCGCAACTGCCGTTGGCCGAGCGCAGCGCCTCGCGCCTGCTGCAGGTGGACGCGCAGTCAGGCAAGCTCGCACTGACCGACCGCCGTTTCGCCGATGTGGTCGACCTGCTGTCGCCCGGCGATTTGCTGGTATTCAACAACACCCGCGTGCTCAAGGCGCGCTTCTTCGGCGTCAAGGAAACCGGCGGCAAGGTCGAAGTGCTGGTCGAACGCGTGCTCGACAGCCGCAGTGTGCATGCCCAGGTGCGGGCGTCCAAGTCGCCGCCGGCAGGAACGCGCATCCGCCTGGCCGATGCCTTTGACGTGATTGTCGGCGAGCGCTACGGCGAGTTCTACACGCTGCAATTTCCGTCGGATGTGTTCGAACTGCTGGAGCAATACGGCAGCCTGCCCTTGCCGCCTTATATCGAGCACGAAGCCGACGAGTTCGACGAGACGCGCTACCAGACCGTGTACGCCAAGGAACCGGGCGCCGTTGCCGCGCCGACTGCCGGCCTGCATTTCGACCAGGGCCTGCTCGACAAGCTCAAGGCCAAAGGCGTCGATACCGCCTTCGTTACGCTGCACGTCGGCGCCGGCACCTTCCAGCCGGTGCGGGTGGAAGACCTGTCCGAGCACAAGATGCACAGCGAGTGGTACACCATCGGACAAGAGACGGTGGACAAGGTGCGCGCGGTGAAGGCGGCGGGCGGCAAGATCGTCGCCGTCGGCACCACCAGCATGCGCGCGCTGGAGTCGGCATCGCAATTCAGCTCTAACCCCGGCGCACTGGAAGCCGGCAGCGCCGACACGCGGCTGTTCATCACACCGGGCTATACCTTCAAGACGGTGGATCGCCTGATCACCAACTTCCACTTGCCCAAGTCGACGCTGCTGATGCTGGTCTCGGCCTTCGCCGGCTACGACAACATTCGAGCCGCTTACGCGCACGCCATTGCGCAGCAATATCGATTCTTCAGCTATGGCGACGCCATGCTTTTAACTTGTGACGCTTTTAACGCCTAACTATGCTTGAATTTACCCTCCTCAAAACCGACGGCAACGCCCGTCGCGGCCGCGTCAAACTTAACCACGGCGTGGTCGAGACGCCGATCTTCATGCCGGTCGGCACCTACGGCTCGGTCAAGGCGATGTCGCCGCTGGAACTCAAAGAGATCGACGCCCACATCATCCTCGGCAACACCTTCCACCTGTGGCTGCGCCCGGGGCTGGAGGTGATGGCCAAGTTCGGCGGGCTGCACGGTTTCATGGGCTGGGACAAACCGATCCTGACCGACTCCGGCGGCTTCCAGGTGTTCTCGCTGGGCGACATGCGCAAGATCACGGAAGAGGGCGTGCACTTTGCTTCGCCGATCAACGGCGACAAGCTGTTCCTGTCGCCGGAAGTGTCGATGCAGATCCAGCGCGTGCTGAACTCCGACATCGTCATGCAGTTCGACGAATGTACGCCGTATGAAATCGACGGCCGTCCCGCCACGCAAGTGGAAGCGGCACAATCGATGCGCATGTCGCTGCGCTGGGCCAAGCGCTCGCGCGATGAATTCCAGAAGGGCGAAAATCCCAACGCGCTGTTCGGCATCGTCCAGGGCGGGATGTTCGAAACCTTGCGCGACGAATCGCTGGCCGGCCTCAATGAACTCAACTTCGATGGCATCGCCATTGGCGGCCTCTCGGTCGGCGAGCCGAAAGAAGACATGATGCGCGTGCTGGAACACATCGGACCGCGCCTGCCGGCCGACAAGCCGCACTACCTGATGGGCGTCGGCACGCCGGAAGATCTGGTCGCCGGTGTGGCCAGCGGCGTCGACATGTTCGACTGCGTCATGCCGACCCGCAATGCGCGCAACGGCTGGCTGTTCACGCGTTTCGGCGACATCAAGATCAAGAACGCGCGCTACAAGGAAGACACCAAGCCGCTCGACGAAACCTGCGACTGCTACGCCTGCAAGAATTTCTCGCGCGCCTACCTGCATCACCTGCACCGCACCGGCGAAATCCTTGGCGCGCGCCTGAACACCATTCACAATCTGCATTACTACCTGCAGATCATGAAGGAAATCCGCGCCGCCATCGACGACGGACAGTTCACGCAATTCGTTGCGAAGTTCAAGGAAGACCGCGCGCGCGGCGCCTGAGTTTTTCGATCAGTTGACAGGGAGAACGCTTGAAATTGAAATCCGCACTGATCGTATTGATCGTCGTTGCCGCCATCGGCGTTGTCGTCTATCAGAATATGAGGAGAGAGCCAAAGCCTCCTGAAGCGACGGCGGCCAACTGTTCACCGGAGGCGATTCGTGGCGTTGCCAACATTGTTGAGAGATCGGTCATTTCAGCACAATGCGCCAAGCAGACTGGTTCAAAGTAAAAAGATCAGGCAAGGCTTGCAATAAAAAACGGGAAGCACTCAAGTGCTTCC
Organism: Herbaspirillum rhizosphaerae; assembly: GCF_001189965.1. GTDB lineage: Bacteria > Pseudomonadota > Gammaproteobacteria > Burkholderiales > Burkholderiaceae_D > Herbaspirillum > Herbaspirillum rhizosphaerae. The sequence continues at coordinate 24,885 of NZ_LFLU01000026.1, forward strand.
CGTTTTTTTTTGTTTCATGTCCGCGATCGTCGGCTTACCAGTTCCACACCGTGCCGTCGCGCAAACGGCAAGTCGGCAGATACGCACGCTCATAAGGGAATTTGAGCGCCGCCGCTTCATCGATGTCCACGCCCAGGCCCGGCGCGTCGGGCAGCATCAGATAGCCCTTGTCGAAGTAGTAGCCGTGCGGGAAGACCGCGTCGGTTTCCGGCGTGTGGCGCATGTATTCCTGTATGCCGAAATTCGGCACCCACATGTTGAAGTTGAGCGCTGCCGCCATGCTCACCGGCGACAGATCGGTGGCGCCATGGCAGCCGGTGTGCACCTGATACAGCGAGGCCAGATCGGCGATGCGGCGCAGGTGGGTAATGCCGCCGGCGTGGACGACGGTGGTGCGGATGTAGTCGATCAGCTGGTTCTGGATCAGGTCCTTGCAGTCCCAAATGGTGCTCATGATTTCACCCACGGCCAGCGGCGTGGTGGTGTGCTGGCGGATCAGCCTGAAGGCTTCCTGGTTTTCGGCCGGCGTCGCGTCTTCCATCCAGAACAGCTTGAACGGTTCCAGCGCCTTGCCCAACTGTGCCGCTTCGATCGGTTTGAGGCGGTGATGGCAATCGTGCAGCAGGTGATGATCGCTGCCGTATTTCACGCGCACCTTTTCGAACAGGTCGGGCGTGTGGCGCAGGTAGAGCGGGGTGTCCCAGATTTCTTCGTCGGGCAGGCCCTTGTCGGCAGGCTCGTAATACATGTTGCCCTTGCCGACGCCGTAGGCCTTGTCCAGCCCCGGCACGCCGGATTGCACGCGAATCGCCTTGTAACCCATGTCGATGTAATGGCCGACCGCATCCAGCGCTTCGGCATGATCGCGGCCGTTGGCGTGGCCGTAGACCATCACGCCCTCGCGGCTCTTGCCGCCCAGCAGTTGATATACCGGCAGGTTGGCGGCTTTGCCCTTGATGTCCCACAGCGCCATGTCGACGGCGGCGATGGCGGTCATGGTGACCGGGCCGCGACGCCAGTAGCCGCCGCGATAGAGGTATTGCCAGGTGTCTTCGATGCGCGAGGCGTCGCGGCCGATCAGGCAGGGAATGATGTGGTCTTCCAGATAGGATTTGACGGCAAGTTCGCGTCCGTTCAGGGTGGCGTCACCGATACCGTAGATGCCCTGATCGGTTTCTATCTTGAGGGTGACGAAGTTGCGGCCTGGACAGGTCACGATGACCTTGGCGCTGAGGATCTTCATGGATGCGATTTCCTTGTCTCGATGCGGAGCGGCCCGGTTTCTGATGGTCTGGGCGCCCGGTTGTTCTGGATGAATTTCAATGTGGTCTAACCAATATTGATTATGGCACTCCAATTTGCAGGGCGCAATAGCCTGTCAGATCGGTGTCTCTGTCGCCTTTTGTTTTTAAGCCACAGACTGGTGCGTACGGAGATTGACATGGTTAGACCAAAATGAGAGTATCGCTCAAATTGGTAAGCCACTGATTGCTTTGAACGCTGCTTTTCTATACAGTGGATAGACCAATTTAAGTCTAAAAAAGAGGGTTTTATGGCAGATCGTCAGAGTCGATCATTAGCCGCAAACGTGGATAACGTAGCAAAAGACAAAGTAGCAAGAAAAGCAGCGCGTTCAGAATTGTTGGAACCAGTTTCAGCGCCGGAGCGCTCGTATCAGCGCCTGGCGGAACAGATTGCAGATCTGATCCTGCAAGGCGAGTTCAAGGCCGGCGAGCGTCTGCCTTCGGAGCGCAGCCTGGCGGACCGGTTTGAAATCAGCCGCACCTCGGTGCGCGAAGCGATCATCGCGCTGGAGGTGCAGGGACTGGTGGAAGTGCGCGGCGGGTCGGGCATTTATGTGTGCGACGCGGCGACCAAGCCGGTGGGATTCATCCCCGACGGCGGCGCCGGACCGTTCGAGTTGTTGCGGGCGCGCTGGGTGATCGAGTCGGAAGTGGCGGCATTGGCGGCGCAGAACCGCACCGATGCCGACATCGACAAGATCTACACGCAGCTGGCGGCAATGGGGCGCAATTTCAACGACAAGCTGGCCAATGAAGCGGATGACCGGTTGTTCCACATCCGCATCGCCGAAGCCAGCGGCAACAGCGTGATGGCGCAAGTCGTCACGGCATTGTGGGATCAGTTGCGCGGCGTGTTGTGGAAGAAGCTGGAAGAGCATTTCCACACGCCGCAGCTGCGCGAAGCCTCGCTGGAAGAACACCAGAAAGTCTTCGACGCGCTGGTGGCGCGCGATCCGGTCGCAGCACGCGACGCGATGCGCGAGCATCTGGAGCGTGTGATGAATGAATTCAAGAAAGCATGGCGTTAGGATTTTCTCTCGCGTCATGCTGAAAAGGAAGGTCCCGCAGAGGACCTCACACATGACGGAGACGGCAATGAAAACAATCGGCACCAGCACAGACCTGTGCATCCCGGCGTACGCCTCAGTGTGCGCTTTCCCGCCCTTCACATAGGACGCGGTCCGAACTGACCGGCGCTGCGGCAGCAGCGTCTTCCCGTTAATACCACATGGCATGCAGCAGTTTCGTCGCGCTGCGGCGGGAGCATTGTTGCGTCTTCGATTTGTGCGTTTCATAGATGTCAGTTGTCACACAAGGTTTTTGAATCCGGTGTTGCCCCGCAGGGCCGGAATCAATTTAGGGCGGAGCAATACCGCGTATATCCGAGCATAAGAAGAGGAGAAGAAATGAAACTACGACGCAGTTTGGCAATGGGAGGGCTGGCAATTGTCGCGGCAGGAGCATCGGTGCAGGCATCTGCACAGAGCAGCGTGACGATCTACGGCGCGATCGACGATGCGCTGGTCTACACCAACAATCAAGGCGGTCTGCACAATCTGTATCTGCGCACCGGCAACCTGAACGCCAGCAAGATCGGCTTCAAGGGATCGGAAGATCTGGGCGGCGGCTCGCAAGCCGTGTTCACGCTGGAAAACGGTTTCGACGTCAACACCGGCGCCATGAGCTCGGCCAACACGCTGTTCAACCGCCAGTCCTTCGTCGGCCTGGTCAACAATACTTACGGCTCGATGCTGCTCGGCCGTCAGTACACGCCATACTTCCAGTACGTCGGCGCCATCGGTCCTACCAGCGTACTGACCGGCGCGACCGGCGCCCACCCCGGCGACGTCGACGGTCTGGATACGACCGTGCGCATCAGCAATGCAGTGACCTACATCTCGCCGACCTTCGGCGGCGGCGCGCAGATCAGCGCCTTGTACGGTTTCGGTGAAACGGCCGGTTCCACTTCCACCGGCAATGCCTACAGTCTGGCAGGCAAGTACGATGTCGGTCCGTGGAATTTTGCGCTCGGCTTTCAGCGCCTGAAGAACGGTTCCGGTCCGGCCACGGCCTGGAACTCGACTGCTTCCGGCAGCTTCGCCACATCGGCCATCAACAACGGCTATGCATCTTCCGACAACGTTGTGATGATCGCCGCCGCCACGCGTTACACCACCGGCAACTGGATGTTCGGCGCCAACTACGCCAACGCTCAGTACAAGCCAGGCACCGGTTCGCTGTTCTCGCAAAAAGCGACTTTCGATACGCTGGGTGTGATCACGACTTATCAGGCGACACCGGCATGGATGCTGGCGGCAGGCTATAGCTACACCCGCGAGCGCGCCGCCAACGGCATCAACGATCCGGCCAAGTATCACCAGATCGCTCTGGAAGAAACCTACTCGCTGTCTAAGCGCACGGCCTTCTACCTGCTGCAAGCCTATCAGCTGGCGCGCGGCCAGACGCTGGGTAAAGCCGGCGCAGGCAATATCGTCAACGCCGTCGCGGTGGTCGGCGATTCGCAAAACGGTTCGCCGTCGTCAGGACGCAATCAGGCTGTGATCATGGCGGGTTTCCGTCATTTCTTCTGAGTTTGACGGCGTAAGCTTGCGGACTGAAATAGCTTGAGGTTAGCCACTCCGGCCTGCTAAGGTTGGGGTGGCTTTTTTGGCAGAAAATAATAATCAGCAGCTGCTTCTAAGCAGCGCGATATCGTGGAGACAACATGATCGACTCAAAGATGGCCACTGGCCGCAACCGCCATGCCCGGAACCTGTTGGCGTCATGTGCGGCGCTGGTCGCGCTGAGCTGCAGTGTTGCAGCACAAGCAGCCGATGTGCGCGTCATGTGCTATCAGGACGGCAACGAATGCGACGTCACCGCTGAACTGGCCAAACGTTTCGAAGCAAAAAATCCCGGCACCAAAATCATCATCGACAAGGTTCCCTACAAGACCGTGGTCGAGCAGCTCCCCGTGCAGCTCGCATCGGGCCAGGGCCCCGACATCGCCCGCGTGACCGAGATCGGCGGGCTAGCCAAGTACTACATGGACATCGGTCCCTACGTGCAGGATCGCAATTACTGGGAAAAGAATTTCGGCAATACCCTGTCGTGGATGCGCACCAGCGCCGGCGACAAGGGCATCTACGGCCTGATGTCGCAACTGACGGTGACCGGTCCCTACGTCAACAAGACCTTGTTCGAACAAGCCAACGTGCCGCTGCCGGGCCCGAAAGCGACCTGGGACGACTGGGTCGCCGCCACGCGCAAAGTCGCCAAGGCCACGCAACTGGAAGCATCCATGGCATGGGATCGCTCCGGCCACCGGTTTGCCGGTCCCGCCATCAGCTACGGCGCCAAATTGTTCAACGCCAACGGCGATCTGGTCGTCGATGACGGCTATAAAGCGCTGGTGCAAAAATTCGTCGGCTGGAACAAGGACGGCACCATGTCCAAGGAAGTCTGGGCCGGCGCCGGCGGCTCCGCCTATCGCGACGGTTTTGAAGATTTCAAGAACGGCCGCATCGTGATGTATCTGAGCGGTTCCTGGCAGATTCGCCGCATGAGCAGCCAGATCGGCAAAAATTTCGACTGGATCGTCGTGCCCAATCCTTGCGGACCGGCGGCCTGTTCCGGCATGCCGGGCGGCGCTGCGTTCGTCGCACTGAAGGGCAGCAAGTCGCCCAAGGAAGCCGGCCGCTTCCTCGACTTCCTGGCGCAGGAAGACGTCTACGCCGAAATGATGGCCAAGACCGAAAACCTGCCGGCGCATCAGGGTCTGGTGCAGAAGGGCGTCAATTACACCTCGGCGCCGGAAATCAAGGCGGCGCTGATGGCCTTCTCCGCCGACATTCCGCGCCTGTCGCCGCTGGCCTATCGCCTGCAAGGCTATCAGTACAACCGCTCGCTGATGTTCCCAACCGTCACGCGGGTGACCCAGGCCATCGTCGGCGAGATGAGCGTCAACGACGCCATGACGCGGCTCTCCAGCGACATGGCGGAGTCGGTCAGGCAGGCGAAGAAATAAACCTCCCGCCGCGCTGGCCGCATCCCGGTCGGCGCGGCGCGGATGGACTTGCCGTCGTGTCTTGCTGCCGTTTTCTTGTCAGGAGAAGTCGTGGGTTTCATCGCAAGCTGCTTTTTCAATCTGTTTGAACCGTTCTTCCGCATCGGCCAGCGCTGGCTCGGCCTGTCGCGCATCGCCTGGCTGTTCGTCGCGCCCAACCTGATCATCTTCGGACTGTTCACCTTCCTGCCCATCGTCATCAACTTCCACTACGCGATGACCTCCGGCGTGCAGATCATGCCGGCGGCGCGCCCCTTCGTGGGAGCGGAAAATTTTTCCATGCTGTTCGAATGCAGCAATCACTTCGACATCTCCACCTGCAACCAGGATCTGTTCTGGAAAGCGATCGCCAATACGTCGAAATTCACCGTGCTGCAAGTGGTGCTGATGGTGTTCTTTTCGCTGCTGACGGCGCTGGTGCTCAACCGCAAGATCATCGGCCGCAGCTTCTGGCGCGGCGTGTTTTTCTATCCGGTGCTGCTGTCGCCGGTGGTAGTGGCGTTGCTGTGGAAGTGGATATTGCAAAAACACGGCTTGCTCAATGCCGGCCTGATGGCAGGCGGCTACGACGCGCAAGAGTGGCTGACCGACGCCAACTGGTCGTTCTTTTGGGTGATCTTCGTGTCGATCTGGGCGCACATGGGGTTCTACACGCTGATCCTGCTCGCCGGCTTGCAGGCGATTCCGCGCGATGTCTACGACGCCGCCGAGATGGATGCCGCGTCGCCATGGCGCACCCTGAGCCGCATCACGATCCCACTGCTGATGCCCAACCTGATCGTGGTGGTGGTGCTGGCGCTGATTCGCGCGATCCAGATCTTCGACGAGGTGTTCGTGCTGACCGGAGGCGGTCCGGGCTCGGCCACGACCTTCATCGTCCAGTACATCTATCAGGTCGGTTTTGCGGAGCAGATCCATCTGTATGGTCTGGCGGCTGCCGCGTCGCTGGTGCTGGCGGCAGGCATCCTGGTGCTGACGCTGCTGCAACTGAAGCTGTCGCGTGCCGGCGAGGCCGGAAAGAAAAAACGCTGATGACGCTGCAGATCGGAAAGAACATTGACACGAGACCATTGAGACTGCCGGCATGAAAAATTTCCTTACCCGTACCCGCGGTCGCCGGCGCCTGCACTGGACCGACTGGCTCAGCTACCTGTATCTGTTGATGGGGCTGCTGCTGATGTTTGCACCGGTGTTGTGGCTGGTGCTGTCGTCGTTCAAGAGCGAGGCGGCGATCAGCGAATTTCCGCCGACCTTGCTGCCCTACACGCAAAAGATGGTCAAGCTCAGCGGCGCAGCCGATGACGGCAAGCCGCATCCGGTATTCACTGTCAAGGGCGCGGACGGCAAACCGCGCGAAATGGCAGAATTGCGCCGCATGGGCATCATCGCCACCATGGTCGATCCCGCGCAGCCGGGCCAGGAATTGAAGATCAACATCAGGGAACGCAAGCCGGTGCGCGAAGTGAGCGTGGCGACCGGCAACTACACCGAGCTGTTCGGCAAGTTCAACTTCCTGCAAAACCTCAACAACAGCGTCTTCATCACGGTGATGGCGACGGCGATCACCTTGCTGTTCAATTCGATGGCGGCCTTCGCCTTGTCCAAATATCGCTTCACCGGGCAGAAGGCGGTGTTGCTGCTGATCGTGGCGACGCTGATGATCCCGCCCACCATCATCCTGGTGCCGGCGTTCCTGATCGTTTCCGGCGTCGGTCTGTTCAACAGCCTGTGGGGCGTGATCTGGCCGGCAGTGGCGACGCCCACCGGCGTGTTCCTGCTGCGCCAGTACATGCTGACCATCCCGGACGAACTGATCGAAGCGGCGCGCATGGACAACGCCAGCGAGTGGCGCATCTACTGGAAGATCGTGCTGCCCTTGTCGGCGCCGGCGCTGGCGGTGCTGGCGATCTTTTCCGTCATGTGGCGCTGGAACGATTTCCTGTGGCCGCTGCTGGTCTTGTCCAAACCGGAGAATTTCACGCTGCAGCTGGCGCTCAATTCCTTCCAGGGCGAGCTGACCACCGAGTGGCACTATCTGCTGGCGATGACCGTCATCACGCTGGTGCCGGTCACGCTGGTGTTCGCATTTCTGCAAAAATACATCGCCACCGGCATCGCCAGTGCGGGCGTCAAATAGTCAAATCTGGAGCTCAGGAATGGCCACACTGAAGTTGCAACAAGTCGTCAAACGTTTCGACGCCACGACCACGCTGCACGGCATCGATCTGGAAGTGAAGGACGGCGAATTCGTCGTCTTCGTCGGTCCCTCCGGTTGCGGCAAGTCGACCTTGCTGCGCGTCATTGCCGGACTGGAACCGGCGACGTCGGGCCAGGTGCTGATCGCCGGCCAGGATGTCACCGACAGGTCTGCGGCCGAGCGCGGCTGCGCAATGGTGTTTCAATCCTATGCTTTGTATCCGCACATGAGCGTGTACGACAACATGGCCTTCGGCCTGATCAACTCCGGCGTCAAGAAGCCCGACGTATTGAGCAAGGTCAACGAGGCGGCGCGCATGCTGCGGCTGGAAGAGCTGCTGCAGCGCAAGCCTACGCAATTGTCGGGCGGCCAGCGGCAGCGTGTGGCGATCGGCCGCGCCATCGTGCGCGATCCCAAATTGTTCCTGTTCGACGAACCGCTGTCCAACCTCGATGCGGAGCTGCGCATCTCCATGCGCGCCGAAATTCGCGACCTGCATACGCGCCTCGGCACCACCATGATCTACGTGACGCACGATCAGGTCGAAGCCATGACCATGGCCGACAAGATCGTCGTGCTGCGTGCCGGCAAGGTGGAGCAGATCGGCGCGCCGCTGGAGTTGTACAACCGTCCGGCCAACAGTTTCGTGGCCGGCTTCATCGGCTCGCCGCGCATGAATTTCCTGCCGGTGGCGGCGCTGGACGCCAATCTGATCCAGCGGCTGCAATTGCCGGCGGCGGCGCACACCATCGGCATCCGTCCTGAACACGTGGTGCCCGATGCGGCCGGCGCGATCGCCTTGCAGATCACGCAGATCGAGCGCATGGGCGGCAGCAGTCTGATCCGGGGAAAAATCGGCAACCATCAGGACAGCAACTTCGAATTCGTGGTCAACGGTCAGACCAATTTGCAGGAACGCAGCAGCGTGCTGCTGGATTTCCCGACGGCGCAACTGCATTGCTTCGGCGCCGACGGCGCGCGGATCGAACTTGGCATGAAGCGCCACGCAACGTAAAGACTACATATCGCAACAAGCACATCGGATTACGCCATGACTTCATTGCTGCACCCACCGCAATTCCAGCTCGAAAAACAAGACGGTAACCATCTGCGCCTGCTCAGCGACACGGCGGCGACAATCGACATCTTCGTGCTGGAGCACGACATCCTGCGCGTGCGCGTCTTGCCGGACGGCCTGACGCACGGACCGCGCAGCTGGGCCATTGCGCCGGGACAGGAAGACGTGGCGATCGACGGTCGCGACCGTCTCGATCTGAGCGGCTTTGCGCTGCCGGCCTTCACTCTGCGTGAAGAGGCCGGCACGCTGCATGTGCAGACCGAGGACGTGCGCCTTGAGATCGTGCTCAACGGCGGTCGTTGCCGCTGGTCGCTCAGGCGCGACGGCGTCTGGCATACCGTGCTGGAAGACCGCGCGACGCAGGCCTACAACTTCAGCTGGTGGGACGAACGCGTGTATCACTACAAGGCGCGCCGGTCCGATGAAATCTATCTGGGCCTGGGCGAGCGCGCCGGTGCGCTCAACCGCGCCGGCCAGAGCTACAAGATGGTCAACGTCGACTGCATGGGCTACAGCGCGAAGACCACCGATCCGCTCTACAAGCACATCCCGTTCTATCTGACCTGGCAGCCGCAGGCGGCGCTCGGTTTCGGCCTGTTCTACGATACGCTGGCCGATTGCGCCTTCGACATGGGTCGCGAGATGGACAACTACCACGGCCTGTATCGCCATTTCGTGGCCGAGCACGGCGACCTCGATTACTACTTCATCGCCTCTGCGCATTCGCCGCTGGATGCGGTCAAGCGCTTCACCTGGATGACCGGCACGCCGGCCTGGATGCCGAAGTCGGGCCTGGGCTATTCCGGCTCGACCATGAACTACACCGATGCACCCAACGCCCAGGAGCGCATGCAGGAATTCATCGACAAGTGCCGCGAGCACGACATCCTGTGCGACTCCTTCCATCTGTCGTCCGGCTATACCTCGATCGGCGCCAAGCGCTACGTCTTCAACTGGAATCACGAAAAATTCCCCGACATCCACGCCTTCACCAAAAGCTACGCCGACAACGGCGTGTCGCTGTGCGCCAACATCAAGCCTTGCCTCTTGCAGGATCATCCGGCGTTCGAACAGGTGCAGCGCGCCGGCCTGCTGATCGCGGCGCCCGACGGCCAGCCGTCCTGGGTGCAGTTCTGGGATGAGGTGGGCGCCTATCTCGATTTCACCAATCCCGCCACCATAGACTGGTGGAAAGGGCAGGTGACGACTGCGCTGCTCGACTATGGAATCGCCTCCACCTGGAACGACAACAACGAATTCGAAGTGTGGGACACGAAAGCCGTCGCCAACGGTTTCGGCAACTCCTTTCCCGCACACCAGGCCAAGGTCTTGCAAACCATGTTGATGATGCGCGCCTCGCGCGACGCCCAGCGCGAACATGCGCCGCACAAGCGGCCTTTCCTGGTGTCGCGTTCCGGCGGCGTCGGCATGCACCGCTATGTGCAGACCTGGTCGGGCGACAATTACACCTCGTGGGAAACGCTGCGCTACAACATCAGGATGGCGCTGGGGCTGGCTTTGTCGGGCATCTCCAACATCGGTCACGACATCGGCGGCTTCGCCGGTCCGGCGCCGGGGCCGGAGCTGTTGCTACGCTGGGTGCAGCATGGCGTGTTCCTGCCGCGCTTCAGCATTCACTCATGGAACGACGACCGCAGCGCCAATGAACCGTGGATGCATCCGCAGGTAACGGCGCAGATTTCCGATCTGATCAAGCTGCGTTACCGCCTCATTCCTTATTACTACCATCTGCTGTGGCAATGGCATCGCAGCTACGAGCCGGTGCTGCGCCCGACCTTCGCCGAGTTTCCCTGCGACCCGCGCTGCTATGAAGACAGCGACGACATGATGGTGGGCGACGCCTTGCTGGTGGCTTCGGTGGTGGAAGAGGGGCGGACGGAGCGCGCAGTGTATCTGCCCGAAGGCGCGCGCTGGGTGTCGTACTGGAGCGGCGAACTGTTCGACGGCGGCAAGACCGTCACCTTGCCGGCTCCGTGGGAGCAGCCGGTGTTCCTGATTCGCGAAGGCAGCGTGGTGCCGCTGAACGTGGCCGAACAGCATTTCGGCAAGCCGGCGGATCAACGCGCCTTCCTGGTCGTGCCGCCGCAAGGCGTGGCCGAAGTGGAGGGCAGCTGCATCGAAGACGATGGCGTCTCGGAAGCCTGGCGCGACGGCGACTACGGATACTGGCATGTTGTCGCGCGCGGCGACGACAGGGCGCTATACCTGGAGCTATCGTTCAGCGGTCAGTTGGCGCGCCCGCACAGCACAGTGCAAATACATGTGCCGGCCTACGAGAAGCGTCAGATCTCCATTGCCAACGGCGCCTTGCTGGCGCAAGAGCAGATCGGCGGCTGGCTGCAACTGACGATCGCTCTCGCCGACTAAGAGCCGCTGACAAAACACCGCTGGCAGCGTTGCTTCTCCTTGCCGTACATTCGTACTGTCTGCGTCGGCGCGCCTTGCCATCAGCGTTTTGTCAGCGGCTCTAAGCGCCTATGCCTGCTGCGGCTGTGCACGCCACTCGCTGACGCGAGCCCGCAGCTCGCGCCGGATCACCTTGCCGGTGGTGGTCATCGGCAATTCATCGACGAAGAAAATTTCGCGCGGATATTCGTGCGCGGCGAGGCGTACCTTGACGTGTTCCTGAATCTCTCGCTTGAGCTGGTCGTCGCCGGCGTATCCATCCTTGAGCACGATGATGGCCACCACGATTTCCGTGCGTTGCGCATCGGGCGAACCGATCACCGCGACCATCTTTACGGCCGGATGCTGGAGGATGTTGTCTTCGATCTCGCCGGGGCCGATGCGGTAACCGGCTGAGGTGATGACGTCGTCGTCGCGGCCGACGAAGCGGATGTAGCCGTCTTCGTCCATGCAGCCGGTGTCGCCGGTGAGCAGCCAGTCGCCGACGAACTTGTCTTGCGTGGCTTGCGGATTATTCCAGTATTGCAAGAACATCACCGGGTCGGGGCGCTGCACGGCGATGTTGCCGTCGCTGCCGGGCGGCAGCACCCGGCCCTGCGCGTCGACGATGGCAAGCGTGTGCCCGATGGCGGCGCGGCCGATGGCGCCGGGTTTGCAATCCATGATGGCGGCGCAGGACGACACCGTCATATTGCATTCGGTCTGGCCGTAGAACTCGTTAATGGTCAGGCCGAAAGTCTTGCGGCCCCAGTCGAGCAATTCGATGCCCAGCGATTCGCCGCCGCTGGCGACGGAACGCAGTTGATAGTTCCAGCGCTTTTCCGGATCGGCGACGGTGCGCATCATCTTCAATGCGGTCGGCGGCAGGAAGGTGTTGCGCACGCCGTAATCCTGCAGCAACTGAAAGGCCGCCTCGCCGGTGAATTTTTCGAAGCGATGCGCCACCAGCGGCACGCCGTGATGCCAGGCCGGCAGGAAGACGTCGAGCAGCCCGCCGATCCAGGCCCAGTCGGCCGGCGTCCACAGCAGGTCGCCTTCCAAGGGAAATAAATTATGCGACAGTTCCACGCCCGGCAGATGGCCTAGCAGCACGCGATGCGCATGCAAGGCGCCCTTGGGCTGGCCGGTGGTGCCGGAGGTGTAGATGATGACGGCGGGATCGTCGGCTTTGGTCTTGACCGGCGTCAGGTCGCTGCTGGCTTGCTTTAATGCCTGATGCAAATCCACGGTGCCGTCGAAGGCGCCGTCGATGGTGAGAATGGTCTTCAGCTCCGGCAGGCGATCGCGGATGCCGGCCAGCTTGGCGGCGCCGGCGGCATTGGTGACGACCACGCGCGTGCCGCTGTTGTGCAGGCGGTATTCCAGCGCTTCGGCGCCGAACAGCGCAAACAGCGGGATTGCAATCGCGCCGATCTTGTAGGCGGCGACGTGGGCCATTGCAGTTTCGGGCGCTTGCGGCAGCAGAATGCTGATACGGTCGCCGATTGTCACGCCGCAGCTCAGAAACAGATTGGCGAGACGGTCCGAGCTTTCCTTGATCTCGCCGAAGCTGTAGCGGCGGCTGGAACCATCGGCTGCGACGTGGATCAGAGCAAGCCTGCCCGGATCGGTTTCGGCCCATTTGTCGCAGACATCGACGCCGATGTTGTAGTACTCGGGGATATTCCAGCGGAAGGCGTCGTTGATTTCCTGATAAGGCCGGGCTTCGATGGGCAGCATGGTGGTACGGGTCTCCTGGGGTGAGTCTGGCAGTCGCGAGGCAATTCTTTGCTCTTGTTGGCTTGCTAATGTACCCCTGTACCCCCATATTGGCGATGCCGATATAACAAGTTTTCCTCACGGCAAGGCAGTTTCTCCCTGTTTTCTCAGTACTTTTTCGCCGCTTTTTCCGGTTAACGGCGCTTTCCCCCGATTCAGCCCGTCCGGAATGGGGGGAAGCGCCCGGCGCAATGCTAAAATGCGGGGCTATTTTTTAAACAACCATTTGGAGCGACACGTGTTTATTACCGATGCAATTGCACAAACCACTGCTGCAGGCCCAGGCGGCCTGATGGGCAATCTGACCAGCTTCCTGCCCATCATCCTGATGTTCGTTGTGCTGTACTTCCTGATGATCCGCCCTCAGATGAAGCGTCAAAAAGAACAAAAGGCCATGATGGAAGCACTCGCCAAGGGTGACGAAGTCGTGACTTCCGGCGGCTTGCTGGGCAAGATCGTCAAGGTGAGCGATGCTTACATCACCGTTGAAGTTTCCGAAGGCAATGAAGTCGTCGTGCAAAAAGCAGCGATCACCACGCTGCTGCCGAAGGGCACTCTGAAAGGACTGTAATCGGTCCGGCCGCATGGCTGACATGGGCGCATCGCGTATTTTTTTCTGACGCGGATGCGCCCTTGTTCACATTTGCTGCAAACGAATCCATCCTGGATGTTCATCATCAACGCTGAATCAATATGAATCGTTATCCTCTCTGGAAGTACGTCTTAATCGTCATAGCCCTGCTGTTCGGCACGTTGTATACGCTGCCCAACTTCTTCGGCGAATCGCCTGCCGTGCAGATCAGCAGCGCCAAATCCACCATCAAGGTGGACAGCTCGGTCGCCGAGCGTGTGCAGCAGGTCCTGCAACAGGGCAGCCTTGCGCCAGAGAGCGTGGTTTTCGATAACAGCAGCACCGCGCCGTCCGTGCGCGCCCGGTTCGCCAACACCGATACCCAGTTCAAGGCCAAGACCCTGCTGGAAAAAGGCCTGAATACCGATCCTGCCGATCCGACCTATATCGTCGCCTTCAACCTGCTGCCGAATACGCCGCAATGGTTGCAAAGCCTGCACGCCTTCCCGATGTACCTGGGTCTGGATTTGCGCGGCGGCGTGCACTTCCTGATGCAGGTCGACGTCAAGGCAGTGATGAACAAGCGCCTGCAAGGTTTGCAGGCTAGCGTGCGCAGCGTGCTGCGCGACAAGAACATCCGCCATAACGGCATCAACCGCAACGGCGACCAGATCGACATCCTGTTCCGCGATGCCGACACCCGCAACAAGGCGCGCAACGTGCTGGCCGGCGAAGTCTCCGAACTGGCGTTGCAAGACGCCGGCACCGGTGAAGACCTGAAGCTGATCGCCACACTGCGTCCTGAGGCGCTGAAGCAGACGCAGGAAGACGGCGTCAAGCAAAACATCTCGACCCTGTCCAAGCGCGTCAACGAACTGGGCGTGGCGGAACCGATCATCCAGCGCCAGGGTGCCGACCGTATCGTGGTCCAGCTGCCGGGCGTGCAGGACGTGTCCCGCGCCAAGGATATCATCGGCCGTACCGCCACGCTGGAAGTGCGCATGGTCGACGACTCCGTGACCCGCGGCACCGAAGAAAGCGCAACGATTCCTTTCGGCTCGGAACTGTTCAAGGTCGGCAAGGGCGCGCCGGTCGTGCTGTACAAGGATCCCGTCCTGACCGGCGACTATATCTCCAACGCATCGGCCAGCTTTGATGAAAACCATCAGCCTGCCGTCAGCATCGACCTCAACGGCGACGGCGGCCGCAAGATGCGCGACGCCACCCGTGAAAAGGTCGGCAAGGCAATGGCCATCGTCCTGTTTGAAAAAGGCAAGGGCGAAGTCCTGACTGTGGCGACCATCCGCTCCGAACTGGGTTCGCGCTTCCAGATCACCGGCATGGGTTCCGCGGAAGCCTCGAGCGACCTGGCGCTGCTGCTGCGCGCAGGTTCGCTGGCGGCGCCGATGGAAATCATCGAAGAACGCACCATCGGCCCGCAACTCGGCGCTGAAAATATCCGCAAGGGCTTCGACGCGACGCTGTACGGTTTCGCCGCCATGGCCATCTTCATGATCGTGTACTACCAGTTGTTCGGCCTGTTCAGCGCGCTGGCGCTGTCGGTCAACGTGCTGCTGCTGATTGCCGTGCTGTCGACGCTGCAGGCCACGCTGACCCTGCCGGGTATTGCGGCGATCGCGCTGGCGCTGGGTATGGCGATCGACTCCAACGTGCTGATCAACGAACGCATCCGCGAAGAACTGCGCAACGGCAATTCGCCGCAGGCAGCCATCAGCATCGGTTTCGATCGCGCCTGGGCAACCATTCTCGACTCCAACGTGACGACGCTGATCGCCGGCCTGGCGCTGCTGATTTTCGGTTCGGGCGCGATCCGCGGTTTCGCGGTGGTGCACTGCCTGGGTATCCTGACGTCGATGTTCTCGGCGGTGTTCTTCTCGCGCGGCCTGGCCAACCTCTGGTACGGCCGCAAGAAGAAACTGACCAGCCTGGCCATCGGCCAGATCTGGAAGCCGGAAGCCAAGGCCGATGTCGACACCAAGCCGGGCGTCAAAGTCAAATAAGCGCAGCGAACAGAATCCCGTGCGCCTTTGCCCGACAGATGGCAGAGGCGCAGAACTGAAAGGTATGTGATGGAATTTTTCCGCATCAAAAAAGATATCCCCTTCATGCGCCATGCGTTGATCTTCAACGTCATCTCGGCGCTGACCTTCGTGCTGGCAGTGTTCTTCCTGCTGAGCAAGGGCTTGCACTTCTCGATCGAATTCACCGGCGGCACCGTGATGGAAGTCGCGTACACCAAGCCGGCCAACATCGAAAACATCCGCAAGTCGGTCGAAGGCCTGGGCTTTACCGATACGCAAGTGCAGAGCTTCGGCACGGCGCAGGACGTGATGATCCGCTTGCCGGCCCAGCATGGCGTCAATGCCACCCAGCAAAGCGAAAAAGTCATCGCCGCGCTGACGGCGCAGGATCCTGACGTCAAGCTGCAGCGCGTGGAA
Source organism: Herbaspirillum rhizosphaerae (assembly GCF_001189965.1). GTDB lineage: Bacteria > Pseudomonadota > Gammaproteobacteria > Burkholderiales > Burkholderiaceae_D > Herbaspirillum > Herbaspirillum rhizosphaerae. The sequence goes on from NZ_LFLU01000026.1 coordinate 40,745, forward strand.
TTTGTCGGCCCGCAGGTCGGCGACGAACTGGCGCACGACGGCCTGATGGCGCTGGGCATGGTGGTGATCGGCATCGTGATCTACCTGGCCTTCCGCTTCGAATGGAAATTCGCGGTCGCGGCCGTCATTGCGAACTTGCATGACGTGGTGATCATCCTCGGCTTCTTCGCCTTCTTCCAGTGGGAATTCTCGCTGACCGTGCTGGCCGCGGTGCTGGCGGTGCTGGGTTACTCCGTCAATGAATCGGTGGTGGTGTTCGACCGGGTGCGCGAAGCCTTCCGGGATCGCCGCTACGGCAAGCTGTCCGCGCCGGAAGTGCTGAACCACGCGATCACCAGCACCATTTCGCGCACCATCATCACTCACGGCAGCACCGAAATGATGGTCTTGTCGATGCTGATCTTCGGCGGCCCGACGCTGCATTACTTTGCGGTTGCGCTGACCATCGGCATCTTGTTCGGTATCTATTCGTCGGTGTTCGTCGCCGCAGCGATCGCCATGTGGCTTGGCGTCAAGCGCGAAGACCTGATCAAGCCGGCCAAGCCGAAAGACGAAACTGACGGCGCCGTGGTATAAGTTTTCCACGCGTGAGGTTTGTACTGCCGCAGGCTGTTTCTCAGGAAACAGCCTGTTTTACTTTGTTACCCGGATAACTATCATGTCCAACGTTCAACCTGTCGTTGCTCCCAACGACGCCGATATCGATTTCGACCGCCGTTTCGGCGGCATCGCCCGCCTTTATGGCGCGCAAGGCCTGGCGCGTTTTCGCGCGGCGCACGTGTGCGTGGTAGGCGTGGGCGGCGTCGGTTCATGGATCGTCGAAGCGCTGGCGCGCAGCGCCATCGGCAAGATCACCATGATCGACCTCGACAACCTGGCCGAATCCAACGTCAACCGTCAGATCCACGCATTGACCGATACGCTGGGCAAGGCCAAGGTCACGGCGCTGCATGAGCGCATCATGCAGATCAATCCGTATTGCGAAGTCACCGAGGTGGAAGACTTCCTCACGCCCGACAATGTCGGCGAAATGATCGGCGTCGGCCGTTTCGACTACGTGGTCGACGCCATCGACAACGTGCGCGCCAAAGTGGCGCTGATCGCCTATTGCCGTGAACATAAAGTGCCGCTGCTGACCAGCGGCGGCGCCGGCGGCCAGATCGACCCGACCAAGATCGAGATCCGCGATTTGTGCCGTACCGAGCAGGAACCCTTGCTGGCAAAGGTGCGCAAGCGCCTGCGCGCGTGGCACAAGTTTCCGCGCGGGACCAAGAACAAGTTCGGCATCGATGCGGTGTTCTCGACGGAGCCTTTGCGGTTTCCGGAAGGAGAGGTTTGCGAGGTCGATACGGACGATGCTGCGGATGGGCTGGATACGGTCGATGCCGATGGTCGTCGTCAGGATGCCGGTGTCACCGGGCTTAATTGCGCCGGGTTTGGCTCGGCGATGGTGGTGACGGCTTCGTTTGGGTTGGTGGCGGCGGGGTTTGTGTTGAGGAAGATTGTTGAGCGGCCTTGAGGGCGCTCATGTGGATCGTGTTTTGTCCCGACTTCCTGCTGTAGATAATTTGGTTTTTCTTTCTTCGATCAACCATGCCGGGGGTAGCCCGGCGGCTACTCACTTTTCTTGCTCCGCCAAGAAAAGTAAGCAAAAGAAGGCGGCCGCTGGGTCGTAGCCCCTTCGGGGTTCCCGGCGCCGTCAGGCGCAAATCGGGAGAAAAAATAAACTCGCTTCGCTCAGACAGATTTTTTCTCTTAATCCGATTTGCACCTGCCGTCACCGGCTACTCTCAAGCGGACTTCGAGACTGGCTCGCTGCGCATCGCCAGGGGACTGAGGTGGCTTTATCTTCTCCGGCCTTTTTGGTTTCGTCGTTCCAACGAAAGTTGGAACCCAGTGTCGTGATGAAGTTTGAAGAGGCGCTGACGTCACTGGGTCCCAGCGTTCGCTGGGACGACGTTAAAAAGGACAAGGGAAAATTTTTAGAGCTCAGGTACCTGAAGCACGACGCCGCAGGCGAGTGCCCCTTGGCGAGGCG
>NZ_LFLU01000027.1 GCF_001189965.1 Herbaspirillum rhizosphaerae
GGCTGCAGATCCCCACCTGGCTCGCTGCGTCTTGCTTTTTGCTGCGTCGCTTCGTCAGCGGGGAGGCGAACTATAGCAAAGGTTTTCCGATCCGTGCAACTATTTTTGCCAAATTATTTAAACTTTTTACGCGACCTTGCCGCAAACCCGCACCAAGCCTGAATTTGGCCCTGAAAAAATTTTTTGAACTTCAAATGCATTCAGCCCACCCCTGGCGGGGCGGGCTGAATTTTTGTTTCAGTGCAGCAATTAATTCAACATAAGCGCTGCAACAAATCGCTCAGATTAGCTTGCCTTGACGGTCAGGGCGCTCTTGACGTCCTTCACGCCGTCGATGGCGGCAGCAACTTGCAGGGCGTGCTGGCCGGCTTCGGCATTAGGCACGGCGCCGGCCAGGGTAACGATACCCTTCTTGGTGGTGACCTTGATCTTCAGGGCCGACACCTGGCTGTCTTCCACGAAGGCGGCCTTCACCTTGGCGGTAATCACGGAGTCGTCGACATAGGCGCCGGCCTTTTGCGCGGTAGGCGACGAAGAAGTCTCGGAAGCATCGGCGGCGTAGACGGCAGGTGCAGCAACCGCGGTCAGGAAAGCGGCGGTAACCAGCGTCGAAATCGTTTTGGTGGTTTGCATGATGATGTCCTTATAGTGTGAAAAAGAAAGACAACGCTTGAAGCGCTACCTGCCCTCTCTTTCGCAAAGGCCGTGCCATGCGGAAAAACCTCAATGAATTCAGCAACTTAGAAAAATCAGCCGCTGTCGGCAGGCAACAAACCCGCCAATATCGCCGATTTTCGTCGCCTGAGAGCGACACCATCCTGCCCTGATCGACTAAACCTTTGATTTATAAAGGCTTATTCTTGTCGCTCTGCGGCGACACCCTCGTCATCTCCGCGGAAAACACTGGGATCGAGACCGTTTTTCTGCAGCAAGCGGTAAAACTCGGTCCGGTTCCGGTCCGCCAGCCGGGCGGCATCAGTAACGTTGCCGTCAGTCAATTTCAGCAGTTGAATCAGATAGTCCCGCTCGAAACGCTGCTTGGCGTCGGCGTAGCGCAATACCTCCAGCGCCGGCACGCGCAAGGCTCGCTGCACCAGCGCCGCCGAGATCAGGGGCGCGGTCGACAGCGCGCACACCTGCTCGACCACGTTATAGAGCTGCCGCACATTGCCCGGCCAGGCGGCCATCATCAGGATTTCCAGCGCATCGGGCGCGAAGCCGTTGAGCCTCTTCTGATACTTTGCGGCAATCAATTGCAGGAAATGGTTGGCCAGCAAGGCGATGTCTTCGCGGCGCTCGGCCAGCACCGGCAGCGCCAGCGTCACGACATTGAGCCGGTAATAAAGATCTTCACGAAACGAGCCGTCGGCCATCGCCGCATCCAGATCGCGATGGGTCGCCGACAAAATCCGCACATCCACCGGCACGGCGTCATTGGCGCCGACCTGGCGCACCGTGCGTTCCTGCAGCACACGCAGCAACTTCACCTGCAGCGGCAACGGCATGTCGCCGATCTCGTCGAGAAACAAGGTGCCGCCGTTGGCCGCCTGGAATAAGCCCTTGCGATGCTCGACCGCGCCGGTGAACGCGCCTTTGACGTGGCCGAACAACTCCGACTCCAGCAACTGCTCGGGAATCGCCGCGCAGTTGACCGCAATGAACGGCGCCTTGGCGCGGCGACTGGCGCGATGGATGGCGCGCGCCAGCAACTCCTTGCCGGTGCCGCTTTCGCCGCGTATCAGAATGCTGGCGTCCGACACCGCCACCAGCCGCGCCTCCGACAACACCTCCGCCATGCGCGGACTGCGGCTGATCAGTTCTTCACGCCAAGCCTCGTCGCCGGCGGCATCATCGCAAGCGGTCAGGCTCAGCGCCTGCGCGATCTTGGCCAGCAGGATCTTGGCGTCATACGGTTTGGTGAGATAGGCAAAGGCGCCGCGCGTGGTGGCATCGACCGCGTCGGGAATGGTGCCGTGCGCCGTCAGCAGGATCACCGGCAAGGCCGGATACTGCGCGCGGATTTCATCGAACAGCGCCAGCCCGTCCTTGTCCGGCAAACGGATATCGCTGATAACCAGCGCCGGCAGCTCGATCGCCATCTGCGCCTGCGCCGCTTCGGCGCTACCGACCGCCGTCACCCGATAGCCGTTGGCCGTCAGCCGCAGCGACAACAATTGCAGCAGATCCGCATCGTCATCGACCAGCAGCAAATGGCGCGGGCTGCTCACGGGCTTGTCCATCTATTTGGCCTGGCCGGGCAAGGTGCGCTCGATGTTCTTGAGCGCTTCGAGCTTCTCGCTCAGCTGGTCCATGCGACGCTGGCTTTCCTTGGCCTGCTGGCCGGCTTTTTCGGCGTTGTCGCTCAGGCGGCGCATCTCGGCGTAGTTGCTCACCAGCAGTTGCGCCAGCGGCTTCAAGGCCGCCGCGTCGGAATCCGTGGCATTCAATACCGCGCCCAGTTGCACCTGCGCGCGCGCCAGATCGTTGGCGTCATGCGTCAGGCCGAGCACCATGGCTTTTTGCATCGCCAGCATGGCACCGCCCTGGCGCGCATTGAGCGCCTGCAATTCGCGGCCCAGTTCCTGCTGCGACAGGCGACGCAAGGATTGGTGATAAGTCAGCAAGTCGTCCATGCCGCCTGCCGTCGTCACCAGCTTGACGGTGGTGGTCGGCGCTTCCGGCGGCGGCGGCGTTGCACACGCGGTCAGCAGCGAGATCAGGAGCAGAGGAAGTATTTTTGTTTTCATGGAAGCGACTCTAGCTTTCGTCCGGCAGCTCAATACGGAAATGCGCCCCGCCGCCGTCGCGCGGCACCAGTTGCACGTCGCCGTTATGCGCCAGCACATATTCGCGCACGATCGACAGACCGATGCCGTTGCCGTGGCGCGCGCCTTGCGGCTGGTTCAGGCCCTGATAAAAAGGATCGAAGATGCGGTGCGTATCGGTTGCCGCCACGCCCGGCCCCTGGTCGACGCAATCGATGCGTACCCGCCCTTCGCTGCCCGACAGCACAAAACGTATCGTGCCGCCCTGCGGGCTGAAGCGCACCGCGTTCGACAGCAGATTGGCCAATACGATCGCAAACTTGTCCGGATCCAGCACCGCCGTCCTGGCGCCGCCTTCCACCTCGACCTTGAGATCGCGCGCCACCCATTGCAGACGCTGGTCGTCAATCACCTTATATAAGAGCGCGCGCAGATCGACCGGCAAGCGGTTGATGCGCTGGGCGTCGAAGGCGACTTCGTTATAGCGCAGCAAATCTTCGATCTGGGTCTGCAGCGATTGCGTATTCTGGCGCAGGATGCGCGAAATCTCGCGCTGGCTGTCGGTCAGCTTGCCGGCCACTTCGTCATCCAGCAGGGCCGCGCCTTCGCACAAGGCCGCCAGCGGCGTTTTCAATTCATGCGAGACATGGCGCAGGAAGCGCGACTTCTCCGCCTCCAGGTCGGCCAGGCGCTGGCGCAACCAGTCCAGCTGCTGGCCGAGCCGGCGCAAATCGGCCGGGCCTTTGACCACAATCGGCTGATCGAAACGATTGTCGCCGAGCCGCCCGATCGCCGCTTCCATGCGCGCCAGCGGGCGCGACAGCCACATGCCGAACCAGAACGCCAGCAGCACCGCCAGCACGATGGCGCCGATCACCTGGAAGGTCAGCATCTTGCGCTGCTGCTCCAGCTCGTCGGACAAGGCATTGTTGCGGCGCTCCACCTCGCGCTTGCTCTCCAGCGCCAGTTGCTCGTTGAGCGCCGGCAGATGGGCAAAGGCTTCGAACAGGGTGCGCTGGTCGAGCTTGCGCTGGTTTTGCGCCGACTTCTGCGCCGCTGCTTGCGCTGCGTTCTGTGCGGAATTCCGTCCTGAAGCCGGCGCCGCCGGCTGGCTTTGGTCCGGATCCGACTGCAGCACGGTCCAGGCCGCCTCGCCGTAGGTACTCCAGGAAGTGAACAGATCGGCCGGCGCCTGCGGCAACGCCTGCTGCAACTCGGCCAGCGAGGACTTGGCCTGCTGCCAGGCTTCGGCATAGCGATCGCGGAAGGCGGGATCGTCCAGCACCAGAAATTGCCGCGCGCTGCGCTCCATGGATACGGTGCGCTCGGCCAGGCGCTGCGCCTGTTCGGTCAGGCGTACGGCCTGCCCTGCCGTCTCGCGGCTGTGCGCCGACATGCGCTCCAGGGTAAACAAGGCGTGCACGGAGGTGCCGCTCAGCAGTGCGGCAATCAGCAGGAATGCCGCCAGCAGCAGCTGACGAAACGACAACCCCGGCAAGACGCCGGATGGCCGGGAAGCGGAAGAATGAGATACCGGTTGTTGCAAAACAGCCTGCTTTAACATGAAATCGTTCTCGCTAGGATAGAGCGCCATTGTAAACAACGACATCATCGAATCAGAAAGCTATCTTATATTCTTTAGAAAATACTTGAAATCAATATTGACGCACAATTAGGACCGCGAACCGCTCCCGAGGTGCCCGCGCGGCCCAAAAACGGCCCTCGTCTGCAGCGCCGACGGTTCCCGTATATCATGGCTGAGGCTTTGGCACGGGTGATTCAGCCGCTTTCACGTCCGCCCATGCCCGCCCGCGCCACCCTCTTCCTCACCTGTTACCCGACTACCGCTCCCATGGAACCTTCGAAGTCCACGGCTACCGCCTCTGCCCCCCATCATCACATCGTCATCGCCGGAGAAGGACTGCCGGACGACAAACGCACGCTCGCCATCATCACGCTGCTGATCGCCGTCGGCCTGGCCACGCTGGATACCGCCATCGCCAACACCGCCTTGCCGGTCATGGCCAAGGATCTCAATACCACCCCGGCCGCCTCGGTCTGGATCGTCACGGCTTACCAGCTGGCGATGATGGTGTCGCTGCTGCCGCTGGCCGCACTGGGCGAAATCGTCGGCTACCGCCGCATCTACATCGCCGGGCTGGCGCTGTTCACCGCGGCCTCGCTGTTGTGCGCCGTGGCCTGGTCGCTGCCCTCGCTGACGGTCGCGCGTTTCCTGCAAGGGCTGGGCGGCGCCGGCATCATGAGCGTCAATACCGCGCTGATCCGCTACATCTACCCGACCCGCTCGCTGGGACGCGGCGTCGGCATCAACACGCTGATCGTCGCCATCTCCTTCACCGTCGGCCCCAGCGTAGCCTCCGGGATTCTGGCGATTGCGCCGTGGCCGTGGCTGTTTGCGGTCAATGTGCCGCTCGGCATCATCGGCCTAGCGATGGCCATCCCCGCGCTGCCGCACACGCCCAAATCGACCCACCATTTTGATATCAAGAGCGCCCTGCTCAACGCCGCCGCCTTCGGCCTGCTGATCCTCGCCATCGGCGAAGGCGCGCACCAGGCCGAGACCAGCGTGGTCGTGGCGGAATTCGTCGCAGCGCTGGTGTGCGGTTACCTGCTGATGCGCCGCGAAGCCTCGCATCCGGCGCCGATGCTGCCGGTCGATCTGTTCCGCCGGCCGATGTTTGCGCTATCGGCGGTCACCGCCGTATGTTCGTTCGCCGCGCAAGGCCTGGCGTTCGTCTCGCTGCCGTTTTTCTTCCACCACGATCTCGGCCGCAGCCAGGTCGACATCGGCCTGCTGATGACGCCGTGGCCGGTAGCCGTTGCCATCATGGCACCGATCGCCGGCCGCTTGTCCGACCGTTATCCGGCCGGCATGCTGGGCGGCTTCGGCCTGGCGCTGCTGTGCATCGGCCTGGTGCTGATGACCTTGATGCCGGCCAGCCCGAGCGTGTTCGACATCTCGTGGCGCATGCTGGTGTGCGGCATGGGCTTCGGCTTCTTCCAGTCGCCCAATCTGAAAGCGCTGATGACCAGCGCGCCGCCGGAACGCAGCGGCGGCGCCAGCGGCATCGTCGCCACCGCGCGCCTGTTCGGGCAAAGCATCGGCGCAGCGCTGGTGGCCCTGTGCTTCAGCATGTCGGCCCTGCACGGTTCGCGGCTGGCGCTGGGCCTCGGCGCCGGTTTTGCCGGTGCGGCATGCCTGGCCAGTTTCCTGCGTCTGCTGACCACCAATCCGGCCGCCTCGTACGCAAAAAAATAAACTCGCGATCCGCCTCGTTTCGCCGCCGCGGACAAGCTGCATATGATTTGCAGTTTGTCCGCGGTTTGCATTTCTGCGCGCGTTTTTTTATTCGGGCATGACAAAAAAATCGCAACAAAATACAACAATAAACAGCAGCCACATTCCGAGAATGTTCTGCTACGATAAGCACATGCAATCGCTGTGCTGAGTCGTCTCAAACCCACGATTCATGCACCTTTCACAGCAGCAACCTTACTAACGCCTCCATCGGAGACCGGCAGTGTTGAAGCGTATTGCACCCGATCAACTTCGTCTTGGCATGTATGTCCAGGAGATCCCAGGCCCGTGGATGAATCATCCATTCTGGCGGGGTTCTTTCAAGCTGGAAAAATACGAAGATCTGAAGACGCTGCGTTCCGCCAAGATCGACGAAATCCTGATCGACACCACCAAGGGCCGCGACATCATAGTCGAAGATGCGCCCAAACCTGCCGCTGCTGCACCTGCTGAACCCGAAGCCGAAACAGCAAAACCGAGGCAGGCAAAAATTTCCATACAGGTCGGCGCCGAACAGGAACGCGTCCAGGCCGCGCGCGTGCTGACCGGCTCCAAAAAAGCCATCATGACCATGTTCAACGAAACCCGCATGGGCAAGGCGCTGGATGTGAAGCAGGCGATGCCGGTCGTGCAGGAAATCACCGCCTCCGTCTCGCGCAACCGCGGCGCGCTGATCAGCCTGGCGCGTCTCAAGACCTCCGACGATTACACCTATATGCATTCGGTCGCGGTGTGCGCCCTGATGATTGCGCTGGGACACCAGCTCGGCCTGTCGCCGGAAGAAACCCGGCAAGCGGGCCTGGCCGGCTTGTTGCACGACATCGGCAAGATGGCGGTGCCGGCCGAGATCCTCAACAAACCCGGCAAGCTGACCGACGAGGAATTCACCTCCATCAAGAAGCACGCACAAGCCGGCCACGCCATCCTGCGCGGCGTCGACGGCATCGGCGACGCCGCGCTCGACGTCTCGCTGCATCATCACGAAAAAATCGACGGCAGCGGCTATCCCTTCAATCTCAAGGGCAACCAGATTTCATTGGTGGCGAAAATGGGCGCGGTGTGCGACGTCTATGATGCGATCACCTCGAACCGGCCCTACAAGCCGGGCTGGGAACCCGGCCATTCGATCAAGCGCATGGCCAACAACCAGGGCCACTTCGACGAAACCATCCTCGAAGCCTTCATCAAGAGCGTGGGAATTTTTCCGACCGGATCCTGCGTGCTGATGCACTCGGGGAAGGTAGGCATCGTCATCGACCAGCATCCCGGATCGCTGCTGACGCCCACAGTGAAAGTGTTTTTCTCGGCGACCACGATGGCCATGCTGCCGATCGAGATCATCGATCTCGCCACCACCCGCAGCGGCGACAAGATCGCCTCCTACGCAGATCCGTCCAAGATGCCGAACCTGCCCAACCTGGAAACCATCTGGGCTTCCAGCGGACTGAACTGAACGGTTCTAATCGCGCACGGCAAACGCGCCCGCCGCCGCCAACTCTTCCAGCAAGGCCACCGTGGCGCAGCCCGACACGTCGTAGGGATTGAGCACGCCGGTGCTCGAATACTTCAGCAGCAGCGAGCGGTTGACCTTGTCCAGCCGCACCTTGCCCATGGTCCACGACGAGTACTGGCGCACGTCGATTTCTTCGTAGCACAGCAAGACCACATCCTTGTGCCGCTTGTCCTGCAACAGGCGCGCGTACAACTGATTGATCTGATCGCGCCCGCCTTCCAGCGCCTGCACAAAAACATCGTCGCTGTGGCACAGCACGCCGGTGATGCCGTTGACGGGATTGTGGCGGCGCGCCGTCGCCAGGATGGCGTCGACCGATTCCTGGGTGATGGATTCACAGGCGCGGCTTGCGTAAATCAGACGGACCAGCATGATGCTTCCTTTCGGCTTGCAGATTTGCTACGGAAAAATAACCCTGCTTCTTTCCTGACTTGTTTCCTGGCTTACTTCCTGATCAGCGCCAAAAATTCGCGGCGCAGATTGGCGTCGCGCAGGAAAGAGCCGCGCATGACGCTATTGATCATCTTCGACTCGGTGTCCTTGACGCCGCGCCAGTGCATGCAAAAGTGATCGGCTTCCATCACGATCGCCAGGCCGTCCGGCTGCAGCTTTTGCATCAGCAGATCGGCGACCTGCGACACGGCTTCTTCCTGAATCTGCGGACGGCTCATGATCCATTCGATCAGGCGCGCATACTTGGACAAGCCGATCAGATTGGAATGTTCGTTCGGCATCACGCCGACCCAGACCTTGCCCATGATCGGGCACAGGTGATGCGAGCAGGCGCTGCGCACCGTGATCGGACCGACGATCATCAGTTCGTTGAGGCGTTCGATATTCGGGAATTCGGTCACCGGCGGCGGCGCCTGATAGCGGCCGCGGAACACTTCCTGTACATACATCTTGGCCACGCGCTTGGCGGTGTCCTGGGTGTTGTGGTCGCTCTCGACATCGATCACCAGGCTCTCGAGCACGCCGGCCAGCTTGGCCTGCACTTCAGCCTGCAGGGCCTCCAGCTCGCCGTCCTTGATGAATTCGGCAATATTGTCGTTGGCGTGAAAACGTACGCCGGCCGCCTTGATGCGCGCGCGGATACGCGCCGACACTAATTCGGAAACCAGTTCGTCGTGCACGCTTGGTCGTGGTTGGTCTGTTGCCATTGTGGAATTGTGCGCGACGGCACAGTGCGAATGAAATTGTCGACATTATGCCCCGAAACCGGGCTTTCATTTGCGAGCCGTGGAGATGCCGCCTCCACCATAGACGCCCGCCGCATATCGACATGCGGAAACAGTCCTTAATTCCGCGCCGCGCCGGTGCTATCGTCAGCGACCATCCTTTCACTCGTCGCTGGAAACCCATGTCCGTCCCACTTTTCAAGCGCGCCCTCGGTGCGCTGTTTGCGCTCAGTCTCAGCCTGTCGGCCGCTGTCACCTCCTCCCATGCAGCCGCGCCTGCCGCTTCCTATCCCAAGGAGTTCCGCATCGGCTATCAGAAAGGCAACAGCCTGGTCATCCTCAAGGCCAGCGGCGAGCTCGAAAAAGCCCTCGCGCCCAACGGCGTCACCGTCAAATGGTTCGAATTCCCCTTCGGCCCGCCGATGGTGGAAGCGCTCAACGCCGGCGACATCGATCTCGGCTTCGTCGGCTCGACACCGCCGGTGTTCGCCCAGGCCGGCGGCGCGCCGGAGATCCGCTACGTCGGTTACGCCGCTGCCTATAAGGACAACTACGCCGTCGTGGTGCCGAAGGAATCCGCCGCGCGCCGCATGAAAGACCTGCAAGGCAAGAAGATCGCCGTCGCCAAAGGGTCGGCCGGCCAATACCTGCTGCTCAAGGCGCTGGAACAGGACGGCATGAAGCCCGACGACATCGTCTTCGCCTACCTGCAATACAGCGAAGCGCGCTCCGCCTTCGAACGCGGCGACGTCGCCGCCTGGGTCGTGCCCGATCCGCGCCTGGCCGACATCGAGCAGAACATCGGCGCGCGGCCGCTGGTGACCGCATCGAAACTGGCGCCGCAATACAGCTTCTATGTCGCGCCGGCAAAGTTCGCCGCGACCTATCCGGCCATCCTGCGCATCACGCTCGACAAACTCAACGACACCGAGCAATACGCCAAGGATCATGCCGACGAAACCGCGCGCTTCCTCGAAAAGGACACCCGCGTGCCGCAAAAAACCTGGCAGCTCGCCCTGACGCGCCAGGCCTGGGGCGTGGCCTACCCGCTGCCTCCCAACATCGTCGAGTCGCAACAGGAAGTCGCCAACACCTTCTTCCGCTACAAGCTGATTCCCAAGGCCGTGCAGATCAGGGACGCCTCGGTGTCCGTCAAATAATTCAATAGCGAGTTCGCCATGTCATCCTCACCCTCCAAACAAATGCACCTCGGCGCCTTCCTCATGTCGGTCGGCCATCACGCCGCCGGCTGGCGCTTTCCCGGCGTCGATCCGGCCAACACCATGAACCTGGCCTACTACAAGAAGCTGGCGCAGACCGCCGAGGCGGGCAAGTTCGACCTGATCTTCTTTGCCGACCGGCTGGCGATTTCCGACCGCTACGACAACCGTTTCGACACCACCGTGCGCTACCTCGCGCAGGCGCGGCCGGAACCGATCTCGCTGCTGGGCGCACTCGGCGCCGTCACGGAAAAAATCGGCCTGGCCGCTACCGCCTCCACGACCTATAACGAACCGTTCTTCCTGGCGCGCGCCTTCGCCACGCTGGACCACCTCACCGGCGGACGCATCGCGTGGAATATCGTCACCTCGACCAACGACGGCGAAGCGCTCAACTTCAGCAAGCAGGAACATCTGGAACACGAAACCCGCTACGGCCGCGCGCATGAATTCCTCGATGTCGTGACGAAGTTGTGGGACAGCTGGGAGGACGATGCGCTGGTGCTCGACAAGGAAAACGGCGTCTACGCCGATCCGTCAAAAGTCCACTACCTGCATCACAAGGGCGACTGGTTCGGCGTGCGCGGACCGCTCAACGTGACGCGTCCGCCGCAAGGCCACCCGGTGCTGATCCAGGCCGGGTCATCGGATACCGGGCGCGACTTTGCCGCGCAGACGGCGGAGGTGATTTTCTCTTCGCAGCCGCAGATCACGGCAGCGCGTGAATTCCGCAACGACATCCATGCCCGCGTCCTCAAATACGGCCGCACGCCGGACAGCATCAAGATCCTGCCAGGCGTGATGCCGATCATCGGCGCCACGCAGGCCGAAGCCGAAGAAAAGCTGCGCCATCTGGAAGACCTGGTGCACCCGCTGGGCGGACTGGCCTTGCTGTCCGACAGCATGAACCACAACCTGTCGGTGTATTCGCTGGATGAGCCGCTGCCGGAGCTGAAAGAGATACGCGGCAACCAGAGCCGCTACAAGCTGGTGCAGGAAATGGCCAAGCGCGACAATCTGACGCTGCGCCAGCTCGGCAAACGCTTCGGCGGCAGCCGCTCGCACCGCGTAGTGGCCGGCACCGCCGAACAGATCGCCGACAACTTCGCCGAATGGTTCAACAGCGGCGCCTGTGACGGCTTCAACCTGATGCCGGCTTACCTGCCCGAATCGCTGACCGACTTCGTCGAACAGGTGGTGCCGATTTTGCAGGAGCGCGGCCTGTTCCGCCGCGAATATGAGGGCGACACGCTGCGCCAACATTTGGGGCTGGCGCGTCCGCGGAATCGTTTTACCTGAGTGTTTTGCCTGGGCGTTGCTCAGGCCTTAAAACGTTTCCCAATCGCCGTCGCCGGCCGGCACTCCGGAAGCAGTACTCGCCAATGCGGGCGCCCGTGCAGATGCAGACGCTCGTGCAAGCTTGCGCACCGCCGGTGCAGCGACGCGTGGAGCAATCGCAGCTGCCGAAGTCGCCGGCTTCGCCAACCGCGGCGCATCGTGCGCAAAGTCTCGAGAACCAAGACGGAACACCCCCACCACCTGCGCCAGGTTGGCCGACTGATCCTGCAGCGACTGCGCAGCGGCGGCGGCCTGCTCGACCAACGCCGCATTCTGCTGGGTCACTTCATCCATGTGCGTGATGGCCTGGTTGACCTGCTCAATGCCTGAGCTTTGCTCCTGGCTGGCGAAGCTGATTTCACCGACGATGTCGCTCACCCGTTTAACGCTGGCGACGACTTCATCCATCGTGCTGCCGGCCTGTTCGACCAGCTTGCTGCCCATGTCGACTTTCTCGACCGAGTCATCGATGAGGGCCTTGATTTCTTTCGCGGCGCCGGCCGAACGTTGCGCCAGGCTGCGCACTTCGCTGGCGACGACCGCAAAACCGCGGCCCTGCTCACCGGCACGCGCTGCTTCCACCGCGGCATTGAGCGCCAGGATGTTGGTCTGGAAGGCAATGCCGTCGATCACACTGATGATGTCGACGATCTTGCGCGACGATTCGCTGATGGAACCCATGGTCGTCACCACCTGCGCCACCACCGAGCCGCTGTGCGTGGCGACGTCGGAAGCGGTCGCCGCCAGCTGATTGGCCTGGCGCGCATTCTCGGCATTCTGTTTGACGGTGGACGTCAGCTGTTCCATGGTGGCGGCGGTCTCTTCCAGCGAACCGGCCTGCTGCTCGGTGCGGCTGGACAGGTCGAGGTTGCCGCTGGCGATTTCGCTCGATGCCGTGGCGATGGTGTCGGCGCCGGTACGCACTTCCGAGACGATGGTGGTCAGGCTGCCGTTCATCTCTCGCAACGCCATCAGCAACTGGCCGATCTCGTCTTGCGAACTCACTTCGACATGGCTGCTGAGGTCGCCGGCGGCAACGCTCTGCGCCACCTGCACCGCGTGATTGACCGGGCGTGTGATCGAACGCGTGATCCAGAACGCAAAACCGCAGGCCAGCACCACGGCGATCGCCGCCATGCTCAGCATGATGGCGGTCTTGCTGTGATAGAGATCGCTGGCCTCGGTGCTGCTCTTGGCCATCACGATGGAGCCGCCCTTGATAAAGCCTTTGACGCGGTTGATGTAATTCTGCTGGTCGGTGCGCAATGACGTCAGCAACAACTGCGACGCATCCATGGTGGCGCCGGTGGAGGCCAGCTTGAGGAATTCCTTCTGACCGTTTTCATAGGTTGCGCGCAAGGCGGATATCTCGCCGAAAGACTTGCGCCCCATGTCGCTCGACAGCATTTGCTGGAGCGTGGCGAGATTGGCGTTGATACCCTTTTCACCGTCTTCGATGCGCTGGATTTCCTTGAGCAAGGTATCGTGATCGTCAATCAGCAGGATGTTGCGCATGGCAATCGCGTTGTCGCTGATCTGCAGCACGATGTCGTTGGCGACCACCACTTGCGGATAGCGGTTCTTCACGATCAGCTGCGTGCCGTCATGTAAGGCACCGAGGCTTTGAATGCCGAGGCCGGTGATGCCGATCAGCAGCAGTACCACCAAACCGAACGCGAGACCCAGACGCGTACCAAGTTTCAAATTAGTCATCTTTTTCTTTCCCCCAAAAACAAACCGGCGCCGGGATGTCGGTCGGCGCCGGGTTGCTTGCTACATTGACTGCAACTTAGAACGAGTGATGCATACCCAAGGTCGTCACCATCTGACCGGAGCCGCCTGACACGCCGGTCGCACCGCCTGCACCGGTACCGTTCATGACGGCGAACTTCGCATCGCCGCCTGCACGCTGGTAGGCCACTTGCGCATACAGCTCGGTGCGCTTGGACAAGGCGTGCACATTGCTCAGGCTGACGGTGTTCCAGCGCGCGCCTTCCAGCTTGGACAAGCTGTAGCCGACGTTCAGCGTGTCAGCTGTTGCATAGCGCCATGCCGCACCCAGGTCAAAGTTCTTCTGCTTCGGCGTCTGACCGCTAGGCAACGCGATCTTGACTTGCGTGTAGTCGGTGTTCAGACGCACGTTGCCGATGGTGTAGCCGATGCCGCCGGCGGTGGTCGTCAGGCTGTTGAAGACGGTCGCTGCAGTACCCAGACCGACGCTCGAGAGGAAAGCGCCTGCATAGCCGGCGGCGCGGTTGTTCAGCTTGGAATAAGCGAACGCTGCGCGCAATGGGCCATTGGTGTAAGTCGCGCCGGTGCTGATGTTGCGGCCGTTGCCGCTGTCGCCTGCCACTTCGCCGAAACCGTACATGGCGCTGGCCTGAAAGCCCGACCAGGTCGGCGTGGTGTAGCGCACCGCATTGTCGGACTGATAGGTGTTGGCCAGGCTGTCCAGGTTACCCGGGTGGAACAGATACCAGTTGGTCAGCTGATAGCCGTTGGACAGCTTGCCGACGTATTCGAACACGATGTCAGGCATGTGGCCCATCACCACCGCGCCAAAGTCGCCGGACAGGCCGACGGTGCTGTAGCGGTTGAACAGTTTGCCGGCTGTCGGCTGGGCGCCGGTATCGGTGTAGAAGCCGGTCTCCAGCTGGAAGTTGGCCTTCAGGTTGCCGCCCAGGTCTTCGCTGCCGCGGAAGCCGATACGGTCCGGTTGCATGGTGCCCTGGTCCAGGCGAGTGACGGAACCGCCGCCGAGGTTGTTGATGTATGCCACGCCTGCGTCCAGACTACCGTAGATCGTCACGTTGCTCTGGGCGAATGCGCTTGCCGCGAAGCCTGTGGCGGCGACGGCAAAGAGTACCTTCTTCATGAAAAACTCCCCTTCAATTAAGCACGGCTGACGCCGCGTTCACTGCTCTCATCTGCCCCGCGCCGATGAAAGGTGAATCCCTGTAACCTGCCCAAGCTCCTACTGCGAGGCCATGATCTGGCGTCGTCCGGTGCTCGAAATCCTCGTGTACCCGAGTACACTCCGGTTTCTCCGCTCCGGGCGCCACCAGCTGATGGCCTCTCGCTACGGACCTTGAACAGGTTCGCGGAGCGTTGAATCAGGTCTTTGTTTCACCCATGAATCAACGTTCCACAAAAATGTTCGGGCTCAAAAAAATGCCCGGCGCTTGCGGGCATTTTTGGGAGCGCTTAAGTACTACAGATCCAACACCAGGCGGCGTCCTTTACAGCCTGAAACGCACACCATCATCATCTTGTTCGAGGCCTTCTCGGCCTTGCTCAGCACGCCGTCGCGATGTTCCGGCTCGCCTTCGAGCACCTTGGTTTCGCAGGCGCCGCAAACGCCTTCGCGGCAGCTGTGGTCGACATCAAGGCCCGCATCGAGCAGCGCGTCCAGCAAGGATTTACCGGCCGGCACGGTCACTGACTTTTTGCTGCGCGCCAGTTCGGCGACGTATTCATCGCCTTGCACGGCGGCGACGTTTTCCGCTGCGGCGAAACGTTCGATGTGGACGTTGGGCAGATCGAGTTCGGCGCAGATCGCTTCGAAGGCGTTCAACATCGGCGTCGGGCCGCAGCAATAGAAATGCGCGTCCTTCGGCTTGCTCGCGAGGAAAGCGCGCAGGTCTGGCGGCGCGCCTTTCTCGGCGTCGAAATGGCTGCTCACGCCCGGCTGTTGCAACAGCTCGTTGGCGAACGCCGCTTCGGCACGCGAGCGCGCGCAGTACAGCAGCTCGGCCGATTTACCCTTGCCGCGCAGGTAATTCAGCATGCAGGAGATCGGCGTGATGCCGATGCCGCCGGCGATCAGCACCGAATGCGCGGCGCTCTCGTCGACCGGGAAGTTGTTGCGCGGCGCGGAAATCGTCAGCGTCGCACCGACGCGCAACTGTTCGTGCACATAGCGCGAACCGCCGCGGCTGTTGCGGTCGTTGAGCACGCCGACTATATAGCGATGCTGCTCGGCGGGCGAGTTCAGCAGCGAATAGCTGCGCACGATGCCGTTGCCCAGATGCAGGTCGATATGCGAACCGGCTTCGAAGGCCGGAAGCGCGGCGCCTTCAGGCGACACCAGCTCGACGCTGACGATGCCCTGCGCTTCGAAGCGCATGGCCTGGACACGGACGGAAAGAAGAGAGCTGCTCATAAAAAATCCAAATCAGGAAACTGCTTGCTGCAAATCGATATCGAGCCGCGCGAACGCATCGATCTCGACCGTCAATTCCGGAAACACCAGACCGCTGACTTCCACCAGCGTCGAACACGGATAAGGAGCTTTGAAGAAATCGCGGCGCGCGCGGCCGACTTCATCCTTGTCCGCGATGTCCTTCACATAAATCACCAGCTTGTAGATGCTGCCCAGCGTGCCGCCGGCGGCTTCCACCAGATCGCGTACCTTGCCCAGCACCACCAGCGTCTGCTCGTAGGTCGACAGAACGCTGTTGCGCGAAGCCGGATGCGCGGTCATGCCCGACATCGCAATCTCATTGCCGATCACCAGGCAATTCGACCAGGTCGCGGTGGCCAGTTCGGCCACCTTGTCGGTTTTGATGTGACGGACTGTGGTCATCTGCGCAGTCATCTACCTACGCTGCCTTGGCCGACTTGTTTTCCTGCGCCGCTTCTTCCTTCGCCAGTTGTTCCTTGGCGAGACCGCGCATGTGGCGACGCAGACGCACGATGCCCATGTCGTGCTGGTACAGCATTTCGCGCTGGTTGGCGTCGGGCTCCATCACTTCAAGCACCGCACGGTCTTGCTCCAGCACGTTCCAGTGACGCGCTTCCAGGCGGTTGCGATAGAGGAAGCGCCAGGTGTCTTTTTGCCAGCCGGTCAGCTTGCGGCAACGCCAGTGGAATACCGCCGCGATGTTGTCGACGATGGGCGTGTAGCTGCCGACGATGACGAAGCTGCCGCCCGGGCCGCCGGTCTTCGGATACGGGATCGCCAGACGCATCCAATGCAGATCGGTGTCGGCCCATTCGGTCCAGTCGAAGTTGACGTCGCGCTGGCCTTCTTTTTCGAACACGAAGCCGATGTCGGTTTCACGAATGCCGAACGAGGCGGTGTTGTCGCCTTCGGCCATCGAGTGCGATTGCTTGTGCAGGAAGGTGCCGTGCATCGGGTCCATGACGTTGTCCAGCACGTAGCGGTAGTCGCCCTTCCATTCGGTATAGCACAGGAAGTTGGAATACTCGGGGCTGGTCAGTTCTTCCGGCAGGCGCAGCGGCGGCGGTTCGGCGATGTCGCTGCTGGCGTTGAACAGGAAGATCGCGCCGCAGGCTTCGGTGACATGGTACGAACGGGTGGCCTTTGCGCCTTCCAGCTTGCAGCCCGGGCTGCCGGGCACGCTCATGACCACGCCGTCAAAACGCACTTGCACGCCGTGGTAGCCGCAGGCGATGCGATCGCCCATGGCGATACCCATCGACAGCGGCGCGCCGCGGTGCGGACAGTGATCTTCCAGCGCGTGCAAGGCGCCGTTGGCTTCACGCCAGAGCACAAACTTCTTGCCCAGGCGGCGCAGCGACACAGGGCGCTCGGCGACGAATTCGGATGGGCAGATCGGGTACCACAAATCTTTCAATCCAACGGCGAGGACCGCATCGACTGGATCATTGGCTGTCGTTCTCATTGCTATTTCTCCTGAGGGTAGGCTGGCCGGTTCAAGCCGCCAAGCGGGCAATTTCTTGCTGATAATTCTCTTCGGTCCACACGCCGTTGTTATACGGGCAACCGGGACCGGTGCGATTCAGATGCGCGACCAACGCCGCCAGCTCGGTGATGCCGGCGCCATAGGCACGCTCGATGGAATCGCCCAGCAGATCTTCATACTGGGTCGGCGCACGACGACGCGCCTGATGCGGATTGAGATAAACCTCTGTGACTGTTGCAACCATTATTGGCCTCCATTCTTGACGCGCTCGCGGATACGCTCACGCACAGGTACAAAATCGTAAGTCGGGTAGCATTCCGTGCGGAACACGCCCCAGGCGGAGCGTTCCAGCTCCACGTTCACCAGCGGCAGCAAGGCCGGCGGCAGTTCCAGCGTGACGATCTGGCCCAGGCCCATGGCCACGGTCCACGACACCACGCGCGTGCCTTCGACGGGAAACCTGTCCCACCAGCCGACCTTCTTCATGTGCGCCTGGATGTCTTCCAGGTTCTTTGACTGATCGTGCTTGAGCAGCACGGTCAGCAGCATCAGGTCGGATTTTTTGTCGGTGTCGTTCATCACTCAGACCCTCAGACCGTTTCCGCTTCAAGCGGAATAGCCCAGGCGTCGTAGCCGTACACCCAATCCGCATTGCCGCCTTCACGCAGCCAGTTGTTGCCGCGCGAGCCGATCTGGATCTTGCTGGTGCGTTCCAGGCGCAGTTCCTGATAGGTTTGCAGCGCCTCGGCTATACCCTCGACGCTCGTCACTTTTTCCAGGCAGCGCGCCAGCACCACGGCGTCTTCGATCGCCATGCCGGCGCCTTGCGCCATAAACGGCATCATCGGATGGCTGGCGTCGCCCAGCAGCGTCATGTGGCCCTTGGACCAGTGCGGCAGCGGATCGCGTTCGTACAGTGCGGTCTTCAATACTTCGTCGCAGGCGTCCAGCAGCGCCGTCGCGTCGGGATGGAAGCCGGCGTAGCTGTCGCGCAGTTCCTGCACGCTGCCCGGCGTGGTCCACGATTCGAGGTGCCAGCTTTCTTGTGCAGTCGTCGCAAAGATGAAAATGTCTTTGCCGCAGTTGAGCGGGAAAGTGACGATCTGGCTTTCCGGATTCGGTCCCCACCATTTGGTGAAGGCCTGCAGGTTCGGCACCTGCGCCACGCTGTCGGCCGGGATCACGGCGCGGAAGGCGACCACGCCGGTGAAGCGCGGGCTTTCCTTGCCGAACATGGCGCTGCGCACGGCGGAGTGGATGCCGTCGCCGCCGATCAGCACGTCGACTTTGTCGGTGGTGCCGTCGGTGAAGCTCAATGTGATGCCTTGTGCGTCTTCGACAATCGCTTCGGCACGCTTGGCGAACTGCACGCGCTCGGCCGGGAAGACTTCCGCCAGCGCCGCCAGCAAGTCGGCGCGATGGATGGTCAGTTGCGGCGCGCCGTATTTCTTCTCGGCGGTGTCGCCCATTTCCAGGCGCGAGGTTTCTTCGCCGCTATCCCAGGTGCGGCTGATGCGATGAGTCGGGCGCGCAGCGGTGCGGCGCACGGCGTCGGCAATACCGAGGCCGTCGAGAGCACGCACGGCATTGGGCGTGAGATTGATGTCGGCGCCGACGCGCAGGAATTGTTTGGACTGCTCATACACCACCACATCGTGGCCGGCGCGATGCAGCGCGATGGCGGCGGTCAGACCGCCGATGCCGGCGCCGAGAATACCGATTTTGAAAGAAGACATATGACTTGCTCCGATTACTTGTGTGTCGGTTGACGGTCGGTCAGGAATTTTCCTGTCGGCCCTTGCGCGTTCTTTTGACGGCGTGTGTTGCCGTCGATGCCGCCGTCGATCGCCCATTCGGCGAACACGGTCGGCCCCGGTTCGAAATCGCGCGGCTGCCAGTCGGCGTCGAGCTGGTCTTCATCGGCGTAGTATTCGATCAGGCCGCCGGCGGGGTTCTTGAAGTACCAGAAATACGCCGACGAGATCGGGTGACGACCCGGGCCCAGTTGCGTATCCCAGCCCTTGCGCGACATGTGCATGCCGCCGCCGAAGACTTCGTGGATATCGCGCACAGTGAAGGCCACGTGGTTCAAACCCGAGCGTGCTTCCGGCGGTTGCAGCAGGAAGATATCGTGATGGCCGCCGACGTCGGCGCAGCGCAGGAAAGCGCCGCGTTCCGGATAGCGATCCGACGGCACGAAGCCGAAGTTCTCGCAGTAGAATTTCTCGCAGGCCTTGACGTCCTTGACGAAGAACACGACGTGGCCGACTTCGATCGGCGAAGCGTGGTCGTACACGGGGCTGCGCTGATTGATACGATTCTTTTCGTTCCAGGTATTCATGGTGGCGCACTCGACCTGCACGTCGCGCTTTTGCGAAACCTGGAAACGCACGGCCAGGCCGTTGGGATCGGTACAGCCGACGCGCTTGCCGTCGTTGATGTAGCCTGGCAGATCCTTGATGCGTTCCGCAAACTTCGGCAGCACCTCGGCGGCAGACACCCCCCACACCACTTCACGCAATGTCGGACCGGCTTCGATGGCCGGCGGCAAAGTCGGATCGGCACTATTGCGTACGATCACGCGGCAACCGTTTTGCGATTCGAACGCCAAAGCCTCGGCGCTCTCCTGCGCCAGCGTCATGCCCCAGTCGAGGAAGAACTGACGGCAGGCGGGCAGGTCGTCCGCGCCGTAAGTGATTTCGTCGATACCTAATACATCCATTTCTTGCTCCTTGTTGCCGCCCGACGCGTGCTTCACGGTCGCGGCGGCGATTAATGCACTTAACTTAGCCGGCCCACGGCAGCGGGTTCTCGTTCAAGCCCCAATACATGCTCTTCTGCTCCATGTATTGCAGGATGCCGAGGCGGCCCTTTTCGCGTCCCAGTCCGCTGTCGCGCCAGCCGCCGAACGGCGTTGAAATCGAGAACTGCTTGTAGGTGTTGATCCATACATTGCCCGCCTGCACCGCGCGACCGAAACGCCAGGCCTTCTTGTAGTCGCGCGTCCAGATGCCGGCCGCCAGCGCGTACACGCTGTCGTTGGCTTGCGCGATCAGATCCTCTTCGTTGTCGAAAGGCATCGCCACCAGCACCGGTCCGAAAATTTCTTCCTGGCAGATGCGCTGGTCGTTGGTGACGCCTTCGATGATGGTCGGCGAGTAGTAGTAACCGCGTGCAAACTGATCGCCTGCAAGACGCGTACCACCGGTGCGGATGCGGCCGCCGTCGGCGACGCCGATGGAGACGTAGGACTCGATGCCTTCGCGATGGCGCGCGGTGATCAGCGGACCCATCTGCGTGCGCTCGTCAGCCGGATCGCCGACGCGCAATGCCGCCGCGCCTGCCGCCAGACGTTCCATGAAACTGTCGTAAATGCTGCGCGCCACGAACAGGCGCGAACCGGCGATACAGGATTCACCCGAGCTGCTGAAAATGCCGTACAGCACGCCGGCCACGGCATGGTCGATGTCGGCGTCGTCGAACACCATGGTCGGCGACTTGCCGCCCAGTTCCAGCGAGACCGGCATCATCTTGTCGGCGGCGATGTGGGCGATGTGCTTGCCGGTGGTAGTGCCGCCGGTGAAGGACACGCGCTTGACCAGCGGGTGCAAGGTGATGGCGTCGCCGATCACGGAACCCTTGCCGGGCAGCACGCTGATCAGGCCTTTCGGCACGCCGGCTTCTTCGCAGATCCTGGCCAGCTCCAGCGCCATCAACGGCGTGACTTCGGCCGGCTTGACCACCACGGCATTGCCGGCGGCCAGTGCGGGCGCCATCTTTTGCGCTTCGCTGGCGATCGGCGAATTCCATGGTGTGATGGCAGCGACCACACCCATGGCTTCGTAGACGCTCATGGTCAGGTTGTCGCCGCGCATCGGCGTGATGGTTTCTTCCAATGTTTCGCAAGCGGCTGCGAAGAATTGGAAGGTTGCAGCAGCGCTGCCGACCAGGTTGCGCGTTTCGGTAATCGGCTTGCCGTTGTCGAGACGCTGACGTTGCGCCAACGCTTCGCCGCGTTCGCGGATCAGTTGCGCGACGCGGTACAGGACGATGGCGCGTTCATGCGGTTTCTTCTGCGCCCAGCCGCTGGTGCGAAAGGCTTTGTCGGCGCCGACGATGGCTTCTTCGACATCGGCCACGCTGGCGGCATTCAGATAAGCAACCGCTTCGCCGGTGGCCGGGTACAGCGTCGCGTAGCGATCGCCGCCGCCCAGACGCCATTCGCCAGCGACGCAAATCGGCAGTGTTTCGTTGAGATTCAGTTCGGTCATGATTTGTGGTTCACATCACTTAAATGGACAGCGCATGTGCACGATTACCGAGCGCACGCACCACACTGAATACGGTCAGCGCCGATGTCTTGGGATTGGCCGCCAGCGGCTTGCCGCGCATGGTCAGTTCAAACCCGCCGAACTCGCCCTTGGCTTCCACGTGATGCACGTTTTCGGTGACGCCCGGATCGGCATACAGACGCACTTGCGTGTGATCCAGGCCGAGGCCGGCCAGCGATAGCGTGGCGGCGACGTTGGCGTTCTTCGGATACAGGCGCGCCGCTTCGCGTGCGCTGCCTTCGAAGATCACGGTGGCGACCGTCAGGTTGGCGAGGTCGAACGGGCCGTCGGCCGGCGTGTCCTTCCACGCGTTGGGCGGCTTGCGGCCGGTGTAGACCACCGACTCCAGACCGCCGACGCGCGCCGCCGACAAGGCGTCGATCGCGCCGATGGCGCCCGAGAGCAATTGCACCTGCGTCTTGCCTTCGCGTGCTGCGGCTTCCAGCTTCTCGACCAGGCCGGGTTCCGACAAGGCGCCGATGGACACCACCATGCACGGAATGCCGCGCAACAGCGCCGGAATGATGTGCTCTTCAATCGCCTGATGGCCGGCGCATTCGATCAGCAGGTCGGGACGGTCCTCGCCGAGACGGGTCTCGACACGCGCCTTGGGCGCCAGCGACGACACCACGGTGCGGGCGTTGGCCATGTTGGCTTCCGGCACGATGACGACATCGAAGGCGACTTCCGGATCGCTTTTCAGCAGCTCCATCACGCCGACGCCGATGGCGCCGCAACCGATCATCGAAACATGCAGCATGGTTTCTCCTCAGTTTCTTCAGGCGGCTGCAGTTGCAGCTGTTTTAGTCGTGGCGACGGAAGCGGCGGCGGCTTCCGCTGCGGCTTTTTCCGTTACCGGCGGACCGGCGAAAGCAGTCTTGAAGCTGCCGATGGTCAGCATGTCGATTTCGAGCAGGAAAGGACCTGGCTCGGACAGCGCATTCTTCAATGCGCCTTCGACATCGGCCAGATTGCTCACGCGGGCGTGACGCAGGCTCAGTGCCTGCGACAGCTGCGCGTAATCCGGCGTGTGTAGGTCGACGTAGTGGCGGCGGCCGCCGTATTGCACGTCCTGGATATTCTTGATGACGCCGTAACCCTTGTCGTTCATCAGCACGATGACCATGTCGGCTTTCTCTTGCACCGCAGTCGCCAGTTCGCCCAGGTTGAGGATGAAACCGCCGTCGCCGGCCAGCGTGAAAGTTTTCTTGCCGGATTCGGTGACCGCTGCGCCGATGGCTGCGCCGATGCCCATTGCCAGGCCCTGGCCGATACCGCCGCCGAGTGCGTGCACGCCGGCCAGCGGATCAAAAATGCGCAGGTAGCGATTGCCCCAGGTGCTGTTCGACACCGTGACGTCGCGCACCCAGTTGAACTTGCGGCCGGCGGCCTGCTGTACTTGCTCGACCAGTGCGCTGTAAGGACCGAGGCCGTCGATCAGGCCGGCGACTGCGGTGTCGCGCGCTTTTTGCAGATCGCCCATGAAGGCCGGGTCGATCTGAATCGCGCTCTTGCGTTTTTCGAGACGATCCGCCAGGCCTTCCAGCGCCAGCGCCGCGTCGCCGCAAACGAAGTGGTCGCTGTTGTAGCAGCGGCCTTCGGCCGACGGATCGGCGTCGATGCGGTACAGCGGACGCGGCAGTTTCAGTTCGTACTTTAGTGTTTCGTTGCCGCGCAGGCGCGAGCCGATCACGACAACGGCGTCGCAGGTCTGATAGAAATTTTCAACCGGCTTGTGCAGGTTGAAGGCGCCCAGCGAACGCGGGTCGTCTTCCGCCACGATGCCGCGGCCTTGCGTGCTGGTGACGACGCCGAAGCCGAGCGCCAGCAGACGCTGCACCTGCTTGCTGGCCTGGCGCGCACCGCCGCCCAGCCACAGCAGCGGACGCTTGGCTTTGAGCAGACGCTCGGCCAGTTCATCGAGTGCGTGTTCGGAAGGCGCCTGCACAGCGATCGGCAGCGGACGCAGATCGGACGGCATCGGGATCAGCGCAGCCTGGATGTCGATAGGAATCTCGACGCTGACCGGGCCCATCGGCGGCGTCAGCGCAGTTTGCACGGCCAGCTTGATGGTGCTGATGGCGGTCTCGGTGCTGCGGATGCGGAAGGCGGCTTTGGAAATCGCTTTGAGCATCGACAGCTGATCCGGCGCTTCGTGGATGTAAGCCAGGCTTTGATCGAGGTAAGGCGTTTCGATCTGGCCGGTCAGGTGCAGCAGCGGCGTGCCGGCGGTCAGTGCTTCGACCATGGCGCCGGCGGCGTTGCCGGCGGCAGTGCCGGTGGAGGTCAGGCAGACGCCCAGGCCGCCGGTAGTGCGTGCATACGAGTCAGCCATGTTGGCGCCGCCGGCTTCGCCGCGCGCCGGGATGAAACGGATCTTGCCGCGCTCGCCGAAGGCGTCGAGGATGGGCATGTTGTGGATCGAGATCACACCGAATGCCGCCTTGACGTCGCATTGTTCGAGAAAAGCTGCGATGGCGCAGCCGACGGTTACTTGTTGAGTTTGCTTAGGCATGGCGGGAAAGTCCTCCTGAAACATCGATGTGGCTGCCTGTTGTGTACGAAGAAAGCGGCGTCGCGAGAAAAACGATCGCGCGGGCGGCTTCCTGTGGGTGACCGAGACGGCCGATTTGAATATTCTTTTTTTGCGCCAGCGCCTGGGTCCATTGTTCCCAGGTCAGGTCGCGATCCGCACCGGTGCGGGCTTCGAAGCGACGGCGCCATTGGCCGGATTCCACCAGGCCGATGAGGATGCCGTTGACGCGAATTTTTTGTGCCGAAAATTCCGTGGCCAGCGAGCGCACCAGATTGTGGATGCCGGCGCGGGCGGCGGACGTCGCCACCATGTGCGGCTCCGGCTGGATCGCCAGCAGCGAGTTGACGCAGACCACTGCGGCCTCGCCGTGCGCAGCGCTCATGCGTTGCAGTTGCGGCTGGAAGGCGCGGGTCGGATAAATCACCGAGAAAAATTTCAGGCGCAGCTCTTCGGTCCAGGCTGCATCTTCGGTATCGGCGAAGGTCGACACGCGGCCCTGGCCGGCGTTGTTGACCAGCATCGACACCGCGCCGAGCTGCTCTTCCACGGCGGCGGCGAAGGCTTGCACTTGCTCCTGCGACAGCACGTCGCAGACCGACGAAAACAATTTTGCTTGCGGAAAGCGCGTGCGCAGTTCCGCTTCCACCTGTTGCAAACGCTCCTGGTTGCGGCCGCAGAACGCGACCGCCGCGCCGGCTTCGAGCAACAGCTCGACAGTCGCCAGGCCGATGCCCGAAGAGCCGCCCGTGACGACGGCGACTTTGCCTTCGAGTTGAATCATGCTCATTGCTGTTACTCCCGCCACATGTTGACGACCTTGCCGGATTTCTCCGGTGCATGGTCAAGCAGACGCGCCAGTTCGCCGGCGGTGTCGCGCACCTTGAGCACGATCTGGTCGAGCTGGTCGGTGTCGATGTGCGGCGAAGGAATCGTCGCGCCCATCGCGGCCACCACCTTGCCCGAGTGATCGCGCACCGGTGCGGCGATGGTGGAGATGCTGGTTTCGAAGAAACCTTCCTGCAACACGTAGCCGCGTTGCTTGTCGTTCTGCACCATGTCGAACAGTTCGACCACGGTCTTCGGCGTATTGCTGGAGAAGACTTCCAGGTGTTCTTCCGGATACAGGTCGCGCAGTTCGGCCAGGGTCAGGTCTTCCAGCAGTACGCGGCCGAGCACGGTGGCGTGCGCAGGCAGACGGGTGCCGACGTTGACGTGGCTGGCGAAGGCGGTTTGCGTGACCGACTTGGCGACGTACACGATGGAGCGGCCGTCGCGCACCACCAGGTTGCAGGAATAGCCGATTTCGTCGCGCAGGCGATCCAGCAGCGGGCGGCCGATTTCGGTCAGCTCCAGCGAAGCCAGGTATTCGAAACCGAGGCGCAGCACGGCCATGCCGAGGCGATAGTCACGGCCGCCGTCGTTGCGTTCAACGAAGCCCATGCGTTCCAGCGTGGTCAGCAGGCGGAACACGGTGGAGCGCGGCACGTCGAGGCGGCGCGCCAGTTCCGGCGCCGACAGGGTCTTGTCCTGACGGCTGAATTCGCACAGCAGGCGCAAGCCGCGTTCCAGGCCTGGTACGAGGTACTTCTCTTGCGATTCATCTTCTGGCAGCACAGGTTTGTTCATGATTTTTGTTTTAGGAAAGTTTATAAAAGTGACCGCTGAGTTGGTGACGCATGGCTGCTGCTACCGCTCCGGGTTGCTCGATGTAGCAGGCGTGGCCCGCATTGTCGATCAGATGGAACGGCAAATTCAAATTCCAGGCCAGTTCGCGGCTGTCGTCCGGCGTGGTGACCACGTCTTCGGCGCCGCAGTAGACCGTGGCCGGCACGTCGCCGAGGCTGTCGCGCGGTGCGTAGGCGCGCAGGTGGTCGCCGCACAGCATGTGCACCGCCTGCGTGTAGCCGGCCGGGTTGAGCCACTGGATGTTCCAGCGCACCCAGGCGCGTTCGGCGTCGCCGGCGCTCGCCGACAGCATGCGCGCCGGGCTGCGCTCGGCCATGCCTTCGACGCCGATGGTGCGCAGGACGTCGAGACGCTCTTGCGCAATCTTCTGGCCGCGTTCACGCTTGGCTTCGCTGCCGTAGCCTTGCGCCGGGCTGATCAGCAGCAGGCGCGAGGCGCGCTTGTAGCCTTTGCCGACGTAAGCCGAGGCCATCATGGCGCCGAGCGAATGGCCGACCAGCACGCAGTTGCCGATGCCCAGTGCTTCGAGGAACAAGTCCAGGCGCTCGGCATAGTCCGCCGCCGTCGGCTGCATTTGCGGCAGCGACGTCGAGCGGCCGTAGCCGGGCGCATTCCAGGCGATCACTTGCGCATCCTGCTCCAGACGCAAGGCGCATTGCAGCCACGACGCCGCACCCGAGCTGATACCGTGCAGCAGTACGATCACCGGCCCGCGCCCGCAGGAGCGGTAGGACACGATCTTGCCGTTGCCGATGTCAACGGTGCTTTCGGAAAAGCGCCCTTCGAGCAGGCTCAGCGAATCCCTGAGCGTTTCGGCGCAAGTGACGGAGGCGGGTGCGTGCGGAGTCATGGCGGGGTCCCGGTATGCTTGCTTAGCTTGCTTAAGCGCGCTTGATCGAAGCCAGCGGATGATCTGCCGGATAGGTCGGCGTGATCGGCTTCTTCGCGCCCAGCATCACGCACATCAGCGCGTCTTCATCGCCGATGTTGATTTCTTCGCGGTACACGCCCGGCGGAATCGAGACCACGTCGCGGTCGGTCAGGATGGTTTCGAAACGTTCGCCGTCTTTTTCCAGCACCAGCTTGAGCTTGCCGCGCAGCACGAAGAACACTTCTTCGACGTCGATATGCAGATGCGGCGGACCTTCATGGCCGGCCGGGATGATCATGGTCGAGAAGGTGAAGTGTTCGGACGGGATCACGTTGGCGTCGACCGCGACGCCGGTGCCGCCGGTGCCGATGTAGCGCATTTGCGCGCGGCGGAATTTCGGATCGTAGTCGGCCTGGAACTTCAGCGCGTCCCAGTCGTACTTGCGGGTCGACAGGCGCGCCACGCGCGATTCCATCCAGGCGCCGAAGCTGCTGCCTTCAGGCTGATCCCAGCTGCGTTTGACGTTGTTTTGTTCGGACATATCGGTCATCTTTTCTCTCCTTGGTAGGTCAGGGGAATTTCACTCATCAATTCATCACGAAGCCGCCATTGACGGCCATGACTTGCCCCGTATAGAAGCGGGACAAATCGGACAATGCGAAAATCACGGCGCCGCAGACGTCTTCCGGCAACTGGTCGCGCTGGATGGCGCGGCGGTCGTGGTAAGTCTGGTGGCGTTCTTTCGGTACGTATTCGGTGGCTTCGACCAGCGTCAGGCCGGGTGCGACGGCGTTGACGGTGATGTTGTCGCCGCCCAGTTCGCGCGCCAGCGAGCGCGTCATGCCGATCACCGCGCTCTTGCTGGCGACGTAGGCCAGCAGGTTGGTGGCGCCCCACAGCGGCGTGTCGGACGACAGGTTGACGACGCTGCCGCGACCCGATTGGCGCAAGGCCGGCAGGCAGGCGTTGGTCATCAGCCAGGTGCCGCGCACGTTGACGTCCATCACCTTGTCCCACATCTCGATCGACAATTGTTCGGTGGTCTTGCCGCCGGAATTGGTGATCGCGGCGTTGTTGACCAGGCCGTCGAGGCCGCCCAGCCATTGCGTCGCTTCCTTGGCGCAGGCGTCGATGGACAGCGGATCGGCCAGGTCGACGATGAAGCCGGCGACTTTCAGTCCGCGCTTCTGCAGTCCGGCGACCGCATCTTGCAAGGTGTCTTGCAGGATGTCGGCCATGGCCACGCTGGCGCCGGCTTCCGCCACCGCAGCAGCGAAGGCCAGGCCGAGGCCGCGCGCCGCGCCGGTGATCAGGATGCGGCGGCCGGCCAGCAATTGGTGAGATGAAGTCATTCTTGATTGCTCCATCAGACCGTGCTGGTATGCACTTTAGGCAGGTAGTGCAGCACGCGGCGTTCGGCCCAGACCACAAATCCGTAGGTCACGATACCGATCAGCGTCAGCGCGCAGATGGCGACGAACACGGCGGCGGTATTGCCCTGGCCTTCGCCGTCCACCAGCAGGTAGCCGAGGCCTTGATTGCCGCCGACCAGTTCGCCGACGGTCACGCCGATGACGGACAAGGTCGATGCGATACGCAGGCCGGAGAACAATGCCGGCAGCGCCGAACGGAACTCCACCAGATGGAAGATCTGCCAGCGGCCTGCGTTGAGCGTGCGCACCAGGTTGACCATGTCGGGATCGACGGTGCGAATCGCCGACAGCACGTTGATCATGATCGGGAAGAACACGATCAGCACGGCGACGATGATCTTCGGATAGATGGTGTAGCCGAGCCACATCACGAACAGCGGCGCAAACGCCACCTTCGGTGCAATCTGCAAGGCCAGGATGTACGGCGACAGCATGGCTTCGGCACGCGGCGACAAACCCAATGCAACGCCGACCGCCAGACCGAGCAGCGCGCCGAACAGGAAACCGAACACCACTTCCATCGCGGTGATGCCGAAATGAGTCAGCAGATCATTGTTGTTCCACATGACCACCGATTCCTTGAGCACGTGCGACAGGTTCGGCAGGATGTATTCCGGCATGCCGAACCAGCCCGGGCCCCATTGCCACGCCGCCAGGAAGATCACCAGCACCACCAGGCTGCCGCACACGGTGCGAGTACGCTCGCTGAGCAGCGGACGTTTTACCTTGGTAGCCGGCGTAGTGTTTTCTGGCGTGCTCATGTGGTTTGCAGTCGCAGTAGTAGAGGTATCCATTTATCTTGCTGTTCCGACGAATTGATTGGTGAAGAGCTCATTGACCGGTGTGGCCTTGGTCACGATGCCTTCGCTGACATAGAACTTTTGCACGCTGTCCATGCGCGCGGCATCGATCTGGCCCAGGGTCTTCTGGCCGGCGTAGACGTATTTGCGATACATCTCGAAGGTCGCTTCGATGCTGGCTTCCTTGCCTTTGTAAGCCGGCAGGGCGGCGACGTAATCGAGAGCGGCGGCTTTCGGATCCTTCATGATGTCTTGCATGCCGCGCAGGGTGGCGCGCACCAGGCGTTTCAGCAGCTCAGGCTTGTTCTTGATGGTGTCGTCGGACGCCAGGATCGCTTGCGCCATGCTCTTGAAGCCGCCGTTGTCGAGCAGATCGACCTTGGCGCCGGCGTCGGTCGAGTTGACGACCCAGTCAGGCACGCCGGCGAATGCCGATGCCTTGCCCGCGGTGAAGACTTGCCACACGCCGGCAGGGCCGGCAGCCTGGATCTGCACGTCGGTCTTGGACAGGCCGGCGGTGCGCAGCGAACCGAGGAAAGCGTAGTAAGTGGTGTCGGTGTACGACATCACGGTGACGGTCTTGCCCTTGAGGTCTTTCAGCGACTTGATGTTTTCGTTGGCGTTGGCGGCGACCATGGTGATCGAACCGGCGCCCAGCACCGCGATGGCCTTGACCGGGATGCCGTTGGCGCGCACTACGATAGGCGTATCGCCGATGGCGCCGCCGATGACAGCATTGCCTGCGCCGATCTGCTTGGCGACGTCGACGCCGCCCTTGGCGACGATGAAGTTGATCTTGAGGTTTTCGTCAGCGTAATAGCCCTTGTGCTGCGCCAGCACCCATGGTGCGAAAGCCGGCGAATTCGGCGGCGCCGGCAGCAGGTAGGTCACTTCTTCCGGTGCAGCCTGGGCGATGCCCGGCACCAGCGCGGTGGCGGCCAGTGTCGTTGCAACGGCGGCGCTCAGGACCAGCTTGCTGCAGAAAGAGGCGAGAAATTTTTTCATGCTTGCTTCACTCCTATTGTTCGGTGGTGATCAGGTTGAATGTTCGGTATGCGTTGGATACGTCTGCTGAATCAGTGCAGCTCTGCTGTCTCTTTGCCTACTTTGAGCAACTCCATCAGGCGGCCTTGCAGCGGGCCGATTTCCGGCAGCTTGCGGCGCTCCAGCGGGTTGTCGCGGAACGGCAGGTTGACTTCGATCTCTTCGATGATGGTGCCGGGACGTTCGCTCATGACCAGCAGGCGGTCCGACAAGGCGATCGCTTCGACCAGATCGTGGGTAATGAAGAGCGCGGTCTTTTTCTTTTCGTAGAGCATCTTGGCCAGGTCCTGCTGCAAGACCATCTTGGTCTGCGCGTCCAGCGCCGAGAACGGCTCGTCCATCAGCAGCACTTGCGGATCCACCGCCAGCGTGCGGGCCAGCGCGGCGCGTTGGCGCATGCCGCCGGACAGCTGGTAGGGATAGTGTTCTTCGAAACCCTTGAGGTGGCACTTGGCCAGCAACTCATCAGCCACACGCTTGCGCTCGGCGGCGCTGACGCCGTCGATTTCCAGGCCGAGCGAAACGTTGGCGCGGATATTGCGCCACGGCATGAGCAAGTCTTTTTGCAGCATGAAGGCGACATTGCGGACCGGCTTGGTGACGCGCTGGCCGCCGACGATGACTTCGCCGGAGGTGGGCAGGTACAAACCCGCACCCATGTTCAGCAGCGTGCTCTTGCCGCAACCGGAAGGGCCGATGATGGAAACCACTTCGCCGCTGCGTATCGACAAATTGACGTTGGTGACCGCGGCGCGGGCCTGGGAAGTCTGGCGGTCGACGAAGCTTTTGCCGACGTTGCGAAATTCGATTTCGATCATGATGCCTCTTGGTTAGTGACTTGTTACTTGTTGCCTTAGCGCCCTCGCGCCTAATTACATGGCATTTGCTGAAGCCGGCGACCGGTAGGTGGCTGGTGCGGCACAAACGCCAGTTGTCTCATATATAAAACTACAAACCAAATGTGAGATATACGAATCAAATATAGCAGATATTCAGCAAAAAGATAGGCCTTTTTGTTTCATATATGGTTTGATGGTTTATATAAGAACTATTTTTCACTTATTGCATAATGCGTGCCACGCGAAAATCGTGATTTTTGTCTCATATTTCAGACACTTGTTCACCAAAGAAACGCGCTGACGCGCCTTACCGGTGCGGCTTGCACCAATTCCACACGATCCTGAAGATGCGGCAGGCCGCACTTTGCATGGCAAATCGGCAACTTGGCGTACTCGTCGTCTTTCTGGAATGTGCGCAAAACAAGACGATACGAATCGTCTTGATACTTCTTGAACTTCCTTCACGGTTCTTGAGATTGGTTTTCCCTGATTTACGAGGCGTTAACTCCCGCTTACAGGCTTTGCCCCGATGATGGCCGCGAGGGCCTCTCGCTTGCGGGCCTGTTAGCCGGCTATCGATTGTCTTCGGGGGAAAATCATGATTCAGCAGCGCATTGCCTATGTTGCTTATGGAGCGGGACTTCTGTGTTTACTGAGCGCATGCAGCAGTCCGCCGCCGATGGTGCAGGGGCCGACCAGCGTGCGTCCGGCCTATCCGGTCGCCAATGTGGAGAACAACGGCGCAATCTTCCGCGTGAGCAGCGCCCAGCTGTTTGAAGAATCGACCACGCACTATGTCGGCGACATCCTCAAGATCGACATCTCCGAATCCCTCACCGGCAGCAACAAGTCGACCACCAGCAACAGCCGCGACACCGCCTTGAAACAAGTCGGCCCCGGCGCCGGCTCGTCGATGAGCGGCTTGCTGGCGTCGGTCTTCAATATCAATGCGACGGCGTCGGGCAGCGATTCCTTCAAGGGTTCGGGCCAGACCGACAATTCCAACAGCATGACCGGCAGCCTGATGGTGTCGATCATCGAGGTGCTTCCGAACGGTAACCTGGTGGTTGCGGGCGAGAAGCGCATCGGGATGAACGGCTCTATTAATACGCTTCGTTTTTCGGGGGTGGTGCGGGCGCGCGATATTCGCGGGGGAAATGTGGTTTCTTCCAGC
Organism: Herbaspirillum rhizosphaerae; assembly: GCF_001189965.1. Taxonomy (GTDB): domain Bacteria; phylum Pseudomonadota; class Gammaproteobacteria; order Burkholderiales; family Burkholderiaceae_D; genus Herbaspirillum; species Herbaspirillum rhizosphaerae. The sequence goes on from NZ_LFLU01000027.1 coordinate 31,717, forward strand.
AATGTGGCGGATGCACGCCTGGAGCAGGTTGGCGGGGGGACGGTTGCGGATGCCAATTCGCAGGGGTGGATGCAGCAGTTTTTCAGGAGTATTTTGACGTTTTGGTGATGGGGATGAGGGCTTGGCGTTTGTTGTTATTGGTGTTTTGTTCCGACTTTCCGTTTGCTGTAGCTTCTGCTGTTCTTTCTTCGATCAAG
>NZ_LFLU01000028.1 GCF_001189965.1 Herbaspirillum rhizosphaerae
CAGGGTTGTCCGAAGAAAGAAAAGAATCACTTAGGTACAGCAAGCCAGTCGGAACAAAACACCCTGCCAAAATGGCCCCAACTGCCAAATAAGTTACAATCCCCCTCATTCCATCAGCACCAATCCCCATGCGCCAATACCTCGATTTCATGCGCCATGTCTACGAACATGGCACCGAAAAAACCGACCGCACCGGCACCGGCACCCGTTCCGTCTTCGGCCACCAGATGCGCTTCAACCTGCAGGAAGGTTTCCCCCTGCTGACCACCAAGAAGCTGCATATCAAGTCCATCGTCCATGAGCTGATCTGGTTCCTGGCCGGCTCGACCAATATTGCTTATCTGAAAGAAAACGGCGTCAAGATCTGGGACGAGTGGGCCGATCCGGAAGGCAACCTGGGACCGATCTACGGCTACCAATGGCGTTCCTGGCCGGCGCCGAACGGCGAGCATATCGACCAGATCGCCCAAGTCGTCAGCCAGATCAAGAACAACCCGGACTCGCGCCGCCTGATCGTGTCGGCATGGAACGTGGCCGACATCCCGCAGATGAAGTTGCCGCCTTGTCATGCTTTCTTCCAGTTCTACGTCGCCGACGGCAAGCTGTCCTGCCAGTTGTACCAGCGCAGCGCCGATATCTTCCTCGGCGTGCCGTTCAACATCGCGTCCTACGCGCTGCTGACGCACATGGTTGCGCAACAGACCGGCCTCGATGTCGGCGACTTCGTCTGGACCGGCGGCGATTGCCATCTGTATTCCAACCACATGGAACAAGTGCAGGAACAACTCGCCCGCACACCAGGCCCCTTGCCGAAATTGCACATCAAGCGCAAGCCGGAAACCATCTTCGGCTACCAATTCGACGACTTCGAAATCACCGGTTACGAAGCGCAGGCCCACATCAAGGCGCCGGTCGCGGTCTGATCCTCCTGTTCTGCTTGTCCCAAGAAAACGCCTGCCGCCATGCAGGCGTTTTTATTTGGGCCGCGACAATCATGTGCATGAATCTTGCTTGCCCTGAGTACGCCGATTCCGGCGATCAACACGACCAATGGCGAGACGTATGGGAGCAATCGAAAAGTACAGCGAACTGGGCATCGACCTGCGTCTGGTCGAGAGTTTCGTGCTGGTGGCGCGCTGCGGCACCTTGTCGCAGGCGGAGGAAGAGAGCGGGATTTCCAAGGCGACGCTGAGCCGGCAGATGGCGCGACTGGAGGACTTGCTCGGACAACAACTGTTCATCCGCACCTCGCGCAAGGCGACGCTGACAGAGGCCGGACGTTTGCTTTACGATCGCGGTTCGCGCCTGATGCGCAACATGCAGACCGATCTTGAAACGGTATTGATCGACGTGCAGAATCTGAGCCAGGGCGTCAGCGGCGAACTGCATCTGATGACTACCAATTATTTCAGCACGACATTTGTCGCGCCTGCCGTCGAACGCTACATGTCGCTCTATCCCAACGTGCGCTGTCATCTGCGCATCGTGGAAGACAAACTGAATCCGGTGTTCCCTGACGAGGCGGATTGCTTTGTGTGCACCACACCGCCCGACCATCCCAACCTGATCGCCAAACGCATCGGTTCCTTCCACTGCCGCTTGTATGCCAGCCCCGCTTATCTCCAGCAGCACGGCGCGCCGCAACATCCGGGAGAGCTGTCCAGTCATCGCACCAACGTGCGCAGCGACGAACTGAGCGACGGCAAGTGGCGCTTCTATCGCGGACGTGAATGCGCAGAAGTCGCGCCTGCCTGCACGGTGGTGAGCAACGATTATTGGGTGGACAAGACGTTCTGCATCGACGGCTACGGCATCTCTTACCTGCCGGATTTTTTCACGCGCGTGGAAGTCGACGCCGGGGTGCTGGTGCCGGTCTTGCCTGAATGGGCGTCGGTAACCTTGCCGGTGTATTGCGTCTACCAGAAGCAACGCCACGCCTCGGAAAAGCTGAAGGCGTTCGTCAACCTGATGGCCGACAATTTCTCCAGCACCGAGACCTTCATGATGTACGTCGTGCTGGGCCGCAAGAATCAGGTCGGCGGCATGGCGGCGAAAACAGCGACGGCAACTGTCGCCGCCGCCCTGTAAAACTCAGGCGTAAGCGGGTACGCCCGGCATCACGATGAATCCCGGCAACGCCCGCACTCTGCGCAGCCAGCGATTGATGTTGTGATAGGCGGAACGGTCGATGCCGCCATCATGGCATAAGGCCGGATAGGCAAAACAGGCGATGTCGGCGATGGTCGGATGCGCCGCTGCGATCCATTGCTGACCGCGTATTTCGCATTCCGCCAGATGCTGGTCGAGGATCGCCAGCGCCTTGTGCGCGCCGCTGCGCGCAGCGGCGGCATCGATATGTTCATATCCCATCAACATGTCATGCAAACGCACGGCCGAAATCTGCATCAGCTCGCCGCCGGCAAATGCCAGCCACATGGCGATGCGCCCTTGCGTTGCCGGGTCGGCGGGATACCAGGTGGAGCTTGCGTCGTAGCGTGCGGCGATGTAGAGCAAGATCGCCTGGGCGTCGCGCAACACAAGGTCGCCGTCAACCAGCACTGGAATCTGTCCGAGCGGATTGATACGCAGGAAATCGGGCTGGCGATGCGCCTTGCCGGGATAGAAATCGACGGCGACTTTTTCATAGGGAAGATTCAGCATCGACAGCAACAGGCGCACCTTGTAGCAGCTGCCGGAAATCTCATAGTCGTAAAGCTTCATTGCGGCGATCCTTCTTTCACTTGCTGCGGCAAGACGCCGAATTGCATGCCCACTGCGCGCAACCAGCGGCGATAGCCGACACTGGCCGCGTCGGCGCGAGCCGGGATTTCATTTTTTTCATAGAGCGGGATGCGTCGCGGCGTCTGCTGCTCCAGGATCAGGCGGTCTTGCAGAAATACCGTCTGCTGAAAATGCAGCGCCTCGGTATCGGTCGTATGCGCTTCAAGCAACAGGGTATAGCCGAACACGCGGCAGTGCTCTTCATCGAGCGGCTGCACCAGCATGCCGATGTTGTCGAAGGCGCCCTCTTCTTCCGCCGTCTTGTAAAGCACGACGACGAACGGGCCCGAAGTGCGATAGATATAGGAGGTATCGCGTCCGGTGTCCGCTGCCGTTGATGCTTTCGGCTGATAGAACATGCATTCGGTGGCCCAGATTTCAGCCTCTTCCGCGCGTAGTTCTACTTTGTAATCGCGGATTTCCGTCACCGGTTCGGCGCCGAGAATGCCGGTGTGCACAAACGGGAAATGTCCCATGTCGAGGAAATTCTCGACCAGCCGCTGCGGCGAGGTACGCACGTAGACGCCGCCCCAAGTGATCATGCGGCGCCGCGGATCGGCGAATTCTTCCACTTCGATCATCGGCCTGGCTTCGCCGGCAAGGCAGACCCAGACATGGCCGTAACGCGTGCGAACCTGTACCGGGCGTTGCGGCGTCAGGTCGCCGTCCAGCTCATGCAACTCGTGCACCTCAAACACATCGTCCTTGCGCAGACAGACAATCTCTTGTCCCAATACGCGCGTGCGATAAGGCACAGCTTGCTGCACATCGGTAATCGCGCCGATAACGATCCATTCGCGCAAGGCGACCGGGTCGGTGGTCTTGCTCATGATGCGCCTCCTTTCAGTGTCAGTTGCACCCGCTGCAGCTGCGACGACAACGCCAGCAGCCAGGCCGTCGGTGCCGTTACACCGGCTGGTGTCAGGGCGGCAAGATGGATGCCGGTCTTGCCTTCGCCGGCGTCTTGCAAGGCGTACAGACAGCCGTTTTGCGGTGCGTTGCCATCGGCTGGCAGCCAGTATCCGGCGTTCTCATCGAGGCCGGCATGCAGCAGGCCATGCGCGTCGGGCGCGTCGAACGACAAGGACGACATGGCCGCGCGCACCTGCGTCAACGCGGCAGCAAGATAAACCGAACGCACCGGGGTGCTGCGCATTGCGGCAAGGTGTTCAGGCATGGCGGGCGCTTGCCCTCTCCAGATAATGCCGTGCGCTTCCTGCACGCCATGCGTCTGCAGGAAGATCACATTGGACGGCGTGTGCGACGGATGCGCCGGGATGTATTTGCATTGGCCCTGATGATCGTAGGACCAGCCGTGATAAAGGCAATTGAGGCGGTCGTCGCGAACGAAGCCGAAATGCAGGCGCATGCCACGGTGCGGACAACGGTTCTGGTTGGCGTGCAGCGCTCCGGTGGAATCGCGCCACAACGCCATTTCCAGCTCCGGCGCGCGCGCCAGGATGACCTGACTGCACTCCACCGCATTGCTCAGAGCGAGTGCTTGTGAAACCGTCATGCGATGCTCCTTCAAATGTCAATGCTCAATGTCAATATTCAATGTTCAAGTGGTGAAAGCACCAAGTATGCCTTCGACGTACCAATCCATTTTGCGTATATCGGCGTCCGCCAGCGCTGCTCCGGCGGCAAGGCGCTGCTTGCCGCCGGTGTCCTTCACCGGACCGGTGAACGGACGCACCGTTCCGGCCGCAAGGCGTGCTTCATACGCGCGCAAGCGTTCCATGCCGGCAGCAGGGATGGCGGGATTGTAAGGCGCCATCTTGACGATGCCCGCCCGCACGCCGTCCCAGCGATCGGTGGCGACCCAGTTGTTGTCCAGCACGCGCCGCGCTGCTTCGACGTAGACGCCGGACCAATCGAGGGTGAATGAAGTCAGTTGCCCCTTCGGAGCGAATTTGCGGAAATCGCTGGCATAGCCGACGCTCCACGCACCCTTTTCTTCCGCCACCTTGACGCCGGTGATGTCGCCGGAGGTCGACAGCAGGACGTCGGCATGCGAAGCCAGCAGGGAGGCGGCAGCTTCGCGCTCCTTGGCCGGATCGATCCAGGTATTGAGCCAGACTACTTTGCAGACGATAGTCGGATCGACCGAACGCGCCCCCAGCAAGAAGGCATTCGCGGTGGCGATCAGATCCGGAATCGGAAAACCGCCGATGAAGCCAAGGATCTTGCTCTTGCTGACCGAAGCGGCAGCGATGCCGGCAAGATATGAACCTTCGTAATAGCGTGCTTCGAAGGTGGAAAGATTGCCCAGCGTGTGCAGGCCAGAACAGTGCTCGAAGCGAACGTCGGGAAACTCGCGCGCCACCTTCATGATCGGCGTCATGTGCGAAAAACTGGTGCCGAAAATCAGCTGATGCCCCTGTCCGGCGAGATCGCGGAAGACACGCTCGGCATCCAAAGGATTAAAAATATTGGTGATTGCCATGGTTTGCGCCCGGCCCGGAAAAGCAGCATCAATCGCCTGCCGCGCCAGATCATGCTGTTTGGCCCAGCCGTAGTCGCCGACGGCGGATACATGGACCACGCCGACTTTGAGCGGCGCGGAAACAGAAGAGGCTGCAAACGCAGGTAAGGACTGCCCCATCAGCGAAACCGGTACTGCGCTTGCTGCAGCATGCTTGAGAAAAGTGCGGCGATTGAATCCCATGGTTGCTCCTTGTTGTCGGTGCTGCATTATTGCGTCGGCAAACCGGGAGGATCAACAGGGCGCATGCGCATCTGCTTTTCAATTTTGAAACGATGGGGCACAGCGGACGACTGCGGCCATGGCAAAAAATATTGCCAAACGAGCACTCAGAAAAAAATCTGAGTTTTGTTCGGCATATTTCATTCATCTGAAATAAAAAATCGATGCAAATAACGAAAATTCTGTCTTTCGGTAACAACGCGTAAATCCGCCTTTCCAATGCATTCCCAAAAACTATACTCGCGCAGGATTTGCGCCTGCAGCCTGCAAGACGCCTCCGCGTCCGGCAGGCGACGACGGCAAAATTCCACTCAAGGACACCGGCTCACGCAGCCGGTTTTTATTTGCGCTATGGAAAAGGAGAAGAACATGAGTTTACTGAAACGAATGACGGCGGAGAGCCTCGGGACCTTCTGGCTGGTGCTGGGCGGCGCCGGCAGTGCCGTACTGGCCGCAGCGTTCCCTGGCCTGGGGATCGGTTTTGCCGGCGTGGCGCTGGCCTTCGGCCTGACGGTGCTGACCGGTGCGTATGCGCTGGGCCACATCTCGGGCGGCCACTTCAATCCGGCGATCACCGTCGGGCTGACGATAGGCCGTCGCTTTGCAGCGAAGGATGTGATTCCGTATATCGTCGCGCAAGTGGTCGGCGCGGTCATCGCCAGCGCCGTGCTGGCCTACATCGCTTCGGGCAAGCCGGGCTTTGATCTGGTGGCCAGCGGATTCGCCGCCAACGGTTTTGGCGAACACTCGCCGGGACAGTATTCGCAGGCGGCAGCGTTTGTGACGGAAGTGGTGCTGAGCTTCATCTTCCTGATCGTCATCCTCGGCTCGACCGACAAGCGCGCACCGGCAGGTTTTGCGCCGATCGCCATCGGCCTGGCGCTGACGCTGATCCATCTGATCTCGATTCCCGTGACGAACACTTCGGTGAACCCTGCCCGTTCGACCGGGCCAGCGCTGTTCGTCGGCGGCTGGGCTTTGCAGCAGCTGTGGCTGTTCTGGGTGGCGCCGATGGTCGGTGCGGCGATTGCCGGGGCGGTCTATCCCTTCATGACGGAAGAGCAGTAAGCGCGGAAGGAGCCGCACGCAAGCTGCGGCTCTTTCTCTTCATCAACAGCGATCCCCTCGCCTGCCGGCGTTAAGTCAAATCGGTGCTTAGCTAAGTTGTAATAGTTATTTCACTTTGCGCACCGCAGCATCTATAGTGCATCGACAGACATTCAAAGGATTCCGTCATGCGCAACCTTCCGAAATCGATTGCTATCCTGACCTCCGTGGCTGTGATCGCCATCCTGGCGCTGCCGGCTCAGTCGCAGTGGGATGCCTTTGCGTTTGCAGCCGCAGCGGCGATGACGGGATTGGGATTGCTGTATCCGTGGGCGCTATCCCGCGAAACGACCGGGATCGGCCGCAGTGCGCGCCGCGACATGCAGGAGGTCGATGTCGGTCCGGCCACGACCGCCCTTCTGTTCTGAGCTGCCATTGCCGTATTGAATTGAAGCAGGTCCGGACGCTGCACCGGACCGCCGCGAGAAATCAGGACGCTCCCCGGGCCTTCTCCGGCGTGCCTCCGAAGCCCGTGGCAGGATTGCCGTATTGCGCGTCATCCTTCCATCCACCGCCCAGGGCCTTGTAGAGCGAGACTGTCGCCTGCAAGCGTTGCAGCTTGATCTGCCCCAGCTGGTTTTGCGCTTCCGACAGTATCCGCTGCGTATCCAGCACCACCATCAGATCTTCGGCGCCGACGCGATAGCGGATTTCCGACAGCTCGAACGCAAAGCGCGCCTGATCGACTTCCTGGTTCTTGAGGCGGTAGCGCTCTTCCAGGCTGCGAATCGCCCCCAGTGATTTTTCCACTTCCGACAAGCCGCTGACGACTGCCGAACGGTAGACCTGCACCAGTTCCTGCTTTTGTGCGATGGCGAGATCGCGCTGGCTGCTCAGGCGGCCGGCGTCGAAGATCGGCGCGGTCAGCGATGCGCCGAGGTTGGCCAGCAGATTGGGACCGTCGAACAGCGACAGCAAGGCATTGCTTTGCGCGCCGGTGGAGCCGGTCAGGCGGATGCTGGGGAACAGCGCCGCGCGCGCCACCGCAACGTTGGCGTTGGCTTCGGCCAGACGCGCTTCGGCGCGGCGGATATCGGGGCGGCGCGTCAGCAGTTCCGACGGCAAACCGGGCGCGATCTTCGGCATCTGGATCGCCGCCAAGCCTTTTTCATTGACGATAAAACTTTGCGGCGGACGGCCGAGCAAGGTCGCCAGCGCCGTCTGTGCGTCGCGCTCTTGCTGCATCAGGTCGGGAAGCGCGGCCTGCTGGTTCGCCAGGGCCGAACGCTGACGTGCCAGATCGAGCGGCGAGGCGGCGCCGGCGCGGCTCTGCGATTCGACCAGCTTGAGCACGCGCTGGGCATTGGCGACGTTTTGCTGGGCAATCTGCAAACGGTCGCGCAGCGACAGCACTTGCAGGAAGGTCGAGACGATGCCGCTGGTCACCGTCAGCGCGACGGTTTCGCGATCGTAGATATTGGCGCGCAGCGAAGCTTCCGCAGCGGCGAGGCCGGCCTTGTTCTTGCCCCAGAAGTCGACCTCATAATTGATCTCCAGCATGCCGCTGGCGCTGGTGGTCGCGGTGCCGCCGCTGAGCGGCAGACTACGGTTGGCGCTGGAGGCGATGTCGGCATCCGGCAGCAAGGGCGCGCCGGCGATGCGGGCGTTGGCTTCGGCCTGGCGCACGCGCGACATGGCGGCGGCGATTTCGAAATTGTTTTTTTGTCCTTCGGTGACCAGGCTGCTCAGTTCGGTGCTGCCGAACTGCTTCCACCAGTCGGCATCGAGGACGATCTGTCCGGCGCTGTCGGCGCCGGCGCTCGACGCGGCAACCGAGGGATCGCTCCACTGTGTCGGCACGTCCACCTTTTGCACCGGCTCGACGTCGACCTGGGTCGCAGCACAACCGGCCAGCATCAACGCCAGCACGGCCGCGCTGAGGGGCTTCATCGAATGGTCACCGGAGAAAAACGCCATGAAAAACCTGTAGCAAAATTGGGGGCTGAAAAAAATTAACCGGCTTTGTCGCCGGTGCGTGCTGCGGAAGATGGCGCCGCCACAGATGCCGGCAACAATACCTGCTCCCCTTCCGCCAGCCCGGAAACGACCTGCGCCTTGTCGGCGTTGCGGATGCCGATCCTGACGTCGCGCGTTTCGAGCTTACCGTCGGCGTGCAGGATCTTCAGCTTTTGCATGCCCTTGTTGTCCGGCTTGACGACCAGCGATGCGGGAATCGTCACCGCATGTTCCACCCTGGACAGCACGAAGAAAACGTCTGCCGTCATGCCGGCCATCAATTCGCGGCTGGGATTGGCGACATCGAACAATACCGTGTAAAACGCTTTCTTGCCTTGCTTGCCGGTGTCGTCCGCCGGCAGCAGCATGATCTGCCGCAGCTTGCCGGCCCAGCGCTTGCCGGGATAGCCGGGCGTGCTGAAGTAGGCCGTCATGCCCTTGTGCAACTGGGTCACGTCTTCTTCCGCCACGCGCGCCTGCACGCTCATCTTGCTCAGATCCGAAATGCGCATGAGCACATCCTGATTGGCCGACAGGGTCTGGCCGATGCGCGCCGACAAGGCCACCACCGTGCCGCTGATGGGCGCGACGATCTTGGTCTGCTTCTGCACCGCCTCGTCTTCCTTCATGGTGGCATCAAGCTGCTGGATCTGCGCGTTGATGGCGTCGACCTTGGCGGCAGCGGAATACATGCCCATGCGGCTGGACTCGAAGGCTTCTTCACGCGTGGCGTTCTCGGCCTTCAATTGCGTCTGGCGCTGGAATTGCAGCTGGGCGAAATCGAGCTGGGCGTTTTGCCCCGCCAGTTCCGCCTTGAGGCGCGCCATCTGGGCGCGGTTGTTTTCAGCGCGGCCGGCTTGCACCACCGGCGAGATGGCCACCAGCAGCTTGCCTTCCTTGACCGCTTCGCCGATACCGACGTAGACGTCTGAAATCTGTCCGGTGACCTTGGTGCCGACGTCGACGTAACTCTGCATGGCGACGTTGCCGGTGGCGTTGACGACCTGCTCGATGTCGGCGCGTTCGGCGATAACGGTTTCCAGCCGGACCGGCACCGGTTGCGGATGACGCTGGCGATAGCCGTACCAGCCGACCACGCCGGCCGATACCACCAGCAGCAAGGCCAGCGCGCTCCAGCCGCGGCGGATCAGCCTGCGCCGGCGCTCATCGGGCACGGCGACCGGATCGGCCAAGTGGCGATTTTCTGCGGTCATGTCGGACATGTCTTCCACGTCGTCTCTCCTCATTTCGCCACCATCCAGGATGAATGCCGCGTCGGCTGACTCCAGACCGCCAGATGCAGCTCCGACAACAGGCGCGGATCATCCAGCAGCGTGTGCTTCTGTTTCTCGGTCAATACCGCCGGCCCGCGGCGCAGCGCTTGCAGCACCAGCGAATCGCCCGCGCCGCGGCTGACTGCCGGCATGCGCGGATGGTCGTGGGCGCTGGCGCACACCAGCGCGTTGACGGACGGATCGACGACGGCGTCGATGAAGCCCGGCAAGGGCGCGGTCGCATTCAGGTGCGACACCGTGTCGCGCAACTCGCGGGGCGCGTCGACTTCTTCGGGAATCGAAAACAGCTTGGAACGCCGGAACAGGCGACCGAAGGACACCCGGCTCGACAGCACCGACAGCGGCACCGACAAGGCCAGCGAACCGGCGATCGGCATCAGCCACCAGATGAACGAGGGATTGAGCCAGTAAACGGTCGCGCCCCAAGCCACACCGAGCACCGAATGCACGCCGTGGCGACGCAAGGCTTCGCCCCAGCCGGTTTCATTGTCGGCGCGCGGCGGCGACTTCCAGCTCAACGCCCAGCCGAGGAAAGCGCCGAGCACGAAGCGCGTGTGGAACAGCATGCGCACCGGCGCCAGCATCATCGAAAACAGCAGTTCGATGAACATGCTCAGCGTCACGCGCACCGCGCCGCCATATCCTTTTGCGCCCTTGGCGATGATCAACAACACGCTCAGGATCTTCGGCAGGAACAGGATGGTGGCGGTCGCCGAGACCAGCGCCAATGCCTTCTCCGGATGCCACTCGGGCCAGATCGGGAACAGCTGGCGCGGCTCGACGAAGTATTGCGGATCGATCAGCGTATGCGTCGCCAGCAGCACCGTCGACAAGGCCAGGAACAAGGCCCACAGCGGCGCCGACAAATACGCCATCACGCCGGTGACGAACACCGCGCGATGCACGATGTGCATGCCGCGCGCCAGGAACAGGCGGAAGTTCATCAGGTTGCCCTGGCACCAGCGGCGGTCGCGGCTGAGTTCGTCGAGCAGGTTGGGCGGCATTTCTTCGTAACTGCCGTCGAGGTCGTAAGCGATCCACACCGACCAGCCGGCGCGACGCATCAGCGAGGCCTCGACAAAGTCATGCGAGAGAATAGCTCCGGACAGATTGCCGTCGCCGGGCAGCGGCGCCAGCGCGCAATGCTTCATGAACGGTTCGAGGCGGATGATGGCGTTGTGGCCCCAATAATGCGACTCGCCCAGTTGCCAGTAGTGCAGGCCGGCGGTGAACAAGGGACCGTAGACGCGCGTCGAGAATTGCTGGATGCGCGCATACAGCGTGTCGCGTCCGGCAGCGCGCGGCGCAGTCTGGATGATGCCGGCGCTGGGATGCGCTTCCATCAGGCGCACCAGCGTCGACAGGCATTGGCCGCTCATCACGCTGTCGGCGTCGAGCACCAGCATGTAGCGATAATCGGCGCCCCAGCGCCGGCAGAAATCGTCGATGTTGCCGCTCTTGCGTTTGACGCGGCGGCGGCGATGCCGATAGAAGATGCGGCCGAAACCGCCGACGTCCTTGCACAGATTGGCCCAGGCTTGCGTCTCGGCGGCGCAGATGTCGGACTCGCCGCTGTCGCTGAGGACGAAGAAATCGAAACGATCAAGATCGCCGTGGCGCTCCACCGATTCATAGGTCGCGCGCAAGCCGGCAAACACGCGCGCCACATCTTCGTTGCAGATCGGCATGACGATGGCGGTGCGCGCTCCCGGCGCGATCCATTTGGGGCCGGCCTGTTCGTGCGAGATCAGGTAGGGATCGTCGCCGCGCATGAGCACCAGGAAGCCGGTCATGGCCGTCCAGAAGCCCGCCGACACCCAGCAGAACAGCAAGGCGAACAGCGCCAGCACTACCATCTCCAGCGGCTTCTCGCCGTGGTAGGGCAAAACGTCGCTCATGAAGTAAGTCGCCAGCGCGCTTTGCATCAGCATCAGGACCAGCAGCACGATGCGGCGCACGTTGCCGCTGTGGGTCCAGTAGCCGCGCGGATCGGGTGAATCGGGCAGGTCCAGCGTGTCTTCGATGAAGACCGGCTCTTTCAGCGGCAGGCCCTTGCGGCGGGCGGCGCGCTGCTCGAATTTGCGCGTGGCTTCTTCGACCCAGCGCGAGAGCGGATTGAGCGTGCCCCAGGGACGCGGCACCATGGATTTGCGATTGAGCGGCGGCGCGACCTTGATGTCGTCGCCGGGCCCCGGGACCGCGCCGGCAGCAGCCGGTATCTGCGTGGCGATGGCCTTGGCGGCGCCCTGCGGATACAGCAGCTCAAGCCGTGCGGCAACCGAGTCCTGCGCCGGATTGTCGGACACGCTAGCGGATGCCCCGTTATCTCCCGCCAGCAGCCCGTGCAGGTCGCGCATGGCGTCGCCGGAATCCAACTCGCCCGCGCGGGCGGCCAGCGCCCGGCGCTGTTCAGGCGTCAGCGGCAGACGGTCGAGATAGCGCTCCAGTTGTTGCGATGTTTCAGAGGCTTGCCTCAGTTGGGGGGTAATATGTAGCTCCACGTTTCGGACAGGGTTGCGCCGGGACCGTTTTGCGCAGCGTTCCTCAGGAATCCACGCAGTTCGACCGGCTTGTTATCTTCATTGCGGCGCAGTTTCAACTCCATGCGCCAGCCGCCGGTGACGTCATTGCGGCGGGTCGTCACGCTGACCACCTTGCCGTTGCCGTCACTCTCCACTGTCCCCTCCACCCTGGCATTGGCCGGCAGTTTCTTGAGTGCCGTGCCGTCGAAGTCTATCGACATGCCTATCGTATCGTCGCTCTTGGCGCGGTAGCCGTGACCAAGGCGCGTTTGCGCCACCCAGGCCAGCGGCGGTTTCTTTTCCGTTTCTTTCTGCCAGTACATCTTGTACTCGACGTTGAACGGCTGGCCCTGCTTGGGCATGCTGTTCGGCATCCAGTAGGCCACGATGTTGTCGTTGGTTTCGTCCGGCGTCGGAATCTGCACCAGCTCGACCCGGCCCGCGCCCCATTTGCCCTTGGGTTCGATCCAGGTGCTTGGACGCGCTTCGTAGTGATAGTCCAGGTCTTCATAACTGGAGAACTGGCGATCGCGCTGCATCAGGCCGAAGCCGAGCGGATTGTCGAGGCTGAACGCGGTCACCAGCAAACGCTTGGGATTGACCAGCGGACGCCAGATCCATTCGCCGGTGCCGGACTGGATCGACAAACCGTCGGAGTCATGCACTTCCGGACGGAAGTCGTCGGCCGGACCGTTCTGGTTTTCGCCGAAGAAGAACATGCTGGTCAGCGGTGCGATGCCGAGCTTGGTGACGTTGGCGCGCAGGTAAAGCTGCGCCTTGACGTCGATGGTCGTATCCACGCCGGGGCGCAGCACGAAGCGATAGGCGCCGGTGGCGCGCGGCGAATCCAGCAGCGCATAGATCGTCAGTTCCTTGTCGCCGGGATTGGGACGGCTCAGCCAGAATTCGGTAAAGCGCGGAAATTCCTCGCCCGAATACAGCGCCGTGTCGATCGCCAGGCCCCGCGCCGATATGCCGTAGCCCTGGCCCTTGCCCATCGCGCGGAAATAGCTCGCGCCGAGGAAGGTCAGAACGTCGTCCTTTTCCTTGGCCGAGTTGACCGGATAGCGGATGCGGAATCCGGCAAAGCCGATATTGCGCACGCGGCGCGGATCGATGCGCGTATGGCTGTAATCGAACAGGCCCGAATTGAACACGATCTCGCGCACGCCGCCTCCGACGATTTCATTGATGCGCACCGGTTCCACATAAGCGCCGCCCTGATGGACGAAGGACAACTCGAACGGCAGCTTCTCGGGACGCCAGTAAGCGCGGTCCTGTTTGAAATGCAGCTGATTGGCCTGTTCGTAGCTGAGATCCTTGATTTCCTTGGGCAACTTGTCGGCGGGCTTCTTGTACGACTTGCCCGCCAGCGCCTTGGCGCGCACGGCAACGTCGTTGAAGTCGAACGCCGCCGCATTGTTTGCATAAAGGGCCAGCAGCGCAGTGAGCGCAGCCGGCAAGATGATATGAATAGCTTGCCCAATAAGACGGGACGATTTGACGGAAGCTTTCAAGGCGCTCCGCCGATACAAAGTAAAAAACATTGGATTTCCGTCTGACATGCAGTTTTTCTTATCCGATAACGCCCTTCCGGCGTGTCGAAAGATGGCGTAGTTTACCCAATGTTGCACAAGTTGGCCCAAAAGCCGGCCCGGATAAACCCCAATATCCTCGAAACGCCATGGCGGCGCAGCATCCGGCAGCCTTCCGACAAAACTTCCCGCCAGTTGCAACGCAATTGCAGGATTATTGCCACGGAGAACCATCGCTTGCGCAAAGCCGGCCGGGCTTTCCGCTTACCGGGGATACCTCTATAAGGGCAATTCCTTCCCAGAAAGTTCCATCCCGGCGGACCTGTCCTGTAACATAGCGGCCTCAGCACCGGTGCGGCGCAACACGGCGCCCGCCGGTTTCCGGCAATCCTACACAAGTATCGGCATGTCACCTACATCTTCCGCCTCCGGCGCGCTGTGCGTCATCGTCGCCACCGACAGCAAGCACGGCATCGGCATCAACAACACCCTGCCCTGGCACCTGCCGGAAGATCTGGCGCACTTCAAGCGCACCACCTCGGGCCACCCGATCATCATGGGCCGCAAGACCTTCGACTCCATCGGACGCCCCTTGCCGAATCGCCGTAATATCGTCATCACGCGCAATCGGGAGTGGTCGCACGCCGGCGTCGAAACCGTATCATCTTTGCAAGAAGCCGCGGCGCTGGTCGCGGGCACGGACGCCTTCATCATCGGCGGCGCCCAGATCTACGCCGAATCGCTGCCGCTGGCCACACGCCTGATCGTCACCGAGATCGGCAAAAGCTTCGACTGCGACGCTTTCTTTCCGGCCATCGATCCCCAACTGTGGCAAGAGGCGGCGCGTGAAACCCACCGTTCGGAAAGCCAGGAATTTGACTACGCATTTGTGACATACGAAAGACGCTGAAAGGGTCCGGGGATTTTTTGTTGTTTTTCCCTGATTTTCAACAAAATCGGCATGAGTTTTCGCCCCATCATTTCTGGATTTCTGCGAAAATTCGGCTTCTTTTTTAGAACCTGCCCCACTTGCCCCGTCGCCGCGATCCGGCACGACACCGTGAGCAACAGGTTCATGAAGGTTCTGCTAGGCTGGAAGCCCACCCAGGCTTCCTTTTTGCAGCGACATAGTTTTGACCGGTTTGCCAAGCTCATACCAACCGCAACCGTCCGAGCGCGTAAGCTTTTCGCCCAGGCGCAGTCGAAGTTTTAACTGAACTGAACGCATGACCTTTATCCCACATGCGTTCTCCTGGAGAACCTATGAAATTCCGTTTCCCCATCGTCATCATCGACGAAGATTTCCGCTCTGAAAACACTTCCGGCCTGGGCATCCGCGCCCTGGCCGACGCCATCAAGGAAGAAGGCATGGAAGTGCTGGGCGTGACCAGCTACGGCGACCTGTCGCAGTTCGCCCAGCAGCAGTCGCGCGCCTCCGCCTTCATCCTGTCGATCGACGATGAAGAATTCGGCGCCGGCTCGTCCGAAGAAACCGACTTCGCGCTGAAATCGCTGCGCGCCTTCGTCGGCGAAATCCGCCACAAGAACGCCGACATCCCGATTTACCTGTACGGCGAAACCCGCACTTCGCGCGACATCCCCAACGACATCCTGCGCGAACTGCACGGCTTCATCCACATGTTCGAAGACACGCCGGAATTCGTGGCGCGCCACATCATCCGCGAAGCCAAGTCCTATCTCGACGGCCTGGCGCCGCCGTTCTTCCGCGCGCTGGTGCACTACGCGCAGGACGGTTCGTATTCGTGGCACTGCCCCGGCCACTCGGGCGGTGTGGCTTTCCTGAAGTCGCCGATCGGCCAGATGTTCCATCAATTCTTCGGCGAGAACATGCTGCGCGCCGACGTCTGCAACGCCGTCGAAGAACTCGGCCAGCTGCTCGACCACACCGGTCCGGTCGCCGATTCGGAACGCAATGCCGCGCGCATCTTCAATGCCGACCACTGCTACTTCGTCACCAACGGCACCTCGACCTCCAACAAGATGGTGTGGCACTCGACGGTTGCACCGGGCGACATCGTCGTGGTCGACCGCAACTGCCACAAGTCCATCCTGCACTCCATCATCATGACCGGCGCAATCCCCGTGTTCCTGATGCCGACGCGCAACCACCTCGGCATCATCGGACCGATTCCGCTGGAAGAGTTCACGATGGAAAGCATCCGCAAGAAGATCGAAGCCAACCCGTTCGCGCGCGAAGCCGTCAACAAGAAGCCGCGCATCCTGACCATCACGCAATCGACCTACGACGGCGTGGTGTACAACGTCGAAACGCTGAAGGAAATGCTGGACGGCGAAATCGACACGCTGCACTTTGACGAAGCCTGGCTGCCGCACGCGACCTTCCATGACTTCTACAAAGACATGCACGCCATCGGCAAGGACCGTCCGCGCGCCAAGAAGTCGATGATCTTCTCGACCCAGTCGACCCACAAGCTGCTGGCCGGCCTGTCGCAAGCCTCGCAAATCCTGGTGCGCGAATCGGAAACCGTGCAGCTGGATCAGGACGCCTTCAACGAAGCCTTCCTGATGCACACCTCGACCTCGCCGCAATATTCGATCATCGCCTCCTGCGACGTTGCCGCAGCGATGATGGAAGCGCCGGGCGGCACCGCGCTGGTGGAAGAAAGCATCCTCGAAGCGCTCGACTTCCGCCGCGCCATGAAGAAGATCGACCAGGAATTCGGCCAGGACTGGTGGTTCCAGGTGTGGGGCCCGAACAGCTTCTCGGCCGACGGCATCGGCGAGCGCGAAGACTGGGTCATCAAGGCGGAAGACGACTGGCACGGTTTCGGCAACCTGGCGCCGGGCTTCAACATGCTGGACCCGATCAAGGCCACCATCGTCACCCCCGGCCTGTCGCTCGACGGCAAGTTCGGCGAGAACGGCATCCCGGCGTCGATCGTCACCAAGTACCTGGCGGAACACGGCGTGATCGTCGAGAAATGCGGCCTGTATTCCTTCTTCATCATGTTCACCATCGGCATCACCAAGGGCCGCTGGAACACGCTGGTGACGGCGCTGCAGCAGTTCAAGGACGACTACGACAAGAACCAGCCGATCTGGCGCATCCTGCCCGAGTTCGCCGCCGCGAACCAGGGCCGCAACGCGCGCTACGAGCGCCTGGGCCTGCGCGACCTGTGCCAGCAGATCCACGAGACTTACCGCGCCTACGACGTGGCGCGCCTGACGACGGAGATGTACCTGTCCGACATGCAGCCGGCGATGAAGCCGTCCGATGCGTTCTCGAAAATGGCCCACCGCGAAATCGACCGCGTGCCGCTGGACGAGCTCGAAGGCCGCGTTACATCGATCCTGTTGACGCCATATCCTCCGGGCATCCCGCTGCTGATTCCGGGCGAGATCTTCAACAAGACCATCGTCGACTACCTGAAGTTTGCGCGTGATTTCAACGAGAAATTCCCGGGCTTCGAAACCGACGTGCACGGCCTGGTCAAGCGCGAAGTGGATGGCCGCCGCGATTACTTTGTGGATTGCGTGCGTCAATAAACTATCAATAAGCTGTCCTCACAGACAAACAAAAAAGCCGATACCGCATTGCCGGTATCGGCTTTTTTCATTCAGATCAGTTTTCTATTGCCGACAGTCTGCGGCTCGTCAAAAACGATCACTGCTCAACGCAAAAAAATCATCCCGGATGCCGCTCCACCGAACAGCAGCCACAGCGGATGGATCTTGGTCTTGATTGAGATAGCCGCGGTCGCGGCGGTTATTACCGCGAGGATGCCGTTGCTGACCGAGGCGTGCGCGATCAGCGCGGCGCTGGCAGCGACCAGGCCGGCCGTCACCGGCAGCAGGCCGGATTGCACGTGGCGGCGCCATGGCTTGTCCTTGAAACGCTCCCACACGTGCAGCATCACGATGGTCACCAGCGACGAGGGGCCGAACTTGGCCAGCGTCGTCACCAGCATGCCGTAGAAACCGGCCACGTGCCAGCCGACCAGCGTCACGATCATCAGGTTGGGACCGGGTGCCGCTTGCCCCAGGGCGAACAGGGCGCTGAAATCTTCCGCCGTCATCCAGTGGTGCACTTCCACCACCTGGCGCTGCATCTCCGGCAGGATGGTGTTGCCGCCGCCGAACGCCAGCACCGACAGTTCGGAAAAAATCAGGGCCAGTGAAATCAGGGTTTCGCTCATTTTGCGGCTCCCTTCTCTGCATTGGCTGTCGCGGCCTTCTTGTCCGCGAATTTCGCCGTGATCACCACGCTCACCGGCGTCATCACCAGCATGGTCCACAGCAGCGGGATGCGCAGCCAGGCGATGGCGATGAAGCAGGCCGTGGCCAGCGCCGCCAGCACCAGGTTCTTGCGCAGCGGCAGCGCGATCTTGACCGCCATCTGAATCAACAAGCCGGCGGCCGCAGCGGCCAGCCCGGCGAACAGATGCTTGATATTGGGATCGTTCTGGTAATGCTGGTAGAGGATGCCCAGCATGATCACCACCATCGACGGCACCGCGATCAGGCCGAAGATCGCCGAGACGGCGCCCTTGACGCCGCGAAAGCGCATGCCCAGCGCCACCGACAGGTTGATGATGTTGCCGCCCGGCAGGAACTGGCAAAGACCCAGCAACTCGACGAACTCCGCTTCGGTAAGCCAGCGATGACGTTCGACGACCATCCGATGCGCCAGCGGCAAGGCGCCGCCGAAGGCCGTCATGCCGAGGCCGAGAAAGCCGAGGAACAGGTCTTTCGAGGTCGGGATCACGCGGCCGGAGGCGCGATCGTCGTGGCCGTCCATGGCGCCCGTCGCAGGGACAGCGGCCGGCGTGGACGTCGTTGCGGATGTGGAATCCGGGGGAATATTTTGATTGTGCATGATGGTTCGCCTTCTCTGCGGGGACTTGTGCCGCCACAAACGAAAGGCTACTCTTGCAGAGTTATTTTGTCTAATATATGGCAAGCACATCATCCATATTTAAATCATATGTCATCCATCGATCTGCGCCTGTTGCGCTACTTCATCGCCGTCGCCGAAGAGGGCCATCTGACCAAGGCCGCGCAACGCATCGGCATCCAGCAGCCGCCGCTGAGCCAACAGATACGAGCGCTGGAGAATGAGCTGGGCGTGACCCTGTTCAACCGCCTGCCGCGCGGCATGGAGCTGACCGAAAGCGGCCACGCCCTGCTCACCGATGCGCGTATTATTTTGTCCCAGGTCGATTCGACCGTTGCAGGTGTGCGACGAATTGCACGCGGGGAACTCGGCCGTATCGCCGTCGGCTTCACCGAGTCGGCCTCGCTGCATCCCTTCGTGCCGACCGTGATCCGCGCCTTCCGCGGCGTTGCGCCTGACGTGGCGCTGACCGTGGAAGAAAGCAGCACGACCGACCTGGTCGCCCTGCTGAGCCAGAACCGCATCGACGTCGCCTTCATCCGCTCGCCGGTGGGCGACATCAGCGACATCACCATCGAAACCATGATGGTCGAAGAAATGATCGTGGCCCTGCCCTCGGGACATCCGCTGGTGCGCAACAAGCGGCGCAAGAGCGTGCCGCTGGCGGCGCTGGCGGAAGAGATTTTCGTGCTCAACCGCCGCCCCAGCGGACCGGGCCTGTACGACACCATCATCGCCGCCTGCCGCGCCGCCGGTTTCAGTCCGCGCGTGGAACAGGAGGCGCGCAAGAACCTGTCGACGCTGAGCCTGGTGGCAGCGGGTCTCGGCATCTCCATCATCCCGGCATCGATGCGCCATGTCGAACTGGAATCGGTCGCCTACCTCAGCATCGAAGACGCGCCCGAACTGAAAGCGCCGCTGCATCTGGCCTACCGCGACAACGACCAGTCGGGTGCGGTGAAGCGCTTTATCGGCGAAGCCAGGAAGTGCGCGAAGGCCGGCAAGAAACGCTGAATACACATCGCGCGCGTCCCGCGTACGCACCAACGAAAACAGCCGCATGTCCTGAGAACATGCGGCTGTTTTTCATGATGCCTCACACTGTGTAAATCGATTCAGGTCTTCGGCAAAGTCACGCCATGCTGGCCCTGGTACTTGCCGCCGCGATCCTTGTACGAGGTTTCGCAGATCTCGTCGCTTTCGAAGAACAGCACCTGCGCGCAGCCTTCGCCGGCGTAGATCTTGGCCGGCAGCGGCGTGGTGTTGGAGAATTCCAGCGTGACGTAGCCTTCCCATTCCGGCTCGAAAGGCGTGACGTTGACGATGATGCCACAACGCGCGTAAGTCGACTTGCCGAGGCAAATGGTCAGCACGCTGCGCGGGATGCGGAAGTATTCCACGGTGCGCGCCAGCGCGAAGGAATTCGGCGGGATGATGCAGACATCGCCCTTGAAGTCGACGAAGGATTTTTCGTCGAAATTCTTGGGATCGACAATGGTCGAGTTGATGTTGGTGAAGATCTTGAATTCGTTGGCGCAGCGGATGTCGTAGCCGTACGACGAGGTGCCGTAGGACACGATCTTCTGGCCGTTGGACTCGCGCACCTGACCGGGCTCGAAGGGCTCGATCATTCCCTCGTTTTCCGCCATGCGGCGGATCCATTTGTCGGATTTGATTGCCATTGTCTTTTTATAAATGAATTGCGATAAAAGTGCTGCAATTTTACGCTAAATGCAGCATCGTTCCCTCAAACCTGCTGTCGGCAGGCAATATTGCATCCTTATCCCGCCTAACGCTGCATGGTCTCCCAGACTTTTTGCAGCCGCTTGACCGACACCGGCATCGGCGTGCGCAGCTCCTGCGCATACAGCGACACCCGCAGTTCTTCCAGCAGCCAGCGGAATTCCAGCATCTTGGGATCGGCTGCGCCCCGGTCTTTTTGCGCACGCTGCCATGGGGCCGCGACCTGCATCCATTCGGAGAGCAGGCGCGCGTCACGGGTCGGGTCAGCGCGCAGTTTTTCCATCCGCACATTGACCGCCTTGAGGTAGCGCGGGAAATGCATCAGATTGTTGTAGTCGTTGTCGGCAATGAATCGCTTGCCGACCAGGTTCTGCAGCTGCGACTGCATGTCGGCGGAGGCCTGCGCGTGGGCCTTGATGGTTTGCAGCTTCTTCGGCAGCGTGTAGTACTCGGCCAGCACCAGGCCGGCCAGCCGGGCGATTTCATTGACCAGCAGGCCGAAACGCGCTTTCCCCTCTTCCTTGCGGCGGTTGAATTCGTCGGCATTGCGCGGCAGCGGCTCTTGCATGAAGGCGCGCTCCAGGCCTGCGGACAGAATCTGGTCGCGCAATTCTTCCTGCGAACCGAGCGCCATGAATTGCATGCCCATCTGCTGCAGGCCGGGGATATTCTTTTCCTGATACTTGAGCTGCTCTTTCAATTGCAGCGCAAACAGGCGGCGCAGGCCGGCGAAATGCTGGCGTGCGGCGTCGGCGGGATCGTCGAAGACTTCGAGATCGCAATGCGTCTTCTTGTCGACCAGCGCCGGGAAGCCGATCAGGGTCTGCGATTTGCCCGGGCCGCCACGCTGAATTTCCAATAGCTCGGGCAGTTCGCCGAAGGTCCAGTTGGTGAGGTTGCCGTATTCGGAAACCGATGCCTCGCTTGCTCCGGCGCTTGCCGCCGGTGCTGCCTTGGCCGCCCCGGGCTTGCCGTCAGAGGGTGCAGCAGCAACTGCAGCCGCTGCCGGCGTGGCGATGCCGGTAATCGCGGTCTGCTCGGCCAGCTTCTGGAATTGCTCGCGTGCCTGTCCGCCGAACTCGGCTTGCAGGCTGCCGAGATTGCGGCCCATCTCCAACTGGCGACCGTGCTCATCGACGATCTTGAAATTCATCGCGTGATGCGCGGGCAAGGTCTCCTGCTTGAAATCCGTGGTCTTGACCATGATGGTGATCTGCTCGCGGATGTCGGCGATCAGCGCATCGATCAGTTCGCCCTTGCCGAACAGGTGGCGCTCTTCCATGCGGTCGCAGAAACCGGCGGCATAGTCCGGCAGAGGCACACAGTGGCGGCGCAGTTTTTGCGGCAGCGACTTGAGCAGCAGATGGACTTTTTCCTTGAGCATACCCGGCACCAGCCATTCGCAGCGCGCGGTGGAAACCTGGTTCAGGGCGTACAGCGGCACGGTCAGCGTGACGCCGTCGCGCGGCGTGCCGGGTTCGAAGTGGTAAGACAGCGCCATGCTCAAACCCGCCACCGTCATGACCTTGGGGAACAGCTCGGTGGTCACGCCTGCGGCTTCGTGACGCATGAGGTCGTCGCGGTTCAGGAACAGCAGCTTGGGATCGACGGCAGTGGCGTCCTTGTGCCACTTCTCGAAACCGATGCCGTTGCAGACGTCCGCCGGAATCAGCTTGTCGTAGAACGCGGCGATCAGTTCGTCATCCACCAGCACGTCGAGGCGGCGCGATTTGTGTTCGAGGTTTTCAATCTCGCGCACCAGCTTCTGGTTGTGCGCGAAGAACGGCGCGCGCGTGTCGAAATCGCCGCCGACCAGCGCATCGCGGATGAAGATTTCACGCGCTTCCTGCGGATTGATCAGGCCGAAGTTGATGCGGCGCTGGCTGTACACCACGAGGCCGTACAAGGTCGCACGCTCGGAGGCGGTGACCTGCGCGCTGCGCTTTTCCCAGCGCGGCTCGCCCCAGGATTTCTTGAGCAGATGGCCGCCGATACGCTCCAGCCATTCCGGCTGGATCTGTGCGACGCAGCGCGCGTACAGGCGTGAAGTATCGACCAGCTCGGCGGCGACGATCCACTTGCCTGCTTTTTTCTGCAGGCTGGAACCGGGCCAGATATGGAACTTGATGCCGCGCGCGCCGAGGTAATGCGAATCTTCGTCGGACTTGAAACCGACGTTACCCAGCAAGCCGGTCAGCAAGGCAGTATGCAATTGTTCGTTGGTTGCCGGCGCTTCATTCATGCGCCAGCCCTGCTCGCGCACGATGGTCAGCAATTGCGAATGCACGTCGCGCCACTCGCGCAGGCGCAGCTGCGACAGGAAATTGGCGCGGCAATGGTCTTGCAGCTGGCGGTTGGACTTCTTGTGCTCGATGGTTTCTTCGAACCACTTCCAGATCTTGAGGTAACTCTGGAACTCGGATTTCTCGTCGGCGAATTTCTTGTGCGCCTGATCGGCGGCGTTCTGCGCTTCCATCGGGCGGTCGCGCGGATCCTGCACCGACAGCGCCGAAGCGATGATCAGCAATTCCGACAGACAGGCGTTCTCGCGCCCGGCCAGGATCATGCGGCCCACGCGCGGATCGAGCGGTAGTTTGGCGAGCTGGTTGCCGAGCGGCGTCAGCTGGTTGAATTCGTCGACGGCGCCCAGTTCTTGCAGCAACTGGTAGCCGTCGGCAATCGCGCGTCCCAGCGGCGGCTCGATGAAGGGGAAGGTTTCGACGTCCGCCAGATGCAGCGACTTCATGCGCAGGATGACCGAGGCCAGCGACGAACGCAGGATTTCCGGCTCGGTGAATTTCGGCCGTTGCAGGTAATCTTGCTCTTCATAGAGGCGGATGCACACGCCCGCCGCGACACGGCCGCAACGGCCGGCGCGCTGGTTCGCAGCCGATTGCGCAACCGGCTCGATCTGCAGCTGCTCGACCTTGTTGCGGTAGCTGTAACGCTTCACGCGCGCCAGGCCGGCATCGACCACGTAGCGGATGCCCGGCACGGTCAGCGAGGTTTCGGCGACATTGGTCGCCAGCACGATGCGGCGCGCGTTGCTGGATTTGAAGACGCGTTCCTGCTCTTGCGCCGACAAGCGCGCGAACAAGGGCAGGATTTCCACGTGCGGCGGATGGTGCTTGCGCAGCGCTTCGGCGGCATCGCGGATTTCGCGCTCGCCCGGCAAGAACACCAGCACGTCGCCGGAACCGATGCGCGCCAGTTCGTCGACGGCATCGACCACGGCGTCCATCAGGTCGCGCTGCTCGCGGTCCTTTTGTGCTTGCGTGGCACGGCCTTCGGCCCGGGCGCGGGCGTTGGCCACTTCCGGCGCAAGATTGCTGCGGTCGGCGTTGTCGACCGGACGATAGCGTATCTCCACCGGATACAGCCGGCCCGACACTTCGATCACCGGCGCAAGCTTGAGCTCACCGTTGACCTCGTTGCCGAAGTGACGTGCAAAGCGGTCGGCGTCGATGGTCGCCGAGGTGATGATGACTTTCAGGTCGGGACGCTTCGGCAGCAATTGCTTCAGGTAGCCGAGCAGGAAGTCGATGTTGAGGCTGCGTTCATGCGCCTCGTCGATGATGATGGTGTCGTACTGGCGCAGCAGGGGATCGGTCTGCGTCTCCGCCAGCAAAATACCATCGGTCATCAGCTTGACCCACGCACCCTTGGTCAGCGTGTCGTTGAAGCGCACCTTGAAACCGACGTGTTCGCCCGGCGGCGTACCGAGTTCCTGCGCGATGCGCTTGGCGGTCGACGAGGCCGCGATACGGCGCGGCTGGGTGTGGCCGATCAGGCCTTTTTCGCCGCGGCCGAGCTGCAGGCAGATTTTCGGCAACTGCGTGGTCTTGCCGGAACCGGTTTCGCCGCTGACGATGATGACCTGGTTGGCTTGCAAGGCGTCGGCGATCTCCTGCCGGCGGCCGGACACCGGCAGCTCTTCGGGGAAGGTGATCTCGGGCAGCGGATTGCGTACAGGCGGTGCGGGTGGCGCGGACTGCGCGCGTTGCTGACCTTGCGGCCGCTGTTGACCTGACGGTCTCTGCTGGCGTTCGGCGCGTTCTGGACGACGGTCTTCCTTGCTGGGCGAAGAAGGCGGATTTTTTGGGGGAGGATTTGTGACGGACATGACAGGCGGCATTATACCCGCCGCAAGGGCTTCCTTGTCAGTCGGCGTCGGTGTCCCGGGCCGTCCTAGCGTACTGTTGTTATCCAATGCCGACGCAGCTCCCAACTGAAAAGTCCCTGCATGGCGCAGCACCAGATTTCTCATGCGTGGTTATAATGCGCAACATGGAAAATGACACCGATTACGCCAGCTTCGTGGCGTGGCTGCGCTCCGTCGCACCTTATGTACATGCTTTTCGCGGCAAGACCTTTGTGGTCGCCTTTCCGGGCGAACTGGTGACGGCAGGCGGCCTGGCCGTGCTGGCGCAGGACTTGTCGTTGCTGCATGCCCTCGGCATCCGCGTGGTCGTGGTGCACGGCTCGCGACCGCAGGTGGAAGAACAACTGGCGCTGCGTAACGTGGAAGCCCGCTTCCACAACGGCTTGCGCATCACCGACCCGGCTGCGCTGGAATGCGCCAAGGAAGCCGCCGGCGAACTGCGCCTGGACATCGAAGCCGCCTTCAGCCAGGGCTTGCCGAATACGCCGATGGCGCATGCGGCGATCCGTGTCATTTCCGGCAACTTTGTGACGGCCCGTCCGATGGGCGTAATCGACGGCGCCGACCTGCAACTGACCGGCATCGTCCGTAAGGTCGCTGCCGACGCCATCCACCCTATCCTGAACGCCGGCGGCATCGTGCTGCTGTCGCCGCTGGGTTTCTCGCCGACCGGCGAAGCCTTCAACCTGGCGATGGAAGACGTGGCGGTCACGGCCGCCATCGCCCTGCGCGCCGAAAAACTGATTTTCCTGAGCGAAACACCGCTGATGCACGATGCCGCCGGCACCGATATCCGCGAGTTGTCGTCGCACCAGGCCGAAGCCGTGTTGCTGGCCAACTTCCTGCCGCCGGACGCCGCTTTTTATCTGAAAAATGCCGTCAAGGCCTGTAACGCCGGCGTGTCGCGCGCGCACATCGTGCCGTTCGCCACCGACGGATCGGTGTTGCTGGAGCTGTTTACCCATGACGGTATCGGCACCATGATCACCTACGAAAATCTGGAAAGCCTGCGCGAAGCCACCATCGAAGACGTAGGCGGCATCCTCAAGCTGATCGAGCCGCTGGAAGCCGACGGCACGCTGGTCAAACGCGGCCGCGAGCTGATCGAGCGCGAGATCCATTACTTCTCGGTGATCGAGCATGACAACGTGATCTTCGGCTGTGCCGCGCTCTATCCTTTCCCGAAGGAAAGAATGGGCGAAATGGCCTGCCTCACCGTCAATCCGGAAGTCCAGGCGCAAGGCGACGGCGAGCGTATCCTCAAGCACATCGAAACGCGCGCGCGCGAATCGGGCCTGACCAAGCTGTTCGTGCTGACCACGCGCACCTCGCACTGGTTCATGCGGCGCGGCTTCGTGCTGGCGACCGTTGACGATCTGCCGAAGGACAGGCAACACATGTACAACTGGCAACGCAAGTCGCTGGTGCTGATCAAGAATCTATAATGATGAAATCAGGACGTGAGATTGCCGACAAGCACTCAACCGCTGAAGACCTTCACCGAGCTGCGCGTGTCTCATGTCCTCCCCCGAACTACTTAATTGCATAATCGCTTTACACAAGGAATCAACATGGCACGCACCATCCATTGCATCAAACTGAACAAGGAAGCCGAAGGCCTCGACTTCCCGCCGTACCCGGGCGAGCTGGGCAAGCGCATTTACGAAAGCGTGTCCAAGGAAGCCTGGGCCGGATGGCTCAAGCACCAGACCATGCTGGTCAATGAAAACCGCCTGATGCTGGCCGACGCGCGCGCTCGCAAATACCTGGCCGTGCAGATGGAAAAGCATTTCTTCGGCGAAGGCGCCGATGCAGCGCAGGGCTACGTTCCGCCGCCAGGCGAGTAAGCCTGCATCAGCGGCCAACGGCTGCTCACGGTTCAGGCGCATCGCGCCGTCTGAACCGTTTTTCTCCTCCCTCACTGCCCCTCCCGCCTTTTCCCTCACTTCACAGCGACTCTTTCGCAGGTTCCTGAGCACCACGGATTTTTTTAGCCGTTTACCGGTCTATCCACCTCACGTCGCTGCCATGCGACAATCCACAACTACGCATCAACGCTGACTTTGCGTCCCCTTGATCATCCATTCAGGAAAACATGCCTCTGCTCCGTCCCGCGTCCTTTTCTCGCCGCATTGCCCGTTACACTCTTCCGCTGCTCCTGACTCTTGCCGCTTCTGCTGCTTCTGCCACTGCGGCCCAGGCTGCCGATGCGCCTGTGCCGCTGCCGTCCGGCGTCACGCCAGGGCCGTCCGCCGAAGGCATCAGCGAATACCGTTTCAGCAACGGCTTCAAGCTGTTGCTCATGCCTGACGCCAGCAAGCCGACCGTCACTGTCAACATGACCTATCTGGTCGGCTCGCGCCAGGAGAACTACGGCGAGACCGGCATGGCGCATCTGCTGGAGCACCTGATGTTCAAAGGCACGCCGCAGCACAGCGCGATCCCGCAGGAATTCAGCAAGCGCGGCATGAATTTCAACGGCACCACGTCGCTGGACCGCACCAACTATTACGAATTCTTCCCCGCCGGCGACGAGAACCTGCAATGGGCCATCGCCATGGAAGCGGATCGCATGCTGAACTCCTTCATCGCGCGCAAGGATCTGGACAGCGAAATGACCGTGGTGCGCAACGAGTTCGAAAGCGGAGAAAACTCGCCAAGCTCGGTCATGGTCAAGCGCATGCAAAGCGTCGCCTTCGACTGGCACAACTACGGCAATGCGACTATCGGCAATCGCAGCGATATCGAGCACGTCAAGATCGAAAACCTGCAAGCCTTTTACCGCACGTATTACCAACCCGATAATGCAGTGCTGCTGATCGCCGGCAAGTTCGATCCGGCCAAGGTGCTGGAGTGGGTCAACCGGAGTTTCGGCAAGATGACGAAGCCGGCGCGCGTACTGCCCGACTTCTGGACGGTGGAACCGACCCAGGACGGCGAGCGCCAGTTCACCATCCGCCGCAGCGGCGACGTGCAGCTGGTGTATGTCGGCTACAAGATCCCGGCCGGCCTGCACATTGATTCGGACGCCATCGGCATTGCCGCCGACATCCTGGCCGACACGCCCAACGGCCGCCTGCACAAGCTGCTCGTCGAGACCGGCAAGGCCAGCGCGATCCTGCAATTCCAGCTGGGCGGCTATGCGCCGGGACTGCAGATCATCGGCGCCGTGGTCAAGAAAGGCGAAGCGCTGGAACCGGTGCGCCAGGCGCTGACCGACGCCATCGAATCCTTCGCCGCCACGCCACCGACGGAAGCAGAGATGGCGCGTGTGCGCGTCAGCAATGCCAACGCCTACGAAAAGCTGCTGAGCGACCACCAGCGCATCGGCATCGCCTTGTCCAACGTACTGGCGCTGGGCGACTGGCGCCTGCTGTTCGCCGGGCGCGATCAGGTCGCCGCAATGACCTCGCAACAGGTCGCCGCAGCAGCCGCCAGCTACTTCCGCCGCGACAACCGCACCGTCGGCTTGTTCATCCCTGAAGACCAGCCGCAGCGCAGCGATATTCCCGCTGCGCCGAGTGTCGACAGCGTGCTGCAAAACTATCAGCCGCGCGCGGCCATCGCCACCGGCGAAGCCTTTGACTCGTCGCCTGCGAACCTGGACCAGCGCACCCAGCACATCCGTATTGGCGGGCTGAAGGTCGCGTTGCTGCCGAAGAAGACCCGCGGCCAGACCGTCTCGGTCAGCATGAAGCTGGACTGGGGCGATGCCCAAAGCCTGTTCGGCAAGCGGACCGTCGCCGGCATGACCGGTGAAATGCTGGGTCGCGGCAGCCAAACGATGACGCGCGAGCAGCTGGCCGACGAGTTCGCCCGACTGAAGATCAGCGGCGGCGTCTACAACTTCCAGACCACGCGCGGCAACCTCGACGCCGCCCTGCGCCTGATGGCCGACGTGCTGCAACACCCGCGCTTCGACGCTGCCGAGTTCGAACAGCTGCGCAAGCAAACCCTGGTCAGCCTGGAATCCTCGCGCAACGATCCGACCTCGCGCGCACAGGAAGCGCTGGCCAAGCACTTCGACCATTACCCGGCCGGCGACTGGCGCGCGGCACGCTCGCTGGACCTGCGCATCGCCGAAGTGCAGGCGCTGTCGCTCGACGATGTCAAAGCCTTTCACCGCAACTTCTACGGCGCATCCTCGGGTGAAATCGCCATCGTCGGCGACTTCGATTCCGACGCCGCCGCACGCACCATCCAGCAAAGCCTGTCCACCTGGACCAGCGCGGCGCCCTATCAACGGGTGTTGCAAGACTACGCCGACATCGCGCCGGCGCGCCTGACGATCAACACCCCGGACAAGGAAAACGGCACCTTCATCGCCCGCCTCAACCTCGACATGCGCGACGAGGATCCCGACTACCCGGCGCTGGTCGTCGCCAACTACCTGATCGGCGGCGCCAGCCTCAAGTCGCGCCTGGCCGACCGTGTGCGCCAGCGTGAAGGCCTGTCCTACAGCATCAGCTCCTTCCTGTCGGTCAGCGCCATCAGCAATGCCGCACAAATCGGCATCGGCGCCATCGCTGCGCCCCAGAACCTGGACAAGGTCGACGCCGCCATCCGCGAAGAATTGCAGCGCGCGATCAAGGACGGCTTCACCCAGGAAGAACTCGACCGCGCCAAATCCGGCATCCGCCAGCAACGCGAACAAGCCCGTGCGCAGGACGACACCATCAGCAACGGCTGGGTCAACCTGCTGGACCTGGATCGCACCTACGCCTGGGCTGCGCAACTGGATCAGCGCATCGCTGCGTTGACGCTGGAGCAGATCAACGAGGTCGTACGCAAGCGCCTCACGCTCGACAAAATGAGTGTCGTGATTGCGCGGGATGAGAGCAAGGCGAAGTAGCCTTGACGGAGTGCGTTGGTGCACTTACTGAAGCACTTACGCCACTGGGTACCAGCGTTCGTTGGGACGACGGTGCAATTAATTGAGACAGAAGGTGAAAGTGGAAATCACAAAGCCGAAGGCGAGTGATTTCTGGCGAGGCGAAGCG
>NZ_LFLU01000029.1 GCF_001189965.1 Herbaspirillum rhizosphaerae
TATGCGCTCGCCGATCGCCACTCCAAATCATCGCAACCCTTCTCCCTCGCAAGACCCCGCTGACCACTCATCGCCTCACTCGCTTCTCAAGCATCGGCAACATCCGCCCTTGGCTATACCTTCTTCCAGCTTTAATCTGCATCATCTTGCCGGCGACAGATCCCGGCTCACTATCTCACCATCATTCTTCCTTCTGAAGACTTCTGGCTCCGCTCTGAGGGACATCGCAGTTGGCAACCGCATTCCTTGTGCGCATTCTTTAATGTTCAATAGCCACCAAGGATCTGCCCCGATATTCTGAACTCCGCATTTGAATCAACAGTTCGTCTCAATCCTTCTTTTCATTCCACAAGCAAATCATTCCAAATCAAAAATCGCAGCCAGCCGGCCGCCTTACTAAAACCAATTACAAAACTTCACCGCCAACCTCAAAAAATAAACCGGACAGGTAACTCCAGGAATCGCCATCCAATACCCTTCCATCCGGGAATCCGCCACCAGCGCCGTATTTCGTCGGGAATAGCGGAAAAATCTCCCTGCAAAATTTTCCGGATAAGCCTATTATCTGCAAACGCAATCGAGACGGATCCGGTGCAGAACAGCTTGCGAAATCCGCAATCGCCACATTCTCCGCATTACTCTCGAGCGCGCCAGGCACGGACATCCGGACGGATTGGCGTCTTCCCCGATGTTCTACCCAACAGGACGTCGGAGGAGTTAAAAGATGACAACCAGCTTCAACCTCAACGGTAAGCAAGTCACAGTCAAGGCGGAACCGGACACCCCGCTGTTATGGGTGATCCGCGATGAAATCGGTCTCACCGGCACCAAGTTCGGTTGCGGCATGGCCTTGTGCGGCGCCTGTACCGTGCAGCTCGACGGCGCGCCGATACGCTCCTGCCAGACACCGGTATCGGCAGCCGCCGGCAAGAAGGTCGCCACCGTCGAATCCCTCTCCAAAGACAATTCCCATCCTCTGCAAAAAGCCTGGATTGCGCATGACGTGCCGCAATGCGGCTATTGCCAGTCGGGTCAACTGATGAGTGCCGCGGCGCTGCTGCGCACCAACAAAAATCCGTCGGACGCCGACATCGAGAACGCCATGAGCGGCAACATCTGCCGCTGCGGCACCTATAACCGCATCCGCGCCGCCATCAAGAGCGCTGCCGCGGAAATGCGCAAGGCCTGAGGAGATCACCATGACAACCACACGACGTGATTTTCTCAAGGTGACGGCCGTCGTCGGCGGCGGTCTGACACTGGGCGTCAGCTTGCCCGGCGCAGTGAGCGAAGCGCAGGCGGCCGGTACGCTCTACACGCCAAACGCTTGGGTGCACATTGCCGACAACAACACCATTACGCTGATTTCCGCGCGTTCGGAAATGGGGCAGGGCGTCTATACCTCCATGCCCATGCTGATTGCCGAAGAACTCGACGTCGACATTCGCAAAGTCAAAGTCGAAATCGCGCCGGTCGGCGACGTCTATATCAATTCGCTGCTTGGCGGCCAGCTCACCGGCGGCTCGACCTCGGTGCGCGAAGGTTGGGAAAAACTGCGCGTGGCCGGCGCCCAGGTGCGCACCATGCTGGTCAGCGCCGCTGCAGAAAAGTGGCAGATCAGCGCCGATAAACTGAGTGTCAGCAACGGCAAAGTCATCGGCCCGGGCGGACGCAAGGCGACCTACGGCGAGCTGGCGGATGCCGCTTCGAAACTGCCGGTGCCGAAAGACGTCGTCCTGAAGGATCCTAAAGATTTCAAGATCATCGGCAAGGCCACCAAGCGTCTCGATACGCCCTCGAAAGTCAACGGCACGGCGGTCTACGGCATCGACGTCAAATTGCCGGGCATGGTGTACGCCTCGCTCGAACAGTGCCCGGTCATCGGCGGCAAAGTCACCAGCTTCGACGCCGGCAAAGCCAAGGCCATGCCAGGCGTGATCGACGTTGTACAGATTCGCGACGGCGTCGCCGTGGTCGCCGACAGCTACTGGCATGCAAAAAAAGCCCGCGAAGCGCTGACCATCACCTGGGATGAAGGTCCAGTCGCGAAGATCGACAATGCCTCGATGATGGAAGGCATCCGCAATGCCAAAGATACGCCGACGCCGATCAAGAAAACCGGCGATGCCGACACCGCCATGAAGACCGCCGCCAAGACCATGCAGGCCGAATACTGGTCGCCGCTGCTGGCGCACGCCACCATGGAACCGCAGAATTTCACCGCGGATTACAAGGATGGCAAATGCCTGGTGGTCGGCCCGGCGCAATTCCAGCAGGGTACGCAAGGTAATGTCGCCGCAGCGCTGGGACTCAAACCGGAAGACGTCACCGTCAAGACCACCTTCCTCGGCGGCGGTTTCGGCCGGCGTCTGGAATATGATTTCGCGGTGCAGGCGGCGGAGATTTCCAAAGCCGTCGGCAAACCCGTCAAACTGCTGTGGAGCCGCGAAGACGACACCACGCACGACTTCTACCGGCCGATGGCTTTCCACCGCATGGCGGCGGGACTCGATGCGTCCGGCAAGCCGGTGGCGCTGACCTTCCAGCTCACCTCGCAGTCGGTGACGCAACGCGCCTTCGGCCTGCCCAAGGGCACATTGGATCCCTTCATGGCGGAAGCCTCCGTGGTGGGCTACGACATCCCCAACATGACGCAGGAACTGATCGAACACGACAGCGGCTTGCGCGTCGGCTATTGGCGATCGGTCAGCCATGCGCTTAACGCCTTCGCCAACGAAAGCTTCATCGACGAGCTGGCCGCCGCCGCCGGCAAGGATCCCTACCAATACCGCCTGGCCTTGCTCGACAAGCAACCGCGCTATGCCAACGTGCTCAAGATCGCGGCGACCAAAGCCGGCTGGGGCAAACCGCTACCGGCAGGACATAGCCGCGGCATCGCCCTGATGGAAGGCTACGACACCTATATGGCGCAGGTCGCGGAAATATCGGTGAAAGACAACGAAATCACCGTGCATAAAATCTGGGTCGCCGCCGATCTCGGACAGATGGTGAATCCCGACACGGTCGAAGCGCAGTTGCAGTCGAGCATCGCCTTCGGCCTGTCTTCCACGCTAGGCGCCGAAATCACGCTCGACAAGGGCCGGGTGCAGCAGACCAACTTCCACGACTATCCGGTCATCCGCATGTCGCAGATGCCGCGTATCGACGTCACCCTGGTCAAGAGCACCGAGAAGCCGGGCGGCATCGGTGAACCGGCGACCGCTCTGGTCGGCCCGGCGGTGGCGAACGCCTTGTTTGCCGCGACCGGCAAGCGCGTACGCAAGATTCCGCTGTCGCCGGACAACATCAAGTCGGCCTGATCGCCACAGGCAGCAACATCACGGCACTCTCGTTCATTGCGAGAGTGCCGTTTTTATTTCATGTGAGGGTTTCCCTCACAGCGCATCATGAAAAATCACACCCGCCGTATAGCGATGACCGGACCGCAAGCGACTCACACCGTGACGCATCTTCACCCGGTAAAACCCTCGCGTGCCTTGCACCGGCCGTTCATTGACGGCGAATATCACCGCGTCGCCCTTGCGTAGCGGCACCACTTCGGCGCGCGACTGCATGCGTGGACGCTGCTCCGTCATGACGAATTCGCCGCCGCTGAAATCGCGTCCCGGGTCAGACAGCAAGATCGCCATCTGTATCGGAAAGACATGTTCGCCATATAAGTCCTGATGCAGGCAGTTGTAGTCGCCCGCCTGATATTTGAGGATCAGCGGCGTCGGCCTCAACTGACCGGCGGCGTGGCAGCGCGCAATGAATTGCGCATGCGCAGGGGGATAGCGCACCTCGATACCCATCGCCTCGTTCCAGCGATTGGCCAGCGGCGCCAGGTGCGGGTAGAAGGCGTTGCGCAATTCGCCGATGATTTCCAGCAAAGGGTAGCTGAAATACTTGTACTCCCCTTGCCCGAAGCCGTGGCGTTCCATCACCACGCGGCTGCGGTAGATTTCATCGCGGGCATAACGCGCAATCAGCGCGTCGCATTCGTGCATAGTCAGCAGCGCCGGCAAGCGGGCGCAGCCGTATTGATTCAGCTCGGCGCCGATTTCTTGCCAGTGCAGCGCATGGGCGCGCTGCGCGATGGTGTTGGAGCGTTCCACAACGGTGTTCATCGATTCATCCTTTCACATGCCAGTCGCACAGTGTAGGAAGAAGACATTGCGGCAACACTCCGCCGCTTGCTTTTGAATCCGCTGCATCTGCAGAGAGCGATTACTTGCCGATTCGATCTCCGCACATGTTCACAGCATCTCCAGCGGACGGCGTTTTTTCGGCGGCGGGAAGGCCTTGTCAAGCTCGGCGAGATCGGCTGCACTCAAGCTCACCTCCAGACACGCGCGATTGTCTTGCACATGCTGCAAGGTCGACGCCTTCGGAATCGAGATCACGCCCGGGCGCCGCAACGTCCACGCCAGTGCAATCTGCGCCGGCGTGACGCCGTGGCGTTTGGCGACGGCTGCCAGCGTCGGATCCTTGAGGATGCGCCCTTGCTCGATGGGCGAATACGCCATGACGGCAACGTTCCGTTCGGTGCAATAAGGCTGCAGATCAAACTCGATGCCGCGTCGCGACAAGTTGTACAAAACCTGGTTGACCTGCACGTGATGGCCGTTGTCCTGCTCCAGCAATTCGGCCATGTCGTCGTTGTCCAGATTGCTCACGCCCCAGGCGCCGATCTTGCCCTGATCGATCAGGGTTTCCATGGCCTCGATAGTGGCGGAAAACGGCGGCGTGCCGCGCCAGTGCAACAGATAGAGATCGATGCGATCAACCGCCAGGCGTTTCAGGCTGGCTTCGCATGCCTTGACGGTGCCCTGGCGCGAGGCGTTGAACGGCAGCACCTTGCTGACCAGATAGACCTGGTCGCGGCGGCCGGCAATGGCTCGGCCGACAACTTTTTCGGCGCCGCCGTCGGCGTACATTTCGGCGGTGTCGATCAGCGTCATGCCGAGTTCGATACCGTGCTGCAGGGCGCGGACTTCATCGGCGGCGCGGGCGGCCGACTCGCCCATGTTCCAGGTGCCCTGGCCAAGGGCGGGCACGCGGTCGCCGTTGCTGAGCGTGATGGTGGGGATGGGATTCATGGAGGCTCCGTCATGCTGAATAGACTGAGCCTCCAATGTAGCGCAACTTTCCCTTCAGGGTTCGGGCTGCTCTTTTCCCTTTACCGGCCGCGGGTAGTTTTTCAGCACCTCGACAGGCTGGGCGTAAGGCGAACTCCAGGTCTGCTCATGCAGTTCGGCCACGCGTCTGGCCATCTTCTCGTTGCGGATCACGACTTCCAGATTGCGTGAATTGTCGAGATAACCACCGCTCCAGTTGCTGGTGCCGATCCAGGCGACCCGGCCGTCGACAGACATGGACTTGGTGTGGATTACGCGTGCGAACGGAATGAAGCCCGACGACGCCTGCGGCAAGGTGACGATACGGATTTCCATGTTCGGCAATACGGCCAGGCTTTGCAGGTAGCGGATCGCCGGCTGCTCGGTATTCCAGCTCGACACCATCAGCTTGACCTTGACGCCGCGCGCAAGCGCCGCGCGAATCGCATTGTCGATCACCGCATAGTAAGGGCGCGTCTTGTTGGGGCCGTAACTGAGCGGCGCATAGTCGAGCAGTTGCACGCGCACCTCGGTTTTGGCCGCCGCCAGCAAGCGCACCAGCTCGGTTTGCGAATCGCCTACGCCGGCAGGGTTGAAGGCATTGGGACTGGCGACCAGGTATGCGGCCTGTTTGTCGTCGGCCGGAACCACGCCGGTATTGAGCACGGGAACAGGCTTGCCCTGTGCGACCAGCTCCTGCGCATGCCAGTCGGTTTCAAAGATTTGCTGCACCTGTCTCGCAATCGTCGCGTCGCTGATACGCAGGCCGGTCTCGTGGATGTGGCTGAACGAACGCCAGTCGAAATTCTGGCTGCCGACATAAGCACTCTCGCCGTCAACCACCAGATACTTGGCGTGGATGATGCCGTTGCCGGTCAGTTTGGCGTAGTCGAGCTGGCGGAATTCCAGATTCGGAATCTGCCTGAGCCGGTCGATGGTGGCCTGGTCGGAAGCAAACTCGCCCTTTTTTTCCATCAGGAAGCGGATCTTCACGCCGCGCTGTCCTGCAGCAGCCAGATGCGCAATGATGCCGTCAAGCGCTTCTCCCGGCTTGCCGGCGACGTAGAACTGGCCGAACACGATCTCGCGCTGTGCGGCATCGAACATGCCATTCCACACCGTGACTGCATCGCGCAGGTCGGGCGTGGCAAGTGCGGTCTCCTGCGGCACGGTGTGGACCAGTTCAAAACCTGGAATGGCGAACTCCGCTCTGGCGTTACCGTGCAAGGCAAGCGCGACGCCGAGAGTGCAGAGCAGTTGATTGAGTTTATGCAATGAGCGCATGTCAGTGGGGTGATGGAGGATTATTCGGTCAGGCAACGTGCAGCTTGCCGTTGTGCGGCTGCGGTTGATCCTGTCCGGCAATGCGGCCGACGCAGGCGCGCAGCATCAGTACTTTCAGATGATCGTTGATGCGCTCGATGCGTTCCTGAAACATGTTGAAGAAGAACATGCCGACCACCGCAATGCCGATGCCGAGCGCCGTCGCATAGAGCGCGGTGCCGATGCCTTGCGACACCTGGCCCGGATCGGACACGCCGGAGACTGCCAGCGCCTTGAAGGTATCGATGATGCCGAGGATGGTGCCCAGCAGTCCCAGCAGCGGGGCGGCGGTGACGATCGTATCGAGAATCCACAGACGTTCCTGCACGGCGCCGCGATTGGCGATGTAGACCGATTCGCTGAAGTCTTCCAGATCCTTGTCGGAATCAAGATGATGCTTTTCCGCCAGGATTTCCGACACCAGCGCCAACGGCAGGCTGGCGCGGGAGCGCAGCTCGTCCGGCAATTCGCGCACGTGTTGCACGGCGTGCGTCATGGCCTTTTCCAGCCCGATGGCCTGGCGCAGCGTGTAACCGAAAAACAGGCCGCGCTCGACGATCACGAAGATGGCCAGCGCCGCGCAGGCGTACATCAGGTAAAAAGCGACTTCGTGGAGTATTTGCATGTTCATGATTGCCTCTCTTGCAGATGTTCAGGGCGACAGGTTTGCACCCGTCGCCCGCAGAAACTGACGATTAGAAATCCGCCGTCAGGGTGACCGAGAACGTACGCGGTGCGCTCACATAGAACGACGGCGCCGTGCCGGCGATGCTGCCGATGGTTTGTGCATTGGTGGTGAACTGGCTGCCGCTGCTCGAACTCATGTTCAGGTATTGCTTGTCGAACAGGTTGGAGACGTTGAAACGTACGGTCGGCTTCTTGATCCATGCCGCCGACGGAAAGGTCACGCCCGCACCGGCATTGAACAAGGTGTAGCCGCCCAGCGCGTCGTCGTTGACCAGTGTGGAATAACGGCGGCCGGTGTACTTGGCCTGGCCGAACACGTACCAGCCGTCCTGCGCATATTGCAGGCTCAGGCCGCTCAGCCAGTTAGGCGTGTCGGGGAATTCCTTGCCGGCGGTCGGCAGCGAGTTGGTCGCGTCCCAGCGCATGTTCTGCTTCATCTTGCTCTTGATGTAGGACAGCGAACCGTACAGCGCCAGATTGCGCGTCAGCGCGTAACCGGATTCCAGCTCGAAACCCTTAGAGGTGGAATCGCCCACGTTGAAGTCGGTGCGGTTGCCGGTATCCGGGTTATACGACGAGGCGATGCGGTTGGTGTAGTCGATGTAGAACACCGAGCTGGAGAAGGTCATTTTTTCGGTCGAGTAACGATAGCCGAGGTCGTAATTCCAGGAGGTTTCCTTGTCGACCGGCACGTTGCGCACCGTACCGCCGGTGGATACTCCGTTGACGATCGTGTTGCCCGACAGCAGACCGAAGTAGGAGAAGTTGCCCGGCGCCTTGAAGTTCTTGGCCGCGTTGAAAAACACCGAGCGCGCCTGATCCAGCTGATACTTCAGACCCAGGCTGGGCAGCAAGTCCGAGTACGATTTTTGCAGTGTGTAAAAACCGGTCGCACTCTGGCTGGGATTGTTGGTGAAATTGCGGTCGATGCTGGAGTAGCGCGCACCCAGTTGCAGGTTCAGCTTGTCCTGCAGCATGCTGATGCTGTCTTGCACGAAAGCCGACTTGCCGGTGCTGATGGTCAGCGTGTCGCGATACTGGACGTAAGTGCCGTCCTGGTTCTTGATCCAGGCGCCAGGATTGTTCTGCCACATGTCGGCCATATTGCCGTTGTTGTCGATGGTCGAGAATTGGCCGGTTTGCTGGTGGCGAGCACGCTCGTACCAATAACCGAACATCAGGCGATGGTTGTCGATCTGCTGGTTGTACTTCAGCGTCACGCCCGGGCGATAAGTACGCGTGCGGCTGCCTTCATAGACGAACACCGTATCGAGCGTGTCGCCGTCGCCGTTGATGTCGCGTACGCCGCCGCCCAGCAGGTTGCCGGCGTTGCCTTCGGTCAGTGTCTGCAACTGGTTGGCGCCGGTGCCGAAGCCGTACCACATGTAAGGATTGACGTCGACGCTGGAGGTCGGCGTCAACTGGAAGTGAGCATTGACGGTCGCCAGGTAATTGCGGAATGGATTGAGGTTGTAGCCGTAGTACAAATCTTTGTTGCCGGTGTTGATGCCGGCGTTGGCTGCGTAGTTGGAATCGTTTTGCGCAGTGCCGTTGACGCCGGGCTGGTGCACCGGAGCACGTGTGCCGAAATCGTAGTCGCGGCCGAACTGGGCGATTTGCGCCTTGGTCAGCGAACGGTAGTTGTTGTTGACGGCCGTGTTGTACA
The DNA here is from genome assembly GCF_001189965.1 of Herbaspirillum rhizosphaerae. Taxonomy (GTDB): domain Bacteria; phylum Pseudomonadota; class Gammaproteobacteria; order Burkholderiales; family Burkholderiaceae_D; genus Herbaspirillum; species Herbaspirillum rhizosphaerae. The sequence continues at coordinate 8,794 of NZ_LFLU01000029.1, forward strand.
TCAGGCTGCCGTCGATGAAGCTGCCGCTGCCCAGGTCGAGCTTGCTGTTGAAATCCATGTGCTGCTTGTCGGCGCCGCCCTGGCCCTTGAACTTGTCGGCCGTGGTGTTCGAATACGACAGGAAGAACTTGAACTTGCCATCGAAGATCTTGCCGGAATCCACGCGCACGTACTGCTTGCGCAGATTGTTGGAGCCGAAGATGGTGGAGACGCGGAAGCGGCGTTCATCTTCCGGGCTGCACAAGGTCATGCCGATGTTGCCGCCGGAGGCGCCGACGTGCGGCGCTTCGGTGTCGGTCGAGCCTTGTGTGACGAAGACGTCGCACAGGTTTTCGGCATCGGTGTATTCCTGCGGATAGACGGCGAAGCTGCCGGAGTCGTTGACCGGCGCGCCGTTGATGGTGAAGCCGAGCTGGTCGCTGTTGAAGCCGCGCACGCGGATATTGCCGCCGAACAGGCCGGTGCCGTCCTGGTCATAAGTATTCACGCCCGGCAACAGATTGATCATCTGGTATGGATTGCCGGTGGCGCTTTGCTTTTCGATGTAATCGCGATTGACCGAGCTGCGCGCCTTGGGCGATTCTTCGGCCTGGATCAGACCGGTGGCTTGCGGCGTGCCGGCAGAACCCTGCACGGTCACCTTGCCGACTTCGGTGGTGTCGTCGGCAGCGTAAGCGATGGGGCTGGATGCCATGAAGATGCCGGAGATCAGCAGCGATAGCCGGCTAAGTTTGTGGTGCATGTTCTTACTCCCCTGAAGGTGGTATTGGCGTTGTAGTAAAAATGCGTGGATGTCCGTCGGCTGAGGCCTCAGCCGCCCGGAATGAATTCCAGCTCTGCGGTGAAACGGTGTGTGCTCTCGCCTGCCCAGGTGTTCTCGGGGAAGGCGCTGAAACTGGCGCGATTGATGGTCTTGCGTGCGGCGTCATCAAGCAGCATCGAATTCGAGGATGAGTCGATACCGACATCGACCACCGAACCGTCGCGTTTGAGGATGAACCAGAGGCGGACCTTGCCCTGCGGACGCAGCTGGCTGGCTTCGCGCCCCGTCGGGTAGCGTTTGATGCTGTTGAGATGCGCGCGCAGCTTGCCGACGTATTCCGCTTCGACATTTGCGGCAGCAGGCTTGACCGGCGCCGTCGGAACCGGAGGCGGCGCAGGCGCCGGCGCTGGTGCAACGGGGGCCGCCTCTGCGGTGCGCGGCGCTGTTGCCGGCAGCTCCGGCGTGCTTGTCGCGGCAGGCGTGCTTGGGGCCGGCGAATTCATCAAGGGCTTCGGCGCTGCCTGTGGTCTGGGCGTCGGCGAAGGCGGCTGCACGATCTTTTGTTTGGGCGGCTCCGGCGGTTGTACCGGTTTGGGCGTTTCCGGAACAGGGGCAGGAGGCTCCGGCGACATCAGCGAAATCTGCACCGGCGTCTCGTCGGTATGCTGCACCAGCTTGACGGTCTGCTGCACGCCCAGCAATGCCAGCGCAATCAGCGCCAGTACCGACGGCATGGCGGCGACGGTCTCGCGGAAGCGGAACAGTAGCGGCGGAGCGGCGGTAATCATGATTTACGGGTAGCGATGGCGATGGAATCGAAACCGCCTTGCTTCAACGCATCCATCACATCCACCAGGCGCTGCACTTCCACGCCGCGGTCGCTGTTGACGATGACGTTGAGCTTCTCACCGTCCTTGCGGATCTCGTTCAGGCGTCCGATCAGGCCGCTGAGCGGCGTATCGACGCCGTCGACCTGGATCACATCCTTCAGGCCGATCGTGATGACGGCCTTGGCTTGCGGCTTCAGGTCCTGCGCCGTGCTGGAACTGGGCAGATGCGTTTTGAGCCCGAGCGCAGGAATCACGTTCAGGCTGATCAGTACAAAAAAGACCAGCAAGAACATCATCACGTCGATCATCGGAATGATCTCGACGCGGGCCTTCCGTTTTTTGGGTTCGTCCCAGCTACGCATGCTTGCTCCCGTTGCAGATATACAAATGGCTTATCGCTATAATTTTTATAACGATGCGGAAGCGTAGCGGGGAATTATTTCGTGCGTATTACAACGAGCACGCGAGAAAAATCTTAACGATCAGGCAATGGAATGAAGGACAATAAAGTCTTGATCGTGTAGACCACGATCAGCGAGCCGATCAGGTCGCCGATCGACATGACGATCAGGCCCGCCCAGAAGTGGTACGAAACGCCGCGGAAGGCGAACCAGATCAGTTGCAGAAGAGGGTTGGACAAGGCATAGATCAGCACGCACAACATCAGGCGTGCGGTGGTCAGATTGGTGAGCGAACGCCGCAGATCCATGCCTTCCAGTGTGAAGCGATACGCCAGATAAGGCGCCAGTGCGGAAATCACTGCATAGCCTGCGGTGGTGACCGGATCGCCCGGAAACAGGTTGTACAGGCAGGCTGCGAGCAGGGAGGCGACAAAGATGCCGATCAGCGCCGCCTCGGCGAACAGCAGCGTGCAGATCAGGCGCACTCCCGCCGGCAGGTAGATCCAGGCAATACCCTGCGTGAACTCGGTTTGCTTGAACAGCCAGTCGTTCGCCATGTAGGACAGCAGATAGCAAACGGCGGTCAGGCTTGCCGTAGCGAGACCGAGACGCAGGCGGGAAGTCGGTGGAGGATTGGTGTCCATAACGGCGCGTATGTTACGCAGTTTTTATGTGCATTTTGTGACGTACGGAAATACCTGTGGCTAAATCGCCGCGTATCTGACGGCCGTATCGAGCCCGAATTGCCAATTATCGCAGCATTGGCGTATCATTCGTTATGAAATTAAGAACATATTTCAAAAATAGCTAAAACATTTCTGCCTGCTATATACCAAGACAAATATCGTAGCCATGGATAAACCCGCCCGTCCCGCAGATATCTACCTGCGCTTTCTTCAGCTTGCCAACGCGCTGCGCGGCTTGCCGTCGCTGTCGTCGCTGGATCCGCTGGAAGACCGCATCCTTGCATTCATCGCGCAGGCAGGACAAGAGCAGCAGCGCTTGTCCGTGCGCGACCTGATGGCGCAGAGCGAGTTCGGTTCGCCGGCGATGCTGCACACGCGCCTGAAGTCCATGCGCGAAAAAGGCTGGATCGTATTGGCCGATACCGACGATCCGCGCCGCAAGCAGGTGGAACTGAGCCAGGCTGCCTGGCTGCACTTCGACAAATTGTCCAAGTGCCTGGTGCAAGCTGCCAAAGATATCGAGAAATAAAAAGCGCCGGATCGTTCCGGCGTTTTTTATTGGGGCCGGAGATGATGTACCTTGCTGTAATTACGGCGACATATCCGACGGCTAGAGTAAAGTCGCCGCGACTCTTCACACACTATTCACTATGCGCTTCTTTTCCTTTGCCGCACTTGCTTGTGCGTTGTCATGTTTTCTGGCGATATCGGCCGCACCAGTACAAGCGGCCAACCCCGACGCGCTGTGGCAAATCGTCAGCCAGCAATGCGTGCCCAACAGCGAAAAAACCGGCGACCCCAAGCCTTGCGCCATGGTCGATCGCGAACGCGGCTTCATCATCCTCAAGGACATCGTCGGCGCGGCGCAATACCTGCTGATTCCGACGGTGCGCTTGTCCGGCATTGAAAGCCGCGAGTTGCTGCAGGCCGATGCGCCGAATTATTGGCAATACGCCTGGGAGCAGCGCCACCGCGTCGGCGATGCGCTCGGCCGCCCGCTGGAACCGAGCCAGATCGGGCTGGAAGTCAACTCGGCGGCAGCACGCAGCCAGTTGCAGCTGCATATTCATATCGATTGCATGCGCGCCGACTTGCCGCAGGTGCTGTCGGCGCACCGGCGCGATCCGCTCGGCAAGTGGATGCCGCTGGCGCTCGATGGCCACGTCTACTCGGTCATGCGGTTGAGCGGCGACGCCTTGCAAACGCAGAATCCGTTCAAGCTGGCTGCTGCGCGCAGTGCGCACGCCGCGACCTCGATGGGCGCGCAATCGCTGCTGCTGACCGGCGCCCGGTTCGACGGCGGCGACGAAGGCTTTTATCTGATCAACATGCCGGTCAACTTCGACAAAAGCGAGCACGGCAGCGCCGAGGTCTTGCTCGACCACGGCTGCGCCATTGCCAAATAGGATCGAACCCATCGGTCATCACACCTGCGCCATGCCGCCATCCACGAACATCTCGGCGCCGTTCATGTAGCTGCTGTCGTCCGAGGCCAGGAACACCAGCGCCTTGGCGATTTCTTCCGGTTCGCCGACACGGCCCATCGGCACCTGGCTTGCCAGGTAATCCAGCAAACCTTGTTGCTGCGCCGGATCATTGCCGGCCAGTTCGACCAGGCCGGTAGTGCGGATCGGGCCGGGGCTGATCACGTTCACGCGCACGCCGGCTTCTTTCAGGTCCAGCGTCCAGCTGCGCGCCAGATTGCGCACGGCGGCCTTGGTGGCGCTGTAGATGCTGAAGGCGGCGGTGCCCATGGTGGTGGTGGTCGATCCGCTGAGGATCACCGATGCGCCGCGCGACAGCAGCGGCAAGGCCTTCTGCACGGTGAAGACCACGGCTTTCACATTGCGGTTGAAGGTCTCGTCGAAATGTTCTTCGGTGATCTGGCCGAGCGGCAGCATGTTGCCGCCGCCGGCGTTGGCAAACAGCACGTCGAGACGGCCGGCCTTGGTGCGGATCACGTCGAACACGCGATCGAGGTCCGCCAGTTTGGTGGAGTCTGCCTGCACGCCGACGGCATTGTCGCCGATAGCCTTGACTGCTGCATCCAGTTCCGCCTGACGGCGACCGGTGATGAATACCTTCGCGCCCTGCTCTGCGTAAGCCTTGGCGGTTGCCAGGCCGATGCCGCTGGTGCCGCCGGTGACGAGGGCGATTTTGTTGTCCAGTTTCTTGCTCATTTCGTTCTCCTTGGGAGTGGTGGGGGCCTGTTAGCAATTAGTTTTCGAGGTGCGTTGCTGGCAGAAATCGTGCTGGCAAGGCGCGTGGCGTAGCAGGTGGTGGGCCCACCTGCTAGCCATGCAACGCCGCTAGCGCGATTTCTGCCAGCAACCCTTCGGGAACGGCTGCAGGCGTCGCCTGCCGTTGTTGCAGCTCCTTGCCGTAGCACCGCTACGTCGCGTCGCTGCGCCTAGGCAGTCAACGCCTGCCGCGCGTTCGCACTCGAAAACTAATTGCTAACAGGCCCGGGGTGTAGGAGAACGATATAACTATCTATTTTATAAATAAATATGCTATTTATTAAATAATAATTTCTGTGTATGAATAATGGTCTGCTGACAGACTCGCTGCAAACAGGCAAAGGAAGAGGGAATGGATCAATTGTTAGCCTTACGCGTCTTCGTACGCATCGCCGAAGCCGGCACGTTCACCAAGGCGTCCGATTCGCTCGACATCCCCAAGCCCACCGTCACCAAACTGATCCAGGAGCTGGAAAGCCATCTCGGCACCAAGCTGCTGCAACGGACCACGCGCCGCGTCACCGTCACGCCGGAAGGCGCCGCTTACTATCAGCGCGCATTGCGGTTGATTGGCGAGCTGGAAGACATGGACGCCGCCGCCGGCCGTGCGCGGGCGCAGCCGAAAGGGCGCTTGCGCATCGACATCGGTTCCTCGCTGGCCAGCCTGATCCTTATCCCGGCGCTGCCGGATTTCCGCAAGCGTTATCCCGACATCCAGCTCGATCTCGGCGTCAGCGATCGTGCGGTGGACATGGTCGGCGACGCCGTCGATTGCGTCATCCGCGGCGGCGCCCTGCAGGACTCGACGCTGGTGGCGCGCCGGATCGCTGAACTGGATTACGTCACTTGCGCGACGCCCGCCTATCTGAAAGCGCGCGGCAAGCCGAAACATCCGTCCGAGCTGGAGCAGAGTCACGATATCGTCGGTTATTTTTCATCGCTGACCGGCCGGCCGTTTCCCTTGCTGTTCGCGCGCGATGGCGCAACGCTGGAGATGCATGCGGCGACCGCCGTCGCCGTCAACGAGAGCACCGCCCACATGACGGCGTTGCTGTCCGGTCTTGGCGTCGGCCAGACTTTCGGTTTCATGGCGCGTCCGTATATCCGGCAAAAGATGCTCGCGCCGGTGCTGGAAGACTGGCATCGCGACAAGCATCCGCTCTACATCGTGTATCCGCCCAACCGCCATCTCAGCGCCAAGCTGCGCGTGTTTGTGGATTGGGCGGCGGAAGTGTTCGCGAAGTGGAGTTCGACCTGAGCCGCGCGGAGGCTTAGCGCGCCGGTTTCTTCACCGGTCGCCCACCGGGCGTATGCAATTGCGTTTTCATGCGTTTGGCCATGGCCGAAGGATCGATGCAACCGCCGGTCGCCCAGCTTTCGATCAGCGTCGCGCGCATCATGCGCAGGTCCTGGCGCTGGGTCTGCAATGCCCCAATCATCTTGTCCATCTCGCGCAGCCGGTCGTCGACGCTTTGCAGGGTCCCGTCGTCAGGCCCGGCCGGCGTCGCGTCGAAAAAGATACGCACGCTGTCCAGCGGAAAGCCCAGGCTCTGCGCAATGCGGATCACGTACACGCGCTGCACGTCGATCTCCGCATAGCTGCGGTAGCCGTTGCTGCCGCGTTCGGGCGACGGCAGCAGGCCGCTGCGTTCATAAAAGCGGATGGCTGACGCCGTTAGCCCGGTTTGTTCTGCGAGTTCGCTGATTTTCATGGGATCGTCCGTGCGTTTGATCTGTGTGCCTGATTTGCCTGCTTGACCTTCAACCTGACTTCAAGCTTAGTATCCCTGTGATCCGACGTCCAGCGAAATTCCGCGGCGTCCAACACTGAAAGGAAAATCATGGCGAACGGTGCGAATGGTACGAATGGTACAAACGGGAAACTGGTATTGGTCACCGGCGGCGCGGGATTCGTCGGCGTGCATTGCATCCTGCAATTGCTGGAGGCGGGATACCGCGTGCGCACCACCTTGCGTTCATTGCCCCGCGAAGCCGAGGTGCGCGCGATGCTGAAAACCGGCGGCGTGCAATCCGATGCCGGACTGAGCTTCGCCGCCGCCGATCTGCTCAAGGATGCCGGCTGGGCGGAGGCCGTGGCGGGCTGCGATTTCGTGTTGCACGTTGCCTCGCCGTTCCCCGCCAGCGTGCCGAAACACGAAGACGATCTGATCGTGCCGGCGCGCGAAGGCACGCTGCGCGTCCTCCGTGCCGCGCGCGACGCCGGCGTCCGGCGCGTGGTGCTGACCTCGTCCTTTGCCGCCGTCGGCTACGGCGTGCCGGTCACGTCGCAGCCTTTCACCGAAGAGAGCTGGACCAATCCCGACGCGCCGCAAGTGGCCGCCTATTACAAATCCAAAACCCTGGCCGAGCGCGCCGCCTGGGATTTCATCGCGCGCGAAGGCGGCGCGCTGGAGTTGTCGGTGGTCAATCCGGTCGGCGTCTTCGGTCCGGCGCTCGGCGCCGATGTCTCCACCTCGATCGAAATCATCAAGCGCCTGATGGACGGCGCCATGCCCGGCCTGCCGCGCATCACCTTTAGCATCGTCGACGTGCGCGACGTGGCGCAGTTGCATCTGCTGGCAATGACCGACCCGGCGGCAAAGGGCCAGCGCTTCCTTGCCGTTGCCGGCGAGAGCATCCCCCTGCAGGCAGTCGCGCGCATGTTGAAAGCGCGGCTGGGCCAGGCCGCCGCACGCGTGCCGACGCGCCTGCTGCCGGACTGGCTGTTGCGCGTATTTGCACTGCTGGACCGTTCGGTGGCGCTGGTGGTGCCGGAGTTGGGCAAGGTGCGCCAGGTCAGCAACGACAAGGCGCGCCGCGTATTGGGCTGGACTCCGCGTTCGAACGAAGAAGCCATCGTGGCGAGTGCGCAGAGCCTGATGGCGCTGGGGCTGCTCAAGAAGTAGCAGCCGGCTGCCTGGTACAAAACGGGCGGTAAGTGAACAGTAAGTCTCCCTGCCGGATCATCGTGTCGCACTATTCCTTTCCAACACGATGCATCCGAATCCGGGAGTCTTCATGCGGTACTACCAGTCTTTCCTCAATATCCTCGTCCTCGGCGTTGCAGCCAGCTGCGCGTCCTTTGCGCAGGCGCAAGACGTCATCGGCAACATCGACGCCAATGCCGACAGCCAGGCAGATCCCCAGGCCGACGCAACGACATGGGGCCTCGGCCTAGGCGTCGGCATCCAGCGCAGCCCATATCGCGGCTACGGCAACAAGACTTCTGCCTTGCCTATCCTGTTGTACAACAGCAAACATTTCCGCGTTGCAGGCACGACGGCAGACTTCAAGCTGGGCACGGTCAGCCAGTTCGATTTTTCGTTGCGCGCCAAATACTCCAACGACGGCTACAAGTCCGGCGACGCTACCATCCTCAACGGCATGGATGAGCGCAAGGACGGTTTCTGGCTGGGCGGCGCGGCGGAATGGCGCGCCCCGTTCGCCAAGTTCTCTCTGGAGTGGCTCAAGGCCGCCGGCAACAGCAACGGCCAGACCATCAAGCTGGGCGCCGAGCGCGGCTTCACCGTCGGTCGCGTCAAGCTGACGCCGCATCTGGGCGTGACCTGGATGAATAACGACTACGTCAATTACTACTATGGCGTAAAGTCGACGGAGGTGAGTTCGACGCGCGCAGCCTATACCGGCAAGTCGACCACCAATGCCAGTGTAGGATTGCGTACCGACTACAGCCTGACCAAGGCGCAATCGATGTTCCTCGACCTGAGCGTGACGCACTACGGCAGCGGCATCACCGACAGCCCGCTGGTGGACCGTTCGACAGCGCCGGGACTGCGGCTGGGTTATATCTACAAATTCTAGAACTCATTTCATAAATAGCCGCGAGTGCGAACGATCCTGTTTGGGAGGTAGTGCAAGGCGTGTCGCGCAGCCAAGGGTGGTACCCTTGGCAAGCGGCGCAACGCTGCAATACGCCCAAACAGGACGTTCCCGAAGGGTTTGCCCCGGAAAGAGCGCTGGCTGCGTTGTGCTCCTTGCGCGTAGCACCGCTACGCGACGCGTCGCCCGCCTTGCCAGCGCCCTTTCCGGGGCAAACGCATCTCACGGGTATTTATGAAATGAGTTCTGGACTCTGAGGTTGCAATGAATCGCATCGCGCTGTTGGAAGATCATGAACGGATGGCAGCGTTGATCGTGAAAGCGCTGGCCGCATCCGGCATCGAGACCGACGTCTACGCCACCATCGCGCATGCCGCCGATGGTTGCGCACAAATGGCGTATCCGGTCCTGGTGCTGGATCGCAGCCTGCCCGACGGCGACGGCCTCGATCTGGTGCGGCAGTTGCGTGCGCGCGGCGTGCTTACCCCGTGCCTGATGCTGACTGCGCGCGACGCCTTGCATGACCGCGTATCCGGCCTGGAGGCGGGCGCCGACGATTATCTGCCCAAGCCCTTCTCCATGGAAGAAATGGTGGCGCGCGTGCGGGCGCTGATGCGGCGGCCCTCGCAGCTGCAAAGTCTTTCTCCCGAATTCGCAGGTCTGTGCATCGAACCGGACGCCGGCTGCATGCGTCACGGCGACGAATCGGTATCGCTGGCCGCCGCCGAGATGCAATTGATGCTGGTGCTGGTGCGCGCTACCGGCAAGACGGTGCGACGCTCCGCGTTGGAAGCGGCGGCGTGGGGCTTGTCCGAACCGGTCACGCCGAATGCGCTCGACGTCGCGCTGCATCGCTTGCGCCGCAAACTCGCCGCCATCGACTCCACGCTGCAGATCGCCAATATCCGCGGCCACGGCTACGCGCTGGTGGACGCCGAAAAGCAAGCCCAGCTCTCATCATGAAAAGCCTGTCCTTTCGATTACTGACCACTGCCGCAATCGTGCTGACGTGCATCAGCGGCATCATCGTGCTGGCGTTTGCCCTGTTGCTGCGCTGGGGGCCGAATATGCTGGTCAACCTCGAACTCAGCCGCAATGCTGAACGCATCGTCAGCGGCCTGCATTTCAACGCCGCCGGCATGCCAGACCGCGTGAAGTTGAATCAAAGGATGACGGCGGTCTACAGCGTGCTCCAGCAAGATGCGGTGTACCGTGTCCTCGACCAGCATGGCGCGGTGCTGATGTCATCCGACAGCGGCGCGACTGCTTACGCGCCGCAGGGCGAAGACTTTGATCCGGGGCGCAGTCGCTTCCAGATAATTGGCGGCGCCGGCGTGCTGCAAGTGATCACCTTGCCGTTCACGCATGAGGACCGGCAGTTCTACGTGCAGTTGATGCGCAGCGAGCGCATGCATCGCGTCATCATCGACAGCGATAGCGAAAAGACGCAAAAAATCGTCATCGCCGCCGCCATCGTCGCCATGTTGATGTTCAGTCTGATCGTGGTGTGGACGTTGCATCGCGCCTTGAAACCACTACGCAAGGCGTCGGCTGCGGCGGAGCAAATCCAGGTCGACAATCTGTCGGCGCGGCTGTCGCTGGAAGGCGTGCCGAGCGAGCTTGCGCCGCTGTTCACCGCCTTCAACCTGGCGCTGCAACGGCTCGACGACGGCTACCGCGTGCAGCGCGAATTTCTCGCCACGGCGGCGCATGAGCTGAAGACGCCGCTGGCGCTGATTCGCGGCCAGATCGAACTGGATGGCGGGAGCGGCGACGGCCAGGACCGCAGCGCCTTGCTGCGCGATCTCGATCACATGGCGCGCCAGGTGCATCAGCTGCTGCATCTGGCCGAAGCCAGCGAGCGCCAGAATTACGCGATGGAAGAGATCGACGTCAAGGACATCGCCGCCGAAGCCGCCGCCCAACTTGAGCGCCTTGCCCAGAGACGCGATGTGCACGTGGTCGGTGTCGCCAACGACGAGCTCGTCATGGTCGCCGGCGATCGCGGCGCCTTGTTCGTCTTGCTGCGCAACCTCATCGAAAACGCCATTCATCACGCGCCGCCCGGCAGCGCCATCGATATCGATATCAACCGGCAAGGCATCACGGTCAGAGATCACGGCGACGGCATTGCCGCCGACGCCATGCCGATGCTGTTCAAACGTTTCTGGCGTGGCGCGCATCGGCGCGATGAAGGTGCGGGGCTGGGTTTGTCGATCTGCGAAGAAATCGTACGGACGCACGGCTGGACGCTCCGGGCGGAAAATACGATGCCCGGCGCGAGCTTCCGGATCACCTTCGCCCCAAAATAAGTCTCTCGCACGGGGTTTTGTTTGTTATTTAGGCAATTTTCCCGTAATGCGGAAAGTTGCCGTCAAGGTATCCGCTTTACTACAGACACAGGCCGTGCTTTTCTATATCATCCCGCCTTTGCAAAAATACGGCAGGGATAAGCATGTCAGACGCTTGCGGCGTGGATTTCGGGACGTCCAATTCCACGATGGGATGGAGCAGGCAGGGACAACCATCCTTGCTGGCGCTGGAAGACGGCAAGATGACCTTGCCATCGGTGGTCTTCTTCAACGCCGACGAAAATGAGTTCAGTTACGGTCGCGCTGCACTGTCGACCTACCTGTCCGGCTACGAAGGTCGCCTGATGCGCTCGCTCAAGAGCCTGCTCGGTTCCGGCATGATCGACGGCCAGACCGAAGTCGGCGGCCGCGCGCTGCCGTTTCGCGCGCTGCTGACGCAATTCATCGGCGAACTCAAACAGCGCGGCGAACGTTCCGCCGGCCGCCGCTTCGACAGCGTGGTGCTCGGGCGTCCGGTGCATTTTGTCGACGACAACGCCGACGCCGATCAACTGGCGCAAGACACGCTCGAAGAGATCGCGCGCGCGGTCGGTTTCAAGCACATCGATTTCCAGTACGAACCGATCGCTGCCGCCTTCGATTACGAATCCACCATCGCCAGCGAAGAGCTGGTGCTCATCGCCGACATCGGCGGCGGCACCTCCGACTTTTCGCTGGTGCGCCTGTCGCCCGAGCGCGCCAAGAAGGCAGAACGCCGCGACGACATCCTCGCCAACGGCGGCGTGCACATCGGCGGCACCGACTTCGACAAATACCTCAGCCTGGCCAGCGTCATGCCGCTGCTCGGCCTGGGCAGCAAGCTCACCAGCAACAGCGAAGTGCCGTCCGGCTATTACTTCAACCTGGCGACCTGGCACACCATCAACCTGATCTACACGCGCAAGGCCTGGCAGCAATTGCAGGACGTCTATCGCGAAGTCAGCGAGCGCGAGAAGTTCGCGCGCCTGCTCGACCTGGTCGAGCAGCGCGCCGGACACTGGCTGGCGCTGCAGGTGGAAGCCGCAAAGATCGGTTTGTCCGCCGGCGAATCGGTGACGCTCGAGCTCGATCGTCTGCGCCCGCCGGAGTCGCTGCAATTGCATCGCGCCGATTTCGACGCCAGCATCGATCACCTGGTGGAATCGGTGGAGCAAACCGTCGGCAAGCTGCTGAGCGACGCCGGCGTAAAGGCCGATGCAATCGATTCGGTATTCTTCACCGGCGGCTCCAGCGGCGTGCAGTTGCTGCGCCGTCGTATCGCGGCATTGGTGCCGAACGCGCGGCAAGTCGAAGGCGACCTGTTTGGCAGCATCGGGTCCGGTCTTGCATTAGATGCTGTGCGGAAATTTTCTTAACGCGCTCTGACGCATAAAAAAACACGCCGTCGTCCCAGCGCACGCTGGGACCCAGCGTCGTTCATCCTTTCAAGCCTCTCCTGAAGCTTTCAATGTCGCCGGGTCCTGACTTTCGTCAGGACGACGGCGCGTGAGATGACTGTTGTTGCAATGTGCTTCTCTGCGAATCACGTTGTGATTCGCCATGACTGCTGGCATCATCGCAACAAATAAATCTCAGGGGAAAGCTGTGGTGCGTCGTCTCTTCGCAAAACACGGTGCGCGCTGGTTGCTGGCGCTGGTATTGACGCTGGCGGCAGGCGCGCAGGTGATGGGTTATCTGCCCGGCTTGCTGACCGACCGCATCGACCTGTTCTTCTACGACATGCGCATGCGCATCGCCAAGGTCGAAACCGATCCCCGCATCATCATCGTCGACATCGATGAAAAGAGCATCGGCGAAATCGGCCGCTGGCCCTGGAGCCGCGACGTCGTCGCCGCGCTGATCAGCAAGATGACCGACAGCTACGAAGCGCAGACCGTCGCTTTCGACGTGCTGTTCGCCGAACCCGACAACAGCTCCGGCTACGCCACCCTCGAAAGCCTCGCCCACAGCGAACTGAAATCGCTGCCGCAATTCGGCCAGCAATTGCAGGCGCTCAAGCCCAAGCTGGATTTCGATGCGCGCATGGCGGCAGCCATCAACGGCCGTCCGGTGGTGATGGGCTACAACCTCTCCAATGAACCAGACGCCATCGCCAAGGGCGAGCTGCCCAAGCCGGTCTTCACCACCGCCGCACTGGGCGGCCGCCGTCTCGACGTCACCAGGTGGAAAGCTTACGGCGCCAACCTGCCGCAGTTGCAGCAGGCTGCCGAAGCCGGCGGCTTCTTCAACCCGCTGCTCGACAGCGACGGCCTGATCCGCCGCGTGCCGCTGATCGCGCAAGTGGGCGACAATTTCTACGAATCGCTGGCGCTGGCAAGCGCGCGCTCGGCGCTCGGCGCCACGCGCATGAAGCCGATCTTCCTGCAACAGGATGCCGTGATGTCGGATCAGCAGTTGCGCGATTACGGCGCGCTGGAATCGATCGCGCTCGACACCAAACCGCGCCCGACTTTCATCCCGGTCGAGCGCCATCTGACCACGCTGGTGACCTATCGCGGCCGCGGCGGCATTCACGGCGGCGCGTTCCGTTATGTGTCGGCGGTGGACATCCTCAAGGGACGCATTCCCAAGAACGATCTGGCCGGACGCATCCTGCTGGTCGGCACCACGGTGCCGGGCTTGTACGACTTGCGGGCCACGCCGGTGAGCCCGAACTATCCCGGCGTGGAAATCCACGCCAACATCATCGCCTCCATCCTCGACGGCGACTTCAAACAGCAGCCGGAATTCTCGGTCGGCTTCAACGTCGTGCAGATCGCCCTCATCGGCCTGGTGCTGGGTTTGCTGTTGCCCTTGCTCGGGCCGTTGTGGGCCATTGTGCTGGCGGCGGGCACGGCGTTCGGCATCGGCGCTTTCAACTTCTGGCTGTATGACAGTGGCGGGTTGGTGTTGCCGATGGCGACCGCGCTGATCCTGATCGCCGCGCTGTTCATCTGCAATCTGGGCTGGGGTTACCTGTTCGAATACCGCAACCGCCGCGCCATCGTCAATCTGTTCGGCGAATACGTGGCGCCCGAGCTGGTCGCCGAAATGGCCGCCAATCCCGCCAGCTACAACATGGAAGGCGAGAGCCGCGAACTGACCGTGATGTTCTCCGATGTGCGCGGCTTCACTACCATCTCCGAAGGCCTGCAGCCCAACGAATTGCGCGAATACATCAACGCCTACCTTACCGCCATGTCGGAAGACATCCGCGGCAATCGCGGCACGCTCGACAAATACATCGGCGACGCCGTGATGGCGTTCTGGGGCGCGCCGATCGCCTTGCCGGACCACGCTGCGCGCGCGGTGACCACGGCGCTGAAGATGCAGCAGAGCTGTATCGTGCTCAACGAAGAATTCGCCAAGCGCAACTGGCCGCCGCTGAAGATCGGCATCGGCCTGAACACCGGCAACATGCGCGTGGGCGACATGGGCTCCAAGATCCGCAAGGCGTACACGGTGATGGGCGACGCCGTCAATCTGTCGTCGCGCCTGGAGTCGATCACCAAGGTCTACGGCGTCGGCGTGCTGGTTGGCGTGGCCACGCGCGACGCAGCGCCGGAGTTCGCTTATCGTGAGCTCGACAGCGTGCGCGTCAAGGGCAAGAACGAACCGGTGCCGATTTTCGAGCCGCTCGGACTGGCGTCGGAACTGACACCGGCGCAGCGCGGGCAACTCGAGCAATGGACCGCGGCGCTCGCCTTCGTGCGTCAGCAACAATGGGACCAGGCCGAGCAGATTATCCTTGCCTTACAGCAAGAACAATCGCACGGTCTGTACGATCTCTACCTGCAACGCATCGCCTACTTCCGCGCGCATCCCCTGCCTGCAGATTGGGATGGCGTGACAACTTTCGAGACAAAGTGACAAGGCTTGTAGTGCCCGACTGGCAAGACTTTCATTATTTTATTTCTGCATGGAAATGATGTTGACAGGCCGTTGTCAGATAAGCGAAAACCGATACGACATATTGCGGATTTTTGTCGACAGGCAATAGGCTCTCTATCTATACTCCGCAGTATGTCGCGCTGTTCGGGGCGGGTGGCGCGGGCACGGTGATTTTCGTCGCAACGTGATTTGTATCGGCAGTATTTCGCGCAAGAAGAACAAAAAATCCGCGAGATCGATACAGCACAGGCGGCGATGACAATTGCCGTCGTACAACAAACTCTCCGAAGAATAAACAAGGCTGGAAATCCCGCGATACTCGCGTCTTCCGGCTGTCGTTGCGAGCGTAGCATTCGTAATAGTGTGCGATGCCGGGTATGGGCCAGGTATCGCATGCAGCAGGCAGTACAGCAGCAAGCCGGATGCATCGCGGATGCGCGGCGAAAGAGGGCAGGGAATTCATCATAAATCGAGACGACGTCAGGCTTGTTGCCGCAAGGCAGCCAGCGCCCGGCGGCTGTCGTCCTGAGAACGATATAAAAATGAAACAACGTTTATTACAGTGCTTATTGGGGATGACATTGACGGTTGCAGCCGTCAGTGCGCTTGCCGAGGACAGCTTCACCATCGAACGCTTCCAGGTCGAGGGCAATACGCTCTTGTCTGCGGAACAAATCCAACGTCTGGTAGCGCCGATGACCGGTTCCGGCCGCGTCTACGGCGACGTGCAAAAGGCGCTGGAAGCGCTGGACAACGCCTACCGCAAGGAAGGCTACAGCGCGGTGCAGGTCTACGTGCCCGAGCAGGAACTCACCGGCGGCGTGGTCAGGATTCAGGTGACTGAAAACATGATCAAGGACGTCACCGTCACCGGCAACAAACACTTCAGCGAAAAGAATATCCGCGCCAGCGTGCCGGCGCTCGAGATCGGCAAGACGCCCAACTTGCGCGCCATATCCGAAGCCGTGCAACTGAGCAACGACAGCGCCGCCAAGCAAATCAACGTGTCCTTGAGCTCCTCGGAAGAAGACGGCAAGATCGACGCCGAAATCAAAGTGACCGACTACGACCCGCTGCGCGTATTCCTGACGCTGGACAACACCGGCGCCGCCAGCACCGGCAACTGGCGCACCGGCGTGGCGATCCAGCATGCCAACCTGTTCGACCGCGACCAGGTCGGCACCCTGGCCTACACCACGTCGCCGGACAGCCCGCACGGCGTCAAGGTCGATATCTATTCGCTCGGTTATCGCATTCCGCTGTACAGCATCGGCGACAGCCTCGATTTCATCTACGGTAAATCCAGCGTCAACACGCCGGGCGGATCGCCGACGCTGGGCGGCGTGCTGGGCTTCACCGGCAAGGGCGACGTCTACGGCTTCCGCTGGAACCATTTCTTCGCGCGCGAAGGCGAAACCAGCACCAAGCTGGTGTTCGGCGTCGACTATAAAAAGATCGATTCGCGTTGCAGCTTCGGCGGCACCGAAGTGAGCATTGCACCTCCCACGCCATTGATCGCGTCGTGCGTGCCTTACACCACTATGCCATTGAGCGTAACCTACAGCGGCCAGACGCGCGGCGTCAGCCAGAGCATCGACTACAACATCGGCATTGCGCGCAACTGGGCCACAGGCACGGCTTACACCAATACCCAGGGCGGCAATCGCGTCGATCGCTATTCCTACCTGACGCCCGGCAGCCGCAACACCGTCGACGATTTCATCGTCGTGCGCGGCGGCGGATCGATCTTCAAGGGCTTCGCCAGCGACTGGCAAATGCGCATCGCCGCCAGCGCGCAATATGCGCCGAACCCGCTGGTGTCGGCGGAACAATTCGGCCTGGTCGGCGCCACCACCGTGCGCGGTTTTACCGAACGTGCAGTGGCTGCCGACAGCGGCGTGATCGTCAACGCCGAAGTCTATACACCGGAACTGGCAAGCAAGGGCAACCTGCGCCTGCTAGGTTTTTACGATATCGGCCGCGGCCACAACAGCAACGTCGGCAGCAGCGGCATCCCCTCCAGCATGACCGTCGCCAGCCTGGGTTTTGGCGCGCGCTATGCCCTGGGTCGGGACTTCAACGTGAAGCTGGATGTGGCGCGCGTCGCCATCTCCGGCACATCCTTGACGGAAAAGCGTGGCGATTTGAATGCGCATGTAAGCGCGACACTGGGGTTCTGACATGAATAATCCGGGCCAAAAGGCCGTAGCAAGCAAGGACGCAGCGCGCGTCGAACTGCAGCCGCCATCGTTCACGATGCGCGTCGGCAATCGCCGGCTGACGATGAGCTGGCGTCCGCGCAAGCCGGTACCGGTGTTGCTGACGGGTTTGCTGCGCCGTTCGTGGCGGGCCATGTTCGGCAATTCGCTGCGTATCTCGATGACGGCCGCCGCCATCTGCGCGGCGTGGAATGTACCGGCGCTGGCCGCCGCACCACCGGTCAACACCTTGCCCACCGGCGGCGTCATCACCTCCGGCGCGGCCACCATCACGCAAAACGGCAACACGCTCAACATCAACCAGAGCACGCAGCAGGCAATCGGCAACTTCAGCAGCTTCAGCATCGGCGCCAACGCCACGGTCGACATCAGCCAACCGAATTCCGCTGCCGCCTTCCTGGCGCGCGTGACCGGCACCGACCCCTCGCAGATTTACGGACTGCTCAAAGCCAACGGCTCGGTCACGCTGATCAACCAGAACGGCATCATGGTAGGACCGGGCGGCGTGGTCGACGTGGCGCGCTTCATCGCCAGTACATTGAACATCACCGACAGCGATTTCCTGGCGGGCCGCCTGACCTTCAACGCCGGCGCAACCGCCGGCAACGTCGACAATCAAGGCACCATCAAGACCGCCACCGGCGGCAGCGTGTACCTGATCGGCGCCAATGTC
>NZ_LFLU01000003.1 GCF_001189965.1 Herbaspirillum rhizosphaerae
CACGGTCGTCCGAAGAAAGAAAAGATTCAATAACAGATAAAGTCGGTCGGAACAAAACACCAAAGCCGTTGCGAACAACCAAAGCTTCAGTCCTCATCCCCCAAATCCTTCTTCACCACCGCATACCTCAACAAGGTCCTCTTCCGCGCCTCAGCATGATCCACCATAGGCTTTGGATAATCCTTCCCCAACTTCACCCCCGCAGCCTTCAACAAGTCAGCAGGACACAGCCAGGGCGCATGAATATGTTTGTCCGGCACCCCCGCCAGCTGCGGCAGATAGCGCCGGATAAACTTGCCGTCGACGTCAAACCTCTCCGACTGCGTAATCGGATTGAAGATGCGGAAGTAAGGTTGCGCATCGCATCCCGAAGACGAGGCCCACTGCCATCCGCCGTTGTTGGCCGACAGATCGAAGTCATTCAGAAAATCAGCAAAGTACTTCTCGCCCCAGCGCCAGTCGATGCCCAGATCCTTGGTCAGGAAACTCGCCACCACCATGCGCAGGCGATTGTGCATGTAGCCGGTCTGGTTCAGTTGCAGCATGGCGGCATCGACTAGCGGATAACCGGTGCGGCCCTCGCACCACTTCGCAAACAGGTCGCGCGCGTGCTTGCCGCCTTCCCACTGGATCGCGTCGTAATCGGCCTTGAAGGAACGCTCCACCACGCGCGGATAGTGAAACAGGATCATGAAATAGAAATCGCGCCAGACCAGTTCGGACAGCCACACCGGCGCACCGCGACGGCCCTCGCCGATGCGCATGGCGTCGACCGCAGCGCGCGCCAGCGTGCGGATGGAGATGGTGCCGAAGCGCAGATGCACCGACAGATACGACGGCCCTTTGACTGCCGGGAAGTCGCGCGTGTCGCCGTATTTTCCCAGCCGCGGCAGGAAGTCTTCCAGCAATTGCGCCGCGCCGGACATGCCGGTCGGGATGCGCAGGTCTTTCAGATTGGTGGGCAGGAATCCGAGGTCTTTCAGCGTAGGCAGAGCCTTGTGATGTTTCTTTGACGGCGGGGCGAGCTGTGCGAAATAGGCATCCACTGGATAAGGCTTGAGATAGAAGTCGCCGCCGGGGCCGGACAGCTTGTTCATCCACGCGTTCTTGTACGGCGTGAAGACGGAGAAGGGGCGGCCGGCCAGCGACAGTACTTCGTCCTTTTCAAAGATCACCTGATCTTTGTAGCTCAGCAATTGGCGGCCGTCTTTCTCCAATTGTTTTTTGACGGCGGCATCGCGCTTGATCGCTTGCGGTTCGTAGTCGTGATTGGCGAAGACGGCATCGACGCCAAGCTCCGCCGCCAGCGCCGGGATGTCTTGCTGCGCCGACGCATGGCGCACGATCAGCGCGCCGCCCGCCTCACGCAAGGCGGCATCGAGTTCGGCAATGCAGGCCATGATGAACTCGATGCGGCGATCGGCTTGCAGGCCGTCGGCGAGCAGAGCGTCGAGAATGTCGCGGTCGTAGACGAAGACGCAATGCACCTGTTTGCTTTGCTTGAGCGCGTAGTACAAGGCGGCGTGATCGCTGATGCGCAGGTCGCGGCGGAACCAGACGAGGGAAGAGTTGAAAGTCGGCATGGAGGAGTTGATGAAAGCAATTACGTCGGATGGTAAAGCATTCGGGCGGTACAAACAAAAACAGCGACCGTCGGGTCGCTGTTTTTGTTTGCCGAAAACCGGAAGCGATCAGCCGCCCAGATAGGCTTCGACCACTTTCGGATTGTGCAACAGGTTGGCGCCGCTGTCTTCCAGCACGATCTTGCCGGTTTCGAGCACGTAGCCGCGTTGCGCGATGCGCAGCGCCTGGCGCACGTTTTGTTCGACCAGCAGGACCGTCATGCCGGTCTTGTTGATCTCTTGCACGATGCGGAAGATTTCCTGGATGATCAGCGGGGCCAGGCCCATCGACGGTTCGTCCAGCAGCAAGACCTTGGGCTTGGCCATCAGCGCGCGGCCGATGGCGAGCATTTGCTGTTCGCCGCCGGAGAGGTTGCCGGCCAGGCCCTTGGCGCGGTTCTTCAGGACCGGAAACAGAGAGTAAACCCATTCCAGGTCGCCGGCGATGGCGGGCTTGTCCTTGCGCGTGTAGGCGCCCAGTGCAAGGTTTTCTTCGACGGTCAGCGTGGTCAGCGTGGCGCGGCCTTCGGCCACTTGCACCACGCCGCTGCCGACGATGCGGTGCGGCGACTGCTGCGTGATGTCGGCGCCGTTGAACAGCACTTTGCCGCGCGACGCCTTGACCAGGCCGGAAATTGCCAGCAAGGAGGTGCTCTTGCCGGCGCCGTTTGCGCCGACCAGCGCGGTGATTTCGCCTTCGTTCAGGGTCAGGCTGATGCCTTTGACGGCTTCAATGTGGCCGTAGGAAACCGCCAGGTCCTGGACTTGCAGAATGACGTTGGGGACTTGGCTCATGGTTACGCTTCTTCCTTGCCGAGGTAGGCCTCGATCACTTCCTGATTGTTCTTGATCTCATCCGGTGTGCCTTCGGCGATGATCTTGCCGAAGTTGAGCACGGCGACGCGGTCGCACAGGCCCATCACGAAACGCATGTCGTGCTCGATCATGAAGATCGAGAAACCGCGCTGCTTGATGTTGATGATTTCGGCCATGAGCTCGGTCTTTTCGGCCGGATTCATGCCGGCCACCGGTTCGTCCAGCAGCAGCAGCTTGGGCTTGGTCGCCAGCGCGCGGGCGAATTCCAGCTTGCGCTGTTCGCCGTAGGAGAGGCTGTCGGCGAGCATCTCGGCCTTGTGATCCAGGCGCACCCAGGACAGCAGCTCCAGCGCGCGTTCGCGGGCTTCCTTTTCGATCTTGCGGAACGAGCCGAGGTTCAGCAGCAGGCCGCCGAAGCCGTAGTCGAGGTGATCGTGCATGCCGACCACGACGTTTTCCAGCAGGGTCATTTCCTTGAACACGCGGATGTTCTGGAAGGTGCGGGCGATGCCGCGCTCGGTGATCTTGTGCGGGGCGACGTTGCCGATGTCCTGGCCGTCGAACACGATGTTGCCGGAGGAGGCGCGCAGCAGGCCGGTGATCAGGTTGAACACGGTGGTCTTGCCGGCGCCGTTGGGGCCGATCAGACCGAAGATGCCGCCTTCCGGCACATGGAACTGGACGCCTTGCAGGACCTGCAAACCGCCGAAGTTTTTACTGATCTGGTTGAATTGTAAAAGCATCAGTTCACCTTCTTGCTTGCAGAGTTAGTAGCATTACGGCGTTGCATGAACGCGCGAATGCGACGCGGATCCCAGATACCCTTCGGCAGATACAGCACGACGAGGATCAGGATCAGGCCGTTGGCGGCCAGGCGGAAGTCCTTGAAATGGCGCAGCACTTCGGGCAGCAGCGACAGGATGGTCGAGCCTATCATCGGGCCGATCAGGTTGCTGGTGCCGCCGAACACGGCCATGGTCAGGATGTCCACGGCGTTTTCAAAACCGTAGTTGTTGGGGCCGATGGTGAAGGTGTAGTGCGCATTCAAGGCGCCGGCCACACCCGCGATCGCAGCGCCGATGACGAAGGCCAAAAGCTTGTAGCCGGCCACGTTGACGCCCATCAGGCGGGCCGCGACTTCGTCTTCCTTGATCGCTTCAAAGGCGCGGCCGATCTTGGAGCGGCGCACGCGGGCCAGGAAGTACACGGTCACGCCCAGCAGCAAGACGATGTGCCACCACTCGGTCACCGGCGGCACGCCGTTGAGACCCATCGGACCGCCGGTGATGTCCATGTTCAGCACCACCACGCGCACCACTTCGCCGAAGCCCAGCGTCGCCATCGCGAGGTAGACGCCGGACAGGCGCAGCGTCGGGATGCCGATCACCAGCGCCACCAGCGCCGGCAGGGCGCCGCCGGCCGCGAGCGCAACCGGGAAGGGCAGACCTGCCTGCATGGTAATCAGGGAGGCGACGTAAGCGCCGATCCCCATGAACGCTGCGTTGGCCAGCGACAGCAGGCCGCACGACAGCGTGACGTAGATTGACAGGGCCAGCATGGCGTTGACGCCGACGCTGAAGATGACGGTGTTATACGTCGCCCAGAATCCATCCCACCATTCCATCATGTTCATGGGATTAAGCCTTTCTTTCCAGCACTTTGCCGAACATGCCGGAAGGCTTGACCAACAAAATCAAAAACAGGAGACCGAACGCTACCGCATCGCGGAAGTCGCTCGAAATGTAGGCTACCGTCAGCACCTCGGCAAAGCCGAGGAACAAGCCGCCGATCATGGCGCCGCGGATGTCGCCCATGCCGCCCAGGATGATGACGGCGATGCCCTTGTGCAGCATCGGCTGGCCCATGAAGGGCGAGATCGCGTTAAACGACAGGCCGACCAGCACGCCCGCTGCGCCACCCAGGGCTGCTGCTGCAAACGAGGTCAGGTAGAACAGGCCTTCGACGTTGATGCCCAGCAGGTAAGCGGCTTTCGGCGACTCGGCAATGGCGCGCAGCGCGCGGCCCAGTTGCGTGCGGCGCATCACGGCCAGCAGCACGATCATCAGCACGAAGGCGATGACCACGATGCCGACCTGCACGGCGGTGACGTGCAGGTTGCCGATGGTGACGCTGTCTTCCGGAATGGTGCCGACCGGGAAGCGCTTGTTCTCGGCGCCGAACAGGCCTTGCGCGAGATTGGTCAGCATGATCGCGACGCCGATGGTGGCGATCATGGGAATCAAATGGGGGGCATTGCGCTTGCGCAGCGGTTTCAGCACCAGGAAGTCGACGATGAGGCCGATCAGTCCGGTGGCGACCATTGCCGCCAGCATGGCCAGCCAGAGCGGCAGCGCCAGTTGTTCGACCAGCAGCAGGGCGGCATAGCTGCCCAGCATGAAGATCGCGCCGTGCGACAGGTTGATGACGCCGAGCACGCCGAACACCAGCGTGAATCCAAGCGCAAAGAGCGCATAGACGCTGCCTAGCGAAAGGGCATTGATAAGTTGTTGTTCTAACATAGGACCTGCGAATAGAGTAGTGACGAATGGTGAGGAGCGCCGGTCTCATCCGTCAGTCATGCATGAACATGCACGCGCTGGCAGGCTGGCGATGTATCCCTCGTTACATCAGAAAAGCGGCTTTTGGCTAGCCTGTTCTTTTTCGCGATTGGGTAAAACTGGTGACACTAACCGGGCAGTGGGAACAAAAAGACTCCGGTAAAAAATACCGGAGTCTTTGCGTTCGTTCTTCCTGCCGGAAATTACTTCAGCAGAGTGAACTTGCCGCCCTTGGCGATGCTGACGACAGCTTCCTGTTGTGCATCGAAGCCGACTTGCTTGCCGGCGACGGCAGGCGCAGCGCGGAAGGCGAACTTGCCGGTGGCGCCGTCGATCTTGACTGCAGGCAGGGCCAGACGCAGAGCGTCACGATCCTTGTCCAGTGCGCCGGACAGCTTGACGTTCTTGAGCGCTTCGGCAACCACGTGCAGCGCATCGTAGGCCTGGGCGGAGAACTGGTCAGGGTCGGATCCGAACTTGGCCTTGTACGCAGCGATGAACGCCTTGTTGGCCGGTGTCAGGTTTTCCGACGACCATGGGCTGCCCATCAGCGTGTTGTCGCCGGCATCCTTGGCGATTTCAAACAGCTTCGGCGAGTTCAGGCCGTTGCCGCCGATGAACGGTTGCTTCATGCCCAGCGTGCGGGTTTGCAGGATGATGTTGGCAGCTTCTTCGGCCAGGCAGGAGCAGACGATGGCGTCAGGGTTGCCGGCCTTGATCTTGGTCAGCTGCGCCTTGAAGTCGACGTCGCCCTTGGCATAAGCCTCGGTTGTCGTGACCGGGATCTTTTGCTGTTCCAGCGTGGCCTTGAAGACGTCGTAGCCGGACTTGGTGAACGCATCGTCGTTACCGTAGATCACGGCGACCTTCTTGATGCCGAAATGCTTGACGGCAGCCTTGACGGTCACTGGCAGCACGTCGGCTTCCATGACGGAGTTGCGGAACGTGAACGGGCCCATGGCGGTGATGCCGTCGGCAGTGTTGCTGGTGCCGAAAGCGACGACCTTGGCGGCGTTGGCGATCGGGTCAGCAGCGAAAGCGGAATTGGACAGGGTCGGGCCGAAGACCATCAGCACCTTGTCCTGGAAAATCAGTTTCTTGAAGACGTTGATGGCTTCTTCTTTCTTGCCTTGTTCGTCTTCTGCAATCAGGACCAGTTTGTTGCCGTTGACGCCGCCCTTGGCGTTGACTTCGTCGGCAGCCAAGGTGAAGCCGTTCTTGATGGCGACGCCGTATTTGGCGGCAGGGCCGGTCAGTGCTGCGGCGAGGCCGAGCTTGACGTCGGCAGCCAGTGCTGCATTTGCCAGGGTTGCACCGATCATCAGCGCAGGCAAGGTCTTTAAAGCGGTTTTAAGCATGTTGAATCGCATCGAGTTCTCTCCTTAGTTAGATATTCTTATAGAGGATGACGCGAAATATGAACCGGAGGTAACCGGTGCAGGAAATCTTGGGTGGGATCTCCCTATTTTGCTCCATCCTCTTTAGGCCGTCGTGCGGCCTTTGGGATACAACCGGTCAAGAATACCGTAAACCGGTTTAAACACACTGCTGCACTGCAACCTGATAAGTCGTTTTGCAACCGTCTGCTGACTTCGCCGAGGCGAAGGTGACACTGATGACAGATTTGATGCTGGCCTGTATTGCTACCGGCCGGTCCAACTGATTACCTCGCACTGCTACTTTTGGTACAGACTCAGTACAGCGGCATCCGGGTCGCGTTGGCAGTTCGGATGCCGCTGGTATTTCCTTATTGCTTTATTCCTTGCAGCGCATTGTTGCAACTGCGCTCTTTACAGCGACTTGCGCACTTCCGCGATCGCCAGGCGCACCTGGTTCGGGGCGGTGCCGCCGATGTGGTCGCGGGCGGCGACGGAGCCTTCCAGCGTCAGGACGCCGAAGATGTCGTTCTCGATCAATGGCGAATAGACGCGCAGTTCGTCCAGCGTCAGGTCCGACAGGTCGCAGTTGCGGTCGACGCAGGTGCGCACGGCGTGAGCGACGGCTTCGTGGGCATCGCGGAAGGGCAGGCCCTTCTTGACCAGATAGTCGGCCAGGTCGGTGGCGGTGGCGTAGCCCTGCAACGCGGCGGCGCGCATGGCTTCCGGCTTGACGGTGATGCCGCGCGCCATGTCGGCGAAAATGCGCAGCGTGTCGGTCAGCGTGTCGACGGTGTCGAACAGCGGTTCCTTGTCTTCCTGGTTGTCCTTGTTGTAGGCCAGCGGCTGGCCTTTCATCAGGGTCAGCAGGGCGATCAGGTGGCCGTTGACGCGGCCGGTCTTGCCGCGCGCCAGTTCGGGCACGTCCGGATTTTTCTTTTGCGGCATGATCGACGAACCGGTGCAGAAGCGGTCGGCGATGTCGATGAAGCCGACGCGCGGGCTCATCCAGATCACCAGTTCTTCGGACATGCGCGAAATGTGGGTCATCACCAGCGCGGCGGCGGCGCAGAATTCGATGGCGAAGTCGCGGTCGGAAACCGCGTCCAGCGAATTGCGGCAGACGTCGTCGAAGCCTAGCGTCTTGGCCACGCGCAGGCGGTCGATCGGGAAGGTCGTGCCGGCCAGTGCGGCGGCGCCCAGCGGCAGGCGGTTGACGCGCTTGCGGGCGTCTGCCATGCGCTCGGCGTCGCGGCCGAACATTTCAACGTAAGCCAGCACGTGGTGGCCGAAAGTGATCGGCTGCGCCACTTGCATATGGGTGAAACCCGGCAGGATGGTGTCGGCGTGCTGTTCGGCCAGATCCACCAAGGCGGCGCGCAGGTCGCGCAGCAGGCCGCTGATGTCGTCGATGGCGGCGCGCATGTACAGGCGGATGTCGGTGGCGACCTGGTCGTTGCGCGAGCGGCCGGTGTGCAGACGCTTGCCGGCGTCGCCGACCAGTTCGGTCAGGCGCTTTTCAATGTTCAGGTGGACGTCTTCGAGGTCGAGCAGCCATTCGAACTGGCCGCCGTCGATTTCACCCTTGATCTGGGTCATGCCGCGCTGGATATCGGCGTAATCCTGCGCGCTGATGATCTGCTGGTGCGCCAGCATTTCAGCGTGGGCAAGCGAGCCTTGAATGTCGAACTGCGCCAGGCGCTTGTCGAAAAAGACAGAAGCGGTGTAACGTTTCACCAGATCGGAAACGGGTTCGGAAAAGCGAGCCGACCAGGCTTCGCCTTTTTTCGATAATTGAGCGGTCATAGTGGGGGTCCCGGAGAATACGCGATTATAGCAAGCAGATGACATTTGAGCCACGCCACGGCGCGCCCGGACATGCATCGGCATGGCGCGGATCGTGACGGGACGCAAATTGGCGGCAAGTCCGGTGCAAGTCAATAGGGAATTTTCTGCGTGGCGCCGATGCAGGCATGATGGCAACATCGAGGCAATTTCAGTGGGGAGTGGCATAAAAAACATTGCACTCTTGCCAAATCTTGAAGATACTCAAATTGCTGTTTTGTAAATCCAACTAATTCGATTTTGTTGGGTCTGTTAACCAGAAGCCTGACAGGCTCACGTGGTCTCATCCGGGGAGAGGTCTCATGAATTTTGAAGCACTGTTTCAGCAACAAGCAGCATTGCCCAGCATTCCCAAGGTCGTACAGGAAGTCATCGAGAGCTTCAACAACGACAATGTGTCGATCGAAGACATCGCCAAGAAACTGAGCGCCGACCAGGTCCTCAGCGCCAAGCTGCTGCGCCTGGCGAACTCTTCCTACTATCACGTCTCGCGCAGCATCGGCACCGTCGACGACGCCGTGCTGATGCTGGGTTTCATGACCGTGCGCACCCTGGTGGTCAGCACCGGCCTGACCGGCAGCTTCAAGTCCATGTCGGGCGTGGATCTCAAGCTGTTCTGGCGCTATAGCCTGCATACCGCAATCGTCGCCAAATGGCTGGCGAAGAAGCAGGGACTCAACTCCGACCTGGCCTTCACGGTCGGCCTGATGCATGCCATCGGCCAACTGGTGATGCATGCCGCCATGCCGGAGCAAACCTTGCAGATCGACAAGATCGCCAGCCCTATCGATGCGCGCCGCCTGGATGTGGAACACACTTCGTTCGGTTACGATTTTTCCGACGTCGGCGCCGAGTTGGCCAAGCGTTGGCGCTTCCCTGACGAATTCTCGGATGCCATCAAGGCCTTCCCGACACCGCTGGAAGTCGCGCCTTTCAACAAGATCGCCGCCGTTATCCACATCGCGGCATGGCGTGCCCGCGCGGAGGAGAATAAGTATTCCCGCGAGGAAATGGAATCGACTTTCCCGGACGATGTTGCCGCCAAACTGGGCGTGAAATCGACGGTGCTGCTGGATGACTTGCCGCCGCTGGCCGAGCTGGGCGCGGGGATGGAAGAGTTGATTTCCTGACCGGAAATTGCTCTTCGGAAATTTGCAGATGTTGTAGGATTGCGGCCGCCTTGTCGGCCGCAATTTTTTTGACGTCGCTGAATTGAAATCTCTCAGTCGGACGAAAGCGTGCGCACCATCGTGATCTCGCTGGCGAGGAATCCCGCCTTGCGATAAAGCGCCTGCGCCGCCTCGTTATGTGCAAACACATTCAGGCTCAGGCTGCTGAGGCCGCGCAGCCTGACTTCTTCCAGCAACAGTTCCAGCGCAGCGCTGGCAAAACCGCGCCGGCGATGTTCTGCATCGATCGTCAGGTCGTACAGGAAGGCCGAGGTCTCGCCGTCTTTCGTCACTTCTCCAAACCAGATCTCGCCGACGCTGGCGCCGCTTTCTTCTTCCTGCAACAGCATCAGGTAGTGGCCCGGCGTCGCCAGTCCCAGCGGCAACAAGGCTTGCAGGTTGGCGCGCGCCTGCGGCCGGCTGGTTTCCAGCGAGGGCAGGCCGGTCAGGCGGCACTGTTCGGCGTAGTCGGCCGACGAGGTTTCGACGAAGCGCTCGAAGTCGGTGGTCGTCATGGGAATCATCTTGAGCTGGTGCGGCATGGGTGTCCTTCCGGGAATTTTTCAAGCGAGCGCATTCGGCAGCGCTCAATAGCTGGATTGACACAATTGAGCGCGGTGAATTCCTGAGCTGCCCGGTTATTTGCTGTACGGCGGCGGGGGCTGCGTACCTGCGCATCGTTGATTTGCCGGATTCCCTGTCCATTGACGAAGGGTATGCTCACTTCGGCGGGGCGATAAAAAAGCGGATGGGGCTGGCGCCCCATCCGCTTTTTTCATGATGCCGACTCCGGCTCGGGCTTATTCCAGCTTGTCTTTCAGGAATTTCAGCATCTCGCGATAGGCTTCGGCGCGGGAATCGGGATTGCCGCCGCTGGTGACGCCTTCGCCGCGTTTGCCGACGCCGGGGATGTCCATGCGCACGTGCATGGGCAGGCCGGGCGCGTCGAAGTCATGGTAGGTGTCGGGATAGAGGCGCAAGGTGATGTCGGTGTCGCTGCCCGCGACTTTCTTTTCCAGCGATTCGCAGGCTTCCGGCGGCGTCCAGTCGTCGTTCTCGCCCATCAGGATCAACATCGGCGCAGCGGGCTTGTAGGGAGTGCGGCTGCCGGCGTAGGGCGTGCAGGTCGGGTAGAAGGCAACGGCGGCCTTGGGTTGGACCTTGCGCACGGCGACGTCGGTCTGCGCCAGATTCAGCGCTGCCAGGATGGTGGTGGCGCCGTGCGACCAGCCGACCATGCCCACGCGTGCGTAGTCGACGTCCTCTTGCGTGGCGAGCCAGCGCATGGCGATCTGTACATCGTAACGGCGATTGGCGCTGCTGGCTTCACGCTGGGCCAGGCTTTCCTGGCAGATCGAGCGGCGGCCGCGCGGCGTGAAGCTGTCCGGGAACAGCACGTTGTAGCCGGCATCGGTCAGTGCGCGCGCCATGGCGATGTGGCGTGGGGTGAATTCGATTTTTTCTTTATTCACGCTGCTGTAGAGGCCGCCGCAGCCGTGCATGGCGATGATGGTCGGCTTCTTGTCCGACTTGCCTTTGCCCTTGAACCAGAAACCGAACAAGGCCGTCGCTTTGCCGCCCGGCGTATCGACGCTGGTCAGGAACACGCGTTCGGTGCGCAACGGCGGCAGCGGCGCTGGTTTGGCGGCCGGCGCCGCTGCTGTTGCAACCGCAGCGAATTGTGCGCACAGCCCTGTCAGACAGAGCGATGCAATAGTTTTGCCCCAGATACGCATGGTGAACTTCCCCAAATATTAATGTGTGCAACCGTTGGCCGCCTGCAGGTGTTTGCCTTCAGACTGACGTCGGCTTGCTGTCGATTCTGTCCGGCGACGTTGTCGTCGCCTTTGCTTTCGTTGCGGCCGGCTTCAGCACCAGCAGCAACGCCGCCCCGATCAATACGCCTCCCGCAGCGTAGGCCCAGGACAATGGTTCATTCAGAAACAGCCAACCCCACAAGACACCGAACAGCGGTATCAAAAAAGTAACGGTTAACGACTTCACAGGTCCTATATCGGCAATTAATCGGAAAAATAAAATGTAGGCCAGCGCCGAACACACAAATCCCAATGCCAACAAAGCAAACCACGTACCAGCGCTGCCGTGAAACGGGGTGCCTGCTGTGCTTGCCGTAACGGCAAAAAACGGCAACAGCAACGTAACCGCTCCCAACTGGCTGCCAAACGCAAGCAGTTTGCTGTCCAGTCCGCCGCGATCGGTGATCCAGCGCCTGGTCAGAAATCCCGCCAGCCCGTAACAAGCGGTCGCCAGTAGGCAGGCCAGCGCACCGAAAACGGTCGCCGTATCGAAAACCACCGGCCCGGTTCTTGTCAGCACGGCAACGCCGGCCAGGCCGAGCAGTACGCCCGCCGCTTTGCGGCCGGTCAGTGTGTCACCGAAAAATAACGCCCCGATGACCACGCCCATCAGCGGCGTCATCGCATTCAGGATGGCCGAATAGCCGGCAGGCAGCACCTTGGCCGCCAGGCTGTACAGCACAAAAGGAATGCCGGAATTGATGGCGCCCAGCAGCATCGCCGCACGCAGTTTTCCCTGAAATCGATATTTTACGCGCAGTGCCGCCAGGATGAGCAGCAGGCCCAACGCACCGAACAACACCCGGAAGAACGCCGTGTTCAGGGCTCCCATTTCCGGCACCGCGATGCGCATGAACAGAAAGCTTGCGCCCCAGATGGCGGACAAGACGAACAGGCGGAGCAGGTCGGCGGGTTGCATGGGGATTCCGGCAGAAGAAAGATAAGGGCATCATTCTCTGGAACGAATGATGCCCGGACACTCCGAAATTTGCTATCGTGTTTTTCCTGATGGCTCGAAGGAAGCGAAACGGGTAGGGCGAATCGCGATAGTGATCGCGTACACCGATGCGCTGCAAGCCGGTGTACGCGCAGAACAACTTACTGCATCAGCCGGTATTGCGCAGACCGGCAGCGACGCCGTTGATGGTCAGGTGGATGCCGCGCTGCACGCGTTCCTCGACCTTCTTGCCTGCTGCAGCCGTGCTGCGATGGCGCTTGATCAGCTCGACCTGCAAGTGATTCAGCGGATCGAGATAGGCGAAGCGGTTCTTGATCGAGCGCGCCAGCAGCGGATTGCCGGCCAGGCGATCCTTGTTGCCGGTAATCGCGCTGAGCAACTGGCTGGTGCGCTCATGCTCGCTGACGATGCGTCCGAAGATCGCGGTGCGCAGCTTGCGGTCGGCAACCAGCCCGGCGTAGCGCGAGGCCACCGCCAGATCGGTCTTGGACAAGACCATGTCCATGTTCGACAGCAGGGCGGCGAAGAACGGCCACTCTTTACACATGGCGCGCAGCGTCGCCAGTTTCTTGGCACTCTCTTTGGCGCCGCCTTCCTGCAGCCAGTCCGACACCGCGCTGCCGAAGCCGTACCAGCCCGGGAACAGCAAGCGGCATTGACCCCACGAGAAGCCCCATGGAATCGCGCGCAGGTCTTCGATGCGGCGCGTCGATTTGCGCGAAGCCGGGCGCGAACCGATGTTGAGTTCGGCGATCTCGGCGATCGGCGTCGACGCAAAGAAGTAGTCGGTGAAGCCCGGCGTTTCGTAGACCAGGTTGCGGTAGGCCTGATAGGCGCGTTCCGACAGGTCTTCCATCACGCGTTCGAACTCGGCCAGCTTGCGGGTTTCCTTGGCGTCGGTGGTTTCCGGCATGAGGCTGGCTTCCAGCGTCGCCGCGACCAGCAGCTCCAGATTGCGGCGGCCGATCTCCGGATTGGAGAACTTGGAGGCAATGATTTCACCTTGCTCGGTCAGGCGGATCTGGCCGTTGACCGTGCCCGGAGGTTGCGCCAGGATGGCCTGATAGCTCGGACCGCCGCCGCGGCCGACGGTGCCGCCCCGGCCGTGGAATAGGCGCAGCTTGACGCCGGTGCGGTTGAACAATTCCACCAGACGGTTTTCGGATTTGTAGAGTTCCCAGTTCGACGTGAGGAAGCCGCCGTCCTTGTTGGAGTCGGAATAACCCAGCATCACTTCCTGCAGCTTGCCTGGGTTTTTCGCATCGGCGATCAGCGGCGCCACCAGCGGGAACGACAGCCATTGCTCCATGATGTCGGCGGCGCAGCGCAAGTCGGGGATGGTTTCGAACAGCGGGATCACCATCAGTTCGAGCTCGACCAGCTTCGATGGATCCTTGGCGTCGGCATGCAGCAGGCCGGTTTCCTTTTGCAGCAGCAGCACTTCCAGCAAGTCGGAGGCCGTCTCCGTGTGCGAGATGATGTAGTTGCGGATCGCGCGTGCGCCGTAGCGTTGGCGGATCTCACGTGCAGCGCGCAGGATGGTCAGCTCGGAATTGGTTTCGTCCGAATACGTCAGGTAAGGCGAATACAGCAGGCGCGGCTTGGACAATTCGGCCAGCAGCAGCGCGATCTTTTTTTCTTCGCTCAGGCTGGCATAGGATGTCTCCACTTGCGCGCTGGCGAACAGTTCGCCCAGCACGCGCTCATGCACGTCGGAGCTTTGACGCATGTCCAGCGTGGCGAGGTGGAAACCGAAGATTTCAATCGACCGCTTCAGCACCGCCAGGCGCGGCTTGACCAGCGCCGCACCGTGATTGGCGTTGAGCGAGTCGATCAGCACCTGCAGTTCCCTGATGCATTCTTCCGGCGCGTCGTAATGCGCGGCGGCGCCGACTTCCTGACGCAGGATGTTGACCACGCCGAGATTGCGGGCGGTTGCCGCCAGGCGCGCATACACGCCGATCAGTGCGCGGCGGTAAGGCTCGTCGGCGCGATGGTTGGAGGTGTCGGGCGAGGTGTCGGCCAGCGCCAGCAATTCTGCGCTGGCGTCGACCATCAGGGTCGAGATCGACAACTCGGCGCCGAGCGCGTGGACTTCGTCGAGGTAGAAATCGAAGATCGTGGTCGACTGGCGTTGCAGCGCGCGCTGCATGGTGCCGGCGTTGACGTTGGGATTGCCGTCGCGGTCGCCGCCGATCCAGCTGCCCATCTGCACGAACGGCGGCAATTCGGCCGGCGTGGTGCGCGAACGCGCGCGTGATGGAAACTGCGCGTTGATTTCTTCTTCGATGTCGTCGTACAGCGCCGGCAGTTCGCGCAGGAAGGTGATGCGGTAATAGGACAGCGCGTTTTCGATTTCGTCGGCGACGGTCAGCTTGGTATAGCGCAGCATGCGGGTTTGCCACAGCGTGGCGATGCGGGCGCGCAGCAGTTCGGTGTTGTCGCGCAGTTCCTTGGGCGTGAGCGGGCTGTCGCGCAGCGCCAGCAGGCGGGCGATTTCGCGCTCGGCGTCGAGAATGCTCTTGCGTTGCACTTCGGTCGGGTGCGCGGTCAGCACCGGCGAGATCAGCGATTCCGACAGGAAGTTGCGCACGGTGTTGCCGGACACGCCGGCATTGTCCAGGCGCGACAGGGCATAGGCCACGCTGCTCGGCTGCGGCGCCGAGCCTGCCAGCAAATGGGCGCGGCGGCGGCGGTTGTGGTGCTGGTCTTCGGCGATATTGGCCAGATGCGAGAAGTAGGAGAACGCGCGCACCACCGAATTGGTCTGGTCGCGGGTCAGCTTCTTGAGCAGTTTGTCCAGTTCGGCGCCGGCTTTGGCGTCGGATTCGCGGCGAAAGCGCACGGCGGTCTGGCGTATGGTTTCGACCACCTCGAAGACGGCGTCGCCTTCCTGGTCGCGCAGCACTTCGCCGAGCAGACGGCCGAGCAGGCGGATGTCTTCTTTGAGCGGAGCGTCCTTGTCTGCGGACTTGACGGGGCGTTTTTCGGTGGAGCCGGGGCCAGGGGTAGGGGTGTTGCGAGCAGAAGTTTTAGTTTGTGGTTTGGTTGGCATGATCAACAATTGCTACGGTTTTCAGAGGAGAAAGTCGGGCGTGCTGGTCGAACTGTCAGTGGTGCTGCGTGCTAGAATTTGGCTCACTTGTTTGCCTCCACTATTTTTATATTTTTTATGCGCCGGGCACCTTCACAGGTGACTCGGCGACTACCGGAAGAGCCCCCTTGAAAGAATTTCCTCCCTCCAGGCTGGTCATCGCTTCGCGCGAAAGCCGCCTCGCCATGTGGCAAGCCGAGCATGTACGCGACCGGTTAGCCGCATTATATCCGCAGTGCAGCATAACTATCCTCGGAATGACCACCCGCGGCGATCAGATCCTCGATCGCACGCTGTCCAAGGTCGGCGGCAAGGGTTTGTTTGTGAAGGAGCTGGAAGTCGCCATGGCCGAGGGACGCGCCGACATGGCCGTGCATTCCCTCAAGGATGTGCCGATGGAGCTGCCGGAAGGCTTTGTGCTGGGCGGCATTCTGGAGCGCGAAGATCCGCGCGACGCCTTCGTCTCCAACGACTACGCCGGGCTGGACGATTTGCCCGCCGGCGCGGTGGTCGGCACCAGCAGCCTGCGCCGCCAGGCCTTGATCGCTGCGCGTTATCCGCACCTGGTCATCAAGCCCTTGCGCGGCAATCTCGACACGCGCCTGGGCAAGCTCGACCGCGGCGACTATGCCGCCATCATCCTCGCCGTGGCGGGGCTGAAGCGGCTCGGCCTGGAGTCGCGTGTTCGCTCGGCGATTCCGCCGGAACAAAGTCTGCCGGCACCGGGGCAGGGCGCGATGGCGATCGAGATTCTTGCCGACCGCGCCGACTTGCAACGCGTGCTGGCGCCGATCAACCATCTGGCTACCGACCGTGCGGTGACGGCCGAACGCACCTTGTCGCGCACCTTCGGCGGCAGTTGCCAGATCCCGCTGGCGGCGTTTGCCACGATAGACGGCGACAACATGCACATGCGCGCGATGGTTGCCACGCCCGACGGCCAACAGATCGCCGCCGCTGAAGCCAGCGGCCCGGCCGATGCGCCGGAAGCGCTGGGCAAGCAAGTCGCCGATCTCTTGCAAGCTCAGGGCGCAGAAGCTATTTTGGCCGCATGCAAGGCTGAATCGGCCGGGGCGGAATAATCGTCCCGGCGTATTCGATCTCGGAATCCATCCCTGAGCCGATCTCTGAATCAAACTCTGAAAGGAGCGCTGTGGCGGACCTCGGTTCCCGGCCGGTAGTCATCACGCGCCCGTTGGCGCAGGCGCAAGCCTTTGCGGGGCAGGTCGCGGCCTTGGGGCGCGCAGCGGTGATTTTTCCTTTGCTGGAGATCGCCCCGGTCGCCGACCCCGGCGAGTTGCAAGCGGTCTTGTCCATGCTGGATCGTTATGCGCTGGTCGTGTTTGTGAGCCCGAACGCAGTCGATGCGGCGTTCCGCTTCATCCAGGCCTGGCCGGACGGCGTCGCCATCGGCATCGTCGGTGAGGGCAGCCGGCTTGCCTTGCAGCGTCACGGCGTCGGCGACGACAACGCCACGATCTACGCGCCGCGCAACAGCGAGCGCATGGATTCGGAAGAATTGTTCAAGGCGCTAGCCCTCGACAGCTTGCGCGGCAAGCGCGTGTTGATCGTGCGCGGTCAGGCGGGGCGCGATTTTTTGACCGACATGCTGCGCGCCGAACAGGTTTCTGTGGAGCACGCGACCGCCTACGAGCGTTTGACGCCGCAGATGGACGAGGCAAAGATCGCGCAATTGCGTGCTCTGATCGAGGCCGACAGCGAATGGATCGTCACCAGTTCCGAGGCATTGCGCAACTTGTTGCAGATAACCACAGATGTACTCGGCGCCGAGTGTGTGGTAAAACTGCAACGTAACAAAATGATCGTTTCGCACCAGAGGATCGCTGAAACAGCGCGATCGCTGGCTTTCTCCCATGTGACCATGACCGGATCAGGCGACGAACGACTGCTTGCCGCGTTACAATCCCGACCATGAACGAACTGCAATCCTCCCCCGACCAGAACCAGCCGGACGCGAAAGCGGATCCCGGACTGCAGGCGAGCATGGTGCTCCCTTCCTTCACACCATCGGACAACGGCGTGCTGAAAAAGCGCCTGCGGCTGCTGACTTTCCTCATTGTCGTGCTGGCCGTCGTGCTGGTGGCGCAATGGTGGATGTCGCATTCCGAAATTCGCAGCCTGCGGGAAGAAGTCGCGCGCCGGCTGCAAACCGGCGACGTCGCCAACACCGAAGTTAAAGGCGTGTTGAAGACCGTGCAGGAAAGCACCAAGGAATTGCAGGCCAAGGTCAGCGTCCTCGACAGCAAGCAGGCTGAATCGCAAAGCCAGCAACTGGCGCTGGAACAGCTGTATCAGGATCTCTCCAAGAACCGCGACGACTGGGCCTTGTCCGAAATCGAAGAAGTCCTGTCGACCGCAAGCCAGCAACTGGAACTGGCCGGCAACGTGCAAGGCGCGCTGATCGCGCTCGGCAACGCCGACAAGAGCCTGTCGCGCTCGGACAAACCGCAATTCATCGCCATCCGCCGCGCCATCGCGCGCGACCAGGACCGCCTGAAAGCCTTGCCGACGGTGGACGTGCCCGGCATCGCGGTGCGCCTCGACAGCGTCATCGGCCAGATCGACGGCATGCCTTTGCTGTCGGACGAGAAGCCGGTGGTCTCCGTGACCGAACCGAAGAAACAGCCTGTCCGCCCGGCGCCGAAGGCCGCCAATGCTGCCAAGCCTAACGGCAAGGGACAGCCTGCTGATGCGGCGCCCGCCAACGACTGGCTGGCCAACGCGCAAGACAAGTGGCAAAGCCTCAGCTCAGAAATGTGGACCGAGCTGAAGCAACTGGTGCGTATCCGCAGCGTCGATACGCCGGACGCCTTGCTGTTGTCGCCGACCCAGGCTTACTACGCACGCGAAAACCTCAAGCTGCGCTTGCTCAATGCCCGCCTGGCGCTGTTGTCGCGCAACGAATTTGCCTTCCGCAACGACCTCAGCGCAGCGCAGGACACGATTGCCAAGTACTTCGACACCCGCGCCAAGCAAGTGCAGACCACGCAAGCGCTGTTGAAGCAAGTTCAGGGCAGCAACCTGTCGATCCAGATGCCGACGCTCAGCGAAAGCATCAACGCGGTGCGTAATTACAAAAGCCGGCGTGTCAATTAAAGCGGCCTAACAGTTATATGCGAATTCTCCTCTGGCTTCTTACCCTGTTTGCCTCCGCCATCGGCCTGGCGGTAGTGGCGCGCTTCAACCCCGGCAATGTGGTGCTGTTCTATCCGCCGTACCGGGTTGACCTGTCGCTGAACTTCTTCCTGCTGGCAGTGATTGTCCTGTTCATTGCGTTGTACGTAGTGATCCGTGCCGTGCGCCTGACGCAGAAATTACCGGGCCGCGTGATCGCCTATCGTCGTCAGAAGCGTGAAAATGAAGGCAACAAGGCCTTGCGCGATTCCCTGAAAGCCTTCTTCGAAGGCCGCTTCGGCCACGCCGAAAAGGCCGCCACGCGCGCTGCCGAACTGCCTGAAAACGCCGGCATCGCCGCCCTGGTCGGCGCCCGCGCCGCGCATCGCATGCGCCAGACCGAGCGCCGCGATATCTGGCTGGCCAGCACCGACGGCGACAACGGACTCAAGGCTGCGCGACTGATGACCAGCCTCGAATTGCTGGTCGATGACCACCAGTTCAAGGCCGCGCTGGAAACGGTCGAAGAACTCAACGCCAACGGCACACGCCACATCCAGGCGCTGCAATGGGCGCTCAAGGCCAACCAGCAAGCCAAGAACTGGCCGGAAGTGCTGCGTCTGGTGCAGACGCTGGACAAGCGCAATGCGCTGCATCCGGCCTTGTCCAACCGCCTGCGCGAAATGGCTTACGACGCCTTGCTGTCGGACCGTTCGCACGACGCCGAATCGATTCGCCGCCTGTGGGCCGAGGTGCCCAACGCCGATCGTCTCAAGCCTTTCATCGCCGCACGCGCCGCGCAGGCATTCAGCAGCCGCAGCCTGCACGACGAAGCGCGCACCTTGCTGGAACGCGCACTGGCGGCCGACTGGGATGACCGCCTGATCCGCGCTTACCGCGAGTCGACGGCAGAAGCCGGTTCGCCGGCCTTGCTGGCGCAGATCGAGCGTTGCGAATCCTGGCTGGCAAAGCGTCCTACCGATGCCGAACTGGCATTGACGCTGGGCATGTTCTGCCTGCGCCAAAAACTGTGGGGCAAGGCGCAGCGCCATCTGGAGCAGGCCTTGTCCGACGCGCTGGAGCCGCGCACCGTGCGTGAGTCGCATCTGAGCCTGGCGCAGTTGCATGAGGCGCTGGACCAGCATGATCAGGCGTCGGCGCATTACAAGCAATGCGCATTGGCGACCGCCATCCGCTGAAACTCCGGCATTGCCGGTTGTACAAAATCGCCGCCGCATCCCGACCCGGATCCGGCGGCGATTTTTATTGCCCGGCTTCAAGAGCGCAACTATCCGGGCCGGATGTGCGGGCCGTTAGTCTGAATGCCGTTATAATCTCGGCTTTCCCCAATTCTTCATTTCCTTACGAGAAAGCACCATGAGCCTGAATAACGTCCCGTCCGGCCGCGACCTGCCTAACGACTTCAATGTGATCATCGAGATCCCGATGAACGCCGATCCGATCAAGTACGAAGTGGATAAGGATACCGGCGCGATTTTCGTTGATCGCTTCATGGGCACCGCGATGCACTATCCGTGCAACTACGGCTACATCCCGCAAACATTGTCGGAAGACGGCGACCCGGTCGACGTGCTGGTGATCACGCCGTTTCCGCTGTTCCCGGGCGTTGTCGTGCGCTGCCGTCCTATCGGCGTGCTGAAGATGACCGACGAATCCGGCGTCGACGCCAAGTTGCTGGCCGTGCCGGTCGACAAGGTGCTGCCGATCTACACCCACTGGCAGAAGCCGGAAGACATGAACGAGCTGCGCCTGAAGCAGATCCAGCATTTCTTTGAGCACTACAAGGATCTGGAAAAGGGTAAATGGGTCAAGATCGATGGTTGGGAAGGTCCTGAATCCGCCAAGGCCGAAATCCTGGCAGGCGTCGAAGCCTTCAAGAAGCAGCAAGCCAAGTAATCGAGCAATTCCGGCCTTGCCGACAAAAAAGCGCACTCAAGGGTGCGCTTTTTTACGTCCGTGCCGGGCGCGGATCAGGTCGGCGATGAGGTGCGAAACGGATTGCGTTCGTTGAGTTCGCTCAGGTAATCGTTGATGCCGCCGCCCTCGCGTTCCAGGAAGCGTTCCACCGCATCGGCAAACGAGGGGTGCGCCAGCCAGTGCGCCGACCAGGTTTTTTGCGGCAGGAAGCCGCGCGCCATCTTGTGTTCGCCTTGCGCGCCGCCCTCGAACCAGGCGATCTTGTTGGCGATGCAAAACTCCAGCGGCTGGTAGTAGGCGGTTTCGAAATGCAGGCAAGGCACTTCTTCGAGGGCGCCCCAATAGCGGCCATAGAGCGAGTGGGCGTCATGCACCACCAGCGACGAGGCGATCGGCTTGCCGTCGCGGTAGGCCACCGTCAGCAGCAGGTGTTGCGGCATGTCGGCGGCGATGCGCAGAAAGAAATCCAGATTCAGGTAGGGCGTGGAATAGTGCGCCGAATAGGTGTGGCGATAGCAGCGATGGAAAAAGCGCCAGTCCTTTTCCGTCGCCTCGGCGCCGTCGAGATGGCGGAAGCTCACGCCGGCCTCGGCCACCTTGCGCCGTTCGGCGAGGATGTTCTTGCGCTTCTTGCGCTCCAGCGTCGACAGGAATTCGCCGAAGTCGCGATAACCTTCGTTATGCCAGTGGAATTGCACGCCGCTGCGCAGCATGAAGCCGGCTTGCGCCAGCGTCCGGGCTTCCGCTTCGGGGGGATAGAGGATGTGCGTCGACGACGTTTCTGCTGCGCTTTGCAATTCGCCCAGGGCCTGCACCAGCGCCTGCCGGGCGGTGTCGTCATGCGCCAGCAGTCGTCCCCCGGTCACCGGCGTGAAGGGAATCGCCGACAGCAGTTTGGGGTAATACGGCAAGCCGTGACGCTCGTACGCCTCGGCCCAGGCCCAGTCGAACACGTATTCGCCGTAGGAGTGGTATTTCAGGTAGAGCGGCAGCGCCGCCTTGAGCTGATCGTCTTGCCACAGCGTCAGGTACTGCGGTTCCCAGCCGGCTTCTTTGGCGGCCGAGCCGCTTTCGTGCAGCGCGTGCAGGAAAGCGTAGGACAGAAAGGGCGTTGCATCCGGCTGCGCAGCGACCAGCGCATCCCACTGGCTTTGGCCAATTTCGGCCAGAGAAGAAATGATTCGCGTGCGATAATGGACTTCTGCGTTCACTGCGTGCAGCTCCCTGGCATCGGTGTTCCGCCTTTGGTCTTCATCGTCGTCATTTTCTTACTCATTCTTACCTGCCATCATGTCAGTCAAAGTCGCCATCGCCCAGATCAACAGCACAGTTGGGGATATTTCGGGCAATCGCAACAAAATCGCCGAATTTTCGCGTCGTGCCGCCGAGCAGGGCG
Source organism: Herbaspirillum rhizosphaerae (assembly GCF_001189965.1). Classification (GTDB taxonomy): domain Bacteria; phylum Pseudomonadota; class Gammaproteobacteria; order Burkholderiales; family Burkholderiaceae_D; genus Herbaspirillum; species Herbaspirillum rhizosphaerae. The sequence goes on from NZ_LFLU01000003.1 coordinate 21,725, forward strand.
CCGATATCGTCCTTACGCCTGAATTGTCGCTGGTGGGTTACCCACCGGAAGACCTTTTGCTGCGTCAGGCATTCTACGCAAAAACCGAAGAAGCGTTGCAGACGCTCGCCGCCGAGCTGGCGACGTTGAAAGACGTGCACGTCGTCGTCGGCCATCCGACGCTCAAAGATGGTGCGCGCTTCAACTCCGCCTCGGTGTTGCTCAATGGCCGGATCACCGCCACCTACAGCAAACTGGAACTGCCGAACGACAGCGTCTTCGACGAGAAGCGCTATTTCACTTCGTCGGAACAGGCCGTCGTCTTCGACGTCAAGGGCACCAGGTTCGGCATCAACATCTGCGAAGACACCTGGTTCCCGTGCGCGCCCGCGCTGGCAAAGCAGGCCGGCGCACAGGTATTGCTGATCCTGAACGGCTCGCCGTACCACATGAACAAGCAATTGCTGCGCCTGGACGTGATGCGCGCCAATGTGACCCGACAAGGGATGCCGCTGGTGTTCGCCAATCTGGTGGGCGGCCAGGATGAACTGATTTTCGACGGCAATTCCTTCGCCATGGATATCGCCGGCGAGCTGGTCGCGAGCCTGGCGCATGCGGAAGAAGACCTGCAACTGATAACATTCGACGGCGTGCAGATCCGTGACCCGAAGATGGCGCCGGCGCTGTCGATCGAAGCGCAGGTGTATCAGGCGCTGGTGCTGGGCGTGCGCGATTATGTCGGCAAGAACGGTTTTCCGAGCGTGCTGATCGGCTTGTCGGGCGGGGTCGATTCCGCGCTGACGCTGGCCATTGCAGTCGATGCGCTGGGCGCCGACAAGGTGCGTGCGATCATGATGCCGTCGCCTTACACGGCCGATATTTCCTGGCTCGACTCGCGCGACATGGTCGAGCGCATCAAGGTGCGTTACGACGAGATTTCCATCAACGAATGCTTCACCGCCTTCCGCAACACCTTGTCTGAAGAATTCAAGGGGCTCAAGGAAGACACCACCGAAGAAAACATCCAGGCGCGCATTCGCGGCACGCTGCTGATGGCGATGTCCAACAAGTACGGATCCATCGTCCTCACCACCGGCAACAAGAGCGAGATGGCGGTCGGCTACTGCACGCTGTACGGCGACATGGCCGGCGGCTTTGCGGTGATCAAGGATATCGCCAAGACGCTGGTGTATCGCCTGTGCGCTTATCGCAACAGCGTGTCGCCGGTGATCCCGGAGCGTATCCTGACGCGTCCGCCTTCGGCCGAGCTGCGCCCGGATCAAAAGGATCAGGATTCGCTGCCGCCTTACGAAGTGCTCGATGGCATCATGCAGATGTACATGGAAGAAAACCGCAGCATTGGCGAAATCGAAGCCGCCGGTTATCGTATGGAAGATATCGAACGCATCACACGCCTGATCAAGATCAACGAATACAAGCGCCGTCAGGCGCCGGTCGGTATTCGGGTGACGCATCGTGCATTCGGGCGCGACTGGCGCTATCCGATCACGTCGAGATTTCGTGAGTAAGCGGCATTTCAATGCGAGGTAGGTCAGCGCATGCATTCAGGCGCGTGCGCTGAAAACTCTGATAGATTTAATTTGATTTATTGCGGCATTTTATAAGGAGGGAGTTGTCATGAAGCAAGTCACTGCTATCATCAAACCGTTCAAGTTGGACGAAGTGCGCGAGTCGCTGGCCGAGGTGGGCGTCACAGGTCTGACCGTGACCGAAGTCAAGGGTTTTGGCCGTCAGAAGGGCCACACCGAGCTGTATCGCGGCGCGGAATATGTGGTCGATTTCCTGCCCAAGGTAAAGATCGAAGTCGTTGTCGACAACAGCGTGGTCGAACCTGTCGTGGACGCCATTATCAAGGCGGCGCGCACCGGCAAGATCGGCGACGGCAAGATTTTTGTGCAGGAAGTTGAGCAGGTCATTCGCATCCGTACCGGTGAGACAGGAGCGGAAGCGGTCTAAACCGTGAAGGGGAGAACGCATGCAGGAGCGGTATCGAAACTGGTTGTTTCGAATTCTTCCGTTGCTGCTGGCGTGGTCATTCTCTCCGGTACATGCCGAAACGGGTGTCACCAATACCCGTATTCTGCTGGGGCAGTCCGCCGGACTGTCCGGGCCTACGGCGCAGATGTCGCGGCAACTGCTGATCGGCGCCAGGGCGTACTTCAACAAGATCAACAAGCAGGGCGGCGTGCACGGACGGCGCATCGAGCTGGTCACGCGCGACGACAGATACATCCCCTCCCTGGCTGCCTACAATACCCGCCAACTCATTGAAAACGACAAGGTGTTCGCCTTGTTCGGTTTCGTCGGTTTACCGACCAGCCAGGCCGCGCTTTCTGTCGCCGCCAAAGCCCGGGTCCCTTTCTTTGCGCCGATGACCGGCGGCGCGTCTGTCTATTCACCGTTCAACCGCTACGTCTTTACTCTGCGCGCCAGCTACGCCGACGAGTATCTCTACGCCTTGCGCAATCTCAGCAGCATGGGCTTGCGCAAGTTTGCACTGGTCTATCAGCAGGATCAGTATGGCGTGTCGGTCAAGCAGGCAGTGGAAAGCAGCGCCAGGGAAGAGGCCGTCGATCTGGTCACCATCGACATCGACATGGACGGAAGAAACGTCGAGCCTGTGGTTGACAAAGTGCTGGCAGCCCGCAGCGAAGTGGTGATGCTGCTCAGCGCGAATTACCTGACCAACGCGCGTATCGTCAGAGCCCTGCGCGGCCGAGGCTATCTGGGGCAATTCTTCGCCATCTCGTTCGTCGGACAGAAAGCGCTGGCGGAAGAGCTCGGCGATCTAGCGCGCGGCATGCTGGTGACGCAGGTGGTGCCGTTTCCGTGGCGGGTGTCGATGCCGCTGGTCGCGGAGTATCGCCAGTGCATGTCTGAAGCCGGCTACCAGGATCTCACTTTCAGCAGCCTGGAAGGTTATATCGCCGCGCGGGTTCTGGTGGAAGGCTTGCGGCGGGCGCGGCGCGATCTCACGCGCGAGAAACTGATCCGCGCCCTGGAGAGCATCAATGTGCGCAACTACGACGGCGGTGGTTACGCGATCAATTTTTCGCCCGACAATCACAACGCTTCCTTGTTTGTGGACATGGCCGCCATGACCAGCGGCGCGCGTTTTCTGAACTGAATATGGCTTGACCAGCATGGCGTTCCAACGATGCGATATACTGTATATTTATACAGTATATTATATCGAAGGATGGTCATGGCAAAGTCAACTTACCGACCGGTGCCGCTGCAGACGACGCGTACGCTGGAGAGCGCCGGCGAGACGTTCTCGCAGGTGTTCGACGCCCGCAAGGGGCGCGGCGCCGTCAGCAATATCCAGGGGCGGTATGAAACCGAACAGCGCGTCGGCTTCGACGACGGCTGGGGCGCCGGTGAAGAGGAGGGCCAGGGTGGCGAGCCGGATACGCTGCGCACCATCGTCACGGAAGAAGTCGCCAAAACCATCATCAGCCGCAACAAGTCTCCCGACCTGCCGTTCAATGTGTCGCTGAACCCTTATCGCGGCTGTGAACACGGTTGTGTTTACTGTTTTGCCCGCCCCACGCACGCCTATCTGGGTTTGTCGCCGGGACTGGATTTCGAGAGCCGGATTTTCGCCAAGGTGAATGCGCCGGAGTTGCTGCGCAAGGAGCTGGCGAAACCGTCCTATGTTGCCGAGACCATCACTGTCGGCATCAATACCGATGCCTACCAGCCCTGCGAGCGCGAGCTGCAGATCACGCGCCGCGTGCTGCAGGTGCTCGACGACTGCCGTCATCCGGCGGCGCTGATCACCAAGTCGTCATTGATAGAGCGCGACGTCGACATCCTTGCCGCCATGGCCTCACGACGGCAAGTGATCGCAGCGGTGACCATCGCCACGCTCGATCCTGCGCTGGCGCGCAAGCTGGAGCCGCGCGCGGCCACGCCGACACGGCGTCTGCGTGTGATCCGCACGCTGACTGACGCCGGCATTCCGGTCAGCGTCAGCATTGCGCCCATCATTCCCTTCATCAATGAGCCTGAGCTGGAAAGCATCGTCGCCGCGGCTGCCGAGGCAGGCGCGCGCCGCGCCGGTTACACCGTGCTGCGTTTGCCGTGGGAGGTCAATCCGCTGTTTCAGCAATGGCTGCTGACGCATTTTCCCGAGCGCGCCAATCGCGTGATGAATCGCATCCGCGAGATGCGCGGAGGTAAGGACAACGATTCGGATTTCGCCACGCGCATGCGCGGCGAGGGCGTATGGGCCGATCTGATTCGCCAGCGTTTCGACAAGGCGGTGCAACGCAGCGCCATGCATCAGCGCGGGTGGTTCGACATGCTCGATGCGTCGCAATTCGTCCCGCCCGCGCGTCCGCCGCGGGTATCGCTATCCGGCCAGTTCAATCTGTTCTGATGATCCGGCCGGACACCGACGTCCGGCCGGTCTTGCATTGCACCTTATTTCTCGCTGTCCAGATGCGCCATCGCGTAGGCGGCGTAGCGATCACCTGCTGCGGCGCCGGCGGGAATGGCGTCTTCGATGCGCGCCAGATCCTGCGCAGTCAGCGTGAGGCTCAGCGCGCCCAGCGACTCGGCCAGGCGCTCGGGACGACGTGCGCCGACCAGCGGCACGATGTCGCTGCCTTGCGCCAGCACCCAGGCGATGGCGACCTGCGCCGGCGTGGCTTGTTTGTCGGCGGCGACGGCGCGCAGCACGTCGATCAGCGACAGGTTGTGCTTGAGGTTGTCGCCGGAAAAACGCGGGTTGGTGCTGCGGAAGTCGTTGGCCGCCAGCTGGCGCGACGGATCCCAGTGGCCGCTGATCAGGCCGCGCGACAGCACGCCGTAGGCGGTGATGCCGATGCCCAGTTCGCGGCAGGTCGGCAGGATGTCCTTTTCAATACCGCGCGAGATCAGCGAATACTCGATCTGCAGGTCGGCGATGGGATGGACGGCGTGGGCGCGGCGCAGGGTGTCGGCGCCGACTTCCGACAAGCCGATATGGCGTACGCGGCCTGCCTTGACCTCTTCGGCAATGGCGCCGACGGTTTCTTCAATCGGCACGTTGGGATCGAGGCGCGCAGGGCGGTAGATGTCGATGTGATCGGCGCCAAGGCGGCGCAGCGTATAGGCGAGGAAATTCTTGACCGCTGCCGGGCGATTGTCCATGCCGACCCAGTTGCCGCCGGCGTCGCGCATGGCGCCGAACTTGACGCTGATGAGCGCATTGTCGCGCTTGCTTCCGGCGCCGCGCAGCGCGTCGCGAATCAGCATTTCATTGTGGCCCATGCCGTAGAAGTCGCCGGTGTCGAGCAGCGTGACGCCGGCTTCCAGCGCAGCGTGGATGGTGGCGATGCCGTCTTGCTCGTCGGCCGGGCCGTACAGATCGGACATGCCCATGCAGCCCAGTCCGATTGCCGATGAAAGCAGGCCGTTGCGGCCCAATGTGCGTTGTTCCATGATGATTCCTTCCAGTCAATAAAGTGATGCGCCGGTCCGGCAGGAATGCCTGAGCGCCTGGATCGTATTATTGGACTTATTTATTCCTGAATAAATAGCGTTAAAATGATTTCTTTATTCGAAAATGGATAATTATAAAAATGGACCGTCTTCAGGCAATGGAAGTGTTCGTGCGTGTAGCCGAACTGGGGAGCTTCAGCAAGACCGCCGAGCAGATGGGCTTGCCGGCGGCGACCGTGACCAATGCGATCCAATCGGTGGAGAAGCGCGTCGGCGTGCGCCTGCTGCAGCGGACCACGCGCAAGGTGACGCTGACCGACGACGGCGCGGCCTATCTGGAACGCTGCCAGCGCCTGCTGGCGGAATTCCAGGATGTGGAAAACCTTTTCGACCGCGAGCAGCCGCAGGGCATCGTGCGCGTGGACTTGCCGGAACGGCTGGCGCACAAGGTGGTGATTCCGCAATTGCCGGCATTCTTTGCCCGTTATCCGGATATCCGCCTGAAGCTCAACGCCAGCGACCGTTTCGTCGATCTGGTCGGCGAGGGCGTCGATTGCGTGGTGCGGGTCGGCATCCTCAGCGATTCGACGCTGATTGCGCGCAGCATCGGCGCGATGGAGCAGATCACCTACGCGTCGAAAGACTATCTGGATCGTCACGGCCGTCCGCGCACGCTGGCGGAGCTGGACAAGCACATGATGATCAATTATTTCTCCAGCCGCACCGGCCGCGATTTGCCGTGGGAGTACATGCAGAACGGCGAGCTGAAAACATTGAAGCTGCAAGGCCAGGTGTCGGTGGCCAGTTCCGAAGCCTATATGGCGTGTTGCCTGGCGGGATTGGGCATCGTGCAGGCGCCGCGTTTCGGCGTGGAAGACTTGCTGGAGCAGGGCGTGCTGGAAGAAGTGCTGCCGGCGTTCAAACCGCCGCCTATGCCGGTGTCGATCGTGTATTCGCACAACCGGCATTTGTCGCCGCGCGTACGGGCCTTCGTCGACTGGCTGGCGGAAATGCTGAAAATACGCTGAACATGCAGGGCCGCAATGCCGCGCAATCGCGGCGCGGATTTCGTCAGGCCACGTTGGTCGGCGTGCTCGACTGCAGCAGCACCACCAGCGCGCCTGAACCGCCGTCGGCCGGACGCGCCTGGCAAAAGGCGATGACCTCATCCTTTTGCGCCAGCCAGTTGCGCACTTTTTGTTTCAGCACCGGCTCCTTGTTGACCGAGCCCAGTCCCTTGCCGTGGATGATGCGCACGCAGCGTTGGCCGCGGCGGCGCGCCTGGCGCAGGAATTCGCCGAGCGCTTCGCGCGCTTCGTCGCGGCGCAGGCCGTGCAGGTCGAGCTGATTCTGGATCACCCAATGGCCGCGGCGCAGTTTGCTGAGCACGTCGCTGCCCACGCCGGGACGGGCGAAGCTCAGGTTTTCATCGCTGTTGAGCAGGGTGTCGAAGGTGAATTCGTCGGACAGCGATTCCATGAGCGCCGCCTGCTCGTCGGCGATGTGCTGGCGCGCAATCGGTAACGGTTGCGGCGGCATGAGGGTGGCTTTGTCGTTGTTGCGCAGCGGCGCTACCTTGCCGATGCTGTTGCGGAAAATGTCGGCTTCTTCGCGCAGGCGTTTTTCGTCTGCAATGCGCTGGCGTTCAGCGGCAAGGCGTGCTTCTTCCTGCGCCTTGAGATCCTTGCGCAACGACTTGAGCGCGGAAAAATCCTTGATAGTCGCCATGGTTCGCGAACCGGTGAGGGATGAAAATGCTCTCCCGAACTCAGCGGGAGAGCAGCACGAACGTTACTCCAGACCTTCCAGATAACGCTGGGCATCGAGCGCCGCCATACAGCCGGTGCCGGCGCTGGTAATGGCCTGGCGGTAGATGTGGTCCTGCACGTCGCCGGCGGCGAACACGCCGTTGATGCTGGTGGCGGTGGCGAAACCTTCGAGGCCGGTGCGGGTCTTGATGTAGCCGTTATGCATGTCGAGCTGGCCGTCGAAAATGCCGGTGTTCGGCTTGTGGCCGATGGCGATGAACAGGCCGTGCAAGGTGATCGGCGTGACGCTGCCGTCCTGCGTCGACTTGATCTTGATGCCGGTTACGCCGCTGTCGTCGCCGATGACTTCATCGAGCGTGTGATGCCATTTGATCTCGATCTTGCCCTCGGTGACCTTGTGCAGCAGGCGGTCGATCAGGATAGGCTCGGCGCGGAACTTGTCGCGGCGATGGATGATGGTGACCTTGCTGGCGATGTTCGACAGATACAGCGCTTCTTCTACCGCAGTATTGCCGCCGCCGACCACGGCCACTTCCTTGCCGCGATAGAAGAAACCGTCGCAGGTGGCGCAGGCGGACACGCCCTTGCCCATGAAGGCTTCTTCCGACGGCAGGCCGAGGTATTGCGCCGAGGCGCCGGTGGCGATGATCAGCGCGTCGCAGGTGTACTCGCCCGAGTCGCCGATCAGGCGGAATGGCTTTTCCGACAATTTGGTGGTGTGGATATGGTCGAAAATGATTTCAGTATTGAAACGTTCTGCATGTTGCAGCAGGCGTTGCATCAGTTCCGGACCTTGCACGCCCATCGGGTCGCCCGGCCAGTTCTCGACGTCGGTGGTGGTCATCAACTGGCCGCCTTGCTCGACGCCGGTGATCAGCACCGGATTGAGGTTGGCGCGCGCAGCGTAGACGGCGGCGCTGTAACCGGCGGGGCCGGAACCGAGAATCAAAACCTTGGCGTGTTTGGACGTGGTCATAAAATACTCTTAGTGAACTGAACAGAAGTGGGTGCAGCAGCAACATGGGGGCTCGCATGGTACTCAAAGCACATGATGCCGGTCTGCCGGATTTCAATATGTGCAGGGGCCAGGGCCGCTAGCGGCACGTTGCGTTGCTTGTCGGCTTATGTTGCCGTTTACCTTATATTGCGCTGCAAAACGGTTAAGATTATAGACGAAGCGCCGGACCGGCCCGATGGAATTACGCTATCCGTTCAATAGGGCTGCAGCGGTGCAAATGCCGGGCGATTTCCGCTTGCCGGTTTTCTGGACGGTAATCAGCAGAGAATCAGCAAAGAATCGCCGTTACAATGTCGCCTTAGCTCTTGAAGTGCGCCAGATAAAGATTTATGACCAAAACCAGCCAAGCCTACACCCGCACCAACAAAGCCGCCGAAGCGCCGCCGCTGCCCAGCAGGCTGGTGCGCTTGCTCTACGAAGCACGCTGGCTGGCGATGGCGACCCTGTTTGCCTACCTTGCCATCATTCTGTTGACTTACTCGCGCAATGATCCCGGCTGGTCGGTGGCCAATACCGTGCCGCACCTGCACAACTGGGGCGGCCGCATCGGCGCCTGGCTGGCGGATCTGATGCTGTACATCTTCGGCATGTCGGCATGGTGGTGGTGCGTGCTGCTGGCGCACTCCATCTGGCGCAGTTACCGCCATCTGGCCAACCGTTTCCTGGTGCAGAAGCAGACCGAGCCTGAGCATCATCAGGAGGGGCTGATCCGCGCCATCGGCTTTGTGTTCCTGCTGGCCGGCAGTCTCGGTATCGAATACATGCGCATGTACTCGCTGAAGACGCCCATGCCGCGTGCGCCGGGCGGCGTGCTGGGCGAGATGATCGGCAGCGCGGCGCAATCGTCGCTGGGCTTTACCGGCGCAACCTTGCTGCTGTTGCTGTTGTTCGGCCTGGGCTTCAGCCTGTTCTTCCACGTGTCCTGGCTGGCCGCGGTGGAGCGCATCGGCGGCGCCATCGAAGACGGTATTTTCTGGATCCGCAATTTTTACTCTGCGCGCGAAGACCGCAAGGTCGGCCACGTTGCCGCCGTCAAGCGCGAAGAAGTCGTGGTGCAGGAACGCGCCAAGATCGTCGAGGCGCCGCCGATCCGCATCGAGCCGCAAGTGGTGGCGGTGGTCAAGTCGGAGCGCATCGAGAAGGAACGTCAGACCAGCCTGTTTCAGGACATCGATTCCGGTCTGCCGCCGCTGTCGCTGCTGGATGAAGCGCCGCCGGCGCAGCAGACCGTCACAGTCGAGACGCTGGAATTCACCAGCCGCCTGATTGAGAAGAAGCTCTCCGACTTCGGCGTCGAAGTGAAGGTGGTCGCGGCCTATCCCGGTCCGGTGATCACGCGTTACGAAATCGAACCGGCGACCGGCGTCAAGGGCAGCCAGATCGTCGGCCTGGCGCGCGACCTTGCGCGTTCGCTGTCGCTGACCTCGATCCGCGTGGTGGAAGTCATCCAGGGCAAGAATTTCATGGGCCTGGAGCTGCCTAACCCCAAGCGCCAGATCGTGCGCCTGACCGAGATTCTCGGCTCCAAGGTCTACAACGACAGCCATTCCAGCCTGACGGTGGCGCTCGGCAAAGACATCGCCGGCAATCCGGTGGTGGCCGACCTCGCCAAGATGCCGCACTTGCTGGTCGCGGGTACGACAGGTTCGGGTAAATCGGTCGGCATCAACGCCACCATCCTGTCGCTGCTCTACAAGTCGACGCCGAAACAGGTGCGCCTGATCCTGATCGATCCGAAGATGCTGGAGCTGTCGATCTACGAAGGCATCCCTCATCTGCTGGCGCCGGTGGTGACCGACATGCGCCAGGCCGGTCATGCGCTGAACTGGGCGGTGGCCGAGATGGAGCGCCGCTACAAGCGCATGTCCAAGCTGGGCGTGCGTAACCTGGCCGGCTACAACCAGAAGATCATCGACGCCGACAAGCGCGGCGAGAAGATCCCGAATCCGTTCAGCCTCACGCCGGACGCGCCGGAGCCGCTGGAACAGCTCGAAACCATCGTCATCATCATCGACGAACTGGCCGACCTGATGATGGTGGTCGGCAAGAAGGTGGAAGAACTGATCGCCCGTATCGCGCAAAAGGCGCGCGCCGCCGGTATTCACCTGATCCTGGCGACGCAGCGCCCTTCGGTCGACGTCATCACCGGCCTGATCAAGGCCAACGTGCCGACGCGGATTGCCTTCCAGGTCAGCAGCAAGATCGACTCGCGCACGATTCTCGACCAGATGGGCGCGGAAGCGTTGCTCGGCATGGGCGACATGCTGTACATGCCGCCGGGTACCGGCTTGCCGATCCGCGTGCATGGCGCCTTTGTTTCCGATGAAGAAGTCCATCGCGTGGTGGACCATCTGAAAGAGCAGGGGGAACCGAATTACATCGAGGGCATCCTAGAAGGAGGCGTTGCCGACGATGCCGAAGGGGCAATCGGCGGCGGCGCTGCGGGCGGCAGCGAAGGCGATGAGCTCTACGATCAGGCCGTTGCTGTCGTGCTGAAAAACCGCCGGGCTTCGATTTCCCTGGTGCAACGTCATTTGCGCATCGGCTACAACCGCGCGGCGCGTCTGCTGGAGCAGATGGAGCAAAGCGGCCTGGTGTCGACCATGCAATCGAACGGCAATCGGGAAATCCTCGTGCCGGCAGGAAATACCTCGGAATAATCCATGCAAAGAAAAATACCAGCGATGCAAATAAAACCGGCTTTACCCCGTCTCAACAAATGGCATCTGGCCGTTTCCGTATTGGGTCTGAGCGCAGCGTTGTTTTCCGCGCAGGCTTCGGCGAGCGCGTTGGAGCAGTTCAAGCAATTCGTGTCGTCGACGCAATCGGCCAAGGGTCAGTTCGTGCAGCGCCTGGTCAAGACCGACAGCGGCACCGTCAAGGTGTCGAATACATCGAGCGGCACGTTTGTGTTTTCGCGTCCGGGCAAATTCATCTGGACCTATCAGAAGCCGTATGAACAAGTCTTGCAGGCCGATGGCGACAAGCTGTTCATCTACGACAAGGATCTGAATCAGGTCACCACCAAGAAGCTGGGCAACGCGCTCGGCTCGTCGCCTGCGGCGATCCTGTTCGGCAGCAACGATCTGGAAAAGAATTTCACGCTGAAAGAGGGCGGCGCCAAGGATGGTATGGAATGGCTGGAAGCCACGCCCAAAAGCAAAGACACGACCTTCGACCGCATCGGCATCGGTTTGAAGGACGGCGTGCCGCAAGCGATGGAGCTGCGCGATTCTTTCGGTCAGACTTCGCTGCTGTCGTTCACGCACTTTGAAAAGAACCCGCCGTTGAAGGCTACCAGCTTCACCTTCGTCGTGCCCAAGGGCGCCGACGTTTTCAACAACTGATCAGTTCGTATTGTTATCTCAGGTCGGCATCTTGAGCATGTCGATCTTGCCTTCCACGTCGCGCCATTGCTCGTGATCGGGCATCGGCGCCCGGGCCTGGGTGATCGGTTTCCAGCCCGGATGCTTGGCCAGTTTTGCGTTCAGGTCGGTGAAATGCTTCAGCGCTTCGGGCAGGTCGGTTTCGTTGTAGATCGCGCCGACCGGGCATTCCGGCACGCACATCGAGCAGTCGATGCAGCCGTCCGGATCGATCGCCAGAAAGTTGGGTCCTTCGACAAAACAATCCATGGGACAGACGCTGACGCAGTCGGTGTATTTGCAGGCGATGCAGGAATCGGTGACAACAAAAGGCATGAGCTGAAACGCCCTGAGGCGTGGAAGTGATGTAAGCAGAATGGCAAGTCCCAGCACAAGATCAACTTTAAGCCGACTCATACCTGTGAACCCGGCAGGATTCTAGCATCTGAGCCGATGTGCTGCTGTCGGATCGGTTAGACTAGCGGTCCTGCGATTTATCCGATCTTAACTCTCCATTTTGACAACCGCATGAATTCTGCGCCGTTAGCCGAACGTCTCCGCCCGCATTCCTTTGACGATGTCATCGGCCAGCAGCATCTGCTCGGCGCGGGCAAGCCGCTGCGCGTGGCGTTCGAATCGGGCGAGCCGCATTCGATGATCCTGTGGGGGCCGCCGGGTGTCGGCAAGACCACGCTGGCGCGCATCATGGCGGACAGTTTCAATGCCGAATTCATCGCCTTGTCGGCGGTGCTGTCGGGTGTCAAGGACATTCGCGAAGCGGTGGAGCGTGCGCAGGTTACCCGCGCCAATTCCGGCCGCCGCACGATCTTGTTCGTCGACGAAGTGCATCGTTTCAACAAGAGCCAGCAGGATGCCTTCCTGCCGCACGTGGAAAGCGGCTTGTTCACCTTTATCGGCGCTACCACCGAAAATCCTTCCTTCGAAGTCAACGGCGCGCTGTTGTCGCGTGCGGCCGTCTATGTGCTCAAGTCGCTGACGGAAGACGACCTCGGCGCGCTGATCGATCGCGCCTGCCGTGAAGAACTCGATGGCTTGCAATTCGAACCGGAAGCGAAAGAAATGCTGATCGCCAGCGCCGACGGCGACGGTCGCAAGCTGCTCAATAATCTGGAAATCGTGGCGCGCGCGGCGCAGGCGAAGAACGTCGGGATCGTCGGCACGGAAGTGCTGGCGGAATGCCTGGGCGACGCCTTGCGCCGTTTCGACAAAGGCGGCGACGCCTTCTATGACCAGATTTCCGCCTTGCATAAATCGGTGCGCGGCTCCAGTCCCGACGGCGCCTTGTATTGGCTGACGCGCATGCTCGACGGCGGCACCGATCCGCGCTACCTGGCGCGCCGCATCGTGCGCATGGCCTGGGAAGACATCGGCCTGGCCGATCCGCGCGCCATGACGATCGCTAATGACGCTGCCGCCACCTACGAACGCCTCGGCTCACCCGAGGGCGAGCTGGCCCTGGCGCAGGCGGTGATTTACCTGGCGATTGCCGCCAAGAGCAATGCCGGCTACATGGCCTACAACCAGGCGCGCGCTTTCGTCGCCAAGGACAAGTCGCGCGGCGTGCCGGAACATCTGCGCAATGCGCCGACCAAGCTGATGAAGGAACTGGGTTACGGCAAGCTGTATCGCTATGCCCATGATGAGCCGGAAGGCTATGCCGCGGGTGAAACCTATCTGCCGGACGGCATTCCCGATCCGCATTGGTACCAGCCGGTGCCGCGCGGGCTGGAGGCCAAGATCGGCGACAAGATGGCGCATCTGCGCGATCTCGACCGCGAATACAAGAAAAATAACAAAGGTTAAAACCGGGGTGGGTTAGCGACACCAGTCAGTTGAACTTGGAGATGGCGGTACTTGTTCAAAGAACTGTCGTCCTGACGAAAGTCAGGACCCAGTGTCGTATTGCACTTCGTGTCGTATCGCACCTCGTCACGACACTGGATCCCAGCGTTCGCTGGGACGACAGCGGTGATGATGGCTGCGTTACGCTGATACTGGCGTCTTCCACACCTCAAACACACCTTCCATCGCCCCCATGGCGCTGATCACCGCCTGGTAGGTCGCATCGTTGTCGTAACCCGGCAGCTTTGACTTGAACTCTTCCATCAGGCTTTCCAGTCCCGGCGTGTCGTTGGGCAGGCGGATGCCGCCTTTGACGGTCGCAATCATCCAGTAAGGCATAGGCAAAAAATCGTCGCCGATGGTGATCACGATGCGGTTGACGTCTTGCCAGGCAATGCTTTCAAGTTCGGCATCGCCGCGCGAGGTCTTGATGAACTCGTCGTCGAAGGCGACCGTCACCGGTTTGGCGCGTGCGGCGGCGCGGCGTGCCGGGCGCAGGTCGGCGGCGGTCGGGCCGGCATTGATCTTCCATTTGGTGGATTCAGGCGTCGGGAACAGGCGATTCTTGACGCGTTGGCCGAAGGCGAACATGGCGCCGAAGCTGAGTCCGGTCAGCACGCCGTAGCCGATGCTGGAACCGGTCAGCGCGAACTGCGAGCCGGCCCAGATGGCGCAGCAGGCGGCAAGGGCGAAGCCGATGAGGTAGGCGAACAGCGGCGGCTGCGAAGGCGTGTCGGACATGGCGCGTTCCTGTGTTGTTTCTGTGATGTGATGGAGCGATTGGCGGCAATGGTAACGCAAGCCGGAGCGGCGTTGAACACGGGCCCGGCTGTTTTCGCCGCATTATTTTTCGCAATAAGCCGCCGGATGGCGAGGACAGGCAATGTCCTTGGTACAATCTCGGTTTTACCGCATTTCTATCGCATTTTTACATTTGGCATTCCATGATCGACATCCAACTTCTTCGTAAAGACATCGACAACGTCGCCGCCCGTCTGGCTGCGCGCAAATTCCAGCTCGATGTCGCCGCTTTCAATGCGCTCGAAGGCGAGCGCAAGCAGATTCAGACCCGTACCGAGGAATTGCAGGGCAAGCGCAACAGCCTGTCCAAGCAAGTCGGCATGCTCAAGGGCAAGGGCGAGGACGCATCGGCGGTGATGGCGGAAGTCTCCGGCATCGGCGACGAACTCAAGGCGTCGGCCACGCGCCTGGAAGAAGTGCAGGCGCAACTGAGCGATTTCCTGCTGACGGTGCCGAACCTGCCGCACGAATCGGTGCCTGCCGGCGCTGACGAAAGCGGCAACGTCGAAGTGCGCAAGGTCGGCACGCCGCCTGTGTTCGATTTCGAGGTCAAGGATCACGTCGACGTCGGCGCTGCGCTCGGCCTGGATTTCGACGTCGCCGCCAAGCTGACCGGCTCGCGCTTCGCCGTCATGAAGGGCGGCATCGCCCGTCTGCATCGCGCGCTGGCGCAGTTCATGCTCGACACGCATACGCTGGAACACGGTTATACCGAGTGCTACACGCCTTACATCGTCAACGCCGAGTCGCTGCGCGGCACCGGCCAGTTGCCGAAGTTTGAAGCGGATCTGTTCGCGGCCAAGAAGGGCGGCCAGGAAGGCGACACCAGCGACAACACGGCGCTGTACCTGATCCCCACGGCGGAAGTGCCGCTGACCAATCTGGTGCGCGACGAGATCGTCGCCGGCGACACCTTGCCGCTGAAGATGACGGCGCATTCGCCGTGCTTCCGTTCCGAAGCCGGCAGCTATGGTCGCGACACGCGCGGCATGATTCGCCAGCACCAGTTCGACAAGGTCGAAATGGTCCAGATCGTGCATCCGGAAAAGTCCTACGAAGCGCTGGAAGAGATGCTCGGCCACGCTGAAAACATCCTCAAGAAGCTGGGTCTGCCTTACCGCGTGATCACGCTGTGCACCGGCGACATGGGCTTTGGCGCGGCCAAGACGTATGACATCGAAGTCTGGCTGCCGGCGCAAAACACTTATCGCGAGATTTCGTCGGTGTCGAACTGCGAAGCCTTCCAGGCGCGTCGCATGCAAGCGCGTTTCCGCAATACCCAGGGCAAGCCGGAACTGGTGCATACGCTTAACGGCTCCGGCCTGGCAGTTGGCCGCACCCTGGTCGCAGTGCTGGAGAACGGCCAGCAAGCCGACGGCAGCGTGGTGATTCCGGAGGCGCTGCGTCCTTACATGGGCGGTCTGGAAAAGCTGGCGCCTTAAGCCTCGGCAACATGCCGCGACAATAAGCCGCTGCAATGAAAAATGGCTGACGATGCAATCTCGTCAGCCATTTTTTTTGTACGGCCGCCTGTCAGTGACAGCCGTGCTTGTTATCGTTTACATTGCCCACGAGAAAGTTGCCGGAATGCGCCGCTCGATGAACAGGCTGTTGCCGGGCGTCTTCTTGGCCTGCTTTTTGGCCTTGGTGGCGGCCGAGGCGATCTGGTGCGGCGACGAGTATTGCGACGGTTCGATCTTGACCGCGCCCAGCGACAGGCTGACCAGCGGATGGAGCACGCGCGCGCCCTGGCGGTCTTCGCTGTAGTAGCCGCCGCGCTCCTTGTCTTCCATATAGTAGAAGCTCTGCGACGCGGTGCTGAAGGCATCCAGCATGGCCTTGCAGCGATGTTCCCAATCCTCGCTCTGGAACATGATCAGGAAATCGTCGCCGCCGATGTGGCCGATGAAGTCGAGCTGCGGATCGCAATACTGGCTCAGCGTGCGGCCGGTCAGCTGGATCATGTCGTCGCCCTTGCGATAGCCGTAGACATCGTTGAAGGGTTTGAAGTTGTCCAGGTCGCAGTAGCAGATGCAGAACTCCACGCCGCTTTGCAGCAGGAACTCGATGTGCTCGTTGATCGGCACGTTGCCGGGCAACTGCGTCAGCGGGTTGGCGTAGCGCGCCGCTTCGATCTGCATCTGCGTGATTTCGCGCAGCAGGTCATGGCCGGTGCCCATGCCGACATATTGCCCCTGGTCGACGATGATGAAACCGTTCGACAAGTGATGCGATTCGGCTTGTACGAGGATGTGGCTGAGGTCTTGCAGGCTGGTGTCCTGCTCGGTCAGCAGGGGATTCGGATCCATGAAGAAGGTGCAGGACTTTTTGCCGTACAGCTCGCGGCCGTAGAGGCGCGCGAAGCGCTCCACCATGCTGTAGCGATTGATCAGGCCGACCGGAATGCCGTTGCTGACCACCGGCAATGCCTGGAGCTGCGGATCGTTGACGAACAGGTCGTAGACCTCGTCGTTATGAACGGCAGGCGAGACGTATTGCGTTTCGCGCAGCAGCTTGAAGACGGTGGCGCTTTTTTTGGTCGGGCCGTATTTTTGCGTCGCCAGCGGCACCTTGTCGCGGCGCAGGATCTTGCTGATGTCGTCGCCGACCACGGTCTTCGGATGGGCATGCGGGCGGGCGATGTGATAACCCTGGCCGCAGGCGATGCCGAGGTCGCGGATGGTCAGCAGCTCAGCCTGGGTTTCGATGCCTTCGGCGATGACGATGGAGCCGGACTTCTCGGCGATCTCCTGAATGGAGCGCACGAACTGCAGTTTCATCGGGTCGTTGTTGATGCCCTGGATGAAGTGCATGTCGACCTTGACGTATTCCGGTTGCAATTCCGACCACAGGCGCAGGCTGGAAAAACCTTCGCCGAGATCGTCGATCGCAATCTGGAATCCCATGTCGCGGTAATGCATGGCGGCGTTGCGCAGCAACTGGTAGTCGTAGGTCGGTTCGTTTTCGGTCAGTTCGATGATGATGCGCTGCGGGTTGATGCCGAGTTTTTCCAGGTGGCGCAGGGTTTCGCCCTGAATGGCTTCCGGTTGCACCAGCGCGCCCGGGCTGACGTTGAGGAACAGATTTCCGGGCAAGCCCGATTGTGCGAACTGGGCCATGACGATATGGCGGCACAAGTGTTCGACCTGCACCGACAGCTTGTTGGCGCGCGCGACCTTGAACAGATTCAACGGCGAGTGCAGGGGGCTGTTGGATGGACCGCGGATCAGGCCTTCGTAACCGACGATCTCGCCGCTGCGCATGCGGATGATCGGCTGGAACAGGGCCGTCAGGCTGCGTTGCGCAATGATTTCGTGCAGATGGGACAACAGTTGCGATTCCTGTTGCTCTTCGAGCAGGCGCGCGTTTGCCGCGCCTGCTTGCGCGGCAGGGAAGGGCGGAATATTGTCGAAATCATGTGCGGCAAAAGGTGCCATTGTCAGGTCCACTGGGTCCAACCGTAGGTGAGTGTGAATGCCTTGTCCGAACGGCAGGCAACATCTGATCGTAGTGGAGATTTATGACAAGATGATGATGTGTAAATTATTTTCCAGGCCTGCCTGCATTTTCATCAGGAATAAAATTTATATAAAAACATCGCAGACCTATTTCCATCTCTAAAATGATTCTGCTATAATCTTTTGCTTTGCTGCCCTCGGGCGGTAATTTCGACTAGGTTAACCGGAGAGGTGGCAGAGTGGTCGAATGTACCTGACTCGAAATCAGGCGTACGGTTTCCCGTACCGTGGGTTCGAATCCCACCCTCTCCGCCAGATACAAGCAAAACGCCCGCTTTACGCGGGCGTTTTGCTATCCAGACTGCATCGGCATGTCAGAGGTGGTCCTTGCCGCTTCCAGAAAAATTGTTTTTTGTGTTGATTGCGCCTGAATCGTTGCCTGATCCAGGGCCGGGTTTGTTGCTTTGCGCCTGAAGAATGAATAATTGCGGACCGCTGCATCATGAAGGCGCCGCTGAAAATTGCCTGATTTGCAATTTCGACGTTCCGGCAGGTATTTCGAAGGTAATAAAGATGTCGCTGAATCGCTTATTCTGGTTAATCTCGGTTGCGCTGATGCTGATCTTTCTCGCGTTGACCGCACGGATCGTCTCCAGCGAATGGGGCGAATATCGCCGCGGCGCTCGCAGCGTCGAGACGGTGCGGCTGGTGCAGCTCACCATGATCGCCATGGAAAAGACGTCCATCGAGCGCGGTCCGTCGAATGGGCTGATGGGCGGCGAGTCGGCAGACCTGCCGCAGCTTTCCAAAAAACTCCAGGCTGCGCGCGAGCAAACCGACGAGTCGATCATCACCTTGCTCGATGCCTTGCGCGCGGATGCCGATGTGCGCTATGCCCCGGTCATCCGCAAGATCGAGTACGTCAAGGGTGCGCTGGAGCCGGCGCGACTGGATGTGGATCGCCAGGCAGGATTGCCGCGTTCCCAGCGTTCTTCCGATGATGTCTCTGCCGCAGTCAACGGCATGATCAATCTGATTCCTCCCTTTGTGACCGCCGTTGCCGATTTGACCAGCATCGCGATTCAATCCGACCCGGAATTGCTGGACGGCCTGACCGGCATGCGCGTGGCGTCGAGCTTGCGCGAATACGCCGGGCAGGTCGGCTCGAAATTTACGGCGCCGGTCGTCACGCAGCGACCCTTGACCAAGGACGAGGTCATCGAGATCGGCAAACTCTACGGCCGCATCGAGCAGCTGCGTTCCTTGCTCAATATCCAGATGCGGGCTTACCGGAACAATGCGGCATACAACGCCGCCTTGTCGGAGCTTGACGCGCAATACTTCGGCAAAGGCTTGCCGATTTTGGGCGAGTTGCTGCAAGTGGGCCTGATTTCCGGCGGCTATGAACTGACGACGGCCGAATTGGCGGCGCGCTATGTGCCGCCGATGGCGTCGATCCTGCGTTTGCGCGATGTCATTCTGGCGGATCTGGTTCACGATGCAGAAATCCGCAATCATCAGGCGCGCAATTATCTGATCGCCACGATAGCCATGGCGATCGCGGCCTTCGTCTTTTTCTTCGTGCTGATGTATCTGGTGCGCCAGCGCGTACTGGCGCCGATTTTGCGCGCGACCAGGCTGGTGACCGGGCTGGCGGTCGACAATCTCGATGTGAAGATTCCGGAGGCGCGCTATCAGGACGAAATCGGCGACATGTTGCGTGCATTGCACGTGCTGAAGGCGCGCAGTCATGAGCGTCTCGAGCTGGCCAGCGAGCGCGAGACGCTGATTCAGCAATTGCAGGTGTCGTCGAATACGGACTTCCTGACCGGCGTGCTGAACCGGCGCGCGTTCTTTGCGCACAGCGAGCAGCAACTGGCGGTGGCGCAGCGCTACAAGCGCAATCTGGCGCTCATTCTGCTGGATATCGACCACTTCAAGCGCATCAACGACAATCATGGCCACCTTGCCGGCGACAGTATCCTGCGCAATGCCGTCCAGTTGATCGCGCAGTTGCTGCGCAAGGTGGATATCCTTGCGCGCTACGGCGGCGAGGAGTTCATCATTCTGCTGCCGGAGGCCGATCTGGAGCAGGCGCTGATCGTGGCGGAAAAACTGCGGGCGACATTGGCGGGACACGCCATTGCCACTGACGATGGCTCGCAAATTTCTATTACTGCCAGCTTCGGCGTGAGCGCGCTTGCCGGCGAAGAAAATCTCGATCACATGATCCGGCTGGCCGACGAGGCGCTGTACGTCGCCAAGAATGGCGGGCGCAATCGGGTTGTGCGCGCAGGCTGAAGCGCATTGCCGTCAGTCGCGGTCGTTGAAGGCCGAGATGTTCGAGACCTGAAAGACGCTGGACAGCGAGTGCAGTTCGTTGCGATGCAGTTCCGCCAGACGATGCAGATATTGTTCGCCGATTTCCGTCAGCCTTACCTGCACCAGGCGCTTGTCCTTGTCGTCCTGCGTGCGTGTCACCAATCCCGCTTTTTCGCATCGCGTCACCAGCGCCACCACGCCGTGGTGTTGTGATTGCAGGCGCTCGGCCAACTCGCTGATGCTGGCCCAATCGCGTCCCGGAAACCCCTTGATATGCAGCATCAGCAGATATTGCAGTGGCGTGAGGCCTTCGCTTTGCGCGGCGTCTTCGCTGAAGCGGATGAAGCGGCGCAACTGATAGCGAAACTCCGACAGGGCTTCGAAATCGTCTTTTTGCAAGCGTGAGGGTGTTTTCATCGATGGTGTGGCGAGGCGGTGGTGCGGGAGTGAAAATCCCGCAATCCTGCATAGTAATGCCTTGCTTCGGCAAAATATATCATCTTGTGATGTAATTGCGTATTCGGTTTTGTTGATTACTTCCAAGAATGGGTTGGGGCATGCGCGATTTTATCCTGCAATGGCTGGAGAGTTTTATTCCGCAAAAGGCGGCGGTGGATCGTTTTGAACGCATGCGCGCCAGTGTGGGCGCCTTGTTCGGCATTTTGCTGACGGGATTGTTGAGTGTGTCGGTCTTGCCGCACGAGGCGGCGGTATGGCTGATCGCGCCGATGGGGGCGTCGGCAGTGCTGTTGTTTGCTGTGCCGGCCAGCCCGCTGGCGCAGCCGTGGTCGCTGATCGGCGGCAATCTGGTGGCGGCGCTGGTGGGGGTGACATGCGCCAGGCTGGTGGCTGAACCGTTTCTGGCGGCGGCGTTGGCGATTGCCCTGGCGGTCGCGTGCATGTTCGCGTTGCGCTGTATCCATCCGCCCAGCGGCGCGGTGGCGTTGACGGCAGTGCTCGGCGGGCCGGCGGTGCATGCCATGGGATATGGTTTTGTGTTGGCGCCGGTGCTGCTCAATTCATTTCTGTTGCTGGCGACGGCCCTGTTTTTCAATAACGCGACAGGGCGCCGCTATCCGCATGCCCAGCAAAACGAACATCGCCACAACATGCACCGGACGGCCGATGCAGCGCCGACGACGCGCCTGGGTTTCTCGCATGACGATCTGGACGCGGTGCTGCGGCGTTACAACCAGGTGCTGGATATCAGCCGCGACGATCTGGAAGAGATTTTCTTGCAGACGGAGATGGAGGCGTATCGTCGCCGCTTTGGCGAAACGGTGTGTGCGGACATCATGTCGGGCGATGTCGTGGCGGCGGAGTTTTCGACCGAACTGGCGGAAGCGTGGCGGCTGATGCGGGAGCACAGGCTGCAGGCTCTGCCGGTGGTCGACAGGGCGCGCCGGGTCATCGGCATCGTTACCAAAACCGATTTTCTCCAGCATGCCGGTCCGCACGATTATCAGCATCTGGGCGACAAGCTGCGCGCCTTCCTGCAGCGCACGCCGCATACGCACTCCATCAAGCCGGAAGTGGTCGGGCAGATCATGAGCGCCAAGGTCAGGACGGCATCGGTGTATTTGCCTATCGTGCAACTGGTGCCGCTGATGGCGGATGAGGGTGTGCATCAGATTCCGGTGATCGATGACGAGAAGCGTCTGGCCGGCATGGTGACGCAGGCTGACATGGTGGCTGCGCTTTACGTGAATAACCTCGCGCGCGCTTCGACCGGCCTGCGCGCAGTGGCGTCCTGATGCGATTGCTGCCGGCGTCGAACGATTTGATCCGATGGCGTCTAAAATAGCGAGGGCATACAAAGCAAAGATCTGGATTAATACAGGAGGCCGCCATGCGCCAAGCTGCTCTGATTTCAGTCATTCTCGCCATGCTGCTGACGGCCGCGTGCCAGCGCAAAGGCGATCCGCCGAAGCCGACCGTGTCGATGGCGCCGGTAGCGGAGCGTGCAGGCTAGCGCTTGTGGCGTAAGTTATTGGATTTGTGAATATCTGCTATTGGAACAATAAAGCAGACGAGGGCAGAGGTGATCGCTATAGTTGCACCTGTCTCCTCCAATTTTCCTCCTTAAGAAATTGGATTCAGCCCGCAACCTCTGGTTCGCGGGCTTTTTTTTGCTCAAAATCTGACCCAAAAGACTGCGGCTCCGCTTCTTGGTAAGATGTCGGCCAGTTGCCACGCAGTCCTCGTAAAGATATCCATGTCCCAAACTCCCCCGGAACGCCCTGATACCCCTTGTGTCGCCGTTTGCTCAACAACTTTTGACGATGTTTGCCGTGGTTGCGGCCGTACCGTGTCGGAGGTGGCGCACTGGGTATTCATGACCGAGGAAGAAAAAGACGTGGTCTGGAAGCGTATTACCGCCGAGGGTTATCCGCGCCGCCAGAAATAAGATGCACCGCTGAATTCCGAATACCTCTGTTATTGATGATGAAGTACGTCCCCACTTAAGGAGTCGCAAACATGATTCAAAAACGCTTTGCTTATCAGGTTGCATCGGCATTCATGCTCGTCGCGTTGACGGCATGCAGTGCTGTTCCGCCGGCTGCGCCCGCAACTGCCGGCGCCAATACGCTGCCGGAAATTCCTGCGCCCGCGCCGGTAACGCTGGCTGCCGGCACGACGGCTTTGCTGGTGCTGGATATTAATTCTGCCGTGTGCCAGCCGAATCCGGCTTGCCTTGCCACCGTGCCGGCGATCGTCTCGCTCATCAACAAGGCGCGTGCAGCCAAGGTTCCGGTCTTGTATTCGACCACCGTCAGCCCGGCCGGTCCGCCGCCTATGTTGTCGGCGGTTGCGCCGCAGCCGGGTGAGCCCGTGGTCTCGACGCGCGCCAACAAATTCACCGGCACCAATCTCGAAGAACTGCTGAAGCAGGTCAAGGCGGAAACGCTGGTGATCGTCGGCAGTGCGGCCAATGGCGCGGTGATGTACACGTCTTTCCATGCCAATACGCGCGGATTTACCGTGGTGGTGGCGGAGGATGGTATTTCCAGCCCGGCCGCCATCAGTACGCAGGTGGCGCGTTATCAGGTGCTGAATCAGCCTGGCTTCATCAATGCAAACAACACGCCGCTGGCGGACAAGAAGGTTACCTTGAGCCGCGGCGATCTGATCACGTTCAAATAAGCGCGTGATCGGTTTCGGCGGTTTTTATCTCTGAACCGGCATCGACGATAAGGGGCTTTTGCCCCTTATTGCATTGTGCGGCGTGTGTTTGCGTGCGGCGGATCAGGCCGGGATGGTGTTGATGATGCCGAAAAACGGCATGCCTGCCTTGCGCAGCATGCCGGTCAGCGCAATCATGGGCAGGCCGGTCAGGGCGGTAGGGTCGGTGCTGTCGATTCGTTCGAGGATGGCGATCCCCAGGCCTTCGTTTTTTGCGCTGCCGGCGCAATTGTAAGGTTGCTCAATGCGCAGGTAGGCGTCGAGTTCGGCGTCGGGCAGCTTGCGGAAGGTGACGAAGGTCTGGATATTTTCGATTTGCATGACGGGCTCGCCGGGGTTGCGATTGTCCAGCAGGCATAGCGCCGTGTGGAAGGTCACGCGCCGGCCGCGCATCAGTATCAGTTGCTTCAAGGCATTGTCGTGGTTGCCGGGCTTGCCGATCTGTTCGCCGTCGAGCGTGGCGACCTGGTCGGAGCCGATGATAAGCGAGTTCGGGCTGTGTTTTGCGATGGCCTCGCCTTTTTGCCTGGCCAGGCGGAGGGCCGTGGCTTCCGGGCTTTCTCCTGCTGCCGGCGTCTCGTCGATGTCCGGTGAAATCGCCTCGAAAGGCAGTTGCAGCCTCGCTAACAGCTCTTTCCGGTAGGTCGAGCTGGAAGCCAGAATCAGGCGGGGGAGGGGCGCGGAATTGGGCATTATGCGACAGCAGGTAAGAAGTGTTTGCTAAAAATGCGCTAACACTTTGACGAATAAGGGAAAACGCTGTTATTATCGCAGGTTTTCCGGATTCTGCTTTCGCCATGGGCACTTTTGTGATCGACGCATTTGAATTTAGTCGGCTCAAAGAGCACGCCGAAGGCGAGTTGTCGGTAGCCGATCTGGCGCGTCTTGCCGGTGAAACGGTTGATCGCTCCGGCGCCATCAAGTGGTCGTTGAGCGGCGGTGTCGACAAGCTCGGACATCCGCAATTGAGTCTCTCTATTTCCGGTCAGGTTAATCTGGTCTGTCAGCGTTGTTTGACGTCGATGCCGTTTCAGGTGTCGTCCGATTCGAAGCTGGTGCTGGCCAAGGATGAAGATGCCGCGGACGCCATCGAAGAATTGCTCGATGACGAAGAAGTTGATGTCATTGTCGGCGACGCGGCCTTCGATGTCGCCGTCCTGGTCGAGGATGAGGCTTTGCTTGCGTTGCCGGTGGCCCCGAAGCACGATGTGTGTCCCGGTCATGTGGCGGCGGAAGCGGTTGCGGCAGAGAAAGTTTCTCCGTTTTCGGTATTGAAGAATTTAAAGCAGTAATTGTTGGTGGCGGGCTTTCGGGCTTGCCAAAGTACGGATTCTCGGTTGGTCAGTCAATTTGCTAGCCGGATATGTTAAAATTTTAGAACTTAAGGTTTAGGAGTTATCATGGCTGTTCAGCAAAACAAAAAGACCCCATCGAAGCGCGGTATGCATCGTGCACACGATTTCCTGACAGCGCCACCGCTGGCAGTCGAGCCGACAACTGGTGAAACACACCTGCGTCACCACATCAGCCCGAACGGTTTCTACCGTGGTCGTAAAGTTCTGAAGACTAAGAACGACGAGTAATCGGGATTGCTGTTAAGGCGGAATGCGGCGCAATGATTTTTTAATTGGCGCCGCTTTTTATATGCTGAATCAGCGTAGCGCGTCATTTTGAATCGCGCCAAATCTGCCCCATAATGCGGGTTGGCAAGGCTCTGAATCAAAACAATGACCATCAAAATTTCCATTGACTGCATGGGCGGCGATCACGGCCCGTCAGTTACTATCCCAGCCGCCATTTCTTTTCTGCAGCGCGAACCCGACGCCGAGTTGATCTTGGTCGGTCAGGAAGAGTTGCTGCGTGCTGTTTTGCGCAAGCAAAAGCAGGCAGATGTCGCCCGGATTCGCATCCAGCACGCATCTGAGGTCGTCACCATGGACGATCCGATTGAAGTTGCCCTGCGGCGCAAAAAAGACTCGTCCATGCGCGTCGCCGTGAATCTGGTCAAGGACGGCCAGGCCAATGCGGCGGTTTCAGCCGGCAACACCGGCGCGCTCATGGCGGTGTCCCGCTATGTACTCAAAACGATACCAGGCGTCGATCGCCCGGCTATCTGCACTATTCTCCCGAATCAAAAAGACGGTCCGACCTACATGCTCGATCTGGGCGCCAATGTGGATTGCGAGCCGCAGCATTTGCATCAGTTTGCACTGATGGGTTCGGCCCTGGTTTCCGCCATGGAGGGCAAGCCCAAGCCGTCCATCGGTCTGCTCAATGTTGGCGAAGAAGAAATTAAAGGCAATGAAGTGGTCAAGCAGACGGCTGAGTTGCTGCATGCCGACCATGAAAAGGGCATACTTAATTTTTACGGCAATGTCGAAGGAAATGACATTTTCGAAGGCACCACGGATATCGTGGTGTGCGACGGTTTTGTCGGCAACGTGACGCTGAAGGCTTCGGAAGGGTTGGGGCGCTTCGTCAAGATCGTTCTTACGACGGAATTCAAAAAAGGCTTCTTCAACAAGCTGGGTGCCCTGATTGCCTATGGCGCCATCAAGGCCCTGTCGCGGCGGCTGAATCCGTCCCGTTACAATGGCGCCAGCTTGCTGGGCTTGCGCGGGCTGGTATTCAAGAGCCACGGCGGCGCCGATGTGTATGCATTCGAATGGGCGATCCGTCGCGCCTACGATGCGGCCAAATATGACGTGTTGTCGCGTATCACGACAACGATGGCGGAATTGATTCCGCAGGTGGAGGCCTTGCATGTTGCTGAGCGCGCCGCCACATCAACCGAAACAACAGAACAGAAAACGGTATGACTCTCTATAGCAAAATTGTCGGCACCGGCAGCTATCTGCCGCCCAAGCGTGTGACCAACGACGAGTTGGCAAAGCAGTTGGCAGCAAAGGGTATCGAGACTTCCGACGAATGGATCGTATCGCGCAGCGGCATTTCCGCGCGCCACTATGCCGAGCCGGACGTATTGTCGAGCGACCTCGCCATAGAGGCTTCGCAGCGCGCGCTTCAGATGG
The DNA here is from genome assembly GCF_001189965.1 of Herbaspirillum rhizosphaerae. Taxonomy (GTDB): domain Bacteria; phylum Pseudomonadota; class Gammaproteobacteria; order Burkholderiales; family Burkholderiaceae_D; genus Herbaspirillum; species Herbaspirillum rhizosphaerae. The sequence continues at coordinate 47,966 of NZ_LFLU01000003.1, forward strand.
CCAAGCTGCAGCCGAATGATATCGATCTCATCATCATGGCGACATCGACGCCGGATCATCTGGGCGGTTTCCCGAGCACGGCCTGTGTCGTTCAGCGCAAGCTGGGCATTACCAACGGCGCTGCGGCGATGGACGTGCAGGCGGTGTGCAGCGGCTTCGTCTATGCGATGTCGGTGGCGGACAGCTTCATCAAATCCGGCGCGCACAAGAACGTGCTGGTGATCGGCGCGGAAGTGTTTTCGCGCATCCTGAATTTTGAAGACCGCACCACCTGTGTGCTGTTCGGCGACGGCGCCGGCGCGATTGTCATGACGGCGTCAAAAGAGCCCGGCATTCTCGCCTCCAAATTGCATGCCGACGGCAGCCACGGTCACATCCTGTGCGTGCCGGGCAACGTCAATGACGGTGCAGTTGCCGGCAATGCTTACCTCTACATGGATGGCCCGGCGGTATTCAAGCTGGCGGTTTCCGTGTTGGACAAGGTCGCGCGTGAAGTGCTGGCGATCGCTCAGGTCGACGCCAAGGAAGTCGACTGGCTGATTCCGCATCAGGCGAATATCCGCATCATGCAAGGCACGGCCAAGAAGCTCGGCCTGCCGCTGGAAAAAATGGTGGTGACCGTGGATGAACACGGCAATACCTCCGCAGCGTCGATTCCGCTGGCGCTGGATCAGGCGGTGCGCGACGGTCGCGTCAAGCCGGGGCATAACGTCATGATGGAAGGTGTTGGCGGCGGCTTCACCTGGGGTGCCGTGCTGGTCCGGATGTAAGCAGGCTCGCATTCTGTGCTGATACGAATTGATTTACTAACGACAAAATAGAGCATGACAAAATTTGCTTTTGTTTTTCCGGGCCAGGGTTCGCAGGCCATCGGAATGTTGAACGGATTTGCCGATAACGAAGTCGTCAAGGCGACTGTTGCGGAAGCTTCCGATGCGCTGCAATTCGATCTCGGCAAGCTGATTGCCGAAGGTCCGAAGGAAGATCTCGATCTGACCACCAACACTCAACCGGTCATGCTGACTGCGGCCGTGGCGTTTTATCGTGCCTGGCTGGCCGCCGGCGGCAAGGCGCCGGCGCTGGTTGCCGGTCATAGCCTGGGCGAGTATTCCGCGCTGGTGGCTGCGGGCGTGATCGCCTTCAAGGATGCGGTGCCGCTGGTGCGTTTCCGTGCGCAAGCCATGCAGGAAGCGGTTCCTGTCGGTCAGGGCGGCATGGCGGCAATTCTCGGTTTGTCGGATGACGATGTGCGTGCCGTCTGTGCCGAAGCTGCGCAGGGCGAGGTGGTCGAGGCCGTCAATTACAATTCGCCGGCGCAAGTCGTGATTGCCGGCAGCAAGGCGGCCGTCGAGCGCGCCTGTGAAATCGCCAAGGCCAAGGGCGCCAAGCGCGCGCTGGTGTTGCCGGTGTCGGCGCCGTTCCATTCGTCGCTGCTCAAACCGGCTTCGGACCGTTTGCAAGCCTATCTGGCGAACGTGCCGTTCTCTGCGCCGCAACTGCCGCTGATCAATAACGTCGACGTCGCGATCGTCAATGATCCTGCCGCCATCAAGGACGCCTTGGTGCGTCAGGCTGCCAGCGCCGTGCGCTGGGTCGAGACTGTGCAAAAGATGTCGGCTGAAGGCATTACCCACGTGGTCGAATGCGGTCCCGGCAAGGTGCTGGCCGGTCTGACCAAGCGTATCAATGGCGACCTGACTGGCGAAGCTATCGTCGATCAGGCTTCTCTGGACAAGGTATTGGAGTTGTTGAAGTGACTGATCAAAATTCGCAAATTTCGCAAAACCTGCAAAATCAAGTCGCGCTGGTCACCGGCGCATCCCGTGGCATCGGCCGCGCCATCGCTCAGGAACTGGTTCGCCAGGGCGCCAAGGTGGTCGGCACGGCGACGTCTGAAGCCGGTGCTGCCGCCATCAGCGAATATCTGGAGCAATTGCAGCCAGGCTGCGGCAAGGGCGTCGTTCTCAATGTGACGGACGTTGCTGCCTGTAACGCCGTCATTGATACGATCCAAAAAGAATTCGGCAGCCTTTCGATTCTGGTCAACAACGCCGGCATCACGCAAGATCAGCTCGCCATGCGCATGAAGGAAGAGGAGTGGGATAATGTCATCTCCACGAATCTGACGGCTGTGGGGCGCCTGTCGCGCGCGGTGCTGCGCGGCATGATGAAGGCCAGGCATGGCCGCATCATCAACATCACATCCGTGGTCGGCTCGGCCGGCAACGCGGGGCAGATGAACTACGCAGCCGCCAAAGCGGGTGTGGCCGGCATGAGCCGCGCGCTGGCGCGTGAAATCGGCAGCCGCAACATCACGGTCAATTGCATCGCGCCGGGCTTTATCGACACCGATATGACCAAGGTGCTGGGCGAGCAGCAAACGGCCGCCTTGTTGCAGCAGATTCCGCTGGGCCGTCTTGGCGCTCCCGAGGACATCGCTGCCGCCGTCGCATTCCTGGCGTCGGCGCAGGCCGGTTACATCACCGGCACGACCTTGCATGTCAATGGCGGCATGTATATGAATTAAGCGTCTTTGGACGCAATTGGCAGCAATTTAAGTATTCTTGTTAAGAATACTTAAAAGTAAATTTTTAGCGTGCAAACCTGATAAAATGCGCGCACTTTTGTAACCTATCCACTGGAGGCACTTATGTCCGATATCGAACAACGCGTTAAAAAGATCGTCGCTGAGCAACTGGGCGTCGCTGAAGCAGACATCAAGACAGAATCGTCGTTCGTGGACGATCTGGGCGCTGACTCGCTCGACACAGTCGAACTGGTCATGGCACTGGAAGATGAGTTCGAAATGGAAATCCCTGACGAACAAGCTGAAAAAATTACAACCGTGCAACAGGCGATCGATTACGCCAAGGCACACGTCAAGGCCTAAGCTGGTTTTGAACGACTCTAGGAGAATTGCTTGAGCCGCTCACGTGAACGTCGTGTAGTCATTACCGGTCTGGGTTGCATTTCACCTGTTGGCAATAACATTGCCGATGCATGGGGTGCAGTCAAAGAAGGTAAGTCGGGCATTGCTACCATCACGAAATTTGACGCCACTCCTTTCACCACGCATTTTGCGGGTGAAGTGAAGGGCTTCAATATCGAAGACTACATCCCCGCCAAAGAAGCCCGCCATATGGATACCTTCATCCATTACGGCATGGCGGCCGGGATGCAGGCCATGCAGGACAGTGGCCTGGTCGTGACCGACGAAAACGCCGAGCGTATCGGCGTCATCATCGGTTCCGGCATCGGTGGTTTGCCTCTGATCGAGCAAACGCATGAAGAGCTGACCAATCGCGGCCCGCGCCGCATCAGCCCGTTCTTCATTCCGGCGTCGATCATCAATATGATTTCCGGTAACTTGTCGATCAAGTACGGTCTGAAGGGCCCTAATCTGGCCATCGTGACTGCTTGCACGACAGGTCTGCATTGCATCGGTTCGGCCAGCCGCATGATTCAGTACGGCGATGCCGACGTGATGATCGCCGGTGGTGCGGAATCCAGTGTTTCGCCGTTGGGTATCGGTGGTTTCGCCTCTGCGCGTGCACTGTCGACGCGCAATGACGATCCGGCGACTGCGTCCCGTCCGTGGGACAAGGATCGCGACGGCTTCGTGCTCGGCGAAGGCGCCGGCGTGATGGTGCTGGAAGAGTATGAGCATGCCAAGGCGCGCGGCGCCAAGATCTATGCTGAAGTGCTGGGTTTCGGGATGAGCGGCGACGCTTATCACATGACCGCTCCGAATCTGGATGGTCCGCGTCGTTGCGTGGTTTCGGCCTTGCGCGATGCCGGCGTCAATCCGGACGAAGTGCAGTACCTGAATGCGCACGGTACGTCGACCCCGCTGGGCGACCAGAACGAAACCGACGCAATCAAGGCGGCTTTCGGTGATCATGCTTACAAGATGGTCGTCAATTCCACCAAATCCATGACCGGCCACTTGCTGGGCGGTGCAGGCGGGCTGGAATCGGTGTTCACCGTGTTGGCGTTGCATAATCAGATCTCTCCGCCGACCATGAACATCTTCAATCAGGATCCGGAATGCGACCTTGATTACTGTGCCAACCAGGCGCGCGATATGAAGATCGATATCGCCGTCAAGAATTCGTTTGGATTCGGCGGCACTAACGGCACGCTGGTGTTCGGTAAGGTATAAAGATGTCAGTATCAGGCTCGGCTTTCAATTGAAAGCCGAGTTCGTTTCTCCACTCCAATTTATATGTCGATAGCAGTCTCCGCGGATATCAAGCCTTCCCGTACGCTATTGATCATGATGGCTGCAGCAGCTATCGTCGTCGCCCTCATCGGCGTTATCTTTGCTTTTGCTCTGGTGGGGCAATTGTCTTTCATTCTCAGAATGTCTCTGGCTGCAATCTGCGTGGCGGCGGCGTTGCTGGCATTCTGGCTGGTGCTGCAAAATCGCAAGGCGGTCTGGCTGCATATTTCCGGAACGGGGCAGATCCGGCTGGTGGAGCATCATGCCGTCGTGCGTGCGAAGACCGGATCCCGTGTCGTGAGCGGCGGTCTGGCGCAGTTGCTGGCCGGTTCCACCGTGTGGCCGAATCTGCTTTTGCTGCGTCTCAGACTTGAAAACGGCAAAGTACGCACCATACCTGTCTTGCCGGACTCTGTCTCGAAGGAAACTTTCCGGGCGCTGCAAGTGGCTTGCCGTTGGGTTGCAAGTCATAATAACGACGCCCGCTAGGCATGCGATTCACTAAAAAGCTGAAAAGATAGTACGCTTGCTGAATTTATTGCGTCACAACTGGTCAATGATTCGGTTTGTGCAGAAATGATAAAAAAACAAGGAACCTGGATTTGACGACGGAACGCGAAATTGATCAACTGCTTGTCGAGCGTGTACAGCGTGGCGATAAGAAGGCGTTCGAGCTATTAGTTGCCAAATATCAACGGAAACTGATGCGGCTCGTTTCGCGTTTGGTGCGCGATCAGGCTGAAGCCGAGGATGTGGTGCAGGAGGCGTTCATCAAAGCCTACCGCGCGCTGCCCCAGTTCCGCGGTGATTCCGCGTTTTACACCTGGTTGTATCGTATCGGGATCAATACTGCGAAAAATTACCTCGTCACTATGGGACGCAGGGCTCCCACATCAACCGAGGCGGATGCCGAAGAAGCTGAAACTTTTGACGATGGAGAGCACCTAAGGGACATCAATACTCCCGAGTCGATGCTGGCGACCAAGCAAATTGCTCAGACCGTCAACGTGGCAATGGAGGCGCTGCCCGAGGAATTGCGGACCGCAATCACCTTGCGAGAGATTGAAGGACTGAGTTACGACGAAATCGCCGATGCCATGGGATGTCCGATTGGCACCGTGCGCAGCCGGATTTTCCGGGCGCGCGAAGCGATTGCTGAAAAGCTGAGGCCGTTGCTGGGCACGGCAATCGACAAGCGTTGGTAAGGTCGACGGCTGTATGCAGAATGCGGTGGTAGTGCGTTAAGTGTTTTATAGAGTTTTTGTAGCTAAGCGACATAAAAATAAGAGTGGGTGATGGAACTGAATTTTGTGGCCGGGTGACTACTTATGGATACCAAAGAAATTAGCAGAGAACAGATTTCGGCATTGGCCGACGGCGAGCTGGTTGACGCACACGTCAACGTAGCGTTGGCCGTGTTGCGACAGCCTGAAGAGCAGATCACATGGGATCTGTATCATCAGATTGGCGACGTTCTGCGCTCCGATGAAATGGCTTTCTCGCTGAGCGAAGGGTTCGCGGCGAAGATGAGCGCACGTCTCGATGCCGAGCCGGCAATCATCGCCCCACAGCTGAATGCCGTGGCGGCGGAGCAGATTATTGTTCCCGCAGCCGCCAATGGCGGATCGGCGCGCAGACGTTTCGTACGACGTTTTGCCATGCCGGGTGCGGCGGTGGCGGCAGCTGTCGTGGCGGTCGTTTTCGTGACCTCTCCGCAGCAATCGGTGACGATGGCCAATAACGGCGCTGCGACGTCGACCGTCCTTGCTCCGGCAGGCTCGGGCGTCACTACCGTGGCGGCATCGTCGTCTCCGCAAAGCGCCGTACAGGTCAGCAGCCTGGCGCAGCAGGGCGAGGTCGCGCGCGATCCTCGTATCGACGATTATCTGCTGGCTCACCAGCGTTTCTCGCCATCCATGTACAGCTCGGTCCAATATGCCCGTTCGGCGGCCTTCGCAATTGACTCAGACAAATAATATGCGGCAGACACAAGGTTTGCTCCGGGTAGTTCTATTCCTTTCGGCATTCATGGCATTCTCCGCCCGGGCGGAGAATGCACTGCCGGCAAAAGTGAGCAACAATCAGGACGCGCAGGTCTTACTCAAAAAAATCCAATCCGCAGCTCAGCGGCTCAATTATTCCGGTACTTTCGTTTATCAGCAGTCCAACCAGATACGCACATCGCGCATTACGCATATCCTGGCCGGCAAGAACGAGATTGAAAAACTGGAAGTCCTCGACGGCAAGCCGCGCGAATACATCCGCAACAACGATGACGTCGCCTGTTACGTGCCGGAAGCGAAAACGGTTCTGATCGAAAAACGCATCACGCGTGACGTCTTCCCTGCGATTCTGGCCGCCAACCCGACGGACCTGGTCGACTATTACAGCGTCAAAATGGGTGAAACCGGACGCGTTGCCGGCCATGATTGCCAGGCGGTGATCCTGGAGCCGAAAGACAAGTTGCGCTACGGTTACAAACTCTGGGCCGACAAGGCTACCGGACTGCTGTTGCGGGCGCAGACCTTCGACGCCAAGAACGACGTGGTGGAGCAGATCTCCTTTACGCAAATCGAGATCGGCAACATCGACCACAATCGCGTCAAACCAAGCTTTACCAATACCAATGGCTGGCACATCGAAAACTCGGTCATGAGCCAGGTCAATTTGTCCGGCTGGTCGGTAACGCCGCCGCCGGGATTCAAGAAGATCCAGGAAGTCAAACGCCTGATTTCGGACACGCAAAACACCGGCACCTCTGCGGCCCAGCATGGCGTCACAAGCCAGCGCGAAGTTTCCCAGATCGTGTTTTCGGATGGCCTCGCCGCGATATCCGTCTTTATCGAACCCGGTTCGCAAAGCCGTACGGAAGGCTCGATGCAGCAGGGCGCCATGAATATTGTCGGTCGTCGCCAGGGCGACTACTGGCTGACTGTTGTCGGCGAAGTGCCGGGTACGGCGATTCGGCAAGTGTCGAATTCAATAGAGTTCAAATCCAAATAATACAAAAATACATGATGATCCCCGCCAAGAAAGTCTTGTTGTCGTCGTTGCTGAGCGCCTCGGTGCTTGCACTGTCGCCGTCCTTGTCCGGCCTGAGCGCCGCAGTCGCCGCGCCAGCAGTTGCCGGTTTGCCGGATTTTGCCGATATCGTCGATCGTACCGGTCCCGGCGTCGTCAACATTCGTACGACTGAGCGCGTCAAAACCGGCCAGCCGCAGGCGGGTGCCGATGACGAAGAAATGCAGGAGTTTTTCCGCCGTTTCTTCGGCGTGCCCATGCCTCGTCAGCAGCCGAATACGCCTAACACGCCGAATGCGCCAAGTGCGCCACGCAACAAGGGCAAGGGCGGAAACGCTCAGCCGCAGGAAGAAGTGCCGCGCGGTGTCGGCTCGGGCTTCATTATTTCTGCCGACGGCTACATCATGACCAACGCTCACGTGGTTGAAGGCGCGAGCGAGGTTTATGTCACGCTGACAGACAAGCGTGAATTCAAGGCCAAGATCATCGGTTCCGATACCCGTACCGACGTGGCGTTGTTGAAAATCGATGCATCCAGCCTGCCGCGCCTGGTGATCGGCGACTCCGACAAGATTCGCGCCGGTGAGTGGGTGTTGGCGATCGGTTCTCCTTTTGGCCTGGAGAGCACCGTGACGGCTGGCATTATTTCCGCCAAGGCACGCGACACCGGCGATTATTTGCCCTTGATCCAGACCGACGTGGCCGTCAATCCGGGCAATTCCGGCGGTCCGCTGATCAACCTCAAGGGGGAGGTCATCGGTATCAACTCCCAGATCTATAGCCGCTCAGGCGGCTTCATGGGGATTTCGTTTGCCGTGCCTATCGATGAGGCGCTGCGTGTTTCGGATCAGTTGAAGGCGAGCGGTCGCGTGACGCGCGGCCGTATCGGCGTGCAAATCGGTGAAGTCACGAAGGACGTCGCCGAGTCGCTGGGCTTGAGCAAAGCGCAGGGCGCGCTGGTGCAACGCGTCGAGCCGGGCGGTCCTGCCGACAAGGGCGGTCTGGAAGCCGGCGACATCATCCTCAAATTCAACGGCGCCGCGATTGAGAAGCCGAGCGATCTGCCGCGCATGGTCGGAAACATCAAGCCGGGTTCGCGCGCAACAGTCAATATCTGGCGCAAGGGTGCGGCGCGCGACGTCAGCCTGACGGTTGTCGAGCTCGAGGCCGACAAGCCGGCCAAGGTCGAAGAGAAGAAGCCAAAGCAAGAGGCTGCGCCAAATGCCCTGGGGCTGATCGTCAGCGACCTGAGCGATGCGCAGAAGAAGGAATTGAAGGTTGAGAACGGCGTGCTGGTTGAATCGTCCGTCGGTGTCGCGGCAGCGGCAGGCTTGCGTGCCGGCGACGTTGTTCAGCGTCTCAACGACATCGATATCAAAGACGCCAAGCAATTCAACGGCCTGGTCGCCAAGCTGGATCCGAAGAAGCGCGCGGCCGTGTTGGTGCGTCGCGGCGATTCCTCGCAATTCGTTCCGCTGCGGCCCAGCACCAGCGGCAACTAAGCCGGGCAGCCAAGGCTGATCCAAGGTTTGTCTGGCAAAGGCTGCATGCTTCACGGCATGCAGCCTTTTATCTGTAATGTGCAGTGCAGATCGAGGCGTTTGATGTCACTCACTCATTTCGTTGTGTATTCCCGTTCCTACTGTCATTTGTGCGAAGACATGGTGCATGCGCTGGAGGTATTTCGCGCCGATCACGACTTTACCGTCGAGATGATTGATGTCGACGCCGACGAAGCATTGATCGCTCGCTATGACGAGCTGGTGCCGGTCCTGGTGGGGCAAAAGGACGGGAAACCGGCGAGGCAGCTTTGTCATTACTTCCTGGATGTGGCGGGCGTAAAACAATTCTTGCTTGAGGGAAATTAACAGCCTTGTGCGGATTTTTCATCGCCGCCCGGGGGGGGGGGGCTGTCATTGACGGATTTACGCCATAAGCCGCCCATCGACGGCAAACAGCCTCAGGTGAGGGAAAGAATCTGCACTGATGACAGCTCGTCAATGGGGATTCGGGTTTTGGCCCCTGAAATCCGGTAGAATGCTGGGTTGTACAAAAGCTGTTGTAAAGGCGCTCACTTGGGAGACGCTCCCATTCTGGAGCGCCTTTTTTCATCGTTTTCCGCAATTTAATGAACAATATCCGTAACTTCTCGATCATTGCCCATATTGACCACGGCAAATCCACGCTTGCTGATCGCATCATCCAGCTCTGCGGCGGCCTCTCCAATCGCGAGATGGAGGCTCAGGTGCTCGACTCGATGGACATCGAACGCGAGCGTGGCATTACGATCAAGGCGCAAACCGCCGCGCTGCAGTACAAGGCGCTTGACGGCAACATCTATAACCTCAACCTGATCGATACGCCGGGCCACGTCGACTTCAGCTATGAAGTCAGCCGCTCGCTGTCCGCCTGCGAAGGCGCGCTGCTGGTTGTGGATGCCTCGCAAGGCGTGGAAGCGCAGACCGTCGCCAACTGCTACACCGCGCTGGAACTGGGCGTCGAAGTGGTGCCGGTCCTGAACAAGATCGACTTGCCGTCGGCCGACCCCGACAACGCCAAGAGCGAGATTGAAGAAGTCATCGGCATCGACGCTTCCGACGCGACGCCGTGCTCGGCCAAGACCGGCCTGGGCGTGCAAGACGTCATCGAAGCCTTGATCGCCAAGGTGCCGCCGCCGAAGGGCGATCCCAACGCGCCGCTGCAGGCGCTGATCATCGACTCCTGGTTCGACAACTATGTCGGCGTGGTCATGCTGGTGCGCATCGTCAACGGCACCCTGCGTCCGAAGGAAAAGATTTTCCTGATGGCGACGGAATCCACCCACCTGACCGAAAGCATCGGCGTCTTTACGCCCAAGTCGCAATCGCGCGAGACGCTTTCGGCGGGGCAGGTCGGCTTCATCATCGCCGGCATCAAGGAATTGAAAGCAGCCAAGGTCGGCGACACCGTCACGCTGGCGGCGAACAAGGCAGCAGAGCCGCTGCCGGGCTTCAAGGAAGTCCAGCCGCAGGTGTTCGCCGGCTTGTTCCCGGTCGAGGCGAATCAGTACGACGCCTTGCGCGACTCGCTGGAAAAACTCAAGCTCAACGACGCCGCATTGCAGTACGAACCGGAAGTCTCGCAAGCGCTGGGCTTCGGCTTCCGCTGCGGTTTCCTCGGTTTGTTGCACATGGAAATCGTGCAGGAACGCCTTGAGCGCGAATTCGACATGGACCTGATCACGACGGCGCCGACCGTGGTGTATGAAGTCGTGTTGCGCGACGGCGAAGGCACCATCCTGATGGTCGACAATCCGTCGAAGATGCCGGAGCCGTCCCGGATCGAAGAGGTGCGCGAGCCTATCGTCACCGTCAATCTCTACATGCCGCAGGAATACGTCGGCTCGGTCATCACGCTGTGTACGCAAAAGCGCGGCGTGCAGATCAACATGAGCTACCACGGCAAGCAGGTGCAGCTGACCTACGAAATGCCGATGGCGGAAATCGTGCTGGACTTCTTCGATCGCCTGAAGTCGACCTCGCGCGGCTATGCGTCGATGGACTATGAGTTCAAGGAATATCGTTCGGCCGACGTGGTCAAGGTCGACATGCTGATCAACAGCGAAAAGGTCGATGCGCTGGCGATCATCGTGCACCGCGCCAACAGCCAGTTCCGCGGCCGCGCCGTGGCGGCCAAGATGCGCGAACTGATTCCGCGCCAGATGTTCGACGTGGCGATTCAGGCGGCCATCGGCGCCACTATCATCTCGCGTGAAAACGTCAAGGCGCTGCGCAAGAACGTGTTGGCCAAGTGCTACGGCGGCGACATCAGCCGCAAGCGCAAGCTGCTCGAAAAGCAGAAGGCCGGTAAGAAACGCATGAAGCAAGTCGGCTCGGTGGAAATTCCGCAGGAAGCCTTCCTGGCAATTTTACAAGTGGATGAAAAATGAACCTGCAGTCTCTCTTAGGCAATTTCGCACTGATTCTGTTTGTCCTGATGATCGTGACCGGCGTGATCTGGTTTCTCGATGTGTTCTTCTGGTCCAAGCAACGCCGCGCCAAGGCCGATGCTGCGCTGGCAGAGTTCGATGCACGCGTCGCCAAGCTGAGCGGCGAAGGCATCAAGAGCGACACCAACGGCCGCGCTGCGCTGGAAGCGAGCCTGTTGCGCCAGCCTACCTGGATTGAATATTCGGGCAGCTTCTTTCCGGTCATCGCGCTGGTGTTTTTCCTGCGTTCGTTCCTCTATGAGCCGTTCAAGATTCCGTCGAGCTCGATGGTGCCGACGCTGCTGGTCGGCGACCTGATCCTGGTGAACAAATACACCTACGGCATTCGCCTGCCGATCATTAACAAAAAAATCATCAACGTGAATGATCCGCAGCGCGGCGACGTCATGGTCTTCAAATATCCGGAAGATACCTCGGTCGACTACATCAAGCGCGTGGTAGGCGTGCCAGGTGATAAAATAGTCTATAAAAACAAGCGTCTAACGGTAAATGGTAATGAAGTTTCTTATAAAGCATTGCCAGATTATCTCGATGATGGGAATCTGACGTACTATAAGCAATGGCAGGAGAGCCTGACCGGCGTGGAGCACAACATACTGACCGACGAGCGGGCCCCGAATTTCGTGCCTGATCCGCATCAGTACCCCAAGCGAGACCTGTGCTCGTACAACGCAGAAGGGTTTGCCTGCACGGTGCCGACCGGTGAGTACTTCATGATGGGCGACAACCGCGACAACAGCCTGGACAGCCGCTATTGGGGCTTTGTACCGGATGAAAACATTGTCGGAAAAGCATTCTTTGTCTGGATGAATCTGGGTAATTTGAAGCGTATTGGCAGTTTTCATTAAGTTTCTGTCAGGCATCATCTTTTTGGAGCAAGGGAGAAAAAGCCTCTTCCCGGCATTTTTCTCCAGTCCAGGAAAATCCTACTGCCGGCTGGCCGTCGTGTTTTGGTAACGATATTGCGGTTGGTTGCAGATAACGGGCCGGGTGGCCTGAGAGGTCGGGCGCATGCGTTGCGGGCGGGTAGCCGGACGCATCCGGGTTCGGACTTCTAAGCGACGGATGAATAAATGGATCCATTAGTATTGCAAAATCGGCTGGGGCACACGTTCAAGGACGCTACGTTACTGCAGCAGGCCTTGACGCATCGTAGCCATAGCAGCTTGCATAACGAACGCCTGGAGTTCCTCGGCGACTCGATTCTTAACTGCGTCGTTGCCTCTCTGTTGTTTGACCGTTACAGCAAGATCGACGAAGGCGATTTGTCGCGCCTGCGCGCCAATCTCGTCAAACAGCAATCCCTTTACGAAATCGCCCAGCGCCTCGATCTGTCGCAGTTCCTGCGGCTCGGCGAGGGCGAATTGAAGTCCGGCGGATTCCGCCGTCCGTCGATCCTGGCCGATACGCTGGAAGCGCTGTTCGGCGCCATTTTCCTGGATGCGGGGTTCAACGCCGCGCGCGACGTGATTCGCTCGCTGTATATCCCGATTCTCGACACGGTCGATCCCAAGACGCTGGGCAAGGACGCGAAGACCTTGCTGCAGGAATATCTGCAAGGAAAGAAAATTCCCTTGCCGCAATACAACGTGGTCGCCACGCACGGCGCGGCGCATAATCAGGAATTCGAGATCGAATGCCTGGTGCCCAAGCTGGAGATCCAGGTCTTCGGCACCGGCGGCAGCCGGCGTGCAGGCGAACAGGCTGCCGCCAAGCTGGCGCTGGAAGCCGTGCAGGCTGCGCTGGTCAAGGCGCCGGCGTCTGCCCGCAAACCGCGCACGCGCACCACGCAGCTTAAACTGGCGGGTATCGCGACGATACAGCCGGATGCACCGAACGAGGAACTGCCCTTGCTGGCGGAGCCGGCTGCGCCTAAAGCGGAACACAAGGTGGAAAAGCCCGTCTCGATCAAGGCCGCCAAGACCGACGCCGCAAAAAGCGACGCCAAGGCCGACAGCAAGACCGATAGCAAAATCGACGGCAAAGCAGAAACAAAGCACGACAAGACCGAAGCAAAAAGCGACAGCAAGAGCGACCATAAAGCGCCACTGGCTGCCGCCGATCTGAACGACAACCGAAGCGAGGCTCCGGCCTCTGCACCACCCGTTACACAAAGTAAAACCGCATGACAGACACCACAGCTCCTTCCGACGCATCGAACGATTACCGATGCGGATACATCGCCATTGTCGGTCGCCCGAACGTCGGCAAATCGACATTGATGAATGTGCTGGTCGGCGCCAAAGTCAGCATCACTTCACGCAAGGCGCAAACCACGCGCCATCGCATCACCGGCATCCAGACGATCGAAAACACCCAGTATGTCTACATCGACACGCCGGGCTTCCAGACACGTCACAGCAACGCCCTGAACAAGACGCTCAACCGCACCGTCACCACTACGCTGACGGCAGTCGACGTGATCTTGTACGTGATCGAAGCCGGTACGTTCGGCCCGGCCGACAAGCAGGTCATGGCGCTGCTGCCGGCCAACGTGCCGTGCATACTGGTGATGAACAAGTCCGATCGCAACAAGGACAAATCGGTGCTGATGCCGTTCGCGCAGGAAGTCGCTTCGCAGCACAACTTCGCCGCCGTCGTTCCGGTCTCGGCCAAGCAACGCTTCCAGCTGGATCAGCTGCAGGAAGAAATCCGCAAGCTGCTGCCGAACAATCCGCCGATGTTCGACAAAGACGACATCACCGACCGCAGCGAGAAATTCCTGGCGTCGGAAATCGTCCGCGAAAAAGTCTTCCGTTTCGTCGGCGAAGAACTGCCCTACACCAGCACTGTCCTGATCGAAAAATTCGAGCAGGAAGGCGATTTGCGCCGCGTCTTCGCCGCCATCCTGGTGGAGCGCGACGGGCACAAGGCCATGGTGATCGGCAACAAGGGTGCGCGCCTCAAGGAAATTTCCACCCAGGCGCGGCTGGACATGGAGCGCCTGTTCGGCGGTCCGGTTTATCTCGAAATCTGGGTCAAGGTCAAATCCGGCTGGGCTGACAACGAAGCCGGGTTGCGTGCCTACGGCTACGAATAGACATATACACCACACATACACCTATGGCTGAGATCACCGCCGATACCGCAGTTGGTCAGACACTCGATGCAGAAGCACTGAGCGCTGCGGCGACGCAGTCTGCGCTGGACAATGCCAAGAATGCCGCCGCACCCAAGCGCGGTACGCGCGCATCGGCAACGCCGCGCCGCCCAAGGGCGCAGGAAAAAGAAACCCGCATCCAGGCCCAGCCCGGCTTCGTGCTGCACAGCTATCCCTATAAAGAAACCAGCCTGATCGTCGATGTGTTTTCACGCGATCACGGCCGCGTCGCACTGGTCGCCAAAGGCGCCAAGCGTCCGCATTCCGCATTGCGCGGCGTGCTGCAAACCTTTCAGCCCTTGTCGGTCAGCTGGGCCGGCAAGTCCGAAGTACGCACCCTGACCGTCGCCGAATGGGTCGGCGGCATGCTGCCGCTGGAAAAATCGGCGCTGCTGTGCGGCTTCTATCTCAACGAATTGCTGGTCAAGCTGCTGGCGCGCGACGATGCGCATCCGGCGCTGTTCGATCATTACGTGTCGACGCTGAATCAGCTCGCGCACGGCGAGTCCGCACCTATCGTGCTGCGCAAGTTCGAGCGCGCCTTGCTCAAGGAAACCGGCGTGGCCGGCGACTGGACCAGGTGCATCACCAACGGCAAAGCGGTTGCGCCGGAAGAGACCTATGTCGTCGATCCGGAGCAGGGCGTGCGCTTCCCGCGCCTGTCCGACGCGTGGCCCAAAGTCTCCGGCAAGACCTTGCTCGACATGGACAAGGAAGACTACAGCGACCTCAACACGCAGACGCAGAGCAAACTCCTGATGCGCTCCTTGCTGTCGCATCATCTGGGCGGCGCGCAATTGAATACGCGGCAGATTCTGATCGATCTGACGCAGCTCTGAGACGCCAGGGATTCCCGTGTTGAAAGATTTTTCCTGGTCGGGCATGGCGGCAGGCTTCGTCGCCGTCCTCATCGGCTTTACCAGTTCCGCCGCCATCATCTTCCAGGCCGCCGCCGCTGCCGGCGCGACGCCAACCCAGATCAGCTCATGGATTTTTGCGCTCGGCCTGGGCATGGGCGTGACCTGCATCGGTCTTTCGCTCTACTACCGCACACCCGTCGTCACCGCCTGGTCCACGCCCGGCGCGGCCTTGCTGATCACCGGACTGGCCGGCCTCTCGATGCCGCAGGCGATCGGCGTGTTCATGTTTTCGGCGGCGCTGGTCACCATTTGCGGCGTCACCGGCCTGTTCGCAAGGGCGATGAATCGTATCCCGATTTCGATTGCCGCCGCCATGCTGGCCGGCATCCTGGCGCGTTTCGGCATGGATGTCTTCGTCGCCATGAAGCTGGAGTTTGCGCTGGTGTTGCTGATGTTTGCGGTGTACCTGGTCGCCAAACGCTTCTCGCCGCGCTACGCCATCATCATCGTCCTGGCGCTCGGTACGGCCTTTGCCGGCGCGCAGGGATTGCTGAAATTTGAAAGCTTCCACGCAAGCCTCGCCACGCCGGAATTCGTCATGCCCGAATTCGCCTGGACCAGTCTGCTCGGCGTCGGCATACCGCTTTTCGTTGTGACCATGGCGTCGCAAAACGCGCCCGGCGTGGCGATCATGCGCGCCTCCGGCTACCAGACGCCGGTGTCGCCGCTGATGACCTGGACCGGGCTGACGACCCTGATGCTGGCGCCTTTCGGCTGCTTTTCGATTTGTCTTGCGGCCATTACTGCCGCCATCTGCATGGGCAAGGAAGCGCATGAAGACGCCTCCAAGCGCTACATGGCCAGCGTGGCGGCCGGCGTCTTTTACCTGGTGGCAGGCATCTTCGGCGCCACCGTGGTGGCGCTGTTCTCTGCGTTCCCCAAGGCGCTGATCATGGCAATTGCCGGGCTGGCGCTGTTCGGCACCATCGCCAACGGCCTGACTGTCGCCATGTCGAATGAAACGCAGCGCGAAGCGGCATTGATTACCTTTCTGGTCACCGCGTCGGGCGTTTCCCTGTTCGGCATCGGCGCCGCATTCTGGGGGCTGGTTGCCGGTGGTCTGGCGATGCTGGTCTTCAACGGGAAATGGAAAACTGCTTCCGCGACACAAGCGACGCCGGAAACAATGCACGATAAAATTCCAGCCTCGCATTCTCAATCACCTCACAGCGCACAGCGATAATGTCATGAGCTTTCTCAATCCTGTCGGTCCGGCCATCGAGCTGGGCATCAATATCGATCACGTCGCCACCTTGCGCAACGCGCGCGGCACGACTTATCCCGATCCTATCCAGGCTGCATTGCAGGCCGAAGAGGCGGGCGCCGATGCGATCACCTTGCACCTGCGCGAAGATCGCCGCCACATCCGCGACGCCGACGTCGAAGCGATCCGTCCCTTGCTGCGCACGCGCATGAATCTGGAAGCCGCCGTCACCAGCGAGATGATCGATTTTTCTTGCCGTATCAGGCCGCAGGATTCCTGCCTCGTGCCGGAGAAGCGTACCGAAATCACCACCGAAGGCGGCCTCGACGTCGTCACGCATTTTGCCCAAGTGCAGGCGGCGGTGAAGCAGTTGCAGGCCGAAGGCATCCGCGTGAGCCTGTTCATCGATCCGGACGACGAGCAGATCAAGGCTGCCGCCGAAACCGGTGCACCCGTGATCGAACTGCACACCGGCCGCTATGCCGAAGCGCACGACCAGGCCGAGCAGGAAAAAGAACTGGAACGCGTCAAGGCCAGCGTGCTGGAAGGCATCCGCCGCGGGCTCAAAGTCAACGCCGGCCACGGTTTGCACTACACCAACGTACAGGCGATCGCCGCTATCCCGCATATCGCCGAACTCAACATCGGCCATGCCATCGTCGCGCAAGCGGTGTTTGTCGGCTGGCAAAAAGCGGTCAGCGACATGAAGGCGATCATGCTCAAGGCGCGCCTGGACGCTGCCGGAAAACATTGATAACGAAAGCTTGACCATGATCTACGGCATCGGTACCGACATTCTCCAGATATCACGTCTCAAGGCCACGCTGGAACGGCGCGGCGACCGCTTTGCGGAAAAGATCCTGGGGCCGGAGGAAATGGTCAAATACCTCAGCCGCAAAGCCAAGGTCGAAGCGCGCGGCATCAGTTTCCTGGCGACGCGCTTTGCCGCCAAGGAAGCGTTTTCCAAGGCCATCGGGCTGGGCATGCGCATGCCGATGACCTGGCGCTCGATGCAAACGCTCAATGCGCCCAGCGGCAAACCGATCGTCGTGTGCAGCGGCAAACTGAAAACATGGATGGAAGAGCAGGGCCTGACCGCGCAAGTCTCGATCACCGATGAGGTGGAGTACGCGGTCGCATTTGTCATAGCGGAGAAAACATGAAGTCAGCAGCTCAATCGGATCAAGCGAAACAGGCCTTGGGCCCCGTCATGCTCGACGTGGTCGGCACCAGCCTGACGGCGGAAGACATCCGCCGCATCCGGCATCCGCTGACCGGCGGCGTGATCCTGTTCGCGCGCAACTATGAAAACCGCAAGCAGATCACGGCGCTGGCGCAAGCCATCCACGCGGCGCGCCCGGGCGTGCTGATCGCGGTCGACCATGAAGGCGGTCGCGTGCAACGCTTCAAGACCGACGGCTTCACGCATCTGCCCGCCATGCGCGTGCTGGGCGAGTTATGGGATCGCGACGTGTTGGAGGCAACCCGCCTGGCGACGGCGGTCGGCTACGTGCTGGCGGCCGAACTGCGCGCCTGCGGCATCGACCTCTCGTTCACACCGGTGCTGGACCTCGACTTCGGCGTATCGAGCGTGATCGGCACCCGTTCCTTCCATCGCGATCCGCGCGTCGTGACGCTGCTGGCAAAGAGCCTGAATCACGGTCTTGCGCTGGCCGGCATGGCCAATTGCGGCAAGCATTTTCCCGGCCACGGCTACGTGCAGGCCGATTCGCACATCGACACGCCGGTCGACGACCGCGCCTATCAGGACATCATCGGCGACGACGCCATGCCGTATGACTGGCTTGGCATGAGCCTGACGGCTGTGATGCCGGCGCACGTGATTTATCCGAAGGTGGACAAACACCCGGCCGGGTTCTCCAAAAAATGGCTGAACATCCTGCGCAAGGACATCGGTTTCCAGGGCGTGATCTTCAGCGACGACCTCAGCATGCAAGGCGCCAGCGTCGCCGGCAGCGTCCTTGACGGCGCGCAGGCGGCGTTGGATGCCGGTTGCGACATGGTGCTGATCTGCAATTCGCCCGACAAGGCGGACCAGTTGCTGAGCGGCCTGAAGACCAGGATTTCTCCTGCATCGGCGGCGCGCATCGCCGCGCTGGTGCCGCAAAGCGACTTCCTCGATTGGGACGGCCTGCAAAAGGATGAGCGTTACCTGGCCGCCAAAAAACTGGTGTTGACGCTGGCCTGAGCCGCACCCTGACCCTATCACGATATCAATAGCTGTCCACGAGACGAATTGCCCGAGCCAGCATGTCCGACACTTTGCCAACCGATCCGATCGATCCGGTCAATCCCCCGATTGATCCACGCGACGTCGTCCTTGAGACGGTAGCCAAGCTGCCGCATCTGCCGGGCGTGTATCGCTATTTCGATGCGGAAGACAACGTCCTGTACGTCGGCAAGGCGCGCGACCTGAAGAAGCGGGTGTCGAGCTATTTCCAGAAGACATTGAGCAGCCCGCGCATCGCCATGATGGTCGATCGCATCGCGCGCCTGGAGACGACCGTCACGCGCAGCGAGGCCGAAGCGCTGCTGCTGGAAAACAATCTGATCAAGACGCTGCGCCCGCGCTTCAATATCCTGTTTCGCGACGACAAGTCCTATCCCTACCTGAAGATCACCGGCCACGCGTTTCCGCGCATGGCCTACTACCGCGGCGCGGTCGACAAGAAGAGCCAGTATTTCGGTCCCTTTCCCAATGCCTGGGCGGTCAAGGAGTCGATCCAGATTCTGCAGAAGGTATTTCTGTTGCGCACCTGTGAAGACACGGTCTACGCCAACCGGACGCGGCCATGCCTGCTGCATCAGATCCATCGCTGCAGCGGCCCCTGCGTCAATCTGGTGACGCCGGAAGACTACGCCCTCGATGTCGAGAACGCCTCCAAATTCCTGCGCGGCCGCCAGACCGAAGTGCTCGACACGCTGGAAAAGAAGATGCACGCCTATGCCGGCGAACTCAAGTTCGAACAGGCGGCGGCGGTGCGCAATCAGATTACTTCGCTCTCCAGCGTGCTGCATCAGCAGACCATGGAAACCGGCAGCGACGCCGACATCGACATCATCGCCGTGATCGTGCAGGGCGGCCGCGCCTGTGTGAATCTGGCGATGGTGCGCGGCGGACGCCACCTAGGCGATCGCGCCTATTTTCCGACGCATGTGGATGGCGCCATTCCCGAGGGCGAAGAGTCGCTGGAAGCGGAAGTCATCAAGGCTTTCCTGGCGCAGCATTACATCGACAAATTCATCCCCGGCAATCTCATCCTCAATACGGAGTTCGACGACCCTGCGCTGATGCTGGCGCTCATGGAGCAGTGCGGCCACCGCATCACGCTCACGCTGCAGCCGCAAGGCCAGCGCCGCCAGTGGCTGGAGATGGCGCACAAGGGCGCAGAGATCGCGCTGGCGCGCCTGTTGTCCGAACAGGGTTCGCAACAGGCGCGCACGCGGGCGCTGGTCGAGGCGCTGGGCAGCGAAGTCGAAGACATCGAAAGCCTGCGTGTGGAGTGCTTCGACATCAGCCATACGCAAGGCGAGGCCACGCAGGCGTCGTGCGTGGTGTTCCATCACCACGCCATGCAAAACGGCGAATACCGCCGCTACAACATCAACGACATCACGCCGGGCGACGATTACGCCGCGATGCGCCAGGTGCTCATGCGCCGCTATGAAAAAGTCGCCAACGGCGAAGGCACCATGCCCGACATCGTCCTCATCGACGGCGGCAAAGGGCAGGTGGAAATGGCGCGCCAGGTGTTCACCGAACTGGGACTCGATATCAGCCTGATCGTCGGCGTGGCCAAGGGAGAAGGGCGCAAGGTCGGGCTGGAAACGCTGGTATTCGTCGACGGCAGGCCGGCGCAAGAGCTGGGCAAGGAATCCGCTGCGCTGATGCTGATCGCGCAGATCCGCGACGAGGCGCACCGCTTTGCGATCACCGGCATGCGCGCCAAACGAGCCAAGGCCAGGCAGACTTCGCGGCTGGAAGAGATCGAAGGCATCGGCGCCAAACGCCGCCAGAAGCTGCTGGCGCGCTTCGGCGGCCTGCGCGGCGTGGCCGACGCCAGCATCGACGAGCTGGCCTCGGTGGAAGGGATTTCGCACACGCTGGCGGAAGAAATCTACCGTCAGCTGCATTAACTCGCCGGCCGGTGCCTGCCTGCCATTGAATTTCACCCCGCTGCCTGCATGTAGCAGGGGGCCGCTCCAAACCGCGCAGACAACGCACCGATTTCCCTACTGATTTATCCCGGTAACAGGTTTTAAGAGGCGGCTCTGATACTATCTCGGTAAATTTCACTCAGCGCAGAAGTTCACGATAATAAATAAACGTATGCCATTCAATATTCCCATTTTGCTTACCTGGTTGCGTGTCGCCCTGATTCCACTGGTGGTCGGTGTGTTTTATGTGCCGGAGATCGGGCTGTCGCGTTACGAGCAAGGCATCGCGTCGACGATCATCTTCATCGTCGCCGCGGCGACCGACTGGTTCGACGGCTTCCTGGCGCGTCGCTGGGATCAGACGTCGGCGTTCGGCGCTTTCCTCGATCCGGTCGCGGACAAACTGATGGTCACCGGCGCCTTGCTGGTGCTGGTGCATCTGGATCGCGTGCATCCGATTATCGCCTTCATCATCATCGGCCGCGAGATCGCCATCTCGGCGCTGCGCGAATGGATGGCGCAGATCGGCGCATCGAAATCGGTGGCCGTCAGCTCGCTCGGAAAAATCAAAACCACGGCGCAGATGATCGCGATTCCGATGCTGCTGTTCTATGGCGATTTGTTCGGTTTCATCAATACGCAGGTATTGGGAAAATGGCTGTTGCTGATCGCAGCCGTGCTGACAGTGTGGTCCATGCTTTACTACTTGCAGAAGGCATGGCCGCTGATAAAAAAAGTACAAGAAAACAAAAGTGGCGCTTGACTTCCTCTATGGAAGCTCTATAATAGCGTTCTGTTGTTGATGCGGGAGTAGCTCAGTTGGTAGAGCGATACCTTGCCAAGGTATAGGTCGAGAGTTCGAGACTCTTCTCCCGCTCCAGAATTACTAAAGGAAGCGCCAAAACGCTTCCTTTTTTCATTGTGAGAGTTCTGCATCAGCCGAAAAAACTTCAGAAGATTGACGCTGAAGCCGGTTGAAAAGAAAGCCGCAATTAGCAACGAATAGACAGCAGTAGTTAATGTCCCCTGGCGGGGTAGCAAAGTGGTTATGCAGCGGCCTGCAAAGCCGTCTACGCCGGTTCGATCCCGACCCCCGCCTCCAAACGCTCCATGCGGGAGTAGCTCAGTTGGTAGAGCGATACCTTGCCAAGGTATAGGTCGAGAGTTCGAGACTCTTCTCCCGCTCCATATTAAAAAGGAAGCTCAGCAATGAGCTTCCTTTTTTCTTTTCCGATCCCGTTTTTCTTCCCTTCTCGGCCTTCCTTCAGACGGTTTTTCCTCAGCGATTTGTTGCACCAGCACAGGGCAACAAATATTGGATTTATGTCGTATTTTGTTCGATTCAATTGTTTTTTATGCAATTACACTCTACATTGACGTATCGCTTGAACGGGTAGTTTCAATCGCAATAGAAGATAACGACGGGGGTGTCGCAATGGATGCATTTCAAAAAGAGATCGACGAAAGAACCAATCTCACCAGCTCCAACAAATTTGAGTTGCTGCTTTTCCGTCTCGGCTCCGACCCGCATGGCGTGCGCTCGGAACTGTTCGGCATCAACGTCTTCAAGATTCGCGAAATTGTCCCCATGCCGGCCATCACAAAAGCAGCAGGGACGCAGTCGCCGATGCTGGGCATGGTCAACATCCGCGGCCAGATCATTTCGGTGATCGATTTGCCGGCGGTGGTCGGCTGTACACCCAAGACCGGTCTGAACATTTTGCTGGTGACGGAATACGCGCGCAGCACGCAGGCTTTTGCGGTGGAATCGGTCGACGAAATCGTGCGCCTTGAATGGAGCCAGGTGTTGTCCGCGGAATCCAAGGCCGGCGGCAACTTTGTGACCAGCATCGCGCGCCTCGACGACGAGATGCAGGGCAGCCGCCTGGCGCAAGTGCTGGACGTCGAGCAGATCCTGCACGAAATCATGCCGAAGGAGCGCGACATGGAAATCGCCGGCATGGAGCACATCAAGCTCAAGCCGGGCGCGGTGATCATTGCCGCCGACGATTCCAAGGTGGCGCGTTCGCTGGTGGAAAGCGGATTGACCGCAATGGGCTTGCCTTTCCTGATGCACAAAACCGGCAAGGAAGCCTGGGAAAAACTGCTTGAAATCAGCAAGGAAACGAAAGCGCAAGGCGTACCGATTACCGATCGCGTCGCGATGGTGCTGACTGATCTGGAAATGCCGGAAATGGACGGCTTCACGCTTACGCGCAATATTAAGCGCGACGAGGGGCTGAAGGCGATTCCTGTCGTGATCCACTCGTCCTTGTCCGGCTCCGCCAACGAAGACCACGTCAAGAACATCGGCGCCGACGGCTATGTCGCCAAATTCGTCATCGAAGACCTGACCAAGGCCATCGCCCACGCGCTCGGTAAATAGTTTCTGTCAGCGCATCGTCAGACGTACTTCCCGGTTAAAACGTAAAATGCCGCGATTCATTCAAACGGATGAATCGCGGCATTTTTGCCATGAAGCCTGTTGTGACTACAATGAATGACGGTCTCGCCGGAAGGCGATGCCTGTCGATGCCCAACGATGCCGATTAAAGGCGCCAGAATGTAAAGAACGCCCCCGCAGCACTGCACATTTGGTCGCAACGCGCGACTATCTCTTATACTGACGTCCTTTCGTCAATTCTGTTTTTCATTGATCAGAATCCATTTCGCGGCCAACGGCGTGTGATCCAGCTATGCTCATTCCACAATTATCTTCTACACAAGACGCCGCGCTGTCATCGGCTTTGCAAGGCCTGATCGACAACAAGACCAAGCCGCAGGGTAGCCTGGGCGTGCTGGAATTCATCGCGCATCGGATCGGGCTGATCCAGCAGACAGCCATCCCGCGCATCGATCGCGCCGCCATCGTCGTGTTTGCCGCCGATCACGGTATCGTCGCTGAAAACATCTCGGCTTATCCGCAAAGCGTGACCTGGCAGATGGTGGAAAACTTCCTGCAGCAAGGCGCCGCCATCAATGTGTTCGCACGCCAGAACGATTGCGCTTTGCACATCGTCGACGCCGGCGTGAATCATGACTTCGGCAATCGCGCCGAGCTGATCGACAGGAAGATCGGACCCGGCACGCGCAATTTTGCAAAAGAGCCGGCGATGACGTCCGAGCAATGCCGGCAGGCGATTCAGCGCGGCATGGATCTGGTCGCCGCAATGCCGGTCGACGTCATCGGCTTTGGCGAAATGGGCATCGGCAATACCACCGCCGCTGCGGCGCTCATGCACAAGATCACGGGCATTGCCGCCGCCGAATGCGTCGGCGCCGGCACCGGCCTGGCGGCAGAAGGGATACGCCACAAGCAGCAGGTCATCGAACAGGCTATCGCGCATCATGCCGGCGTCGATACGACTATGGAGGTATTGCAGACCTTCGGCGGTTTCGAAATTGCGATGATCGTCGGTGCCATGCTGAAAGCGGCGGAGCAGCGCATGGTGCTGCTGATCGACGGATTTATCGTCACATCGGCGCTGCTGGTGGCGGCGAAGTTGCAACCTGCGATTCTCGACTATTGCGTGTTTTCGCATTGTTCGGACGAGCATGGGCACCGGCGCATGCTCGATTATCTGGATGGACGCCCGTTGATGCAGCTCGATCTGCGTCTGGGCGAGGGGACCGGCAGCGCGTTGGCCTTGCCGCTGCTGCATGCCGCGGTGAATTTTTTGGCCCAGATGGCGACCTTCTCGTCGGCCCAGGTCAGTGAAAAAAGCGCCTGACATGTCGGTCGTGCCCAGCGCCGGCGCCGGCTTGCGTTATCAACTGCGGCTGTTTTTTACGGCGCTGCAGTTTTTTACGCGCTTGCCGGCGCCGCGCTGGGTCGGGTTTGATGCGGCATGGCTGCAGCATGCCGTGCGTTACTTTCCGGCGGTAGGCATTCTGGTCGGCCTGGTATGTGCAACCGTATATTGGCTGACGTCGCTGTTGCTGCCGCAAGTGGTGGCGGTGCTGTTGTCGACGGCGGCAGGGATTTATCTGACCGGCGCTTTTCACGAAGACGGCTTTGCCGACGTCTGCGACGGTTTCGGCGGGGGTATGCAGGCGTCGCGGGTTCTGGAAATCATGCGCGACTCGCGTGTCGGCGCTTACGGCGTGATCGGCATGCTGCTGCTGCTGGGCCTTAAAATCGCCGCGCTCGCCAGTCTGCCTGCATTGCAGGTGGCGCCGGCGTTGCTGCTGGCGCATCCGGTGTCGCGCTGTCTGGCGGCCGGCCTGATCTGGCGCATGGAGTATGTGCGGGAAGAAGGCAAGGTCAAGCCGCTGGCGCAGCAAATGAATACGTTTGAATTCGCTGTCGCGACGCTGACGGCATGTTTGCCGGTCGCGGCGTGCATGGCGATGGGATGGTTTGCATGGCAGGGAATGCTGCTGGCGCTGCTGCTGGGTCTGGCCGCCACGGTTTTTCTTGCGCATAAATTTCGGCGCCGCATCGGCGGTTACACCGGCGATTGCCTCGGCGCCGTACAACAACTTAGCGAAGTCGCGATTTACCTGGGCCTGCTGGCTGCGGTATCGGCGGCATCGTCCTTATAGACAGAAAGGTCCACCATGTTGCTGCACTTAATTCGTCATCCTCAGCCCGTTATCGGCAAGGGCCTCTGTTATGGCAGCAGTGATCTGGCCGTGACCGAAGAAGACTGCCGGGCGGTGCTCGAGCAAGTCCAGCCGGTGCTGCCGCCGCACGCGCCGCTGTATTCCAGCCCGTTGCAACGCTGCGTCTTCCTGGCCGAGCCGCTGGCGGCTGCACTCAACGCCGGACCTGTGCGCTATGACCCGCGCCTGATGGAAATGCATTTCGGCACCTGGGAACAATGTGCGTGGGACGACTTGCCGCGCGCGGAGATCGATCAATGGGCCGCCGACGTTGTCGGTTATCGCCCGGGCGGCGGCGAGAACGTGCTGCACGTGGCGCAGCGCATCGACGCTTTTTGCACCGACCTGCTGTCGCGCGGCCATGGGCAGGCCATCATCGTCTGCCACGCCGGCACGATCCGCATGCTGCAGGCGCGCGCACTGAATCTGTCCGTGCCAAAGATGGCCGAGCACGCCGCCATCAACGCGCATGCGATTGCGTTCGGTGAGGTCCTGACCTTGCAGCTATGAGCTTGAATGCGGGCGGTGTTGTTCAGCGCCCACATCAAAATCGGCATAGTTGTTGAAAAGGAAGCCTTTGCGCTTCCTTTTTTTACGCCCGTACGGAGGGCAAAGTGCGGCATCGCGGGGCACGCAGGGCAGTTACTTGCAGATCGCGGCAAGTCATTGTTTTAGCGCAAGATTTCTGCAAAAAAATGCCGGTTGCTTTTGCCTCTTTTTCTGCAACACTAGAAAAAACAAGGTGACTAAAATAGTAAAATGTAGAAAAAAAGACAATATTGTTATAAAGATAATGGCGGCCTATGTCAGCAAACACGTCTCCCAAGAAAATTCTGATTGTCGACGACAGCAAGGTGTCGCGGATGGTGATCAAGGCGCATATCCTCGCGGTCCACGCCGACTGGCTTATCCAGGAAGCTGCGAGCGGCAATGACGCCATCGCCATGGTCGACCAGGAGCAGCCCGATTACTGCACCATGGACATCAATATGCCCGGTATGCTCGGCACCGATGCCGCCGACATCATTCTGAGCAAGTATCCGGGCGTGCGCATCGTCATCTTCTCCGCCAACATCCAGGAAGCGGCGCAATCGCGCGCGCAGCAGCTTGGCGCGCTGTTCGTCGCCAAGCCGGTCACGGAAAAATCCATTGCCCAGGCAATCGGCTATTTCACGGGGGCTGCGTGAAGGTGCTTTCAGAGATTGAGCTCGATGCGCTTACCGAAGTATTCAACGTCGGCGCAGGGCGTGCCGCGCTGAGCCTGAGCGAAATCGTCGGCGAAGAAGTGCTGCTCTCGGTGCCGTCTGTCGAGATCCTCAAAGCCGCCGAGGTCAACAGCCGCGTGCTCACGCTCAAGGACAACAAGTTCGCCACGGTCAGCCAGCTGTTCACCGGCCCCTTCGATGCCGAAGCGGTGCTCTTGTTCACCGAGAACTACGCGCTGGAAATCGTGCGCGACATGATGGGTTCGCAGATGAGCATCGAGGACCTGGCGGAATTCGAACAGGAAGCCATGTGCGAACTCGGCAACATTATCCTCAATGCCTGTTTGTCGGCCATGGCCGACATGCTCAAGATCAGCCTCAGCAGCTCGCTGCCGACCTATAACATGTCCTCGCCGGAGGAAATCTCCGCGCGTCTGGCCGAGCAAGGCCGCGACGACAGCTACATCCTGGTCCTGCACATCGACCTGGTGCTGGAAAAGCACCACACCGAAGGCCATCTGATTTTCCTGCTCAGCTCAACATCGCTGAACAAGCTGATTTCGCATATTCAGCAGTATCTGAACAATATTCTCTGAACGGTATTTCCATGAGCAGCGCAGTTCCACTTGGTTTTTCGGCAGACGAGGTTGTCAACAACGTCAACCTGGGACTCGTCGTGGTCGATCATGATTTGAACATCCTGTTATGGAATGACTGGATGAACCGGCATGCCCGCGTCGGCCGCGAACAGGCGCTGACGCAAAGCATCATCGCGCTGTTCGGCGAACAACTGACGCCGGGTTTTTTGCGCGCCCTGAACAACGCCATCGGTTACGGCCTGCCGGCGATCCTGTCCAGCGCATTCCATCGCTCTCCCTTGCCGCTGTTCGTCGAGCAGGACAAAAGCGAGACGCCGGTGCGCATGCATCAGTCCATCATCATGACGCCGTTGCGATCGGCAGAAGGGCAGCCGACCTGCCTGATCCAGATCAGCGACTCCAGTACGTCGGTCAAGCGCGAAAAAATGCTCATGTCGCATTCCGACGCGCTCAAGCGGGAAGCCATTACCGACGGCCTGACCGGCATCTACAATCGCCGCTTCTTCGACGAAAGCTATGCGCTCGCCCTGCGCGACGCCAAGCGCAATCGCAACAGCCTGTCGCTGTTCATGATCGACATCGATTACTTCAAGCAATACAACGACCACTACGGTCACGGCGAAGGCGACCGGGCGCTGAAGCTGGTCGCCAATGTCTTGCGTGCGCAAATGCGACGCCCCAACGATATCTGCGCGCGTTACGGCGGGGAAGAGTTCATCATGCTGATCCCGGGCTTTACCGAGACTCAGGCGGAAAAATTTGCTGAACGTTTGCGCGCCAGCGTCAGCGATCTCGGCATTGCGCATGAGAAGTCCCAGTCCGGCGCGCACATGACCATCAGCGTCGGCGTCTGCACCATGACGCCGGATATCGGCAGCGACGGCGCGGCCTTGCTCGACAGCGCCGACGATGCGCTGTACCAGGCGAAAAAGCAGGGGCGCAACCAGGTCATCCGCGGAGCTTGAGCGCATGTTTGCCTGTTTTTGAACGAAACGTGAACAATCCCGGCAAAAGCTGAACGGACGCGGCCTGCGCATGGTCATAAACAAGTTATCAACAGGGTTGACCACATTTTCTGTGAGTAACTTTGGCTGTGCCCGGCTTGCCGCGATGGCGGCATCCGGCCGTTTGCCGATCTTGCGTATAATGCGCTCCTTGATGTTTTTGCCGTTTTCACCGCCTCGCTTATGCGCCGATTCTGCTTTTTGTTGCTGGCATTCCTGTTTCCCTTGCAATTGTTTGCAGGGACGCTTGAGCCTGCGGCAAAGCAACTGAGCGAAACGGCGGCGATCGTGCCGGTTGTTGAGGCGCGCTCGCAAGGCGGTGCGCAACAAGCCGCATGGCAGCTGACACATGACGTCGCTGACGCCGTAACAGGCGACGCGAGCACCCAGGTCGATGCGGCCAATGCTGCGGGCGGTGCAGGCGACCAGCCCGACGCCAAAAAACTGTCGGCGCAAGGCGATCTGGAAGACCAGACCTTGCCGGCTCCTTTCGCTACCTTGCCGCTGGATTGGCATCCTTTCCCTCATTTTTATCCCCTCGTGAACGACGGTACATCCGCGTTCATCGATCTGCAGCGTCCTCCGCCGCTAGCCTGAGCGCGCTTATAGGCCAGTTCCTCGGCCCGTTGCGACTGATCGTTTGCGATCGGCGCGCGACGCCGGGTATTGCGCGCATTTCCTTTCTTCACTGTCATCGCCCGGTAGCAGCCACATCGCTGCTGCAAGTTCTCGTCTTTTTATTTAGGAAGCACCATGAAACGCGTCATACTTTTTCTCGTCACCAATCTGGCCGTGATGCTGGTCCTGAGCGTGACCGCCAGCATCCTCGGCATCAATCGCTACATGACGGCCAACGGGCTCAACTTCGGCATGCTGCTGATGTTCTGCGCCCTGATGGGTTTCGGCGGTTCGTTCATTTCCCTGCTGATGTCCAAGACCATCGCCAAGTGGTCCACCGGCGCGCGCGTCATCGAACATCCGCAAAATTCCACCGAAATGTGGCTGGTCGATACCGTCAACCGCCTGGCCACGCGCGCAGGATTGAGCATGCCCGAAGTCGCCGTCTACGATGGTCCGCCCAACGCCTTCGCCACCGGCGCCAGCAAGAGCAGCTCGCTGGTGGCGGTGTCGACCGGCCTGCTGCAAGGTATGACCAGGGAAGAAGTGGAAGCCGTGCTGGCGCACGAAGTCGCGCACATCGCCAACGGCGACATGGTGACGCTGACGCTGATCCAGGGCGTGGTGAATACTTTCGTGATGTTCTTTGCGCGTATCGTCGGCTACTTCGTCGACTCGGCGTTGCGTCGCAATAACGAGCAGTCGTCCGGCCCCGGCATCGGCTACATGGTCACGGTGGTGGTCTGCGAAATCGTGTTCGGCATCCTCGCCAGCGTGATCGTCATGTACTTCTCGCGCCAGCGCGAATACCGTGCCGACGCCGGCGCTGCATCGCTGATGGGTTCGCCGACACCGATGATCGGCGCCTTGCGCCGTCTGGGCGGGATGGAGTCCGACGGCTTGCCGCAGAACCTGCAGGCATCCGGCATTGCCGGCCGCGCGTCGTGGATGGGTTTGCTCTCCAGTCATCCTTCCATCGAGTCGCGCATCGCATCCTTGCAACGCAATCCGCGCGGATAAGCTGGAGCGAGAAAAGCGCCGTGAAAACGCCCTGCCGGGTATCGCCGGGCAGGGCGTCCGATTGGTGCGGTTATTTCTCGCGCGGGCGCGTGGCTTCTTCCAGCGTCAGGATGGATTGCGCAATGTTTTCCGTTGTGGCCAGGGTGTTGATGACGCCTGTACGCAGCGCGCCGAGAACAGCCGTGGTTTTTGAACTTTCGCTGGCGACTGCGATGACGTCGGGAATGCGCCTCAAGTCGTCCAGCGTCAGGCCGATCACGCGCGCTTGCATGGAAGTCTTGGCCGGTTCTCCATTCATGTTGATGAAGTCGTAACCCATCATGTCGCCCACCGCGCCCATGTGCTTGACCTCAAGGATCTCTTGCGGTGAAAACCAGCCCATGCGGACCATGTTGCTGTCTTCGTTGATATCGCCAATGCCAATCAGTGCAATATGCGCCCGGCGCGCCTTATCCAGGGTTTGCTTCACAGTGTCATTGGCCAGCAGGCTGCTGCGCACCTGCGGGTCGCTGACCAGGGCCGGCGCATAGAGGGTTTCGCTTTCGCCGCCAAACCGCGTGGCCAGGCGACGGCAAATATGATCCGAATTCATCGTTTCGCCGCCGCGATAGGAGCCGCCGATGGCGCAGACAAAAGTCGGACTGCGCTGCATCGACGAAACCGCATGTTCCGACACCGCGCTGATATTGCGGCCCATGCCCACGGCCACGATCATGTCGTTGGCGAGAATGCGGTCCAGATGGCTGGCGACCAGGCCGGCCAGGAGTTCGCGCTGGCTTTCCTGATCCTTGTGGTTGATCGAGATGATGGCGCGCTCGATCCCGAAGCGCGCCATCAGTTCATGCTCGAGCTGGCTGGTGTCGCTGGGGTGATGGCGTACGCGAATTTCTACGATGCCTTCCTTCTGCGCGCGCTTGAGCATGCGTCCGATGGTCGGGCGTGAAATGGAAAACCGTTTGGATAATTCGTCCTGAGTCAGTCCGTCTACGTAGTAGAGCGTTGCAAGCCGCGTCAGCTCATCGGTCGACATGTGCAGGTTCCTTCATTTATCTCTCCCTGAAGTCCGGATCTTCGTGTCCGGATTATCGTTCACTTTTGTTTTTGCAGGCCGCTTTCGTATTCGCGGATACGATTGAGCTTCGATTCCGAACGCCCGCCGGAAAATTCGGACGACAGCCAGGTGTCCACAATCGACTTGGCCAGTTCGGTGCCCACCACGCGCGCCCCCAGCGTGATGATCTGGGCATTGTTGCTTTTGCTGGCACGTTCGGCCGAATACGTGTCGTGGCATTGGGCGGCGCGCATGCCGGGCACCTTATTGGCCGAGATCGCCATGCCGATGCCGGTGCCGCAAAGCAGGATGGCGCGGGAAAAACGCTCCTCCATGACGGCTTCGGCCACCGCGAAGGCGATATCGGGATAGATGACCGGTTGCGTGTCATAGGTGCCGAAGTCGGTGACCTCGAGGCCTTTGCCGGTCAGGTGCTGCTTGATGATTTCTTTCAGTTCGAACGCTGCTTCGTCGCAGCCGATGGCGATTTCCATGATCTTTTTCCTTTCTGGCCGCGTCGATGAATGTAATGAAAAAATGATCGCGGAAAATCAAATTTTCATTTTTGATCATGATGAAGTCAAGCGATATCCGTGTCTATTTTCTTCTTAATCATCGCCTATTGTTTTTATTTGTCGTTATATTCGTTTTTATTCTAAATTTTAGAAAGTTTTTTAAACACGATTGACAGTCAAAAATCTCGCTTGCTAACATGGGTTTTAATGAGAAAAAGATCTGTAAAGATCAAATGTTAATAGGTGGAGACAAATCGTGGCGACACTGCTTCTTGAGGCGAGCGGGGTAAAAAAATCCTTCCAGGGGATTCCCGCATTGACGGACGGGCGCCTGGCGCTGCGGCCGGGCAGTGTGCATGCCCTGTGCGGCGGCAACGGCGCCGGAAAATCTACCTTCCTGAATATCGTGATGGGCATGGTTCGTCGCGATGGCGGCGAGATTTTCATGCATGGCCGTCCGGTGGACTTTGCGACGCCGGCCGAGGCCTTGCAAAGCCGGATAGCCATGATTGCGCAAGAGCTTTCGCCGGTTCCGGGCATGACGGTTGCCGAAAATATCTACCTGGGGCGAGAGCCGCGAACAGGCGGAATCTGCGTCGATTTCAAGACCATGTTGCGGCAGGCGCAGGCCTTGCTGGAGCGTTTGCAGTTTCCCATCAACGCGCGCCTGCAGATGTCTTCCTTAAGCCTGGCGCAAATGCAACTGGTCGAAATCGCCAAGGCGTTCAGCCGCGATTGCGACGTCATGATCATGGACGAGCCGACCTCGGCGATCGGCGAGCGCGAGACGGAAGTGTTGTTCAACGCAATCCGCAGCCTTACTGCCCAGGGCACGGGAATTATCTATGTCTCCCATCGCTTGTCCGAGATATTCCAGATCGCCGATGACTACACGGTGTTTCGCGACGGCTGCTTTGTTGAAAGCGGACGCATCGCGGACATTGATCGCACCGCGCTGGTCGCCGCGATCGTCGGTCGCAAATTGCAGTCTTCTCCGCGCGCCTGCCGGACCGCGGGCAAGGCGATATTGGAAACCGAAAGCCTGAGCCGCAACGGCGAGTTCGCCGGCATTTCATTGCGCGTGCATGCCGGAGAAGTGTTGGGTATCTACGGTTTGATGGGGGCCGGGCGCAGTGAATATCTCAATTGCATCTACGGACTTACCAGGCCGGATGAGGGGACGGTCCGCTTGCAGGGGGCGCCGCTGCCGGTGGGCAATCCCGGCAGGAGCATCGCGTCGGGCATTTCGCTCGTCACCGAAGATCGCAAGGAAACCGGCCTGGTGCTCACGGCGTCGATACGCGACAACATCGCGTTGTCGGCTTACCGGCGCATGTCTCGTCTGGCCCTGATCGACCGGCAGCGCGTGAACCGTCTGGTCGGCGACATGGTGTGGCGCATCCGCATGAAAACCAGCTCCGTGAATCTGCCGGTGTCGTCAATGAGCGGCGGCAACCAGCAAAAGGTGGTGCTGGCGCGTTGCCTGTCGACCGAGCCCATATGCCTGATGTGCGATGAACCGACGCGCGGCATAGACGAGGGCGCCAAGCGCGAGGTCTATCAGCTCATCAACGAGTTTGCGGAAAACGGCGGCGCGGTGCTTCTGGTTTCGTCGGAGGCGCAGGAAATGCTGGACGTCAGCGACAGGATCGCCATTTTCAGGGCGGGCAGCGTGGTGGCCATGTTGGACGGACATACCTCAACCCAAGAAGAACTCTTACATTTGGCTTCGTGATGAATATCAAAACCTCTCCTGTCGTATTGCGCTCCTCGGCGCCGGCTTTCAATCTGCAGCAGTTTTATGCGCGCTACGGCATTCTGGCGGCGTTGATCGCACTGTGCATTTTCCTGTCGTTCAGCAACCAGTATTTCATGAGTTGGGGCAACTGGGCCGACATCCTTCGCCAGACTTCCATCAACGGTATTCTCGCCATCGGCATGACCTTTGTGGTGCTTACCGCCGGCATCGACCTGTCGGTGGGCGCAATACTCGCCATCGCCGGCATGGTAAGCGCCTGGATGATTGCCGGCGACGGCGCTCACGGTCTGACGGCGAGCTTGCTGGCAGGCCTCGGTGTCGGCGCATTGCTCGGCGCGGTCAATGGATTGTTGGTGGCGCGCCTGTCGGTGCCGCCGTTCGTCGCCACCCTGGGCATGCTCAGCGCCGCGCGCGGTTTGACCTACATCTACAACGACGGCATGCCGGTCTCGGACTTGCCCGACGATTTTCTGGCAATCGGCGCCGGCCATGTGTGGCAAGTCCCGGTACCCATCCTGATTTTTGCCGCAGTGATTGCGATCAGCTGGTTTGTCCTGCGCTACACCGTTTACGGTCGCTATATCTATGCTGTCGGCGGCAACCCCAAGAGCGCCAGGACCAGCGGCATCAGCACGCGCAAGGTGCTGTTCGCTGTGTATGTCGTCAGCGGCTTGCTGGCCGCTCTCGCCGGCATCTTATTGGCTGCGCGTACCACGGCTGCGTTGCCCCAGGCGGGAGTGTCCTATGAACTGGACGCTATCGCCGCAGTGGTGATCGGCGGCACCAGCCTGTCGGGCGGCACGGGGTCGCTGGGCGGCACGGTGGTGGGCGCCTTGCTCATCGGCGTGATCAACAACGGCCTCAACTTGCTCGGCGTTTCTTCCTACTACCAGCAAGTGATCAAGGGCGTGATCATTGTCGGCGCCGTATTGCTGGATGCCTCTCGCAAAAAACAGTAATTCGCCACAACATCTTTGGAGACCATCATGACTTCGTTCAAGAAAATTACCGTCCTGTGCGGACTGGGCCTGATCCTGTCCCAGTCCGTTCATGCGCAGGACAAGCCCTTGCGCATCGGCGCCGCCGTGTATGGCCTGAAGGGCGAGTTCATGCAGATGTGGAGTAACCAGCTCAAAGCGCATCCCTCAGTCAAAGACGGTTCGGTGCAGATCACCATCTTCGACGGCAACTACGATGCGCTCACGCAAAGCAATCAGTTCGACACCATGATCACGCAGAAATACGACGCCATCATTTTCGTGCCGATCGACCTTAAAGCCGGCGCCGCGCCTGTGCAAAAGGCGATCAAGGCCGGCATTCCGGTGATCGGATCCAATACCAGGGTGCTGGGCGATGTATTGACATCGTATGTCGGCAACGACGACGTGGTCGCCGGTCGCATGGAAGCCGAGACCTTGATGAAGGCGATCGGCGGCAAGGGCAATATCGTAATGATCGAAGGGCCCATCGGCCAGTCCGCGCAGATCGAGCGGGCTAAAGGCAATGATGAGGTTCTCGCCCAGTACAAGGACGTCAAGGTGCTGGCCCGCAAGACCGGAAATTGGTCGCGCGCCGAGTCCATGAGCCTGATGGAAAATTGGCTGACCGCCTATCCGGGCAAGATCAATGGCGTCATTGCCCAAAATGACGACGAAGCGCTGGGCGCCGTTCAGGCGATCAAATCCAAGGGTATCGACGTCAAAACCATTCCTGTCGTCGGCGTCGACGGTATTGCCGCGGCGATTCAGGCCGTCAAACGCGGCGAGATGACGACCAATTTCCAGGATGCTCAGGCGCAGGCGCAAGGCGCTTTGGACGTCGCGCTGCGCGCGCTCAAGGGCACGTCCTACCAACCGCGCTCGCCGATCTGGCGGGAATATGCTGCCATCATGCCGTGGGGCGACGGCACGGCCAAGTCGTACAGCGTGCCATGGACTGCAATCGTGCCGGCCAACGCCGACGCATTCCTGAAAAAAGTAAAGAAGTGATGATCCGGAAAGGTCTGCAATGAATGCATCAAAGCATGGATACGATTTCTCCGGACGCGTCGCCGTGGTGACCGGCGCCGCCGGCGGCATCGGGCT
Organism: Herbaspirillum rhizosphaerae; assembly: GCF_001189965.1. GTDB lineage: Bacteria > Pseudomonadota > Gammaproteobacteria > Burkholderiales > Burkholderiaceae_D > Herbaspirillum > Herbaspirillum rhizosphaerae. The sequence goes on from NZ_LFLU01000003.1 coordinate 83,060, forward strand.
GGCGGCAAGCGAGTTGTTCGCGTCTTGCGGCGCACAGGTGGCGTTGCTGGATCGCCAGACGGAAGTGATGCAGGTAGCCGCGCGCCTGGCAGGTGGCGTCGACCGCCATCTTGGCTGCGTGCTTGACGTGACGGATGCCGACGCCATCGCCAAGGCCATCGGCCAGGTAAGGGCGCGCTACGGTCGCATCGACGTACTGGTCAATAACGCCGGCGTCGCCTTGCTGGAAGCGGCGGACAGTTTGTCGGAAGCCGCCTGGGACGCCACCATGGCGATCAATCTCAAAGCGCCATTCCTGCTGGCGCAGGCGGTGGCGCCGGTGATGCGGCGACAGGCTTATGGCCGCATTGTCAACCTCGCTTCTCAGGCCAGCGTGATCGGGCTCGAACGTCACGCAGCTTACTGTGCCAGCAAGGCCGGTCTGGTCGGCATGAGCAGGGTGTTGGCGCTGGAGTGGGCGAAAGACGGGATCACGGTCAATGCCGTATCGCCGACCGTGGTCGAAACGGCGCTCGGAAAACAAGCCTGGGCCGGCGCCGCGGGGCACGCGATGCGCGGGAAAATTCCCGTCGGCCGCTTCGCGCAGCCGGAGGAAATCGCGGCGCTGATCGCCTATCTCGCCAGCGAGCAGGCCGCCATGATCACCGGTGAAAACGTCGTCATCGACGGCGGTTATTCGGTGCAGTAGCAGTTGGCCTCGGGCCATGCTGTCAATTGTTATCGCCATCAGGGTCACAACCGTCGTCTCCGCCTCACGGTCTCACGGCAAGCATAAGGAAACGCAATGAATCGAGTCATCAATCATCCCGACATGGTGGTCGAGGATATGTTGCGCGGCATCGTCGCAGCGCACCCAGGATTATCGTTCTGTCCGCACAACCCGCGAGTGGTGCGTCATGGCGGAGCCGGCGCCAAGGGGCGTGTGGCGATCGTCACCGGCGGCGGCTCGGGTCATGAGCCCGCCTTCATCGGTTATGTCGGGCGCAACATGGTGGATGCGGTGGCGGTCGGCGAAGTTTTTTCTTCTCCGACGGCGAAGTCTTTCTTCGATGCGTTTCAGGCGGCCGACGGGGGCGCCGGCATTGCTTGTCTGTACGGGAATTACGCCGGCGACAACATGAACGTAAAAATGGCGATGAAAATGGCCGAGCGCGCCGACATCAATGTCAAGACCGTAGTCGCCAACGACGATGCCGCTTCGGCGCGTGCCGATGAAATGGGCAAACGCCGCGGCGTTGCCGGCGAGATATTGATGTGGAAGGTGGGCGGCGCCAAGGCGGCGCAGGCAGCCAGTCTGGACCAGGTCATCGCCGCGGCGCAAAAGGCCATCGACAACACGCGCTCGATCGGCATCGGTTTGTCTGCCTGCACCATTCCCGCCGTCGGCAAAGCCAACTTTGTCATCAAGCAAGGGGAAATGGAAGTCGGCATCGGGCACCATGGCGAGCCGGGCGTGCTGGTGCAAAGCGTGGTGCCCGCCAGAGACATGGCCAGGCTGATGCTGGATAAACTGCTGTTCGACCTGCCTTTCGCTCGCGGCGACAAGGTCGCGGTGCTGATTTCGGGGCTGGGTGCAACGCCGTTGATGGAGCAATATATTTTCTACGCGGACGTCGCCGATTATTTGCAGGAGGCCGGGATCGAAGTACGTCATTCGCTGGTCGGCAATCTGTTTACCTCGCTGGAGATGATGGGCATCACCTTGACGCTGATGCGCCTGGACGACGAGCTCGATCAATGCATGGCCTATCCCTGCGAATCCATCGGATTGACGATCGGAGCGCGACCATGAACGACAGCTTTGACATGACACAGGCGGATTGGGTAGTCGAAGACCTTGTGGGCGCGATTAACCGCAACCGCGAATATCTGAGCGAAATCGATGGCGCCATCGGCGATGGCGACCATGGAATCAACATGAGCAAGGGCTTCACCCAATGCGGTGAAAAACTGGCCCGGCACCGCGGCCGATCGCTGGCGAGCGCTTTCGAAGAGCTGTATCTGGTCTTGATGGAAGGTATAGGCGGTTCCATGGGACCCTTGTACGGCAGTTTCTTCATGGCCTTCGGCGAAGTTCTGGCGACGCGACAAATTCTGGACAAAGAACTTTTCTTTCGCGCCTTGTCGGATGCAATCGACGCGGTGCAAGCCATCGGCAATGCCAAAGTCGGCGACAAGACTTTGGTCGACACCCTGATTCCTGCGCGCGACGCCTATCGCCAGGCCTTGTCGCAGGGGCGCTCGTTTGCGCAATGTCTGAGGGCCATGACGGCGGCGGCGGAGGCCGGCATGCAATCCACCAAGGCGCTGCAGGCGCGCATCGGTCGCGCCAGTCGTCTGGGCGAACGTTCGATCGGCGTGCTGGATGCCGGCTCCTGTTCTTGCTTTCTGATCCTGCAAAGCATTGCCGGTTCTTTGCAAACGGAGTTGCCTGAAGCGCTTGACTGAACTTCTCCGTCCACCAGATCCGGACCGATGAAAGGGATCGCTTCGGCGACCGTTGTCGCCTTCATCGGCAAGGATGAGCGCGCAATTGTTGAATTGTTAAAGGGAAATCATGAGCCTCCATGAACAAGACATGTTGGCAGTCGTGTGCCATGCTCCGAAAGACTACCGGCTTCAACGCGTCAAGCGGCCAACTGCCGGCATCAATGAAGTGATCATCAAAATTGCCTCTTGCGGTATTTGCGCCGGCGACTGCAAATGCTACGCCGGGGCTGCCCGGTTCTGGGGCGACAAGGAAAAAAACAAACCGTCCTATGTCAAGCCGCCGGTGATTCCCGGGCATGAATTCTGGGGGCATGTGGTGGAACTCGGTCCCGGTGCAGAAACGTATCACGGCGTCGCACTGGGCGACCGGGTGATCGCCGAGCAAATCGTGCCTTGCCAGAAATGCCGCTATTGCAAAACCGGCTATCGATGGATGTGCGAAGTACATGACGTCTACGGCTTCCAGCGTCAGGTTGCGGAAGGCGGCATGGCCGACTATATGCGCTTGTCGGCACGCGCCGTGATTCATCAGATACCCACCCACATCGCATTTGAAGACGCCGCCATCACGGAGCCATTGTCTTGCGCCATTCATGCCGTCAATCGGGGCGACATACAGCTCGACGATGTGGTGGTTATTGCCGGCGCCGGTACGCTCGGACTATTGATGGTGCAAGTAGCTCGCCTGAAAACGCCGAAGAAGCTGATTGTTATCGATATGGTCGATGAGCGTCTTGAACTGGCCAGGATATTCGGCGCCGATGTCGTGATCAACCCGGCCCGGGAAGACGCGGAGAAAGTTGTGCGAAGTCTGACGGACAACTACGGTTGCGACGTCTACATCGAAACCACGGGCGCGCCGATCGGCGTCACACAAGGCCTGGACATGATTCGCAAGCTCGGACGTTTCGTCGAATTCAGCGTATTCGGCCGGGATACGACGGTCGACTGGTCCATCATCGGCGAGGAAAAGGAGCTGGACTTGCGAGGGGCGCACCTGAGCGCTGACTGTTATCCGATCGCGATTGATCTGCTGGCGCGCGGGCTGGTGACGTCCAAGGGAATTGTGACGCATAGTTTCACCTTGTCGGAGTGGGGCAAGGCCGTCAAGGTGGCCGATTCGATGGCGTCGATCAAGGTCTTGCTGAGACCTGAGGCCTGACGCGTTTGCGTGTCTGATAGAGATGCGAGAGAGCGACGGGATCGGATTGCCTTAGTTGTGGCCATAGATCGCAAAATTTATTCGGGATATTTTTTGTTTTTCACTTCAACACTCAGGAAGCAGAGGCGGGCAGGGCTGGAATCGTAGTGTGCTCTGCAGCATTTTCGCAATCGTGATAAATTTCCGTGTGGCGAAAATTTCGGAATTGTTTGAAATTTTCTGCACACGATGTTCTCGGGGCGGGGTGAAAATCCCCACCGGCGGTAATGTTGCAATGTTGTTGCGACGAGCCCGCGAGCGCTTGATGGACGCCAGTCCGTCAAGGTCAGCAGACCTGGTGCGATCCCAGGGCCGACGGTCATAGTCCGGATGAAAGAGAACGGAAACCTGCCGCGCGCATGCATGCTTGCATGCGCCTGCTCGTTCCCATGCGCCCTGTTTTTAGTCACCAAACAGGAGTCCTGAACAAATGCAACACGCAACAAACCATACCCATACCGCTCCCGCCAAAAATCGCATCGCCTTTATCCAGGCTTGCTGGCACAAGGAAATCGTCGATCAATGCCGCATCTCCTTCACGGCGGAAATCGCCAAGCTCGGTTTCCCGGAATCCAGCATCGATTTCTTCGAAGTCCCCGGGGCGTTTGAAATCCCTCTGCACGCCAAGCTGTTGGCCAAAACCGGCAAGTACGCCGGCATCGTCGCCTCCGGCCTGGTGGTTGACGGCGGCATCTACCGTCACGATTTCGTCGCCACGGCGGTGATCAATTCCTTGATGAACGTGCAGCTGGAAACCGAGGTGCCGGTGTTTTCCGCGGTGCTGACGCCGCATCATTTCCATTCGCATGGCGAGCATCAGCAGTTCTTCCATGAACATTTCGTGGTCAAGGGCCAGGAAGCCGCGCGCGCCTGCGCCGACACCGTCGGCAAGATCGCGCGTCTTGATGTAGGGCAAAACGTGACGCCAGTACTGAACGCGGCCTGATTGTTTCTTGAATGGCCGGGTAAGCGGCGGAGACGGGCATTGCGAAAGCAGTGCCCGTTTTTTTACGTCTGGAGCTTAAGCGAAGCTGGGAAATGTGAAGTCAGGTCAGGAATTTGTAGCATCTTGTTACAAGGCTTACCGGGTACTGACTGGTTATCGGGCTTGAATTGGATTTAAATAGAGTCAACAGTTTAACGAGTGTAGTTGGCCGCGCAGTCTGATCAGCGCGGATAGCTCGCTCACCACGAATACGCATCTTCAGATGCACCCAAGGAGCCATCGTGAAAAAATCCATTCTCTCCGTGACCGTCGTATCGGTTGGCATGCTCGCCGCAAGTTTGTTTGCGGCGCCGGCGATGGCCGCGCATGTCGGCGTCGGCATCAATATCGGCGTGCCGGTCTACGCACCGCCGCCGCCAGTCTATTACGCACCGGCTCCGGTCTATGCGCCACCGCCACCGGTTTATGTGCGTCCTGCACCGGTTTATGTCGCCCCTGCGCCCATCTATGTTGAGCGCGGCGGTTACTACCATCGTGGTTATGGCCCAGGCTATTACCGTCACGGTTATCGTCATCACGGCTATCATGACCGCCGTTGGTAATCAGGCTGATAATCAGACTGAGTTGCCCACACTTACCCACAAAAACTGTGGGTAAGTGTGTGAGCAAGTCGTGTGAAAGATGCTAAGTGATTGATTAAGTTGAACTTAGTTATCCCGCCTCAAAATCAGGCAGCAAGAGACAACATCGCGAAAGGAGTCCTATTTGGACTCCTTTTTTTCTGGCTGCGCGATGGGGCCATCCAATTGCGTCTTGGCAGCTTTGACCGCGTCGTCTTCTCCCGGATCCAGATAGCGTTCCACCGCGCCGAAGAAGCGATCATAGAAATGGCCGGAGCGGATGGTTTCGCTCGCAACCCGCACCAGCGAATCGTCGCTGGATCCGAATGGCATCGACACCGAACCCAGCACGCCAACGCCGAGACTGGCGGAGTTGTTGGTCTTTTTCAGCGCGTAGCGATCTTGCGTCGCACTGACAAACAGGGATGCATTGTGGTCCGCCTTGCCGTTGGGAGCGCAGACGATGTGGAAAGCGATTTCCACATGCTGGTCGGATTCCGGCTGGAAGCTCTTGGTGCCGTCGACGATATTGGCCTGCGCCTTGCTGATGATGTAGCCCTGACCCAGCAAGGCGCGGCGCGCGGCTTCGCAGACCGCATTGTCGCTGGCGCCGAAGCTGCGCGAATAAGTGTCGGTTTCGCTGAAGTCTTCCTGATGATAGAACGACGGTTTCGACGTCGAGCAGCCCGCCAGGCCGACGATCAGCAAAGCGGAAGCGGATAAGGAAGGAAGCAAGCGGTGCATGCCGGGAATCTCCACATGGTAGGTCAATGCTGCAATTGTAAATTATCGGCAAGGTCACAAGTCGAAGCAGAACGTAAGGATCGGTAACAAGTCAGCTCCTCGGCAACATCGTTTCGGACTCCCCGATATACTTGTCATTCGAATAGTGATGGCATGTGATGGCGTGACAACTTTCATTCGACGTGGCAAAGCGTACTTGAAAGACGCACTTAAGCGTTCTGAAACCTTCGTCATCACCTGTCCTCAGTATCCTCCCCACGAATAGACCGGAGAAGACATGGAATCGTTGCAGAAACTGCTAGGCATCAATTTACCGATCATTCAGGCGCCGATGGCCGGCGTGCAAGGGCATGCGCTGGTTACCGCGGTCTCCAACGCCGGCGGACTCGGTTCTCTGCCGTGCGCGATGCTCACTCCGGACGCCTTGCGCAAGGAGTTGACGCTGATCCACGCCGGCACCGACAAGCCGTACAACGTCAACTTCTTTGCCCATATCCCGCCTGAACCGGATGCCGTGCGCGAGGCCACCTGGCGCGCTGCACTGGCGCCGTATTACCGCGAGTTCGGCATCGATGCCGACGCCATTCCGACCGGTCCCGGCCGCGCACCATTCACCGAAGAAGCCGCCGAGCTGCTGAGCGAATTCAAGCCGGCGGTGGTCAGCTTCCATTTCGGCCTGCCCAATGCGGCGCTGCTGGCGCGCGTGCGCAGTTGGGGAGCGAAAGTCTTGTCCACCGCGACTACCGTGGCGGAAGCCCGTTGGCTGGAACAGCAGGGCGTCGACGCCATCATTGCGCAAGGTCTGGAGGCGGGCGGGCATCGCGGCTTTTTCCTGTCGCACGATATTTCCACGCAGCTCGGCACCTTTGCCTTGCTGCCGCAGATCGCGCGCTCGGTAAAGGTCCCGGTCATTGCGACCGGCGGCATTGTCGACGCTGAAGGCGTCGCTGCCGCCAAACTGCTGGGCGCGGCAGGCGTGCAAATCGGCACCGCCTACATGCTGACGCCTGAAGCGACCACCAGCGCCATTCATCGCGCGGTGCTCAAGAGCGATGCGGTGGAACACACCGCGCTGACCAATTTGTTCACCGGCGGGCCGGCGCGCGGCGTGGTCAATCGCCTCATGCGCGAGCTCGGTTCGCTGAGCCCGGCTGCACCGGCTTTTCCGCTGGCGACTTCCGCCATTGCGCCATTGCGCAGCAAGGCGGAGAGCCAGGGCAGCGGAGATTTTTCGCCCTTATGGTCGGGACAGAACGCACGCGGTTGTAAAGAGATTCCTGCTGCCGAGTTGACGCATGCCTTGATGGCCAGGTGGTAAAGCGCGGCGGCAGGCTGCATTCCTCGCTGAGGACCTGGACTTGCTGAATAAATTGACCGGGATCAGGCCGATGCAAGAAATTCCCTTGAAACTTCAAAATTATTCATTTCAGTTGCGGAATAAAGTGTAATGTTTATTGCGTGATATCAATATACTGTACTGAATGCGAGTCACAAGCTTGAAAGAATTGATGCATAGTATGCTGTCGGAGTCTCATGTTATATTTCCGCCTGGAAATTAATAATGCGCTCAGATGGCAGTCAGATTCAAACAACCGACGAGCTAAAAGATAGCGATGGACAAAATAAAGAAAGCGGAGCTGGAGCGGATCCGCAGGGAGTTGATCAATGCGCATAATCGTGCGGCCTGGCACATGGCGGCGACGATTATCAAGGCATCTCTGGTCAAAGGAGGGATGGATGAACCTCCGACTGCCAGAGAGTTGGCTGATCTGAACGCCACGATTACCAACTTGCGCAGCGTTGCCGAAGACGCCATTGAGCTGTTGAAGAAGTAGTTCTACTTCAGACCCTGTCCCGAGAACATCAGTACTTTATTGCCGGCGTATTGCACGCTGACGGAGCTGTCTTTGTCGCGCCATGTACAGCTCGACATGCCCAGTGCTCCAGAACAATCAGCGGGTTTTCCCAACAATTTTTCAACTTCCTCCTTGGGCATGCCTGCAGATAATTTCGAATAATTTTCTTGGTTAATTTTGCTGCACGCCGCTAGCAACAAACAGAAAGACAGTAAGACGGGAAACCGCAGCGACATGTGAAACTCCTGAAGTGAGAAGGGGATAACTGCCAACGAGAATTTTAGAAGAGTGCAGGTCTTTCTTGTTCCTCGCTAAAAAGCGATTCTTCAGCGCATACATGGGGTGTCATGTCAGCGGCTTTGCAGCCGCAGACGACAGCTCATTCGCCTCCGGTGCGAAGCGCAGGCATGAAGCTTGCGCTGGTTCATCAAGGAGAAGGTGTTTGATTCAGCGATGACGGATATTGCTATACAAAAATACTTTGGAAGTTTCGCTATATAACTTAGGAACGTCTCGCTAATTAGCGATGTCTTTAGAGCATAGGCGAGATATTCGTTATTTTTCTTATGATTGTCGGTATTTTTTATTAAAAACAATCTTTAAATTGTTGGTTTGCGGCAAAATATTGAAATAATTCGAGGTGCCTTAAAATACCAAGAATAGAAAAAATTAACTATTCGCTCTCACACTTAACTCGCAAGATACCCGATTACCCAAAATGGCAGATGACCAATATTTCCTGGTAGTGGATGACTTTTCCACAATGCGGCGCATTGTTACCGGTTTGCTCAAGGAGCTTGAGTTCACCAAGATGGCCGAAGCCGAAGACGGCTCGGCGGCGATGAAGATTCTGGAAGCCGGCGCGGCGTCGATCACTTTTGTGTTGACCGACTGGAACATGCCGGTGATGGACGGTCTGGCTTTGCTCAAGAAGATTCGCGCAACGCCATCGCTGGCGCATTTGCCGGTGCTGATGATCACTGCCGAAGCAAAGAAGGAAAATATCGTTGAAGCGGCGCAAGCCGGTGCGGACGGCTATATCGTCAAGCCGTTCAATGCGGCGACGCTGAAAGAAAAGATCGAGAAGATTTTGTCGCGACGTGCAAGTATGGCGGGCTGACCGCCATCCGGACGCGCCGGCAGGAAAGCGCGTCCCTGTTTTTCAGCAGGTGCTGCCGGAAAACCTGGTTGGACTCAGCTGGAAATGGAGAAGTAGGCGCGAATGTCGCCCGGCGTCCATGATTTGACAACGACGCCATCGAGCAGCACACGATATTCGCTGTGCTGCGCGCCACCCGCAACCTCGACCGTGCGGCTCTGAAGCAAATACTCAACATTGTTGATGATGGTCGGCAGTTCAACGCAATCGTGACCGTCAGGCATTCTGTAACTCTCCCTTGAATAACAAAATCGTAGCACGAAGCAGATGTCGGGCGCAGGTCAACTTGTGTAAATCGGGTGAAATATTTTCGTTTCGTTGCCGTGCTGCTTGAGACATCAACAACAAATGTGCAACCTGGCAACTGAATCTGCACATTTCATTGTCATTGAGATCATCTGCGGCATGGCTGGCGCTGCTCGGCTGTTCCGTCATCATGCCGACTCGGCGTAAAAATCAGAAGCGCAAAGTTTTCATCTGTGCAGAGGTTTTTTGAGGGCATGCCAAGCATGCGCTTGCGACTTCTTCCGGGTCATTTTCTTTGCAAAACTTTTCAGCGTTTTACGCCGCGCTGACGAACTTCTCCCGCGCTTCTTTTTATACTCGCTTCCATACACGAAACGTTGCGTCTCTCGACGCGATGAAGTCGTGTCGATCAGACGCGAGGAAGAGCATGATGACCTTCGATTGGCTCTTGCATGTGTTGGCGATATTGGCGGTGGGGGTGCTGCCGGCAGTCCTGTGGGTGGTGGCAAACCAGGATTTGAGCAGATAGGCGCTTGCGGCATCCGGATACGGAAAGACAAAGCGCAGCGCCGGGTGGGAAACGCGGCGTCATTTTTCAGCAGGAGCAGTCATGAAGCATTTTCAGCAAATCGCATTGACCGTTGTCGCAGGCATCGGCCTGATACTTGTGATGGGAACACTGTTGCTTATCGCCGCAACGGAACCGATCTATCCCTTCAGCACGTAAGGTTTGTTTGCCTCAGCCCGCCGGCAATCGGCAGGCTTGGTTTTCCGGGACATGGCGCCTCCGGGGAGCGGCAACAATGCCTGGCAGGGATCCTGCTTGTTGCCGGGGATCGCTGTAAGATGTGTGCCTGCATGCAATATGCTGACACCTCCCGGCCGCTCAGAAAACCGATCAAATCTCATGTCTCTTACTTCGTCACCTTCGTCCGGTCATTCGTCGTCACCGTCTTCAGTCCCTCGCCGCGTCGTCATCATCGGCGCCGGCGCCATCGGCGCGATGAGCGCATTGCACGCACTCGATCAGGGTTTGCAAGTCACCATCGTCGACCCGGGCAAGCCCGGCGGCGAGCATGCATCGAGCTACGGTAATGCCGGATGGCTGTCGTCGCATTCCATCTTGCCGCCATCCGAACCAGGCGTCTGGAAGAAGGTGCCGGGTTTCCTGCTCGATCCCTTGGGGCCGCTGTCGATACGCTGGCGCTATCTGCCGCGCACCTTGCCATGGCTGCTGCGCTATCTGATTGCCGGCTCGACGGAGGCGCGCATCACCGGGACGGCCAAGGCCTTGCGCACGCTGCTGGCCGGTGCTGCGCCCTTGCATCGGCAGATTGCGGACAAGGCCGGCGTCGGAGAACTGATTGAGCTCACCGGCTTGTTGCACGTCTACCGTTCGCGCCAGCACTTTGAAAGCGACGCGCGAGGCTGGCGCATCCGCCGTGAATTAGGCATAGGGTGGGAAGAGTTGGAGGCGAACGAGTTGCGTAGGCGCGAGCCTGACCTGGATCCCGGTTACGGATTCGGCGTCTTCATCCATGAAGCCGGACATTGCCGCAACCCCGGCGCGTATATCGCCGCCCTGGTCCAGCATGCCTGCGACCGCGGCGCACGCCTGCGCGCGGTCAAGGCGACGGGATTCCGTTTTGCCGGCGACCGTCTGGCCGCAGTGCAAACCGAAGAGGGCGAGATCGTCTGCGACGCCGCCGTGATCGCCGCCGGCGCGCAGGCAAAAATGCTGGCCGCACAAGCGGGCGACAAGGTGCCGCTGGAAACCGAACGCGGCTATCACGCCATGGTGGAAGATCCGGAAGGCCGTCCGCGCACGCCGATGATGATCATGGACCGCAAGGTGATCGCCACGCAGACTGAGCTCGGTTTGCGCGTGGCGGGGCAGGTCGAGATCGCCTCCTTCGAGGCTGAGCCCGATTGGCGTCGTGCCGAGATCATGCGCGACCTTGCCCTGCAACTCTTTCCTGCATTGCCGCGCGACCTGCCGGCCAGCCGCGTGCGCTACTGGCTGGGGCGGCGTCCCAGTATGCCCGACGGTTTGCCCTGCATCGGTCCGTCGACGCGCAGTACGGACGTGATCCACGCCTTCGGCCACGGCCATATCGGACTCGGCACATCGGCGAGAACCGGCCGCCTGGTCGCTCAGTTATTGACAGGGCAGGCTGCAGAAATCGATCTGGCGCCGTTCAGCGCGCAGCGCTTCCAGATGAAGAAGTGAATCAGCAGGCCGGCCCCGATGATGCTCATCCGGGGCCGGCAGCTGCTTAGTGGTTATGACGCGGCAAGACCTTCGCCACGCCCTGATACTTGACCGCCAGTTCCATGCACGCGCCGGTTTCCAACTGGCCGACGGTGCTGCGATAAATCTCCTGCCACGGCGTCTGGCTTGGCGGCACGGCAGGGATGCCTTCCGCCTTGCGCTTGGTCAGCTCATCATCACTGATCAGCATGTCGCAACGTCCGCTGTTGAGGTCGATACGCACCTTGTCGCCATCGCGCAAATACGCCAGACCGCCACCGACGGCGCTTTCCGGCGATGCATTGAGGATGGATGGGCTATCCGAAGTGCCTGACTGGCGACCGTCGCCCAGCGTCGGCAGCGTGGTGATGCCACGGCGCAGCAGCGCATCAGGCGGTTGCATGTTGACCACTTCTGCCGATCCCGGCCAGCCGACCGGACCCGCGCCGCGAATCACCAGGATGGTGTTTTCATCGATGCCCAATGCCGGATCGTTGATGCGCGCATGGTAATCGTCGGAACCGTCGAACACCGCCGCCTTGCATTCGAAGATGCCTTCGCTGCCCGGCGTGTTCAGGTAGCGCTCGCGGAAGGTATCCGAGATGACGCTGGTTTTCATGATCGCGAAATCGAACAGATTGCCCTTCAACACCAGGAAGCCGGCGCGTTCGCGCAGCGGCGCTTCAAAACGGAACACCACTTCACGGTCGTGGCTCTCGCGGCCTTCCAGGTTTTGCACCATGGTCTTGCCGGTGACGGTGAGGCGGTCGGAACGCAGCTTGCCGGCCTGTTGCAATTCCCACATGATGGCCGGCACGCCGCCGGCGCGGTGGAAACGCTCGCCCAGATATTTGCCGGCCGGCTGCATGTTGAGCAGTAGCGGCACGTCGTAGCCGTATTCCATCCAGTCGTCGGAATGCAGCTCCACACCCGCGTGGCGCGCCATCGCCATGATATGCGGCTGCGCGTTGGTCGAGCCGCCGATGGCGGCATTGACCACGATCGCATCGAGGAAGGCCTCGCGCGTCAGGATCGCCGACGGACGCAGGTCTTCGTGCGCCATGCCGACGATGCGGCGACCGGTTTCGTAGGCCATCTGGCCGCGCTCGCGATACGGCGCAGGAATCGCGGAGCAACCGGTCAGCGACATGCCGAGCGCTTCGGCCATGGCGTTCATGGTGGAGGCCGTGCCCATGGTGTTGCAGTGGCCGGAAGAAGGGGCCGACGCCGCCGCGATCTCCAGGAATTTTTCATTGTCGATGAGGCCTGCCGACAACTGGCGGCGGCCCTTCCAGATCGCCGCGCCGGAGCCGACCAGTTCGCCGTCCATCCAGCCGTCGAGCATCGGTCCGCCCGACAGCACGATGGCAGGGATGTCCACGGTGGACGCCGCCATGATCTGCGCCGGCGTGGTCTTGTCGCAGCCGGTCGTCAGGACCACCGCATCGATAGGGTAGCCGTGCAGGATTTCCACCAGGCCGAGATAAGACAGATTGCGGTCGATCGCTGCAGTGGGGCGGCGGCAGTTTTCAAAAATCGGATGCAGCGGGAACTCCATCGGGATGCCGCCCGCATCGCGGATGCCGTCGCGCACGCGGCGCGCCAGTTCGAGGTGGATGCGGTTGCACGGGCTGATGTCGCTGCCGCTCTGCGCGATGCCGATGATCGGCCGGCCGGAACGCAATTCTTCGGCGGTGATGCCGTAGTTCATGAAGCGCTCGAGGTAGAGCGCGGTCATGTCGATATGGTCGGGATTGTCGAACCAGTCCTGGGAGCGGAACCGGCGGGGTGTCTGTTGATTCTTCACTTCTTTGCCTCTGTTGATAGGTGATGTTGAGCCAGGCCCGGCGTGTCGGCGATGAAGGAAAACAGTCCTCCTGCAAGCGGCTGCCTTCTCCGCTCTTCAGGCGACAATCCTTTCCATGCCGTTGTGACATGGACCGTCCGCAAATCGTTGCCGCCAAAGACCAGTTTGGTCACATTGGCGCAAGGGAAGGGGATCACTCCCGCCAGCTCTCCGGCAGGCGAGAAGCGCTCAATGCGCCACCCGCCGAACAAGGCGACCCAGAGAAAACCCTCGGCATCGACCGCCATGCCATCGGGATAGCCGCTGCCTTCGATATGTACGAACGGACGCTTGCGTGACAATGTTCCTGCAGCGTCGACATCGAAAGCATATACCGTTCGCTGCAATGTGTCCGTGTGATAGAGCGTTTTCCCATCGGGACTCATGGCCGGGCCGTTGGTGATGACGTAGCCGCGATCCTGCGCCTGCGGCGCGAGCGATCGTTCCCAGCGATACAGCACGCCGCTAGGGCGACGCTCGTCATTGTCCATCGTGCCGAACCAGAGCCGTCCCCGGCTGTCGACGAAACCGTCGTTGAGGCGATTGCCGGGCAAGTGTTGTTCAACCGGCTGGATCAGCGAGAAGTCGCCGCTGTCCGGGTTGAACCGATAGAGACCGCCTTGCAGTCCGCAGACAAAACCGCCGTCGTCGCCGGGCACGATGAAGCCCGGCGCATGCGGCGTCTCCCAGCTTTGGCGCCGGGTGCCGTCGGCGGCACAGCGATGGATCGCCTTGCCCTTGATGTCGACGAAGTAGAGCGCCTGGTCCCGGGCATGCCAGATCGGGCCTTCGCCCAGTTCGGCGCCGGCCAGCCAGATGCAGACGGGGGCCGCGTCAGTCATGCGCCATACCAGCCGGCATCGACGAAGTAGTCGCGGCCGGAACATTTCGCCGCGCTGTCGGAGGCCAGGAACAGCGCCAGCGCAGCGACGTCGTGCGGCTCCACGCGCTCGTACAGGCATTGCGCCGCGAGGATCTTGGCTTCTTCTTCCGGGCTGTGCCACAGGCGCATCTGGCGCGGCGTACGGACCGCGCCGGGGATGATGCAGTTGACCCGGATGCCGTGCGGGCCGAGGTCGCGTGCCAGGCCGCGCGTGAGGCCTTCGATCGCCGCCTTGGCCGTCATGTACAAGGTCAGGCTGGGCAAGGCCAGATGCCAGGAAATCGAACCGAAGTTGAGGATCACGCCGCGGCCTTGCTCGCGCATGCCCGGCGTCACCGCCTGCGCGCAGAAGAACTGATGGCGCAGGTTGACCGCCATGCGCTCGTCCCAATACGCCGGGCTGACGTCGGCGATCTTGTGGCGGTCGTCGTTGGCGGCGTTGTTGATCAGGATGTCGACCGTGCCGGCCATTTTTTCGATGCCGATGAAGGTTGCTGCCAGCGCATCCAGATCGAGCAGGTCGCAATGCAGGAAGGTCGGCGGCAGTGCAGAATGCTTCAGCGATTCTTCCAGCGCGCGCGATTCTTCCAGCGCAATATCGAGGAAGAACACCTGCGCCCCTTGTCCGGCGAAGGCTTCCACCAGCGCGGCGCCGATGCCGGTGCCGCCGCCGGTGATGACGACCCGTTTGCCGGCCAGGCTACGATAAATGGCGTGCTCGAAGGGGGCCGATGCGCCAGATGCTGTCGGCGCGGTCGCGAGGGCGGCCGATGGTGATGCTGTCATGCTGCTGTTCTCCTTGAGGATGGCACTGAATCTGTCAGGCCGCGGCCGGCCAGATAACGATAGAGCGAGCGAATGCCGAAGGTCCAGGGGGCGATGGCATCGCTGCGTTGCACGTGATTGACGAGCGCGCCCAGCGCCGGGCTGGCGATGGTGACGCGGTCGCCCAGATGATGGGTAAAGCCGGCGCCGGGAGCGTCGCGGTCCTTGATCGGCGAAAACATGGTGCCGAGGAACAGCATGAAGCCGTCCGGATACTGATGATGGGCGCCGCAGGTCTGCCGCACCAGGTCGAGCGGGTCGCGGCTGATCTCGCGCATGAAGCTGACGCCGTCGAGACGGAAGCCGTCATCGCCTTCGATGCGCAAGGAGACTTCGGCCTGGCGCACCGTATCGATCGTGAAGCCCTCGTCGAACAGGCGGATGAAGGGACCGACGGCGCACGAGCCGTTGTTGTCCTTGGCCTTGCCCAGCAGCAGCGCACTGCGACCTTCGATGTCGCGCAGGTTGACGTCGTTGCCCAGCGTCGCACCGACCGCTTCGCCGCAGCTGTTGACGGCCAGCACGATTTCGGGTTCGGGGTTGTTCCATTGCGAAGCCGGATGCAGGCCAATGTCGGCGCCCAGTCCCAGCGCCGACATTGCCTGCGCTTTCGAGAACACTTCCGCATCGGGGCCGATGCCGACTTCCATGTATTGCGACCAGGCATCGCGTTTGACGAGTTCCTGCTTCAGCCTGGCAGCGGCTTCCGAACCGGGACGGATGGAAGACAGATCGGCGCCGATGCTGGCCTGCAATTCCTTGCGCAAGGTCTCGGCGCGCGTG
The DNA here is from genome assembly GCF_001189965.1 of Herbaspirillum rhizosphaerae. Lineage (GTDB taxonomy): Bacteria > Pseudomonadota > Gammaproteobacteria > Burkholderiales > Burkholderiaceae_D > Herbaspirillum > Herbaspirillum rhizosphaerae. The sequence continues at coordinate 98,910 of NZ_LFLU01000003.1, forward strand.
GCATCGCCGGCAGCTTTTTCTTCGATCACGCGTTCCAGCATGCTGACCGCGAAGGTCACGCCACAGGCCTTGATGGGCTGGATGTCGCAGGGCGCGAGCAGCAGCGGCCGGCTGGTGTCGTGCTGGGTGTGGAGCGCATGATGAACCAGATCAAGCGCGCTGCCCAGCGCTTCACCGGGAGCGTGGCGCGCGATGTGCAGCAGGTCTTCTGCATCGAGCAGGTCGGCTACCGTCGGCGCGGCGGCGGTAATATCGAATACCTGGCCGCGGCGCACGGCGACCACGCAGGGACCGTTGATCTTGCTGTTTCTCCAGACGCGGCCGATCAGCAGTGCGTCGGCCAGATCGGCGGGCAAGGCGGCGTGGGCTGGTATTGCTTGCATGATCGCTTGCATGAGCTTCCTCTTTTCAGAATGGATTGGAAACAGGTCGCTCAACGGCCCGAACGGGTGCTGACGTCGACCCACACCGCCAGCATCAGGATGCTGCCCTTGACGATCATCTGCCAGTAGGTGCCGACGTCGAGCATCGACATGCCGTTGTCCAGGCTCGCCATCACCAGCGCGCCGATCAGTGCGCCGTAGATGGTGCCCGAGCCGCCGCGCATGGAAGTGCCGCCGATGAAACAGGCCGCGATGGCGTCGAGTTCGCCCATGCTGCCCGACGACGGCGAGCCCGCCGCCAGGCGCGCCGTATTCACGAGGCCGGCGAGCGCGCACATCACGCCCATGATGCCGAACACCCACAGCTTCACCGACTGCACGTTGACGCCCGACAGCCGCGTCGCCTCCATGTTGCTGCCGACCGAATAAATGCGGCGGCCGAACACCGTCTGCGTTGTGATGTAGCTGAACAAACCGAGCAAGGCCAGCAGCAGCAAGACCGGCACCGGGATGCCGTCATAGCTGTTGAGCGTGCGCACGAAGGCCAGCAGCACGGCGCCGATGATCAGCACCTTCACCGCGTCGCGCCACAGCGCATGCACCGGCAGTGAGTGACGGATGCGATTGGCGCGCTGACGCCAGGTCAAGGCCAGGGCAAGGACGAACAGCACGATCACCAGCGCCACGCCCAGTTGCTGCGGCAGATAGCCTTGTCCCAGATAGACCAGTTCGCTGGACACCGGCGCAATTGTCAGGCCGCCCGTCACGCCCAGCAGCACGCCGCGAAACGCCAGCATGCCGCCCAGGCCGACAATGAAAGAGGGGATGCGCATGTATGCCGTCAGGTAGCCGTTGAACAACCCCAGCGCGAGGCCGCACAGCAAGACCAGCGCCAGATTGATCGGCAGCGGCAGGTGATAGGTGACGTCCATGATTGCAGCGATGCCGCCCAGCAGGCCGAGCAGGGAGCCGACCGACAGATCGATCTCGCCGGCGATGATCACCAGCACCATGCCGCAGGCGAGGATGCCGGTCACCGACATCTGGCGCAGCAGATTGGAGAGATTGCGCGGCGTCACGAATCCGCCTTCGGTCTTCCAGCTGAAGAAGGCCCAGATGATGGCGATGGCGATGAGCAGCGCCATGATTTTGTAGCGGCTGAAGAGCTGCTTGATGTTGGTCGAGTTGATCGAACTGATCGAGTTAAGCGAGTTCATACGAATTGATTCCAGGTTGTTTTGCTTATGCAGAGGCTTGCAATGTGCGCTGCTGCGGCGATTGGTTGATGGCCGCCGCCAGCACCGTCTCCTGCGTCAGATCCTGATTGACGAAGTCGCCGCGCAGCTTGCCTTCGCCGATGACCAGCACGCGGTCGGATACGCCCAGCACCTCCGCCAGTTCGGACGACACCATGATCACCGCCACGCCTTGCCTGGCCAGTTCCGCAATGAGCCGGTAGATCTCTGCCTTGGCGCCGACGTCGACGCCGCGTGTCGGCTCGTCGAGGATCAGCACCTTGGGGCGCGCCAGCAGCATCTTGGCCAGCACGGCCTTTTGCTGATTGCCGCCCGACAGTCCGGTGATCGGCAGGAAAGGGCTGGCGGTCTTGAGCTGCATGCGCACGATCTCGTCCTGCACGGTCTTCAGTTCCGATTCGGCATCGATGCGGGTGCGGTGCGAGAAGTCGTTGAGCACCGTCAGCGTGATGTTCTGGCCGACGCTGAGGTCCGGTACGATGCCGTGCTGCTTGCGGTCTTCCGGCACCATGCACAGGCCGAGGCGGATCGACTTGAGCGGTGTTGCGGTATCGACCTTTGCACCGTGCATGAACACTTCGCCTTCATGGCGTCCCGCATAGGCGCCGAACAAAGCCGACACCAGTTCCGTCCGCCCGGCGCCGACCAGCCCGGCAATGCCGAGGATTTCACCGCGGCGCACCGAGAACGACACATCGTCGACGCGCTTGCGTCTGGGATTGTCGGCGTCGAAGCAGGTGACGTGGCGCGCCTCGAAAATCACTTCGCCGATCTCATGGTCGCGCGTCGGATACATGGTCGTGATTTCGCGGCCGACCATCTGCGTGATGATCCGGTCGACGTCCAGCGCCTGCATCGGCGTGGTGGCGATATGCTTGCCGTCGCGGATCACGGAAATGGTGTCGCACACCTCCGCCACTTCATCGAGCTTGTGCGAGATGTAGACGCAGGCCACGCCCTTGGCCTTGAGGTCTTTGATGATCTTGAGCAGGACCGCGATTTCCGACGAGGTCAGCGACGAAGAGGGTTCATCGAGGATCAGCAGGCGCGCCTTTTTGTTGAGCGCCTTGGCGATTTCCACCAGCTGCTGATGGCCGCCGCCGTATTGCATCACCGGCAGGGCGACGTTGATGTCGGGCATGTTCAGCTCGCGCATGAGTTCTTCCGCGCGGCGATACATCGCCGGATAATTCATGCGGCCGCCGCGCAGCGTCAGTTCGTGGCCCATGAAAATATTTTCCGCCACCGACAGCTCGGGCACCAGCATCAGCTCCTGGTGGATGATGACGATGCCGGCCGCCTCGGTGTCGCGCACCGATTGCGCCGCCAGCGGCTTGCCGTCCCACAGGATTTCGCCGTCCCATGTGCCGTGAGGATAGACGCCGGAAAGAATTTTCATCAGCGTCGATTTACCGGCGCCGTTTTCGCCGCACAGGCCGACGCATTCGCCGGCCTTGATCTTGATGTCGATGCCATCCAGGGCACGGACACCGCCAAACGTCTTGACGATGCCCTTCATTTCTAACAGGTACTCAGACATGCATGCTCTCGTGGAGTAGAAACTGCGGAATACGTGGCGAAATCGACGCTGCAACATCGCCGCGCCGTCACGCTTTCACGTGTCGCCGTCAACCGCAATTGAACAAAGCGACAATGCCGGCCAGGCGCAATGCCTGTCCGGATTGTTTTTTTTGTTGTTATTTGCCGCCGATTTGCGCTTGTGTGTAGAAGCCGTCGTCCACCAGCACGTTGACATTGGTCTTGGTCAGCGGAATCGGCTTGAGCAGCACGGTGTCGACTTTCTTGAAGCCGTTGTCGTATTGCGAGTTGTAAGCCGGCTTCTCGTTGCGGGCCAGGTGCACCGACAGGTTGGCTGCTTCGGTGGCGATCAGCTTGAGGGGTTTGTACACCGTCATGGTCTGGGTGCCGGCGACCACACGCTTGACCGCGGCCAGGTCGGCGTCTTGTCCGGAGACCGGCACTTTGCCAGCCAGCTTTTGCGCAGCCAGCGCCTGGATCGCGCCGCCGGCGGTGCCGTCGTTGGAGGCGACGATGGCGTCGATCTTGTTGTTATTGGCGGTCAGCGCGTTTTCAACGATGGACAAGGCTTCGGTCGGGTTCCAGTCCTTCACCCATTGCTGGCCGACGATCTTGATGTCGCCCTTGTCGATGTAAGGCTTGAGCACCTTCATCTGGCCTTCGCGCAGCATCTTGGCGTTGTTGTCGGTGGGCGAACCGCCCAGCAGATAGAAGTTGCCTTTGGACTGCGCCTTGACCACGCCCTCGGCCTGCATCTCGCCGACCTTCTCGTTGTCGAAGGAGATGTAGGCATCCACATCCGCATTGAGGATCAGGCGGTCATACGACAGCACCTTGATGCCGGCCTTCTTGGCTTCCTTGATGGTGTTGGTCAGCACGGTCGCGTTGAAAGGGACGATCACGATCACGTCGACGCCGCGCGAGATCAGGTTTTCGATTTGCGAAATCTGGCGCGCTTCGCTGGCGTCAGCCGACTGGACGAACACTTTCGCCCCCAGCTTTTCTGCTGCTGCGGTAAAGAAATCGCGATCGCGCGCCCAGCGCTCAACCCGCAGGTCATCGATGGAAAAACCGATTTTCGGATTCTTGGCATCTGCCATGGCGCTTGTGCTGACCAGCGAAATCGTGGTCACCGCCATCAATGCCAGTACACTTTTTTTCAGGATTGCGTTCATTGCCTGGTCTCCAGTTTCATTATGATTTTTAAGGGGGATGCTCCCGCGCATGGTCGGCATCAGTCTTTTTTTAACGGCGACTTTTGGTAGGTTGATTTGTCGTTCGCCGCCATGCCGGGAGGATGAACCGGTTCGCTGTCCCGCCCCGCAAACTCAGGTGGTAAGGCGCTCCGCTCATCTGCTGCTCGTTTGCTCTCATTTGCTGCTCTGCCATCATTTCCCGGCAGAAGATCCCTGCCGGGTTTGATGTGGGGCCATACTAGCAATCAGCGACAGGCGTCTACAATTACGAAATTCACCAACCGGGATAGTGATTCTTTCTATTGCAGTTGCACAAAGGGGGATTTGGCCTGACGCAGCGCTGACGCCTCGGTACAATCACCGGAGCGGAATGAAAAGGCTCGGTGCAGTAGCAATGCAGAGCGAGACAAGACAAGTACGAATAAGACAAGCACGGATACATACCGGCGAGTACGCAAAACGGCAGGTGGCATGTTGTCATCGCCAACAAACCAATAACTCCGATGCCTGGAGGAGACCACAGAGTGACAAGAGTACCGACCGTGCATCGCATTGCGCTGCTGTTCAACGGCAACAAGATATTCGATCGCGACATCATCGCCGGCATCGGCGAATACCTCACCAGCACGCGCGCCTCGTGGGACTTGTACCTGGAGGAGGATTTTCGTTGCCGCCTGCAAGGCATTGAGCGCTGGCAGGGGCACGGCATCATTGCCGACTTCGACGACCCGGCCACTTGCGAAGCCCTGGCGGGAGTGCATCTGCCGGTGGTGGCGGTCGGCGGATCCTATGCCGATGATGCCGACTATCCGCGAGATACTCCCTACGTGGCGACCGATAATTTCAAACTGGTGAAGCTGGCCTACGATCATCTGATCGAAGCCGGCCTGCAGAATTTCGCCTGCTTCAGCCTGCCCAAGGCCGATGTCAACCGCTGGGCGCAGGAGCGCGAAAAAGCTTTCGAAACGCTGATGCAGCGCGACGGCATCCAGGGACATATCTACCGCGGCGTCGGCACCAGCGCGCCGTCCTGGGATACCGCCGTCGAGCAGCAGATCGCCTGGGTGCGCAGCCTGCCCAAGCCCATCGGCATCATCGCCGTGACCGATGCGCGCGCCCGCCAGCTGCTGCAGGCTTGCTTGTGCGCCGGCATTGCGGTGCCCGAGCAAGTGGCGCTGATCGGCATCGACAACGACCCGCTGGCGCGCATCCTCACGCGCGTGCCGCTGAGTTCGGTGATTCAGGGAACGGTGGAGATGGGGCGCACGGCGGCGCACCTGCTGCACCAGATGCTGCACGGCGCGCGCTTCGCCGACACGCGCATCCTGGTGCCGCCGGCCGGCATCAACGTGCTGGCGTCGAGCCGCCATGAAGCGCGCAATCATCCGCACGTGATGCAGGCCATGCATTTCATTCGCCAATACGCCTGCCAGGGCATCAAGACCGAGCAGGTGGCCGACTATGTCGGCATCTCGCGCTCTTCGCTGGAGTGGTACTTCCGCCGCGAACTGGGGCGCAGCGTGCATGACGAGATCCTGCGTTTCAAACTGGATGCCGCCAAACGCCTGCTGCAACAGGCCGACAGCAACGTCGCCGATATCGCCGTCAGCTGCGGCTTTACCTCCGTGCAATACATGCACGCCGTGTTCAAGCGCGAACTCGGATGCACGCCGCGGGAATACCAGGAGCAGATGGCAGGCGATGCACCGCCACCGGTTGCAATCCCTCGGAAGAAATCGCCCGCGGCAATATCGATACAAGCTGCAGATAACGTGCGGGCACGCACGAACGCATAGATGAACCAACGAATGGATTGACGGATTCAATCCATCGCCAATTTTCCAGACGATGACACATTTCACAATCACCAGCGCCCCCGCCGACCATGGCATCACTTTCTACACCTTGCGCAATGCACACGACATGCGCGTCGTCATCAGCGACCGCGGCGCCACGCTGATTTCGTGGTGGGCGCCTGACCGTTATGGTCGCGAAGCCGACGTCCTGCTTGGTTATGCCGGATGCGATGGGTATGTCGCCAATCCGGCCTTCTTCGGCGGCGTGATCGGACGCTGGGGCAATCGCATCGCCAACGGCCGCTTCACGCTGGACGGCGTTGATTATCAGATCGACCGCAACGAAGGCGACAATCATCTGCACGGTGGAAAGGGCGGATTTCACCTGATGCCATGGCAGGTGCAGAGCGATCCCGAGGGCCTGAGGATGACGCTGGCGTCGCCGCATGGGGCGGCGGGATTTCCCGGCAACGTGCTGGCTTCGGTGCTGTACCGGCTGGACGACGACGGCCGGTTGCGCATCGACTACACCGCCACGACGGACGCGCCCACGCCGATCAACCTGACCTCGCACGGCTACTTCAACCTCAACGGCGGCGCCGGCGACATCTGCGATCACATCCTGTCCATCGACGCCGACGCTTATTTGCAAGTCGACTGCAAACTGATACCCGAAAAAGTCGCCGGGGTGGCCGGCAGCGCCTTCGACTTCCGGCAGCCGGCGCCGATCGGCCCGCGTCTGGCATGGCCCGACGAACAGCTCAGGGTGGCCGGCGGTTTCGATCATTGCTATTGCCTGCGCCGGGAAAGCGATGAGGTCGCCGAACCGGGCCGCAGCGTCCAGCCGCTGCGCGACGTGGCGACGGTCTACGATCCGGGCTCCGGACGCGAACTGACCGTCTCGACCACCGAGAATGGGCTGCAGTTTTATAGCGGCAACTTTCTGAACGGTGTGCAGGGACGGGCCATCCAGCCTTACGCCATGCATGACGGCTTCTGCCTGGAGGCGCAAGCCTATCCGGACCAGGTCAACAGCCCGGAGCGGGAAGCGGTTATCCTGCGGCCGGGCCAGGTCTACCGCCAGACCACGGCCTACCGGCTGGGTGTCAGGAAATAATTTTTGAAGGGCGGTCAGTCCAAAAGCAGCCTGTATCGCCCGTCCCGCCTGGGTGCGGAGGCCGTCATATCGCTGTCACACTAGTTAACTAAAATTGCTGGTTAAACAATAATTTTATGTTTTGCAGTTAACTGGGATTGGGACCAAGTGGACACCGATTTTAGCCTTGCGCCGATGGCAGGGCGTCATTTGCAGCAACCGACGGCCAGTGCGCTGGCGGTGAGCGTACCCTCCGTCACCTTTGAAGAAAACAATGCCAGGGTGCTGGAGGTATTCGGACGCCATCGCGAACTGATCAGCCTGCCGGTGCTGGAGAACGGTCATCCGATCGGGCTCATCAGCCGCAATATCTTCATGTCGCAGATGTCCAAACCTTACCATCGCGAGCTCTACGAAAAGAAGAGCTGCATCGCCTTCATGGACAAGGATCCGCTCATCGTCGAAGTCGACACCTCCATCGAGACGCTCGGCGCCCTGGCGGTCGAGTCCGGCGACAAGACGCTGGCCGACGGCTTCATGATCGTCGAGCAGGGCAAGTTCACCGGCCTCGGCTCCGGGCTGGACCTGATGCGCATGATGGTGTCGCTGCAGGCGGAAAAAAATCGCCAGGTCATGCAGAGCATCGACTACGCCAGCGTCATCCAGCGCGCCATGCTGAGCGCCTCGCGCACGGCCATGTCGCAAGCGCTGGCCGACGCCTGCCTGATCTGGGAGCCGCGCGACGTCGTCGGCGGCGACTTCTATCATTTCGAACGCTATGCCGACGGCTGGTTCGCCGCCGTGGCCGATTGCACCGGGCACGGCGTGCCCGGCGCCTTCCTCACGCTGATCGCCTCGTCGTCGCTCAAGCAAGCGCTGGAGCAGCATGGCCCGCACGATCCGGCGCGCGTCATGGGCGAGGTCAACCGCAGCATGAAGCGCGTGCTCGGCCAGCACGCCACGGCCGAGCAGCGTTCCGAATCCGACGACGGCATGGACGCCTGCTTCTTCTGGTTTGAAGCCGCCACCGACAGCCTGACCTACGCCAGCGCCAAGATGCCTTTGCTGGTGCTCTTGCCCGGCGCAGAAGAAGTGCAGACCTTCGATGGCTCGCGCACCGGTCTCGGCTATATCGATACGCCCGACGACATGAAGTGGAGCAACCGCAGCGTGCAGTTGAGCGAGGGCGCGGTCGTCATGACCGCCACCGACGGCATCATCGACCAGATCGGCGGCCCCAAGAACATCGCCTTCGGCAAGCAGCGCCTGCGTAACGCCATGCTCGCCAGCCGCGATCTGCCGATGTCCGAGTTCGGCAAGAAGATCATGGAAGAGCAAAAGAACTACCAGGGGCAGCAGCGTCGCCGCGACGACCTGACCTTTTTCAGTTTCCGCCTGCGCGGATCGATTAACAGCAAGTAGAAGTCAAGTGCAGATAGCTATGAACGGGATTCAACAGCAGTGGGATGATTTTCACCGGTGCGTCGAGCGGCGCGACGTGATCTTTTATTACGTCGGCTATTTTTCGCAAACGATCATTGCCGCGATGGCCGATGCCGTCAAACTGCGCGCCGAACACACCGGCGCCGTTTCGGTGACGCGCCGCAAACTGTTTTCGTCGTTCATTGAAATGACGCAGAACATCGTGCACTATTCGGCCGACTCGTATGAGAAAAAAGGCATTTCGGAAGCCGGGATGCGTCACGGGGCAGTCTTCATCTCGCTGACCAACGAGCGCTACTACCTGCATTGCTCCAACCCGGTCAACGCCGTCGTCGCCGAAAAGCTGCGCGAAAAGCTGGAACATTTGCGCTCGCTCACCATCGACGAAATCAAATTGGAGTATAAGGAGATGCTGCGCGCCGAGACGCCGCCGGACAGCAAAGGCGCCGGACTCGGTTTCCTGACGATGGCGCGCGACGCCAGCGAGCCGCTGGAGTTTGAATTCTCGCCGCCGGCTGCCGACGGCACCTCAATGTTTTATTTAAGAGCGACAATCTGACCCGCCATATCGTGTGACCTTGTTTGATGGCGGGAGAAGTGTTCCTCGTGGTTTGTTTGAATAAAGAATGTAAATATGGATAACTTATTTATCGCGGCCAGTCCGAGTTCCCCTGAAGTCGATTTCCGTTTCGACGAGCGCAAGCTCTCGCTGAAAGGGGAGTCCTATCCGGAAAACGCAGCGCAATTCTGGGGCGACATCATCGCCGTGCTGCGCCAGTTCCTGGAACAGGATACGGAAGGCGCCAGCATCACCGTCAACGTGGCGCTGGCCTACTTCAACAGCTCCAGCACCAAGATGCTGTTCTCGCTGTTCGGCACGCTGAATGAAAAAGCCAAGACCGGCACCGAAGTCGTCCTCAACTGGTACCACGACGAAGAAGACGACACCATCTTCGAGTTCGGCCAGGAACTGAGCGAAGACTTCCCTAATCTCGTTTTCCACGACCAGGCAGTAAAAAGCGAATGAGCGACGTCGACCTTTTTGAAGCCGAGACCGCAGTTCTCACCCGCGCCACGCAAGTCGTGGCAAGTGGCGCTGAAGAGCCCGAACAATATCGGCAGGCGCTGGAAGAGCTGGTCAAAAGCTACGGACGCCTCATGCGCGAAAGCCGCCGCCTGATCGCCCGCAGCGACCGCACCGAGCGCGAACTCAACCAGCTCAACTCCAAACTGCAGCAACTCAGCGACGAGCTGGACTACAAAGCCAAGCACGACAACCTCACCGGCGCGCTCAATCGCGGCGCCATCTTCGAGCGCGCACATCATTTCCTCAAGAGCACCTCGTTGTCCCTGGTGGTGCTCGACATCGACTTCTTTAAACGCATCAACGACGAATTCGGCCACCCGACCGGCGACGCCGTCATCCGCGAACTGGTGAACCGCCTGCGCAGAACGCTCAACGGCGAAGGCGAAATCGGCCGCGTCGGCGGCGAAGAATTCACCATCCTGCTGCCCGGCGTATCGCTCGATGCAGCCGTCGTCATCGCAGAAGAAATCCGGCTCGCCATCGTGCAGGAAACTTTCCCCTGCCTGCCGTCACGCCCGGTGACATCCAGCTTCGGCATCTCCTGGAGCGACGTCGGCGCCGATTTTGAAGACGCCTATGCGCGCGCCGATGCCGCGCTGTACAAAGCCAAGCACGGCGGCCGCAATCGCGTGGAGCGGGACGCCTGATTGTTGATTGCAAGTCTTGCTGTAAATGTTGAATGCAGGGAACGGGGAGGGGATTCGTTCCTGAGTGAAAGCGGCTTTGGATGTAGCTCTCTCAAAGACCGCCTCTGATGGCGTTTTTGCGTCATCGCCGGCAGCGTAGACCGCTGCCATATCTGCAGTAAATCTAATCCTTCACCTTCTTCACCGACTTCGACTTTGCAGCCAATTTGCCGGCGCTGTTGAGGGCTATCGCCTCGCGAATCAGCGCCTTGAACGCCGCCGCATCAATCTCTTCCCCTTCATGAATATCGATCGCGCGCCGCACCTTGCCGTCGAGACTTGAATTGAACAGCGACCCAGGATCCTGCAACGACGCGCCCTTGGCAAAGGTCAGCTTGACCACCTTCTTGTAGGATTCGCCGGTGCAGACGATACCGTCGTGCGACCACACGGGGATGTCGCCCCATTTCATTTCTTCGATGACTTCCGGATCTTCTTGCTGGATCAGCTCGCGCATTCTTGTGAGGGTTGCGCTGCGCCAGTCTGCGAGACTGGCGATTTTTTGGGAGATCAGGTCTGATGCGGATGGGGTTTTTGTCGTGTCCTGTTTTGTCATGATCTCCTCCTGAAAGTTTCTCAAATTTACGATGCGCTAAGGCAATTTTATTTCGCAAATTAAAACATACTTGGATGTATGTGTTTCGAAATCAAATATATGCAGAATAAAGTGCTGCCCGGCTATTGCTTACCAGTTTGATATCCAAGTAATCTTAAAGCTTGAATATCAATTACTCGAAAACAAACGAACATCAAACAATAACCGGGGGAAGCATGGAAGTCTTTTGGATAGTGGTTGTTCTTGGCATTGCCGCAGTGATTTGGAATGCAATTAAAAAAGAACGAGAACTGAAAGCGGCAAAAGCCAGTTACATGAACAGCCTGGAAGAGTTGAAGCAGCATCCAGCGAATCCCGAACTCCGGCAAGCCACTCTGGCTAAGGGCCGCTATTACTCCAATCTGACGAGAAATAAAAAAGGCGTCACGATGTTCGACGAGGTTGCGTTGATGAATGACATCAATGCTGCTTGCGCGGGTGCCGCTACTTTCAAATCCTCGTTCGCAGAGCCTTCCTCTGATTCGATTGAGGAGCGCCTTAAAAAACTCACCAAGCTCAAAGAGTCGAATTTGATTACGGAGCAGGAGTACAACGATAAGCGCGTGGCTATTCTTACTGAAATATGAGGCTCATACATCTTGGCTGGGATGATGGGATTTCGTGCAAAGACATCTGCAAAGATTTCACGGTGAGCGATTAAAAGACTGAAAACTCAGAATTTTTTATACCGTTCTAAGCAAAAATGCATTCGCGGTGAACGCCAAAGTTCGATTAGAGTAATAGCAGCTAATCAACAAGCATAACAGTGGCTATCTTATACCTATGGGCGTCGAGGGTATGTCGAACGACTAGTTTGATTTTCAAATCGTAGATTCCTTATTTTTAATCAGCATAAAGATATTTTTATATGACGATGATTGCAAAAATACTCGACGAACGTGAGGAAAGAGAGGGGATTTGTTTTCTTGCCCAGATCACTCTAGAGGAATATGTGGCTGGCTTACCTGCAACCTATAAAGCCTATGATGTGCAACGAGAAATTGTTTCAAATGTTTATCTAGATCATCTGGTAAATACGGTGCTAGAACGCAGACATATCCCTCCAATCGTACTGGTTGTTGATTCCAATAAGTTTGTTCGTAATGGTCAGGAATTACGGATTGAAACTTTTAAGATACTTGATGGATTGCAAAGAACTTTTCGTCTGAAAAGTATACGCGAGACAATTGAATATGCGCTCTTACCGCGAGATCACTCTCCAGAAGAATGTTTGTCATGGAGTCGTTTCAAATTTTCAAGACACTTTTCCTCGGATCTACGCGCGCGAGACTCCAACACAGAAGTTTTAAGAGTAGTTTTTGAGGCGCTACTGAACGTTGGATCGAATCGCTTACTTGAAGCATATACCCAAAACATTCAATGGTTTGAAATATGGACGGGACTAAGTTCAGAGGCCGAAGTCCAAAAGATGCTGATTTTGAATGCCGGACACAAACCGGTAAAAGCAAGGCATCAATTAGAGCTCTTATTTTTGAATCTTCTTCCAATGCTAAGTCAAGGGAGCGCTGGAGCGTTCCAGCTTGTTCGAGAGAAAGAAGTTGGTGCTACGCAGTTTAGTAAAGGCCGTCAATGCGGGGCTTTTCATTTTGCGCATATCATCACTGCTCTTCTTTCTTTATACGAGTGTAAGCCCGTTGCGCCGACCACGGATTTGATACAAGAAATTCAAAATGGAGAAGGTAGATTCGACGTTTATTTTGAATTTATGAGTGCGAAATTTCTTCAGAATTTCGTGGCGTTCTTACTTCAACTTGACCAAATTTTTACGCAAAATTATGGGGAAGTTGGCACGCGATGGATGGGGCGAGAGGTTTCCTTGGCGGGACTTTGTGCAGGCATTGGAGCGTATTCAGTAACTAGCAATACTCCAAGGGAGGAGACGATGGATAGGCTGCTTGTATTGGTACGAGCCGATCCTCAAGTATTCAACTTAGAACAATTTGAGGTTGTAAGAAATTCAGTAGAACTGAGTAAAGTGAACATCGGTAGCATCAATCGAAATGCTGTGTTCAATGCTACGACAGAGATTTTGAGTAGTGCCTACAGCAGGCCAATTGATTGGCGTAATTTTTTCGGAGCGAGTGCTCAATGAGAAAAAATCACGTACTCTTTAACTGGCCTATCTCTGAAGTTGACCGCCTTTCTGACTCGCAGGAAGCTGAAAATTTCGTGGGAACGTTATCCGCTGATGCCTCTTTGGAAGCTATTTTTATTTCCTTGACTGAAGAGATGAGAGGAATAAGGGCTGACTTGGTAGAGGCTCGTGTGAACAACACTACATATTCAAACTGGCCGACTTTACTTCAGAATGTCAAAACGTTTGAGACTCATTTTCCTCATTTCCCAAATGCGGCATATCGCAAGCTTAAAGTATTCATTTTGCTCGCTAGCATGCTTTATTCAACTGGGGCTGTGCTTGATCAGATAACCATCGATGAGTCGTTGTTCGAAACGAGAGATCTGGCCATTGCATTGCCTCTACGTTGGTTTGGACGAGAAAATGTTCAATCGCTTGAAAAATCACTTCTAGTTATAGGATGTGATGACTTTAGCCTTTTAGAGCAGGAATTCCAGGCAGCTACAACGAGTCTTTCTCCAGACCTTGTATTTCATGTATTGGGTGCAATTGCTCAAGGAGGAGAATTTTCTTCTTCGCATATTTGTGTGATAAAGCGGTCGCAGGGGCTTATTTCAGACGATATGGTGAGGGCATTCGTTTCTTTACATGTGCTGGCGCAAGGGAAAAAAGTTCATATTCCACGTCGGTATGTAGCTGCTCCACAAACTGGGAATTTAGATTCGATTGACCCGTTGGTGCCCTATCATCAGTGGGGTGACGTGTTAGAGGTATTGAGTGAATACAATAGCCGGGATGAGCCACTGCTCAAATTCTTAACGATATATCACGTCGTGGAGAATTTCATGTTCAAGCGTCCAATCGTTCAATTGGAGCGTCAGCAAGGTGGTCAAATGTTTTCCATTCGTGACTTCCGCAGGTTATACGATCATGTGGACATGTATGAAGGCCCCGCATTGACGAAAATGTTTGCAGCGGTTTTTCCGATCCCTGCATCAGGTGCAACGATCGAAAGTCGAATACTTACACGTTGGCAGGCACTTCCTACTCAGGCACCAGTCGCAGATATAGAGCATGCACTGTATGAGATGGGTATCAATAAGTCACATTCCGCATTTGTTTCAGGACAGGCGGCGCCAGGTTTTTTCAGCGATCTCGTTTATAAAATGCGATGTGCGATTGTGCACAACAAAGAGACCGAGTTTCATATGACCTATGCATCGTTAACGACGGGCTTTATTGCATTGATTGAGTCATTTTTGCTGCCGTCTCTAGAAGAACTTTGTTTCACTCTTATCGGAACCCCAAATGCGCAACTTTGGTATAGCAACCAAAATATGAAACTATATTGAGCACATCACCGAGGAGGATAATTGTGATTTTTAGCATTTCATCCATAGACATTCGAGAACTCGCGCTATGGATGCATGTGCGACTAAAAATGGCGAGGTGTTGATGTTGAAAAGCCGTCAAAACTTGCTGTTTTGGTGGCTGTTCTGTGTTTTTCGAATTTGAACGAAACAGCTCTTTGGTGCCTGAGACCGGAATCGAACCGGTACGCCCCTTTCCAGGTAAGCGGCGGATTTTAAGTCCGCTGTGTCTACCAATTTCACCACTCAGGCAGAGGGCTTTCGCGGCGTAGGATCGCCGAAAAGGATCGCATTATAGCAGCGACTCCGTCTGAAATCAGCCATTTATCCTTCAATCATCAGCCGATTCCCCGAACGGTTTCCCGTTTCCTTCCGTTTTACCCTCTGCGCTTGCTATGCGCGGGCATCGGCCGGTCACTGGGCCGCTGTCGGTAGTCATTTCTCTTTCCGGTCTACAACAGCCGCCTCAGGGAGTAAAATATCGAGTATTCCAACCTCACCTGGTCGAGACCATGACACAAGCTGTATTGAAAACAGTTCAATGTATTTCGCCTGCCGGTTTGCATTCGATGGCTTACAAGGAGTGGGGCAATCCTCATAATCCGAATGTGCTGGTGTGCGTGCACGGTGTGACGCGCGTGGGCGACGATTTCGACGTGATGGCGCGCGAGTTGTCCGAGACGTATCGGGTGGTGTGCCCGGATGTGGTCGGGCGCGGGCGTTCGGGGCGTTTGCAGGCGCCGCAGTATTACGTGATTCCGCAGTATGTGAGCGACATGGTGACTTTGCTGGCGCGTCTGGATGCGGAATCGGTGGATTGGTTCGGCACGTCGATGGGCGGGCTGATCGGCATGGGTCTTGCATCGATGCCGGAAAATCCCATCCGTCGCCTGGTGCTCAACGATATCGGTCCTTCCATCAATGCGTCGGCGCTGGCGCGCATCGGCGAATACATCGGGCAGGATATCCGCTTCACGACCTTTGACGAGGCGGCGCAATATATCCGCACCATTTCGGCGACCTTCGGGCTGCATACGGATGAGGAATGGCACAAGCTGGCCGCAGATGTTTTGCGCCAGGACAAGGACGGCAAGTGGACGCGCCACTATGATCTGAAGCTGGCCGAGCCGTTCAAGACCATGACGCCGGAAGCGGCGAGCATCGGCGAGGCGATGCTGTGGGCGGCTTATGATGCGATCCGCTGCCCGACGCTGCTGGTGCGCGGCAAGCAGTCCGACCTGCTGTTGCCGGAGGTGGCGCAGGAAATGACGCAGCGCGGTCCCAAGGCCAGGCTGGTGGAGTTCGAAGGCGTCGGCCATGCGCCGACGTTCATGCATGCCGAGCAGATCCAGGTGGCGAAGGACTTCTTGCTCGGCTGAATCGATGCAATACGATTGAATTACTGACAGGTTGATTCGTCCAACATCAAAAAACAGGCTGCAAGGCCGGCAAGCGTCGCCCAGGAAAGGCAACAGTGCCCGCAGCACCGGACATCAACCCACACATATTTACAGAGGAAACATCATGACAGTACAACGTCTCCACGTCGGCAAGCGTCTCTCCGAAGCTGCGATTCACAACGGCACCGTCTATCTGGCCGGCCAGATTGCCGAAGATGCCACCCAGAACATCGAAGGCCAGACGCGCGAAGTGCTGGGCCACATCGACCGTCTGCTGGCGGAAGCCGGCAGCAGCAAGGAAAATATCCTGTCGTGCCAGATCTACATCGCCGACGTGAAGGATTTCGAAGGCATGAATTCGGTCTGGGACAGCTGGGTGCCTGCCGGCAACACGCCGCCGCGCGCTACGGTCGAGGCCAAGCTGGCCCGTCCTGAATTGCTGGTCGAGATCATCATCGTCGCTGCTCAAAAATAAACAAAGCAAGGTTTCATGGTTTCAGTCGTCGCAGTTCCGCAAGAGGGTAGCGCCCCCATCGTCGCCGGCTTGAGTCCGGAGGACGCCGCACGCGTATTGAGCGCGCTGGCGTTCGTCGAGCCTCTGTATGCCGGCAAGCCTATCCCGTCGGGGCAGGATGCCTTGCAGTTCGTGCAGGGCGTGGTCAGCGTGCTGACCGCGCTCAACGTCGACGCCGAAACGCGCATCGCCGGCTTGCTGTTCGAGCTGCATGTGCTTGATCTGGATGCCGCGGCGCTGATCGAAGAGCGCTTCGGCAAGGACATCACCGATCTGGTCGCGGGCGTGCGCCAGTTGATGCGTTTCCACAGCCTGACCTTCCAGCATCCGCAAGAAGTCCTGCGCGGCAAGAACGCGGCGCAACAGGCGGCGGCGCAAGTCGAAACCCTGCGCAAGATGCTGCTGGCGATGGCCAGCGACATGCGCGTGGTGCTGGTGCGCCTGGCCTCGCGTGTGACCACCTTGCGCTATTTCGCCGAGAACAAGCTGGAGAACGAGAGCACCGCGCAATATGCGCGCGAGACCTTCGATCTCTACGCGCCGCTGGCCAATCGCCTCGGCATCTGGCAGCTCAAGTGGGAGCTGGAGGATTTGTCCTTCCGCTTCATCGAGCCGGTCACCTACAAACGCATCGCCAAGATGCTGGAAGAAAAGCGCATCGAGCGCGCCGAGTTTGTCGCCACCGCCATCGAGCGCCTGCGCACCGAGCTGACGGCGGCTGACATCAGGGCGGAAGTCTCCGGCCGCCCCAAGCACATCTACAGCATCTGGAACAAGATGCGCGGCAAGGCCATCGATTTCTCCGAGCTGTACGACGTGCGCGCCTTCCGCGTCATCGTGGACGATATCAAGACCTGCTACACGGTGCTCGGCATCATCCACAACATCTGGGTGCCGATTCCCAAGGAGTTCGACGATTACATTTCGCGGCCCAAGCAGAACGGCTACCAGTCGCTGCACACGGTCGTGATCGCCGAGGACGGCCGCCCGCTGGAAGTGCAGATCCGCACGCACGAGATGCATCACTTCGCCGAATACGGCGTGGCGGCGCACTGGCGCTACAAGGAAAGCGGCGGTTCCAATTTCGCCGCGCAGAAGTACGACGAAAAGATCGCCTGGCTGCGCCAGCTGCTGGCGTGGAAGAGCGAAGTTTCCGACGCGGTGGTCGAGCAGGAAGAAGTGCGCCGCGACTGGGTCGAGAAGCTCAAGTCGACCACGCTCGACGAGCGCATCTACGTGCTGACGCCGCAGGCGCGCGTGATCGAGTTGCCCAACGGCGCCACGCCGATCGACTTCGCCTATCACCTGCACAGCGACGTCGGCCATCGCTGCCGCGGCGCGCGCGTCGACGGCGTCATGGTGCCGCTGAACACGCCGCTCAAGAACGGCCAGACCGTCGACATCATCACCGTCAAGAGCGGTCCCGGCGTCGGCCCGTCGCGCGACTGGTTGAGCCCGGGTTACGCCGTCAGTTCGCGCACGCGCTCCAAGGTGCGCGCCTGGTTCAACGCCATCGAACAGGAAGAGACGCTGGCCCACGGTCGCGCCGTGCTGGAAAAAACGCTGCAGCGTGAAGGCAAGACCGCCGTCAACCTGGAAGAACTCGCACACAAGCTCGGCTTCGGCAAGGTCGACGATCTGTGCCTGTCGCTGGGCAAGGACGAATTCAGCCCGCGCCAGATCGAGCAGGCGCTGCATGAAGGCGAAGAGGGCAGGGAAAACAAGCACACCGAATCCGACGAAGCCTCGATCACCCGCAAGAGCCGCGCATCGAGCGTGGTGCAGGGCGCCAAGTCCGGCGTGCTGGTGGTCGGCACCGAAGGCCTGATGACGCAACTGGCGCGTTGCTGCAAACCGGCGCCGCCGGACAGCATCGTCGGCTTCGTCACGCGCGGCAAGGGTGTCTCCATCCACCGGCTGACGTGCAAGAACTTCGCCGAAATGAGCCGCAAGGCGCCCGAACGCGTGATCCAGACCGAATGGGGCAACTCGGGCAAGGATACGGTGTATCCGGTGGATATCTTCGTGCTGGCCGGCGACCGCCAGGGTTTGCTGCGCGATATTTCAGAAATTTTCCTGCGCGAAAAGATCAACGTGATCGGCGTCAGCACGCAAAGCGTGAAGGGGCAGGCGCGCATGGGATTCACCGCCGAGATCGGCTCGACCGCGCAACTGATCAAGGCGCTGGCCGTGATCCGCGAAGTGAAGGGCGTGCTGGAAGCCCGGCGGCAGTAGGCTTTGCGACGGGCCGGCTGGTCAGGGAAGAAGCGCCGAACAAGATTTTTTAAAAAACTTTCCGCGAAGACTAGCCAAAAATAAAAAATGCCCCTATAATCTCGCTTCTTCACTAGGCGCGTAGCTCAGCTGGTTAGAGCACTACCTTGACATGGTAGGGGTCGTTGGTTCGAGTCCAATCGTGCCTACCAATATTCTTGATGTTGTTGAATATTGGTATCGAAGCAGGAAGTTACTTATGTAACTGAGGCTTCGTAAAAACAGCATCAAAAGCAAAATGAATAATGGAAGCGCAGTCCCGGCTTCCATTTTTGCTTTTTGTCTTCCGTATTTGCCGTTTCTCCTTTTGTTCCCCATTTTCCTTTCTGGTTTGCTGTTCTAGTAGGGTCTGTCATACGGCTTTGTTTCATTCGTCTGCTGCGCTCAATGGAAGTGGGTGCGAGTAATGGCCCCGCCGGCTTCGCTTGTCGGTCGCTAGCGGATCTGGCGTTGTTCTGGAATATATCTGTTTGATTGCTAGCGGACCTTCGTACCATTGCTAGTTTTAAATACGTCTCCGAAATCGGGATCTTGGCCACTTGATTGATAACCGGGCGTAGTCCATAGTTGGAACGTTCAAAGAAGTATCAACGGTGATAAAAACGGAGATGATTTGAAACAAGCTGCCTCTGTCTTGTTGGCCATGTTGCTCAGCGTAGTTTTGACGACTGCTCATGCCGATCAAACGAATCCGCTTCCTGCCACCATCGACAACTCGATCGGCATGACGATGGTCTTGATCCCCGCAGGCCAATTCATGATGGGTACCGAAGAGTCCGTCGCGGCGCTCAGAGCTGCCTACCCCGATTACGAAGAAAAACGTTTGCAAGATCTGGACGACGAGCGGCCACGGCATAGCGTCCACATCACGCGGCCGTTTTATATCGGCAAGACGCTGGTGACAGTAGGCCAGTTCGCCAAATTCATCGCCGAATCCGGCTATGTACCCGAATCGATTCGCGATAAAACCGGCGGCTATGGCTACAACCCGAACTATGATTCGGAAAAGACCGAGCGCAAAGACGCTTTCGAGGGGCGCAATCCAAAATACAGCTGGCGCAATCCGGGTTTTGCTCAAGGTGACGATCATCCGGTCCTGAATGTCTCCTGGAACGATGCCGTCGCTCTTGCCGATTGGTTGAGTAAAAAGGAGCATGCGCGCTATCGACTGCCGACCGAGGCCGAGTGGGAGTATTCCTGTCGCGCCGGCACCCAGACCCGTTATCCCAATGGCGATGCGCCGGAGGGCTTAAGTCTCATCGCCAACACCTTCGACGCCGATGCCGCCTCCAACTGGCCGCAATTTGCCGGCCATGCCCTCAAGAGTCGTGATGGATTTTCCTTTACTTCGCCGGTAGGCAGTTACCCGGCAAATGCGTTCGGACTCTACGATATGGTGGGGAATGCCTGGGAGTGGACTTCCGATTGGTATGGTGAAAAGACCTACGCCCATTCCCCGCTGGCTGATCCGCAAGGAGCGCCAGTTGGCGAGGTGAAGGTGCGCCGCGGCGGATCATGGCACACATGGTCGCTGTACGCTCGTTGCGCTTTCCGTAATTGGAATACGACAACCACGCGCTATACCTTGGTCGGTATGCGCCTGGTCAGAGAGGTCGCCCCAAGCGGCGAGCATTAACCCTCACTCCTCCGCCTAGCTCATTCCCGACATGCGGCGACAAGTCATCGCAAGCGATGGCTTCCAGCGACAAATCACAACTGATTTTATTGATTGCCGGTTTTCCCCGCCGGCGTTTCTGCGGCGGTGGCCGGCGTCGGCGCAACGGGGACATTCAGCACCGCATCGCGCTTGTCCAGCAAATGCTGGCGCAGGACTGCCGCCAGGCGTTTGCCGTCGCGTGCTTCCAACGCCTTGACCATCTCGTCGTGATCGTGCGCGGCGCTG
This sequence comes from Herbaspirillum rhizosphaerae, assembly GCF_001189965.1. Classification (GTDB taxonomy): domain Bacteria; phylum Pseudomonadota; class Gammaproteobacteria; order Burkholderiales; family Burkholderiaceae_D; genus Herbaspirillum; species Herbaspirillum rhizosphaerae. The sequence continues at coordinate 119,546 of NZ_LFLU01000003.1, forward strand.
TCCCATTTTTCGGGACGGAAGTTGGATTTGAAGCGCAGCGCCTGCAGGCGGCGGTTCAGGCCGAGATAGGTCTGGTGCAGCACCGAGTTGCGGGCGGCTTCGTTGATCTTGTTGTGGATGGCCTGGTTGCGGCTGTAATAGCCGGGCAGGTCGTTCTGCGCCTTGCAGGCCAGCATGGCGTAATGCAGCGCCTTGATCTCGGCCACTTCCACCGGCGTGATGCGTTCGCAGGCCAGTTCGCCCGACATCGCTTCCAGGCCGCTCATGAGTTCGAAGGTTTCCCAGATCTCGGTTTCGGACATCTTCGACACCGAGGCGCCGCGGTTGGGCGAAATCTCGATCAGGCCTTCGGCGGCCAATACCTTCAATGCTTCACGCAGCGGCGTGCGCGAAATGCCGAGCGTTTCGCACAGCTCGCGCTCGTTCAGTTTGGTGCCGGGTGCCAGCACCGCTTCGACGATCAGGTTGCGCAGGTGCTCGACGACGGTGTCGTGCAGACGCTGGCGCTCCAGTTTCGGCAGGGCGGCGGGGATGTTTTCAGGTTTGTTCCGGGTCTCGTTGAGATCGAGTCCAATTGCTGAATTTTGCATTCAAAATCCTTAATGTCCTACTGAGGCGTATTTTAGCAGGGATAAGTTCATTGCCAAAAATACCAGCTTTCGGCTGTTGTATGGATGAAAAATATTGCCATGGAATCCCTATTGGCGATCCTAAGTATATCTATATACGCGGTTTTTACCAAAAATATGGGCTGATTCGGTACCTGAAGTAAGGACTGCCGGGATCAAAAAAACCTTTACCTCTCCGAATCTCACTGATAAAGTATTTTGAATTCAAAATACAAAATTAGATAAAGCAGATTTCACAAGACAGATTTCAAAGGAGGAGTAAATGTTAAAACTAGACTTTCATCCAGCCGGCCGTCATTTCCTGCAAATCCCTGGTCCCAGCCCTGTGCCTGATCGCATCCTGCGCGCCATGAGCTATCCGACCATCGACCATCGCGGTCCGGAATTCGGCGCGCTGGGCTTGCAGGTGCTGACCGGCATCAAGAAGATTTTCAAGACCGAGCAGCCGGTCGTGATTTACCCGGCTTCCGGCACCGGCGCCTGGGAAGCGGCGCTGACCAATACCCTGAGCCCCGGCGACACCGTGCTGATGTATGAGACCGGCCATTTCGCCACGCTGTGGAAGAAGATGGCCGAAGCCTTGGGCCTGAAGCCGGAATTCCTCGGCTTGCCGGGGATTGAAGGCTGGCGCCGCGGCGTGCAGGCCGATCTGATCGAAGAGCGTCTGCGCAAGGACAGCGGCCATCTGATCAAGGCCGTCTGCGTGGTGCACAACGAAACCTCGACCGGCGTGACCTCCGACATCGCCTCGGTGCGCAAGGCCATCGATGCCGCCGGCCATCCGGCGCTGCTGCTGGTGGACACGATTTCCGGCCTGGCGTCGGCGGATTACCGGCATGACGAGTGGGGCGTCGACGTTACCGTCTCCGGTTCGCAAAAGGGCCTGATGCTGCCGCCGGGTATCAGCTTCAACGCCGTTTCGAAGAAAGCCATCGAAGCCAGCAAGACCTCGAAACTGCCGAAGGCGTTCTGGGGATGGAGCGAAATCATCGAGATGAATGCCACCGGCTACTGGCCGTACACACCTAACACCAATCTGCTTTACGGCTTGTACGAAGCGCTGGACATGATCCTCGGCGAAGGGCTGGACAACGTCTTTGCGCGTCATGAGCGTCTGGCCGAGGCCTGCCGCAAGGCGGTCACGGCCTGGGGCCTGGAGATCCAGTGCGCCGATCCGGCGGTGTATTCGCCGGTGCTGACGGGGGTGATGACGCCGGCCGGTTTCGACGCCGATGCGATCCGCAAAGTGATTTACGAAAACTTCGACATGTCGCTGGGCACCGGCCTGGGCAAGATGAAGGGCGGCATGTTCCGCATCGGCCATCTGGGCGAAGCCAATGACCTGACCCTGATGGCGACGCTGTCCGGTTGCGAAATGGGCCTGAAGCTGGCGGGCGTGAAGCTGGCCGGGAGCGGCGTGCAGGCGGCGATGGACAACCTGACCGCCAAGAAAAACAAGCCGGCGCTGAAGGTCGCCTGAATCGGTAAATAGCGTCAGTCGTATCCGTGTTGTCTTGCGCTGTAAGGAGCGCAAGACAACACTGCAAAGCAAAAAGCATTAACGGAGGAAAGAACGCCGGGCAGCACGCTTCCATCGGGAAGCGCTGCGCCGGTCACGTGGATCAATAACGAAAACCCGGCGAAGCAACATCCCGCAGAGGAATCGAAGCAGCCCGAGAAAAGCTGCCTCACGGCGCGCCGGTGTACCAATACTGGAGACAATGCAATGAGACACCTGCGTTTGCGCGCGACCACGGTCGTGCTATTGATGTTATGCATGATGTATTTCATCACCTATCTCGATCGCGTCAACGTCAGCACCGCCGCGGCCGGTTTCGGCAAGGAATTCAACCTCTCGAAGACGGAAATCGGCCTGGTCTTTTCCGCTTTCGCCTATCCCTATTTAGTGTTTCAGATCATCGGCGGCTGGGTCAGCGACAAGTTCGGCGCACGCCGCACGCTGATTTATTGCGGCTTGCTGTGGGCGCTGGCGACCGTGCTGACCGGTTTCGCGGGCGGCCTGGTGTCCTTGCTGCTGGCGCGTCTGCTGCTCGGCCTCGGCGAAGGCGCCACCTTCCCGGCGGCGACCACCGCAATGTCGCGCTGGGTGTCGAAAGAAAAACGCGGTTTCGCACAAGGCATCACCCACGCTTTTGCCCGCATCGGCAATGCGGTGGCGCCGGCGGCAGTGGTGTGGATCATGGCCGAACACGGCTGGCGCGAATCGTTCTACATCTTCGGCGCCTTCAGCCTGGTGTGGGTGATCGTGTGGGCATTTGTGTTCACCGAGGATCCGTCCAAACATCCGCGCATCACCTCGGAAGAACTGGCGATCCTGCCGGCCGGCAAAAAGAAGAGCGCGCAGATTCCATGGGGGCCGCTCTTCAAGCGCATGATGCCGGTGACCATCGTCTACTTCTGCTACGGCTGGACGCTGTGGCTGTTCCTGAGCTGGATTCCGCAATACTTCCTGCACAGCTACGACCTCGACATCAAGAAGTCGGCGCTGTTCGCTTCCAGCGTGTTTTTCGCCGGCGTGGTGGGCGACACCCTGGGCGGCATCGTCAGCGACAAGATCCTGAAGAACACCGGCAACCTCAAGCGCGCCCGCAGCTACATGGTGTCGGTGTGCATGCTGCTGACCTTGCTGTCGCTGCTGCCGCTGATGTTCACGCATAACGTCTACATCTCGATCTTGTGTCTGGGCGCCGGCTTCTTCTTCGCGGAAATGACGATCGGTCCGATGTGGGCGATTCCGATGGACATCGCGCCGGAATATTCGGGCACCGCCAGCGGCATGATGAATACCGGTTCCGCGCTGGCAGCGATCATCTCGCCGGTGCTGTCGGGCTACCTGATCGACAAGACCGGCAACTGGGAATTGCCTTTCCTCGGCAGCATGGTGTTGATGGGCTTTGGCGTCTTGCTGGCTTTCCGCATGCAGCCGGACAGCAAGTTCGAAAACACCACGCCGGACGCCGGCGGCCAGGTGGTCAAGGCGCGCGCCTGATTGTTGTTTGATGATTGTCTGATTGTTGGACTGCACCCAATAAGCACTTCCGGCCAGGAATGCCGTCGCTGATCAACGGCATTCCTGAACCTCACTGAGACAAGATAGCCATGACGACTTTACTTTCTGCGGCTGAAGAACTCGGCCATCTGTTGAGCGACGCTTATTCCCGCCAGGCCACACTGGCCATCGTACCGGACGAGCTGGAACCCGCGAGCATCGAAGACGCTTACCTGGCGCAACAGGCTTTCCTGCGCCGCAGCCGCGCCGCCATCGGCGGCTGGAAGATCGGTTCCAAGACTGAAACCGGTCCGGTGCAGGGCGCGCCCTTGCCGCTGGGCGGCATTCATCCGGCGTCGTCATCGCTGCGGCGCAGCGCTTTTCCGGTGCTCGGCATCGAGCTGGAAATCATGTTCTGCTTCGATTGCGATTTCACGCCGAGGTCGGCGCCGATTGCCGAGGCGGAGATCATGGACAGTATCAGCGCCATGGGCGCCTCCATCGAAATCGTTTCCAGCCGCATCGCCGGATGGCCCGAGGTGCCCAAGCTGAGCCAACTGGCGGATCTGCAAAATCATGGTGCGCTGGTGATCGGCGAGCTGTGCGACTACCGCGACGGCTTCGATTTCCGCCGTCCGGAGGCGCACCTGACCTTCAACGGCGAGGACGTGTTCAAGGGGCAGGGCGTCAATCCCGCCGGCGATCCGCGTCGCCTGCTGAGCTGGCTGGTCAATCACTGCAGCGAGCGCGGCATCGCCATCCCCGGCGGCACTGTCATTACCACCGGTTCCTACACCGGGATGTATTTTCCGAAAGCGCCGGGCATGGTGATCGGCCAGATCGCCGGATTGCCGCCGATTCATTTTGAGTTGAGCTGAACTCCACTCATTTTTTCTTGTTTTTGACAGGACTATCTCATGCTGGTCAAGCCCATCCATCTGGTTCCCCCGAGCGGGCGGAACACTGCACCCGCTACGCCATTCGCCATGCAATTGCAGCGCGAGATGCGGGGCGAAGTCATGTTCGGCAAGGCCGATCGCGGCCGCTATGCCACCGATGCTTCCATCTATCAGATCATGCCGCTGGGCGTGGTGGTGCCGCGCGACCAGGCCGACCTGAAGATCGCGCTCGATATCGCGCGCCAGCATCGCATGCCGGTGCTGGCACGCGGCGCGGGCACCAGCCAGTGCGGCCAGACGGTCGGCGAAGCGCTGATCGTCGACAACAGCAAATACCTCAACCAAGTGGTCGACTTCGATCCGGTGGCGCGCACCATCACGGTCGAGCCCGGCATGGTGCTCGACCATCTCAACGCCTGGCTCAAGCCGCACGGCCTGTGGTTTCCGGTGGACGTGTCGACGGCGGCGCAATGCACCATCGGCGGCATGTCGGGCAACAACTCCTGCGGTTCGCGCTCGATCGAATACGGCAACATGGTGCACAACGTGCTGGGCATCGACGCGGTGCTGGCCGACGGCACCGAAGGCCGCTTCACGCGCCTGCCGGAAATGCCGGGCAGCGGCCGCATCGGCGACATCGTGCGCGGACTGCAGACCATCGCCCGGCGTGAACGCGGCGAAATCGTCGAGCGCGTTCCCAAGGTATTGCGTCGCGTAGCAGGCTACAACATCGACATCTTCGACTGCCAGAATCCGCGCGCCTACACCGACGACGGCGTCGCCAATCTCGCGCACATCCTGATCGGATCGGAAGGCACGCTGGCTTACAGTCGCCAGATCACGCTGGCGCTGATGCCGCTGCCAGCGCACAAGGTGCTGGGCGTGGTCAATTTCCCGACCTTCTATCAATCGATGGATATGACCCAGCACATCGTCAAGCTGGGACCGACTGCGGTCGAGCTGGTCGATCGCACCATGATCGATCTGGCGATGAGCAATCCGGCCTTTAAGCCTGTGATCGAGAAGGCGTTGGTCGGTCATCCGGAAGCGATCCTGCTGGTGGAGTTTTCCGGAGAAAATCTCGATCACCAACTGGAGCAGCTCAAGCGCCTGGGCGAGCTGATGGGCGACCTCGGCTTGCCCGGTTCTGTGGTGGACATGCCCAACGCCAACGAGCAAAAAGCCTTGTGGGATGTACGCAAGGCGGGCCTCAACATCATGATGAGCATGAAGGGCGACGGCAAGCCGGTGTCCTTCATCGAAGACTGCGCCGTGCCGCTGGAACATCTGGCCGAGTACACGCGCCAGCTGACCGAAGTGTTCCACAAGTACGGCACCGAGGGTACCTGGTACGCCCACGCCAGCGTCGGCACCTTGCACGTGCGGCCGATCCTCGACATGCGCCGCGGCGGCGCGAAGGACATGCGCGAAATCGCCGAAGCCGCGGCCGTGCTGGTGCGCAAATACAAGGGTGCGTATTCCGGCGAACATGGTGACGGTCTGTGCCGGGGTGAGTGGGTGGCATGGCAGTACGGGCCGAAACTCAACGCCGCTTTCAGCGAGATCAAGGATTTGTTCGATCCCGACAATCGCTTCAATCCGGACAAGATCGTGCGTCCGCCGAAGATGGACGATGCTGCCAACTTTCGCTTTGCGCCGGGCTATCGCGAGCTGCCCTACAGCCCGGTGCTGGACTGGTCGCAATGGAACGTCAAACGCGATCCGCTGACCGGCAAGGAAAGTGCACCCGGCAGCGGTGGCGATCGCAGCGACGGTCTGGCCAAGCTGGTCGAGATGTGCAACAACAACGGCCACTGCCGCAAGTTCGATGCCGGCACCATGTGTCCGAGTTACCGCGTCACCCGCGATGAAAAACATGTCACGCGCGGTCGCGCCAATACCGTGCGGCTGGCGCTGTCCGGCCAGCTCGGCAGCGAAGGATTGGCTAGTCCTGAAGTAAAGGAAGTGCTGGACCTGTGCGTCTCCTGCAAGGGCTGCAAGCGCGATTGCCCGACCGGCGTCGACATGGCCAAGATCAAGATCGAGGCGCGCGCGGCCTGGGCCGGCAAGAACGGCGTCAGCCTGCGCGACAAGCTGATCGCCTACATGCCGGCATATGCGTCCTATGCCGGCAGCGTCGGCGGCGCATTGGCGCTGGCGCAGAAAATCCCGGTGATTTCCGGCTGGGTGAAGGGTTTGCTCGGGCTGGCGCCGCAACGTTCGCTGCCGCGTTTCCGCAAATCGTTCTTGAGCAATGCGCAGAGCGCGCCGGCGACAAACACCGGCAAGGAAGTCTTGCTGTTCGTCGACACCTTCAACAACAACATGGAACCGGAAAACGCCCGCGCCGCGCAGCAGGTGTTGGAGGCGGCAGGTTACCAGGTGCATTTCAACATGCTGCCCGGGCAACGTCCGCTGTGCTGCGGCCGCACCTATCTGGCGGCAGGGCTGGTCGATCGGGCCAAGGCCGAAGCGCGCCGCACGCTGGATGCGCTGATGCCCTACGTGCGCCGCGGCGTGACCGTGGTCGGGTTGGAGCCGTCATGCTTGTTATCGCTGCGCGACGAATTTTTGAATTACGGCTACGGCGATGAGGCGCAGCAACTGGCGAAGTCGGCTTTCCTGTTCGAAGAATTCCTGGTGATGGAACACAAGGCCGGCAAGTTGAAACTTGAGCTCAAACCGCTGCCGTCCAACAAGATTGTGCTGCACGGACACTGCCATCAAAAGGCCTTCGACGCCTTCCGTCCGGTGCCGACCGTGCTGCAGTGGATTCCGCAGGCGGAAGTGTCCGTGGTGGAGTCGTCGTGTTGCGGCATGGCGGGGAGTTTCGGCTATGAAGAGGAGCACTACGAGGCATCGATGGCGATGGCGGAGTTGTCGCTGTTGCCGGCGGTGCGCAAGGCTGCGGCGGACGCCATCGTGGTGGCCGACGGCACCAGCTGCCGCCATCAGATTCACGACGGCGCCGGGCGCGAAGCCGTCCATGTGGCCCGCGTGTTGGCGGTCGCACTGGACGACGGAGGGGATTAACGCGTTGGCGGGTTCAGCGTCAGCGTGAGAACCGTAAAGCTGTCTGCGTGAAAAACGGGGTCTTGCTTGCGGCCGGCGGCGTCGGCGGCCGGCTGAGTGAAGTCCATGCTGAACAGGTAGACGGAACTGCGCGCCTGGTCGTACACCATGTTGTGCGCCCACAGGCGCGTGCCGACGTAGCCCAGCATGCGGTAGCGATCGGGATCGTCTTGCTGCACGACGGAGAGATTGCCGGCGTTGCCGCTCGGGATCAGCAGGCGGCGTTGCGCGCTGTCCCAGGCCAGTGCATTGACTGCCGGTGTAATAGGCAGGCTGGCGATTGGCGCGCCGCTGTCGAGATTGGCGATCGTCAGGATCGGCGCCTTGCCGCGGCAGGCGATGAACAGGCGACGGCCGGCATTGTCGCTGGCCAGTGCGCTGGGTTGTACGCAGCCGGGGAAGCTGTAGCTCGCCAGCGTTTCCAAGGTCTTGCCGTTGAGCCGGATGACCTTGCCTTCATCGCGCATCGGCAGCAACAGGTTGCCGTCGCCGAGCACCAGCAACGGATCGATTTTCTTGATGTCGACATTGCGCTCGCCGACGATGCGATCCTGCTTCGGATCGAGGATGTACAGCGTCGACTGGTTGGCGCGGCGGCCGCTGGCGATGATGACGCGGCGGCTGATCGGTTCATATACGGCGCTGTTGAGGTTGGCGTCGGTGACCGGCAGGCGCCTGAGCGTCTTGAGGTCGGACAGGCGCACCACGGTCAGCGAGCCGTCCATGTTGGCGAGGTAGGCGCGGTCTGCATCGGGGACGAACACCACACCGTTGGCGCCGCTGCTGTCGTCGAGCGTGCGCACGGCTTGCTGCGTGTCGGTGTTGAACACGGTCAGGCCGTTTTCCCGGCGCGCGATGAACAAATAGGGACGCGTCGGATCCTTGGCGGCAAAACCCCAGCTGTGGCCGGAACCAGGCAGGACGCTGACGTGCGTGGTGCGGGCCAGCGGTTGGGTAGCGGTTTCGACGGCGGCTGCCATTGCGGCGACACCCGGGCCGAAGCCCAGCGTTGCCAGCAGCAGCGTCAATCCGTGATGACGAAAGGCGGCGCGCACGATCAGAACTCCAGCGTGGTCAACAGCGACACCTGGCGCGCGTCGCCCATCGAGACGAAATACTGGTTCGCGCTCGAGGTGTAGTAGACGCGGTTGAACATGTTCTTCACATTGAGTTGGAACTTGACCGACTGGCCGCCGATTTTGGTGTCGTAGGTCGCGAAGGCATCGGCGGTGGTATAGCTCGGCAGCATGAAGCTGTTGGCCGAATCGCCCGCGCGCTTGGCGACGTAGTGCATGCCGGCGCCGGCGCGCAGCTTGTCGCCGCCGGCGATGGCGCCGAAGTCATAGGCAGCCGACAGCGCAGCGGTCTGTTTGGCGACGTTCCACAGGCGCAGGCCGGCGTAGAGCGGATCTTCAGTGGTCTTGGCATCGGTGTAGGCGTAGCTGCCGATGATGTTCCAGCGCTCGGTCAACTGGCCGGAGACGTCCAGTTCGATGCCGCGTGAACGGGCGGCTCCCGCAGTGCGATAGTCGGTCAGGTTGGTGACGGCGTTGAACTGCGACACCAGCACGTTTTTCTTGTTGATGTTGTAGACCGCCAGCGTCGCCGTCAGGCCGGAGGCCAGGTCGTATTTGGCGCCGGCTTCCCACGATGTCGCCTGTTCCGGCGCCACGTTGGAATCGATCACGACGCCCGAGCCGAAAGGCGCGATGGTCGAGGTCGGCTTGAGCGACTTGGTGTAGCTGGTGTACAGCGACAGCTGGTCGTTCCATTTGTAGATCAGGCCGGCGCGCGGCAGCCATTTGGAGCCGGACAGATTGGTGTTGGTGGTGAACGGCCGGCCGCGTCCGGCGAGCTGGCTGTAGTCCTGGTAGCGCATGCCGCCGACCAGAATCCATTTGTCGGTGAGATAGAGCGAATCCTGCATGAACAGCGATTTATCGTGCAGCAGGTCGGTCTGTGCGCTGTCGCTGGCTGAGACGGTGGATGACGGCTTCAAGGTGCCGTACACGGGATTGAGGAAGTTGAAGTTGGGCGCAGCCTGGCGCAGCAGGTCGGCGCGATAAATTCTGCGGTACTCCATGTCGGCGCCGAACTGGATATCGTTGCGCAGGCCGGCGATATTGGTCTTGCCTTGCAAATATGCGGTGCCGTAGGTGTCCGTGCTGAGCGAGCCGTGCGTGGCGTCGTTGCTGCGCGTGATGACACCCGTGACCGGATTCAGGCCGGTGATGCGCAGCTGATTGGCGTCATACATTTCACGGTTGTAGCTCAGGCCGACGTGCGCTTTCCAGTCGGGGTTGATGTCGTGATCGACGTTCAGTTGCACCAGGTCGCTGTTGCCGGTCATGTTGTTGAAGGGCTCGTCAAGACGGCGATCGGCCGGGATGTTGAGGGGGCGGCCGGTGCGCGAATCAATGGCGGTGCCGCGATCGAACGGGTACACGAAATCACGGTGTTCAATGGAGAACACGACCTGCGTTTCTTTGCCGTACCAGGCCAGCGACGGCGCGACCAGCGTCTCCTGATGCTGGCCGAAGTTGCGCCAGTAGTTTTCGTCGACACGGTCGACGATCAGCCGATAGGCCAGGTTGCTGTCGCCGACGGCGCCGGTGGTGTCGAGCGTGGCGCCGCCGCCGCTGCGGCCGTGGTCGTAGGTGGAGCCGAGCAGCGAGATCGAGGTGCGGCGTTCCAGTTGCGGTTTTTTGCTGATGACGTTGACGACGCCGCCCGGATCCATGATGCCGTACAGCAGCGAGGACGGGCCTTTGAGCACTTCCACGCTTTCGGCAGTGGCGTTCAGGCCGCGTCCTTGCACCAGCGGCATGCCGTTGCGCATGATGGAACCGTCTCGGTTGCCGCCGAAGCCGCGCTTCATGATGGTGTCTTGAGTGCCTGCGAGCGTATTGCCCTGGGTGATGCCGCTGATGTTGATCAGCGCGTCGTCGAGATTGCGCGGGCGCTGGTCGGCGAGCACTTGCGCGGGCACGATGTTGACGATCTGAGGGATGTCCAGCGTTGAGGCATTGCTGCGCAGTGTGCTGCTGCTGGGCACGACGCGATAGGTGCCGTCAGCCTGTGCAGTGCGGCTGCTGGAGGCGACGATGGTCGGCAACGGCGCCTGCGCGGCGGAAGCGGCGGCGGATTGCAGGATGTAGCTGCCATCGTTTTGCATGACGGCGACCAGACCGGTGCCGCTCAGTAACTGCTGCAAGCCCTGGCTGACCGAGACGCTGGCGTTCAGGCCGGGGCTATTCTTGCCTTGGGTCAGGCTGGCGTCGGCCGAAAGCAGGATCCCGGCTTCACTGGCGAACTGGCGCAGCGCCTGGCCCAGCGGCGCTGCGGCGATGCTGTATGTGCGTGTTGCGACGGCCGTTGTGCCTGTGCTTTGCGCGTGCGCGGGCAACGTTGCCAGTAGCGGCAGGGCAAACAGGGCCAGTCGCAGGTAATGGGGCAGCGGGCGTAATGTCGGCATCGTCAGCATGGTCAGCGAGCGTGTCTTGCGCGCCGGGAGTTGTGCAGCGGTCATGATGGTCCTTTCGGGTTTCGTGTTCGGCAGAGTTCTTTTTCCATTGCCAAGCGAAACGCAAAAAAGGGAACCGCTTCGGTAAAAAATATTTTTAAGCAAGGAATCAGGCCGGCTCGACGCTGATCCACCACGGCAGGATGCGCCGCACTTTGACGGGCAGGCTGGCCGTCAGCGCCGCCAGTACGCGGTCGGTATCGGCCAGCGGATAGACGCCGACCAGGCGCAGGTCGGCGACTTCCGGCGCACACGCGATATAGCCGCGGCGGTAGCGGCTGAGTTCGTCGAGGAAGTCGGCCAGGCGCATGTTGTCCGGCATCAGCATGTTGCGCGACCACGCCGTGCGGGTTTCATCGGTGGCGACCGGTTGGCCGATCCAGTTGCTGCCGAACACGACTTCATCGCCGGCGGCGATGACGCGCGTCGCGGCGCCGTCGGCCGGTTCGACGCTGACGGCGCCTTGCAGCACCGCCAGATGGGTTCCCTTATCGCTCAGGCGCACGGTAAAGCGTGTGCCGATGGCGCGCAGCCGGCCGTCCCTGACGTCGACCACGAGCGGGCGCTTCGGTGCATGCTGATCCGGAGCGGTTTCAATCAGGACTTCGCCCTTGTGCACGACGATGCGGCGCAGCTCGTCGGTGAAGTAGGCGTCGGCGGCGCTGGCGGTGTTGAGCCACATGAGCGAGCCGTCGGCCAGCACGATTTTTTGGGTGATGCCGATGTCGGTGCGGTATTGCGCGTTAAGCGCAGCCAGATACTCGCGCGGTGCGCGCGTGGCGAGCAGGCCGCCGGCGGAGGTCGCCAGGCACAGCAATGCCAGCCGCTTGGCCAGCTTGCGGCGCTGTGCACCTTTGGCGGTCAGCGCATCGCGCGCGACTTCGCCGGGCAGCATGTTGAATTGTTCGTTGACGGCTTCTACTTTGCGCCAGGCTTCGCGATGCGAGGGTTCGGCGTCGAGCCAGATCTGCCAGCGCTGGCGGTCGCGACTGCTGGCGTCATCAGCGCGCAGCAGGGCGAACCATTCGGCGGCTTCCTGCAAGGTGGGGAAATCCGGCGTCGACGACCTCGATGCTGCCTTGCCGTATTGATTGCTGCGCATGCCGGCGCTCATGACGCGACCAGCAGCATGCATTGCAGCATTGCCTGCGCCATGTATTTCTTGATCATGCGATCGGAGACGCCGAGCTGTTCGGCGATCTGGGCGTAGGTCAGGCCGTCGAGCTGGGCCAGCAGGAAGGCCTGGCGCGCCTTGGGGGCGAGGCGTTCGAGCATGGCGTCGATCTGGCACAGGGTTTCAATGACGAGGGCGCGTTCTTCCGGGGACGGGGCCAGCATTTCCGGGCGGGCTTCCAGCGCGCTCAGGTAGGCGCGTTCGAGGGCCAGCTTGCGCCAGTGATTGACCACCAGTCCGTGGGCGACGGTGGTCAGGTAGGCGCGCGGTTCGGCCAGTTCATCAGACGGCTTGGCGCTCAGCAGGCGCACGAAGGTGTCTTGCGCCAGCTCCGCCGCGTCTTCGCGCGAGCCGAGCTTGCGCCACAGCCAGCTGTACAGCCAGCCGTGATGGTTGCTGTAGAGATGGCTGAATACGTCGGCGGAAGGGCTGTTGGCGGGCACGATCGGAGTGCTGAATATGGATATGAGCAGGTAAGACGATTGCGGTAAACGTAACCTTGAAGAGAGGCAAGGCGCTAAATGAGACCTAGCATCTGTTCGATCTCGAAAATTATATAATAAAAATCATTCGCATTTACTAATGCGCTGCGATATTTCAAGCGGCCCCGGCTGCGCGGAGGGGGCGCTGTTGTTGAGTTGGTATAAATTTTCTTGACGAGTTGGCGATCGTGCGCTATATTGTTTGTTGTTCTCCGGTTCGCAGCCGGGCGGCAGGCCAAAAATCAATAAAAAGTGTTTGGTCAGCTGGTGAAGCTTACTCCGCATTACTTCTTCATTTTTGACCGATTCGGTCATGTCTGTAGCAGCAATTCATCTGTAAATCTTCCTCGATACAAGTTGTAAAGTTTTATCCGTGGCGCGTTGCCGCGTGTTCAGTTTTTGGCATTCGTGCCGATATCAGAGCAGATTCACCTTTCGTCGTCGCCACTTTCCAGATAGGACTGGGCGACGGGAATCTCCTCTTGTATCCGCATCGTTTGTGCTTGTCGGTGTTGTTGCGAGTTGCTGTGCCGATACCAGAGTAGATTCACCTTTCGCGCCACCACTTTTCAGATAGAACTGGGTGGCGGGAATCTTCTCTTGTATCGGTACTCCAACCGGCTCGTTGCAGTTTTCTGTGCCGATACCAGAGCAGATTCACCTTTCGTGTCACCACTTTCCAGATAGGACTGGGTGGCAGGAATCTCCTCTTGTATCGGCGCCGCCCGCAGCATCTTCGCTTCATCGTACCGATACAAGAGTGGGTTCATCGTCGGGGTCACTTTCCAGATAGGACTGGACCCCGGGAATCTGCTCTTGTATCGGTATTTCCACGCATGGGATGCGACATTTTTTTATTGTTGCTATAATCCTTGTCTGTTTCATGGTTGTTTTTGCCATGTCTGTTCAGCATCACCCCCAACATCTGTAAGAGCGAGAAAGGCAAACCGGTTATGACACCGCGAACTACCACCCAGGTCTCTACGCGACGCTAGTCGGGTTCTTTTTCGTCTTATGAAAAAGCGCGGCTGGTCCGCGTTTTTTTTCGTCCTTATTTTCCGTATTCTATAAATCAAGCGTCGGCAAGCAATGCCGAGATGGAGTTCAAAATGGTTTCAGTTCGTCTCCCCGATGGTTCGCAACGTCAATTCGATGCGCCCGTCACCGTGGCGCAAGTCGCCGCCAACATCGGCGCCGGCCTGGCCAAGGCGGCACTGGCCGGCAAGGTCGACGGCAAGCTGGTCGACACTTCTTTCCTGATCGAAAAAGATGCCGATCTGGCGATCGTCACCGACAAGGATGCGGATGGCCTGGAAGTGATCCGTCACTCGACCGCCCACTTGCTGGCGTATGCCGTGAAAGAATTGTTCCCGGACGCGCAGGTGACCATCGGCCCGGTGATCGACAACGGCTTCTATTACGACTTCGCCTACAAGCGCCCGTTTACACCGGAAGACCTTGCTGCCATCGAAAAGAAAATGGCCGAACTGGCCAAGAAGGACGAGCCCGTCACCCGCAAGGTGTTGCCGCGCGACGAGGCGGTGGCCTACTTCAAGTCCATCGGCGAAGCCTACAAGGCGGAAATCATCGAATCCATCCCGCAAGATCAGGATGTGTCGCTCTATACAGAGGGCAGCTTCACCGACTTGTGCCGCGGTCCGCACGTGCCGTCCACCGGCAAGCTGAAAGTATTCAAGCTGATGAAGCTGGCCGGCGCTTACTGGCGCGGCGATTCGAATAACGAGATGCTGCAGCGTGTCTACGGTACTGCCTGGGCTAAGAAGGAAGATCAGGAAAGCTACCTGCACATGCTGGAAGAGGCGGAAAAGCGCGATCACCGCAAGCTGGGTCGCGCGCTGGACTTCTTCCACTTCCAGGACGAAGCGCCGGGTTTGATTTTCTGGCATCCGAAGGGCTGGTCGATCTGGCAGCAGGTCGAGCAATACATGCGTCGCGTGTATCAGGATAACGGTTACCAGGAAGTCAAGGCGCCGCAAATCCTGGATCGCTCGCTGTGGGAAAAAACCGGCCACTGGGAAAACTATCGTGAAAACATGTTCACGACCGAATCGGAAAACCGCGCCTATGCGTTGAAACCGATGAATTGCCCTGGCCATATCCAGATCTACAATTCCGGCCTGCACAGCTACCGCGACCTGCCGCTGCGTTACGGCGAGTTCGGCCAATGCCACCGCAACGAGCCGTCCGGCGCGCTGCACGGCATGATGCGCGTGCGTGGTTTTACGCAGGACGACGGCCACATCTTCTGTACCGAAGATCAGATCCAGGACGAAGTCGCCGCCTTCAATAAGGTGGTGCGCGAAGTCTATGACAACTTCGGTTTCACCGACGTCGCCGTGAAGCTGGCGCTGCGTCCGGAAAAACGCATCGGCGAAGAAGCCGTCTGGGACAAGGCCGAGAACGCCCTGCGCGAAGCCATCCGCGCTTCCGGTACCGAATGGGAAGAGCTGCCGGGCGAAGGCGCTTTCTACGGTCCGAAGATCGAATACCATCTGAAAGACTCGATCGGCCGTTCCTGGCAGTGCGGCACCATGCAGGTCGATTTCTCCATGCCGGCACGTCTGGGTGCGGAATATGTCACGGAAGACAACGACCGCAAGGTGCCGGTCATGCTGCACCGTGCGATCGTCGGTTCGCTGGAGCGTTTTATCGCGATTCTGATCGAAAATCACGCCGGTGCGATGCCGCTGTGGCTTGCTCCTGAGCAAGTTGTCATCCTGAATATTTCCGATGCGCAAGCTGAATACGTCAAAAACGTTGCGCAAACGCTGAAAAAACAAGGGTTTAGAGTCGTCACCGATTTGCGTAACGAGAAGATTACCTATAAAATACGGCAGCATTCTTTACAGAAGCCGCCCTATATTCTGGTGGTCGGCGATAAAGAGCGCGATACAAATACAGTGGCCGTGCGTGCGCGAGGCAATGTCGATCTGGGTGTCATGCCTGTCGATGTCTTGGTGGAACGCCTCAAGACTGAGGTGGAAGCCAAAGCCTAAAGGAGCAAAGCTCCTTCCTGCGCAAGAGCACGGCTTAATTTATTGGACGTTAAAAGGAAACTGCAATAGCTACTGACAAGTCGCATCGCATCAACGGTGAAATTACTGCACCGGAATTGCGTTTATCCGGAGTCAATAACGAACCGCTTGGTATCGTCAATTTGGCTGAAGCTTTCCGTCTGGCTGAAGAGGCTAACGTGGATCTGGTGGAAATTGCGCCGACCGCACAACCTCCTGTTGCACGCCTGATGGATTATGGCAAGTTCAAATATCAGGAGCAGAAGAAAGCTCATGAAGCCAAGCTGAAGCAGAAAGTCATTCAGGTCAAGGAAGTCAAATTCCGCCCTGGCACGGATGACGGCGATTACAACATCAAGCTGCGTAATCTGACCAAGTTCCTGGAAGAGGGTGACAAGACCAAGATCACCTTGCGTTTCCGTGGTCGTGAAATGGCCCACCAGGAAATCGGCATGCGCGTGTTGGAGCGCCTGAAGGCCGACTTGGAGCCGTTTGGCCAGGTCGAGCAGTTTCCAAAGATGGAAGGACGCCAGATGATCATGGTCCTGGCGCCGAAGAAAAAGAAGTAAGCAGCAACATATCAAGAAAAAGCAGCCATGCTTTTTCGCGCATCGCGGGGCAGGTCTTTGCGATGCGTATTCCGGTCCAGCAAGCGTGAGCTGTAGCGAAACCGAAGATTTTGTCGGGAAGCAGTGGTTTTGTTTCCTGCAAAAGCAGCAATGAAAATTGCTGCCAATAAGTGAGAGCAGGCATCCAAGAGCAGCGCATCGTTGCCACCTGCAATCATCAAAAAATGGAGCTGTCCAATAATGGACAGATAGTGTTATGCCAAAAATGAAGACGAAAAGCAGCGCCAAAAAGCGCTTCCGCGTCCGTCCAGGCGGTACTGTTAAGCGCGGTCAAGCGTTTAAACGTCACATCCTGACCAAGAAGACCACCAAGAACAAACGTCAATTGCGCGGTGCAGTGGGAGTCCATGAGACTAACATGACATCGGTTCGCGCAATGCTGCCGTTCGCTTAACCTCACACTAAGGAGCTACTATGCCTAGAGTTAAACGTGGGGTAACAGCACGTGCCCGTCATAAAAAAGTCCTGGCGCAAGCCAAGGGTTACCGTGGTCGCCGCAGCACCGTCTATCGTATTGCCAAGCAAGCAGTCATGCGCGCCGGCCAATACGCATACCGTGACCGCCGCAACAAGAAGCGCGTTTTCCGTGCACTGTGGATCGCCCGTATCAACGCTGCTGCTCGTGAGCATGGCGTGACATACAGCGTGTTCATGAACGGCCTGAAGCGTGCTTCGATCGAACTGGACCGTAAGGTTCTGGCCGATATGGCTGTGACTGACAAGCCAGCGTTCGCTGCGATTGTCAATCAGGTGAAAGCCAACATCGCTAAGTAATTAGCTATGTTGCAGTTGCTGTCCGGTGTCGGACGGCGCTGCAAATCCTGCGGGGCAGAGGTGAAATACCTGTGCCCCGTATTCGTTTTGAATCTCCGTATTTCAATGTTTTTTCGACTTCGTCGTTAGAACTTGTTCAAGATCTGCAGCCCGCGTCCGATCATGGCCTCGCAGTGAGATGTTGAACAGGTTCTCAGAACCGGATCGGTTCTTAGATTACTCAGATGTCTGTCTGAATGGAGCGAGACTTACCGCATGACTTCCCTAGAACAACTCGTTGCACAGGCCCAGGCCGACTTCGCTGGCGCACCTGACGCCGCAGCCCTGGAAAACGCCAAAGCCAAGTATCTCGGCAAAACCGGCCAGATCACCGAGCAGATGAAGGGCCTTGGCAAGCTGGCGCCGGAAGAGCGCAAGGTGCAAGGCGCCGTCATCAACGCCGCCAAGGAACAGATCGAGAACGCGCTGACTGCGCGACGCGACGCGCTGGCCAACGCACAGATGCAAGAGCGTCTGAACGCCGAAGCGATCGACGTCACCTTGCCGGGCCGCGGCCGCGGCAAGGGCGGCATCCATCCGGTCATGCGTTCGTGGCAGCGCGTTGAAGAAATCTTCCGCTCGATCGGCTTCGACGTTGCCGACGGCCCGGAAATCGAAACCGACTGGACCAATTTCTCCGCATTGAACAGCCCGGAAAACCATCCGGCGCGTTCGATGCAGGATACCTTCTACATCGAAGGCAACGACACGCAAGGCAAGCCGCTGCTGCTGCGTACCCACACCAGCCCGATGCAGGTGCGCTATGCGCGCATGAACAAGCCGCCGATCAAGGTCATCGCGCCGGGCCGCACCTATCGCGTCGACAGCGATGCGACGCATTCGCCGATGTTCCATCAGGTCGAAGGCCTGTGGATCGCCGAAGACATCAGCTTCGCCGACCTCAAGGGCGTGTATCTCAACTTCGTCAAGGCTTTCTTCGAGACCGACGACCTGCAGGTGCGTTTCCGTCCATCGTATTTCCCGTTCACCGAACCGTCGGCGGAAATCGACATCGCCTTCGGCAGCGGTCCGCTCAAAGGCCGTTGGCTGGAAGTCTCCGGCGCCGGCCAGGTGCATCCGACCGTGGTGCGCAACATGGGTCTCGATCCCGAGCAATACATCGGTTTCGCGTTCGGCTCCGGCCTTGAGCGCCTGACCATGCTGCGCTATGGCATCAACGACCTGCGTCTGTTCTACGAAGGCGATCTGCGTTTCCTGAAACAATTCAACTAACGCGATTCAATTGAACAATGTGATGCAGGGCCGCCGCGAACATCATCGCGCGGCGCTGTGAACTGTGTGGACTGTCCGGGTTTCCGGACCATAGCTGAAGGTTTGAATCATGCAATTCTCTGAAAACTGGTTGCGCACCATGGTCAATCCGAAGATGACTTCGGATGAGTTGTCGCACTTGCTGACAATGTCGGGCCTGGAAGTGGAAGAAGTCGAAGCGGTCGCGCCGCCGTTCTCCAACGTGGTGGTCGGCGAAGTGCTGGAAATCGCCAAGCACCCGAACGCCGATCGTCTGAACGTTTGCCAGGTGGACGTCAAGACCGGCACCATTCTCAACATCGTCTGCGGTGCGCCGAACGTGCGTGTGGGCATGAAGGTGCCTTGCGCCATGGCCGGCGCCGTACTGCCTCCGGGCGCCGACGGCAAGCCGTTTGAGATCAAGGTCGGCCAACTGCGCGGCGTCGAGTCGCAAGGCATGCTGTGCTCGGCGCGCGAACTGAAGCTGTCGGAAGATCACGGCGGCTTGCTGGAGTTGCCGGACGACGCACCGGTCGGTCAGAATTTCCGCGATTACTTCCTGCTCAACGACCTCAAGTTCACCATCAAGCTGACGCCGAACAAGGCGGACTGCCTGTCCGTTCTGGGCGTGGCGCGCGAAGTGTCGGCACTGACCGATACGCCGCTGAAGCAACCGACGTTCCAGAAAGTAGCCGTCGGCATCGATGAAAAATTGCCGGTCAAGATTTCTGCGCCGGATCTGTGCGGCCGCTTTGCCGGCCGCGTCATCCGCGGCCTGAACGCCAAAGCATCGACGCCGCAGTGGATGAAGCAGCGCCTCGAGCGCAGCGGCCAGCGTCCGATCTCGGCGCTGGTGGATATCTCCAACTACGTCATGCTGGAACTCGGCCGTCCGTCGCACGTGTTCGATCTCGACAAGATCCACGGCAGCCTCGACGTGCGCTGGGGCAAGAAGGGCGAACAGATCAAGCTCCTCAACGGCAATACCGTGGAAGTCGACGAATGGGTCGGCGTGATCGCCGACGACAAGGAACTCGAATCGCTGGCCGGCATCATGGGCGGCGACGCCACCTCGGTGTCGCTCGAGACCGCCAACATCTATCTGGAAGCCGCGTTCTGGTTCCCGCAAGCGATCCAGGGCCGTGCGCGCCGCTACAACTTCTCGACCGATGCCGCGCATCGTTTCGAACGCGGCGTCGACTTCGCCACCGTGGTGGATCACATCGAGCGCATCACCGCCTTGCTGATCGAGATCTGCGGCACGGCCGACACCAAGGTCGGTCCGGTCGACGACCAGATCGTCAACCTGCCCAAGCGCGAGCCGGTCAGGGTGCGCACTGCGCGCGCCGCCAAGGTCATCGGCGTGGACATCACCGACGACATGATCGCCAACATTTTCACGCGTCTCGGTCTGCAGTTCACGCAAGAGCCGGGCCTGTTTGCGGTCACGCCGCCGTCGTTCCGTTTCGACATCGAAATCGAAGAAGACCTGATCGAAGAAATCGCGCGCGTCTACGGCTTTGAAAACATCCCGGCCTTGCCGCCGGTGGCCGCCAGCGCGATGAAGATCGCGCCGGAAAATATCCGCTCGCTGTTCGATGTCCGCCACTTGCTGGCCGACCTCGACTATCAGGAAGTGGTCAATTTCAGCTTCGTCGAGAGCGCATGGGAAGCCGACTTCGCCGGCAACCAGGCGCCGATCAAGCTGCTCAATCCGATCGCCAGCCAGATGAACGTGATGCGCTCCTCGCTGATTGCCAGCCTGGTCGCCAACGTGCGTTACAACATCAACCGCAAGGCCAACCGCGTGCGCGTATTCGAAGTCGGCGCGGTGTTCCACCGTGACGCGCAGGTGCAGGACGGTCCGCTGGAAGTCGCCGGTTATCACCAGCCGAAGCGCGTCGCCGGCCTGGCCTATGGCCCGGTGGCTGACGAGCAGTGGGGCCTGGATTCCCGCAACGTCGATTTCTTCGACGTCAAGGCGGATCTGGAAGCCTTGTTTGCACCGCGCAGCTTGCGTTTTGCACGCGTCGAGCATCCAGCGCTGCATCCGGGACGTTCGGCCCAGGTTGAGCTGGACGGCAAGAACATCGGCCTGATCGGCGAACTGCACCCACGCCTGCAACAAAAATACGACCTGCCGCTGGCGCCGGTCGTGTTTGAAGTTGACGCCTTGGCGCTGCAGCAACGCGACGTGCCTGCCTATGTGGAAATCTCCAAGTTTCCGGCAGTCACGCGCGATCTTGCGCTGGTCGTCAAACAAGGTGTTCAGGTCCAGGAATTGCGCGATATTTTTGCCGCTGAAAAGCAAGGAAACGCAGCATGCGGGATCATCCAAGCCATTGTTTTATTTGATGAATATCAAGGCAAGGGGCTGGAAAATGACGAAAAAAGCCTTGCTTTCCGATTCACCTTGCAAGATACTCAAAACACACTCCAGGACGACACTGTTGACGCTGCAATGGCTGCTATCGTAGCCGCTGCGACGGGGAAACTTGCCGCCAAATTGCGTGCTTGATAATAGACAAGCACTGAGCAAAGCAAATAGATAAAGAACCGGTAGAGAACAGGCCAACCACCCGTCATGAACAACGTGAATTCAAGTGAATTTCAATCTGTGCTGGATGCCGACTTGCAACGTGCCGTACTGGAATCCCAGGTACGCTCGCAAGCGGAAAAAAATCTCCCGACGCTGACCAAGGCCGAGCTTGCCGAACTTTTGTTCGAGCAGGTCGGTCTCAACAAGCGTGAAGCAAAAGACATGGTTGAAACTTTCTTCGACGAAATTCGCAATGCCCTGGAGCGTGGTGAGGCCGTCAAACTTTCCGGTTTCGGCAATTTTCAGTTGCGCGACAAGCCGCAGCGTCCCGGCCGCAATCCAAAAACCGGCGAAGAGATTCCGATCACTGCACGCCGTGTCGTTACTTTCCACGCCAGTCAGAAGCTCAAGGAAATGGTTGAGGACTCCAGCAGCCAGCCCCTCGCTCTCGTTGTGTAACGTAAACCCACACTCATGAACGAACGCGTCAACAAACCTGCGGTGATTGTCTTGCCGCCGATTCCCGCCAAGCGCTATTTCACCATCGGTGAAGTCAGCGAATTGTGCGGCGTGAAGCCGCATGTGCTGCGCTACTGGGAACAGGAATTCACCCAGTTGAAGCCGGTCAAGCGTCGCGGCAACCGCCGTTACTACCAGCATCACGAAGTCCTGCTGATTCGCCGCATCCGCGAGCTGCTCTACGAGCAAGGCTTTACCATCAGCGGCGCGCGCAACAAGCTGGACGGTCATCTCAACGAAGACCAGCCGGAAATCTCCGAAGAGATCGAGATCTCGATGGGTGCGGAAGAAATCGAAGTCATGCGCGCCGAACTGACCGGCATTCTGGCGCTGCTCAGGCCGCGCGCATAGCTGGTGCAGGTCGATTGCCTTCATCGCCGCAATAAGCTGCCATGGCAGCTTATTTACGTTTACGCCGTCGGCTTTCTCCGAATATTGCGAAAATAATATCGTTGAATTTGAATGGAAGCACTGTGCAATGACAAGCGCTAACTCGGATACCAACGCAAACACGAACGCAGGTGTGATGTGGCGCGCCATGCTGCAGCGCGATCTGCCGGCGGTCGTCGCCATTGCGGAGCAGGTGCATCCCGCTTATCCGGAGTCGCCGGAAGTATTTGCGGAACGTCTGCAATTGTTCGCTGAAGGCTGTCGGGTCGCGGTCGATGGTGAAGACTGCGTGCATGGCTATGCCATCACGCATCCCGCCATGCTGGGACAACCGCCGGCCCTGAACTCCTTGCTGCACGTCTTGCCGCCGCAGGCCGATTGCCTCTATCTGCACGACGTCGCGCTTACCGACGCGGCGCGCCGATACGGACTGGGTGGAAAGCTGGTGGAGTTGATCAGGCAGCATGCCGAGGCCATGCAAGTCGGTCATGCAGCGCTGGTGGCGGTGAACGATTCGGCGGGCTATTGGCGACGACGCGGCTTTACGGATTACCGGCAAGCCGATGCCGCGTTGTTGAAGAAAATCGCCAGCTATGACGTCGCTGCACACTATCTGGTGATGGACCTTGCCCGGACCGTCTGATTAAACTGATTGATTAGTCTGATTGCTGCGACCGGTCCGGCCGACTTTATTCGGCAACCCGCGCCAGCACCGCCACGCGCTCCACACGGCGCGTCGATACCAGAATCGAGCCGGTCGCATTGCGTTGCAGCGCATCCCGCAATACGGCCGCGCCGTCCGCTCCCTGCGGCGTGCCGCCCGCCATATATCCATAAGTAAATTGCAGTGCGCGCTGATGGCGCAAGAGCACATCAGCCTGATGTTTATCCAGGCTGTCGCGCACCTGCACGATGTCGGTCAGCGCCGGGCTGGCATCCAGCATGGCGGCGATCAGCGGCGCTTCGCCGGCGATGCCGAAATGACGGATTTTTCCTGACTGCACGAGCGACTCCAGCCAGCGCTGCCACTCATCGGTCTGGATCAGCGCCTGCACCGGTTCGTGCAGGAAGAGAATATCCAGCCAGCCGCGGCGCAAGCGGCGCAGGCTCTCTTCCAGGCTTTTCTGTGCGTGGGCGAGGCTCCAGTCGACCACTGCTTTGTTCAGCGCCGGCAAGGCCTTGCCGGCAATTTTGCGCAGCAGGATTTCCGGCACGCCGGGACCGGCGCCGTTCGGCCCGTATAAGCCGACCTTGCTGGCGATGGTGATGCGCTGCAGTTCTGCAGCCGGAAGTTCTCCCAGCGACTTTTCCGCCAGGCCGAAGCCGTAATAGGGCGAGGTGTCGAAATGCGTGAAGCCGGCATCCAGCGCCGCTGTCAGCAAGGCCTGGCGTTGCCGGCTCTTGAACAGGTGATGCAGGCTGGCGGTGCCGAAAGACAGACGGGTGACGTCCAGCGTCGTGCCTGGAATGCGGATGGATTGCATGCGGGTGGATCCTGTTGAAGAGGGCGTGAAAGGGCGCGCGGACTGGGTTGTCTGAACAGGTTGATGATCGTTGCTCTTGCCTGCAAGTTCGTTGGCCAGATGCGCTGCAAGCCGCGCCGCCAATGCGACCGCAAGGAAAGTCGGATTGGCTTCTCCGGTGGTCGGGAAGACGCTGCTCGACGCCACATACAGATTCGCCATGCCGTGCACCCGGCAATCGCGATCCACCACGCCCAGTTGCGGATCGTCGTGCATGCGTGTGGTGCCGACCTGGTGGAAGCCGTCGGTGGCTTGTTCCATGACGTGGCCGATACGCAAGTTTTCCGGGCGGTGATAGTCGACTTGGCCTTTGTCGGATGCGCGCAGGTGCGCATCCAGGATGGCATGCGCTTTCAGCACCGACTCGGCGTCGTCGTGCAGATAACGGAAATCGATGGTCAGGCGCGGCATGCCGTGGGCATCGTGTTCCTGATTCAGCGTAACGCGGCTTTCCGGATTCGGAATTTGCTCGGCATGATAATTGAGCGCATAGGTGCCACCCTGATTGCGTAGCACGAAGCCGGGCTTGCGCACCGGCGACAGATAGCGCAGGCGCAGGATGGTGATGACGTCGGCTGCCGCCTGCCATGGCCGGCGCAGGATGTTGAGCACGTGCGCGCCGTAGCGATAGGGCGGCGGGCCGACGTGGCGCAGGCGGATCGCTTCCGAAATCATGCGTCGTCCGACGGCCGGAATCGACAGGCCGAGGAATACCATCGACAAGGTCGGGTTGCGATGGCGCTCGTCGTAAAACGGCGGGTTGTCGGCGAAGAACGAGGTGTTGAGCACATGCTCGCGGCGCTGCACCTCTTCAGATAAGGTGAAGCGCCGGCGTACATAGGTGCCGGTGTCGTCGGTCGAAAAATCGAGATCGGCAAAATCGTCGGGCTGGTTCAGCGCGATGCTGGCGATGCTGCCGAAGATATGCCCCATGTAATACCGCCCCAGCGGGCCGCCGATGCCGCCGAACAGCGACGGATGCATCTGCTGTACGGCCAGCAGCAGGCGCGTGGTCTCCAGGCCGCCGCCGGCCAGCACGTAGCGTCGCGCGCGAACTTCGATGGCCGTCTTCTTGTGATGGACGCGCAGCGCGTCGACTTCTTGCTCCCTGTCGTCGAAGGACAGACCGGTGACGGTGGCGTCGAACAGGACGTGGATGTTCGGCGAGGCCAGGACGCGCGGCCCCAGCCGCGATACCAGTTTCGGCTGCTTGGCCCAGCGCTCCAGTTGCGACAGCTCGATGTCGCCGCCGCCTTCGGCCATATCGGGCCAGCGCACCGGCGGCTTGCGGAATTCAGCCTTGCCGCAATCAAGATAGTCGGCGGCCCTGGCGTACCACGGCGCGATGTCTTCCAGCGCGAACGGCCAGCCGGAATGCGGGACGTAATTGCGTGCTTCAAAGTCGATGGCTTCAAACGGCACGCAGCGGCCGCCCCATAGCCATGAGCTGCCGCCCAGCGCGCGGTTGGAGGCCAGCTCCATCGGCGAATGGGCTTTTTCATCGAGCACGGTGGCGCGCGACCATTCCTGCGTCGCCGGATTGTGTTCGGCGCCGCCGGACTCCAGCATCAGCACCTGCAATCCGCGCGCCTCGGCTTCCAGCGCGAGCGCCAGGCCCACCGGGCCGGTGCCGACTATGCAGACGTCGACGGTTTGATCGGCCTGCAAGGCCGTCAGCATCACCATAAAATCCCTGAGCGTAAGCGTGCGTTATAAATAAGCTGCGCGTGTTTTATTTTTTGCCGAGAATGAAATTCTTCAGGCGCGCCATCTGCCATTGGCGCAGATAACGCCGGAATTCCTTGTTCTCGTAGCGCGGCAGCCGGCGCAGCGCCGACCAGAAATAACTGAAAATCATCAGCAAGCCGCCGATGACGACCGGCTTCTCGCGCATGCGGTTGATGCCGGTGGCGATCGCGTACAGCGGGTGATAACCCATGTACCAGTTGCCGCGGCCCCAGCGCAGGCGGCCTTCGTAGATATGCTTGTCCGACGAACCCATGATGCGGTGATGCCACAGCCAGGCTTGCGGATCGTAGTAGCAGAAGGTCTTCCAGCCTTTCATCCAGGCCGTGTGCACGTCGATGCCGTCCCATGACAAATGCTGGACGAAGCCGCCGATGTCTTCAAAGGCGGTGCGTTTGTAGAGCTTGAACTGCCCCGCGACTTGTTCGTCGATATGGCTCTCTTCGATGTAGCGGCCATCTTCGTGGCGATAGACCTTGCCGGATACGGCGGCCAGCTTCGGGTCTTCGTCGAGCTTCCGGAACATGTGTTCCAGATACAGCGGGCCGAACGACATGTCGCCGTCGAGTTTGGCGATGTACTGGTAATCCTTGTTCCCGATATGTTCGACGCCGAAATTGAAGGCGGCGATGACGCCGCCGCCCAGTTTGCGGAAGCCGCGGTTCTGGCGCGGCACCAGGCGGATGAAGGGATATTTTTCCGCATATTCGCGCACGATGTCGGGCGTGGCGTCGGCGGAACCGTCGTCCACCAGAATCCACTCGACCGGACGGCAGGTTTGAGCCACTATGGAATCCATGGTCAGGCGCAGATACTTGGATTCGTCGCGTACCGGTGAAATGATCACCAGCGGGACAATGCGCGGATTGACGGCGGGAGGTGCTTCTACCGGCTCCAGAGGCTGCTGTGAGTCTTCTTGCATCGTGCCTTGCATGGTACCGTCCTTGTGCTTATCTTGTGAGATGTAAATTGGATTGAGATAGCGGCCAGTTCTGCTTATGCTGTCCGATCCGCGCAGTCAAATCAAGAATTAATCAGAAAACTCATGTCAAACAACAAGTAAGCGCTTCATAATATTGTTAAAATGATATCAAGTTAATCCGTGGTTCGATTCGATTAAATTGGTTTTTATTTAATTTTCTGCGCTGGAACGGATGAAAAAACAGACTGTCTTCCCTACGTCCCATCTGTTCGGACTCGATATCTGCGCTGCGAGTTTCAATCAGGCCGCACATCAGTTGACGGCGCTCGCCGAGTGCCGCGAGGGACCGCCTGCGATCGTTGTTACACCGAATGTCGATCACGTGGTGCGGCTTGATGCCGATGCGCAGTTCCGCTCGCTCTACGTGCAGGCCGACTATATTTTCGCCGACGGCATGCCGCTGGTCTGGGCCAGCCGCATGAGCGAAGCGCCGCTGCCGGAGCGCGTGACCGGTTCCGACCTGTTCGTCGCACTGGCGCGTGCAGCCGCGCAGTGGCAGACGCCGGTGTTTGTCATCGGCGGCATGCCCGGTCAGGAAGAAATGCTCACGGCAGCCTTTGCGCGCGTTTATCCGGGTTTGCAGGTCGAGATGTATTGTCCGTCCATGCAGTTCGATCCCATGGGCGAGGAAGGGCTGGAAGCGCTGCGCCGCGTCAACGCGCGCAAGCCGGGTTTTGTATTCGTCTGTCTCGGCATGCCCAAGCAGGAACGCTGGTCGTTTGCGCATAAAGATGCGATGCAGGCGGGTGTGGTGATGTGCGTCGGCGCCGCGATGGAGTTTGCGCTCGGCTTCAAGTCGCGCGCGCCGCTGTGGATGCAGAAAGCCGGGCTGGAATGGTTCTGGCGGCTGGCGTCGGAGCCGCGCCGCCTGTGGCGCAGATACATCGTGCAAGGCTCGAAGTTCGCCGGCTTGCTGCGCCGCGAGTGGAAGCAGCAGCGTACAATCAAACTCAACAAGACGACAGGGAGCGGCCATTGAGCTTTTACTCTGACAAGCGCAACCATCACACCACCTTGCTCGGGCTTGCCGTCGGCGCAGCCTATGCTTTCACGATCATCCTGACGCTCGAGATCGCCGTCGCCGTCTACCAATGGGCGGCGTTCTCGACCTTCCATTTTGTGGCGGCCATTGCCGGCGTGGTCGGCTTCATCGTCTTCAGCGATCCGCGCCGCTACGCCGTCGAGAATTCGTCGATGATGGTGCATAACTTCGGCACCATCGTGCGGCTGTGGATAGGCACCTTCTTCGTTGTGGTGCTGTCGCTGTACCTGACCAAGACCGGCGAGGATTTTTCGCGCGTGGTGATGACGATCTGGTTGCTTGCCACGCCTTTTGTGCTGTCGCTGACCTCGCTGTTGTGCCGCTGGTGGGCGTTGCGCCTGTACACCGCCAAAGGGCAACGGCGCACGGCGGTGTTCGTCGGCTTCAGTGAAGATGCGCAACGCTTGTCGGAGTCGTTTCAGACGTCGAAGATGCTGGGCATTACCGCTCTGGGTTTCTTCGACAATCGCCAGGGCACGCAGCGCGTCGGCTCAGAACTGCCGCGTCTGGGCAGCCTGATGGAGGCGATCGCGTGGATCGAACACAATCCGGTCGACATCGTTTTCGTCGGGCTGGTGCACGCACGCGCCAGCGATATTGCGCCGGTGGTGGATGCCTTGCACGATTCCGTGTCGTCGGTCTATTTCGTGCCGGACTCCAAGATGTTCGGCCTCGGCCATATCCAATACGGCGAGATCGCCGGCACGCCGGTGCTGGTGGCTTACGAGACGCCGTTCATCGGTGTGACGCGGCTGCTCAAGCGCTTTGTCGACGTGATCATGTCCTTTCTCATCCTGCTCTTGCTCAGTCCGGTGCTGTTCATCATTGCGATGGGCGTGAAGCTGTCGTCGCCGGGGCCGATCGTGTTCCGCCAGATGCGTTACGGCGTCGGCGGCCAGCGTATCGTGGTGTCCAAATTCCGTTCCATGCGCAACGATCCGATCCCGCAGGAGGGCGGCGAGGTCAAGCAGGCCACTGTCGGCGATGCGCGCGTGACGCCGTTCGGCCGTTTCTTGCGCAAGACCTCGCTGGACGAGTTGCCGCAATTCTTCAACGTGTTGGAAGGCTCAATGAGCATCGTCGGTCCGCGTCCGCATGCGGTCCAGCATAACGAGCTGTACCGCAAGCAGGTCAAGGGCTACATGTTGCGCCACAAGGTCAAGCCGGGCATCACCGGCTGGGCGCAGGTGAACGGCCTGCGCGGCGAAACCGACACGCTCGACAAGATGCAGCGGCGTATCGAGTTCGACCTCTACTACATCCGCAACTGGTCGCTGGCGCTGGATTTCAAGATCAT
Organism: Herbaspirillum rhizosphaerae; assembly: GCF_001189965.1. Taxonomy (GTDB): domain Bacteria; phylum Pseudomonadota; class Gammaproteobacteria; order Burkholderiales; family Burkholderiaceae_D; genus Herbaspirillum; species Herbaspirillum rhizosphaerae. The sequence continues at coordinate 148,101 of NZ_LFLU01000003.1, forward strand.
CCTGCGCACCGTGCTGGTGGTGTTCAAAGACCGCAATGCTTATTAGCGTCGTCAAGCCGCACAGTGACCATGCCCCATGAAGTCGCCCGACACCTGCTGAGCGAACTGGCGCCGGATATCGCCGGCCGTTTTGCCGCGGGGACGGCGGTGCGCGTTTACTCTTCCTTCGAACACAGCGAAATGCGCTGGCGCACGGCGCAGGCATCGTGCGCCGCCTACGGTTTCCAGGCCTATGACTGGCTGGCGGCCTGGCAACGCGAACTGGGTGCGCGGCAGGGCTGGGAAGTCTGCATTGTCGAGCTGACGGACGCGGACGACCGCACGCTGATGCTGTTGCCGCTGGGGCGTCAGCGCAAGAGGGGTATCCGCTATGCGAGCTTTCTCGGCGGCGAAATTACCGACTATAACGCGCCCTTGCTTCATCCGGATTTCGACGCATCATGCTTTGCCGCATTGTGGCCGCTCATCGTCCGCTTGATGGGCGGCGTCGACGTCTTTCGCGTACGGCGCATGCCCTTGAACGTTGAAGGCGTCGCCAATCCGTTGGTTGCGCTGCCGGGCATGCGCCATACCGAGCAGGCGCATGCGGCGACACTGACGCCGACCTATGCTGAATTCCAGAAAGCGCGCAGCGCCAAGATGTTTGCCGACACGCGCCGCCAGCTGCGGCGCCTCAACGAGCTCGGCGCGGTGAAGTTGCTGATCGACGCGCCGCCGGATCTACGCGCGGCGGTGACAGCGGGAATGGCGCAGCAAAAGGCGCGGCGCTGGCACGAAACCGGCAGCCGCGATCTGTTCGCAGAACCCGGTTATCTGGACTTTTATCAGCACCTTGCGGCGCAGGGTTTGTCCGGCGGGGAGATCGTCGTATCGGCTTTGTATGTCGACGACAAGCTGGTCGCGACGCATTGGGGCATGCGCTACGGCGGCCGCTTCTACTGGCTCATGCCGGGCTATCAGGACGGCGAATGGGCACGCTATTCGGTGGGGCGCATCTTGCTCGACGCCGTGGTCCAGCATTGCATCGCCGAAGGGCTGGCGGTGTTCGATCTGACCGTGGGCGATGAAGGCTACAAGATGCAATGGGCCGATCACATGTTGCCGCTGTATGCCGGGCAGCAGGGCCACAGCCTGCGCGGCAAGATCGTGGTGGCGGTGGGCGAGGCTTATCGGCAGCTGCGTGCGCGGGCACGCGACAATGAACGTCTGCGCAGCCTGGTCAGGCGCCTGCGCGGGCAGCGTTCCGGTTCTGCTCCCAATAATCAATAGCCGCATTTACCGGCAACACCTTGCAGCCTGCGGCCAGCGCTGCCGCGACGGCATGTTCCAGCCGATCCGGCGTATAGCCGAAACGGCTGGGCGGGCTTTCCACATCATGCGTATTGACGATCAGCCAGCCTTTGCTGCGCGCGGTGCGTTCCAGCAGCGTCTCGTAATTTTCGGCATCCACCGGCAGGTCGTACAGGCGATGCGTCTTGAGCGCGTTCAGGTCGGCGACCTGCTCATGCGTGCCGCCGCCGGTGACGCGGCTGGAGCGGAAGCGCCTGCTGCTGATGCGCTTGGCGTTGTAGGCATAGGCGCCGAACGGATAGGCGAAATTCAGCGCCGCCAGATCCACGCCGAATTCGGCAAGAAAGGCGGCGTTGCGGTCCAGTTCTGCCTCCAGCGCGTCGGCGCTGAGGTTGTCGCAGCGGATGTGCGAGTAGCTGTGGCAGCCCAGCTCATGGCCGTTGGCCAGCAGGGTTTGCAGATGTTCGCGGGTATGGCAGGGCTTGCCTTCTTCCATGCCGCCGGTGAGGCCGCCGGCGACGTAGAAGGTGCCGCGCACGCCGTGGTGTTCCAGCGCGTGTGCGCCTGCTTCGCAAGCCGAGGCGGGGGCGTCGTCGAAGGTAAAGCTGACCACGCCGGCCTCCGCCTGCAGCGGCAGGAGATTGCGGAAGGCATGCTGAGACAGTCGGCGACTGATGCGCAGGGCAAGTTTGGACGCGGAATCGGACATGAGTGTTTTTCCGGTAGCGATGGCGGTGATGTCAACTCGTCAATCAGTTGTCGACCACATGCGCGCCAAAACGGCGGCGCCAGCGCAAGAACGGTTTCTCCACAAAATGGTAAGACGCTACGGCGAACACAAATGATAGCAGCACCGCCGTCAGCGCAAAGGGCGGGAACGCTTGCCAGCCGATCTGCTGCGGCCCGATGCTGCCGGGACCCCACCAGATCTCCGCCAGCACGATGGCGATAGGGTGATACAGGTAGAGCGAATAGGACCAGCCGCCGACGCGGCGCATAGGCCTGGTTTCCAGCAACCGGGTCAAGGGCGCCACCGACGAGGTGAAGCAAATCGCGGTCATCAGGGGCATCAGCGCCAGGCCTTGCAGAGAATAACGCAGGGTATCGCGAAAGCCCGGATGGCGGATCACGAAGCACGCCAGCAGCAGCAACAGGCACACCGCTTGCACCACGTGGCTGGCCGAGAAGCGCCGCCAGTGCTTGTGCGTATCGTTGGCCAGGATCAGCGCCAGCCAGGCGCCGTACAGGATTGAATCGATGCGCGTGTCGGTCGCCATGTAGATGTAGTCGCTGCTGCCGCCGTTGCGATGCACGATCACACGCCATACCAGCACCAGCACCACGCTGGCCGCCAGCGCCCAGGAGAAGCGGCGCAGGTTGGCGGTCCCTGCCAGCAGCGCGACGCAGATGAAAGGGAAGACCAGATAGTATTGCTCTTCCACCGCCAGCGACCACAGGATGCTGAACGGATCGAAGCCGTCGCGGCCCTGGCCGAAGTGAACGTAGATGCCGTAGTAGTTGGCGTAGTAGAACAAGGCTGAAAACACCTTGCCCCAACCCATGATGCCTCCCGCCGCGCTGAACGCCAGCGCCGCCAGGGCGACCGCAATCACGAGTGCCGGATACAGCCGGAACAAGCGCCGCACATAAAACCGGCCCACGGCGATGCGGCCGTTCTGCGCATGCTCAGCCAGCAGCAAGCGGGTAATCAGCAAGCCGCTGATGAAGAAAAACACCGTTACGCCGAAGCCGCCGGGGATCGCCGTGCTGAAGCCCAGGTGCGCCACCATCACCAGCAGCACCGCGCAGGCGCGCAAGCCGTCGAGGCCGGGGATATAGTCGAATGAAGGCCGGGCGCTTGCCGCTGTGCTCATGCTTGTGCTGGCGCTCATCGCAGATCCTCAATTTGTTGGCGCGCGCGGTTGTAGCCTTGCTGGTTGTCGAAGTTGAACGGCCCGGTGACGTTGTCGAAGGTGTAATTCAGGCTGACCTGCACCGTGCTGCGCCGATAGTCGATATTGCCGCCCGATTTGGACGTGGTCTGCTCACGCATGGCGTCGACGCGCAGCGCCAAGCGGCGCGTGATGTCGTAGTCGTAGCGGAAACCCAGGCGCAGCAATTGATCATTGCCGCTGGTCGGCGTGCTGATCTGGGCAGTGGCGAAGTTCTGCGATTTTTGCGATTCCAGCGAAGCCAGCAGCGACACGCGCGTCTTCGGCGTGGCTTGCCAGACCGCGCGTCCCTGCACGCCCTTGGTGATCACATAGAGACGGCTGTCTGCTTCATCGTTGGCTTGCGGACGATCCCAGATGCGGCCGTAGAAGGTGGTCTTGGCCGAGTAATGCCAGTCTATCCCCAGCTCGCCCGATATCAGCCGGCTGTCGCGGTTGGGCAGCGTGTTGAAGTGACGCGCGATGGAGCCGAGATGGGCGATGAACACCGTATTTTCGGTATAGCGCCAGGCGGCGTCGGTGAAGAATTCAGTGTCGGTGTAACCGGAATCGAAGTCCGCAATATCCTGCGCCGTGCGATTCGGAAAGCCGACGCGGTTGCGGCGCACGCCGGCCGAGAGCGTCGACTTGGTGCCGGCAGTGTAACGGATCGCCGCCTGGACGGCGTTGCTGTTCATGTTGTACATCTCAACCCGTCCCGGCACCATGTAGCTCAGGGTTTGCTGGGTCCAGGTCAGCGGCACGTCGAAGCGGTTGGTGACGCGGTAGGCGACTTCGACATTGTCTTCACGGATATGCGGAAATTCCGGCTCGACGTTGGAGATGCCGCGCGGCGGTGTCGTCGTGCTCGGTGCAATTTCGCCGCCGAAATAGTTGTACAGGCGATCGTCGGTGCGATGGCGGATGCGGCCACGCAGCAGGTCGCTGAATTCCCAGGTGTAGATGCCTTCGAACTGCTTCTTGGCCTGGTTCAGATTGTAGGGACCGTTGCCGTTGAGATCAGTGTAGTTGCCGAATGAGCTGCCGTAATGCATCTGCGACACCGAGGCCGTCAATTGCAGGTTGGTGCGCTCGGTCGGCAGCGGCAGGAACAACGCGCCGCGGATGTCCGTCGACCAGGCCGAGTCGGACGTCTTCAGCTTGTTGTCGCTGTTGCTCGGAAACATGAACGGATTGTCGATGCGATACCAGCTCACACCGCTCTGCAAGGCGTACTCGGCGGTGGCATGCGCCGGCGCCGACAGCAGCGGCAAGCCCAGCGCCGTGCAAGCCAGCATTGCCAATCGTGCCGGTGAGGATCGCCGCAGCCTTGTACGCAGTGCACGCATGGTCTTATTCATCGGCGACTACCTCGTACCAGGGGCTGGCCTGGGCGATATCGGCCTGGATATGGATGGTGGCGATGCCGTTGTTCAGGCCGGCGCGGCTGCCGTCGAGCGCGGCCAGTCGCTTGCCGTTGCCGTCCAGAGGATAGACGCTGATGCGTTTGGCCTGCGTGCGCAGGCTGATGCGCGCCTCGTTGCGTTCCATCCAGACCGGTCCTTCGACGTCGCGCGGGCCGGACGGTTTGTTGTTCATGCCGGCGTCCTGCTCCAGCGTCCACCACTTGGCGTCGCTCTTGTAGCGGATCAGTTCTTTCGGACGCGGCGGCATGGAGCCGGGCTGGTTGCCGGTGACGGCGCTCGATGCCGAGATCAGGATTCGCCGCGAGGCGGCAAGCGGACGGTTGTCCAGCGCCGTCAGCAGCACGCCGGTAAAGCCGCGGCTCTTGCCGAGCAGTTCGATGGCGGCGTTGTCGTCGCCGACGCGGCGCTTCATCAGGAAGCCGAAGAAGCCGCGCGCCTGCGGCGTGCGCAACTGGATGGTGCGCTGTTGCGCTTCAAATTCGAATTCGTTGTTGGCGGCGCGCAGCGGTGCAGTTGTCGGCGGCGTTTGCCTGTCGAGCTTGCCGGCGCCGCTCAGATCCATACCCAGCCGCGCCTGCGTCGCCAGTTCCGGCGTGACGCCGTAGCGCACGGACAGATGCGTTTCGAAGGCGTTTTGCTCGCGCACGGCAGCCACTGCCGCACGCGCCTCGGCGCCGAAAGGAATCGCCGTCTGCTTCGGCAGCGTGCCGACCAGCCCGTTGCGGAACAGCATAGCGCTTTGTCCGGTGGCGGCATATTTGCCCCAGTCGCCGCTGAGCGTGAAGGCGGACGGCGTGGCGGCCCAGTTGTCGCCGTCGATATAGTCAAAGAAGAACAGTCCGTCCCAATCCTGCGCCGCGCCGATGGCGGCCATCAGCGGCTGGATTTCGCTGCCTTGCTTGTTGGGGAAGGGCTGGTTGTATTCGCTGACGACAAAGGGCTTTCGGATATCGCGGCGGAGGGACAGCGCCAGCAGGCGATTCAATTCGCCGTCGCTGGCCGCGCTGTTGCGGATGCGCCAGTCGTTGCGATCCCAGGCCGGGCCCGGAAAGTCGGGATGATCGATGTAAAAGTGCTCGTCGATGTAATCCATCTGCGCCTGCGAATCGAAATTGAGCACGCCGCCATAGCCCATCTGGGTGCCGGTCACCGGCACCAGCGCATCGGTTTCGCTCTGCACGACCTGGCGCAGGCGATTGAAGTAAGCGCGGTCGGTATCGGCCAGGAACAGCAGGAAGTCGCGTATGCGCAGTGCTTCGCCGGAAGTGTTGGGCGTGCCGGGATCGGCCGGGCCCAGCACCTTTTCGGTCAGCGATTTGAACTTGCCGTCGAGGCGGTCGCGCCATTGGCCGACTTGCGACGCATCGGTCGGCGTCAGCAAGGGCACCGGCGAACCGGACGACACGCAGGTATTCCAGGTCGCGCAAGCTTTGGCGGTAGAGCCGTAGCGCCTGACCAGCCATTGCTGCCATTGCTTGTGCAGTTCGGCCTCGTAGGCTTTGGGGACGGCGTCGCTCCACTCGCGGCGTTGCCAGGCAGCCAGCAGTGACGATTCGTTGTTGATTTCCACCATCGCCAGCGCCGGATTGTTGCGCAAGCCGAGTGCGCGGATCAGTTGCCGTGCGTAGTCTTCCTGCAGCGCGATCATGCGCGGGTAATAAACGTGGATCGGTGCACCCAGCGGCGTGGCTTCGTTTTTGCCGTCCAGCGGCGGCAATTGATCGATGGTGGGGCGGAAGCGATAGCCGACATGTAAATTCAGGTCGACATAAATGCCTTGCTGCTTCAAGGCATTGATGAAGTTGCGCAGGCGGCTGAGCGCCACCGGATTGAAGGTCGGGTAAGGACCGGGCGTGAGCAGGCTGCGCGGCGGGTTGTCCTGGGTGCCGGGACTGCTGTCCATGTGATGCAGACGCACGGCGTTGATGCCGAGCTTGCGCAGGCGTTGCGCCAGCCGCACCGCATCGGCGTCGGACGGGAAGTTGGTGGCAAAGCTGAGGTTGATGCCATACAGGCGCACGCGCGTGTCGTCGGCCGTGTTCGGGCGGTTGTCGGGCCCGATGCGGTAAAAGTGGCCGTTGCGCACGAAGATGCGCGAGCCGGCGTCGAGCGGCTGGTTCATGGCGGAACGATCGGGTGCGCCGGCCAGCTTGTCTTCGTCGATGGCGAAATTGAAATAGGCGATGCCGTTGTCGCCGATGGTGAAGGCGGCTGGTGCAGCAGGCGCCGCCTGCGCGGCTGCGGGCAGCGGAAGCGCTGACGACAGCAGGCTTCCGGCGGCCAGTATCAGCGTGTGCAGGCGCATGGTCTTGCTCATGGCGTGGCTCCTCGCAGGGCGCCGTCGGACGGCAGCTCCTGTACGGCCTGCTTTGCCAGTTCCGCCTGTTCCATGCGATGCAAGGTGATGCGCGCAGAAATCGCGGTCGAGGAATAGATGAAGAAAATGTTCTGGAACAGCACGCCGCGGAACACTTCGCTCTCCGACAGATTGCTGATCAGGATCAGGATCAGCATGGCCCAGTGGATGGCGGCCTCTTCGCGGTCGATGCGGGTGAGCTTGATCAGGTTGCGGATGTGGAAGACGAACACGCCGGCCATGATCGTCAACCCGACGATGCCGAGCTCGTTGAGAATGTCGAGATAGCCGTTGTGCGCCTGCAGCGGAATCCAGTGCAACGCGTTGATGATCATCTGCGACGGGCTGCCTTCGCCCAGCCAGAAGGCGCCGTAACCGATGCCGAACACCGGATGGCGATCCACTTCCAGCAGCACCAGACGCCAGATGTCGGTACGGCCGGTGAGGTCGGTGCTCTTGTTGAACAGCGCGCCGAAGGGCGCGAACAATTCGTTCCATTCAGGCAGGCGGCCGTTGATGACGTAGAAGATGTGGAAGCCCAGCAGGATGATGACCGCCAGGCTGATCGTCAGCCGGCGGCCGTCGAATTCGCCGGTCAGATAGCGGCGGCGGATCAGTAGATAAATGCCGGTTCCCAGCGTCGCCACCAGGATCGCCGTGCTGCTCTTGGCCATCACCAGCATGAACAGGCTGAACAGGATGCCGAAATAACAGATCGAGCGCGGGAAGGTCGTGCCCAGGATTTCCTTGATCCACAGCACTACGCACAGGCCGGAGATTGCGCCCAGCGTATTTTTTTGCGTCAGGATGCCGCGCCAGGCGCCGCCCAGTTCGTAGTCGACACCGACGCGCGGGATCACCAGCGATACCACGAACGAAAACGCCATCAGCGTCATCAGCGTGCCGAGCATGGTGCGGATCAGTTGCTGCTTGCCGCCGATCGGCGGCGAGATCGCGATGCCGACCAGGGTCAGGCCGATCAGCTGGATGCTGCGCTTGAGCGTGACAACCGGGTAGGGCGACCACAGGATGGTGATCAGGCAATACAGGATGATGGCGATCAGCAGCGGATTCAGATGCACCACGTGGCGCAGGCTCCAGCCGCGATTGCGCCAGGCCAGCCAGGCGCCGATCAGGAACACCGAGCCGAACTCCATCTGGAAGATCAGCGAACCTTCCGCATAGCTGCCTTGCGGATCGGTATTGCCCCAGTTGAAGCCGGGCGGCAGCAGCGAGAACGTCATGCTCATGACGATCAGCAGGCGCACCAGAAACGGGTCGAGCTTGCTGATGACCGACGATGGTCCCTGTGATCCTTGTACCGGACGCGCCGCGTCCAATTGCTCAGTTGCCGTATTCATGATAACGATGGCCCGCGAGGGCGCTTAATTTGCCGCATTGCGCCAGCGTGGTGCGCAGCCAGCGAATCGACATGATGCGGGAAAACGGAAACGTCGCCAGCGTCACGCCGGCGGCAACCAGCAACTGCAGCAGCGCGCGTATTCCCAACTGGGTTGCGCGCAGCAAGCGCTGTACGCCGCGCAGGCGAGCGATTTCCGACAAGACGTAAGTTTGCCCGAGCCGGTATGAGCGGCGCAGCAGCCAGTTCAGGTTGGCGCGCTGGGCCGGGACTTCTTCGCTGACGGTGGCTTCGTCGCACCAGACGAATTTGGCGCCGTGCGCCAGCATGTCGCGAAACAGCATGGTGTCTTCCGCGCCGGTGCGGCCGAAGGCGGCGTCAAAGGGACCTGGAACAGCCATCAGTTTGCTGCGCCGGATCAGCACGTTGCCGGTGCGGGCGTCTTTGGTCGTGATGACGGTGCCGGTGGCGAAGCGGCGGCGATTGAAGAAGTCGCCGTTGCGTATCCAGGTCGGCGTATCGTCGCGGTAGCGCGGCAGCACGGGGGCAAATACCGCGTCCGCGTCGTAATGGCGCTGCGCGGCGACCATGTGGCGGATCCAGTCGGCGTCGGGCGCTTCGTCGTCGTCGATGAACAGTACCCATTCGCCTTGCGCGGTATGTACGGCGGCGTTGCGCGCCTTGGCGATGTTGGGCGTGCTTTCATGTCGGGCGTGCAGCGGCATGGGGAAGTGCGCTTGCCAGTCGCGCAAGACCGGCGCAGCCGAAGCGGCCGGGTCGTTGTCCACCACGACCACTTCGATGCGCAAGGCGTCGCAGGACTGTTCGGTCAGCGCGGCCAGCAACTGGTCCAGCAGCTCGGGACGGCGGAAGGTGCAGATGCAGATACTGATATCGATGGGTGCGGTCATGTCTGTTTGCGCCTCAGCATGGGCAGGAAGACGGCCCAGATCAGCAGCAGGTCGAACACTTCCACGATGATCAGCGACAGGATCGCGCCCCAGGTGCCGTACAGCGGAATGAATACCGCCGCGGAAATCAGCATGATGACCAGGCAGGCGATGCCGCTCAACAGCAGCAGCTTGTACTGGTCATTGCTGGTCAGCCAGGACGAGCCGATCCAGCGCGCCGCATTGATGGCGAAGTAGCCGCCCCAGGCCAGCACCATCGGTTCCAGTCCATGATATTTGGCGCCCAGCACATGCGCTTGCAGCCAGGGCAAGGCCAGCCACAGCGCGATGACGTAGACGATGGTGACGATTTCGATGCCGGCGACCGAGGCCCAGGCCAGGCGGTCGAGATGCTTCCAGTCGCGCGCCGCAAACAGGCGGCTGACCATCGGTCGCGCCACACGCGACCAGGCCAGCACCGACAGCGAGATCGGCATCAGCAGCAGGCGCGAGGCGTTCAGGTCTGCCGATGCGGCGACGCCGAGCACCGCCGCTGCCAGATACAAGTAGCTGTAGTTGGTGGCCCATGCCACCAGCGCGCCGGGCAAGGCCCAGCGTCCGCGCTGCATGACTTCGCCGACGGCGGCACGGTATTCGGTGTTGTCGTCCGTGTGCGCGGAGGCAGCTGAGGCAGGCCCGTGATCGGTGCTGCGCCACATGCCGGCGATGTTCGCCAGCCCGAGCACCAGCAGGATGGCGGGTACTGTCAGATAGCCGACCAGCAGCAATATGCCGACGCCGACCAGCACGCCGAGGGCATACGAAACGTCGGTATGCAGCACGCGGCGGGGGCGGGCTTCGATGAAGCTGATGCTGCGATGGTATTCACGCTGGGCGTTGGCCAGGATGTAGATGGCGAAGGCGACGCCCAGCCAGACCGGATGCGCGTCGATTTTGGTGACCGCGGCGATCACGGCGCTGCCGACGCCGAACAATACCGCCAGACCGATGCTGAGCTGCCACTGGAAACGCAGCAGCAGCGTCGTCAGCCGCGCACGTTCGGCGACCGTCTTGCCGGGCGCGATGGTGGTCAGCGGCCCGGTGATCAGCGCTTCGATGACGGTGGAGGCAAAGATGCCGGCGACATACATCTGCGAATAGACGCCATAAGATTCCTTGGTGGCCAGACGGATCAGCACCAGCCCCAGCGCAAAGTTCAGGCCGCTCAGCAGGGCCTGGTCGAGCAGCGAGGCCAGAGAGTGCGTGAGGAGCTTGCGGCTGCTGACGCCGCCTACCTGTTGAGTGGGCTGCTCAGCCATTTGCGCAGACGATGCCATAGTTTCTTGCCCTTGCCTTCGAGCTGGTCGAACGTGTCTTCTTCGGCGAACTGGTTGTAGACCGTGCCGATGATTTGCGCCCCTGCGGTCTTCATTTGCGCTTGTGTCTGACGCAGGTCGTCCAGGCGGGAATAATGCTGTCGCGCCACCAGCAGGCACATGCCGACCTGTTGCGAAATGGTCTGCGCGTCGGAAGAGGTTTGCGCTGCCGGCGTGTCGACGATGAAGACATCGAAGTCGTTGGACAGTTGCAGCATCAGATTGCTTAGGGCCGGTTGCAGCAGGATTTCCAGCGGATTCGGCGGCTGCGGCCCGGCGTTGAGAATATGCAGATGCGGAAAACCTTCGGCCAGGCCGCCGGCGGAAATCTCGGTACGGCCGGCCAGCATGGTCGACAGGCCGGTCTTGTTTTCCACGCCGAACAACAGATGCTGTTTCGGCGAGCGCATGTCGGCGTCGATCAGCAGCGTCCGTTTGCCCATTTGCGAGAAGGCCAGCGCCAGGCTGGCGGCAAGATAGGACTTGCCTTCGCCTTCGGCGGTGCTGACGATGGCCAGCGAGATTTTTTCCTGATCGCTCAGGCGAATCGACAGCTCGGCGCGGATCTGGCGGATCGCTTCGGCTTCCATGCCGAACGGTGCCAGCGCGATGTCCAGCGACTTGTCCAGGCCTTCGGTCGATACCAGCGCAGTCGCATAGTTGAACTGATCGGACAGTACGGCCTGCACATTTTGTTCGGTCAGCAGGCCGAGACGCACGGCGGCTTCGCCGAAGCGGATGTTGGCCGAGTTTTGCAATTCGACGACGCGGGCGACCTGCGCCTCGGTCAGCAGGCCCGCTTCCACGAAGCGGGAACCCATCTTGTCGGCAGTTGCGGCGCTGGTGGATGTAGTTTCTGTTGCCATGGTCATTACAGTCTTAGCGGATGCCGATATGGCCGATTAACGGGAGATGGATGCCGCGCACCAGATCGTCTTCGCAGCGCACGCGGCGTTGGCCGAGTTCGTACAGCAGGGCCAGGCAGAAGCCGAGCGCCAGGCCGACCAGGATGCTGGCGGCGATGTTTTGCATCAGCAAGGGCTTGGAATGCGAACTCGGCGCTTCCGCCACGCGCAGGACCGTCAGGTCGAAAGTGTTGATGTTGCTGGCCATGAGGATCTCATCGTATTTCGCCAGCGCGGTGTTGTAGACGCGTTCGACGCTGTCGAGCTGGCGCTGGTAGGACGTGATGATGTCGCGGTGCTGTTTCTGTTCAAGCAGTTTGGCGCGCTGGGTATCGACTTCCTTTTGCAGCGCCTGCTCCTGCATGGCCAGACGGCGCGAATCGATTTGCTGTGCATCCAGCGAGCTGCGCGCTTCGCGGGTGATGCGTGCCGAGATATCGTCACGCTCGCTGAGCAGCGCCAGCGTTTTCGGATGACGCGGGCCCAACACATCCTGTACATCCGCCAGACGTTTGTTGACGTCGCTGAGCTTGGATTTCAGATCGTTGATGTTGGGGCGTTGCGCGACTTCCGGCAATTCGTCGATGCGCATGCCGCCGCGCACCAGACTGTCGGTGGCGCTCTTGCGGGCCTGGGCTTCCTGCTGCTGGTTCTGCACCGCGATCAGCGAGGTCATCAGGTCGCCCAGCTGGCGCGATTGCAGGTCGTTGCGTTCGTTCGGATCGAGGATGCCGACTTCCTGCTGATACTGGGTCAGTTTCTGCTGAATGGAATCGGCTTCCTTGCGCAGGTGTTCGAGCTGCGCGTTGTACTGTTCGCGGCGCGCGCGCGCCGAGGCGGAGGAAATCTGCTGGTTCAGTTCGATATAGGCGCGCACCACGGCATTGGCCAGATCGCGCGACTGCTCGGCGGTGCCGGCGGCATATTCGACTTCGATCACGCGGCTGGAGCGGCGCGTCACCACCATCGTGCTGTCGTTGATGCGCTTGACCAGTTGCGAATGCGCGCGCGCTTCGCCGCTGCGTTCAACGGCTTCGTGATAGGCAGCGGTACGTTCCAGGTCGAGCGCGTCGATGACTTTTTCCGCGACCGCCTGACTCTTGATCATGTCGAGCTGGGTCTGCATGTAGCTCTCGTCCATCATCGGCGAGAACAGGCGTCCGTTGATCGGATCGTTGCCCTTGTAGTCGAGGAAGACGTCGGACGAGGCGGTGTAGGTCTTTGGCAGCAGCAGGGTCACGACGATCGTGACCGCCATTGTCGCCAACAGGGTTTTGAATATCGTGCTGCGCCGCGCCGAAATCATCGACGCCAGCTGCTTGGACGATAAACCGGTTTCCGGAGCCTGCAGATTCACGTTATAACCTTGATGTTTGTTCAGAATAGACTTTCATTGACGTACACGACGTCGCCGGGCATGACAGGGTCCGTCAATTTTGCCTTGATTTCTTCCACGCCCTTGTCAGGCATTTCCCTATTGATATAAATGCGGCGCTGCGAAGCACGCTGGGTCATGCCGCCGCCGAGGGAGATGGCGCGCATCACGTTCATGTCCTGTTCCATCGGGTAGGAGCCGGGGCGATTGACTTCGCCATGGATATAGAAGAGTTTCTTCTTGTTGACGTAGACGACGTCGCCGCTGTTGAGCTCAACGTCGAGCGGGCTGCGCTCGGTGGCTTTGGTTTCACCCAGCAGGATGGGGATGCGGACGTCGCTCTCCGTACTGTTTGTACCGCTGTTGTCGGTCTTGCGGCGCAGCAGGGTGACGGTCTGGTCGGCCTGGGTAGTGAGGCCGCCGGCAGTCGCCAGCAGCTCCAGCACGCTCAGGTGGCCGGGAATCGGATAGCGGCCGGGACGGCTGACTTCACCCAGCACGGACACCATCTGGCTGCGCAGCTGGACTACCTCGACCGACACTTCCGGATTGCGCAGGTATTGGCCCTTGCGCAGCGCATCGGCGACGCGCGCCGAAATTTCGCTGGTCGTCAGGCCGGTCACCTCAACGCCGCCGATCAGCGGCAGGGTCAATACGCCTTTGTCGTTGACGCCGACTTCTGCCGACAGGTCGGGCTGGCCGAACACGGTCACGCGCAACACATCGCCGGAACCGACGCGGGTATTGGTGACTGCGGAAGAGGGGAGCGCCAGTGTGGACAGCGTGCCGGGCGGAGCGGACATCACCTCGCCGGTTTTGGTCGGGTCCGTCGGCACCTGCGCCGATGCGGAGATGCCCAGCAGAAGAGTGGCAACAGCAAAAAGAGAAAGGACTATTCGGCGCAAACTTGACTCCCAGGACTGATTACAAAACGTTTTGCGATTTGCGTTGTGCGGGATGTTGGCGGAGCAACAAACGTGAATCAGTGAGGCAAAGTTTTGTAAATATGACAACTTAAATCGTGCATCTTAATCGAAAATGCGCACGTTTTGAAGTAATTCTAATGACACTACAAATCTTTACAGTTTGAGTCATCCTATCTGCAAATGTTTCCACTTGGGAAATTTACCTGTTTTTATTTATCTGCCGATGGATCCCAGCTATGCATGTTAGTTCGCCGAACTGCGCTGGGGGAAACGCTTAAGCATCGGCGATGCAGCCAGTTAATCATATAAATTGCACGATATCAATTCAATGTTGCACGAAGATTACGCTGCCTGCAGAGCGAGTCGGCCTGCGGTGGCGGCACAGGCGCAAAACCGGCCGCAAAAAAACGGTTTGAACGAATTCGTCTATCCTTGCCGGATTAATCGCTGCTCTTTATCGTCATGTCCGTTTCTCCCAACAATTCAGTCAATTCTTCCTCCTCCTCGCTGCAGATCAGCGTTCTGGACCAGGCGCCGGTATCGGAGGGGATGTCGAGCGCGCAGGCGCTGAAAAACGCCGTCGACCTGGCAATGCTGGCCGATCGTCTCGGGTATTACCGTTATTGGGTGGCGGAACATCACGGCACTACGTCATTGGCCTGCGCCAGTCCCGAAGTGCTGATCGGCCCGATCGCGGCAGCGACCTCGCGCTTGCGGCTCGGTAGCGGCGGCGTGATGCTGCCGCATTACAGTCCATTGAAGGTGGCGGAGTCGTTCAGCATGCTCAGCGGGCTGTATCCGGGGCGCATCGATCTGGGGCTGGGACGGGCGCCGGGCAGCGATTCGCTGACGGCGTCGGCGCTGCAGCGCGACCGGCGCCAGCACCCGCAAGACGATTTCCCTGAGCAGCTCAACGAGTTGCTGGGTTATCTCTGGGACGAGTTGCCCGACGACCATCCGTTTGCGCGTCTGTCGGCCTTGCCCGGCAGTCCGGAGCTGATCCAGCCGTGGATGCTGGGTTCTTCCGCACAAAGCGGGATCTGGGCGGCGCAAATGGGTTTGCCTTATATGTTTGCGGACTTCATCCATGCGGCCGGCGAACCGGTGGCGGAACGTTACCGGCGCGACTTCACGCCATCGCCGCGCTGTCCGTCGCCGCGGCAGGGCGTGGCCTTGCAAGTCATCTGCGCCGACACCGATGAAGAGGCCCGCCTGCTGGCAACCAGCTACGGCATGCGCCTGATCCACATGCACAGCGGACGGCGTCTGGACAAGATCCCGTCGATAGACACCGCACTGAAGTTTTTTGAAGAATACAATTTGCCGCCGTCGACCCTGCCGTCCGGCCGACGCGCCGTGGTGGGTTCTCCAGTCAGGGTAAGAGAGCAGATTGAAACCCTGGCCGCCGCTTACGGCGCGGACGAGGTCATGATCGTGACCATCATCCATGAGCATGCGGCGCGCAAACGCTCGTATGAACTGGTCGCGCAGGAATTCGGGCTTTCCTGAGCGGATTTGACCCCGGATTTCGATCCTGCGAAGTGGGGCACGCAAATGCATCCACTTTTATCAGACGAGTAAATTCCTTTTAAATCAAAAGGATAGTGAGAACTCCTCAACTTTATCCACAAAGTTATCCCCGGTTTTTGTGGGTAACTTTTGCCTGCGGATAAGTGCTCTCGGGTAAGTGTCTGTCCTGTCGCTCTTCAACCCTTGTCGCGACCCGACAGCCACAGCCGGGTCATTTGCTCTGCGCTGTCTTTGAGCAGCGCCGCAGCGTTGCCGATGGCGTCGCTCAGCGTCGCCGGGCCGAAGACGATGGAAAAACATCCCGAGAAACTGGTTTGCAATTGCGGCAACGCGCTGCGGTCGATGCCGCCCGACAACAGCGAGGTCTGAACGCCGGCCAGGCGTGCGCGTTGCGCCGCGATGAAGGGCGCTTTGCCATGCAGGGTCTGGACGTCGCTGCGGCCTTCGCCGGTGATCAGCCAGTCGGCGTTTTTCAGGGCGGCGTCCAGGCCGATATAGTCGGCCACGGTCTGGGCGCCGGACTGAAACTCCGCGCCCAGCATCAGCAGTGCATAGCCCAATCCGCCTGCTGCGCCTGCGCCGGGCGAGTTGGCCTCGCTGCGACCGCTGGCTTGTTCGAACAACGCAGCGAAACGGCCCAGCAGGGCGTCCAGCGGCTTGACTTGGTCGGGCTTGACGCCTTTTTGCGGGCCGAAGACGGCAGTCGCGCCGTGCTCGCCGCAGAGCGGATTGTCGACGTCCGACATGGCGACGATGTGGATATCTTTCAGACGCGGATCAAGGCCGCTGACGTCGACGCGCGCCAGTTTGTCCAACTGCGACGGCACCGAATCGAGAGGCTTGCCGTCCGCATCCAGCAGTTTCAGGCCCAGTGCGACCAGCATGCCGATGCCGCCGTCATTGGTGCTGCTGCCGCCTAAGGCGATCAGGAAGCGCCGGGCGCCGCTGTCCAGCAGCGCCAGCAAGGCGTCGCCGATTCCGAGCGTGGAGCGGTCTTCGACGGCTACGGCGGTGCCGGTGGTATCGGTCAGACCGACGATTTCAGCTGATTCGATCACGGCGCTGCCATCGCTCAGGATGCCGCCGGCCGCTTCGCGCATGGCGCCGGCCGCGCCGCGCACCTGCAGGCGGCGGACTTCGCCACCTGCATGGAGCAGGGCGTCCAAGGTGCCTTCACCGCCGTCGGCGATCGGGCACAGGCGGATTTCGGCGTGCGGCGCCGCTGCCAGCACGCCGGCGCCGATCGCCTGGGCGACTTGCTCGGCGCTCAGGGAGCCTTTGAATGAATCGGGGGCGATGACGACAACGGGGGCGGAAGCAGTAGTCATGGGTACTTGTCGGTGGGTGAGGCGGGCAGCGATCCAAGCTCGGGCGTCAGGCGTTGCCCTGGCGCGGATCGGGTGTCTCCGGATGATGGAATGTTTTTATGGAGCGCTGATTATATAAGCATCCATGGCGCGGCACGATAGCCGCAGCGAATGGGCGCTATCAATGTATCGGTATCACGCGCAAGGTAACAAAAGGTAATTGCGCTGGAAAAGATGCCGGCGGACTCCCATCATGTAAAAAGAATAATTCCGGCAGCGAGGGCATGATGAAACGTTTATTGTGGATCATTCCGGTATTGATGCTGGGCGGCTGCGTTGCCGTACCTTACGATCCTTATTACGCGTCGCCGGGCCCCGTCTATGTGGTGCCGTCGGCCAGCGTGTATTACGGTTACGGCGGCGGCTATTGGGGCGGTTGGCGAGGCGGCGGTCGCTGGCGGCATTAAGAATAATCAGGCGCCGGGGCAAGGGACGGGGCATTCCTGGGTGCAATGCTGTTAGTCCGTATAGGGCTGCAGGTTTGCATTCTTCAGCCCAAGCCAGTAGCATTGCGGATCATCGATCCAGAACCGATGCCCGATGCGCCTTGCATCGGGTATGAGGGGCGCTAAAAATTGGATGCTATCCGTTGTTGTTGCATGGTATGACGATTTTTACGAAACGATCTCACTCAACCTCCAGAACGCGCACCCGCAACAGGACCATCGTCGGCGTCAGCCTGTCGATACTTGTTCACGTGTTGCTGTTCTTTGTTTTGCGGCCCAGCCTGCAAAAAATCAATGTACAGGCGAATTCCTCGCACGAGCCGCTTGAGGTGACGTTCGTCCGGAGTACGCCGCCGCCGTCAGCCGTCAAGCAGCCGGCGCCGCCGGAAAAAACGAAACCGGTCAAGAAAACTTCCCCGCAACCGAAACAGGTCGCGCGCGCCAACCCCAGACCAAGTACGGCGCCGGCCCGTGAAGCGCCGCCGCCTTCACCGACCGCCATCACCCAGGCTCCTCCTGAAATGGACATGTCCACGATGCTCAATGCTGCGCGCGAGCGCCGCCGGGCAGCCGAGGATTCCGCCGCCCGCGAGAACGCCGAGGCGCGCGCGGCAGAGCAGGGGCCGTCGGCCAACGAGATTGCGCGCGCCAACATTGCCTTCCAGGCGCGCAAGGCCAGCGGCGGCACGAACGGCGTGTTCGAGATCGTCAGCAAAGGTCCGCGTGTGGCGCAGTATATATTCCGGGGGTGGACCACCGATGTACGCAATAGCCAGCGCCAGACCATCACCGTGGACGCCGGTCCCAACGGCGACGTGGAAAAAGCCATCGTCGACAGCATGATCGCGCTGATCCGGAAATACTATTCCGGCGACTTCAACTGGGAGTCCTACAAGCTCGGCCGTGTCGTTTCTCTCTCAGCGCGTCCGGCTGATACTGCTGGTTTGCAGGCTTTCCTGCTGCGTGAATTTTTCGGATAGCCTCATCACGCGCAATCCCTGCTTTCTTTTCTGTATGCCTGGTTCGGTCGCCTCATGCGTTGCATGCGGGTAAGACGCATGCCGCTTGCGTTTGAGAGTTTTCCTATATCAAGGCAGGAGGCAAGAATTCACAATGTTGAACATTCGACGTTCAACCATACGTGAGTTCAAACATGAGCAGTTTTCTCTGGGTTTTTGCCGTTTTCTGCAGTGTCGTTTATCTGTTCAATCTCAATAAGTTCGCTTCTTCCTGTGCTGCCTGGCAGACGCCTGAGCAGCGTCAGCGCCAGTTCATCGTTGACGTATGCGACGGCAACCGGCGCCAGGCGGACCGCCTGATCAACGAGAAGGCTCAATCTCATCCCGATCTTGGCGTTTCACAAGTCTTGCAACTGGTCTATCACGACATGCTGGACCTGACGGCGGAAGAGCGGGCAGCTGCGCAGATATCCCTGCCGGGCTATGCGGTGAACATCGCGGTGAAGGGCCGTCCGGCCTGATTGTTTGCCGGCGGTATTTTTCCTGAAATCTCCGGGTGGCTGATTTCAACATCAATTCAACTATTCCACACCCTTCAAAACATGTGAAAAAAACATGTTGAAAGCCTTGCATTCCTTTCTGGTAAAGGATTTGCGGCATCTACACTTTTCTCCGGTTTGTGCTACTATGGACTTACTTGCCGTGAGGAAATCATGAAAACTATCGATAAAAATGCCGAATTAACCGGTGAAGAATTGCGCTGGATGTATAGCGTCTTCAAGGGAGATTTCCGCATCATCCCGCGTCGCGTGGTGCAAAGTGTCATCAGCAAAGGTTTGGGCGTTCCCAATCTGGGAGGCGCTTTCAATCTGACCAATGCCGGCCGTAATGTATTTCGCCGTACAGCGCAGGAGCAGGCGGCGAATGACGACATGCACATCGTCAAGTCGCGCTATCGCCATCGATCCAATTGGCGTCTGGGCTGACGACGCATCAGGTCTGATATTTCGTCAGAAATCGCGCGGGATTGTTGAATAGATCAAAAGCAGCATTCGATTGATTCGGATGCTGCTTTTTTATTGGGACCGGTTTTCTCCATGCATTTTCCGAAGCACAATAAAAAAGTCCGGCACCAGGGGAATCGGTGCCGGACAAGCTCGTCACTCCCCCGAAAAACTGGAAGGCAGAGTCGCGTTCTCTGCCGTGGACGTTGCGCGGCTGAAGAGGGAAAGGCATCAGCCGATGCATAACCGATGAGGATGCGAGTGACTTGATCCCATTCTTGCAAATTGACGGCGTAAATAACATCGAAAAAATTCGAGATTTTTCAGGTATTTGTGTTTGACGGAATTCGCATCCGTACTTTCGATTGGCAAATAATTTGAAATATTCTTCTTAAAATACTTTTAAGCAATTTTTGCCGATAGACGAACCTATCTGCGGCGACTGCAGAGAATTGCTCAAGTCGTCGCCATCATGGCGATAACGCCGCTTTTGCACTGTCGGGCACGGTTGCCGGCGTGCGTTCCTTTCCCTGGCGCCGTCAGCAGCATTTTCAGCCCGATGCTAGACTGATTCCTTCGTCCACCGAAGGAATCGTCATGTCGAGTCGCTCCAGGTTGTTGTCCGTGTTCACATTCGCGTTGCTGGCCTTACCCTTGCTGTCGCAGGCGCAGAACGCCGCGCCAAGCCGGATCCGCGGGACGGTGGCCGCCGTCAGCGGCACCGACGTCGAAGTGCTGACGCGGGAAGGTAAAAACCTCAAGCTGCACCTGAGCGACGCCACGCGCTACGCCTCTGTCAAACCGCTGGACATGTCGGCGATCAAGCAAGGCAGTTTCATCGGCGCGGCCGGCAAGCCGGGCGTCAATGGCAGTATCCAGGCGCTGGAAGTGGTGGTGTTTCCTGAAGAAGCGCGCGGCAGCGGGGAAGGACATTACGACTGGGACCTGCTGCCGGGCAGCAGCATGACCAATGCGACGGTTTCCGCCGTTGTTTCGGGCAGCGCCGGGCGCGATCTGGATATGGTCTATCAAGGCAAGACCATCAAGATTTCCGTGCCTAAAGACGTGCCTGTCGTGACCATCGTTCCGGCCGCCTTGCAGGACGTCAAGCCGGGTCTGGCAGTGTTTGTCGTGGCAACACATGTCGGCGACGACTGGAGCGCGGCTCGTGTCGTCGTGGAAAAGGACGGCGTCAAGCCGCCGATGTAGCTGGAGCCGAGGGAGGGGATGTGCGCCGACGTGCTCTCGCTTATGCCGGAATGGCATAAGCGAATGAGGTATTGATCGTTTTCCTGCGGGATTTTCTGCGATAAAGTGAAAACGTCTCCTCAATAAACCTCCTGGAAGATGTTTTTGAGACTGAACCCGCCCTGCGACTGCTCGGCGGGTTTTTTTTGACCGCTTTTCGGCCTGCGGGCGCTTATTAAATAATCAATCTGTTGCCGGACCAGCTACGGCAAGGCATTGACGGGTTCCCCCACAGCTTGTCCACAGATCTATTCACAGGCATTGTGGGTAAGTAGAGACAAAAGTTTTATTGCCGCCGGGCATTTCGGCCGATTCTCGTTGCCTGCGGCTGCGCGCGCGCTTACCATAGCGGCCCGGACATTCTGGCAAACTGTCTATCTGCCTGAATCAACACGGAGAATGCAATGAGCGACGATCTGACCAAAGATGAATTTGACGCCCTCGGCCAAGTCAGCCGAAAAGAACACCGCGGCCGTCCGAGCGCTTGCGTCGCCCGCAACGCCAAACGCCTGACCGGCCTCAAATTCCTGGAATACAGCCGCGACGGCCAACTGGCATTGACGGAAAAGGGCAAGCAGACCTTGTTCATCTACCGCTGCATCGAAGCGCTGCGCGGGCTCAGCCTTGACCCGAACGCGCATATCGACGCCGATGTCGCGATTTTCCTCGGGCGCAAAGGACACATCGTCGAAAAAGAAGGCAGCAAGGAATTTGAAATCACCCAGCGCGGCCGGGAATCGCTGGCGGACATCGACGCGCAGTCGCACTGATTTTCTTCACTCTCTTCATAATTTGTTCCGTTAAAGGCATGCGCGGTGTCGCATGTCTTTGATTGATTCTGCAGTGACTCGGCTGTGACTCCGTAGCAGTCCTCACGCGCGGCACAATCGCCACGCCGATGTTCCGCGATACCGGCGCGCAGGCCTCCGGAAGCATCCCCTCTCTCCTCATCATCTCAAACGCATTTTCCATAGAGAAGAAGTGCCGCACAGACATAGGGAATTCCCCGATAGATTACGCACGCTTGCGTGACTAAGATGATCTCCATGGAACGACGCTTTGCAAAGCCGGCAGCAGGCAACAGCCGGCAGCAAATCTGATCGCAAACTGAACTAACGGAGGTCATCATGCATTTCATCACCGAGACTGTGCCAAACGATATCGCCCTGATGTTTCTTACCTATCTGGGTTTTTGCCTGGTGCTGATGTACCTCTTCATCCGCGCCGATTGCCAATGGAACAAGCGCGAAGTCAAACTTTCCCGCGAACGCCTGCGCATGCTCTCGGCTGACCACGGCAAGATGGAACGCCTGCGCGAACTGACCGTCTGCTCGGTGCACCATGACGTGAACTGCTCTTGCTTCCTGCATGGCAAGAACCAGGATTGTCATCGCAAGGAAGCCGCCTGATCGCAGTTGAACGGCATGAATGCAGATCGATGTGGCGTGAGCAGATGGACGGTATGAGAAAATACGCGGATGAAATCACCTAACATTCGCCCCCTCATCCCGCTTGCGGATTATCAACGTATTTTCCGTGTCATTCACTCGGTACTCGAGAGTGTCGACGCCAATATTCCTGCCGCGAGTTTTTTCTTCAGCGTGACCGCGGCGCAGATATTGAAAAAGTTTTACAAGAAAAATGCCTTTCCGGTTGCCGGCGCGGCGTTCTACCTGATCAGCGAAGACAGCAGCGGCGCCTTGTCATTCGGCACGCTGGATGGCGACAAGGTCGAGAGCAACAGCGACGCGTTTCATTGCTGGGTGCAGTGCGACGGCTATGCGCTGGATCTGATGGCGCCGGTGTTCCAGGAATTGCTGGAGTCTGCCGGGCATCCGATGGCCGTGCCGCGGCAAATGTTTCAGAAGGATCTGGCGCGCATGTCGGCGTCGCCAAATGCCTTGAGCGTACCGGGTGATTTTTATCTGGAACCGAATCTGGCGCTGACGAAGGAATTGTTACAGCAGTTCATGAGCAAGCCTGCCCTGAGCAATCTGTCGCAGGTGTGCATGGAGTGGTATCAGAAGCCGCCGAAAGAACTCGGCACCGATCTGGTCATGCAAGGTGCGGAAGGCGAAGGCACAAAGATCAAACTCAGCCGTCTGCAGATGACAGGCGCCTGGTAAGCGGTATTGCGATGCAAACGAACAGGGAAGTGGAAGTAGCCGTAGCAGCAGTAGTAGTAGTCGGGGAAGTGCGTAGCAGCAGTAAGAGGTACTCTTGGGGAAAGCAAAGGTAGGGGAGGGAGGCGGAAATGGTGCACCGGACGGTTGGTCCGGCACACCCTGCAATCATGCATATCGGTTGCATGTATCGCGAAAGAGTAGACAGGATAATCTGGCTTTGTGACTTGTTGATGACAGCAGCAACTATCCCATTATGGTTGCCGCCGATTCGGGAATGCGCGAAACAGTTTCAGAGTGTCACGAAGCCGTCATACGTCGTCGATAGAATTCCGCTTGTCTCCTCTAAACTTGCTTTAGATTCACCTGCGATACGCAAGTATCGCAGGTTTTTTTTCCTCAACGATTTTGCGGCAAAGATCGGCGAGAGTTGGCTTGAGTAGTCGCCAATGCCGGATAGTGGCGTTGTAACCCGGCTGTACGCACACGTAGTGGAAGCTGCCATCCTCCCTGCTGGTGATCCAGCCCGGTGGCGCGGGGTGCGTAATTAGCTATATCTTTTCCGCGATTTTTGTTCTCGCTTGCCCAAGAATGACAACGAATTGAAATTTCGATTGTTATCAAACACTTAAGCGACTTCTCCAGCGCTTATCCACAGGCTTGCTCCCAAAATGTGGGGATAACTTGGCCTGCATATCCACAGCTCTGCAATGAAATCCGCCTACTGCGCAGGCGCCTGATCCGTGTACGGTTCCACCTTGACCGACGCCAGGCTGTAGCCGGCGGTGCCCATCATCGTGTCCGAATGTTCCACCTTCAGCACGCCGCTGATCCACACCGCATCCATGGTGCGAGTGTTCTTGACCGGCTTGCTGCTGTGAACGTGGATGATCTGGTTGGCCGGCGGCGGCGGCACGTGAATGCAGGCGCCGAAGTAGGGCACCAGCAGGAACTCTTTCAGCGCTTCGCCTTCGCGCTCCAGCGACACCACAAAGCCGGGGATGCGGATCGATACGCCGTCCATGCTCGGATCGATGGGCGCATTCTTCCAGTACTTTTTGGCCTTCCACAGCGCTTCCATGGCGCGCGGATCGCCGTCTTCCATCTTGTCCA
Source organism: Herbaspirillum rhizosphaerae (assembly GCF_001189965.1). Taxonomy (GTDB): domain Bacteria; phylum Pseudomonadota; class Gammaproteobacteria; order Burkholderiales; family Burkholderiaceae_D; genus Herbaspirillum; species Herbaspirillum rhizosphaerae. Next base: position 171,727 of record NZ_LFLU01000003.1, read on the forward strand.
GCTTCAATCCCTTGAACGGCGCCATGGCGTCCCAGTTTTTCGGCATCAGGGATTCCCAGGCGATCTCGCGGAAGGCGCCCTCGTTCTTGCCGGATGGTTTGTAGGGCTTGTTCGACAGATCGGGACTTTGTTGCAGATGATCGCCGACTTTATATTGCGCGTTGTCGGAATACGGCGCCGATGCCGCCCCGGCCGCCGTGCCGGCGTTGATCGCCTCTGCCGTTGGCGCTGCAGCCAAGGTCTTGGGCGTTGCGGCAAGATGGGCGCCATAGCCGACCAGCAATCCGGCGGCTACGATGCCGCCTATCCAGGTAATACTTTTCATGATTTCATTTTCACGCGTTCAATGCGTGACCTCAAATTCTCGGGGTCAGGCCATCGGCCAGGCTCAGGCGGTAAGCGCGCAAGCCCGGCAACAGGCTGGCGACAAAGCCGGCGACGATGGTCCACAGCAACAGTTGCAATTCACCGGCAGCGGGCAGGGCCGGATGCAATGTTACGCCAAATTGCGCACTGAGGAAGGGCCCCAGCGCAAACAGCGCCAGCGTCAGCAAAACCACGCCCAGTACGACGCCGGCCAGCATCACGGCTAACCCTTCCAGCGCCAGCAGCAGGAAAATGTCGCCGGGTCGCGCGCCGACCGAACGCAGCACCGCCAGCTCGCGCCGTCGCTCTCCCAGGCTGGCGAGGATCGCCGACACCAGTCCCGCCAGGCCGACGATCACCACCATGCCGGAGACCACCAGCAGCGCGTTTTCGCCGACGCCGACAACTTGCCACAATTCGTCCAGCGCCACGCCCGGCAGCACCGCCATCAAGGGCTCGCTGTTGTCGTCGGCGATGTCGCGCTGCACGCCGAACACCGCTGCGCGATTCTTCAGGCCGACCAGCACGGCGGTAACGGTTTTGGGCGTCAGGTCGAATTTCTTGACCAGCGCCGGCGCAATCGACAGGCCCGGCATCGGTGCGCCGCCTTCCCAATCCAGATGGATGGCTTCCATCGCATCGAGACCGATGTGCACGGTGCGGTCCACCGGCGTGCCGGTGCGCGCCAGGACTCCGACCACCGTGAACGGCTTGTCGGCGTGATCGGTCAGATGCAGGCTGCCCATGCCGTGGCTGAGCACGATGCGGTCGCCGAGTTTGTAATGCAGGCGCTGCGCGACTTCGGCGCCGATCACGGTTTCGAATACGCTGGCGAAGGGGCGGCCTTCGCTCAGGCGCAATGCCTGTCCATCGCCATAGTGGAAATGTTCAAAATAATTGCCGTTGGTCGCCAGCACCGGAAAGCCGCGATGCGAGTCGCCCAGCGATAGCGGAATCGTCCATTTCACCGCCGGATTTTTCGCCAGCTTTTGCGCGCTGTCCCAGCCCATGTTGTTGGTCGCGCCGCCGATGCGGAAGATCGCATACAGCATCAACTGAACCGGGCTGGTGCGCGCGCCCACCACAAGATCTGTGCCGGACACCGATTGCGAGAAGCCGTCGCGCACTTCGTGGCGCACGCGCTCGATGCCGAGCAGCATGGCGCTCGACAGCGCAATCGCCAGCAGCATCAGGCCCAAGGTGAAACGGCGATTCCACGCGCTGCGCGCGGCAAGCCGGAAGAGGAAACTCATGCCGATTCCTCCACGGCGGCGCAACGATTGATGTCGTTGAGCGCGATGCGGCGATGGAAGCGCTCGGCCAGGCGCTGGTCATGACTGACGAACACCAGGCTGGCGCCGGCCTGTTCGCACTCATGCTGGATCAGGTCGAGAAAGGCTTGCTGGCGGTCGCTGTCGAGGGCCGAGGTCGGTTCGTCGGCGACCACGATTTCAGGCCGGCCGATCAGCGCGCGCGCCGCCGCCACGCGTTGCTGCTGGCCGATGGACAATTGCGTCACCGCACGCGTCCACAAATCCGGCGCCAGGTCGAGGCTGCGCAACAGCGAATGCGCCGCCGCGTGCAAATCCTGTCCTTGCGCCAGCGCGCGTTCGCGGCGATAAGCCGAGAACTGGCAAGGCAGCAGCACGTTGTCCAGAATCGACAGGTAAGGAATCAGATTGAATTGCTGAAAAATGAAGCCGATATGATCGACGCGAAAGCGGTCGCGCCGCGACGCCGGCAAACCGTCCAGCGACTGTCCGAGAATGGCGACGCTGCCGCTTTGCGGACTGGCGATGCCGCCGATCAGCGCCAGCAGCGTACTCTTGCCGCTGCCGCTGGGGCCGCTGACGAAGACCTGTTCATGCGCCTGCACATCGAACCGGTCCAACGCCAGCGTCGGCGTCTTCTGGCCGGGCCAGGTGAAAGAGATATCGCGCAAGGCGATGGCAGCGTCGCTCATATTGGTTGCTTGATCAATTATTGAATGGTGATGCTTGCCGCCGCCGGCGTCAGCTTGGTTGCACCCTGACGCTTGGGCGTGACCAGTTGCACGTCGATGCTGTTGAATCCCTTGAAGGCGTCGAACAGTTTTACGTCGATGCGTTGCAGGCGTTCCGGGTATGCGCATTGAAAGCTGAAATCGGCATCCATGTCGGCATGGCCGTCGTGATCTTCATGGCCTGCGGGTTTGTTTGCCGCCGCTTCTCCCAGCAACGCAGGTTCGATGGCTGCGGACACCAATTGGACTCCACTGACCTTGCATTCTGCTGACGGCGTGGTGACGAAGACGTTGGCGGCATTACGCAGCGTCTTGGCCATGTCTTGCGCGGCTTGCTTGTCTTTGGCGCTCTTGGCCGCATGTTCAAAACCGATCAGATTCACCAGCGGCGAGTCGAGGTGCAGCGACAGCGTCTTGCCGTCGAGCGCGACGTCGAGCTTGCCGACGCCGTGGACGTGGGCTTCATGCGCAGTGGCGACTGTAGCGACGGAGAACAGGAGGGCGGAGCAGAGTACTGCAGCGAGCTTACGGGTACGAAAATTCATGGACGCGATCTTTCTTCAGGTTGAGCCGCCGGGATTTTCCGAAAGGAAAGGCTCGGGCAGCATTTTGACTGGATTGTCGGATTTCTTCGAGGCTTGTCACATCTTGCAACAATGTTGCATTATAATTGTGGTTTCGCAACTCGGTTGCAAACAGATTTGTAACGGTGATTTTGGTTCCATGCGGCCATTTGCCGGGTGTTCTGAATGCTCGTTGCCGTAGCAAATCGACTAACAAAAATATCGCCACAACTATGCTTTCCCGCTTCTTTCAACAAACCAGCGTCCTCGCGCTGCCCTGGTGGCAACGCGTGCTGCTGGTCGCGCCGGTGTGCCTGATCATGTGGCTCGGCGTCATGTGGGCATTGGGAGGCGATTGAACATGTCCGTCGCCATTTCCCTGGAAAACCTGACCGTCACCTACCGCCGGCATCCGGCCCTGCATCACGTCAGCGGCCATTTCGCGCAAGGTTCGCTGACCGCCATCGTCGGCCCCAACGGCGCCGGCAAGAGTACGCTGCTCAAGAGCATCATGGGCCTGGTTCGCTGCAACAGCGGCCGCGTAGTCAAGCATGCCGCCGCCAGCCGTATCGCTTATTTGCCGCAGCAGGCCGAGATCGATCGCAGCTTTCCGATTTCGGTACTGGACTGTGTGCTGCTCGGATATTGGTCGAAGGCCGGCCTGTTCCGTCGCATGAGCCGCGACATGGTGCGGCGTGGCGAAGATGCCCTGGCCGCGGTCGGCCTCGACGGTTTTGCACAGCGTTCGATCGCCAGTCTGTCGGTGGGGCAGTTCCAGCGGGTGCTGTTCGCGCGCATCCTGCTGCAGGATGCCGAACTGATCCTGCTGGACGAGCCTTTCAGCGCTATCGACACCAAAACCACCAACGACCTGTTGCACATCATCAAATCCTGGCATGCCGAGCAACGCACGGTGATCGCCGTGCTGCACGACTACGATCAGGTGCGCCGCGCTTTCCCGCAATCCTTGCTGCTGGCGCGCAATGTCGTCGCCTGGGGCGAAACGGAAGCCGTGCTGTGCCATGAAAACCTGCATCGCGCGCGTTCCATGGCGGAAGCCGTGGATGAGCATGCGCCGCTCTGTGCTGTCGATGCCGTCGACGTTGTCGACGTCAAGCACAGCGAAGGAGCGCCGCGATGATGCTGCTGCACGATTTCTATCAATTCGCGATTGCGCCATTTCAGGAGTTTGCCTTCATGCGCCGCGCGCTGGTGGCGACGCTGGCGCTGGCGCTCAGCAGTGCGCCGCTGGGCGTGATGCTGACCTTGCGCCGCATGAGCCTGTTCGGCGAAGCCTTGAGCCATGCGGTGTTGCCGGGTGTGGCTGCGGGTTTCATCTTCTTCGGCCTGTCTTTGCCGGCGCTGAGCATCGGCGGTTTCCTCGCCGGCGTGATCGTGGTCGCACTGGCCGGCTGGATCAGCCGCCATACCGAACTCAAGGAAGACGCCAGCCTGGCCGCCGTCTACGTCGTGGCGCTGGCGCTCGGCGTGATCATGATTTCCGGGCACGGCACCCAGCTCGATCTGCTGCACATCCTGTTCGGCAACGTGCTCGGCGTGGATACCGAAGGCTTGCTGCTGGTGGCCGGAGTGTCCAGCCTGAGCGTGCTGCTGATGGCGGGGCTGTATCGGGGTTTGCTGCTGGAAAGCTTCGATCCGTCCTTTCTCGCTGCCAGCGGCGGACGCAATACGATTTATCAGCAACTGTTCTTGATGCTGGTGGTGCTGAATCTGGTGGCGTCGTTCCAGACTTTGGGCACACTGATGGCGGTCGGTCTCATGATGCTGCCGGCGGTGTCGGCTCGGCTGTGGCATGACACGCTGCCGGCGCAACTGGTCAACAGCACGGTGCAGGCTGCTGCCGCCGGCTATGCCGGGCTGATGTTGTCGTATTACGCGTCGGTGCCGTCCGGGCCGGTGATCATCGTATGTGCCGGCGGTTTCTATTTCTTGTCTTTGATCTTTGCCCCGCGCGGCTGGTTGCCGCGCATGTTGCGCCGGCCGCATCTGCGCGCATAATTTCTTATCAGGAGTCGTCGTGAAATTGTTTCGTCACATCGTGTTGGGCGCAGCTGTGCTGCTCGCCCAGGTATCTTCTGCATCCGCAGCCGACGCCAGGTTGCCGGTCGTCGCCAGCTTCAGCATCCTCGGCGACGTCGTCGCCAATGTGGGCGGTGATCGTATCGCCGTGACCACGCTGGTCGGTCCTGACCAGGATGCGCACGTGTTTCAGCCGGCTCCCGACCACATCAAGTCGGTCGCCCGCGCCAAATTGGTGGTCATCAACGGTCTCGGTTTTGAAGGCTGGATGGAACGCGTCGTGCAATCGGCCAACTATCGCGGCGACATCGTTGTCGCATCGAACGGCATCGCGGTGCGCGATCGCATTAGCGAAGAACACGACGAACATGACGGCCACGATCATGACCACCACCACGGCAAGAACGATCCGCATGCCTGGCAGAATCCGGCCAACATCGTTGTCTACACGCGCAATATCGTCGCGGCGCTGAGTAAGCTGGATCCGGCCGGTGCGCCGGTGTATCAGAAGAACGGCGACACCTACATCGCCAAACTCAACGAACTGGATCGCTGGGCGACGCAGCAGTTTGCACAGTTCCCCGACGCCAAGCGCAAGGTGATCACTTCGCACGATGCGTTTGAATATTTCGGCGCGCACTATCAGGTCAAATTCCTGGCGCCGCAAGGCGTGTCGACCGACAGCGAGCCGAGCGCGAAGGAAGTCGCCAATCTGATCCGCCAGATCCGCAAGGAAAAAATCCGCGCCGTCTTCATCGAAAACATGAGCAGCCCCAAGCTGCTGCAACAGATCAGCAAGGAAGCCGGCGTCACGCTGGGCGGCAAGCTGTATGCCGATGCGCTGTCGCAGGCCGACGGTCCGGCGCCGACTTATCTGAAGCTGATGCGTTACAACATCGAGCAACTGCTGGCGCAGATGAAGTTGAACTGAGTGAATTGATTTCATGAATGGTGCGGCGGCGCTGGGAGGGGAGCATGCCCGCGCCGTCACGAAATCGGGACTTCGCGTATGCTGTCGTTTTCTTCATCACACCACACAGGAGACGACAACATGGTCCACGTAGTTGCAATCATTACCGCCAAGCCGGGCAAACGCGAAGAATTGCTGAAACTGGTGCGCGCCAATCTGGCTGCCGTCCGCGCCGAACAAGGCTGCATCGACTACGGTCCGGTCGTCGACGTGCCAGGCTTCGGCGGTTCGCAGGCTGAACTCGGCCCCGATACCTTCGCCTTCATCGAAAAATGGGAAAGCGCCGAAGCGCTCAAGGTCCATTTCACCCAACCGCACATGCTCGACTACCGCGAAAAGTCGAAAGACCTCATCGCGGCGCGCGCCGTTCACGTGCTGGAATCGGCCGAGTAAATCTTGCGCGGATCGTAGGCTGATGCCTGTCCCATCTGCATCAGCCACGAGATAAAGGTTTTCAGGGCGTTACCGGTGTTGGCATTGCCGCCGTCGGCAATCCTGTGCAACATGTGGAAGCCCTGGCCGTGCAACACCACCTCCGGAAACAGCTGGCGCAAGCGGCCGTGCGACAAGTCGTCGTCGACCAGCGCCAGCGATCCCATCGCAATTCCCAGATCCGTCGACGCCGCCTGCAAGCTCAGGAAAAAGTGCTCGTAGCTGGTTCCCTGCAATTTCTTCTTCACCGGCACGCCGGCCTTGATCAGCCATTGCTGCCAGGCATCCGCACGTACGCTCAGGTGGATCAACGACGCTTGCAGCAAGTCGGCCGGCTTGTTGATCGGATGCAATTCAAGATAATGCGGCGACGCCAGCGGCGCCGAGACGTCGTCCAGAAAGCGTACGCATTCAAAGCCGCTGCGCTCCAGCGGGCTGCGCCACAGCACCACGTCGAAGGGATCCTTGACGTCTTCAAAGTGTTCCGACACCGTGGTCGTGACGCGTACCTCAATGCGCGGGTTGTCGATCTGGAACTGCGACAGGCGCGGAATCAGCCAACGCATCGCCACTGAGGGCGCGGTAATCACGCGCACGATGCGGTTCTTGCCGGTCAGGGTCAGTTGCTCCGCCGCCATGGCGATGCGGTCGAGGGCGGCGCGTACTTCCGTATAAAACACCTGCGCCGCTTCCGTTGCTTCCACGCCACGCGGAAGACGAATAAACAAGGGTTGGCCGAAATGTTCTTCCAACAATTTTATTTGCTGACTCACCGCGCTATGCGTGATATGCAATTCATGCGCGGCAATCGTCAGACTCCGCGTGCGCACTGCCGCTTCGAACACTTTGAGGGCCTTCAGCGGCGGTAGGGAAATACTCATGGTGTTAGTTTTTCTTATGCTGGTGTCGGAAAATATTGCTTTTTAAAGTAGGAGGCAGCCCCTATTCTCACTATCACTGCAACGTTATTTATGTGAAAGAAAGAAATGTCTACTTATCAATCTGCCGGTTTTTCTAATAATTTACAGAGTTTGCTGGAAGCTTTCCAGTTCTTTGTCGAACGCGCTTTCTCGTCGTCCAAGCCAGCCATGAACGGCCCTTTGTTCGATCTTAACGACGCACCGTACCTGGAAGGCGCAGTCAACCACGCCGACATGGAACGCCGTTTGCGCGAACTCGATCGCAGCCACCTGCTGGCTTTGTCGCAACTGCAATCGCAAATCTGATAGCTAATCGGAAGCAAGACAGTCGTAATGACTGAATGATATTGGCGTGATGCCAGAGATGTAAAAATGCTGCGCGCATCCCGATCTGATTCTGACGATCGGGTTTGAAGCGACAGGAGAACGAGCCGGAAGCAATCTCGCCGTACCGGCTCACAGCAAACAGATGTCGCCCCGCCGCAGTTGGCGGGAAGCCGATGTCGAAGCGACGCAGAGCACTACGATGCGTCGCTTTCATCCCGCAAAGGCACCCGCAGAGGGTGCCGTCATTCCTGGCGATTAGTTGAATCTGAATTCGTGCCTGATACCGATCTGATGCCGATTGGCAGCTTGTTGGGCTTTGTTCGTGCTCAGGCTTGCTTCTTCAGCAAGTGCATGTCGCCGAACAGTTTTTGCATGCCGCTGTGGGCGATGAAGCTCAGGTTGTAAGGATGCTCGGCGACCGCACGCGGGAAGCGTTCCACTACCGGCAAGCCGTGCAACTGCTCTGCGATTTTCCCCCACAGGACCAGTGTCGGCAGGGTCTTCTTGTTTGCTTCGGCATGTTCCGCCAATCCTTTCAACACCGTCTCGAAGAACGGCTTCCATGCCTTGGCGTCCTTGACCGGCGCCACGTGCGTACGGAAGACGAGGCTGGCGTTGAGCAGCAGGAAGCCTTGTGCGCTCAGGTTGTCTTGCAGGTCGGACAGCGTCTGGATCGTGCCGGCTGTGTCGGCCTGCGCTTTCGCGGCGATATCGAGCAAGGCGTCGCCGCTGGTCTTGTCGACGGAGACTTGGCCGTCGGCGACCAGCAGCATCTTCATGAAGTTGCGTAGCGAAGTGGCGCGATTGACTTGCTTGGACAATCCTTTGTCCGACCACAGCGAGCCGACTGCGCCGTCCATGAAGCACACGCCGGTGGCGCTGGCCGGGCGCGGATACGGGCCTTCGCCGACCAATACGTAACGCACCTGATCGATCGGTTGCAGGAAGGCGGCGAAGATGCGGCCTTCGGTCGGCAGATAGGTGAGGTCTTCCACTAATGCCGGCAGATAGGCCGGATCTTTGTCGGCAATGGCTTGCAGCCCGGTTTTCAGGGTGGCGTGCCAGGACGGATCGGCGGTATTGCAAAGATCGAGCAGGGCGGAAGGGACGGTAGCCGGCATGAGAGATGTCTTGTGTATGGAGTCGGTAAATAAAAAGCTGCCCGCATGATAAATCAATGCGGGCAGCTTCAGATGCTTTGCGATGCCACGGCTGATTTGTTTGTTCAGGCAACGGCGATCGTATCGTCGCCCGCAGCCCCGAACAATTGCTGCTTGAGCTGATGCAACTGATCGCGCACCTTGGCGGCCTTTTCGAACTCCAGGTTCTTGGCGTGATCCAGCATGAGTTTTTCCAGGCGCTTGATTTCCTTGCTGACCTGCTTCTCGCTCATGGCTTCGTAGTTGGCCTGTTCTTGCGCGACCATCAGTTCGACACGCGCTTCCTGCGGGCTGTAGACGCCGTCGATGAGTTCGCGGATTTCCTTCTTGATGCCCATCGGCGTGATGCCGTTGGCTTCGTTGAAGGCAACCTGCTTGGCCCGGCGGCGTTCGGTTTCGCCGATGGCGCGGTGCATCGAATCGGTGACCTTGTCGCCGTACAGGATCGCCATGCCGTTGAGGTTACGCGCGGCGCGGCCGATGGTCTGGATCAGGCTGCGCTCGGAACGCAGGAAGCCTTCCTTGTCGGCGTCGAGGATCGCCACCAGCGACACTTCGGGAATGTCCAGGCCTTCGCGCAGCAAGTTGATGCCGACCAGCACGTCGAAGGTGCCCAGGCGCAGGTCGCGGATGATTTCGACGCGCTCGACGGTGTCGATGTCGCTGTGCAAGTAGCGCACCTTGATGCCGTTGTCACTGAGGAATTCGGTCAGCTGTTCGGCCATGCGCTTGGTCAGCGTGGTCACCAGCACGCGCTCGTTCTTTTTGACGCGGATGGTGATTTCCTGCATCAGGTCATCGACCTGCGTGGTGGCCGGGCGCACCTGAATGAGCGGATCGACCAGGCCGGTCGGACGCACCACTTGCTCGACCACCTGGTCGGCGTGCTTGTTCTCGAAATCCGCCGGCGTGGCCGAGACGAACACGGTCTGGCGCATCTTGCCCTGGAATTCGTCGAACTTCAGCGGCCGGTTGTCCAATGCCGACGGCAGGCGGAAGCCATAGTCGACCAGATTCGTTTTCCGCGCGCGGTCGCCGTTGTACATGCCGTTCAACTGGCCGATCAGCACGTGCGATTCGTCGAGGAACATGATCGCGTCCTGCGGCAGGTAATCGACCAGCGTCGGCGGCGGATCGCCGGCCTTGGCGCCGGACAGATGGCGCGAATAGTTTTCGATGCCTTTGGTGAAGCCGATCTCGGTCATCATTTCGATGTCGAAGCGGGTGCGCTGTTCGAGGCGCTGCTCTTCGATCAGCTTGTTTTCCTTGCGGAAAAACTCCAGCCGTTCGCGCAGCTCGTCCTTGATGGTTTCGATGGCGCGCAACACGGTGGCGCGCGGCGTGACGTAGTGCGAACCGGGGTAGACGGTGAAGCGCGGAATCTTTTGCCGCACGCGGCCGGTGAGCGGGTCGAACAATTGCAGGCTGTCGATTTCGTCGTCGAACATTTCGATGCGCACCGCCAGTTCGGCATGTTCCGCCGGGAACACGTCGATGGTGTCGCCGCGCACGCGGAAGGTGCCGCGGCCGAAGTCGACTTCGTTGCGCGAGTATTGCATCTGGATCAGGCGCGCGATGACGTCGCGCTGGCTGACCTTGTCCTTGGCCCGCAAGGTCAGGATCATCTGGTGGTATTCGTTGGGATTACCGATACCGTAGATGGCGGAAACAGTTGCCACAATCACAACGTCGCGGCGTTCCATGAGCGATTTGGTGCAGGACAGGCGCATCTGTTCGATGTGCTCGTTGATCGAGGAATCTTTCTCGATGAACAGGTCGCGCTGCGGCACGTAAGCTTCCGGCTGGTAATAGTCGTAGTAGCTGACGAAATATTCGACCGCATTTTGCGGAAAGAACTCGCGAAATTCGCTATATAACTGCGCCGCCAGCGTTTTGTTCGGCGCGAAGATGATCGCAGGCCGGCCGAGGCGGGCGATGGTGTTGGCCATCGTGTAGGTCTTGCCGGAACCGGTGACGCCCAGCAAGGTCTGGAAAAACAGGCCGTCATTGACGCCTTCGACCAGCTTGTCGATCGCCGCAGGCTGGTCGCCGGCAGGCGGGAAGGGCTGGTACAGACGGTAGGGCGAATCCGGAAAAGTCAGGAACTTACCCTCGTCGAGAGTAGGGGCAACGGTACTTAGGGGGGATAAATCAGCCATTGTCATTCGACCTTTGGTAAAATTATGCGTTGCAAAACGGTGCTCGGCTCGCGGCTTTGCCCTGCATCCATCCCGACTGCAATCCACATTTGCAGCTAACTTTTTATGTTATCACGATGAACGCACCTCTCTCAGCCTCCTCCCTTTTCACCGCCATTGAAATGGCGCCACGCGACCCTATTCTCGGCATCACGGAAGGTTTTAATGCCGACAAGAATCCCGGCAAAACCAACCTCGGCGTCGGCGTCTATTACGACGATAACGGCAAGGTGCCGCTGCTGGAATGCGTGAAAAAAGCGGAAGCTGAACTGGCTGCCAAACTGGCGCCGCGTACTTATCTGCCGATCGATGGTCTGGCAACGTACGACAAGGCAGTCCAGGAACTGGTATTTGGTGCCGACAGCGCGGTTGTTCAAGAGAAGCGTGCGCTGACCGTGCAGGCGCTGGGCGGTACGGGTGCACTGAAGCTGGGCGCCGACTTCCTGAAGCATTTCTCGCCGGCCGGCACCCAAGTCTGGATCAGCGATCCAAGCTGGGAAAACCACCGCGCGCTGTTTGAAATGGCGGGCTTCACCGTCAACAACTATCCTTACTACGATGCGGCGACCCGCGGCGTGAACTTCGCCGGCATGCTGGATGCGCTCAAGACCATGGCCGCCGGCTCCGTCGTGCTGCTGCACGCCTGCTGCCACAACCCGACCGGCGCCGACCTGACTGCCGATCAATGGACGCAAGTGATCGAAGTGGTGACGTCGCGCGGCCTGATTCCTTTCCTCGACATGGCTTACCAGGGCTTTGGCGACGGCATCGAAGAAGACGGCAAGGTGGTGCGCCGCTTCGCAGAAGCCGGCGGCCCGTTGTTCGTGTCGAACTCGTTCTCGAAGTCGTTCTCGCTGTATGGCGAACGTGTCGGCGCGCTGAGCATCGTCGCCGCCACCAACGAAGAAGCTGCACGCGTGCTGTCGCAATTGAAGCGCGTGGTCCGCACCAACTATTCCAACCCGCCGATCCACGGCGGCCAGGTCGTCGCGACTGCGCTGGCGTCGCCGGAACTGCGCGCCCTGTGGGAAAGCGAACTGGCCGAGATGCGCGTGCGCATCCGCGAAATGCGCCAGCTGCTGGTTGCCAAGCTGAAAGAGAAAGCGCCGGCGCATGATTTCGATTTCGTCATCAAGCAACGCGGCATGTTCTCCTACTCCGGCCTGACCAAGGCGCAAGTCGAACGTCTGCGCAACGAGTTCTCGATCTACGCTGTCGACACCGGCCGTATCTGCGTCGCTGCGCTGAACACGAAGAACATCGACGCCGTCGTCGACGCCATCGCCAAAGTTCTCTGAACAGGGGAGCGCATCCGGGCCGTGAAAATGGTCGGGATGCAAAAAGGTTTTGACAGTAAGTAAAATTCCGGTCATAATCTTTTTCTCAGCTGTTCCCTGATAGCTCAGTCGGTAGAGCGACGGACTGTTAATCCGCAGGTCCCTGGTTCGAGTCCAGGTCGGGGAGCCAAAAAATTCGAAAAGCCTCGCATCCGTGCGGGGCTTTTTCAATTTCGATAGAAGTGAAATCCTCTTCTTCGAAGTGCATTTTTCTGATGCCGCACATTGAGTGAAAGTGTGGCTGCGCGATGTGAACCAAAGTTGTTAATTTCTTCTGCAAAGTTCTGGCGGGGAAATAAAAATTAGTTCATAATCGCGCCCTCAGCTGTTCCCTGATAGCTCAGTCGGTAGAGCGACGGACTGTTAATCCGCAGGTCCCTGGTTCGAGTCCAGGTCGGGGAGCCAACCAATTTGAAAGCCTCGCATTCGTGCGGGGCTTTTGCTTTTGCGGTCGGAATTGCATCCGGCCCGAAAGTTGCATAAGCATATTCAGCGAAGTTTGTTGACTTCAATATCTGTATCGAATATAACTACAGTATGAAGTCGAGTCGATTTGCCGTGGCGGCACACATATTGGTCAGCGTCGAGCACGCGACCCGGGAGGGGAAAGAGTTTCTCCCCTCGTCCGCCATTGCGACCAGCGTCAATACCAATCCCGTGTTCGTGCGCGAATTGCTGTGCAAGCTGTCGAAAGCGCATCTGGTAGTGACGAAGGAGGGGCGGGGCGGCGGTGCGCAGCTGGCGCGGCCGGCTTCGCAGATCAGCCTGGCGGAAATTTATCAGGCGGTGGAAGAAGAGCCGGTGCTGAAGCACAATACGCGACCCAAGGATTTATGCTGTCCCGTCAGCTGCGGCATGGACATGGCGCTGGAACCGGTGATCACCGAGGTCGAAGGCGCGATGCTGAAAATATTGAAGGGCAGAAAACTGTCCGAGCTTGTGAATAAAATTTCCGACGAAGCCGAATCTTAGGCTTCGCATATAACGAGACAAGCTGCACCTGAAAAGAAGGATCCTCTGAGGTCCTAATTTTTACTTCATAACTGTCATTAAAAATAAGACAGTTTAAATAATCAAGCGATGCCGATGGAATGTTATTGGCATCGCAGGCGACGAAACAAGGAAGCAAGCGAATGCAGTCAGTGCAGCCGGCGCAAGCCGTTGGCCGGAGCGGCATTTGATCAAGATTAATCAGCTCGGCGCTGGGGCGGCGCAAGAGCAAACAGAGTTCAGGAGTTTTACATGGAAAAGAATATCGCGGTAGGCGGCGTGCAGGACGACGTCGCGCACGATCCGCTCAGCGCGGCCGAAAACGCGGCGTCGCCGTTGCGGTCGTGGCTGTCGGTGGTATCGGTGGCGATCGGCGCGTTTGCGTTCGTGACGACTGAGTTCTTGCCGGTCGGCTTGTTGCCGCAAATCGCGCATGACCTCGGCGTTTCGCCGGGTACTGCCGGTTTGATGGTGACCACGCCTGGTGTGGTCGCGGCCATTTCGGCGCCGGGTCTGATGCTGGGGGCGGGGCGCATCAACCGCCGTTTCATTCTGCTGATGCTGTCGGTGCTGTTGCTGGCGTCGAATCTGGTGTCGGCGTTTGCACCTTCGTTTGGTGTGATGCTGCTGGGGCGTGCATTGCTCGGCGCGGCGTTGGGCGGTTTCTGGACGCTGGCCCTGGCCACCGCCGGCCGTCTGGTGAAGCAGGAGCATGCGGCGAAAGCAACGGCGATGATCCTCAGCGGCGTGACCTTTGCGACGGTGATCGGCGTGCCGCTGGGCACCTTCATCAGCGGCCTGTCGTCGTGGCGCGCATCGTTCATCGCCACCGGCATTCTGGCGGCGCTGGCGTTGGCGGCGCAAACCTTGCTGTTGCCGTCCTTGCCTTCCAAGGCGGCGATCCGCTTCCGCGATCTGACCACGCTGGTGAGCCGCGCCAATCCGCGCAAGAGTCTGCTGATGGTGGCGCTGGTGTTCGGCGCGCACTTTTCGTCGTACACCTATGTCGCGCCTTTCCTCGGCCAGAACGGTTTCAGCCTGTCGGCCATCACGACCGTGTTGCTGGCGTTCGGCTTTGTGGGTTTCGTTTCCAATCTGGCGATCTCGGCGGTGGTGACGCGTCATCTGCAGGCGTCGCTGTTCGGCATGGTGACGATCTTGATGATCGCCTTGCTGTGCCTGCCGCTGGTGCATGCCTCCAGCTTCGGCGTGACGGCCATGGTGATCGCCTGGGGCATTGCCTTCGGTGCGATTCCGCTGTGCCTGAGCATCTGGCTGCAACTATCGTCGCCTGATCTGCCGGAAGCCGGTTCGGCGTTGTTCGTCAGTATCGTGCAAGTGGCTATTGCCGTCGGCTCGTTTGTCGGCGGCGTGGTGGTGGACGCGGTTGGCATTCCTTCCACCATGTGGCTGGGCAGCGCGCTGGGATTGCTGGGGCTGGTGGCGATTGCCAGCTTCGGGATGAACAACAAGAATCTTGCCGACGTTCTTCACAAGTAATCGAGCAGATGAAAAGGCTTGCAGATCAAACGCTGCAAGCCTTTTTTATTTCCGCTAACTTATCGCTCTATCCACGATGGAGCAGGAGTAAAAATCATGAACGCGAGAACAGTCAAGATCCCCGGCCCCGACCATCCGATCAGCATCGAATCGGGCGGCGCGCGCATCGTCGTGACACTGGGCGGCCGCACCGTTGCGGATTCTGCATCGGCGCTGACCTTGCGCGAGGCAGCGTACCCGCCGGTGTATTACATTCCGCGCAAGGATGTGGACATGTCGCTACTGGAGCGCACCGAGCACAATACCTATTGCCCGTACAAAGGGGAATGTTCCTATTACAGCATTCCGTCCGGCGGCGAGCGTTCGGTCAATGCGGTGTGGAGCTACGAAGATCCGTATCCCGCCGTTGCGGCGATCAGGGATCACGTCGCGTTTTATCCTGATCGGGTGGATGCGATTGAAGTGCATGAAGCTGCCTGATGGCGTGAGCGTCTCGAGGTGGGATTCTTTGGGGCGTTTGACGGGCTTCAATGCGGGGTTTGAGTCCGGGTGTCGCAATGACATGTAGTGTCCGGAAGCCATGAAGCAGTCGTCGTTTTTGACGGTTTTTCAGTACCTGACAAGATTACTCAACTTTGATATACTTGACGTAAATATTCGGGAATTCAGGGAGTGGTTCTGAAAACTGTTCTGGAGTCGAGATTTCATGCGATTAACTACTAAAGGCCGTTTTGCTGTGACAGCGATGATTGACTTGGCGTTGCGCCAGGGCAATGGCCCCGTCACGTTGTCCGCCATCAGCGAGAGGCAGGAAATTTCTTTATCATATCTGGAGCAGTTGTTCGGCAAATTGCGGCGTCACCAGATCGTCGAGTCCGTGCGCGGACCCGGCGGCGGTTACAACCTGGCGCGCAAGGCGGGCGATGTGTCGGTGGCCGACATCATCATCGCCGTCGATGAACCCCTGGATGCAACGCAATGCGGCGGCAAGGAAAATTGCCATAGCGTCACCCACCCCGGTGGCACGCGCTGCATGACGCACGACCTGTGGTCGACGCTCAATGAAAAAATGGTCGAATATCTCGACTCGGTCTCTCTGCAAGACCTGGTCGACCAGCAACACCAGAAAGAACAGAAGCAGCCGGAACACCGAAATCTCGGCACTGAACAAAGCGTGGTTGTCATGCACCGCCCTCACGCAGCGGTTTGATTGGAGCTAGAACAAAATGAATGCACCTCTGGAAAAAAGCCTGTTGGACACCATCAAGGCGCCGCATTTTCCAATTTACCTGGATTACTCGGCGACTACGCCGGTCGACCCGCGCGTGGCCGACAAGATGATTCCCTACCTGCGCGAGCAGTTCGGCAATCCTGCATCGCGCAGCCATATGTACGGCTGGACCGCAGAGAAGGCCGTGGAAGATGCACGCGAAGAAGTCGCCAAGCTGGTCAACGCGGATTCGCGCGAAATCATCTGGACTTCCGGCGCGACCGAAAGCAACAACCTGGCAATCAAGGGTGCGGCACAGTTCTACAAGACCAAGGGCAAGCACATCATCACGGTCAAGACCGAGCACAAGGCTGTTCTGGATACCTTCCGCGAATTGGAACGCCAAGGCTTTGAAGCGACTTACCTGCAACCGCAGGACAACGGTCTGGTGACCGTCGAGCAGATCGCCGCTGCGGTGCGTCCCGACACCATCCTGATCTCGGTCATGCTGGTCAACAACGAAATCGGCGTGATCCAGCCTGTGCCTGAAATCGGCGAATTTTGCCGTTCCAAGGGCATCATTTTCCATTGCGACGCTGCGCAGGCAACCGGCAAGGTCAAGATCGACCTGGAAAACTGGAAAGTCGACCTGATGAGCTTCTCGGCCCACAAGACTTACGGTCCCAAGGGCATCGGCGCGCTGTACGTCCGCCGCAAGCCGCGCGTGCGTATCGAAGCGCAGATTCACGGCGGTGGTCATGAGCGCGGTCTGCGTTCCGGCACGCTGGCGACGCACCAGATCGTCGGCATGGGAGAAGCCTTCCGCATCGCCCGCGAAGAAATGGACACCGAACTGGCCCACATCCGCGCCATGCGCGACCGTCTGGCCAAGGGTTTGCAAGAGA
This sequence comes from Herbaspirillum rhizosphaerae, assembly GCF_001189965.1. Classification (GTDB taxonomy): domain Bacteria; phylum Pseudomonadota; class Gammaproteobacteria; order Burkholderiales; family Burkholderiaceae_D; genus Herbaspirillum; species Herbaspirillum rhizosphaerae. The sequence goes on from NZ_LFLU01000003.1 coordinate 188,647, forward strand.
TCGAAGAAACCTACATCAACGGCGACATGGAACACCGTGTGCCGCACAATCTGAACGTCAGCTTCAACTACGTCGAAGGCGAATCCCTGATCATGGCGATCAAGGACATCGCGGTGTCGTCCGGTTCGGCTTGCACCTCGGCCAGCCTGGAACCGTCGTACGTGTTGCGCGCCCTCGGCCGCAGCGACGAACTGGCACACAGCTCGATTCGTTTCACCATCGGCCGTTTCACGACCGAAGAAGACATCGACTTCACCATTGACCTGATCAAGGGCAAGGTCGGCAAGCTGCGCGAACTGTCGCCGCTGTGGGATATGTACAAGGACGGGATCGACATCAGCACGATCCAATGGGCTGCACACTAATATCGCGAAAATGAAAACCGCCCCCATATAGAACGCAGGGGCGACCTCATCAAGGAGCATCAAAATGTCTTACTCGGAAAAAGTACTCGATCACTACGAAAACCCACGTAACGTCGGCGCCTTCGAAAAGGGCGACGAGACCGTAGGCACTGGTATGGTCGGCGCGCCCGCTTGCGGCGACGTCATGAAGTTGCAGATCAAGGTCGGCGCCGATGGCGTGATCCAGGATGCCAAGTTCAAGACCTACGGCTGCGGTTCGGCGATTGCTTCGTCGTCGCTGGTGACCGAATGGGTCAAGGGCAAGACACTGGATCAAGCCTTGTCGATCAAGAACACCCAGATCGCGGAAGAGCTGGCGTTGCCGCCGGTGAAGATTCACTGCTCGATCCTGGCGGAAGACGCCATCAAGGCCGCAGTGCAGGACTACAAGGCCAAGCACGGCAGCGTTGAGCAAAAGGCTGCGGCCTAATAAAGAAGGGCAAGCATCATGGCAATCACACTGACTGAAAAAGCGGCAAAGCATATCAGCCGCTACATGGAGCGCCGCGGCAAAGGCATCGGCCTGCGCCTCGGCGTGCGCACGACCGGCTGCTCCGGCCTGGCCTACAAGCTGGAATATGTGGACGAAGAAACACCGGAAGATCAGATGTTCGAATCGCGCGGCATTCGCGTCTATGTGGATCCCAAGAGCTTGCCTTATATCGACGGCACCGAACTCGACTTCGCGCGCGAAGGCCTGAACGAGGGTTTCAAGTTCCAGAATCCGAACATGAAGGACGAATGCGGTTGCGGCGAAAGCTTCCGTATTTGATGCCGTGATGGATGTCGTGATCGCCGCGGTTGCCGATACATGGCGACCGGGTGGATCGAGTCCAGTGCTTAGCCAGAATCGTCAGCGATAGCCTCCGAAGAGTAGTTCTGCCAAGCCTGTTGAAGTCCGAACAGGCTTTTTATTTTTGTTCAACTGAACAAGCTTTGCACAACGTATGCAAAATCACTTCGCACTTTTCCAATTGCCGCAACGCTTTGCCGTCGATCTGACGGCCTTGGAAAAGGCGTTCCACGGCGTGCAGAACCAGGCGCACCCGGACAAATTCGCCAATGCCACCGGCGCCGAAAAGCGCGTCGCCATGCAATGGGCCACCCGCGCCAACGAAGCCTACCAGACGCTCAAGAATCCGCTGAAGCGTGCCTCCTATCTGTGCGAGCTCAACGGCGTCGATCTGCAAACCGAATCCAATACATCCATGCCGCCGGCATTCCTGATACAGCAAATGGAATGGCGTGAAGAACTCGACGATGCACGTGCAGGCAAGAATATCGATGCGCTCGAACAACTTGACGGCGCCTTGCGCGGCGCGAAGAAAGATACCGTCGCCCGCATTGAAACGCTGCTCGACGCCAACGATTTCGCCGGCGCCGCCCAACTGGTGCGCCAGTTGATGTTCCTTGATAAATTCGGCGAAGAGATCAGCAATACCTTCGCCCTGATCGAAGGTTGATGCGCCATGCCTGACGTTTTCCTGTTTCTGATCGCCGCCATGATGCTGACCCTGGCGCCGGGGCCGGACAATATCTATGTCCTCACGCGCGGCATCGCGCAAGGCAAGAAAGCCGGACTGGTCGCGGCGCTCGGCTTTTCATCGGGACTGTTTTTCCATACCTTGCTGGCGGTGCTGGGCTTTGCCGCCATCATCAAGGCCTATCCGGCGGCGTATCACTTCCTGCAATATGCGGGCGCGGCGTATCTGGTCTATCTCGGCATCCGCACCTTGCGTTCTGCCGCATCGATGTCGATGGAGGCGACCATGACGCCGGTCAGCCTGTCGCGCATTTATTGGCAAAGCGTGATCGCCAATATCCTCAATCCCAAGGTGACGCTGTTCTTCATCGCCTTCCTGCCGCAATTCGTCAACATGCAGGCCGGCCATGTGGCCTGGCAGATGCTGTTGCTGGCGGTGGTGTTCATCCTGCAGGCGCTGGCGATTTTCAGCGCAATTGCGTTTTTCTCCGGCATCGTCGGCGCGTACTTCAAGCGTCAGGCGCGTGCCGCTCTCTATTTGAACAGGCTTGCCGGCTGTGCGTTTGTGGGACTGGGTATCCGCATCGCCTTGCCGGAATAAATCGACTATGGCACTTCTCCAAATTTCCGAACCGGGCATGTCCACCGCGCCGCATCAGCATCGGCTGGCGGTAGGCATCGATCTCGGCACCACCAATTCGCTGGTCGCCACCGTGCGCAACAGCATCCCCGAAGTCCTCAACGACGAAGAAGGGCGCAGCCTGTTGCCGTCGGTGGTGCGCTACCTGCCCAACGGTCACGCCAATATCGGCTACAAGGCGCAAGCCGCGCAGACCACCGATCCGAAGAATACGATCGTCTCGGTCAAGCGCTTCATGGGGCGCGGCCTGAAAGACATCGCCTACGTTGAGAACCTGCCTTACGATTTCCAGGATGCGCCGGGCATGGTGCAACTGAAGACAGTTGCCGGTGTGAAAAGTCCGGTCGAGATTTCGGCGCAGATTCTGGCGACCTTGCGCCAGACGGCGGAAGACGCGCTGGGCGACGACCTGGTCGGCGCCGTGATCACCGTGCCTGCTTACTTCGACGATGCGCAGCGCCAGGCGACCAAGGATGCGGCGCAACTGGCCGGTCTCAATGTTCTGCGCCTGCTCAACGAACCGACTGCCGCCGCGATTGCCTACGGCCTCGACAACGGTTCGGAAGGCACGTTTGCCGTCTACGATCTGGGCGGCGGCACTTTCGACATTTCCATTCTCAAGCTGACCAAGGGCGTGTTCGAAGTCTTGTCGACCGGCGGCGATTCCGCACTGGGCGGCGACGATTTCGACCAGCGCCTGTTCTGCTGGATCTGCGAACAGTCGCAACTGGCTCCCTTGTCGGACGAAGACACGCGCATCCTGCTGGTGAAGGCGCGTGAAGTGAAAGAGCTGCTTTCCTCCAAGGCTTACACGCAAATCGATGCGGTCCTGAATTCCGGCGAAGAAGTGCATCTGTCGATCACGGCGGAAGAATTTACCGCGCTGACCCAGCATCTGGTCGGCAAGACCATCACGCCATGCCGCAAGGCGCTGCGCGATGCCAGTCTGTCGGTGGATGATGTTGACGGCGTGGTGCTGGTGGGCGGCGCGACGCGCATGCCGCATGTGCGCAAGGCGGTCGGCGAATTCTTCCAGACTACGCCATTGGCCAATATCGATCCGGACAAAGTCGTGGCGCTGGGCGCCGCTGTGCAGGCCAATCTGCTGGCCGGCAATCGCGCTGCCGGCGACGACTGGCTGCTGCTGGACGTGATTCCCTTGTCGCTCGGCATCGAGACCATGGGCGGCCTGGCGGAGAAGGTCATTCCGCGCAATTCGACCATTCCGTGCGCACGCGCGCAAGAGTTCACGACCTTCAAGGACGGCCAGACCGCGATGGCGATTCAGGTGGTGCAGGGCGAGCGCGAGCTGGTCGCCGACTGCCGTTCGCTGGCGCGTTTCGAGCTGCGCGGCATTCCGCCGATGGCGGCAGGCGCTGCGCGTATCCGCGTGACGTATCAGGTCGATGCCGACGGTTTGCTGTCGGTGTCGGCGCGTGAAATGACATCGGGCGTGGAAGCGGCGATCACGGTCAAGCCTTCTTATGGTCTGGAAGACGATGACGTCGCACGCATGCTGCAAGAGTCTTTCCAATCCGCTGACGACGACATGAAGCGCCGCGCCTTGCGCGAAGAGCAGGTCGAAGCCGAACGCATCATTCTCGCGACCGAGTCGGCTCTGCATGTCGACAGCGCCTTGCTGAATGAACAAGAGCGCATCGAGGTTGCCGCATTGATCGAAGTCGTGCGCGAGAAGGCGCAGGGCGACGATCACCTGGCGATCAAGGCCGCGGTCGAAGAGCTGGCGCATGGCACTGAAGAATTCGCCGCGCGCCGCATGGACCGCAGCGTGCACGCCGCGCTGGCCGGCAAGAAATTGGATGAAGTTTCGTAAAGATAGAGGTTAATACCGTGCCACAAATCGTCATACTCCCACACCCCACTTTTTGCCCTGACGGCGCCGTCATCGATGCGCCGGTCGGCAAGACCCTGTGCGACGCCATGCTCGACAGCGATGTCGACATCGAACACGCCTGCGAGAAATCCTGCGCCTGTACCACCTGCCACGTGGTGATCCGCGAAGGTTTCGACACACTGGATGACCCGACCGACAAGGAAGAAGATTTGCTCGACATGGCCTGGGGCCTGGAAGCGAATTCGCGCCTGTCTTGCCAGGTGGTGCTGGGCGACGACGATCTGGTCGTCGAAATTCCGAAGTACACCATCAACCACGCCAGCGAGAATCACTGATTCGACTGACGGCTTACGGCCGGCGTGGGCGACTGATCAACATGAGCGAGGCAGCCATGAAATGGACCGATATTCAGCGTATTGCTGAAGAACTCAACGACAAGTTTCCGGACACCGATCCCAAAACCATACGCTTCACCGACTTGCATCGCTGGGTGATGGAGCTGGACGGCTTTGACGACGACGCCAATCGTTCCGGCGAAAAGATTCTGGAAGCGATTCAGGCCGCCTGGATCGAAGAGGCCGGGTAAGTTCTGGCAGTAGACTGCTACAGACGTAAAAAAGGAGCGTACATCGCTCCTTTTTTACGTCCGAACATCTTTAATCTGCGCGCGCAATCACACCAGAATATTCGACACATGCTGCATGCCTGTCGTGTATTGCGGAAAAATCTGCTGCATGGCGCTGTCGGGAATGCGCATGTGTTTCTCCGCCAGCGTCGACATCACCGCGCGGAAATCGGTCGTGATCGCCAGATCGCGTCCTTCATTGAGCTCGGCTTTGTTCAATCCCGGCCACTGGCCGTAAATGGTGTGTCCGCGCACGTTGCCGCCGAGCAGCCACATCACGTTGCCGTGACCGTGGTCGGTGCCGCCGTTGCCGTTTTCGCGGAATGTGCGACCGAATTCCGACACGACTACGATCACGGTGTCATTGAAGGCCGGGCCTAATTCCTGCGCCAGCGTCGCCAGCCCGGTTGCCAATGGACTCAAGCGACCCGCCAGCTGGCCGGCGCCGTTGCCCTGGTTGGCATGGGTGTCCCAGCCGCCGACGGCAAGAAAGCCCAGACGGATCTTCGGATCGCCGCGCATCAGTCGGCCCAGCCGCGCGGTGTCGATGGACAAGCCGTTGGGCAAGGGGGCGCCATTGTTGGCCATGCGTTGCTCGTTGCTGCTCATTTCCGCCATCAGCTCCTTGCGTGCTGCAAGGCCGTCGCGGTAAGCCTTGCCGAGGGCGTCATTGTCGGCGTACATCGCGCCGTAGGCCTGGTTGACCTTGGGTTGGTCGATCAATGTCTGGCGGGCGGCATCGCGGCCGGTCGGCATGTTGGCAACGACTTGCCGGCCGCTGAGGATGCGTGGCGTCGACTCGCCCAAAGTCAATGCTTGCACCGGCGATTCGGAGCGCGGCAACTGGCCTTGCAGGCGATTCATCCAGCCGTCGCGCGTATTGTGCTGGCCGGGCGTGCCGGTTTCCATGTAATCCTGCGCTTCGAAGTGCGAGCGCGAACCGTCCGGCGATCCCGAGGCATGGACGAAGGCCAGCTGGCCGCTTTCCCAATAAGGCATCAGGGGGCGCAGTGACGGATGCAGGCCGAAATAGCCGGTCAGATCGATTGCGCCGTTATTCTGTCCCGGTCGCGCCACGGCGATACCGGGGCGCGCCTGGTAGTACTCGCGATCGCCATGCGGCACAACCACGTTGAGGCCATCGACGGCGCCGCGCAGGAAAACGACCACCATGCGCGGGGTGCCGTCGCCGTTGGCGTGTGGTCGCTGCTTTGGCGTGCCGTAGGCGAGCGGGGCATTGCCGGCGGCGGATGCCGATGCCGGCTTGCCGACCGGCGCCACAGCGCAGCCCGACAGGCCGATGGGAATGACAATGGCGCTGCCGCCGGCCATGCCCATGTAACGGATGAATTCACGACGGTTCATGATGATCCTAACGTTTCATGAAGGCAGGGCTGCCCAGGATCAGGCCGACCTGCAAGTTCGTTGGCGACGCGACAATCGTCGTGACATTTTCCTGGCTCAGCGTCGGCGACAATGTTTGCATCAGCTGCACCGGGTCGACAGGGGCCGCATCCGGCGGCGGTTGCGTGCCTTCGGCACGCGCGATCGGCGACTTGCCGTTGCTCAGACCGTTGACGAAATTGATCCGGCGCAACAGCGCATCGGGATTGAGCCAGGCTTCTTCGGAGTACTTGTAACCCTCCGGTGTCAGCCAGCCGTACAAAGGCATCCCGAATTGGTTCAAAACGCCGCTGACGGGCTTGCCGTTGACTACCGGCGTGGCGGTCGCACGCAGGGACGAGATGACATATTGGTAAGGCGTCTTGAACTGGCTCTGATAATTCTTGCGCGCCCAGAACTGCGGGCTGTCGAACAAGACGCGCAGCACCGATTTGATATCGCCGTTGGTCGCAAGAAAGCGCTGCGACATCTTGTTGACCAGTTCCGGGTCGGCCTGGTCGGAGACGAAATATTGGACCAGCTTGGTCGAGATGAAACGCGCTGTCGCTGGATGGCGCGCCAGCATGTCGAGGGCAACTTCGCCTTCCTGCTGGCCGCCGCGCGGAATGACTCTGCCGAGGAATTGCTTGTCGCCGGTATCGTGACGCCCCGGACGGAAAATGAACGTGCCGTCGTCGGTGTCTTCTTTCATTTCGCGCACAGCGATGGTCCAGCCGCTGAGAATGCGCGCCAGCGAAATCACGTCGGCCTGGCTATAGCCGCCATTCACGCCCAGCGTATGCAGCTCCATCAGCTCGCGTGCGTAATTCTCGTTGAGGCCCTTGAAGTGGCCTTTGGCCTGCGGCGTATTGGCGCCGCTGCTGAGCCAGTTGTCGAGGTAATACAGCATCGCAGGATGATGCGCGACGGCGCCCAGCAACTGGCGGAAATTGCCGAGCGCGTTGGGACGTATGGCGTTCTTTTCATAATCGGCATTCCAGTAGCGCACCCATTCCTTGCCTTCGAAGACATTGAAATGATTGAACCAGAATTCGGTCATGACCTCTTGCAGCTGACGCGGGCTTTCGGTCGCCATCCACAGCCGGGCAAGATGGCTGGCAGGCGTGATTTCTTTGGCGGCCCTCTGGCGCGCGGCGTTCTTTTCTTCTTGCGAAGCGTTGGGCGGAGGGAAGGACGGCGGACCGTACTGGATATACAGTTGCGGCGCGCTCAGGTTGTAGGTCGGCAAGCTGTTGAGTTTCGCCTGCAAGTCGGCAGGGAAGGGGATATGTTCCGGATCAAGCTGTTCATCGATGTAACGTTTTGCACCGATTTTTTCGACAGCGGCCACATCCCCGGGACGAGGGCCGTAGGCCAGGCGGTTGAGCACGTGCAGAGCTTGTTCCTGCGAGGTCAGTGCCTGCGCGGACGCAAGGCCGCACAACGACAATGCCAGCAATCCGGTCAAGCCATGTCTGAACGAGGTCTGCATGATCTCTTTGCTCGAAGGTGAAGGATAACGCTTTCAGTATGTGCATCCTTGTTTTCCGTCGCTGTAATAAAGTGTAAGGACGGAAACAAGTCTGACAAAAAGCTGTCAGCGCGAGATTGTTTCGCGGAAGCCCTTATAGTGCCTGATGCTGGGGAAGATGAGAGAGAAATCGTCCCTCGTTGTTTTGGTAAAAAAACTATCGAGATTGAAAATTTGGGCGATTATTTTTAAGCTTTTTTCATCATTAAAATTTAAATTTATTTGATTTTTAGAAGGCTGAAAATTTATTTTTATGAAAAATAAATATCGATTCCAATAGAAGATTTTTTATTCCTGAGACGGCTCTCAACTCCCGTCCTTTTTGATTGAAAAAACAAAGTAAAGATTTAAGAGGATTCTCATATACGGTTTTCCAGCCGATAGCCACAATGCTCTCCTGTAACGAGCTACCTGATGCGCTGCGACCAGCGCAACTGAGCTGGAGCGACTATGAAAACTATTGCGGATCTATCCATTTTAATCGTCGAGGACGAACCACTTCAGCGCAGCTTCATCATTGAAAAATTAAGAGAACTGGGCGTAAACAATATTCAGGATGCTTCCGACGGCATGGAGGCCATCGCGCTGCTGAAAGAGCGCCCGGTCGATCTGATATTTTGCGATATCGGCATGCCCAACATGGATGGTTCTCAATTCATTCTCGCGCTGACTACACTGTCGCCGCGCGCCAGGGATCTGCCCATGCTGATCTGGCTGAGTGCGCATGACGGCGATCTGCTTGAATCGCATTTGCAGATGGCGCGTTCGGCGGGTTTTCCATTTTCCGACGCGATTGCCAAGCCGCTGAGTTCGTTGGTGCTGGGCGCGACTATCGATGCGGCGCTGGCGTTGTTGAACGCGATGACTATTGCACAGCAAACGACGTCACGGCCGGGGCGCAGTTTTACGGAAGATGGGATCAGCGATGACGATGTCTTGCGGGCGATCTGCGACACCAGCGAATTTGAAGTGTGGTACCAGCCGCACATTTCATTGAGCACAAAAATGATCGTCGGCGCCGATGCGCTGGTGCGCTGGAGTCACCCCAAGTTCAGCGGCTTGTCGCCGAGCCAGTTCATGGATCTCATCGAGCGCCAGGGCCTGGGGCTGATGTTGTTCTATCGCACGGTCAACCATGTACTGAAAACGCTGCAAAAACTGGAAAGACTCGGCTGCAGCATTCCTGTTTGCGTGAAGGCTTCCGCAACAACGCTGGAGACGCCTGAAATTGCCGACTACCTTTATGAACGCATTCAACGGCACGAGATCTCTCCATCGCTTCTTACGGTCGGCATTTCCGACAATGAGCCGCCGCAGGAAGCCTTGAAGCTGGCTGCCTCGCTCAATCGTTTGCGTTTGCGCGGATTGGGTTTGTCGATTGATGATTTCGGTTCGGGGATTTCAACCATGAAGCTGTTATCGCAGATGCCGTTTACCGAGATCCGCATTGACGGCCATTTCGTCCGCCAGTTCTTGCGTCAGGCCCAGTGTCGGGTCATCGTCGAGTCAATCATCAACATCGCCAGGAGCCTTAAGCTCAAGGTCACGGCCGAGGGGATTGAAAACGCGCGGCAGATGGAGGTGCTGGCCGCAATGGGGTGCATGTACGGACAAGGTGCGATTATCAAACCGATGAAGCAGGAAGATTTTTTGAACAGCGTCGGCGCCGCACAGTTATTTAACAATGGTCTCGTAGATGCGTGAACGTGCTATTGCATTTTTACTATTTTTGATACACTCGGCCATGATTCGTTTGGTCGTGGGCCCGAATACTATCGTGATCGCACCCAGGCGAAGCAAGCCGTCGCGACCAATGTTTATCGGTCGCGATGCGTAATGAGCGCGCGCGAAAGGATGTCCCGATGACATGGGCTGGAACAAAAGCGATTCGCATCGCATTGCTTGATGATCATGCCGTCGTTCGACACGGGCTCACGGCGCGGCTGAAGGAAGAGTCGGACTTCCAGGTGGTCGGCGCATATGCGACCAGTAGAGACATGATGGCGGCGTTGCGCGCTTCTCCTGCAGACATCCTGTTGATCGACTATTCGCTGAGCATCAACGACATCGATGGATTGAATCTGATCCGGGCGCTGAAGGTGCGTTTTCCTGGCAGCCGCATTCTTGTCTCGTCTTCTCACTACAACCCCGCTACGGTCGCCCTCGCCATGAGAGCCGGCGCACGCGGCTTCGTCGGCAAGGAACAGGAATTGTCCGAGCTGATTGCTGCGGTGCGTTCCATCTCGCTCGGCAAGGTGCATCTCAACCCGCTGATGGCGGCAGAAATCTCGTCCATGCTGTCCAATAGCTCGCAGGAAGGCGATCCGTCGGGCGCAGGCGACTCCCTGACCGACAACACTGAATTGTCGCCGCGCGAGAGAGAAGTATTGCGCTGTTGTCTGGAAGGGATGAGCGTGACGCAGATTGCCGAAAAATTTGCGCGCAGCGTCAAGACCATCAGTGGTCAGAAGCAGGCTGCGTTTCGCAAGCTTGGCGTGCGCAACGATAACGAGCTGTTCAAGATTCAGCACCAACTCCAGGACTTATAGGGCACATCATGACGACTACTCAGCTTGCAGCAGAACCATTGGTTCTCGTCGTCGACGATTCGGCCACCAGCCGCGTCGTCGTTGAAAGACAATTGAAGAAACTCGGCTGCAATGTGAGCACTGCACAAGACGGCGCATCCGGCCTGGCAGCCATGGCAAAGACGGAATTCGATCTGGTCCTGCTCGATTGCCAGATGCCGGACATGAGCGGTTATGAAGTCGCCATGCAGGTACGCCGGCGCGAGCGTGCGGACGAGAGCGCGCATACCCCTATCATTGCCATCTCGGCGGAAACCGACGCTGCGCATATGCAGAAATGTCTCGACAGCGGCATGGATGGCGTGCTGGGGAAACCTCTGCCGGTCGATGAGCTGAAGAAGATTTTGTCGCTCTGGTGCGACGTCGATGCCGACGCCGGTATTGCAGCATCGCCGGCGACCAGCGTCGACGAGATGCAAGGCGTCGATTTGCAGGCCTTGTTCCGCACGACCTCGCTGGAAGATTTCAGCGCCATGCGAGACTTGCTGGCGCAAGCCGACTTGCCGGGCGTCGGACGCATGGCGCATCGCATGAAGGGTGCTGCATTGACCATGGGTGCGGCGCAGATCGTCGGCACGCTTGAGCGCATCGAGGCAATTGCTATCCGCAAAACAGCACCTGCGTCCGGCCTGAATGCCGAAGTCGAGACCCTGAAGCAGCAATTGCAGGCGATTTGAAAGTAGGTAGACGCGTTGCGCGGCCTGCACGCGCAACGATGAGATGAAGCGCCTTCGGCAAATTCAATGGGCGCTTACCGCAGCCGGCTGATTCGCTTTGCTACTTGGGGATCTTCAATTCACCGCCTTTCTCCCGCGGCAAACGCCTGAAAGGCGGATGCCGTCAGTCGCTTTTTCAGGCGCCTGCCCATGGCAATCCAGCTTTGCACCAACCTTCAATGGTCTTGCGATGGCCGGCGCTGTCCTTGTTGCCTTCAAATCCCTCGAGAATGTCGTAGCACTGCGTGTAACCGTTTTCGGTGGCGAGCTTGGCGGCATGGCGCGAGCGCACGCCGGAGCGGCACAGAAAGAGCAGTACGGCGTCCTTGCCGGCGACGGCGGCGAGTTGTTCGAGAAACTGCGGATTCGGCGTTCCCTCGGGATACAGATTCCATTGCACGGCCAGATGCTGCTCCGCCGGCAGCGTCACTTGGCCGATCCAGTCGCGTTCGGCCTTGGTGCGCACATCGACCAGCTTGACGGCGGCATTGCCTTGCAGTAATGCATACGCTTCTTGCGGCGTGACTGCACCGGCGTAGGGAAATTGGCCGGATTGGGCGCGTTGTCTGGCGGAAGAAAGAATGTCGTTGCTGGAGGTCATGTTGCTTCCTGTTAATGATTGATAAAGAATTAAAAAAACTGCAGATTCAGATTGACGATGAAATAAAAAGCACCAAAAAAGTGCGATACATTAATATTGTTATTTATTGGTGCATTTATTTGTATTTGCACCATAATGGATCTCCTGAAAGGCGTCCATGCACTGCTCGGAAACGCCTGCCAGCCAATAACTCCCTAAAATATGCCATACGCATCAACACAAGGCAGTTGATGGCATGGAATCTGCTATCATTCCCGCCTGAGTTCTGGCGCACTATCTGTTGTATTTGCTGCACACATCAAGTCGCACGTAGTCGGCTCATCACCCAAATTGTACAAATTTATACTACTTCCTCGTTTTAGGAGATTCGCATGGCAAGGACGGCCGCAGAGGTTTTGAAGTTGGTGAAAGACAATGAAGTCAAGTTTGTTGATTTCCGTTTTGCCGACACCCGGGGTAAAGAGCAGCACGTAACGGTTCCTGTTTCCCATTTCGACATCGACAAGTTTGAATCGGGCCACGCATTCGACGGTTCGTCGATCGCCGGCTGGAAGGGTATCGAAGCTTCGGACATGTTGCTGATCCCTGATCCGAATACTGCCAACATCGACCCGTTCATGGAAGAAACCACATTGTTCATGCAATGTGACGTGATCGAGCCATCCGACGGCAAGGGTTACGACCGTGACCCACGTTCCATCGCCAAGCGCGCTGAAGCGTACCTGAAGTCCTCGGGCCTGGGCGACACAGCCTACTTCGGTCCTGAGCCAGAATTCTTCATTTTCGACGGCGTGCGCTGGGGCGCGGACATGTCCGGTTCCTTCGTCAAGATCGACTCCGAAGAAGCATCGTGGAGCTCCGGCGCCAAGCTCGAAGGCGGCAACACCGGCCACCGTCCGGTCGTCAAGGGCGGCTACTTCCCAGTGCCACCGGTCGACAGCTTCCAGGACATGCGTTCGGAAATGTCCCTGATCCTCGAATCCCTGGGCATCCCGGTTGAAGTGCACCACCACGAAGTGGCCGGCGCAGGTCAAAACGAACTGGGCACCAAGTTCTCGACGCTGGTTGAGCGCGCTGACTGGACGCAAACACTGAAGTACGTGATCTGGAACGTTGCCCACACCTACGGCAAGACAGCGACCTTCATGCCTAAGCCGCTGGTCGGCGACAACGGCTCCGGCATGCACGTTCACCAATCGGTCTGGAAAGACGGCAAGAACCTGTTCGCAGGCGACGGCTATGCTGGCCTGTCCGAATTCGCGCTGTTCTACATCGGCGGTATCATCAAGCACGCCAAGGCGCTGAACGCGATCACCAACCCAGGCACCAACTCGTACAAGCGTCTGGTTCCAGGCTTCGAAGCACCGGTCAAGCTGGCTTACTCGGCACGCAACCGTTCCGCATCGATCCGTATTCCACACGTTGCGAATCCTAAGGGCCGTCGTATCGAAACACGTTTCCCGGATCCACTGGCGAACCCATACCTGTGCTTCTCGGCTCTGCTGATGGCAGGTCTGGACGGCGTGCAAAACAAGATCCATCCAGGCGAAGCCGCTTCGAAGGATCTGTACCACCTGCCGCCGGAAGAAGACAAGCTGATCCCGACAGTGTGCGCATCGCTGGAAGAAGCGCTGGACGCACTGAACAAGGATCGCGAGTTCCTGACACGCGGCGGCGTCTTCACCGACAGCATGATCGATGCCTATCTGGACCTGAAGGGCCAGGAAGTGCAACGCTATCGCATGACGACACACCCAATCGAATTCGACATGTACTACTCGCTGTAATCGTCGATTTTGTATTGATAAAAAAGGGAAGCTTGCTTCCCTTTTTTTATGGCTTATCGAGACCTTGCGTGTGTTGTCATACACTGATCGCCATTTCGATAAGTGGATACCGGCAAATGAAGTTTTTCGCAGCAGGAGCGCTGTTGTGCGCAGCTTGTCTGGGCGCTGCCCGGGCGCAAAATGACGTGTATGTCTGCACCGATGAAAACGGTGCGAAAGAATACAAGAACACCGGAGCGACCAAAGGATGCCGCAAGCTTGAGTTGCCCGGGCTGCCTGCGGCGCCGCAGCCGAAGCGAGCCGCTCAGGGCGGGGCAGCCGCAGCAGCCGGGTCTGCAGGAGCGGCGGCCGGTTTCCCCAAGGTCGACACCGGTACGCAGAAGGCGCGCGACAGCGACCGCAAGCTGCTGTTGCAAGAAGAGTTGTATACGGAAGAGAAGAAGCTGGCAGGTCTGAAGGCAGACTTCAACAACGGCGAGCCGGAACGCCGCGGCGACGAGCGCAACTATGCCAGATACCAGGAGCGCGTCGCCGGCATGAAGGACGACATTGCGCGCGCGGAACGCAATATTGCAGCCCTTAAACGAGAGCTGGCGAACGTGCGCTAATCGGTGAGTTCATCAGTGCATTTGTCAGGAATGCCGCGTTGTTGCAGGCTCGCCCAAATCTTGCTTAGCTGAAGGGAAGCTGACAATCGTCCCTGCGCCTATCTGGTTCGATTGCCGCTTGCCTGTCACAGGCATTTCACAAGCATTTCACAAGCTTTAACCGGAACGCATGAAAACAACGCTACCTTCACTGGATGGTCTCGATCTGCTGGCGTCAGCAGTCATCATCCTCGACGCCAACGGCGGCATCGTCTATGCCAACGCCGCTGCCGAAAATCTGCTGGAGAGTTCCTTCAAGGTGCTCTCGCAACAAAAGCTGACCGAGCTTTTCCTGAATGGAAAAGAGCTCGCCACGCTGTTCTATCAGGCCGTCGCCCATCAGTTCGCCGACAAGCGCCTGGACCTGGTGCTGGAGCGCGCAGGACGCGAGCCCTTGCAGGTCCATACCATCGTCACCGCACTCGACAGCGCCGCCACGCCGGTCTTGTTGGAGCTGCGTGAAAACGTCCAGCAACTCAAGCTGGACCGGGAAGAGCGCCTGCTCGACCAGAGCCAGGCCAACAAAGAGCTGATCCGCAACCTCGCGCATGAAATCAAGAACCCGCTCGGCGGCATTCGCGGCGCTGCGCAGTTGCTGGAGCTGGAGTTGCCCGAACGCCATCTGAAAGAGTTGCGCGAATATACCCAGGTCATCATCAAGGAAGCCGATCGCCTGCAGACGCTGGTGGACCGGCTGCTGGCGCCGCACCGGCGGCCGCACATCGTCGGCGACGTCAACATCCACGAAGTCTGCGAACGCGTGCGCAGCCTCATCCTTGCCGAGTTTCCGAACGGTCTGACCATCCGCCGCGATTATGACTTGTCGATTCCCGAATTCCGCGGCGACAAGGAGCAACTGATTCAGGCCTTGCTCAACATCGTTCACAACGCGGCCCAGGCGCTTGCCGAACGCATCCGCGGCGGCGACGCCGAGCTGGTTTTGGCAACGCGAGTCGCGCGCCAGGTGACGCTGGCCAAGGTCCGTTACCGGCTGGCACTAGACTTGCATATCATCGACAATGGCCCCGGTATCTCACCAGACATCCAGGACCGTATTTTTTACCCGCTGGTTTCTGGGCGGGAAGGAGGTAGCGGTTTGGGACTGACGTTGGCGCAAACATTCGTACAGCAACACATGGGAGTCATCGAATGTGAAAGCCGGCCGGGATATACGGATTTCAGAATTTTGATCCCGCTTCCCTGATCACGATTTTTACCGGTCAGGACAGTCGGGAACTGAAGCAAATGCAACACCGGCGCATGCCTTTGATGCTGTCTATTACACGCTACCAAAGCAGGAAAAGATAAGACTATGAAACCGATCTGGATTGTTGACGACGACGAATCGATACGCTGGGTATTGGAAAAAGCCCTCGCGCGAGAAAATCTCGCCACACAAAGTTTTTCCAGCGCGCGCGACGCGATGCAAGCATTGCAGACCGGCACGCCGCAAGTATTGGTTTCCGATATCCGCATGCCTGGCGCATCCGGGCTGGAGCTGCTCCAGACCATCAAGGCCAAGCATCCCGGCATTCCGGTCATCATCATCACCGCCTTCTCGGATCTCGACTCGGCCGTGTCGGCCTTCCAGGGCGGCGCTTTCGAATATCTGGCCAAGCCTTTCGACGTCGACAAAGCGGTTGAGCTGATTCGCCGCGCGCTGGAAGAAAGCCTGCGTGAAACCGCGGTTGAGCAGTCTTCCGCCGATGCGCCGGAAATCCTCGGCCAGGCGCCGGCGATGCAAGATGTTTTCCGCGCCATCGGCCGCCTGTCGCAATCGAACGTGACCGTGCTGATCACCGGCGAATCGGGTTCCGGCAAAGAACTGGTCGCACGCGCCTTGCACAAGCACAGCCCGCGCGCGGCGCAGCCTTTCGTCGCGCTCAATACTGCAGCGATTCCGAAGGACCTGCTTGAGTCGGAACTGTTCGGTCATGAGCGCGGCGCCTTCACCGGCGCGCAAGCCATGCGCCGCGGCCGTTTCGAACAGGCCGAAGGCGGCACGCTGTTCCTCGATGAAATCGGCGACATGCCGCTCGACTTGCAAACGCGTTTGCTGCGCGTGCTGTCGGACGGACATTTCTATCGCGTCGGCGGCCATCAATCGCTGAAGGCCAATGTGCGCGTCATCGCAGCAACGCATCAGAATCTGGAGCATCGCGTGCGCGAAGGCCTGTTCCGCGAAGACTTGTATCACCGCCTCAACGTGATCCGTCTGCGCTTGCCGAGCCTGCGCGAACGCCGCGAAGACGTGCCGATTCTGGCGCGCCATTTCCTCACGCAAAGCGCGCGCCAGCTCGGCGTCGAAGCCAAGCGCCTGTCGCCGCAAGCGATGCAGTTCCTGTCGCAGCTGGAGTTGCCCGGCAACGTGCGCCAGCTGGAAAACCTCTGCAACTGGATCACCGTCATGGCGCCGGGACAGACGGTCGAAGTCAAGGACCTGCCGCAAGATCTGATCGAAGAACGCAGCAGCAACTTCCAGCCGGTATCGTCGCAGGCGGCATCGTCGGCGCCGGCGGCGGAATCGCAAGGTGCACCTGCCGCAAGTTTCGACGGCGACTTCGGCGGCGCCGATCGCAACTGGATCAGCCTGCTGGAAACCGAAGCGGCGCAGATGCTGGCCGAAGAACGTCCGGAAGTCATGGACATCCTCGGCCGCCAGTTTGAAGCTGCCCTGATCAAGATCGCGCTCAAGCATACGCACGGCCGCAAGAACGATGCAGCCGTACGTCTGGGCATCGGCCGCAATACGATCACGCGCAAGATTCAGGAACTCGGTATCGGCGGCGCTGAAGACGACTGACGTACAAGCACAAGTTAAGGGAAGCGGGAGAGCAGTAGCAGTAGAGGGGTAGGGAAGCAAACATCGTCACGGATATGCCTCGCAAAGAATGCAAACCGAACGATGAAAAACAAAATGAAAAGGGCCGGATTCGTTGATGAATCCGGCCCTTTTTTTACGTCCGACTTTTTTGCTTACGTCCGGCCTGAGCCGGATGTCATACGAAAGATCAGCGCAGTTTCAGCACATAGCGTGCCGATGCCGAAGCGATGAAGCTCAACGCCGCGCCGAAGATCACGAAATAGCTGACCGACAGCTTGTTGCCTGTGGTCTGGATCAGCCAGGTAATGATCAGGCCGGCAAAACCGCCGAACAGCATCACCGCGATGTTATAGCTCAGCGACATGCCCGTGCCGCGCGTTTGCACCGGGAAGATATCCGACAGCAAGGCCGGCATCGATGCAAAGTACATGGTCATCAGAATGCCGATCACGATTTGCAGCAACAGCAGGTTGATGAAGCTCGGCGAACCGGTCAGGAACAGGAACATCGGATAGGTCAGCACCACGAAGGCCAGGCTGCTGGCAATCATGAACGGCGTGCGGCCATGCTTGTCGGACAGCTCGCCCACCAGCGGCGACGCCAGCATCATGATCAGGCCGGACACCAGCGTTGCCGCATACGACGACCATGCCGGCATGCCCAGTTGCTTGATGGCGTAGGTCGGCATGTACAGCGACAGATAGACCGACACGGTTGCCATGATCACGCTGCCGGTACCGATCAGCAGGCGCATTTTTTGGGTGGCGAAGGTGTCGCGCAACGGCGTCTCGGTGCGTTCCGCCTGTGCGAACTCAGGCGACTCGTCCAGGTGGCGGCGGATGTAGAAACCGGCAGGGCCGATCAGCAGACCGAACAGGAAAGGCAGACGCCAGCCCCATGAGTACAACTGTTCCGGTGTCAGCCAGCCGTTCAGGCCGGCGCCGAAAGCGGCGGCCATCAACAGGCTCAGACCCTGGCTGGCGACTTGCCAGCTGGAGAAGAAGCCGCGGCGATGCGGTGCGTGTTCCACCAGGAATGCGGTCGAGCTGCCGAATTCGCCGCCCGCCGAAAAGCCCTGGATCAGACGCGCCAGCACGATGCCTGCAGGCGCCCACAGACCGATGCTGGAGTAGGTCGGCATGAAGGCGATCATGGCGGTGCCGATGGTCATCAGCACGATCGACAGCGACAAGGCCGCCTTGCGTCCGACGCGATCGGAATACGCGCCGAGGATGACGGCGCCGAGCGGACGCATGAAGAACGACACGCCGAAGGTCGCGAAGGTCACCAGCAGCGAGACCGTTTCATTGTCGGTCGGGAAAAACAGCTTGGCGATGACCACGGCAAACGCGCCGTAGATCAGGACGTCAAACCATTCCAGGGCATTGCCGATAGAAGACGAGATAACTGCTCGCCACGTTTGCGGATGAAGCTTGACCGACGCATCATTACCGGTTGTTGCAGAACTCTTATTATTCATGCGCTCTCCCGTTGGTAAGTTTGTTGAAGTGAGTGTCGTTTAGTCACGGATTGTTTGCCATGATTCCGATGGGTGGAATGCATAAATAATATGCGCAATATGCCGATGTCTATAGACAACCGACCGAGAATACGTGCAGGGGAGAGCGACTGTCAATCACGCATTTCGATCGTTCCATGATGCGATTCTTATTCTGCGGGAATGCGTGCGGCTGTTGCTCCTGTTGATTCACCTACGAATCAAGGAGAGCGCTCGCATGCCCGGCGATGCGATGTGCGATGCCTGCCTGAGATGCAAAACCGGGTTAATTTTTTTCGCCCAGTTTGCGCCATAAAGTCGTGCGGCTGATGCCGAGATATTTTGCGCTTGCAGCACGATTGCCGCCGAAGCGTGCGAGTACATCTTCCAGCGATTCTTCGGCCTGCGCGCCGGGTTGTTCCGCCGCCGGCAATGCTGCAGTGCGCATTGTCGACACATCATCGCTCACGATCTCCGGTGCGACGCGCGAGATCAGATTCGGCGTCAAGGCCTGCAACGGTTCCGCGGCCAGGAACAAGGCCAGCCGCTCCATCAAATTGCGCAGCTCGCGCACATTGCCGGGCCAGTCGTAGCGCGCCAGCAGCGGCGTGCAACGCAGGATTTCGGCGTGCAGATTGGCATGCGGGCGAATGTCCATCGCTGCCAGCGCATTCTTCAGGCACCATTCGGCCAGCGGCGCCAGATCGTCGGGACGTTCGCGCAGCGGCGGCAAGGTCATGCGCAGCACGCTCAGGCGATAGAACAGGTCGGCGCGGAAGCGGCCTTCTTTCACGCGGCTGTCGAGGTCGCAATGCGTCGCGCTGACGATGCGCACGTTGACAGAGATGGGGCGTGTGCCGCCCACGCGCACCACTTCACGTTCTTCCAGCACGCGCAGCAAACGTGTTTGCAAGGGCAGCGGCATCTCGCCGATTTCATCGAGGAAGAGCGTGCCGCGATGCGCCGCTTCAAACAAACCTGCGCGGCCGCCGCGGCGCGATCCGGTGAAGGCGCCTTCCTCATAGCCGAACAGTTCCGACTCCAGCAGCGACTCCGCCAGCGCGCCGCAATTGACCGCCACGAAAGGATGATGCGCCTGCACCTTGCCCTGCATTTGCGGATGCGCGCGATGAATCGCCTGCGCCGCCAACTCTTTGCCGGTGCCGGTCTCGCCCTGGATCAGGACGGTGGCGGGGGACTTGGCAAACAGCGTGATCGCCTGGCGCACGGATTCCATCGCGGCAGAGTCGCCGCGCAAGTCGTTGAGATGATGCCGGGCGCGCAAGGTGTCGGCCACCGGCAAAGTGCGTCCGCGCGTCGACTCCAGCTGCGTCAGGCGCGCCAGTTCCAGCGCATCGTCGAAAGCCTGGCGGATGCTGGCAGCGGAGTAGACGAAGATGCCGGTCAATCCCGCTTCCTGCGCCAGGCCGGTGATCAGGCCGGCGCCGACGATGGCCTTGATGCCGGCCGCTTTCAGTTCATTGATCTGCGAGCGCGCGTCTTCTTCGGTGGCGTAGGTGCGCTGCACGATGTTCAGGCCGAAGGTGTTCTGGAAGTCGACCAGCGAGGGCATGGTTTCCTGATACGTGATCATGCCGATATCGGGTGAAATCTTGCGCGCCTTGGCCAGCGCCTGCATCACGTCGAAGCCGCTGGCCTTGGCGATGATTACGGGCACCGACAGGCGGCTTTTGAGATAGGCGCCGTTGGAGCCTGCCGCGATCACGGCATCGCAATGTTCGGTGGCGAGGCGTTCGCGGATATGGCGCACCGCATCCTCAAAACCCAGCGGGATGGGCTCGATATCGGCGCGGTCGTCGAACTCCAGCGTGATGTCGCGGAACAGTTCGACCAGGCGCGATACGGAGACGGTCCAGATGACGGGTTTGTCGCTATTGTCTCTGGCGTGGGCAGTGGGACGTTTCATGTTTCATTTTAACGTTTCAAGTGTTTCAAATGTAACACATCACCGTCCTGAACGCCGGTCCGAAAAATTCACGTTCCAGAGAGAAAAGACCGCATAAGTCATTGATTTGACGCAGGCTTACGATGAAACATCGTTTTCTTTTGCGGTGCAGCATCCGGTGCTGGCAGAGGTGGCATGCGCATTGCAATAAGCAGGGGCATCCATCCCGCTGAAACATGCGCGCCACTCAAATCAAAGGACGTCAAATGAGCACTGCCTCCCAAACCACAAAACAAATCCTGCGCGACAAAGTCAACGCGCGTAAAGGCCTGCTGGTCCCCGGCGCGTTCAATGCGCTGTCGGCGCGCGTGATTGCCGATCTCGGCTTTGAAGCGCTTTACGTCACCGGCGCCGGCGTCACCAATATGTATTTCGGCATGCCGGATCAGGGCTTCATCGGTCTCAATGAACTGGCCGATCACACTGCGCGCATTCGCGACGCGGTAGAGATCCCGCTGATCGTCGATGCCGACACCGGCTTCGGCAATGCGCTCAACGTGCGCCACACCATCCGCACGCTGGAACGCGCCGGCGCCGATGCCGTGCAGCTGGAAGACCAGGTTTCGCCGAAGCGCTGCGGCCACTTCAGTGGCAAGGAAGTCATCTCCTGCGCCGAGATGGTCGGCAAGATCCACGCCGCCGTCGATGCGCGCAGCAATGACGGCATGCTGATCATGGCGCGCACCGATGCGCGCAGCGTCCACGGTTTTGAAGATGCGCTCGAACGCGCAGCGCGCTACAGCGAAGCCGGCGCCGACATCCTGTTTGTCGAAGCGACCGAAACCGCAGAAGAAATCCGCCGCCTGCCGCAAGCGCTCGACAAGCCGCAACTGGTGAACCTGGTGATCGGCGGCAAAACCCCGATCTTCAACGCCGACGAACTGGGCGACCTCGGCTACGGCATTGTGTTGTACGCTAACGCCGCGCTGCAAGGCGCCGTGGCAGGCATGCAAAAGGCGCTGACCATTTTGCGCGACGCCCATCGCCTCGACGAAGATCCGAATTTCGTGACGCCGTTCGCCGAGCGTCAGCGTCTGGTCAACAAACCGATGTTCGATCTGCTGGAAAAGAAATACGCCGACAAATAAGCGGCCTCTTCACGATCAACCTCAGCATCCCTATTCAAACAGCACCATCCCTACATCAGCAAGGAGATACGAATGAGCGAATCACAAGCACCGGCAACCGGCTTCAAACCGAAAAAATCCGTCGCCCTGTCCGGCGTCACCGCAGGCAACACGGCGCTGTGCACCGTCGGCAAGACCGGCAACGATCTGCACTATCGCGGCTACGACATCCTCGACGTCGCCGACAGCTGCGAGTTCGAAGAAATCGCCCACTTGCTGGTGCACGGCAAGCTGCCGACCAGCGCTGAACTGAAAGCCTACAAGGCCAAACTGAAAGCGTTGCGCGGCTTGCCGGCCAACGTCAAGGCGGCGCTGGAATGGCTGCCTGCGGCATCGCATCCGATGGACGTGATGCGCACCGGCGTGTCCGCACTGGGCTGTGTGCTGCCCGAGAAAGACGACCACAACACCCCCGGCGCGCGCGACATCGCCGACCGCCTGATGGCGTCGCTGGGCTCGATGCTGCTGTACTGGTATCACTACAGCCAGAACGGCAAGCGAATCGAAACCGAAACCGACGATGACTCCATCGGCGGCCACTTCCTGCATCTGCTGCACGGCGAGAAGCCGTCCGAGCTGTGGGAAAAGGCGATGCATACTTCGCTGATCCTGTACGCCGAACACGAATTCAATGCCTCCACGTTTGCCAGCCGCGTCATCGCCGGCACCGGCTCCGACATGTACTCGGCCATTACCGGCGGCATCGGCGCGCTGCGCGGTCCCAAGCATGGCGGCGCCAATGAAGTCGCGTTTGAAATCCAGAAGCGTTACGACAATCCCGACGAAGCCGAAGCGGACATCAAGCGTCGCGTCGAGAACAAGGAAGTCGTGATCGGCTTCGGCCATCCGGTCTACACCATCTCGGATCCGCGCAACAAGGTGATCAAGGAAGTCGCGCGCAAGCTGTCCAAGGACGCCGGTTCGGTCAAGATGTTCGACATCGCCGAGCGTCTGGAAACCGTCATGTGGGACATCAAGAAAATGTTCCCCAACCTCGACTGGTTCTCGGCCGTGTCGTACCACATGATGGGCGTGCCGACGGCGATGTTCACGCCGCTGTTCGTGATCGCACGCACCTCGGGCTGGGCTGCGCACATCATCGAGCAACGCATCGACAACAAGATCATTCGTCCATCGGCCAACTATGTCGGTCCGGAAGATCTGAAATTCGTGCCGATCAGCAAGCGCAAGTAATCGCTGCAGGCCTGTAACGTCCGCAACATCTGCAGCCTGCAGCGCCGGTATGGACCGGCGCGCAGGCCGCCACTCTTACCTAAAGTTTTTCACGGGACCGAGCCATGAATACCGCAAACCGCAAACCTTTACCTGGCACCACGCTGGATTATTTCGACGCCCGTGCCGCGGTTGAATCGATCAAGCCAGGCGCCTGGAACACACTGCCTTATACCTCGCGCGTGCACGCAGAAAATCTGGTGCGCCGCTGCGATCCGGCCATCCTCGTCGATTGCCTGAAACAGATCATCGAATGCAAGCGCGAGCTCGACTTCCCATGGTTCCCGGCCCGCGTGGTGTGTCACGACATCCTCGGCCAGACCGCACTGGTCGATCTCGCCGGCCTGCGCGACGCCATCGCCGACCAGGGCGGCGACCCGGCCAAGGTGAATCCGGTGGTGCCGGTGCAACTGATTGTCGATCACTCGCTGGCGGTGGAGTGCGGCGGCTTCGATCCGCAGGCGTTTGAAAAGAACCGCGCCATCGAAGATCGCCGCAACGAAGACCGCTTCCATTTCATCAACTGGACCAAGAAGGCGTTTGAAAATATCAACGTCATCCAGCCCGGCAACGGCATCATGCACCAGATCAATCTGGAAAAAATGTCGCCGGTGATTCATAACGACAACGGCCTGGCCTATCCGGATACTTGCGTCGGCACCGACAGCCACACGCCGCACGTCGACGCACTGGGCGTGATCGCCGTCGGCGTCGGCGGCCTCGAAGCCGAGAACGTCATGCTGGGCCGCGCATCGTGGATGCGGCTGCCGGAAATCATCGGCGTCGAACTCTCCGGCAAGCCGCAACCCGGCATCACCGCAACCGACGTCGTGCTGTCGCTGACCGAATTCCTGCGCAAGGAAAAAGTGGTCGGCGCTTACCTGGAGTTCCGCGGCGAGGGCGCTTCGGCCCTGACACTGGGCGACCGCGCCACGATCTCCAACATGGCGCCGGAATACGGTGCGACTGCGGCGATGTTCTTCATCGACCAGCAAACCATCGATTACCTCAAGCTCACCGGGCGCGACGACGAGCAGGTCAAGCTGGTGGAGATCTATGCCAGGGAAGCAGGCCTGTGGGCCGACAGCCTGGCCTCCGCGCAGTACGAGCGCACGCTGAAGTTCGATCTGTCCACTGTGGTGCGCACACTGGCCGGCCCATCCAATCCGCATCGCCGCCTGCCGGTGTCGACGCTGGCCGAGCGCGGCATCGCCGTCGATCTCGACAAGGCGCAAGCGCAGGAAGCCGAAGGCCTGATGCCCGACGGCGCGGTCATCATCGCTGCCATCACCAGCTGCACCAACACCAGCAATCCGCGCAACGTGATCGCCGCCGGGCTGCTGGCGCGCAATGCCAACAAGCTCGGCCTGACCCGCAAGCCGTGGGTCAAGTCGTCGCTGGCGCCGGGATCCAAGACCGTCGAGCTTTACCTCGACGAAGCCGGTCTGGGCACCGAGTTGGAAAAGCTGGGCTTCGGCATCGTCGCCTTTGCCTGCACCACCTGCAACGGCATGTCGGGTGCGCTCGATCCTGTCATCCAGAAAGAAATCGTCGACCGCGATCTGTACACGACAGCCGTGTTGTCCGGCAACCGCAACTTCGACGGACGCATCCATCCTTACGCCAAGCAAGCCTTCCTGGCGTCGCCGCCGCTGGTGGTGGCGTATGCGATCGCCGGCACCATCCGCTTCGACATCGAGAAGGATGTGCTGGCCGTGGTCGACGGCAAGGAAATCCGCCTCAAGGATATCTGGCCTGCCGACGAAGAGATCGATGCCGTGGTCAAGTCCTCGGTCAAGCCGCAACAGTTCCGCAACGTCTATACGCCGATGTTCGCCGTGCAGGCCGACAACGGCGAGAAGGTCAGCCCGCTGTACGACTGGCGCGCGATGAGCACCTACATCCGCCGTCCGCCATACTGGGAAGGCGCGCTGGCAGGCGAGCGCACCATGACCGGCATGCGCGCGCTGGCGGTGCTGCCGGACAACATCACCACCGACCACCTGTCTCCGTCCAACGCCATCCTGGCCGATTCCGCCGCCGGCGAATACCTGACCAAGATGGGCTTGCCGGAAGAAGACTTCAACTCGTACGCCACCCATCGCGGCGACCACCTGACGGCATTGCGCGCCACTTTCGCCAATCCGCAACTGGTCAACGAGATGGCGGTCGTCAACGGCGAAGTCAAGAAGGGTTCGCTGGCCCGCGTCGAGCCGGAAGGCCAGGTCATGCGCATGTGGGAAGCCATTGAAACCTACATGAACCGCAAGCAGCCGCTGATCATCGTCGCCGGCGCCGACTACGGCCAGGGTTCGTCGCGCGACTGGGCGGCGAAAGGCGTACGTCTGGCGGGCGTGGAAGTGATCGCTGCCGAAGGCTTCGAGCGTATCCATCGCACCAACCTGATCGGGATGGGCGTGTTGCCGCTGGAGTTCAAACCGGGCGTGACGCGCAAGACGCTGGGCATCGACGGCACCGAAACCTTCGACGTGATCGGCAAGCGCACGCCGCGCGCCGATCTGACGCTGGTCATCACGCGCAAGAACGGCGAGCGTGTCGAGGTGACGATGACTTGCCGTCTCGATACTGCGGAAGAAGTCTCGATCTATGAAGCCGGCGGCGTGCTGCAGCGTTTCGCGCAGGACTTCCTGGCGTCGACGGTCAAGGCCGCTTAATACTGGTGCTCAAGCAGACAGGACACATGATATGAACCACGTACCGCAAATCAAAATCCCCGCCACCTATATCCGCGGCGGCACCAGCAAAGGCGTGTTCTTCCGCCTGCAGGACTTGCCGGCGTCCGCTCAGCAACCGGGCGCCGCGCGCGATGCCTTGCTGATGCGCGTCATCGGCAGCCCCGATCCTTACGGCAAGCAGATCGACGGCATGGGTGGAGCAACTTCCAGCACCAGCAAAACCGTCATCCTGTCCAAGTCCGGCCGTCCCGGTCACGATGTCGACTATCTGTTCGGCCAGGTGGCGATCGACAGCGCCTTCGTCGACTGGAGCGGCAACTGCGGCAACCTGTCGGCGGCAGTCGGTCCGTTCGCCATCAGCAACGGCCTGATCGATCCCGACCGCGTACCGATGAACGGCACCTGCACCGTGCGCATCTGGCAAGCCAACATCGGCAAGACCATCATCGCGCACGTGACCATCACCGACGGTCAGGTGCAGGAAACCGGCGACTTCGAACTCGACGGCGTGACCTTTCCGGCGGCGGAAGTGCAGCTGGAGTTTCTCGACCCGGCGGATGAAGGCGAAGGAGATGCCGGCGGCTCGATGTTTCCCACCGGCAATCTGGTCGACGACCTGGAAGTGCCGGGTGTCGGCACCTTCAAGGCGACCATGATCAATGCCGGCATCCCGGCGATTTTCCTGAACGCGGAAGACATCGGCTACACCGGCGCCGAACTGCAGGACGCCATCAACAGCGATCCGAAAGCGCTGGCGATGTTCGAGACCATCCGTGCCCACGGCGCGGTGCGCATGGGGCTGATCAAGCACGTCGATGAAGCCGCCAAACGCCAGCACACGCCCAAGGTGGCCTTCGTCGCCACCCCGCGCGACTATGTCGCCTCCAGCGGCAAGAAGGTCGCTGCCGGCGACGTCGACCTGCTGGTGCGCGCCATGTCCATGGGCAAGCTGCACCACGCCATGATGGGCACGGCGGCAGTGGCGATCGGGACGGCCGCGGCGGTTCCCGGCACGCTGGTCAATCTGGCGGCAGGCGGCGGCGAACGCACGGCGGTGCGTTTCGGTCATCCCTCCGGCACCTTGCGTGTCGGCGCCGAGGCGAAACTGATCGACGGCGAGTGGAGCGTCACCAAAGCCATCATGAGCCGCAGTGCACGCGTGCTGATGGAAGGCTGGGTGCGGGTTCCCGGCGACGCGTTCTGATCGGCACTCGGAAATAGTCGGGGAAATGGCGGAAAACATGGTGCATTTCAGTGGCGGGAAAACGAGATAAGGGAACGAAAGTTGGTAAGATGCCGTCCACATTCTCCTCATATTCTCTTTTTTCCCCCGCACTGGATTAAAACATGACTTTCTTGCAACGCGCTTCTGTACTGACTGTATCCATCCTGCTTGCTGCCTGCGCTGAAACAGTGCCGCTGACCGAAACCAAGCCGGTGCCGGCGCCGCTGCAACCGGTTGCAGCAGCCGTCAATCCTGCCTGGGCCGGCCGGCTGGCGACAGGCTCCTTCTCCTGCGAAATGGGCAACAAGGTGGAAGTCAAAGTGGACGCTTCCAACAATGTGAGCCTGGTGTGGAAGGGCAGCACCTACAAGATGACGCCGGTATCGACCTCCACCGGCGCGCTGCGTTTTGAAGACAAGGGCGACGGCCTGGTCTGGATACAGATCCCGTCGAAATCGATGTTACTCAATTCGAAGATCGGCCAGCAGTTGGCGAACGATTGCAAGACGCGCTGATCGCAGAATCAAAAAAAGGATGCCGCGGCATCCTTTTTTTATACATCTTGCCGATGTTCATTGCGGCAATGAACATCATCGCTTGCGCTCTCCTCGCATACGCGGTTGAACCTGGCGAAATTAAAACTGTTCCCAGTCGCCGGTAGTGGCCGTGACCTGGTTGCTGCTGATCCCGGCGACGGCGAGCGCCGGTCTGGCTTTGACTGGTGCCGGTCGCCTGGCGGTTTGGGCCGGCCGCAGCCGGGCTGCCGGAGGGCTGCTCTCAACATGAGGCGACGTGCTTGTCGCCACTTCCTGACCGAGCTTGAAAATCTGGACGACGTTAATCAGCTTGTCGGCCTGTTCGCGCAGCGATTGAGATGCCGCTGCCGCTTGCTCCACCAGCGCCGCATTTTGTTGCGTACCTTCATCGAGCTGTGTGATCGCCTGATTGATTTGCTGGATGCCGGCAGTTTGCTCATGGCTGGCGCTGCTGATTTCGCTGATGATGGTGGCCACGCCGGCTATGCTCGCCACGATATCGGACATGGTGCTGCCGGCCTGATCCACCAATTTCGTTCCCTGATCCACTTTCTGCACGGAGTCGTCGATGAGCTGCTTGATTTCCTTGGCCGCGCCGGCGGATCGTTGCGCCAGCGTCCGCACCTCCGATGCGACGACGGCAAAACCGCGGCCTTGTTCGCCAGCACGGGCGGCTTCGACTGCGGCATTGAGTGCGAGAATATTGGTTTGAAAAGCGATGCCGTCGATGACGCTGATAATGTCGACGATCCTCTTCGAAGAATCGTTGATCGATCCCATGGTCTCGATGACTTCCGTGACGACGCTGCCGCCTTTGCTTGCAATTTCAGAGGCCGACACGGCGAGTTGATTGGCCTGATGGGCATTGGCGGAATTCTGTTTGACCGTCGTGGTCAGTTCCACCATCGATGCCGATGTTTGTTCGAGCGCGCTGGCTTGTGCTTCGGTGCGTGACGACAAATCCATGTTGCCGCTGGCAATTTCTCCGGCTGCCGTGGCGATGGTGTCTGTGCCGGCGCGAATCTGGCCCACGACGTCGGCCAGATTGTCGCGCATCTTGCGGATAGAGAACAGCAGGCTCGTCTTGTCGCCATCTTTTGTCGTCACATGGACAGCCAGATCTCCATTCGCAATTCTCTCGGCGATTTGGGCGGTGTAGGTCGGTTCTCCACCGAGCGCGCGCAGCAGCTTGCGGGTAATCACGACGCCGATTGCACTGCCGATGACAAGGGCGGCAAGCAATGATCCGAACAGCAGAAACTGCGCCGAATCGTAAGTATGATCGACGGTCTGTATGCCGTTGTTGATCTGCGATTGCTCGAAGCGGATGAAGTCTTTCCATGCATTGATATATGCCGTCTGCAGATCATTCGTCTCGGTAAACATGAGCAGCAAGGCTTTTTCATTCTGTCCCTGGGCTTTGAGCTGCAATACTTGCTTGCGGCTTTCACCATAGGCCGCACGTCGTTCCTTGACTTTGCCGATCAGTGTTTTTTCGGCATCGTCGAGCGTCATGCTTTCCAGTTTTTTGACGTTTTCGTTGACCGATTTGACCGTGTCATCGAGACGGGCATGCGCGTTCTCCAGCGCTTTCGTGGAGGCGTTGGCGTTGCCTTCCGCTGTGACGATGAAGGAAAACGCACGGGCATAATCGTAGGCGTCCTGAATGTTCTGGTACGCGATATTCGATTTCGGCCAGATTTCGTCAGTCAGTACGTTGAAGCTGTTCATCATCGAGCGCTGGGCGCTGACGCTGCAGGTGGCAATGACCGCCGACATCAGCAGGACGAAGCCGAAACCCAAGGCCAGCCGGACGCCGATTTTCATATTGTTGAACATGTTGTTTTTCCTTGAAAAATAGAGATCGTTTTCGGTAGGCATGAGGAGCGACAACAATCTTCTGTTGTCTACCGAACGTTTTCAGCTGCCGTCGTTTTGGCGAGGGCAGCGTATTTCTCGAGGAAATGACATGAGCGAGGAAAAGCTTAAGCAGGTGACGGCGCGACTGATTCGTCGTCCCCGCTTTTTGTATGGATGGTACTCGTGCGCTGTTTGAATATTGTCAACATGGATCAAGAGTTGAAATATACGTAGTATGCACAGCACATATATAGCAGAGCCCTGAGGCTGCAACAACGAAATCTCGCACAAAGCGGAAGGTGACTCGCGTCATCAGTCGTACTTTCGCAACGTAGGGTTGCTGTGGGGGAAATGATGACATTTTGATTACGAGAATTAGGCAATGCCGCAGTCGACATCGTTTGCGCCTCGTACATCGATCCGCAGAAGCTTGCCGTTCCGATTCGCCGGATTCTCTCTGTGCCGGCATGAGAATGACACGCTTGAGTTAAGGTGAGTGTAAGCAAGCTCTGGCACATTGAGGATGCACAACAACTTATAAATAGCAGTCAAAAGATGCCGTGCCGATATCCATAAGCATCCGACTGCCATGAGGAGACATCATGAATTTCGCATCGTTTTACCAGCAGTCCGTCGACGATCCCGATACCTTCTGGGCCGGCGAGGCCCGGCGCGTCGACTGGCATACGCCATTCGGAAAAACCCTCGACTATTCGCGGCCACCATTTGCGCGCTGGTTTGTCGGCGGCGCGACCAATCTGTGCCACAACGCCATCGACCGGCATCTCGCGCAGCGCGGCGATCAGGCGGCGTTGATTGCCGTCTCGACGGAAACCGATACAGAGAAAACCTATACCTTCCGCGAGCTGCACCGCGAAGTCAGCGCCATGGCCGCGACCATGCAAACGCTGGGCGTGCAGCGCGGCGATCGCGTTCTGATCTACATGCCGATGATCGCTGAAGCGGTATTTGCCATGCTGGCGTGCGCGCGTATCGGCGCCGTGCATTCGGTGGTGTTCGGCGGCTTCGCCTCCAACAGCCTGGCGACGCGTATCGACGATGCGCAGCCGACGCTGATCGTCTCCGCCGATGCCGGTTCGCGCGGCGGTAAAGTGGTGCCTTACAAAGGCTTGCTCGACGAAGCCATCCGGCTGGCGCAACACAAGCCGGCGCACGTCCTGCTGGCGGATCGCGGCCTGGCGGCGATGGCGCGTACCGATGGCCGGGACGTCGACTACGCCTCGGCACGGGCGCAGCATCTCGACAAGCAAGTCCCTGTGGTGTGGCTGGAATCGAACGAGCCGTCCTACATCCTGTACACCTCCGGCACCACCGGCAAGCCGAAAGGCGTGCAGCGCGACGTCGGCGGCTACGCGGTGGCGCTGACGGCGTCCATGCAGCATGTGTTTTGCGGCAATCCGGGCGAGACCTATTTCTGCACCTCCGACATCGGCTGGGTGGTCGGTCACTCTTACATCGTCTATGGGCCGCTGATGGCGGGCATGGCGACGATCCTCTATGAAGGACTGCCGGTATTGCCCAAAGAAACGCCGGACGCCGGCATCTGGTGGAGCCTGGTGGAAAAGTACAAGGTCACGCGCATGTTTTCTTCGCCGACGGCGATCCGCGTGCTGAAGAAGCACCCGCCGGAATTCATGAGCCGATACGACCTGTCCTCGCTCAAGAGTTTGTACCTCGCGGGCGAACCGCTGGACGAGACGACCTCGAACTGGATTTCCACTGCGCTGGGGGTGCCGGTCATCGACAACTATTGGCAGACCGAAAGCGGCTGGCCCATTTTGTCGATCGCCAAAGGCGTCGACGACAAGCCCACGCGGCTGGGCAGCCCGGGCGTGCCGCTGTACGGCTACAAGATGCACATCATGAACGAATCCACCGGCGAGCTGTGCGGCCCCAACGAGAAGGGCGTGGTGGTGATCGAAGGACCGCTGCCGCCGGGTTGCATGCAGACCGTGTATCGCGACGATGCGCGTTTCGTGCATACCTACTGGTCCAATTTCAGCACGCCGGTGTATTCGACCTTCGACTGGGGCATTCGCGATGAGGACGGCTATTACTTCATCCTCGGGCGCACCGACGACGTGATCAATGTCGCCGGCCATCGCCTCGGCACGCGCGAAATCGAAGAGAGTATTTCGAGTCATACCAACGTCTCGGAAGTGGCCGTGGTCGGCGTCGAGGACAAGCTCAAAGGCCAGGTCGCCATCGCCTTCGTGATCCCGAAGAAAGCCGACGGCATTGCCACGCCGGAAGGCCGGCAAGCGCTGGAAGCGGAAATCATGCGCGTGGTCGACAAGCAGATCGGCGCCGTCGGCCGGCCGTCGCGCGTGCACTTCGTCAGCCTGCTGCCGAAGACGCGTTCCGGCAAGCTGCTGCGTCGTTCCATCCAGGCAATTTGCGAAGGCCGCGATCCGGGCGACCTGACGACGATCGAGGATCCGGGTTCCTTGCAGCAGATCAAGGCTGCTTTGCTGGGTTAAGGCGGAACGGGCGTCCGGCGAATTTTCCTGAATGCGCCGGACGCCTGCAATTTGGTTACACTACGTGTTATCAAATTTTCCTCCTCGCTATCTTCCATGAGCTTTTCGATTCGCCCGGCGACTGTCGCCGATGCCGCCGCCATTTGTGAAATTTACAACTACTACGTCCTGAACACCGTCATCAGCTTTGAGCTGGAAGCCGTCCCGGTCACCGAGATGGAAGGCCGCATCACCGAGATATCCTCGCAATTTCCCTGGTTGGTGTATGAAGAAGAGGGGCGTATCCTTGGTTATGCCTATGCCGCCAAATGGAAGGTGCGCAAGGCGTATCAGCATTCGGTCGAGAGTTCGGTCTACATGGCGCAGGGTAGCGGCGGCAAGGGTATCGGCTCCAGGCTGTATGGCGCCTTGTTCACGCAACTGAAGGCGCTCGGCGTGCATGCGGTGATGGGCGGCATTGCCTTGCCGAATGCGGGCAGCATCGCTTTGCACGAGAAGATGGGCTTCGTCAAAGTCGCGCACTTCGCCGAGGTCGGCAAGAAGCACGATCAATGGATCGATGTCGCCTACTGGCAACTGATCCTGTAAGGAGGAGGCAGCATGAGATCCACCAGAGCCACCGGCGCCATCGAGCGCCTGAACACGCGTGCGGAAACCAAGCAATATTCCATGGTGCGCACGTCGAGCGAATTGTTTTTTCTGGTGCAGCGCGTTGCCGGCAACCCGGTCGAAAAACTCAGCGAACCCTTGCCGCTCGATGAATTCGTGGCCTTCGTCAATGCCTACGGCCCGCAAAAGCCGAAGCGCATCAGCAAGCTCGATACCGCATTCGAAAAACAATTGGTCAAGAAGGACAAGGAATAAGGTCGCAGCAAGGCAGTAAAACAGCGTTGGCAGGAGCACTCATGGAAAACCGCGATCAAGGCAAAGACTGGATACTGCGCACGCAGTCGTCCGGCGTGGAGCGCATCGAAGCCTTCTTCCATGGCAGCGGCTACGCCATGCATCGCCACGACACCTATGCGCTCGGCATCACCATGGCGGGCGTGCAATCTTTCCAGTACAAGAAATCCCTGCGCAACAGCCTGCCGGGCAACAGCATGGCGCTGTACCCCGACGAGCCGCACGACGGCCAGGCCGGCACCGAGGTGGGATTCCGTTACCGCATGCTGTATGTCGAACCGGCGGTGCTGCAGGATGCGCTGGGCGGCGTTGCCTTGCCCTTCATCGAAGGCGGTATTTCGACCGACCCGCGCATGTTCCATGCGCTCAGGAATCTGCTGGCGCAAATGGATGGCGACGTCGAACCGTTGCAGCAGGACGACGGCATTTTTGAGCTGGCTGCGGCGATGAATGCGGTATCGGGAAAACGCCCCCGTCGCCACGCCGCCGACTTCCTGGCGGCGCAACGCGCCCGCGAATACATCCACGCCGCGCTGGACCGCACGCTCACGCTCGACGAACTGGCGCAGTCCTGCGGCCGCGACCGCTGGAGCCTGACGCGCGACTTCCGCAGTTTTTTCGGCACCAGTCCCTATCGCTACCTGAGCATGCGCCGTCTGGACCTGGCGCGCCGCCTCATGGCGCAAGGCCAGTCGCTGGCTGAAGTCGCCGCGATGGCAGGTTTCGCCGACCAGAGCCACATGACGCGGCTGTTCACCAAGACCTACGGCATCGCTCCGGCGCGCTGGCTGCGGATGGTGAAACCGGGCAGGTAAGACCGCAACAGGAAGTTGCACGATCGTTCAAGACCGCGCCGCACAGGCCGGGTAATCTGGCTCCTTGTCATTGATTGATACAGGAGCAGAACATGTCCACCAGCAGCACATCACCCGCCACTGCCGGCCGCGATTACCAGGCCATCAACTTCGCCCAGAAACTGTCGCTGTTCAGCGAACAATGGTCGCAGCGCGTCATCGCTGAAATGAACGACTACCAGTTCAAACTCGCCAAACTGGAAGGCGAATTCATCTGGCACGACCACGCCGATACCGATGAAGTATTCATCGTCCTCGAAGGCAAGCTGCGCATCGACTTTCGCGACGGCGCGGTGCACCTCGGCGCCGGGGAAATGTTCGTCATTCCGAAAGGCGTCCAGCACAAACCTTACGCCGAGAGAGAAACCAAGATCCTGCTGGTCGAGCCGCGCGGTGTGGTCAATACCGGCAACGAAGAGAGCGACCGCACGCGGCAGAACGACGTCTGGATCTGAGCGATTCCGCGCAAGAAAAAAGCCCGCATCGCGGGCTTTGTTGTCTGCGGCAGGCGAGATCAGCCGATGGTCGCAACGACAGGCGTGTGATCCGACGGCTGCTCCCACTTGCGCGGCACCTTGTCGATGATGCAGGCGGTGCATTGCGCCGCCAGCGGTGCGGTCAGCAGAATATGGTCGATGCGCATGCCTTTGTTGAGACGGAAACCCATCTGGCGGTAATCCCACCAGCTGAAGAGCTTTTCCGGCTGCTCAAACATGCGGAAAGCATCGGTGAAGCCCATCTTTTGCAGATGCTGGAAGGCTGCGCGTTCCGGTTCCGACACCAGGTTCTGGCCGACCCATGCCGCTGGATCGTGCACGTCGCGGTCTTCCGGCGCGATGTTGTAGTCGCCGAGTAGCGCCAGCTTTTCATGTTGCAATTGTTCCTGCGCCAGCCACTCGTGCAATGCCGCCAGCCATTTCAGCTTGTACTGGAATTTCTCCGAGTCCGGCGCCTGGCCGTTGGGGATATAGGCGCAGACGAAACGCACGCCCTCGATGGTCGCGGCGATGATGCGCTGCTGCTCGTCTTCAAACAGCGGATTGTTCTTGACCACGTCGCTGATCGCGTGGCGCGACAGGATGGCGACGCCGTTGTAGGTCTTCTGCCCCGTATAGACCACCTGATAGCCGGCGGCATTGATTTCCGCTAGCGGGAACTTGTCGTCGGTCAGCTTGGTTTCTTGCAGGCACAGCACGTCGACGGGGTTGTCGCCCAGCCATTGCAGTACCTGAGGCAGGCGGACTTTCAGGGAGTTGACGTTCCAGGTGGCGATTTTCATGAGCAAGCTAAGCCTTTGTGCGGACGATTCCGGTGTGCGATATATAACTGGAACCAATGAGCGGTAAAAATGATGAAGTCGGATATTACCCCATCCGGCGGGAAGCCTGTCCGGTAACGGCGCGACTATTCGTCTTTGCCGGCCGGTTTTGCAGGCAGCGCTTCGAGCAACGATGCGGCGCGTTGCAAGATATCTTCTTGCGCGGCTCGGTTCTCTGCAACCGATTGTCGCGCCCGGCCGGGATCGTCGAAGTCGTGCGTCGCGCCGGGATATTCAGTCATGCTGACCAGCTTGTTCGGATCGTTCGCAGGCATGACGCTGAGGCAATTGCGCGGCGACACCTCTTCATCGTTTTCGGCAAGAAAAACCCAGACTTCGGTGTCGCTGCGATAGCGCCTGGTGAGCAGCGAGCGTGCGCCGCAGCCCGGATACAGCACCAGCGCGGCGCGAAAGCGCAAGGGCGCGGCCGATGACTGCCCCTGCGCCTGGCGATACATCACATTGAGCGCCGTGCTGCCGCCATTGGACCAGCCTTGCAGCATGATTCGTTCCTTCTGCACATCGTCGCGCGCCGCCAGATAGGCGAGGGCGCCTTCGGCATCCAGCGGGCGCACCGTCATCTCGTTGACGGCCTGGCGTTCGGGCAGGTCATGCGAGTTGCGGCCATAGCCATGGGCGCGGCCGCGCGGGCCGAAGCTGTCGACGTGCAGGGCGAGGTAGCCGCGGCTGGACCAGTATTCTCCCCACATCTTGTGCCGTTGCGAGAGCGTGCCTGCATTGCAGGGCGAAGTCATGTCGCGGCCGACGCGTGCGCATTTGGCGTTGACGATGCTGGAGTAGGGGCCGCCGCGACCGTGCAGCATGACGATGGCGGGACGCCTGGGATGCGGTATGGCGCTGTCGCCGGGCGGCTGGAACAGATAGCCCACCAGTTCGGTGCCGTCTCCCGAGGGGAAGTAGACCGTGGCGGGCGGCGCGGCGAATGCGATCGTCGGCAGGTTCCAGAGCAGCGCCGCCAGCGTTGCAATGGCGGCTCTCAGGATGGTGTTCCGACGGAAGGTTGCGTGTTGCATCCGTATCGCGCAGCGGATTACTTGAAGTGATAGTTGATCGCGACCAGCCCCATGTTTTCGGTGCTGTGATTGATGATCGGGCTGTTGGCGATGCCGTTGCCCAGCCACTTGCGGCGGAAGGTGATGTTGCCTACCCAGTTTTCGGCGATCGGCATTTCAATGGTCAGGCCGAGCATGGGCGTGGTCGATGCGCCGGCATGGTATTCGCGGAAACCGCTGGCAGTGGATTCCGAGGCCGTGACGCCGTAGAAATAGTCGTTATAGGAGGCGCTGCGGCGTTCGATGCCCACCTGCGGATAGATGTGCGCGCGGCCGACGTCGACCTGTGCGGCGTAGATGGCTTCCAGCAGCGTGCCGTGCGACTTGTTGACGTCATAGAAGGCGTTCAGGAAGAAGGCGCCGAAACGGGTTTCCTGCAAGGTGCCGATACCGATCGGGACCGAGTTGGAGCGGCGGTTCAGTCCGCGCTCGGCATCCATGTGGTCGAAATTGACGCGCGCCGCCAGTTCGAGATAGCCAGCGCCCATCTTCACGGTCTTGAAGCCGAAGGTGTCCAGGCGGGCGAAGAAGCGTTTGTAATCGAAGTAGGCGTAAGGCAGCACGGAGGTCTTGTCGCTCTTGCCGAGGATGTTGCGCTCCAGGCGGAACACGCCGGGGCCGATGTCGCCGGTCAGATGATCGGGCAGGCCGGCATCGGGAGCGGCTTCTTGCGCGCACGCATGGCCGGCCAGCGACAGGAGCAGCGTGCAGAGCAAAGTTTTGTTCATGGTTGACTTTCTTGTTGATGAAACCGGAAAGCCCGGTTTCTCTGTTCTGTTATTGAAGCGGACCGCGCAGTTCCGCTTTATTGTGCTTTGGCTTCGGCGCGCTTGGCTTTTCTTTTGATGACGGTGTCTTCCGGTTTCAGGGGCTTGCCGTCGCAGGTGTGCAATTTTATCTTGGGTACGGGTTTGCCGCTGTCGCGTTCGACCATCGGCGCGCAGGCTTCGCCTTTCTTGAACAGATGGCCTTCGCCCCATTGGCGCAGGCCCAGCACCACCGTGAATAACTCCTTGCCTTTGGCGGTGAGGATGTATTCCTGATAGGCGCTGCCGTCCGAGGCCGGTACGACCGTCATGATGTCGGCCTCGACCAGGTCGCGCAGGCGCGTGGAGAGGATGTTCTTGGCCACGCCCAGGCTTTTCTGGAACTCGCCGAAACGCCGCATGCCGTCGAAGG
Organism: Herbaspirillum rhizosphaerae; assembly: GCF_001189965.1. Classification (GTDB taxonomy): domain Bacteria; phylum Pseudomonadota; class Gammaproteobacteria; order Burkholderiales; family Burkholderiaceae_D; genus Herbaspirillum; species Herbaspirillum rhizosphaerae. Next base: position 225,700 of record NZ_LFLU01000003.1, read on the forward strand.
CGTCGCGGATGATCAGCAGCGCCCAGCGGTCGCCGACGACGTCGATGGATCGCGCCACCGGACAGGGATCGCTCTTCAGACTTTTCCGCTTTGCCATTGTTTTGCTGCTTCCTCATGCATGTCCAATGGTTGCATTTTAGAACTCGCTCACCTACACTTCAACTGGTTTTAATTTGAAACTACATTGACTCTGCGCAAATCGCGCCGACAGAAGGGGGATACATGGCCGGAAACCAGGGAGATGCAGGGACTTGTTCAGCGGATATGGCAGGCGCCCGTCATGGCGCCGGGAGCCTCGCTGCAAGTCATGCGGCATCCATGCCGCGCGCCATGGTGTGGCTGTTTGCCATGGCTTGCGGCGTGAGCGTGGCCAACGTGTACTACGCCCAGCCCTTGCTGGATGCCTTTGCCGCGGAATTCGGCTTTACCCAGGCGGCAGTCGGCGTAGTCATTACGGCAACACAGGCCGGTTCTGCGCTGGCGCTGATTCTGCTGGTGCCGCTGGGCGATCTGCTGGACCGGCGCCGCCTGACGCTGACGCAGCTGTCGCTGCTGCTGGTCGCGCTGGTCGGCGTCGGACTGGCTTCTTCACCTGCTTTGCTACTGCTCGGCATGCTGATCGTCGGGATGCTGGGTACCGCCATGACGCAGGGATTGATTGCGTATGCAGCCGTGCTGGCGGCGCCTGAGCAGCGCGGGCGCGTGGTCGGCACGGCACAGGCGGGGGTGGTGGTCGGTCTGCTGCTGGCGCGGACCATGGCGGGGCTGGTCGCGGATGTCGCCGGTTGGCGCATGGTGTATTTCGTCTCGGCGGCGCTGGCCGCACTGATGCTGGCGCTGCTGCAGGGGCGGTTGCCGCAGCGGGGCTTGCTGGTCGAACGCCTGTCTTATCCGCAGTTGCTGGGATCGATGGCGGTCCTGCTGTGGCGCGACCGGGTGCTGCAACTGCGCGGCGTCATCGCCATGTTGATGTTTGCCGTGTTCAGCATCTTCTGGAGCGCCCTGGTGTTGCCGTTGCGCGCGCCGCCCTATGCACTCTCGCATGCGGCCATCGGCGCATTCGGCCTGATCGGCGTCGTCGGCACGCTGGGCGCCGCGCGCGCCGGAAAACTGGCGGACAAGGGGCGGGGGCAGTGGACCAGCGGTGCGGCGCTGATCTTGCTGCTGTTGTCCTGGCTGCCCCTGGCGATGCTACCGTACAGCCTGTGGGCGCTGGCGGCCGGTATCGTGGCGCTGGATCTTGCGGCGCAGGCGATTCATGTCACCAATCAGAGCATGATCTTTCGCGCCAATACCGGCTCGCACAGCCGGCTGGTGGCGTGTTACATGATTTTTTACGCGGTCGGCAGCGGCGCCGGTGCGGTCTTGTCGACCTCGGCGTTCGCGCTGTGGGGTTGGATGGGCGTTTGTGCACTGGGCGCGGGCGTCAGCCTGCTGGCCTTGCTGTTCTGGGCCTGGAGCTTGCGCCATATGCCGCGCTGATCCTCAGAGTTGTTCGCTGGCCATCAGGATGACGCGGCCGATGACTGCGTCTTTCTTTTCGTCGAATTCCTGGCGTTGATATTGTTTGCGGCTGGTGTTGTCCGAAGTCAGATACCAGCGGCCGAAGTCCAGCGCCATGCGCTTGATGACGGCTTCGCCATGGCAATTGACGAGGTACACGGCGTTGTCCAGGATGCCGGTATCGGCCGTATTGACCACAACCACGTCGCCGACTTTGAGCACCGGCGCCATGCTGGCGTCCGTGACGCTGATCGCCATCAGTTTGTCGGCGGACAGCTGGCGCTCCTCGAACCACTCCGGGGGAAATCGCCAGTCGCAGAGCGTCGGACTGACGGCCGTCGATTTGAGGCGTGTCGAACCGGGCGTCAGTTTCAGGCTGACCTGGCTGATTGCAATCGATCCGGCTATCCGCACATCTGCCGCCGCAAGTCGCTGAGATGCATACTGCACAGCGCTTTCGCCCGCGGCCAGGAGGTCGAAATACAAATCCGCAAGGCCGAGTTTGCTTTCCAGTACGCGCGCTGCCTTTTCGCCGAAACTCTGGCCGTCCCGATACGACGACGAGAGCAGTTGCGCCAGGCGCGATTCGCTCATCTCCGCCGCATCGCAAAAGGTCTTGCGGTCACCGCCGTAGTGGTCGGCAATGAGTGTCTGCAGCCGGCGGCGTCGATGTTCATGCATGTTCATGTCGGCATTTGAACGCATATTTAGCATTTGGTAAATTAGCTTTTGCTTGACTTGTGTGTAGCAAATGCTAAATTATCAATATGACACTGATTGCCTATCTCAATTCTTTACCGCCGGGAAAGCGCCGCGAACTTGCCGCACGTTGCGGTACGTCGTTCGAATACCTGCGCCAGATCGGCTACGGCAATCGGCCTTGTTCCCCTCTGATTGCGGTTTGCCTGGAGCGCGAATCGCAGGGCGTGATCACGCGCAAGATGCTGTTTCCCGATGACTGGAACAAGCTTTGGCCGGAGCTGGGAGGTGAGGAGATGGATGGCTGAATCTCATTTCCATGTTGATTTTCCTGAACCTGTTCTGACTGACGCCAAGATTTTTCTTCCCGTTTTTTGTGCCCGCTGATGTTCTCGCTCATGTCCCTGTTTTTCACAGCGCTGTGCCGTACTCCCGGAGCCTATGCGGCACAGGTGGCCTCACTGTTGCAGTTGTTTCCACGCGACGGGCGCGTTCCCGGAGCGGCGGCGCTGGCGCTGTTGTTGCTGGCGGCCGTGGCGATGGCGGTATTGCCGGCGATTTTTTACTGGCAATACAGGAATCGGCGCTGGTGGCCGCTGGCGACAGGACTGACGGCGTTCATTCTGATGCAGGACTACCTGATGCGGCAGGACAAAGGCAGTCTCGGTGAGACTTTTATCGGTGCGACGACCTTGTTCGGTTGTTTGTATCTTCCCCTCGTTGCCCTGTGGGAGGGCAATCGCCGTCTCGCCCGCATCATCGCCGGCGACGCTGCCGCATTGCCTTTGCATGCGTCCGAGCGCCTGATCCTGGTCGCCCTGGCGATACCGGTGCATCTGTTTTTGTTCATCGTCGTCAATGTCCTGGATATCCTTGACGCCCGGCTTTTGCAGCGCGGCGACGATGTTGTGAAATGCCTGTTCAGCTTCGCTCAGCCGGTCAATTTGCAGGCCTATCGCGATACGTTGACCATGCTGTTGGCCGCCGCGCCGGTGCTGTTGCTGGCGACGATGTTGGCGGCCTGGTTGCGCCGGCGGCGAAGCAATGACCTCGCGATGCCGTGGCAGCTGTATTGTGCGGCGTTGCCGGGGGTGTTGTGCAGCGGCCTGCTGCTGGCCTCGCTGTTCATGCGCTAGCGGGACATCGATGCCGGACGCCGGTATCAGATGGAATGGCGATGCCGATAAAAAAAGCCGTCATCGCAGAGATGACGGCTTCGCAAGTTACCGCGTCAGACGCTGTGAAACTTATGCGCGCGCTTTTTGCGCCTTCTTCGCCTGGTTCAGCAAGAACGTCGTCAGCAGCGGCACAGGACGGCCGCTGGCGCCCTTGGTCGCGCCGCCGCGCCATGCGGTGCCGGCGATGTCCAGATGCGCCCAGGTGTACTTCTTGGTGAAGCGTTCCAGGAAGCAGGCGGCGGTGACGCTGCCTGCCGGTTGACCGCCGATGTTGGCGATGTCGGCGAAGTTGGACTTCAGCTGTTCCTGATAAACATCCTGGATCGGCATGCGCCATGCGGTGTCGCCGCTGGTCTTGCCGGCTGCCAGCAATTCGTTGGCGAGCGCATCGTGGGCGTCGTCTTCGCGTGTGAACAGGCCGGAGTTGTGATGGCCCAGCGCCACCACGCAAGCACCTGTCAGCGTGGCGATATCGACCACGGCCGCCGGCTTGAAGCGTTCCACATAGGTCAGCGCATCGCACAGGATCAGGCGGCCTTCAGCATCGGTGTTCAACACTTCGATGGTCTGGCCCGACATCGAGGTCACGATGTCGCCCGGCTTGGTGGCGCGGCCCGACGGCATGTTTTCGCAGGTAGGGATGACGCCGATCACGTTGAGCTTCAGCTGCAGCTCGGCGATGGCGCGGAAGGTGCCCAGCACCGAAGCGGCGCCGCACATGTCGTACTTCATCTCGTCCATGGCTGCGCCCGGCTTGAGCGAAATGCCGCCGGTATCGAAGGTGATGCCTTTGCCGACCAGCACGGTCGGGGCTTCCTTGGCCTTGCCGCCCATGTGCTTGAGCACGATGAATTTCGGCGGCTCGTCGCTGCCGTTGGTGACCGACAGGAAGCTGCCCATCTTGAGCGCTTCCAGTTGCTTGCGGTCGAGCACTTCGACGCCCAGCTTGTATTCCTTGGCCAGCTTCTTCGCCGTATTGGCGAGGTAGGTCGGGGTGCAGACATTGCCCGGCAGGTTGGCCAGGTCCTTGCTCAGTTCCATGCCGTTGGCCAGCGCCACGGCTTCCGCCAGGCCGGTCTTGGCGGCGGCCGTCGCGGTGGCGGAGACGCCGACGGCGATCTTCTTGACGCCGGTCGGAGCAGGATCTTTCTTGCTCTTCATGGCGTCAGAGCGGTAATTGTTGTCGCGTGCAGCCAGCACCAGGGCGCGGATGGCCCAGGCAGCGTCGCGGCCCTTGATCTTGTCCAGCGGCAGCACGACCAGCGCATCGTTGGCGCCGACGGTTGTCAGCGCGCGCACGGCGGCTTGCGTTGCAGAGGAGAAACTTTTGTCTGCGATCTCTTCATCGGCGCCCAGGCCGACCAGCAGCACGCGTTCTGCGGCGACGCCGGTCAGGCCGCGCAGCAGCAGGGTGGTGCCGGGTTTGCCGGTGATGTCGCCGGATTTGAGCGCGCTGGCGATTGCGCCCATCTTGTCCAATGCTTGTGCAGCCGGTGTCAGCTTGCGGTTTTCAAAGACGCCAACCACGAGCGTGCCGGTCTTGGCAGCGGTGACGGAGGTTTTTGCGTCCAATGTTTTTATGCTAAAGTCCATCGCTTGTCCTTAGTTTGCTGTTTCGCTTCGTCTTCAGCAGTATTTGCTTCGGATTCTGCTTCATGTTTTTGCTTCGTTTTTTGTTTCATTTCCTGCTTCATTGACCCTTGTGATTATAAGCCCCGAATGATTTTTGAGCGCGCTCTTCGACGCGAATTGATGAGCACCGCCGGCGCAGTGTTCACAACGCTATTTACCATCATCCTCACCGTGATGCTGATCAAGATCCTCGGTCAGGCGGCCGGCGGACAGGTCAACTCGCAGGACGTGCTCGCGCTGATCGGTTTCCAGGCGCTGAACTACATGCCCATCATCCTGATCCTCACCGGCTTCATCTCGGTGCTGCTCGTTGTCACTCGCAGCTATCAGGATTCCGAAATGGTGGTCTGGTTCGCCTGCGGCCTGAGCCTGACGCGCTGGATCAAGCCGGTGCTGCGTTTCGGCTGGCCGATCATCCTGCTCACCGGCATCCTGAGCTTTGTCGCGACGCCCTGGGCCAACCAGCAAAGCGCGCAGTTCCGCGAACGGTTTGAAAAGCGCGAAGACATCGCCCGCGTTTCACCCGGCAAATTCCAGGAGTCGGCAACGGCCAACCGCATCTTCTTCGTCGAAGGTATTTCCGGCGACGCCAGCAAGGTCAAGAACATTTTCGTGAACACCTTCCGCGACGGCAAGAACAGTATCGTGGTCGCCAAAGAAGGCGAGATGGAAGTCGACAAGGATGGTGAAAAATTCGTCGTCATGAGCAAAGGCCGGCGCTACGACGGCGTGCCGACGCAACCCGATTTCCAGATGGTGGAATTCGAACGCTACGGCCTGCTGGTCGGCGGCCAGTCCCAGGCCGCAGCCGGCGAGAAATCGGTGCGGGCATTGCAAAGCTGGGACCTGCTGATGCAAAACAACAGCTTCAGCCGGGGCGAGATGCTGTGGCGCATGGCCTTGCCGCTGATGGCGCTGACGCTGATCCTGCTGGCGATTCCGCTGTCCTTCGTCAACCCGCGCGCGGGCCGCTCCATCGGCCTGCTGGTTGCGTTGCTGCTGTTCGTCGTCTATAGCAATACCGTCAGCGTGTTCCAGTCGTCGGTGGGACAAAACCGCATCTCGTTCATGCTGGGATGGTGGCCGCCGCATCTGGTGGTGGCGCTGATCGTGGTCGCGTTGTTCTTCTGGCGGCTGAAGGTCAACAGCCGCTATCACCCGGCCGTCCTGTGGTCCGGCATGCGCCGTGCGCTTACTCTGAAACGGCAGGGCTGATGAGAGTCTTACAACGTTATATCACCGCCGAGATCGTGCGCTCGGTGGCCTTTGCACTGGCTGCTTTTCTGGCGCTGTTTGCTTTCTTTGAACTGATGGGGCAGCTGGAAGCGGTCGGCCGCAACGGCTACCAATTGCAAACCGCGTTGCTGTATGTGGCAATGGGTTTGCCGGGCAACGTCTATGAACTGATGCCGACAGCGGTGCTGATCGGCACTATCTATGCCTTGGCGCAATTCGCCGCCAATTCGGAGTTCACCATCATGCGCGTGTCCAGCATGTCGACGCGCATGACTGCCAAAGCCCTGGCCAAGATCGGCTTGGGCTTCGCCATTTTCACGATCTTGTTCGGGGAACTGGTTGCTCCGAAAACGACCGAGTTCGGCGAGAAGCTCAAACTGCAGGCGCAAGGTTCTTCGCTGTCGCAACAATTCCGCTCCGGTCTGTGGGCCAAGGACGTGATCAAAGACGCCGGTCTCGAAGGCAATGTCATCGGCACGCGCTTTCTGAACATCCAGCGCATGACGCCTGACGGCATGCTGGAAGGCGTGAAGATCTACGAGCTGGACAAGGATTTCCACATGTCCGACATGATCGTTGCCGCGCGCGGCGATTATCAGGGCGATCATGTGTGGCAACTGACCGACGTGCAGAAGACGACTTTCATCACCGACAACAAGGCCAGCGCGATCACCTCGCCGATCACGACCAGCAAGAACAAGACGATCACCTTCGTTTCCGAGGTGACGCCGGAAATTCTGTCGGTGCTGTTTGCCGATCCGGACCGCATGTCGGCCTACGATTTGCGCGCTTACACCAAGCATCTGGAAGCCAACAACCAGCGCACCGAGCGCTATGAAATCGCGTTCTGGAAAAAGGTTGTCTATCCGCTGTCGATCTTCGTCATGATGGCGCTGGCGTTGCCGTTTGCGTATCTGCATTTCCGCGCCGGCGGCGTCAGCCTGAAGATCTTTACCGGCATCATGATCGGCGTCAGCTTCCAGCTGATCAACAATCTGTTCTCGCATCTGGGGCTGCTCAACAGCTGGCCGGCGCTGTTGACGGCGGCCTTGCCGAGCACCTTGTTCATGCTCATGGCGATTGTCGCGCTGCGCTGGGTTGAACGGCGTTGACCACGATGAAAAAATCGCTGATCCTGTTCGCGCACGGCGCCCGCGATCCCAATTGGGCCGAGCCGTTTCGCCGCCTGCGCGCGCTGACGCAGGCCAGCCTGCCGGAGGTGGCGGTAGAGCTGGCTTTTCTGGAATTGATGACGCCGGACTTGCCGCAGCTCGCCGCGCAACAGATTGCCGACGGCGCGCAGCAGGTGACGATCGTACCGGTGTTCTTGGGGCAGGGCGGACATGTCCGGCGCGATTTGCCGGTACTGGTTGAACAACTGCAGCAAGCACACCCCGGCATCCGATTTCAGGTGGCGGAAGCGGCCGGCGAAGATGCCGGCGTGCTGCAGGCATTGGCGAACTACTGCATCGCCAAAGTCGGTTCTTGATCGATCAGAACAAACGCGAACCGTCAGGCACGGCCTGATCGGGCGCGAACAACACCACTTCTCCCCGGGCATCCGGGAATCCCAGCGTCAACACTTCCGACATGAACTTGCCGATCTGCCGCGGCGGAAAATTGACCACGGCCGCCACTTGCTTGCCCACCAGTTGATCAGGCTGATAGTGCGCCGTGATCTGCGCGCTGCTTTGCTTGATGCCGATGGCCGGTCCGAAGTCGATCTTCAGCTTGTAGGCCGGTTTGCGGGCTTCAGGGAAGGCATCGGCGGAGATGACGGTGCCGATGCGGATATCGACCTTGAGGAAATCGTCGAAGGCGATCGGTGCGGCGGCGGGGGCGCTGGAGTCGTGTAACAGGTGCATGGGATGTGCTCAGAGAAATAAGCGTCGTTGCAGGGCGGTTCAGCTGCTGTTCAGTTGCGGTTGGCCAGCGCTTCTCCGATCATGACCAGCACCGGGCCGCTGCACTGGGTCAGGCCCTGTTCCAGCGTGCCGAGTTCCAGATCGAGGATGCGCTCGTTGTCGCGGCTGCAATTTTCCACTACCACCACCGGCGTCGTCCGGGCATACCCGAGCGACAGCAGGCGTTGCGCCGTCGCCGTCGCTTCGCGGCCGCCCATGTATTGCACCAGGGTGTCGCCGTTGGGCATGATGAATTCGCCCGGTTCGTCCGGCGCCGTGCTGGAGGTGAACAGGGACACGCTGCGGGCGATGCCGCGTTTGGTCAGCGGGCGCTGCGCCGACGATGCGGCTGCCAGCGCGGCGGTGATGCCTGGGACGATTTCGTAAGCAATATTCTGGCTGTCGAGCGCGCGCAATTCTTCATCGGCGCGGCCGAACAGCATCGGGTCGCCGCCTTTCAGGCGCACCACCAGGCGGTACTGGTGCGCACATTCGATCAGGCGTTCATTGATGACTTGCTGCGCAGTGGAGCGCTGGCCGCTGCGTTTGCCGACGGAGATCTTGACGGCTTGCGGGCACAGCTCCAGCATCTCTTCGGTGACCAGCGCATCGTGCAGGACGACATCGGCCTGGGCAAGCAGACGCGCCCCCCGCACGGTGATCAGGTCGGCTGCGCCGGGACCGGCGCCGATCAGATAGACCTTGCCGATGGGCTGGACGGATACAGGAGGCGTTGACAGATTGGCTGGGGCTGAGCTCATACGAAAAAATGAAAAAGATCGCAGCCCGGCTGATACCGGCTGCTGCGCGTTCCGTCCAAATCGGCGGGTAGAACGCGACAGCAGAGATTATCAGGCATCCAGGCGGATCATGCCAGCGGCAACCGTCTGATGCGTGACTTCATCGATCAGGATGAAGGCGCCGGTGGCGCGGATGGCGTCGTAGCTGTCCGCAGCAATCGGCTGTTGCACGTTGATGGAGACGCGGGCAATGTCGTTCAGCTTGAGCGATTCGGCCGGATGGCGCTGCTGCGTATTGATGTCGAGCAAGGTGTCGACCTTGGACACGCGCGCCGCTACTTGCTTGGTGGTGTGCTTGAGCCAGTATTTGCGGCGCGGATCGAGCGCATCTTCGGACAACCAGCACAGGTCGGCGTTGACGGTCTTGAGCAGCGTTGGCGCTTGCTCAGCGGATGCCAGCATGTCTCCGCGTGAAATGTCCAGATATTCGTCCAGCAGGATCGTCACCGACTGGCCGGCCGTTGCCGACTGCAGCGAACCGTCCAGCGTCAGGATGTCCTTGACCGTGGCGCTCTGGCCGCTCGGTTGCACCAGCAGCTTGTCGCCCTTGCTGACTTTGCCGGCTTCGATGCGGCCCATGTAGCCGCGGAAATCGTTGGCCTCATGGCCGTTGTGGCGCGCCACCAGTTGCACCGGGAAGCGGAACGGCTCTTCGTGCGCGTCTTCGTACACCGACAGCGACTCCAGCAGCTCGATCAGCGTCGGGCCCTTGTACCAGGACAACTTGTCGCCGGCGCTCACGACGTTGTCGCCGGCCAGTGCTGACAGGGGAATCGGACGCACGTCCTTCAAGCCCAGTTGCGCCGCGAATTCCTGATACGCGCCGACGATGCGGTCGTATACGGTCTGGTCATAGTTCACCAGATCCATCTTGTTGACCGCGACTACCACGTGCTGGATTTGCAGCAGGTGAGCGATGGTCGAGTGGCGCTTGGTCTGCGTCAGCAATTCCACGCTGCCGTCGTCACCTAGCTTGACCTTGGAGACGTCGATCAGGATGATCACCGCGTCGGCGGTCGAGGCGCCGGTCACCATGTTGCGAGTGTACTGCTCGTGACCCGGGGTGTCGGCAATGATGAACTTGCGTTTGGGCGTGGCGAAATAACGATAGGCCACATCGATGGTGATGCCTTGTTCGCGCTCGGCTTCCAGGCCGTCAGTGAGCAAGGACAGATCGATGGTGTCGCCCACGGTGCGCTTGTGCTTGGCGCGCGAGATGGACGCGAGCTGATCGGCGAAGATGCCCTTGCTGTCGAACAGCAGGCGGCCGATCAGCGTGCTCTTGCCGTCATCCACCGAACCGGCGGTGATGAAGCGCAGCAGGCCGCGTTCGTGCGAGGTTGTGTTCAGGTCTTTTTCGGCAACAGCGGCATTCATCAGAAATATCCTTCTTTTTTACGTTTTTCCATCGACGCTTCGGAGGTCTGGTCGTCCATGCGCGTCGCGCCGCGTTCGGTGATCTGGGTGACGGCGGTTTCGGCGATGATGGCTTCCACCGATGCGGCATCGGATGCCACCGGGCAGGTGCAGGAGATATCGCCGACAGTGCGGAAGCGCACGATGCGGTTCTCGACGGTTTCGCCTTCCTTGGCCGGGGTCAGGTCGGTCAGCGGCACCAGCAGGCCGTTGCGCGGGATCACCTGGCGCTCATGCGCGAAGTAAATCGGCGGCAGCGCCAGTTTTTCGCGGGCGATGTATTGCCAGACGTCGAGCTCGGTCCAGTTCGAGATCGGGAACACGCGCATGTTTTCGCCCGGATGGACGCGGGTGTTGTAGAGATCCCAGAGTTCCGGGCGTTGCGCCTTCGGATTCCATTGGCCGAACTCGTCGCGGAAGGAAAAGATGCGTTCCTTGGCGCGCGCCTTTTCTTCATCGCGGCGTGCGCCGCCGATACAGGCGTCGAACTTGAATTCTTCAATCGTTTCCAGCAGCGTCACGGCTTGCGCAGCGTTGCGCGAATCGGTCAGCGGATTGCGCAGGCGCACGGTGCCGCGCTTGATCGAATCTTCGACCGAGCGCACGACGAGCCTTTCGCCGAGTTCGGCGGCGCGCTGGTCGCGGAAGGAAATCACTTCCGGGAAATTATGGCCGGTGTCGATGTGCACCAGCGGGAACGGGAATTTGCCGGGGCGGAACGCCTTCTCGGCGATGCGCAGCAGCACCACGGAATCCTTGCCGCCGGAGAACAGCAGGGCAGGGTTGCTGCACTCGGCCGCGACTTCGCGCATGATGTGGATGGCTTCCGACTCCAGCCAGTCAAGATGACGGCTGCTGGCGTTGTCCAGGAAAAGTTGTTCAACTGCTGTGTTCATACGATGACCTTTGGTTCAAGTCGAATGTAAAACGGATATCGGAATATCGTGTACTGCGATGGCGGCAATACCGCGCATCGACATGTGTTGTTTGCTGCGGAAAAAATCAGGCCGGGGCGGTCTGCGACTTGATGCGGATCAGCTTGCCGTCCACCACGTGCAGGCCGCATTCCTTGGAGTCGGGATTTTCCCACCACCAGCGGCCGGCGCGCACATCCTCGCCCGGCTGGATGGCGCGGGTACAGGGTTCGCAGCCGATCGACGGATAACCCTGGTCGTGCAGCGGGTTGTACGGCACCTTGTGGTCGCGCAGGTATTGCCAGACGTCTTCTTCCGACCAGTCTGCCAGCGGATTGAACTTGGCCATGCCGTGCGCCGGATCGTCCTCCTGCACGTCGAGCGCCGCGCGGGTGACCGACTGCGCACGGCGCTGGCCGGTGATCCAGGATTTGTTGCCGGCGAGCGCGCGGTTGAGCGGCTCGATCTTGCGGATGCGGCAGCATTCCTTGCGCATCTCGACGCTGTCGTAGAAGGCGTTGAGACCGTTCTGCGCGACATATTGCTCGACGGCGGCAGGTTCCGGACGATACGGCGTGACGTCGTAGTCGTAGGTTTCCTTGATGGTGTCGAGCATGCCCAGCGTCTCTTTGTGCAGGCGGCCGGTTTCCAGCGTGAAGATGCCGATTTTGTCTTGCAACTTGCCGCGCAGGATCATGTCGGTCAGCACCATGTCCTCCGCCGCCATGCTGGAGGCGAACACGGCCGGGGTGTACTCGGCGGCGATCTTTTCCAGCGTGGCGCGGGTAGCTCCAATGAGCGCTTGCAAAGCTTGTTCGGACATGGCGTTACTCTCTCTTCCCTTGATTTGACAATTAATCGCGGGTGGCAACCGTCTCACGCTTGGCGCGACGGAACAGCGGGTTCTTCTCATCCCACGAGGTCTGGTACTTTTCCGAAAAATCGGTCAGGCCCTTCAAGGCATCGTGGATGTCTTTGTCGGCACGCACGGCGAAGGCGTTGAAGCCGACGCGCTGCATGTAGAACAACTGGTCGCGCAGCACGTCGCCGACGGCGCGCAGCTCGCCGGTGTAGCCGAGGCGGGCGCGCAGGTTGTAGGCGATGGAGTAACCGCGGCCGTCGGCGAACTTGGGGAAGTCCACGGCGATGACCTGGAACGGACCCAAATCGTCTTTCAGCTCTTCCGGACGCTCGTCGCTGGCAAACCAGACGCCGAGTTCCTTGCGACCTTGCAGCGCGGCGCGTTGCGCCTGCCATACCTTCAGCGGCACGATGATCTTGCCTGCGGGGACGGCGACGCCTTCCGGCGTTTCGCCTTCGGTCAGGCGCAGTACGGTCCAGTCATCGCTGATGACGACTTTGTCTTTAATCAGATTAGGCACAGACGTCTTCTCCAGTGACATGATCGGCTTTGATCGGGCTTGCATAGACGAAATCCTTGAACGGCGTGACGCCGACGCGGCGCACGGTGTCGATGAAACGTTCGTCTTCGATGCGTTGTTTGACATAGACCTGCAGCAGGCGGTCGATCACGGTCGGCATCTGATGCGCCGAGAACGACGGGCCGATGATCTTGCCGATGCTCGAGGTGTTGCCTTGCGCGCCGCCCAGCGAGACCTGGTACCACTCGGCGCCGTCCTTGTCGACGCCCAGGATGCCGATGTTGCCGACATGGTGGTGGCCGCAGGCGTTGATGCAACCCGAGATGTTCAGCTCGATGTCGCCGATGTCGTGCTGGAAGTCGATGTTGTCGAAACGTTCTGCAATGGCTTGCGCAATCGGGATCGACTTGGCGTTGGCCAGCGAGCAGAAATCGCCGCCGGGGCAGCAGATGATGTCGGTCAGCAGGCCGATGTTCGGTGTCGCCAGGCCGTGCGCCTTGGCTTCTTTCCACAGCGCGTAGAGTGCGCTTTGCTTGACGTCGGCCAGCACCAGATTCTGCTCATGCGTGACGCGCAGTTCGGAGAAGCTGTAGCGGTCTGCCAGGTCGGCGACGAAGTCCAGCTGGTCGGCGGTGATGTCGCCCGGCGGCACGCCGGTTTTCTTCAGCGACAAAATCGCGGCTGCATAACCGGGGACCTTGTGTTCCTTGACGTTGCGCTTGATCCAGTTGGCGAAGCCCTTGTCTTCGGCCTTCAGGCGCTCGTATTCAGCGTCCGCGGCCGGCAGGGTTTCATAGGCCGGCTCGGTGAAGTAGTTCGCCACGCGTTGCAGTTCTTCTTCGGTCAGCGTCGACGGGCCGTCCTTGATGTGCAGCCATTCTTCTTCGACCTGGCGCGCGAATTCTTCAGGGCCGATGGCCTTGACCAGAATCTTGATGCGGGCCTTGTAGATGTTGTCGCGGCGACCGTACTGGTTGTACACGCGCAAAATCGCTTCCAGATAGGACATCGCGTGCTTCCACGGCAGGAAGTCGCGGATCTGGCTGCCGAGGATAGGCGTACGGCCCATGCCGCCGCCGACCAGCACGCGGAAACCGACTTCGCCGGCTTCGTTCTTGATCACATGCAGGCCGATGTCGTGCACGGCAGTCGCCGCACGGTCTTGCTCGGAACCGCTGATGGCGATCTTGAATTTGCGCGGCAGGTAAGCGAACTCGGGGTGGAAGGTGCTCCACTCGCGGATCAGTTCGGCGTACGGACGCGGATCGACGATCTCGTCGGCGGCGACGCCGGCCAGTTCGTCCGAAGTGGTGTTGCGGATGCAGTTGCCGGAAGTCTGGATGGCGTGCATTTCGACCGTGGCGAGTTCGGCCAGGATGTCCGGCGACTCTTCCAGCTTGATCCAGTTGAACTGGATGTTCTGGCGTGTCGTGAAGTGACCGTAGCCGCGGTCGTACTTGCGCGCGATGTGGGCGAACATGCGGACCTGGCGCGACGCCAGCAGACCGTAGGGCACCGCGATGCGCAGCATGTAGGCGTGGCGTTGCAGGTACAGGCCGTTTTGCAGGCGCAGGATGCGGAATTCGTCTTCGATCAGTTCATCGGAGAGGCGGCGGCGCACTTGATCTCGATACTGTGCAACGCGCTCTTTGACGATCAGGTGATCGTATTGGTCATAGCGGTACATCTTGTGGTCCCTGTTAACGTCTTGTCGGAATCTTGCAGTCGAGATTCCGTGTGATTAAAAAACCTAAATCAGCCTACCAAACCAACTTCAAGGCAACGCTCGTCAGCGTAACTGCCAGCAGGCCACGCAAAAACTTCTCCGGTACCGCACGCGCAGCGAGCGAACCGATGGTGATGCCCGGCACCGAACCCAGCAACAAGGCGCCCAGCAGGCTCCAGTCGATCGAGCCCAGCCACCAGTGGCCGAATGCGGCGATGGCCGTCAGCGGTACCGCATACGCGATATCGGTGCCGGCGATCTCGGCGGGCGACAAGCGCGGATACAGCAGCACCAGCAGCGTGGCGCCGACGGCGCCGGCGCCGATCGACGAGATCGTTACCAGGATGCCGAGCACGGCGCCGGCCGCGATGGTTGCATTGGTCAGTTGCCGGCCTTGCAAGTGGCGCTCCGGATGGGCATTCAGCCATGCCTGAAGTTTACTCTTAAACAGCAGGGCGATCACGGTCAGGAAAACCGATACCGCGATGGAATAGCGAATGACGAGGCTGATGCTGTCGCTGACGGCGCCGAAATACTTCAGCAACAAGGTGGCGACCACGGCCGCCGGCAGCGCGCCGTAGGACAGGCGGCGCACGATGTCCCAGCGCACGGTGCCCTTGAAACGATGCGCAAACGTCCCGGCCGTCTTCGTTGCCGAAGCGAAAGCCAGGTCCGTGCCGACCGCCACGCTGGGGTGGATGCCGAACAGCAGCGTCAGTAAGGGAGTCATCAGCGAACCGCCGCCGACTCCGGTCAATCCGACCAGCAATCCGACAGCAAAACCGCTGACTACATAAGAAACAGTCATAACACCTCGTCTATAACAGGTCGAATCGTAATAAACTTAGGCCCTAAACCAAACTACTTACTATTTATTTGCTTATATGCACATTCGGCATATGCAAATACGGTCGCCGAGAATCGGCTCAAAGCCTTGTTGCGAGGCCGTGAGACCTCGCGCTACAGACATTGAACTGGTTTTGAATACATTGAAGGACGGGTCATGAATCTGCATCAATTCCGCTTCGTCAGGGAGGCGGTAAGGCAAAACTACAATCTCACCGAAGCCGCCAAGGCGCTGTACACCTCGCAGCCGGGCGTCTCCAAGGCCATCATCGAACTGGAAGAAGAACTCGGCGTCGATATCTTTACGCGTCACGGCAAGCGCATCCGCGGCCTGACCGAGCCGGGGCGCGCGGTGTTGCGCTCGGTGGAGCTGATCATGCAGGAAGTCGACGGCTTGAAGCGCATCGGCAAGGAATTCGCCGCCCACGACAGCGGCAGCTTCACCATCGCCACCACCCACACCCAGGCGCGCTATTCGCTGCCGAAGGTGGTGCAGGCCTTCACGCAGAAGTATCCCAAGGTCAGGTTGTCGTTGCTGCAAGGCAATCCCAAGCAGATTACCGAGATGGTGCGCAACGACCAGGCCGACATCGCCATCGCCACCGAGGCGCTGGCCTCGGGCGAAGGACTTGTCTCTTTGCCATGTTATCAATGGGAACATGTGGTCGTGGTGCCGCCCGAGCATCCCTTGCTCAAGTCCAAGAACCTGTCGCTGGAAGAAATCGCCAGCTACCCGCTGATCACCTACGACGCCGCCTTCAGCGGCCGCAGCAAGATCGACCACGCGTTCACCCTGCGCGACCTGAAACCGGACATCGTGCTCGAAGCCATCGACGCCGACGTCATCAAGACCTATGTCGAGCTCGGCATGGGCGTGGGCATCATCGCCGGCATGGCGTTCGACGGCGAGCGCGACCGCGGATTGCGCTCGATCCCCGCCGGCCATCTGTTCGGCACCAATGTCTCGCGCGTGGCGATCAAGCAGGGCGCTTACCTGCGCAGCTATGTCTACACTTTCATCGAATTGCTCGCCCCGACCCTCAATCGCAAGTTGATTGCGCAGGTCATGGAAGGCGAGAAGGACATGTACGAACTTTGACGAATTTTGATTGAGTTTGCTTGCAGTCTGTTTGCTGTAGCGCAGGCCGATGATCCGGAACTGATGCAATGATGCGAATGCTTGCCGGCCTGCATGGCCACACCTTGCGCCGTGTGCGCCGACTCTGGCTGCAATACGGGATACTCTGGACCGGAGCGGTGCTGGTCGGTCTGGTGGCGGTGATGTACGCCTGGCTGATTGATTTCGGCTTTGAGATGTTCCGCATGATGCAGCGCGGCCACGAATGGTTGCCGCTGATCCTGACGCCGGCCATGAGCGCCTTGTGCGTGTGGCTGACGCGGCGCTTCTTCCAGGGGGCGGAAGGCAGCGGCATTCCGCAGGTCATCGCCTCGCTCGGCGAAGAGGGCGAGCTGCATGCCAAGCGCGCCCCCAAACTGCTGTCCCTGAAAATCCTCGCCGGCAAGATCGGCGTGTCCTTCCTCGGCATCCTCGGCGGCTTCACCATCGGCCGCGAAGGACCGACAGTGCAGGTGGGCGCCGCCCTGATGTTCCAGATGCGGCGCTTTTACCCGCGGCCCAGCGCCTTGCTGGAAAAACGCCTGATCCTGGCCGGCGCGGCCGCGGGTCTGTCGGCCGCCTTCAATACACCGTTGGCCGGCATCGTGTTCGCGATTGAAGAGCTGTCGCGCAACTTCGAGCAGCGCGCCAGCGGCATCGTCATCACCACCATCATCTTTGCCGGCGTCGTCGCGCTCGGCCTGAACGGCAACTACACCTATTTCGGCACCATCAACGCAGGCAACGACAGTGCACGCGAGCTGATCGTCGCCGTGGTCGTCAGCGGCGTGCTGATGGGCGTGGCGGGTGGCATCTTTTGCTGGCTGCTGCTCAATACGCACAAATGGATTCCCGCGCCCTTGCGCACCTTGCGCGCCGAACGGCCGGTCATGTTTGGCGCATTGTGCGGGCTGGTCGTGGCGATTGTCGGCATCTGCGCCGGCGGCATGACCTTCGGCAGCGGCTATGCCGAGGCCAAGGGCCTGTTGAGCAATCAGACGCAATTGTCGGCGTGGTATCCGCTGGCCAAGATGGCGTCGATGGTGGGGTCGTACCTGCCGGGGATTCCGGGCGGCATCTTCGCGCCGTCGCTGTCGATCGGCGCCGGTTTCGGCAACCTGCTGCACATGGTGTTCGACCACACCTCGCTGTCGATGCTGATTGCGCTGGCGATGGTGGGCTATCTGGCGGCGGTGACGCAGTCGCCGATCACCGCCTTCGTGATCGTGATGGAGATGATCAACGGCCACGCGCTGGTGATTTCACTGATGGCCACAGCTTTGCTGGCCAGCCGGGTGTCGCGCTTCTTTGCGCCGCCGCTGTATGAGGCGCTGTCGGCGCGGTACGCGCCGCCGCATCACTGAAGATTGCCCTGGCCTGAGGCCATAAAAAAAGCTGAGACCGCGAACGGCCTCAGCTTTTTTATTTTGCTTCCGAGCTTTCTGTTCAGACTTGTGCGACAGCCTTGGCAGAGGAGCGGCAGCCTTCCAGCAGGAAGGACAAGCCCACCACCAGCACCAGTTCGCCCTCGGCGGAGCGCGCGGTACCAGTAATGCCGTTGGTCTGGATTGCGGTCAGCGGTTTGATGACCAGATCGGCGGTGCCTTCCACGGCTTCGACGCCGAGGATGTAAGGATGCGGCACAGCCATGACGATACCAACGCGTTCGCTGCCCGGCTCATAGCCGAGCACGCCGGCCAGCGAATGCACCGGCAGCGGACGGCCCTGGTCGCGCAACACCGGCGCGCCGCCGACTTCGTCGAAGTCGGCCGGCAATTCCACCACGCGTTCCACAACAGCCATCGGCAAGGCCAGCGCCGCACCGGCGGTGCGCACCAGCATGGTCGGGATGATCGACAATTCGATCGGCAGGCGGATCGAGAAGCGGGTGCCGACGCCCAGCGTGGAATCGATGCGGATCGTGCCGCGGTGTTTTTCCACCGCAGTCTTCACCACGTCCATGCCGACGCCGCGGCCGGACACGCTCGAGGCCACTTCCTTGGTCGAGAAGCCCGGCAGGAACACCAGTTGCAGTGCTTCGTCGTGGCTTTGCGCTTCGTGTTCGCCGATCAGACCCTTGCCGATCGCCTTCTTGCGCAGGAAATCGGGATCCATGCCCTTGCCGTCGTCGAAGATTTCAATCATGACGCTGCTGGCTTCCTGCCATGCCTTGAGCGAGATGGTTGCCTTGTTCGGCTTGCCGGCGGCGGCGCGGTCGGTTTCGATACCGTGATCGAGCGAATTGCGCAGCATGTGGACCAGCGGATCGTAGAGGCTGTCCACGACGACGCGGTCGACTTCGGTTTCCGCGCCGGAGATCGCCAGATCGACGTCTTTGCCCAGATCCTTGGCCAGTTCGCGCACCAGTCGCGGGAACTTCTGGAACAGGCGGCCGACCGGCTGCATGCGCGTCGACAGCGTGGCGCGTTGCAGTTCGCTGGAGTAGCGCGATGCACGGCCGAGCGTTTCGGCCAGCGTCGACATCAGCGAAGCGGCGGTGCCTTCGAACTTGAACTGTTGCAGCTTTTCCAGCAGCACGGCAGCCTGGTTGGCGGCCTGCACCGATTCGCCGGCAACTTCCAGCAGCGCGTCGAGCTTGCCGGCATCGATACGGATGCTTTCTTCCTTGGCGTTGCCGGGTTGGTTGTCGGTGGCACGACGGGCCGGAGGCGCTGCGGCAGCAGCCGGCTTCGGCGTGGCCGAGGGCAGCGATTTGGGATGGCTGGAGACCGCTGCGCTTTCTTCAGGCGCAGCGTCAGCGGACGCATCGGCAACAGCCGCCGCAGTCGCAGCCGCGCTGGCAGGTGCATCGCCTGCGCCGCCGGAAACCGCCTGATACAAGGCATTCCAGTCGAGCGAACCGTCTGCTCCGAGCACGCTGGCGCCGCCGTTGGCGGAAGGCGTCGACACCGCAGCAGGAGCTGCAGGCGCAGCAGCAACCGGAGCGGCCGCAGGCGCTGCCGCGACCGGCGCATCCTTGCCTTCGATGGCTTGCGTCAGAATGTCTTCCAGATCTTGCGGCATGGAAGCCAGGCTGGCAGGGTCGGCGCCGTTGGACAGCTCATTGAGCTGATCGGCGACAAAACCGCTGGCCTGCAACGCCGCTTCGATCGCCAGCGGCGTGACCGGCGCTTTGCCGTTACGCAGGGCGTCGAACAGGTTTTCCGTCAGGTGACAGGCCGATACCATGGCCGGCAGATTGACGAAGCCAGCACCACCCTTGATGGTATGGAAGGCGCGGAAAACCGCGTTGAGAATTTCCAGGTCGTCAGGATGACGTTCAAGAGTCAACAGATGCTCTTCAACGTTAGTCGCGAGGTCTAAGGCCTCAACGACAAAATCCTTGAGCATTTCGTCATCCATTAGAACCCCAGGTTAGCGAGTAAGTCATCCACATCATTCTGCACCATGGCCGAGCCTGGCGAGGAAGGGCCGTTCAGCAGCTCCACCGGTTTTTCAATCGCCGCCTTGACTTCCGGCGGCGCATTGTCGCGCAGCAGTTGCGCCAGCTCTCGTTCAGCAATGGCGGTGATGCCGACAATCTTTTTGATCAGTTGGCCGGTGATGTCCTGGAAGTCCTGCGCCATCATGATTTCCAGCATGCGGGCCTTTTCGACCTCGGTCGCTTCGATGACGGCGGCGGAGAATTTCTTGGAATCGTTGGCCAGGTTCTTGAATTCGTCGATGGTCATCTGACCTGCGAACAGGCGTGCCCAGCGATCGTCGATGTCCTTGGCCTTGCTGGCTAGCGCGTCCTGGGCTGGCATGCCGGCATCGATCGAATTGAGCACCTTGTTGGCGGCTTGTTCGGTCAGTGTGGCGACGTGTTCCAGACGGCCTTGTGCGTCGCCGATCTGCGATGCGACGTCCGATAGCGAGCGGTCATAGCCGAGTTCGCGCATGGAGTCGTGCAGCAGGCGGACGATGCCGCCCAGACGTTCGTACATGGGTTTGTCGGACTGATCTTCCACCGATGCAGCCGGGCTCGCGGACGAGGCGGGCGCCGCTGCTGCAGTCGCCGCAGGCAGCGATTGCGCCGAAATCTCGTCGAATAGTGCCTCTAAATCAACATCGTCACTCATGATCTTCTTTTCTCCATACAAATTTGATGCGTTATTTGCTTCTGCCGCAGATGCAGACAATCTTTCACAACTGAATTACATGGGGTTTCGACGAGATGGTCCGGTGATAGAAGCTCCTGTTCTGACAGATGGCTCAGGCAATGCATGTCGTCAATGGATATCGGCCGGGAACGCCAGACCTGTAGGACACGCGTCCGCCCAGTCTGCTTGCCGCACCGATGTTTACTGTTGCTGATTTCCCCGAGTGACGCCTCGGTCGAGGCGGACTCCCGCTATTTGTTGAACGGATTATAAGGCCCTGTCAAGCTGCTCCATCGGCGAAAAAGCGATGAAAATTCCCCATTTCAATGGCGTTATGACAGGGATGTTGGTTTGCAGACAATCTTACTGCAAGCGCCCTTTGTTTGTCACAACAGTTTGCCGGGAGTGGCGTTGCCGCATACAATTGCGCCGTTTTGGTGCTCGCCGGCGCATGCGCGCCCACAGTTGCGCGAGTTAAACGGGAAGTACGGCGCGGAGATGTCATCGTTGCATTGTCTCTCCGCCAACGTACGCTGCCCCCGCAACGGTAAGCAAGCGCTGTCGCCTCCGACAGCAGACTGCCATGGTTCGCCACTGTGCTTGTCCCGGCCGGAAGCAAAGCCCGGACGCATGGGAAGGCATGGCAGTCGGCGCGGCTGTTGTTTTTTCGGCCATTTTTTGCCTGCTTGCAGCCCGGATACCGGCCAGACGAGGGAAGGTCATACCTTCAAATTTAATCCGGCTTGCGGGGAGGCAGGCCGGAGGTGCTTATCAGAAACAGATCATGAAACATTCCGCTTTATCCTGGCGTGCCGTCGCCGGTCACGCCGTCGCGGCGTCTGCCGCCTTGCCGCTATGTTCAATCCAGGCTGCCGCAGCGCAAACCGCAGCAAACGCTGCAGCAGATGCCAATCTCACGCCGGTCGTGGTGACGGCGTCGCGCTTTCCCAACGACCCCGCATTCAGCCCGGTGGGGGCCACCGTCATCAGCGCCGATGAGATCCGCAACGCCGGCATCGACAACGTCAACGAAGCAATCCGCAAGCTCGGCGGCGTGTATGGCCGCCAGAGTCTGGCAGGGCCGGGAGACTACGCGCTCGACATGCGCGGCTTCGGCAGCAACGGCGATCAGAACATGGTGATCCTGATCGATGGCGTGCGCCTGTCGGAAAACGAATTGTCGACCGCCTTGCTGTCGTCGGTGCCCATCGACAGCGTCGAACGCATCGAGATCGTGCGCGGCGGTAGCAGCGTGCTGTACGGCGGCGGCGCTACCGGCGGCACGATACAGATCATCACCAAACGGCCGGCGGCCGACGCCGTGCACGGCGCCATCGTCGGCGAAGCCGGCAGCTACGGCCTGCGCAGCGGCCGCGCCAGCGTCTCCAAAGGATGGGACGGCTTTGCGCTCAACGCCGCCTACAGCAAACAGCACGCCGACAACTATCGCGACAACAACTACAGCAACCAGGAAAATTTCAGCGGCGCAGCCCAGTGGTTTTCCAATCAAGGCCGCTTCGGACTGCGCGTCGATCTGGCGCGCGCCAACTACGGTCTGGCCGGTTCGCTGTCGATGGCGCAATTCCTCGCCAATCCGCGCCAGGCGAGCAGTCCGAAGGACTACGGCGCTTACGACAGCGATCGCATCACTGCTTTCTTCGAACGCAAACTGGGCGCCTTCGATGTCGCTGCGGAGCTTTCCCATCGGGAGAAAATTTCCCGTTCCAGCTATAGCGGCGCCGCCGTCACCGAAGTGCGCAGCCGCACCACGCAATTCTCGCCGCGCCTGCGCCATGTCGCCGAAGGCCGCATGCTGAAGAATGAGCTGGTCGCCGGGATCGATTATTCCGAATGGCAGATCGGCAATGTCAACGGCAGCAGCGACGCCTCGCAGACGGCGCGCGCCGCCTATGTGCGCGACGAATTGCAGATCGCCGGGGACACGCGCATCGCGCTCGGCGTGCGGCGTGAAGTATTCGACAAGAAGAGTGTCGCCGGCGGCTACGACAAGGGGCAGGGCGTCAACGCCTGGGATGCGCAGGCAAGCCATGCGATCGTGCCTTCCGTGCGCATGTTCGGTAAGGCCGGGCAAAGCTATCGTCTGCCGACTGCCGACGAGAACGGTTTCACTGCATTGGCGACAGGGCAGATCCTCAAGCCGCAGACTTCGCACGACCTGGAGTTCGGCGCGACGCTGGGCGGCGCAGACAACAACGCCACGCTCAAGTGGTTCCGCCATCGTCTCAAGGATGAGCTGTTTTTCGATCCGACTGTCGGCGCGTTCGGCGCCAACGTCAACCTCGATCCGACCAAGCGCCAGGGCGTCGAGCTGGAAGCCGCTGCGCGCCTGAATCAGGACTTCAGCCTGAAAGCCAATTTCCAGCATGTCGTCGCCACCTTCACCGGCGGCCCCAATGCCGGCAAGGAAATGGTGCTGGTGCCGAAGAACACGGCATCCGCCCGCCTGAACTGGAATTACGGCAAGCAGACCGCCAACGCCGGCGTGCTGTGGGCGGCTGCACAGCGCTACGGCAGCGACTTCAGCAACACCTGCAATGCGCGCATGCCGTCGTACACCATCTTCGACGCGCGTTACGCCGTGCGGGTGAGCGCATGGGAGTTCGCGCTCACGGGCAGCAACCTGACCGGCAAGGATTATTTCTCGCAGGCTTTCGGTTGCGCCGGCGGTATCTATCCGGATAGCGGGCGTGCAGTAAAATTCACCGCACGTTACGACTTCTGACGTTATCTTCCAAGGACTTCATGCGCCGAGCAATCCTGCTGCTTTCCTGCCTGACGCTGCTCGCCGGGCTGGCGCTCGTGCTCTCAAGCCTGTGCGGCAGCACCGGTTGCCTGCGCCTGAACGGCGATCCGGACCACATCGCGATGCTGCTGCAATTGCGCGTTCCGCGCGCGCTGACGGCGTTCACCGTCGGCGCCTTGCTGGCGATGGCGGGCGCGCTGATGCAAGTCCTGTTGCGCAATCCGCTGGCGGAACCCTATGTGCTTGGCGTCTCCGGCGGCTCGGCGGCAGGCGCTTTGCTGGCGATGCTGCTGGCCGCTTCCATCAGCCTGCCGCGCCAGAATATTGCCGCTGTCGGCGCGGCGCTCGGCGCAGGCCTGGCCGTCGTGCTGCTGTTCGGCCTGGTCGGAAAATCGCTGCGCCGTCTTCCCGTGTCGCCGATGGCCGCCGGTCATCGTTTGCTGCTGACCGGCGTGATGCTGGCCGCCGGTTTCGGTGCGGTGATCACGCTGGTGCTGACACTGGCGGCCGATGCGCAATTGCGCGGCATGGTGTTCTGGCTCATGGGCGATCTGGAAGACAGCCGTTTCTTGCCGGTGGCGGCCATCGTCGCGCTGGCGGTGTTGCTGTGGTCGATGTGGAATGCGCCGCGCCTAAACCTGCTGGCGCGCGGCGAGAGTTTTGCCCAGTTGCTGGGTGTGCCGGTGGTGCGGTTGCGCGTGGCGACCTTGTGCGCAGCTTCGCTGGCGACTGCGGCGGCCGTGACGATGGCCGGGACGATCGGTTTCGTCGGCCTGGTAGTGCCGCACGGTTTGCGTCTGCTGATCGGCAACGATCAGCGCGTGTTGCTGCCGGCCGCGGCACTGGCCGGCGGCGGCGGTCTGGCGCTGGCCGATCTGGCGGCGCGCACCATCGTTGCACCGACGCAGTTGCCGGTCGGCGTCATTACCGCACTGATCGGCGTGCCGCTGTTTCTCTGGCTGCTGGGAAGGAGCCGCGCATGATGACGACGACTGCCGGGGTCTTGCTCAGCACCGAAAAACTGACGTTGCAGGCCGGTGGCGCAACGCTGCTGGCGCAGCTCGACTGGCAAGTCCACGCCGGCCAGTTCTGGTGCGTGCTGGGAAAAAACGGCATCGGCAAAAGCACCTTGCTGCACGCCGTTGCAGGCTTGCTGCCGCCAGCAAGCGGTCGCGTGCTTTCACCGGATGGCGATATTGCGCAAGCGACGCCGCAGCAACTGGCGCGCTGGCGCGGCTTGCAGGCGCAGCAGCAAATCGATGCGTTTTCCTGCAGCGTGCTGGACTGCGTCATGGCGGGTTTGCATCCTTATCGCGCGGGCTGGGGATGGCCTTCGGCTGAGGATCGCGCAGCGGCGTTGCAGGCGCTTTCACGGTTGGGGATGGCGGCATATGCCGATGCAGACGTGATGCGCTTGTCGGGCGGCGAGCGTCAGCGTGTCGAGATGGCGACCTTGCTGCTGCAGGCGCCGCAACTGTATCTGCTGGACGAACCCGCTTCGCACCAGGACGTCGCCGCGCAGCAGTTGGTGATGCGCATCATGCGCGAGCTGGCCGATGAGCGCCACGCGGTCGTCGCCAGCATGCACGACATCAATCTGGCGGCGCGGTTTGCCACGCACGTTTTGTTGATTGCGGACGAGAACGTCTGGCAGGGCGCTGCGGCAGAGATGCTGAGTCCCGAACTATTGAAAATCGCCTACGGCTGCGACTTCGACGTCGTGGAATCTGCCGCCGGCAGATGGCTGATGCCCGCTTCGCCGATGGCGTAAAACGGATCGCTATTTGATCTTGCGGCGGCTGCGCACGGTGTCGAGGATTTTGCAGACTTCTTCCGTGGCATCAAGGATGCGCGGGCCGGGACGGTTGAGCCAGTCGGCGTTGACGGTGAAAAGCGTATCGGCCGCCACCGCCTTCAGTTTGCCGAAACGCCGCCAGTTGTCCAGCGGATGGTCTTTGACGTCGTCGGGGGCGAGGATGGCGTCCGGATCGGCGGCGATGACTGCCTCGATGCTGACGGTGGGCGCAAGCTGCGGCAATCCGGCGAAGATATTGTTGCCGCCGCAGGTGCGCAACACATCCGACACCATATGCTTGCCGTTGAGCGTCATCAGCGGCTGTCCCCAGATCTGATAGAACACGCTGACCGGTTTGCGATCGCGATAGGTCTGGCTCAGGGCTTGCCAGCGCAGGCGGAAATCGGCAGCTGCCTGGTTGCCCTCGCGTTCCGTGCCGCTCAGCGCCGCCAGCCGTTCCAGCGAGCTTGCAATCGTTGCGTAGTCGGCCGGCTGGCTTTCGAATACCGGTATGCCGAAGGCGCGCAGCTTCTGCAATTGCGTTGCCGCATTGCCGCTGTGCCAGGCGACGATCAGGTCGGGTTTGAGGGTGAGGATTTTTTCGACGTCGACTGCACCGATGCGGCCGATGGACGCAACTTGTTGGGCAGCCGGAGGATAGTTGCTGTAGTTGCTGACGCCGATGACGTAAGCGCCGGCGCCGGCTGCGTAAAGAAGTTCGGTCGTGTGCGGCGACAGGCTGATGATGCGGCGAGCGGGGCGCTCAAGACGGACCTCGTTGCCGAGATCGTCCTTGACGCCGATGCCTGCTGCGGCGCTTGCGGTGGCGGCGCAGAGCGCCGTAACTATCCACGTCGCCCGCCACATCGCCCGCCATGTCGACGGCCGCGTCGGCAACAGCGGGCCACGCCGCATCAGATTTCCAGGTTGTCGATCAGGCGGGTCTTGCCGAGTTTGGCGGCGGCAACGACCACCAGCTGTGCGCCTTGTTCGAGCTCGGCGGCTGACGGCGCCTGCAAGTCCATGCGCTTGCGGATCGAGATGTAGTCGGGTTGCCAGCCGCGCTGCGCCAGTGCATCCATGGCCTTGCGTTCAAGCTGCGCAACATCCGGACGGCCGCCGCGCATTTCGTCGGCGACCTGATTGAGTACCTTGTACAGTTCCGGCGCTTCGGCGCGTTCGTCGGCCGACAGATAACCGTTGCGCGAGGACAGCGCCAGGCCGTCGTCGGCGCGCCAGGTTTCGGCGGCGATGATTTCGGTCGGCAGGGCAAACTGGCGCGCCATGTTGCGCACGATCATCAGTTGCTGGTAGTCCTTCTTGCCGAACACGGCAACCCGCGGCTGCACACAGGAAAACAGCTTGAGCACGACGGTGGTGACGCCGGTGAAGAAGCCGGGGCGGAACTCGCCTTCCAGGATGTTGCCGAGGTCGTCCGGCGGTTGCACGCGGTACTCTTGCGGTTCCGGATAGAGATCTTTCTCGGTCGGCGCGAACAGGACGTAGACGCCTTCTTTTTCCAGCTTCTCGATATCCGCCTGGAAGGTGCGCGGATATTTGTCGAAATCCTCGTTCGGTCCGAACTGCAGGCGATTCACGAAAATCGATGCCACCACCGGATCGCCGTGCGTGCGCGCCAGGCGCATCAGCGACAAATGGCCTTCATGCAGATTGCCCATGGTCGGGACGAAGGCGGTGCGCAGCTGGCCGCGCAGTTGATCGCGCAATTCTTCGATGGACGAGATGATTTTCATGTTGTGTTTCTTTGAGTGGGGTGCGGAGGCGGGCTGAGCAGATACTGAGCAAATACGGCAAGCTGAAAAATCAGCTCGGCGAATACGACAGCCGCACGTAAATCGGCGCGAAGGCTTCCGCCTGGGTGATCTCGATCAGGGTTTCCTTGGCCAGTTCGAGCAGGGCGATGAAGTTGACCACCACCACGGGCACACCGCGCATCGGATCGAACAGATCGGCGAACTCGACAAAGCGGGCCGATTGCAGGCGGCGCAGGATGCCGGTCATGTGCTCGCGCACCGACAGTTCTTCCCGGCTGATGTGATGGTGGGCGGTGAGTTTGGCGCGGCGCATGATGTCGCTCCACACCGATTGCAGGTCGTCGAGGTTGACGTCCGGCCAGCGGGTGACCACGGTTTGTTCGACGTAGACCTGGGTGCGCACGTAGTCGCGGCCGACTTGCGGCAGCGAATCGAGTTCTTGCGCGGCCAGTTTCATCTGCTCGTATTCCAGCAGGCGGCGGACCAGCTCGGCGCGGGGATCTTCGGCTTCTTCGCCGGTGTCGGCTTTCTTGACCGGCAGCAGCATGCGCGATTTGATCTCGATCAGCATCGCGGCCATGAGCAGATACTCCGCGGCCAGCTCGAGGTTGTGCTGGCGGATCTGATCGACGTATTCCAGATATTGCAGGGTCACCTGCGCCATCGGGATGTCGAGAATATTGAAGTTTTGCTTGCGGATCAGGTACAGCAACAGATCCAGCGGACCCTGGAAGGCTTCCAGGAACACTTCGAGCGCATCCGGGGGGATGTACAGGTCGGTCGGCAGCTTGAACAGCGGCTCGCCGTACAGTTTGGCGAAAGCGACGCCGTCGACCACATCCGGCGTCGTGTCCGGCTGGCCTGCCAGCGTCAGTTCAGCAGCGTCGGAGGATTGATTCCCGGCGTTTTCGATCATGCTCTGGCGAATCAGTGGTTTTGATAGACGTAGGGTTGTTGCTTGACGCGGGAATCCTTGTCGCGTGCGGTCGTGTCCAGATTCAGAGGCGCCTTGTCCCACAGCAGGGCGCGGCCGGCGCGTTGTTGTTCTTCCAGTTGCGGATTCTTTTCCTTGAGTTCGGCGATGAACTTGGTCGCTTCGGATTCGTAGGATTTGAAAAGTTTGAAGAATGGCATGGTTTTTCCTGGAAATTCTTATTAACTGGCTAATAGGCGCTATTCTACCCTGTCTTGAAGCCCGAGAATCAAAGATGGCAATGATGAGAAACAAGGTGTTGGCGTGGTGCATGGCCGCTTGCGCGGCGTTGCTGTCGCTGGGATGTGATCGCGACGGCAATCCCATACAGGAGTTCGGCTTGGACAAACTGAATAAAGGCGTCTCGACCGAGGCGGACGTACGCGGCGTCATGGGGCAGCCCGACAGCGTGCGGGAGGAAAGCGGCGAGCGCATTCTGGAATACCCGAAGGGGCCGCAGGGCGTGCGCACCTGGATGTTTCGCATCGGCGCCGACGGAAAATTGACAGACTATCAACAGGTGCTGACGGACGAAAACTTCGACAAGGTGCAAAAGGGCATGACGCGCGAGGAAGTGCGCAACATGCTTGGGCGGCCGCGCACCGTGGTGCCGTTTGCGCGCAAGCAGGAAGAAGTGTGGGACTGGAAATACCTGCACGTCCACGAAGAACGCCTGTTCAACGTGCATTTCGACATGCAGACCGGCAAGGTCGTGCGCATGTCGATTTCCGAGATTTCCGGGCACTGACCCTGCTGATCGTTCCGGTCGATATCAGGGCGGATGCGAATAGTCGCCGAATTCCTGCCGCGCCTGGGCCGCCACCGGATCGTCGCCGACGTTCATGCGGCTCCTGCGCAGCATGCCGGCGTCGTCCAGCACGGAATAGGCGGTTGAGCAGAACAGCGAATGCATGCGGCGCATGTCGCTGATCAGGTCCAGATGCAGCGAGCTGGTTTCGATGCTTTGCTGCGTTTCGCCGGCGAGGCGGATCAGGTGGGTCTTGGAATAGGCGCGTTCGAGATCGCGGAAGGCTTCTTTCTCCGCCAGCAGTTTTTGCGCGCTTTTCAGGTCGCCGTCGAGAAACACCGACAAGCCCAGTTGCAGGCTGGTTACCAGCCGCGCATGCATTTCGCAGACCTCGGTCATGCCGGCGTCGGAGAAGGTGCGCTGCGGCGCGATCTTCTTGTTCTCGATTCCTTTGACGATGCGTTCGATGATGTCGCCGGCCTGTTCCAGATTGATGGTCAGGGTGACGATGTCGGTCCAGCGGCGCACTTCCTTGTCATTCAGCTCTTCGCGCGAGACGCGCGCCAGGTACATCTTCACGGCGGTGTAGAGCTTGTCGACGTCGTCGTCGAGCTTGCGGATCTGTTGCGCACGCAACTGATCGTTGTTGCGGATGACCGGCAACAGGCTCAGCAGCATCTTCTCGATCAGGTCGCCGATACGCAGCACTTCACGCGACGCGTTGGCCAGCGCCAGCGAAGGCGTGTCGATGGCGCCCGGGTCGAGATGGCGGGCGGCGATGGCGGCGTCATCGTCTTTTTGCAACTCGGGCAGCAGGCGTGTGCACAGGCGCGCCATCGGATCGACCAGCGGCAGCAGCAGGCCGCAACGCACGGTGTTGTACAGCACGTGGAACGCCACCACGCCGAAGCGCAAGTCTTTGGTCAGCAGGCTGATCCACACTTCCAGATAATTGATGAAGGGCAGTACGACAATTGCGCCGGACAGCCGGAACAGCATGCTGCCCAGCGCCACGCGCCGGCCGGCCACGTTCTGGCTGGCGGCCGTCAGCAAGGCCAGGATGCCGCTGCCCAGATTGGCGCCGATCACCAGGCACAGCGCCACCTTCAGCGAGATGATGCCGGACGTCGCCAGCGTCGCCGCCAGCAGGACGGCGGCCAGGCTGGAATAGGTCAGCATCGCGAAGATGGCGCCGATCAGCGCATCGAGGACGATGTCGCCGGTCAGCGTCGAGAACAGCACCTTGATGCCCGCGCCCTGGATCATCGGCCGCGTGGCGGCGGTGATCATTTCCAGCGCCAGCAGGATCAGGCCGAGGCCGATCACGGCGCGCGCCATGCGCCCGATCGAGGTGTGGCGGCGCGACAGATAGACCACCACGCCGCCGAAAATCAGCAGCGGCGAAATCCAAGACAAGTCGAAGCTCAATACGCCCGTCATCAGCGCCGTGCCGACATCGGCGCCGAGCATGATGGTCAGCGCCGGCGTCAAGGTGACCAGGCCTTGGGCAACGAAGGAGCAGACGATGACGGCGGTGGCGTTGCTGCTCTGGACCAGGCTGGTGACGCCGACGCCGGCCAGGAAGGCGAGGCTGCGGCGCTTGATGCTGGTGCTCAGGATGCGGCGCAGCTGCGCGCCGTACACGCGCAGCACGTCGGTGCGCACGATGTGCGTGCCCCAGACCAGCAGGGCCAATGCAGAGAGCAGGTTGAGTAGGGTAGTCATGGCTCCAGCAAGTGTTGCGTCAGCTCAGCGAATCCGGCGCCGCTGGGCTGGTGCGTGATGAAACGGGGCGGATGCGGCAGGCGGCCGGCAAAGTTGAGCACGTTGGCCACGCCCACCGACAGCGGGAAATAGGCGAACATCGGCGCATCGTTGGGCGAGTCGCCGGCGAATACGCAGCGGCGGCGTTCGGCTTCGTCGTCCAGGTCGATGTCGTAGCGCTCCTGCATCATCAGGCGCGCCATGCTGAGTTTGTCGTAGTCGCCGAACCAGCCGTTGACGTGAATCGAGCTGATCTTGGCGGTCATGCCTGCGTCTTCCATAATCCTTACGATGCAATCGATTACATCAAGTTCCAAAGGAGAGACGTCTTCGCAGAAATCAATCGCGAGATCGTACTGGCGGCAGAACTGATCCGACGCAACGGCGCAGCCGGGGACGTCGCGCAGGATCTTGTCGCGCACTGCAGCAAGGCGCACCGTGTTTTCGCGCCGGATGCTTTCTTCCAGCAGATGACGGGTATGCAATTTTCCGGTGCCGCTGTCATGCCACATGTAGAGCGCGCCGTTCTCGCCGATGACGCCGTCCACCGGCCACATGCGTGCGATGTGATCGCACCAGCCGGCCGGACGTCCGGTCACCGGGATGACGCGCAGGCCGCTGCGCTGCAGCGACTCCAGCGCTTCGTATGCCTGGGCGCTGAGCTTGCCGTCCGTGGTCAGCGTGTCGTCGATGTCGGTGAAGACGGTGCGGACTTCTTTGGCCAGTGCCCGCGGCAATTGATTCAGCGCTTGCATGTCAGCTCCGGCGCGCGCAGCGTTCGTTGAACCAGGCGGCAAAATCGGCGCGCTGCTGTTCGCTCATGTGCAGGCCGCACTTGGTGCGGCGCCACAGCACATCGTCCGGCTGGTAAGCCCATTCATGCGTGATCAGATAGTCGACTTCGCGCTGCACCAGTCCGCCGCCGAAATCGCGGCCGAGTTCTTCCGGTGTTTGCGCTTCTTTCAGGATCACGTGCGCGTTGCGGCCGTGGCGGCCGAACAGGCGCGTCAGGAAATGGGCGTCGAGGCGGGCGTATTTCTTCTTCAGGTAATCCAGTTCCTGTGCGCGATCGGCGCGCTTGAACTTGCCGCCGGGCAGGGCTTCCTGGTTGGTCCACGAACCGCGGCGGGTCTTGGTCCAGGGCGCCAGTTTTTCCAATACGGATTCGGCGAGGCGGCGATAGGTGGTGATCTTGCCGCCGTAGACCGATACGCACGGGATGTTCCCGGCGTCTTGCAGCACCAGCGTGTAATCGCGCGTGACGGCGGAGGGGTTGTCCGACTCGTCGTCGAACAGCGGACGCACGCCGGCGTAGCGCCAGACGATGTCGGCGTGAGCGATCGGTTGGGCCAGGTATTGATTGACGGCGCGCAGCAGATAGGCTTCTTCTTCCGCGCTGATTTTGGCGCCGTTGTCCATGTTCTCTTGCGGGACGTCGGTGGTGCCGATCAGCGTGAACTTGTCTTCGTAAGGAATCATGAAGACGATGCGCTTGTCGTCGTTTTGCAGGATGTAGGCATGCTCGCCCGCGAACAGGCGCGGCACGATGATGTGGCTGCCGCGCACCAGCTTGACGGCGGCGTGCTTGCTGCCTTGCTCGGTCGGATTGAGCAGGTGGTCCATCTTCGCGACCCAGGGGCCGGCGGTGTTGACGATGGTGCGCGCGGTGACGCTTTGGCGTGCGCCGCTGATGCTGTTTTCCAGTTCGCATTGCCAGACGCCGTTGTTGCGTTTGGCGTCGGCAAGGCGGGTGCGGGCGAAGATGTCGGCGCCGTGTTCCTGGGCGCTTTGCAGATTCAGGATGACCAGGCGTGCATCGTCGACCCAGGCGTCGGAATAGGCGAAGCCGCGCGTGATGTCGGCGCGCAGGCCGCTGGGTGCATCCATGCGGTCCAGTTCGATGCCGCGTGAATGCGGCAGCGTGATACGGCCGCCGATATGGTCGTACATCCACAAGCCGAGACGGATCATCCAGCGCGGGCGCAGGCCTTTGACGTGCGGCATGACGAAACGCAGCGGCCAGGCGATGTGCGGCGCGATGTTGAGCAGGTGTTCGCGCTCGGCCAGCGCTTCGGCGACCAGGCGGAATTCGTAGTATTCGAGATAGCGCAGGCCGCCGTGGATCAGTTTGGTGCTGGCCGACGAGGTGGCGCCGGCGAAGTCGTTCTGTTCGCACAGGGCGACCTTCAGGCCGCGCCCGGCGGCATCGCGCGCGACGCCGGCGCCGTTGATGCCGCCGCCGATGATCAGGAGGTCGTAGGTTTCCGGACTGGCTGTAGGAGTCAGTGAGGTCATTGCTTTGCTCGCTTGCGGTTGGTTTTGTTGTTGGTTGTCGTATTCGCTGCTTCGCTTGCGGCGCTTGTTTCTTCCGGCTGTTCCAGCTCTTCCACCAGCAGTCTGGCGGTGGGTTCGTCGATCACCAGTTCGTTGATGTAGCCGCCGGCCAGCGCTGCACGCAGGCCGGGGATCTTGCCCTTGCCGCAGACCACGCAGATGGAATGCGCGGCGCGCTGGAAGCGATCCAGGTCCGGGCCGCTGCTGCGCGCATTCAATGCCACGTCTTTCCAACTGCCGTCTTCACGGAAGAACACCGTGGCGATGTCGCCGACCACGCCGTCCTTGAGGATGTCTTGCCGGTCGTGCTTGTCGAGATAGCCGCCGGTATGGATGTGGCTGCCGGTTTCCGCCGCGCCGATGCTGAACAGCAGGATGGAGGCGTTGTTCTGCAAGGTGCGGATGGCCTTGATGCTGCGTTCGCGCCAGAGCGCGTTGCGCGTGTCGGCGTAATCGAAAAACGCCGGCACCGGAAAGCTGTGCGCCTGCGCGCCGTAGTTTTGTGCGAAGCGCGAGACGATGGATTCGCCGAAAGTATTGACGATGTTGGCGCCGGCGCCGGAACCGTTGAGCTGGACGACGGCAACGCCATGGACATGCTTGGGCACAAGGTTCTCGGCGATGGCGGCGACGGTGTTGCCCCAGGCCAGGCCGATGACGGTGGAGGGCAGCACCAGCGAGTTCAGGTAGGCGGCGGTGTGTGCGGCAACGCGCTGCATGCTTTCGCGTTCGTTGGCCGATGCCGGCACCGGCACCACCTGGATCGAGCGCAACGCATAGTGTTTCCTGATGACAGCCTCGAGATTGCCGGACAGCTCCAGCGGATCATGCACGCGGATTTCGACCAGGCCGTTTTCCATGGCGTAGGACAGCAGTCGCGACACGGTCGCGCGCGAGGTGCCCATCTCTTCCGCGATGGCGGCCGTGGTCATGTTCTGGAAGTAATACAGACGCGCCACGCGGACGGCGGAATGCGCGATGCTCTGACGATCTGCTGTAGCCATATTCTGATTTGGACAAATGATCATTTGTGTTGAACGTTTGTACAATAATCCAACTGGCCGCAGAAATCAAGCCGCAGGCAGGGGCTTGTGGTGCATCGGTATAGCGTGGCGGGTCGTCCGAAAAATGACGTATGGAAACGATGAAGGAAAGCTGATGGACGGCGGACGGACGTAAAAAAACCGCTATGCGCCGGCAAATGCGGGCGGATAGCGGCTTGAGATATGGAGAGGTCTGCTTAGTTGCGCAGCCAGCGGCGCATCACGATGGGCGAGGGCTCCATCGGATTGGCGCGGGTGTATTCCAGTTCCGGTGCGATTTCAAAACCGAAGGCGGCGTAGACGTCGAGCAACTGACCCTGGTCGGTCCTGACCGCCAGGCGCAGTTCGCCGATGTCGGCCGCCAGCGCGCGGTGGATCAGCGCTTCCATCAGGTGCTGCGACAGGCGTTCGCCGCGATAGCTTGGCAGAATGCCCATGCGCAGGATTTCCCAGACGTCGAGCTCGGTATCCAGCGGCAGCCAGCGCACCGAGCCGGCCGGCACGTTGTCGCGCAGCAGAACGAAGCCGCCGCCGCGCTGCAGGTCTTCGGCGACGCGTTTCGGGTCTTCGCGGTGGCCGCTGGAACTCGGCGCCACCTTGTTGGCCCAGCTGCCGCGCGTGATTTCGGCGATCAGTTCGGCATCGTCGACGGTGGCTTCGCGGATCAGGAGATCGATGTCTGACATGGTGCGCCGTATCGGATTAACGAACCCGCATGCCAGGCTCGGCGCCCGGCCATGGGTTCAACACATAGATGCCCGGCTTGGCTTTTTCGTCCTTGGCGGAGGCGGCCAGCACCATGCCTTCGGAGATGCCGAACTTCATCTTGCGCGGCGCCAGGTTGGCGACCATGACCGTCAGCTTGCCGACCAGCTCTTCCGGCTTGTAGGCCGAAGCGATGCCGGAGAACACGTTGCGCATGCGGCCTTCGCCGGCGTCCAGCGTCAGGCGCAGCAGCTTGGTCGAGCCTTCGACGGCTTCGCAGTTCACAATCTTGGCGATGCGCAGGTCGATCTTGGCGAAATCGTCGATGCTGATTTCGGGGGCCAGTTCTTCGATGCCGGCATCTGCCGTTTCGGGGGCGGCGGCGGCATCGGAGGCCGCCGCTTCAGGCGCATCGAACAGCGCGTCGAGCATCTTCGGGTCGACGCGTTGCATCAGGTGGGCGTACGCGTTGATGACGTGGCCGTCAGGCAGCGCAGTTTGCACGTCGGTCCAGCTGAATGGCGTAACGTTGAGGAAGCCTTCCACCTGCGCGGCCAGTTGCGGCAGCACCGGTTTCAGATACACGGTCAGGATGCGGAAGGCTTCCAGCAGGCGGCTGCAGACTTCATGCAGTTGCGCGTCCTTGGCGCTGTCCTTGGCCAGTTCCCACGGCTTGTTGGCGTCGACGTAGGCGTTGATGACGTCGGCTTGTTCCATGATCGCGCGCAGGGCCTTGCCGTATTCGCGTTGCTCGTACAGCGCCAGGATGTCCGGTGCGATGCCGCGTAGTTTCGCCAGGAAGGCGTCGTCGGCAGTCGCCCATGCGGTCGACAGCTTGCCGTCGAAACGCTTGGCGATGAAGCCGGCAGCGCGGCTGGCGATGTTGACGTATTTGCCGATCAGGTCGGCGTTGACGCGCGCCACGAAGTCGTCCGGGTTGAAGTCGACGTCTTCGACCTTGGCGTTCAGTTTGGCGGCGATGTAATAACGCAGCCATTCCGGATTCATGCCGATGTCGAGATAGCGCAGCGGCGAGATGCCGGTGCCGCGCGACTTGGACATCTTCTCGCCGCTGACGGTGATGAAGCCGTGCGCGAACACGTTGTTGGGCACCTTGCGGCCGGCGAACTTCAGCATGGCCGGCCAGAACAGGGTGTGGAAGTAGGTGATGTCCTTGCCGATGAAGTGATACTGCTCGGTCTTGTCGTCGACCATGAAGGCGTCGAAGTCGCGGCCGATCTTGCCGAAATAATTCTTCAGCGACGCCAGGTAGCCGATAGGCGCGTCCAGCCAGACGTAGAAATACTTGCCCGGCGCGTCGGGGATTTCAATGCCGAAGTAGGGAGCGTCGCGGCTGATGTCCCAGTCGCCCAGGCCGGTATTTTCTCCATCCTTGCCGTCCAGCCATTCACGGCATTTGTTGGCCACTTCCGGCTGCAGGCGGTTGTTGTCCAGCGCCCATTCGCGCAGGAAGGCGACGCACTTCGGATCGGACAGCTTGAAGAAGAAATGTTCCGACGACTTCATCACCGGCGTGGCGCCGGAGAGGGTCGAGTAGGGATTCTTCAGGTCGGTCGGCGCATACACGGCGCTGCAGTTTTCACAGGAGTCGCCGTACTGGTCCTTGGTGCCGCACTTCGGGCATTCGCCCTTGATGTAGCGGTCCGGCAGGAACATGCTTTTGACCGGATCGAAGAACTGATCGATGGTCTTGGTGGTGATCAGCTTGGCATCGTCGCGCAGCGCGCGGTAGATGTCTTGCGACAGCTGATGGTTTTCTTCGCTGTCGGTCGAGCTCCAGTTGTCGAAGGCGATATGGAAGCCGTCCAGGTATTGCTTGCGGCCGGCCGCGATGTTGGCGACGAACTGCTGCGGCGTCACGCCTGCTTTTTCAGCCGCGATCATGATCGGTGCGCCGTGGGCGTCGTCGGCGCCGACGAAATGGACTTCATGGCCCTGCATTCGTTGGAACCGGACCCAGATGTCGGCCTGGATGTATTCCATGATGTGGCCGATGTGGAACGCGCCGTTGGCGTAGGGGAGGGCGGTGGTAACGAAAAGTTGGCGTGGCGATGAAGTGCTCATTGGCAATGCTTGCTGGGTGGGTGAAAAGAAAAGAGGGTCATTTTAGCAGCCGCGAGGCTTTTGGCGCAGGCTTGATGGACAAACAAGGCGCAAACCGCAGTCGCCGCAGCGCCGGTTTGATGTCTTTAAGGCAACTTTTGGCGGGCAAGCCTTTGTCGATCGGTCTGTGACGGCGGCGCGATTGGTTTAGACTTGCGGGTGTCTTTCAAGGAGAGGTAATGAGCATCACCACCGAAGCAGTCAAAACAGCGCTTTCCCAGGTCGTCGACCCCAACACCGGCAAGGATCTGGTGGCAGGCAAATCGATCAAGAACATCCAGCTCGATGGCGCCGATGTCGCCTTCGACGTCGAATTGGGCTATCCCGCCAACAGCCAGATCGAACTGATCCGCAGCGCCGCCGAGGCAGCCGTGCAAGGCGTGGCCGGCGTCGGTTCGGTCAAGGCCAACGTGTATTTCAAGATTGTTGCGCATGCAGTGCAGCGCGGCATCAAGCTCAAGTCCAACGTCAAGAACATCATCGCGGTGGCGTCCGGCAAGGGCGGCGTCGGCAAGTCGACCACCGCCGCCAACCTGGCGCTGGCGCTGGCCGCCGAGGGCGCGCGCGTCGGCATCCTGGACGCCGACATCTACGGCCCTTCGCAGCCGATGATGCTCGGTATCGACGCCAAGCCGGAAACCAAGGACGGCAAAACCATGGAGCCGCTGGAAAACCACGGCCTGCAGGTGTCGTCCATCGGTTTCATGATCGATCCGGACGAGCCGATGGTGTGGCGCGGCCCCATCGTCACGCAAGCCTTGCAGCAACTGCTCGACCAGACCAACTGGCGCGATCTGGATTACCTGATCGTCGACATGCCGCCGGGCACCGGCGACGTGCAACTGACGCTGTCGCAAAAGGTGCCGGTCACCGGAGCGGTGATCGTGACCACGCCGCAGGACATCGCCTTGCTGGATGCGCGCAAGGGCCTGAAGATGTTTGAAAAGGTCGGCATCCCCATCCTCGGCATCGTGGAGAACATGAGTACGCATATCTGTTCCAACTGCGGCCATGCCGAAGCAATCTTCGGCAGCGGCGGCGGCGAGAAGATGTGCGCCGACTTCAACGTCGATTTCCTCGGCGCCTTGCCGCTGACGATGGCGATCCGCGAGCAGACCGATTCCGGCCGTCCGACCGTGGTGGCCGAGCCGAACGGGCCGGTTGCGGAAATTTACAAGAACATTGCGCGCAAGGTCGCTGTCAAAGTGGCGGAAAAAGCCAGGGACATGACCAGCAAGTTCCCCAGCATCGTGATCCAGAACGATTGACCTGAAACTGCTGATGCGGCTGGAATGCCGGTGACGCCTGCAGGGGTTGTCGGCGTATCTTGCCTGCATGTCCGGCCTTTTTGCCGTCGCTGTATTTGACCAATGTAGTGTATTGAGGAGACATGTAATGACAACCCTGGCATCGCGTTTGATTCAAACCTTGTTCTGTTCGGCTGTGCTGCTGGTATCGGCAGCATCGACGGCATCCCTGGCGCAGGCGGCGGATCCTTCCGTTTCCTTCACCGCGCCGATGGACGGCGCCACCGTCACCAGCCCGTTCGATGTCAAGTTCGCTGTCTCCGGCATGGAAATCAAGCCGCTGGGCGACATGACCCCGAACACCGGCCATCACCACCTGCTGATCAACACGGGGCCGATCCCCAAGGGCGCGCCGATTCCGATGGACGACACGCACCTGCATTACGGCAAGGGGCAGACCGAAGCCAAGATCACGCTGCCGCCGGGCAAGTACACCCTGACCATGCAATTCGGTGACGGCGCGCATCAATCCTATGGTCCGGCCATGAGCAAGACCATCAATATCACCGTCAAGTAAATCCCGCCCGGCGCGCAGCATGATTCCATGACTGCGCCCGACGCGGTAAAATGGCGGCTTTCCGATCAGACTGACAACGGCTTTGGCGTTCCAAGGCCGTTTTTATTTATCATGACATCCACAGACCAGACTGCTCCTTCCGCCGAATCCGTCCCGACCCAGGTCCGTACCCGCTTCGCCCCCAGCCCGACCGGCTATCTCCACCTGGGCGGCGCGCGTACGGCCTTGTTCTCGTGGGCCTATGCACGCCGTTTCGGCGGCACCTTCATCCTGCGTATCGAAGACACCGATCTGGAACGTTCCACCCCGGAAGCGGTGCAGGCCATCATCGACGGCATGCAATGGCTGGGTCTGGAGCATGACGAAGGCCCGTTCTATCAGATGAAGCGCATGGAGCGTTACCGCGAAGTCGTGGCGCACATGCTGCAACAGGGCACTGCTTATTATTGCTATTCCTCGCCGGAAGAAGTCGAAGCCATGCGCGAGCGCCAACGCGCCGCCGGTGAAAAGCCGCGTTACGACGGCACCTGGCGTCCTGAGCGCGGCAAGACCTTGCCGGACATCCCGGAAGGCCGCAAGCCGGTGGTGCGCTTCCGCAATCCGCTCGACGGCGACGTGACCTGGGACGACGTGGTCAAGGGCCCGATCACGATTTCCAATCGCGAGCTGGACGACCTGGTGATCGCGCGTCCGGACGGCACGCCGACCTACAACTTCTGCGTCGTGGTCGATGATTGGGACATGAAGATCACCCACGTGATCCGCGGCGACGACCACGTCAACAACACGCCGCGCCAGATCAACATTCTGAAAGCACTCGGCGGCACGCTGCCGCTGTACGGCCACGTGCCGATGATCCTCGGCGCCGACGGCGAGAAACTGTCCAAGCGTCACGGCGCTGTCAGCGTGATGGATTATCCGGCGCAAGGTTTCTTGCCGGAAGCCATGCTCAACTATCTGGCGCGTCTGGGCTGGAGCCACGGCGACGAAGAAATTTTCTCGATGGAACAATTCTGCAAATGGTTCGACCTCGACCATCTGTCGAAGTCGCCGGCGCAATTCAATCCGGAAAAGCTGGCCTGGCTCAACAATCACTACATCAAGCTGGCCGACAACGAGCGCCTCGCTGCGCTGGTGCGTCCGCTGCTGGAAAAAGAAGGCGCACAGTTCGACGGCGCGCCGGCGTTGGCGCACACCATCGCGCTGCTCAAGGAGCGCGCCAACACGGTGAATGAACTGGCGCCGGCCGTCATGATGTTCTATCGCCAGCCGGCACCCGATGCTGCACTGGTGACGCAACACATCACCGACGCCATCAAACCGGCGCTGCAAGACTTCGCCGTACGCTGTGCGACGGTGGAGTGGAACAAGGCTGCACTGGGCGCGATGATCAAGGAAGTGCTCGCCGCCCACACGCTGAAGATGCCGCTGCTGGCGATGCCTTTGCGCCTGATCGTTGCTGGTCAGTTGCAGACGCCGGCAATCGATGCGGTGCTGGAATTGTTCGGTCGTGAGGTCGTGCTGGCGCGTTTGCAAAACTATTTGTAATAAAGAAGAGGGTTTTTCCGAAAACCCTCTTGCTATTTACCAATGCATGTTGCATAATCTCGCTTCTTCGCAAGGGGGTATAGCTCAGCTGGGAGAGCGCTTGCATGGCATGCAAGAGGTCAGCGGTTCGATCCCGCTTACCTCCACCAGCGACTCAGTAGTAACTGAGTAGTAGAAGTAAAGTAGTAAATGCTAGTAATAAACTGTGATGCCACACAGTCGGTAGTAAGGTAACAGCTGCGGGACAACACAATGTCCCCATCGTCTAGAGGCCTAGGACATCACCCTTTCACGGTGAGTACGGGGGTTCGAATCCCCCTGGGGACGCCAGCGTTATCGAGTACTATCTGAATTACTGCAACCGGACAATTGTCCCCATCGTCTAGAGGCCTAGGACATCACCCTTTCACGGTGAGTACGGGGGTTCGAATCCCCCTGGGGACGCCAAAATAAAAATGCCCGCTTTGCGGGCATTTTTTTTTGACGTCACCAAGTGATGTGCCTGCGCACATCACGCGGGGGATTCGAAGGGTTTCGCCTGCTGGCGAAACCGCGGCCTGCCGAAGGTAGGCGAATCCCTCGGACGCGCAGCGTTCGTTAGCCGGCGGGCGATAACGCTGAAAAGAAAATAATCCCAAGAACAAACAGCAATGTTTCGGCAAAGCCGAAACGAGCCCGTCCGCAAAGCGGACGAAGCCGACGCCAAATCCAACGTAGTCATTAATCAACCCAAGAACAGCAGCGAAGTTCCGGCAAGCCGGAACCAGCAGCGCGCCCGCAAAGCGGGCGAAACCGGCGTGCGATACAACGCGGTAGTCAGCTAAATCCATCAGACGAAAAAACACCATCGCGCCAGCACACTGCAAGCGTCAACGCCGTAAGCCGCCATCACCAGCAACGCCACTGGATTCTCGCGTTCGCGAGAACGACAGCGTGGAGAATAGAGAGGACGATCGCATCCATGTCTCAATCCATCAATCCATCAGATCACCACCAAATCAGCAATTCTTCAGCCCACTTTTTCTCGCCCAGCATATCGCTCTCCCGCAAACCAAACTTTGTCCTCCCAAAGACAAACCATCTCCCCATTTCCCGCTAATCTCCCTCCTCAAATTCCACCAAGTCCATTTTTCTTTTACTATCTCCGCATAGCCGCACCAAAACCAGACGCCCAAAGCGCACCGAAGAACCAACACCGAAGGAGTCCGCCATGAGCCAAGCCGCCGATCTCGTCATCGACGCGCGTGGGGTAGCAACCGTCACCCTGAACCGCCCCGAAGTCCACAACGCCTTCGACGACCTGC
The DNA here is from genome assembly GCF_001189965.1 of Herbaspirillum rhizosphaerae. GTDB lineage: Bacteria > Pseudomonadota > Gammaproteobacteria > Burkholderiales > Burkholderiaceae_D > Herbaspirillum > Herbaspirillum rhizosphaerae. The sequence continues at coordinate 266,857 of NZ_LFLU01000003.1, forward strand.
TGATCGCGCATCTGATCGATCTGATCGCTCAGGCCAGAAACAATCAGCAAGTCAAGGTATTGGTGCTGGCCTCGACCGGCAAATCCTTTTCCGCCGGCGCCGATCTCGGCTGGATGCGCCGCATGGCCGATGCCTCACGCGAAGACAACATCAAGGACGCGCATCAGCTGTCGGCCTTGATGGAAAGCCTGAACAATTTTCCCTGCCCGACGGTCGCCAAAATCCAGGGCACGGTCATGGGCGGCGGTGTCGGCCTGGTAGCTTGCTGCGATATCGCCGTCGCCAGCGACAATGCGTTCTTTGCCCTGTCGGAAGTCAAGCTGGGACTCGCGCCTGCCGTCATCAGCCCGTATGTGATCGCCAAGATCGGCGTCTCGCAGGCGCGCCGTTATTTCGTTTCGGCAGAACGTTTCTCGGCCATTCGCGCCGCCGCCATCGATCTCGTGCATGAAGTGGTGCTGGTGACCGAACTCGACGCCAAGACCGAGCAGATCGTCGCCACGCTGCTGGCCAACGGCCCGCAGGCCATGCGCCGCGCCAAGGAGCTGGCGCAAGTGGAAAACCCGCTGCCGTGCACGCCGGCGCTGCGCGACTACACCACGGGCGTGATCGCCGATCTGCGCGCTTCGGAAGAGGGCAAGGAAGGGCTGCGCGCCTTTCTCGAAAAGACGCAACCAGGCTGGATCGCCAAACACTGAGCCGGCATCTTTGCCTGCATCAAAAAGAAAAGCCGCCGTCCATTGCAGACGGCGGCTTCTTTTCATCGTAAGGAAATCCTAGAGCTTGATTTCCGTACCCAGCACCTTGAGGAACTGCGCCAGCCATTCCGGATGTGCAGGCCATGCCGGCGCGGTCACGAAATTGCCGTCGGTGACGGCGCTGTCGACCGGGATCTCGGCGTAATGACCGCCGGCCAGTTTGACTTCCGGCGCGCATGCAGGATAGGCCGAGATCTTCTTGCCTTCGATCACGCCTGCCGCAGCCAGCAATTGCGCGCCGTGGCACACGGCGGCGATCGGCTTCTTCGCTTCGGCGAAGTGGCGCACCATGGCAATCACCTTGGCGTCCAGGCGCAGATACTCGGGCGCACGGCCGCCGGCGATGACGATGGCGTCGTATTTGGCCGGATCGACGTCGTCGAAGCCGGCGTTCAGCGCAAACTGATGGCCGGGCTTTTCGGTGTAAGTCTGGTCGCCTTCAAAGTCGTGGATGGCGGTCTTGATCTTGTCGCCGGCTTTCTTGCCGGGGCAGACCGCGTGTACGGTGTGACCGACCATTTGCAGCGCCTGGAACGGCACCATGGTTTCGTAATCTTCGGCAAAGTCGCCCGTCAACAATAGAATTTTCTTTGCTGCCATGCTGATCTCCTTGGTTGCGAGCCGATTGCCGGCTCGTTGAGGTGGTTTCACTTCGGTCTTGTGCGCGCTGGTTACGCGTTCTCATTCATCCAGGTCATCTGACGCGACTTCCCCATTAAAAATTCCTTGTTCGGCTCCATGCAGTCGCGCAGATAACTCCACAGCGCGGAAACTCTTGCCACATGGCGCTGTTCGCTGGCGGCGACGAGCCAGAACGAACGCATGATTTGCACCTCGTCGGGCAGCACCGGCACCAGATCGTCGGACTGCTGGGCGAGGAAGCAGGGCAGGATCGCCAATGCCTGGCCGCTGCGCGCCGCCGTGTACTGCGCGATGACGCTGGTGCTGCGGAAGGCGCGGAAGGCTTCCGGCGCGATGTTTTCCTTGTAGCGCAATTCCTCGCTGAAGACCAGGTCGTCGATGTAGCCGATGAAGTTGTGGCGTTCCAGGTCGGCGACCTTGCCGATGGCGGGGTGATTCTCCAGATAGCCCGGCGTGGCGTAGAGCTTCAGGGCATAGTCCGCCAGTTTCGTGACAACGTAATTACCGCTGACCGGCCGCTCGATGGTAACGCTGATGTCGGCCTCGCGCTTGGATAGATTGACGAAGCGCGGCATCGGCAGCATGTCCACCGAGATGTGCGGATTGCGCGCGCAGAAGTGGGCGATATGCGGCGCCAGCACAAAGGTGCCGAAGCCTTCCGTGGCCCCCAGCCGGACCTGGCCGGACAGCAGGCGGTTGTGGCCGCCCAGCTCTTCGGCGGCGGCGTAGACGGTGCTTTCGATCTTTTCGGCGTATTCGACCAGGCGGTAGCCGTCGGCGGTCAGGCTGTAGCCGTGGTTGTTGCGGTCGAACAGCTGGCTGCCGACCTGTTCTTCGAAGCGTTTGATGCGGCGCGATACGGTCGAGTGATCGATGCCCAGTTTCTTGGCGGCATCGACCAATCCCTGACTGCGCGTGAGTTCCAGGAATACTCGCAGGTTGTCCCAATCCAGCATGGCGTCTCCATTTGTGCCGTTTTGTTTGGACTTTGCAATTATGCAAAGGCATTTTGAATTATTGGTTATTGTAACGATATTAACGCACATGCAAAATGAGTCTCGAAATCGCCGCAGAGCAATTTCAGAAAACATATAACGAGGAGACTCCATGCAAAAAAACATCCGTGCCGCCCTGGCAATGGCTGCGCTTTCCCTGACCTGTATTTCCGCCGCCGTGCAGGCGCAAAACTCCGACACCGTCAAAATCGGCATCCTGACCGACATGTCCGGTCCTTACTCCGCCATGGGCGGACAGGGCTCGGTGGTCGCCGCCAAACTGGCGATCGAGGATTGCCTCAAGGCCGAATGCAAGGGCATGAAAATCGAGGTGCTGTCCGCCGACAACCAGAACAAGCCCGACGTCGGCGTCACCCGCGCCCGTGAATGGCTGGACCGCGACAAGGTCGAGGCGATTGCCGACCTGACCAATTCGTCGGTGGCGCTGGCGGTGCAGAAGCTGATCAAGGAAAAGGGCGGCATCGCCATGTACAGCGGCCCGGCAACCGGTGCGCTGACCACGGCTGAGTGCGCGACGAACGGCTTCCACTGGATGTTCGACACTTATTCGCAGGCAGCCGGCGCAGCGGCCGCGCTGACCAAGCTGGGCAACAAGTCCTGGTATTTCGTCACGGTGGATTACGCCTTCGGCCACTCGCTGGAGAAAGACGCCTCCGACGTGGTCAAGGCCAACGGCGGCACTGTGGTCGGTTCCGTGCGCCACCCGCTGAACGCTTCGGACTTCTCGTCCTTCTTGCTGCAGGCCCAGGCTTCCAAGGCGCAAGTGATCGGCCTGGCGGACGGCGGCACCGATGTCGTCAACGCCATCAAGCAAGCACGCTCGTTCAGCGTCGGCGACAAGAACCAGCGTCTGGTGGCCTTGCTGGTGTTCCTGTCCGACGTCCACGCGCTCGGTCTGGATGCCGCACAAGGCCTGGTCTACACCGACGGTTTCTACTGGGATTACGACGAACAGACGCGCGGCTTCTCCAGGCGTTTCGAAGCGCAGTTCAAGAACAACAAACCGACCATGGTGCAGGCCGGCGTGTATTCCAGCGTCTATCACTTCCTGAAGGCCCGCGCGGCGGCCAAGACCTCGGACTGGAAGGTTGTCTCGCAAAAGATGCGCGAGATCCCGATCAGCGACGTCGTCATGCGCAACGCCTCCATCCGTCCTGACGGCCGCGTGATTCACGACATGTATCTGTACCAGGTCAAGTCGCCGGCCGAATCCAAGGCGCCCTGGGATTATCTGAAATTGTTGTCGACCATTCCGGCACAGCAGGCTTTCCGTCCGATGGATGCCGCTTGCCCGCTGGTCAAATAAATCAAGCAAGGATTCACGCTTTCCCGGGAGTCGGGTGTCGACATTGCCAGTCATCTCCGACCCGATTTCCGGCTTCTACTTCATCACTATGGAAAACGCATCATGAGCCAAGCCAACATTCCTAACGTTCCCCTCTACATCAACGGCGAGCACGTGCAGTCGACTTCGAAAGAATGGCGCGACGTGCTCAATCCGGCCACGCAGGAAGTCGTGGCGCGCGTGCCGTTTGCGACCAAGGAAGAAGTCGACCGCGCCGTCGCCAATGCCAAGGAGGCCTTCAAGACCTGGCGCAACACCTCGCTCGCGCAGCGCATGCGCATCATGCTCAAGTTCCAGCAACTGCTGCGCGACAACATCACACCGCTGGCTGAACTGATCACGCGCGAACACGGCAAGACCCTGCCGGACGCCGAAGGCGAAGTCATGCGCGGCCTGGAAGTCGTTGAGCACGCCTGCTCGATCACTTCGCTGCAACTGGGCGAGCTGGCCGAGAACGTGGCCGGCGGCGTCGACGTCTACACCATCCATCAGCCGATCGGCGTGGGCGCCGGTATCACCGCGTTCAACTTCCCGGTGATGCTGCCTTGCTTCATGTTTCCGATCTCGGTCGCCTGCGGCAACACCTTCGTGCTCAAGCCGTCCGAACAGGATCCGACCTCGTCGCTGTTCCTGGTGGAACTGGCCAACAAGGCCGGCCTGCCGCCGGGCGTGTTGAACGTGGTGCATGGCGGACCTGACGTCGCCAACATGATCTGCGACCATCCCGATATCAAGGCGGTGTCCTTCATCGGCTCGACCAACGTCGGCACCCATATCTATCGCCGCGCCAGCGAAGCCGGCAAGCGTGCGCAGTGCATGATGGGCGCCAAGAACCACTGCATCGTGCTGCCTGACGCACCGAAGGATCAGGCCATCAACAACTTGCTCGGCGCGGCATTCGGCGCCGCCGGTCAGCGTTGCATGGCGAACTCGGTGGTGGTGCTGGTCGGCAAGACCAAAGAATGGATTCCGGAAATCGTCGAGCGCTCCAAGGCCATGAAGGTCGGCCCGGGCAGCGATCGCAAGGCCGATGTCGGCCCGCTGGTTTCCAAGGCCGCCAAGCAGCGTGTTGAGCGCCTGATCGGCGTCGGCGTGGAGCAGGGCGCCAAGCTGCTGCTGGATGGCCGCAATTGCAAGGTGGCGGGGCATGAAGACGGCAACTTCGTCGGCCCGACCGTATTTACCGGCGTCAAGGCCGGTATGGACATCTACGAACAGGAAATCTTCGGACCGGCGATGTGCATCGTCGAAGTCGAAACCCTGGACGAAGCCATCGCTTTCATCAACGCCAACCCGAACGGCAACGGCACCTCAATCTTCACCTCGTCGGGTTGGGCTGCACGCAAGTTCCAGAACGAAATCGACGTCGGCCAGGTCGGCATCAACGTGCCGATTCCGGTGCCTGTGGCGTATTTCAGCTTCACCGGTTCACGCGCCTCCAAGCTCGGCGATCTGGGCCCGAACGGCAAGCAGGCCGTGCTGTTCTGGACACAGACCAAGACCGTGACGGCGCGCTGGTATGCGCCGGATGAAGAAGCCGGTCAGGTCAATACCACGATTTCGCTGAAATAAAGCGCATCTGAAAAGGAGAACAACATGAGCGCCGATATTACTTTCATTGGCCTGGGCAACATGGGTTTGCCGATGGCGCAGAATCTCGTCAGGGCGGGGTACTCGGTCAGCGGCCATGATCTGGTCAAGGCCAGCGTCGACAAGCTGGTCGAGACCGGCGGCGTGACCGAAGCCGACGCCATGGCGGCAGTCGCCAAGGCCAAGGTGGTGATCACCATGCTGCCGGCCAGCAAGCATGTGGAATCCATCTACCTCGGCGACAAGGGCATCCTGGCCAACATCAAGCCCGGCACCTTGCTGATCGACTGCTCGACGATTGCGCCGGAAAGCGCGCGCAAGGTCGCCGCCGCAGCACTGGAGAAGGGCTTCACGATGCTCGATGCGCCGGTCTCCGGCGGCACCGGCGGCGCGACGGCCGGCACGCTGACTTTCATGGTCGGCGGCACCGACGACGGTTTCGGTCTGGCCAAGCCTTATCTGGAAAAGATGGGCAAGGCGATCTATCACGCCGGCGCCAGCGGCAGCGGGCAAACCGTCAAGGTCTGCAACAACATGCTGCTGGGCATACTGATGATCGGCACCTCGGAAGCGATCCGCCTCGGCATCGCCAACGGCATGGACCCCAAGGTCCTGTCGGAAGTGATGTCCAAGAGCTCGGGCCGCAACTGGACACTGGAAGTCTACAACCCTTGTCCCGGCGTGATGGAAAACGCGCCGGCATCGAAGGGCTATGCCGGCGGCTTCGGCGTCGACCTGATGTTGAAGGATCTGGGGCTGGCGGTAGAGAACGCCTTGGCCACCGGCAGCAGCGTGCCGATGGGCGCGCTGGCGCGCAATCTCTACGACATTCACAGCAAGTCGGGTGCAGGCGGATTGGATTTTTCCAGCGTGTTCAACATGTTGGCGAAAGCGAAGTAGCAGGGAAGCAGTTGCTGTAATGCTGTGCGCCGTGGCGGGGGAAACGACACGGTTTGCAGTCTCCAGTTGGTGCCGGATCTGGCGCGGATTTCTTTCGGGATTTCCGCGCCTTTTTTATTCCCGCAAACGAAAACGGCGTCATCGCTGACGCCGCTTCGGGAACGATGCCGTGAGAAATTACTTTTTCACTTCATCTTCAATATGCGCTTTCACGATGCTGGCGAAATCGCTGTCTGCAATGAAGCCCAGCGCCTTTGCGCGTTTTGCTTCAAAGTCGCCCGGCCACGAATTGACGATGCGCTTGATGGCTTCGTCTTCCTTCCATTCGATCAGCTTGACGACGTCGGCGCCGGCCACTTGTTCCAGCGCATCGACCATCTGGCGCACAGTGACCGACAAGCCGTCGATGCTGAGGAAGCGCGCCAGGCCGAGATCGGCGCCGTTGATTTCGTGGCCGTGGATCAGGTTGTCGATCGCCTTGCGCGGCGACATCAGCCACATGCGGGTCTCAGGGCTGACCGGGCACACAGAGGGCTGGCCGTTGAGCGGTTCGCGGATGATGCCGCTGGCGAAGCTCGACGCCGCCTTGTTCGGCGCGCCGGGACGCACGGAAATAGTCGGCATGCGCAGCGCGCGGCCATCGATGAAGCCCTTGCGGCTGTAATCGTTGACCAGCAATTCGCCCATCACCTTTTGCGCGCCGTAGGAGCTTTGCGGCATCAGCAGCGCGTTGTCCGGCACTTGCGCCGGCAGGGCGCCGCCGAACACCGCCACCGAACTTGTGAACACCACGCGCGGCTTGCTGCCCAGCGCACGGGCGCGTTCCAGGATGATGCGGGTGGCGTCGAAGTTGATCTTCATGCCGAGTTCGAAATCGGCTTCGGCGTGGCCGCTGACGATGGCGGCGAGATGGAAGATCGATTGCGTGTCCTTGGTGATGACGCGCTCGATGACGGCGGCGTCGGCGATGTCGCCGACCACCGATTCAATGCGCGCATCGTCGAAGCCTTGTGCTGCGACCACGTCGAGCAGGGTGATGCGGCTGATGGTTTGCTGCTTGCCGTCGCTGCCGGTCAGCTGACCGCGTTTGAGCAATTGACGCGCCAGACGGCTACCCAGAAAGCCGGCGCCGCCGGTGATGACGATATGCATGAATATTCTCCTGAGCCTGTCTCGGGGCCTGCTGCGAGGCCATGAACAGGTTTGTTAGTTAAGTGAAATCTTAAAGTTGTCATACAACTTTGCTGCCAGTGTAAAAAGAAAGCGGTATCATGTCAATCAACATGAAAAATACTCAGCTTTCCAAAAACACTTCCCGGGCGTCGCAGGCAGCGGGCGCCGATTCGGCCAAAGGAACCCTGGCCGATCGCGTCACATCGACCTTATACGAGCAGATTCGGCAGGGCGACTTTGCTCCCGGCGCGCGCATGCCGTCGGAGAACGAGCTGACCGAACGTTTTCAGGTCAGCCGCACCGTGATTCGCGAAGCGATCTCACGGCTTAAATCGGAAGGCCTGGTCGGTTCGCGCAGAGGCAGCGGCACCGTCGTCCTGGCGCCGAACAACGCTACGCCGTTCCGGCTCGACATCGATGTGCAGGATTCGATCCAGGCGGTGCTGCGCGTGATTGAGTTGCGGCGCGGCGTGGAAGGCGAGATGGCGGCGCTGGCGGCGCAGCGGCGCACCAAAGCGCAGAATCAAAGCATCCGGCAAGCGTTGAAGAGCATCGACAAGGCGGTGAGCGAGGGGCGGGACGGCGTGGAGGAAGACTTCGCCTTTCATGCCGCCATCTCCGCAGCGGCGCATAACCCGCTATACACGTCCTTGCTGGAATTCCTGAGCCAGTTCCTGCAGGCGGCGATTCGGGTGGCGCGCATCAACGAAGCGCGGCGCGAAGATTTCGGGCAGCAGGTTCGCAACGAGCACGCCGTGATTGCGCAAGCCATTGCCGATGGCGATGCCGACGCCGCGCGCGCAGCAGCGTTACGTCACATGGAGAATTCTGCGGTGCGCATTCAGGCTGCCGATACAGAGTTCTGGGCCAGCGAGGGCGGCAAGGCGGCGCGGCGTCTGGCGCAGACCAAGGGGCTGGAATAATGCGCAGACCGGCGCAAAAGAATATTGCCGCCTGGCCGGTCCGGTTGCGATCGGTGTGCTGCCGATCAGGCTGCGAGTTCCTTCTTCAGGGCCGGTGCGGAAAGGTGAGCCACTTCAAAGATTTTGCTGCCCTGCGATAACGCGGGGCGTGTTTGCCACAGCGATATTTTCATCAGCTTCCACGCATTGGTGTCCAGCCCGAGAAAGACAGAATGCAGGCCGTGTTCGTTGACCATCGCTTCTGCATCGACAGCATGCAGCGCGCATAACTCGGCCAGATCGACGTCGGCCGGGATGTCGATGAATTGCTGGGTTGCGAAGACCGGCGTTTGCGCGATGGCCGGTCCTTTGAAGAACGCGACTTTATTCCAGCGTTGCACAACCGGGCGACCGTACTTGGCGACGACCGCGCGAAACGCATCCGACAGCAGGAAATCGCTCATGCCGTCGAGTTCGTCCCAGAGATAGAAGGGCGTATAGCGCGCCGGATTTCCATCGATTGCATCGGCGACGAGGAAGGCCTTTGTATAGAGTCCCGGCAATTGATCGAAGCGGCTGCCGATTTCCCTTACGCGCGCTCTGACAGGTTCTGCGTCGGCGACGTCAAATCCGTATTGCATTGCGAACATGGTGTTCTCCTTGAGTTAAAAATGGAGTGTCGATGAATCAGGCTTGCGCTTGTCGGGTGGTGGCTGCCGGCAAAAAGCGAAAAGCAGGCCTCTTTATATAATTAGCAATACAACTATCTGGCATAAAAATAAGCGCAACAATGCGCATGAAACATCACTCAAGGGCTGAGCGTACATCTCTGATTTTCAGTACGGCATCGGCAAATTCTTCCTTGCCCAGAATCTTGCGAATCTTCTCCGCCGCACCGCCTGCCGACGCATTCAACGGTACTTTGATTTCAACGGCGGCGGCCGTCGGATAAACCGAGATTTCCCGGCCGTCGCCTTCCGTCCTGCGCCGCTCCAGCAAACCTTTTTGCTCCAGCGTGTCCAGCGCGCGCGTGGTGGTGGAACGCGCAATGGCAAGCTCTGTCGCCAGTTCGCTTTGCAGCATGCCGGGCCTGTCGATGATGGCTCTGAGCATGAAGCCCTGCGGCGCCGTCAGGCCGAAGGGGGCGAATGCTTCCGCCCACTCGCGCTCGAGCCGGCGGGATAATGCTGCGGTATTGAAATAGAGGCAGTGATCAAACATGGATCTACGATACTGCAATTTAGTTCGCAATGCAACTATATGTGAAAAATGATGAGCTCAATGGCATGCGCCGGCTATGGTGAGCTTGGGATTGATGTGCAGCAGACGCCTGGCGTTGTGCGGGAGCAGGGCGTAACAGAGACGGAGGAGGATGAAAAAAAGCCGCAAGATCGCGGCTTTTTTGCTTGCACGTCTGAATCACTGAAATCAGTTACGAACGACTTTCTTGTATTCGTTGGTGCGTGTGTCGATTTCGATCTGGTCGTCCTGGCTGACGAACAGCGGGACCATCACGACGATCTGATTCGCTTCAATTGCATTTTCGATCTTGGCTTCTTTCAGGACGTTGCCCGAAGTGTTGCCCTTGACTGCAGGTTCCGAGTACACGACCTGACGCACGATGGTGGTCGGCAGTTCGACGGAGATTGCCTTGCCGTCGTAGAAGACTGCTTCGCATTCCATGCCGTCTTTCAGGTAACCCAGGGCGTCGCCCAGGTTTTCGCCTTCGATTTCGAACTGGTTGTATTCGGAATCCATGAACACGTACAGCGGATCGGCGAAGTAGGAGTAAGTCACTTCCTTCTTGTCCAGCACGACCACGTCGAACTTGTCGTCGCCGCGGAACACGTTTTCTTGCGGGCTGTTGGTCAGCAGGTTCTTCATCTTCCACTTGTAAGTGAAGCCGGTGCGGCTCGAACCGTTGACGTCGGAGCGCAGGACGATCATTGGCTTGCTGTCAACCATAATGATGTTGCCGACGCGAATTTCTTTTGCAAATTTCATAGCGAATATACGTAAAAAGTAGGTTGCGTAAAAATCTTCTGTAGCCTACTGGCAAAAAACACCGCAAGCCCACGTACGATTAAATTGTTGATGCATTGATGCGTAAAAATTAGCCCTATATTTTAACCTAATTTTTTACCGCTTCAGACTCTCGGCGGAACAGTTTCTGCAAACTTCAGCAAATTCGTCGCCAAATCGCCGTTTGCCAGCAACACTCGCTCCCAATCCATGGACAGCCTGGCAATGTTTGGCAGGTCGGCCTGCATGTTGCGCCATAGCGCCGCGATGTCGATGCCGTCGCCGGTCGCGCCGTTCCAGGCCAAGGCCAGCGCCGTCAGACTCGGCGTTGCCGCCGGCGAGGTGCTAAGGAAAGCCTTCAGCTTGACGTGGTGCAAGTTCTCGTCTTGCGGATAGATATGCCAGATGAAGGGTTTGGCAGCCCATTGCGCGCGCACGAAAGAATCTTCGCCGCGCACGAAATTGACGTCGCAGGCCCACAGTAATTTGTCGTAGTCGGGCTGCGGCACGAAGGGAAGGACGCGCACGGTCAGGGCGCCACGCGTAGCATGCGCCCCCGCGGTCGACGGCTGGCCGAGAAAGTCCGTCACGGCATCGCCGCCGACGCCTTCCGGCACCAGGCAGAGGACGGCTTGCCCGCTTGCTTGCCACGCCGCGAACAAGGCCGCGATCGGCGCCTGCGGGTAGCAGAACAGCGATACCTTGAGCGCGCGCATCTCTGTCTCGGTCACGCCGAACTGCGCCAGGAAATCGCTGGCGGCGCGCGGATCGGCAAGGAAGGCCTCGCGTTGCGCAATCAGGCCGGACTCGAGTTGCAGGCCGCCGGTGCGCCGGTTGAATCCGGGAAAGAAAAAATACTTCGTCAACGGCAGTTGCGGATGCGGCGAGGGCAGCGTGTGGCAGCCTTCCACCCAGGTTTCTGCCGTCAGGCCTTCCAGATTCAGCCACACCGGACGCGGCGCGCATTCCGACATTGCCTTGATATAGCCGGGCGGGATGTCGCAGGCGAAGAACTCGACAACGATGTCGGCCACATCGCCGGCGGCAAACACGCCGTTCTGATCGCGCCAGTGTTGCACGGCGATGCCTTGGACATCCTGTACATCGGCGCTGCTGTCGACCTCCGGGCAGATGCTCCTGAAGCTCGCCAGATCGTCCACCCATAAGGTCACGGCGACGCCATGCTCATGCGCCAGTTGCCGCGCCAGTCGCCAGCAGATGCCGATATCGCCGTAGTTGTCGACGACCTTGCAGAACAGGGTGAGCGAGATGGCGTGAGAGGTCTGCGAGGATGTTGTCGAATGCATTTCCGGCGTGTTCGGGAGGTTGGATGGCAAGCAATAAGTATCATCAATAAGCGGCATTTTTGCAGCCGCAATCATGCTGGTCCGCATGATACAGGGGATTCGCGGCGGCGCAGAATGCCGTTGCACGCAGGGCCGTTGAACTCACGATGCGAGGAAGCCGCCATCTGCCGCCAGCACGTGGCCGACAACATAAGACGCTGCGCCGGATAGCAGCCATAGCACGGCTTCGGCGACTTCTTCCGGTTGCCCCATGCGTTTGAGCGGCAGGCCGGCGGCCACTGCGGACATGTCGGCGATGCCCGATGAGAGCATCATGTCGGTGACGACCCTGCCCGGGGCAATGGCGTTGATGCGAATGCCGTGGGGCGCGTATTCCATGGCAGCCGAGCGCATCAGTGAAATGGCGGCGGCCTTGGAGGCGGAGTAGAGCGCAAGCCCGGGATTGGGATTGCGCACGCCGCTGACGGACGTATTGATGACGATGCTGCCATGGCCGCGCGCCAGCATGGGCGGCAATTGGTATTTCATGCACAGAAACACGGCGCGGACATTGGCATCGAAGATGGCGTCGTAAACTTCGGGGTCCTGCGCGTGCAGGGATGCCCGCCGTTCCTGGCGACCGGCGTTGTTGAAGGCGGCATCCAGGCGTCCGAATTGCGCCAGTACGGTGTCGATCAAGCGCCGGACGTCGCTTTCCTGCATGACGTCGGTTTGTACATAAAGGCTATGTGCGCCGGCGGCGCGGCATTCGGCGACGACGGCTTCTCCCTCCGATCGACGCCGGCCGGCAATCACTACGGCGCTGGCGCCTGCGTGCGCCATGCGGATCGCCGCGGCGCGACCGATGCCGCTGCCGCCCCCGGTCACCAATGCGACTTGTCCGGCCAGGTTGTTCGGGCTGGTACGCCACTCATTTTTCGCCATCGTTTCCATGGTATTTCTCCTGAGGAAAGCATGTTGATCGTAATGATTATTTTGCGATTTATAGTTGTATAATACAACTATGTGAAAAGAGGGATGGAAAATATGCAAAAAGCAGGCTCTTCACCGGATTTTTCTTTTGTCGACGGCATCCGTACCGCTTCGCGTCGGATGGTGCGCGAGCTGGGTTTCATGCAATCCACGCTGGCGGCGACCGACTATCCGCCGTCCGCAGTACACGCCATTATCGAGATCGGTGCGCGCAAATCGATGAGCGCCGCCCAGCTTGCCGAATTCCTCGGTCTTGAAAAATCCAGCGTCAGCCGTATGGTGCGCAAGCTGATTGAGGCAGGGGAATTGCAGGAGCAGGCCAGCGACCTCGACGGCCGTGTCAAATGGCTGGCATTGACGCCGCAAGGCCGGCGCACGCTGACTGCCGTGCAGGCGTTCGGCCGCAAGCAGGTTGTCGGTGCGCTCGAACAATTGAGCGCAGATCAGCAGGACACCGTGGCGCAAGGACTGAGCGTCTATGCGCAGGCGCTGGAAGCGCGCCGATCGGGCGCGGGCGTCGTGCAGGCCGACGAGATTCGCATCGTCGCCGGCTATCAGGCCGGCGCGATCGGCCGCATGGTTCAGATGCATGCAATGTTTTATGCGCGCAGCGTCGGTTTCGGCAGCTTCTTCGAGAGCAAGGTGGCGGCTGGCATGGCGGAATTCGTGCCGCGCCTTGAGCATACTCGCAATGGTTTGTGGCTGGCGATGCAAGGTCAGCGCATCGTCGGATCGGTGGCCATCGACGGCCAGGATCTGGGCGACAACAAGGCGCACCTGCGCTGGTTCATTGTCGATGATGGCCTGCGGGGCGCGGGCGTGGGGCGACGCCTGATGGATGCAGCGATGGCGTTCTGCGATGCGCAGGGATTTACCTCGGTGCAGTTGTGGACTTTTCAGGGACTCGATGCGGCGCGTCGTCTGTATGAGAGCTACGGCTTTCAGCTCAAGGAAGAGTGGCCGGGCGTGCAGTGGGGCAAGGAGATGGTGGAACAGCGTTTCGAGCGGTGAAGTGGATCGGATGGGCGATCAACTTGCCCATCCGCAAGTTTGTTGTATTTTTAAATTCATGCAGATTTTTATTTAAATTGCTTGCAATTTAATTTTTGGCTATGTATTATTCACTCCATGGCAAACGCAAACACATCGACGACACCGGCAGCAGCGATTGATCAGGCTCTCATGCTTGAAAATCAATTGTGCTTCGCCATGTACTCGGCGTCGCTGGCGATGACCAAGGTGTACAAGAAGATACTGAAAGACATCGACCTGACGTATCCGCAATATCTCGTGATGCTGGTCTTGTGGGAAAAGGACGAAGTCACGGTTTCCGATCTGGGCGGCAAGCTGTTCCTCGATTCGGGCACCCTGACGCCTTTGCTCAAGCGCATGGAAACGATGGGTTTGCTGCATCGTGCCCGTGACGTGGAAGACGAGCGCCGCGTGGTGGTGCGCCTGAGCCAGGAAGGCCGCGCTCTGCGCAAGCGAGCGATAGCGGTTCCGGAGCGTCTGATGTGCTCCTTGCCGCCGCTGGAACAAGTTGCTAATCTGCGTGAACAGCTGAAAGTGCTGCGCAAGGGTTTGCTGGATGACGCAGACGATTAAGCCGTACGGGTTTGCCGTTTTCACGATTGCTGTCGTTGCATGAATGACAGTAATCGGTAGGTAGCAGAAGTGAGTTTTATCGCATATTATTTATATTGTTAGCAATTTTATTGTTTGAAATTTGTTTGTAATTCATTGTTAATTTAATCGATGCTCCCCGGCATCATTCTTCATACCACTCGAAAGGAATCAAAATGAAAATCGAAAAAGCACTCTACCAAGCGACTGCAACAGCAACCGGCGGCCGTGAAGGCTCTGCCAAGTCGTCCGACGGCATCCTGGACGTCAAGCTGACCACACCGAAAGAACTGGGCGGCGCTGGCGGTGCAGGCACCAATCCTGAACAACTGTTTGCAGCCGGTTATTCGGCTTGCTTCCTGGGCGCACTGAAGTTCGTCGGCGGCCAGGAAAAGGTTGCGATTCCAGCGGATGCCAGCATCACCGGCACAGTCGGCATCGGCACCATCCCAGGCGGTTTCGGCATCGAAGCGGCACTGAACATCTCCCTGCCAGGTCTGGACCGCGCCGTTGCGCAATCGCTGATCGAAAAGGCGCATCAGGTTTGCCCATACTCGAACGCGACACGCGGCAACATCAACGTCACACTGACATTGGTATAAGCCGGCTGCCAGCTGACTGTATCGCTGGATGTAAAAACGCCCTTCCTGGAAGGGCGTTTTTCATTGTTGCGATTTACGATAGCGGGGCGCCTCAGGCGCCGCTCACGCCGGCGCCAGCCTGAAGTCGTAACGCAAGGCTGCCGTCGCCGCCGCAATCGTATTGCCGCGTGCAGTCACGCCTGCGGCTTGCGTTTCAAGCTTGCAGATCAAGGCGTCTTTCACGCCGAACACCACGTCTGAATCAAGGTAAGGGTCCTCGGCCAGGAACAGGTGCGTCACCAGTGTGTCGCAACCCGGTGCGCTGATCATGAAATGCACGTGCGCCGGACGATAAGGATGGCGGCCTTGCGCATCCAGCATCTTGCCGACCGGGCCATCGTTCGGGATGGGATAAAACGCCGGCACGATGGAGCGAAACCAGAAATTGCCGTCGCGGTCGGTGACGAAGCGCGCACGGTCGCTCAGATGCTGCAGGCCATCCTGGCGCTGCACATCGTAGTAGCCGTCGCTGTCCGAATGCCAGACATCGACCACGGCGCCGGCGATGGGTGTGCCGTCGAGCGCGGCAACGCTGCCTTCGACCAGCAACGGCGCGCCGTCGGCATCGTGCGAGATCATGTCGCCCAGCGCATGTTGCCGTGCATTCTCAACATAGAACGGACCCAGCACCGTGGTTTGCGTGGCGTCTCCGGGATGGCGGTGGTTGATGGCGTCGACCAGCATCGACGCGCCCAGCGTATCGGACAACAGAATGAATTCCTGGCGCGTGTCGCTGCACATCTGTCCGGTCGCGGTGAGAAATTCGATGGCCGCCAGCCACTCTTGCTGACTGGGTTCGACTTCCTGGATCAGCGCGTGCAGATGGCGGACCACGGCTTCGCTGATCTGGCGCGTGCGCGGCGAGGCGGTGTTTTGCAGGCGCTCCAGCACGGCGCGGGTGATATTGTTTTCGTCAAAATTTCGCATGGTCTCTTCCTGCTCTTCCTGTTTTTCCTGTTAATGCAACTCAGCTGGCCGGCGCCTCGCCGGCCCAGGCGCGCGCCAGCATGGCGGCGATGGCTTGCTGTTCCAGCGGGCGCGGGTTCCAGTAGGCGTCTTGCATGACCAGTTCAGCCGCGCGCGCAACGCCGCTTTCCGGCATGCCGATATCGCGCAAGGCTAGCGGCGTATCCAATTGCTGCGCCAGCGCATGCATGCCGCGTACGGCATCGTCGGTACCGAGCGCATCGGCGATCACGCGCATGGCTTGCGGCGCCGCCGGCGCGTTGTAGGCGAGCGCATGCGGCAGCATGACGGTATGCGTGGGCGCATGCGGCAAATCGAAGGTGCCGCCGAGCACGTGACAAATCTTGTGATGCAAGGCCATGCCGACTGCACCCAGGCAAGTGCCGCACAGCCAGGCGCCGTATTGCGCGTCGCTGCGGGCGGCCAGGTCATCCGGCTGCGCGACCACGCGCGGCAAGCTGCGCGCCAACGCGCGTATGCCTTCGGCCGCCATCAGCGAAACGATGGGGTTGGCGTCCTTGGCGTACAGCGCCTCGACGGCATGCGCCAGCGCGTTCATGCCGCTCGTGGCGGACAAGGCGGGCGGCAGCGTCAAGGTCAGGTTGACGTCGTAGATCACGACCTCCGGCAAGATGCGCGGCGAGCGTTGCGTGGTCTTGAGGCCGTTTTCGGTCTGGCCGAGGATGGCGGTGACTTCCGAGCCTGCGTAAGTGGTCGGCAGCACCACCTGCGGCAGGTCGGTGCGCAAGGCCAGCGCTTTGCCGAGGCCGATGGTGGAGCCGCCGCCCAGGGCCACGATGCTGTCGCATTGCTGCGCCTGCAGATAGGCCAGGGCTTTTTCAGTGACGGCGACCGGCGTATGCATGACTGCTTCGGTGAAGCTGCCGCCGTAGAGTTCGCCCAGTTGCTGCGCGATTTGTTCCGCCAGCTGCTGCTGTGCCGGCGTCGATAAAATCAGTGCGCGCCGGCATCCGAGACGGCGCAGCTCGTCGGCGATTTCCGCCGCGCGGCCGGCGCCGAACAGGATGCGCGCCGGCGCTGCATTATAGGTAAAGCTCTGGGAGGCAAAGCTGAAGGTCATGATGCTGTCCGTTCAAGGAATGTGCCGATACCGCGCTACTCTACACGGGCGCGGCAACAAGACTAGTTGAAGTGGTAATCGACCTGGTGCCGCGCGATGCGGATGTCGCCTATCTGCTGCTTGGCGGCGGCGTGGGCTGGATGTTGCTGATAGACGGCCAGCGCTTCGGGACTGTCGAATTCGCTGAACAAGACGACGTCGCAGGCATAGTCTGCCGCGCTGTAGTCGATGCCGATTTCAAGCTTGAGCAAACCGGGAATCGCACCGCTTGCGGCGAGCGCCTCAAAGGCTTGTTTCAGGATCGCAAGGTTGGCTGCGTGCCCGGGGCTGCCGCGTGTACCGGCCACGTCCCACATCACGATGTGTCTCACTTTCATTATTACCTCATGGTTTTTGGGTAATATAGTTGATCAAATAATGAAAAAGAATGCCTTGTTTGAAATTCTTATTTTCATTTTATGAAAAACTGAGTGTGAAATCCTGAAACCCTGACTCCCCGACCCCGAGCGCAAAGACCCCATCATGGATCGCTGGACCGAATACGAATTGTTCGTCAACACCGCCGAACTCGGCAGTCTCTCCAAAGCTGCCGAGCAGATGGACATCTCCAACGCCACGGCCAGCCGCTACCTCGCTTCGCTGGAGCAGCGCCTGGGGGCGCGACTGATCGAGCGCAATACGCGTCGCCTCATGCTGACCGAAGCCGGCGAACATTTTTGCCGCAGCTGCAAGGCCGTGCTGGCCGAGATCAGCGACGCCGAAGCCGCCGTCAACGCGACCACGGTCGCCGCCAGCGGCACCTTGCGCATCACCGCCTCGCTCTCGTTCTGCCTGAAGCACATCACGCCCTTGCTGCCGGAATTCACGCAGCGCTATCCTGACATCGAAGTCCAGATCGTCGCCGCCAATCGTTATTTCGACCTGATTGAAAGCGGTATCGACATCGCCATCCGCACGCGCGAATTTGAGCCCGACTCCGCCATCACGGTGCGCAAACTGGCCAGCACGCCGCGCGTGTTGGCGGCCTCGCCGGCTTACCTGCGACAACACGGCACTCCCGCCGCGCCGGACCAACTGGCGAGTCATAAGCTGCTGCTCTATACCTATGCCAACAACATGAACGAGCTGCGCTTCACGCGCAAGGGCAAAAGCGCCAATGTGCGCGTGCGCCAACTGCTGGAAGCCAATGACGGGCAGATCCTGCGCGCCGCTGCGCTCGACGGTCTGGGCATTCTGGTGCAGCCGAGCTACATCGTGCATGAGGACCTGGAAGCAGGGCGATTGATCAAGATCATGCCGGACTGGGAGTTGCCGGTATTGGCGATCAACATCGCCTATCAAAACCGGCGGCACCTGCCGGGCAAGGTGCGTGTTTTCATCGATTTCCTGGTCGAGCATTTCAGGCGCGTCGACTATGAAAAACGCTGGAAGGGTGCGGAGCGATAAGCATGCCGACGGCGCGCTGCCTGCCGCCGGCATGCATGGTTAAGGTAGAAGCGGCAAGCTTGCGGATTTGTTATTGCAGCAGGTAATGCCCGCTTCAGCTGCGCAAGCGATTGAGCATCGCCGGCACGATGCGGCGGTGAAACGGTTTGATCACCTCAAGATAGACACGGCCGAGCAACTGATTGGTGCGTACAACAGTCGTCACCGTCAGCTGCGCCGACAGCTCCGCGGTGCCGGGCTCGCGCCGCACCCAGATCCGGAAATCCAGGTGTTTGTCGTCAAAGCCCAGTTGCACCTGTTCTTCGCTTTGCGCCACTATCGGAAAGCCCGCTACCGACGATGATGCCGAGGATGCATCGCCATCGATATGCAAGCCGGCCTGCTTCAGGCCAAACAGGGCAACCACACGATTGCGGGTCGCCAGCAGCAGCGATACCCATTCGGGCGTGCGGCTGAACATTTGCCGGGTCAGCTCGCCGGCCGACAAGCGACTTTGTTCATCGGTTAGCGCGATACGGAAAGTGTCCGCAAAGCCGGCGCCGGGCAGCGCTTGCAACAGCGCCGGATCGGTGGCGGCAAGGCGCGCTGAATGAGATGAGCATGCAGAGGTTGCGCTCATGATGGCCTCACTTTGTACCGGGACCAGGACGAGGGCCAGGAGCAGAACCAGAAATGGCGCCGGGGGTGGGGCGTTTTTTGGCGAGCTCAGCTTTGGCGTTGGCCGAAGCAAAGCGCTCATTGGTTTCATCCTCCTTGCGGCGGCCGAAGGCGTAGTTGGCTTCGAGCCACATGACGTTGATGATGCCGAAGGCCAGCGCCAGGCCGACGCCGAGTATCCAGGCGAAATACCACATGATGTTCTCCTTCTCTGAATCAGTTATTCAGTCAATTAGTAAGCGGTGTGTTCGTTATCGGCGATGTGCTTGAGCGTCACCTTGCCGCGCATCACGCGATATACCCAGGCCGTGTACAGCATGATCAGCGGCAGGAAGAACAACACCAGCCAGAACATGATGCCCAGCGTTTTCTGGCTCGATACGGCGTCCCAGACGGTCAGGCTGCTGCGTGGATCCAGCGACGACGGCAGGATGAACGGGAACATCGCCGTCGCTGCCGTCAGGATGATGCCGGCCACGGCGATGCCGCTGCAAATGAAGGCCAGGCGCGCCTTGCGCCAGGCGCCGAACGCAGCGACCAACAGCAATGCAACGATCGCGACGACAGGAATTGCTTTGGTTTCAGGCCAGCGCACATAGTTGTCCATCCAGGCGCCCGAAGTGATTTCCACCGTTTTCGCCAGTGGCATGAAGGCTGAGTTCGCGCTCGGCATGGAGGTGATGCTGTAGCCGTCGATGCCGCGTGCCACCCAATAACCGCCGATCACGAACAGCGCGAGCGTCGCCAGCGAGGCGTAGATGGCGATCTTGCGAACACGTGCGGCGATTTCCGCTTCGGTCTTCACCATGGCGAAGGTCGCGCCATGTGTCAGCAGCATCGCTACGCTCATCAGACCGGCCAGCAGGCCGAAGGGATTGAGCAGCTGGAAGAAGTTGCCGGTGTATTCCACGCGCATGGTGTCGTCGTAGTGGAAGGGCACGCCCAGCAGCAGATTGCCGAACGCCACGCCGCAGATCAGCGGCGGTACGATGCCGCCGGCGAACAGGCCCCAGTCCCAGGCATTGCGCCAGCGTGGATCGGCCACCTTGCTGCGGTAGTCGAAGCCGACTGGGCGGAAGAACAGCGAAAACAGCAGCACCATCAGCGCAATGTAAAAGCCCGAGAACGCCGTCGCATACACCAGCGGCCAGGCCGCGAAGGTGGCGCCGCCCGCGGTGATGAACCAGGTCTGGTTGCCTTCCCAGGTCGGGCCGATGGAATTGATCAGCACGCGGCGCTCGGCGTCGGTCTTGCCGACGAAGGGCAACATCATGCCGACGCCGAAGTCGAAGCCGTCGGTCAGGGCGAAGCCGATGATCAGCACGCCGACGAATGCCCACCAGATGATTTTTAAAGTTTCGTAATCGAAGATCATGATTGTTTCCTTGGATATTCTTCTGCAATCAACGGCTTGGTTTCGGCAGCGGCGGGCGCGGAGGCGTCCTTGTCGGGGCGGCCGGTTTCTTGTCCAGCAGCTCCCAGTGGTACTTGCCGGTGTGCAGGCTGCTTGGGCCGCGCTTGGCGTACTTCACCATCAGCACCATCTCGACCACCAGCAGGAAGGTGTAGAACAGGATGAAGCCGGCCAGGCTGAAGTACAGGCTCGACGGTTGCAGGGTCGACGCCGACAGGTGCGTGGGCAGGATGCCGGCGATGGTCCACGGCTGACGGCCGTATTCGGCAACGATCCAGCCCAGTTCGGCGGCGATCCATGGCAGCGGGATGCTGAACACCGCCAGGCGCAGCAGCCAGCGTTGCGGCGCAAGCTGCTTGCGGATCAGGAAGTAGAACGAGGTTGCGAAGATGAACAGGAACAAGATGCCCAGCGCCACCATGCCGCGGAACGACCAGAACAGCGGCGCCACATTCGGGATGGTGTCGTCGACCGCCTTGGCGATCTGTTCCGGCGTGGCATCGATTACGTTCGGCGTGTATTTCTTGAGCAGCAGACCGTAGCCGAGGTCATGCTTGAGCTTGTCGAACTCGGCGCGCGCCGCCGGCGATTTGTCGCCCGACTTCAGCCGCGTCAGCGCTGCGTAGGCCAGCATGCCGTTGCGGATGCGGACTTCGTGTTCCTTCTTCAGGTCCTTGATGCCGACCACCTGCGTATCGACCGAGCGTGTTGCGATCAGCCCCAGCACATACGGCACCTTGAATGCGTAGTCGGTGCGTTCGTTCTTGCTGTCCGGCATGCCGAACACGGTGATGCCGGCAGGGGCGGGGTGGGTTTCCCACTCGGCTTCGATGGCGGCCAGCTTGACCTTGTTGACCTCGCCTGCGGTGTAACCGGATTCGTCGCCGAGCACGATCACCGACAGCGTCGACGCCAGGCCGAACCCGGCAGCAACGGCAAACGAGCGCAAGGCGAATTGGGTGTCGCGCGCCTTGAGCAGGTAGTAGGCCGACACGCCCAACACGAACATCGACGCCGTCACATAACCCGCGGCCACGGTGTGCACGAACTTTACCTGCGCCACCGGATTGAAGATCACGTCGGTCATGCTGACCAGTTCCATGCGCATGGTTTCGAAATTGAATTCGGCGCCGACCGGATTGTTCATCCAGCCGTTGGCGATCAGGATCCACAGCGCCGACAGGCTGGAGCCAAGCGCCACCAGGAAGGTCACCATCAAATGCTGCACGCGGGTGAGGCGGTCCCAGCCGAAGAAGAACAGGCCGACGAAGGTCGATTCGAGGAAGAACGCCGCCATGCCCTCGATCGCCAGCGGTGTGCCGAAGATGTCGCCGACGTAGTGCGAGTAATACGACCAGTTGGTGCCGAACTGGAACTCCAGCGTGATGCCGGTAGCCACGCCCATGGCGAAGTTGATGCCGAACAGCTTGCCCCAGAAACGGGTCATGTCCTTATAGATCGGACTGCCGGTCATGACATACACGGCCTCCATGATGACCAGGATCCAGGACAAGCCCAGGGTAAGCGGAACAAACAGGAAGTGATACAACGCCGTCACGGCAAACTGCAGCCGCGACAGACTGACGACCTCGTCAATGGGAAGCATGGGTGACCTCGGAAGTGGATGTAAATGTGGAGACGGCGCTTGTCGTTATTGTTGGTGCAGTGACTGCGGTGGCAGGCGCCGGCGCCAGCAGATGCTGCTCCACCTGTTCGGTGGGCATGCGCATCTTTTTGGCTTGTGGTTCAGAGAAAAAAGTTTTTGCCAGCACGGTCAGGATCGCAATCTTGACCAGCAGGATCAGCGCGATTTCAGCGCCGAGCGGCAATTGCGTGAGACGAGGCAGGCGGGACAGACGATGAATACGGAGCAACCATGTGGGCCTGGGCATGCTTCACTCCTTATCCGGAGAGTCGGAAAACGCTTGTTCAGAGGCATCCTTGCCGGCCTTGCTGCCGGTTTTATCGCTACTGCCACTAAAGCGGAATTTATCTTTGACGTCCAGCAATTTCTTGATCTTTGAACCCATCTTCATCAGCGATGACAGCGTCTCCGGCGACAGCCGCTGCACGTCGTCGAACCAGGAGCTGGAGAGCTCGATCAGGTCGTACATTTCGCGCATGCGTTTTTGCGCGTGCTTGTCGTCCGGATTGGCCGGGGTTTCCAGCAGCGCATCGCGCAGCATGGACAGCGTCGGCTCGATTTCGCGGCGGCGACGTTCTTCCAGCAAGGCCTTGAAAATGTCCCAGATATCCTTGGGCGGCTCGAAATACTCGCGGCGATCGCCGGGCTGATGCAGCAGCTTCACCAGCCGCCAGGATTGCAGTTCTTTCAGTCCCATGCTGACATTCGAGCGGGAAAAGCTCAGATATTCGGCGATTTCGTCGGCATTGAGCGGTCTTGCCTGCACATACAGCAAGGCGTAAATCTGCCCGACGGTGCGGTTGATGCCCCAGCGGCTGCCCATTTCGCCGAAGTGAAGGATGAAGCGCTGCATCAGCGGGCTGAGTGTATTAGGTTCCATGACTTATTGAATTTTCAGTAATTACTGAAATATACGATAATTCGAAAATTTAGACAATCGGAGTATTGCGCAAAGGTTCACGCAAAGCTTTGCGCCAGATCATGGGAACGCGGTTTAACGCCAATCAGTGAAGAAGCCGAACGGAAGAGCGTTTTGTCGTGGCGAACCGGCGACAAATCGCGATAAATCGGGTTTCCTGAATTTTTGGGCGGATAAAAAGACGAAAAATGTACTCCGACTCTGATCAGGATCAGGAGAACGCACCATGGATCAGAGTCTGCATCAGCCGAGAAAACCTCATTTCATCCGCAAGCTGCCCAACGAGAGCCGCCTGCAGCAAGCCTGGCAATTGAGCAAAGGCGCGGTAAGCGCCTGGCTCGACGACTTTGCGCCCAGCATGGGCGCGGCGATCGCGTATTACACGATTTTTTCGCTGGCGCCGATGCTGGTGATCGCGATTGCGGTGGCCGGCATGATTTTCGGCCACGACGCCGCGCAGGGCGAAATCGTCGGCCAGATCGAGGGCATCGTCGGCGTCGAAGGCGCGATGGCGGTACAGGGTTTGCTGAAATCGGTCAGCGAGCCGCGCGACGGCGTCATTGCCGCCGGCCTCGGCATCGTGACGTTGACGATCGGCGCCACTGCCGTGTTCGCCGAGTTGCAAAGTGCGCTTGACCGCATCTGGCGTGTGCCTGCAGTGCCGCGCGAGAGCGGCATCCTGCCCCTGATCCGCAAGCGCTTGCTGTCGTTCGGATTGATTCTCGGGCTGGGATTCATGCTGACGATCTCGCTGGTCGCCAGCGCCGGCCTGGCCGCCTTGGGGAAATGGTGGGGCAGTTGGTTCACCGGCTGGGAGATCCTGCTGCAAGTCCTCAATTTCCTGATCTCATTCGCGGTCTTTACGGGGCTATTTTCGATGATCTACAAATACATGCCGCGCGTAAGCCTGTCCTGGCACGACGTGCGCACCGGCGCCATCGCGACCACGCTGCTGTTCATCATCGGCAAATACCTGATCGGCCTCTATCTCGGCCGCACCGGCATGAGCTCCGGTTTCGGCGCAGCAGGTTCGTTTGCGCTGTTGCTGGCCTGGATCTATTACTCGGCGCAGATTTTTCTGCTGGGGGCGGAGTTCACCTGGGTGTATGCCAACCGATACGGATCGCGCTCGACATCGGCAGCGGCTTCGGCCGAACATTTGGCTGCACCGCAAAGTTAGCATCGGCGCCGGCGCCGATGCACCGGAACACGCTTGCGTGTTAACATCCGGCGCATGAATAACGACGCCATCGCCCAGGCCTATCTGTATTTCCAGCACGGCCAGCTGGAAGCCGCGCACGCCATCTTGCAACCGCTTACGCTGGGCGCCGCCGATTTCAACCTGCTGCATTTGTCCGGCGCGGTGGCCGCCGGCCTCGGGCTGCACGACCAGGCGATCGACTGGTATGTCCGCGCACTGGCGCTCAAGCCCGGCGATCTCGCCGTCAGCTACAAGCTCGGACGTGTATTTTATGAAGCCGGACGGCGTACGGAAGCGCTGAGCCTGTATCTGCAACTGATCGCCTCCGGCGTGCAGCATGCCGACATCTATGTTGCCGCAGCGCTGTTGCTGCAAGATGCGCAACGCAACGACGAAGCGCTGCAGACGCTGGAACACGCCCTGCGCCTGGCGCCGCAAAACGTGGAGATCTGGTATCGTCATGCGGTAGCGCTGGGGCGGCTGCAACGCCATGCCGACGCTTTGCAAAGCATCCAGCAGGCAATTTCACTGGCGCCCAATAATCTGCAATATCGCCTCGATCTGGCATTGACGCAATACCGACTGCATCGCAACGAGGATGCATTGCTGTGTATCGATCAACTGCTGTCGGCGGCGCCAGATTCAGCCGATGCATGGGCATGCCGGGCGGCCGTGTTGAGCCGTCTGTGCCGTTATGAAGAGTCCATCGCCTGCAGCGAAAAGGCGCTCGCGCTGCAACCCGGCGACGCCGACTCCAGCGTCAACCTGGCGCTGACCAGCCTGACGCTGGGCATGCTCGGCAAGGCATGGCCGCTGTACGAATCACGTTGGCAGGGTGAGTCGGCCGATCCGGCGCGGCATCAGGACATCCCCCGCTGGAACGGCTCGCACGAGGTCGGCGGCAAGACGATTTTGCTGTGGGCCGAGCAGGGCCTGGGCGACACCATCCACTTTTGCCGTTACGCACAGCAAGTCGCAGAACTCGGTGCGCAGGTCGTTCTGGAAGTCCCGGCGACCCTGGAAAAACTGATTGAAACGCTTGCCTCCAACGGCCGCATTCAGGTCATCGCCGCCGGCGACGCCATTCCGCGAGTCGATCTGCAATTGCCGCTGATGAGCTTGCCCGGCGTGTTCAACACCACGTTGGAAACGATTCCGTCCCGATCTTCTTATCTGCATGCCGATACCTCGAAGCAGGCGCAATGGCAGGTTTCGCTGACGCCGAAAAAACATCTTCGCGTCGGCATCGTCTGCTCCGGCAATGCCGGCAACCACAACGACCGGCGCCGCTCGATCCCGCTGGAGGCTTTCGGACCGCTGCTTGTTGCGGGCGACGACATCGATTTCATCCTGCTGCAACCGGAAATCCGCCAGCGCGACGAAGCTTTTCTGCAAGCCCATCCCGCCATTCTCTGGCCTGCGCCGCAACTGCGGGCCTTCGACGACACCGCTGCGTTGATCGCCAATCTGGATTGCGTGATCGGCGTGGATACCGCCGCCATCCATCTGGCCGGGGCGCTCGGCGTGCCGGTGTGGGTGCTGCTCTCGAAGGCAGCGGACTGGCGCTGGTTTCTGGCGCGTGATGACAGTCCGTGGTATCCGTCGGCGCGCTTGTTCAGGCAAGACGCCGCCGATGATTGGAACGACGTTATCAGTCGCGTGCGTCAGGCTTTGACGACAACGTTCGCGCAGGCAAAATGATCAGTGCTGGCGGTCCGGGAAAAACAGGCTGAAACTGATCCAGCCGTCGCCGGTACATGCCACCGCCGCCGTCCCGCCATGCAGCGTCATGATGGCTTTGACGATGGCCAGGCCGAGGCCGTTGGATTCGGTGTATTCGCTGCGTGATTTGTCGCCGCGGTAGAAGCGGTCGAACATGCGTTCCATCTGTTGCTGCGTCATGGCGGCGCCGCGATTTTCGACGGCGATGGTGACGCCGTCGGCGCTGGTTTGCACTCTGATGCGGATCGCGGTTCCTGCTTCGCCGTAGCGCACGGCGTTGACCACCAGATTGCTGACCGCGCGCCGCCACATGATCAGGTTGGCGCGGCAGGCGATACCTTGGTCGGCGGTCACTTCAAACTGCATGTCGCGTTCCGCGGCAACGCCTTCGAAGTAATCGGCGATCTTGTGTAACTCGTCGGCCAGCGCGATCGGGGTGCTGTCCACCGAAAGATCGGCATGGTCGGCCTGCGCCAGGAACAGGATGTTTTCAATGATGCGCGACAGCCGCGTCAGCTCTTCCAGATTCGATTCCAGCAGCTGTTCATATTCTTCCACGTTGCGGCGCTTGCCCAGGGTCACCTGCGTCTGTCCCATCAGGATATTGACCGGCGTGCGGATCTCGTGCGCCAGATCGGCGGAAAATTGCGACAGATGTTCGTAGCCGTTTTCCAGGCGATCGAGCATGGCGTTGAGGGCGCTGGCGAGCTGGCGCAACTCGGCCGGCGCGTCTTCTTCGCGCAGGCGGGTGCTCAGGTTGGTCGGCGTGATTTCGGCAGCGCGCCGGCTCATGCGCGTGAGCGGCATCAGGTCGCGGCGCAGTACGGCGAAGCCCAGCACGGCGGTCAGCAGCACCGTCAGCGCGACCGCCGCGACCACGCGCCACAGGTACACCGTCATCATGCGCGACTCTTGCGTCATGACGTAGGCGGCGACGATTTCCACCGTGTCGTTGTGATTGCCGACATCGGCCAGCGCGGCCACCCAGCGCACGCGCACGCCGTCGGCGCGCATGCCGTCGTGCAGCGAGGTGATCGCCAGCGGCATGCCGATGGCGACCGGCGTCATCGGCGGCGGGGTCAGGTTGTCGGGATTGATGTTGATGAAGGGCGCATCGCCCTGGCGGCGGAAGATGCGCACGTCCTGTTCGTTGCCCAGCATGCTTTCAAATAGCGCCGGACGCTGTTCCATCTGCTCGACGTTGTAGAGATCGTGCAGCAGGTTGCGGAAATGTTCGACGCGGCCGATCAGCGTGTAGTCGGCGCGAATCTCCAGCGACTGCCGCGCCGAGTTGTAGAGGTACATGCCCAGGCCGGTGACGACCAGGCAGGCAATCAGCGCGAACAGGGCGCTGACGCGGAAGGCCAGCGTCCAGGAACGCCAGGGTTTCATGCCGATGCTTTCATGGCGTTTCCGAGAACATGTAGCCGATGCTGCGCACTGTGTGGATCAGTTTCTTTTCGAAAGGGGCGTCGATCTTGGCGCGCAGCCGCTTCACGGCGACGTCGACGACATTGGTGTCGCTGTCGAAATTCATGTCCCACACCTGCGAAGCGATCACCGAGCGCGACAGCGCTTCGCCGCGGCGCTTGATCAGCAGGTGCAGCAGCAGGAATTCCTTGTTGGTCAGCACGATGTTGACGCCTTGCCGGGTCACCTTGTGGCGCACGTGGTCCAGTTGCAGGTCGGCGACCTGGTACACCTCGGCGTCGCGCGTGACGCCGCGGCGCAACAGGGTGCGGATGCGCAGCACCAGTTCGGTGAAAGAGAAGGGCTTGACGAGGTAGTCGTCGGCGCCCAGTTCCAGCCCGCGGATGCGATCGTCGACCTGGTCACGCGCCGTGAGGAAGATCACCGGCAGGTCGCGCTTGGCGCGCAGCGCGCTCATGACTTGCCAGCCGTCGGTGCCGGGCAGCATGACGTCCAGCACGACCAGGTCGTATTCCTGCTCCATCGCCATGTGCAGGCCGTCGGTGCCGTTGCGCGCCAGATCGACCGTATAGCCGGACTCGCGCAGACCTTTTTTGAGGTAGTCGCCGGTTTTGGGGTCGTCTTCAATGACAAGGATGGCCATGCTGGGTTCCAGGTGAGCGTTGCTGCGATGTTGCTGAATAGTTGCCAGTTGCAGGATGCACGTTACATGGGGGCATTCTAACAACTCGCCATGGCCTGATCGATGACAAATTTGTCATCAAAATGCCATCTTGATGACACTGCCGATGCTCTAGGATGATCGTGCGAGAAAAGTCTTTCGCCTTCCGGGATATGATTTACCTGCGATCCACAAATTGTTTGTTGCGCTGTGTGTCGTCTCAGGTGCCCCCGGGCAACAGACCGAACCCATTCATTATTTCAGGAAAACGCCATGCTGATCAAAATCCGCCCCGACCAGATCGATATTCCTCTTGCTTCGGAAATCACGCCGCAGGAAGTCTTTGCCTCGCGCCGGGCCTTCATCGCCAAAATGGCGGCAGGAGCCATCGCCGGCAGCGGTCTGGGCCTGATCGGATCGGGCAGCGCGTATGCCCAGTCGGCCACGGCCCGCAAGCTGGCCGCCAAGCTCAACAGTTCGTATGCGGTGATGGACAAGCCGACCGCCTATCAGGACGCGACCACCTACAACAACTACTACGAATTCGGCACCGACAAGTCGGATCCGGCCAAGACGGCAGGCACGCTCAAGACCAATCCCTGGACCGTCAGCATCGAAGGCGAAGTGAAGAAACCTTTCACGCTGGACCTGGATGCACTGACCAAACTGGCGCCGCTGGAAGAGCGCATCTATCGTTTGCGCTGTGTGGAAGGCTGGTCGATGGTGATCCCCTGGATCGGTTATTCGCTGTCGGCCTTGATCAAGAAGGCCGATCCGACCGGCAACGCCAAGTATATCGAGTTCGTCACGCTGGCCGACAAGAAGCAGATGCCGGGCTTGTCCGATCCTATTCTGCAATGGCCGTACACCGAAGGCTTGCGCATGGACGAAGCCAATCATCCGCTGACCTTGCTGACGCTGGGCATGTACGGCGAAGTGCTGCCGAACCAGAACGGCGCGCCGGTGCGCGTGGTGGTGCCATGGAAGTACGGTTTCAAATCGGCCAAGTCCATCGTCAAGATCCGCTTCCTCAAGGAACAGCCGAAGACCGCCTGGAACATGTATGCCGCGCAGGAATACGGCTTCTATTCCAACGTCAATCCCAACGTCGACCATCCGCGCTGGTCGCAGGCCACCGAGCGCCGCATCGGCGAAGACGGCTTCTTCGCGCGCAAGCGCAAGACGCTGATGTTCAACGGCTATAACGACGTTGCAGGTCTGTACACCGGCATGGATCTCAAGAAATACTTTTAAGCAGGGCAGGAAGATGAACGCATTGAACACATTGAAAACCCTCTCGACGCGGCAGGTTCTGTACCTGCGCAACGTCTTGTTCGTGCTGGCCTTGCTGCCGCTGGCGCGGCTGGTGCTGTTCGTGTTTCTGGACAAGCTCGGCGCCAATCCTATCGAGTTCATCACGCGCAACACCGGCGACTGGGCGCTGTATTTTCTGACGATCACGCTGGCGGTCACGCCGCTGCGCCGCCTCACGGGATGGAACTGGCTGGTGCGCCTGCGCCGCATGCTGGGCTTGTACGCGTTCTTCTATGTGTTCCTGCATTTCACGATCTTCTTCTGGCTCGATCATTTCTTCGACTTTCAGGAAATGTGGAGGGACATCGTCAAGCGGCCTTTCATCACCGTCGGCGTGCTGGCGTTCGCGTTGCTGATTCCGCTGGCGGTCACCAGCACCAATGCGATGGTGCGCCGGCTCGGCGGTAAGCGCTGGCAGTGGTTGCATCGGCTGACCTATGTGATCGTGCCGCTGGGCGTGCTGCATTTCTGGTGGGTCAAGGCAGGCAAGAATTTGCTGGCGCAGCCGATTCTGTTTACGGCCATCGTGGCGGCCTTGCTGCTGATGCGCATCCTGTCGCAAAAGAATCGCCAGCAACTGGCGCAATTGTTTTCCCGGCGTGATGCCGGTGTGGGTTTCGTGAAAGAGAGTAAATGATGAAAGACCATTTTAAGAAATTCGGTTTGCCCGCGTTGCTGGCGGCAGTCGCACTGACGATGCAGATTTCGCCGTCGCAAGCGGCGGAATCGGCCTTCAAGATCCCAGCGCCGAAAAGCGCGCCGGCGGCTGCTACGGCAACAAGCGAAACCGTGGTCCTGGCGGGCGGTTGCTTCTGGGGCGTGCAGGCGGTGTTCCAGCACACGCTCGGCGTGACCAGCGCAGTGTCGGGCTATGCCGGCGGCAGCAAGGAGAATGCGCACTACGACATGGTCGGTTCCGGCTCCACCGGACATGCCGAGTCGGTCAAGGTGACCTTCGATCCGCGCAAGATCTCGTACGGCAAGATCCTGCAAATCTACTTCTCCGTCGTGCATGATCCGACGCAACTGAATCGCCAGGGGCCGGATACGGGAACGCAATATCGTTCCGCGATCTTCTATCAGAGCGACGACCAGAAGCGCATTGCCGCCGACTATATCGCCCAGCTCGATGCGGCCAAGGTCTATCCGGCGCGCATCGTCACGCAGCTGACGCCCTTGCAGCCGGCGGCCTTTTATCCGGCTGAAGATTATCACCAGGATTTCGCCACGCTGCATCCGCAGCAAGGCTATATCGCGCGTTACGATTTGCCCAAGATCGAGAATTTCAAACAGATGTATCCCTCCGACTATCGCGCCGCGCCGGTCACCGTCTTCCGCAATTGATTTGTCCTGATTGCTTCCGCTCCTCCGGGCGGAAGCATGACAAATTTGTCACCGCTTTGTCATCCGTTTAACCCGGCCCGGCCCCCAAACTGTTGGTATGTGCTGCTTTCAGGCGAGTTCGCCTGCAGGGCTGCATTGATGCGATCAACAGAACAAGAGGAGGTTTGAATGCAAACAACATTGACGACGGTGAACCGTCTGGGGCGTTTGATGCAGCCGCACCGTCATGTGGCCGTCGCAGCCGTGGTCGCCAGTTCGGTGGTGATGGCGGCGGTGTTCTTATGCACCAGCAGCAATGCCATCGCCCAGGATATGCAGGGCATGCAGGGGATGCACCATCAGCATGGCGCAGAGCAGGCGACTGCTTCCAAAGAGGCGCCACCGGTATTCATCGCCAGCACCGCGAAACCGTTTGCCGGTTTGATGGACGACGCCATGGCCGTCATGGACCACGGCATGACGCATGCGCCGATGAACGGCAATGCCGAGCACGATTTCATCACCATGATGATGCCGCATCACCAGGGCGCGGTGGACATGGCCAAGGCGGTGCTGCTGTATTCCGACGATCCCGAGATCCGCAATCTTGCGCTCGGCATCATCACCGAACAGCAGAACGAAATCCGCGTGATGCAGGCATGGCTGCAGCGTCATGGAGACAAGATCGGCAAGACAGGCAAATAGATTTTCACGCAGTCGTTTTTTGCATTCTTCTTTTACACCAACACCAGGGACAACATCGACATGAAAAAAATTTCTCTCATCGCCAGCGCGGTGTCAGTATTGTTTGCTCAGGCGGCGTGGGCGCTGCCGTCGGCGCAAGACCGGGTCTATACCGCCGACCAGAACAGCAACACCGTGACCGTCATCAATCCGGCCACCAACACGCTGGTCGGCCAGATCCGCCTGGGCAATCCGCGCCCCGACGTGTTGTCGCCGCTGTACAAGGGACAGATCAACGTGCATGGCATGGGTTTTTCGCCGGACCACAAGACCTTGCTGGTCGTGTCCAACGGTTCCAACTCGGTGACCTTCATCGACACGGCCACCAATCAGGTCAAGGGCGTTACCTATGTCGGCCGCTCGCCGCATGAAGGTTTCTTCAGCGCCGACGGCAAGGAAGTATGGGTGGTGGTGCGCGGCGAGGATTACATCTCGGTGATCGATCCGGTCAGTTTCAAGGAAACGCACCGCATCCAGACCGGCGTCGGTCCGGGCATGGTGCAGTTCATGCCGGACGGCAAACTGGCGTTCGCGGTATCGAGCTTCACGCCGCAGGTCGATGTCATCGACGTCAAGTCGCATCAGGTGATCAAGAAGATCGACGTGGTCAGTCCGTTTTCGCCTTTCCTGCAATTCACGCCGGATTACAAGGAAATGTGGATGACGCACAAGGATGTCGGCAAGGTTACCCGCATCGATACCAAGACGATGGAAGTGACCGGCGTCATCGATACCGGCTTCATCACCAACCATCTGGCGTTTGCCAAGGTCGACGGCAAGGTGCTGGCGTATGTCACGATCGGCGGCGAGAACGTGGTCAAGGTATTCACCACCGACAAGGCGGCAAAGCTGGTGGCGACCATTCCAACCGGCGCGTTGCCGCACGGGATCTGGACCTCCGACGACAGCAGCCGCATCTATGTGGGACTGGAAAATGGCGACGGCGTCGAAGTCATCGACCCGGCCAGCAACAAGGTGATCGCGCATGTCGGCGGCGGCCAGGCGCCGCAGGCGCTGGTGTATCTGTCGCATGTGGCGGGCGCCGACGGCGGTACGGCCAACCTGGTGCCGCGCGTGAACAGCGATCCGCTGAACATCCGCCTGCAACCGGTGGTGCAGTCTGCCGAACCGGCGCGCGGATTTGTCGTGTCGCGCAATCTGGGCGTGATCGATGCACTGGAAGTGTCGCTGTTCAAGCTCAAACCGCAGACCACTTACAGCGTCTATCTGGATGGCCAGCCGGCGCCGGTGGCGCGTTTCCTCACGGATGCCAAAGGCGTCGCCAACGGCACCGCCATCGGTCCCTTGCGCGAGCCGGCAGCGCCAGGCGCATCAGCCCCCGCCGGCGCAAGCCGCATCATCGTGATGGAAGGCAATCAGCCGGCCGACGCCGCCAAGGCGGTGCTGGTCGAGATGAAGCAGTAACTGATCGTAAAAAATCAGGCTGGTGTGAGCGGGGCGGCCGGGAACAGATAGCGGCGACGCATCAATCCCGGAATCTCCGCCGCCGGCAGCGGGTGCGAGATGTAATAACCTTGCACCTCGTCG
Organism: Herbaspirillum rhizosphaerae; assembly: GCF_001189965.1. GTDB lineage: Bacteria > Pseudomonadota > Gammaproteobacteria > Burkholderiales > Burkholderiaceae_D > Herbaspirillum > Herbaspirillum rhizosphaerae. The sequence goes on from NZ_LFLU01000003.1 coordinate 299,820, forward strand.
CAGCCGAGCGCTTGCAGCAGTTGCAGTTGCTGTTCGGTTTCCACGCCTTCGGCCACGACCGTCATGTGCAGGGCATGCGCCATCGAGACGATGGCGTTGAAGAATACTTCTCCTTCGGCGCGCACGCCCAGCTCGGCGGTGAAGGCCTTGTCGACTTTCAGCACGTCGAGGTCGAGGCGCTGCAATTGTGACAGCGAGGAGTAGCCGGTGCCGAAATCGTCGACCAGCAGCTTGATGCCCAGCTCCTGGAAAGATGCCAGTTCTTCGGCGATTTCAAGCGTGTCGGCCATCATGCAGGACTCGGTCAGCTCGATTTCCATTTGCGCCGGATCGATGGCGTAATCCCTGAGCGCCGCGGCGATGATGCTGTTGAGATTGCCCTGGTTGAGCTGGCGCGACGATACGTTGACCGAGGTCGGCAGCGCCGGCAGTCCGGCCGCCTTCCATTGCGCCAGTTGCGCGCAGGCCTTGCGGATGATCAGTTCGCCGAGCTTGAGGATCAGGCCGGTTTCTTCCGCCACCGGGATGAACTCCAGCGGCGACACCATGCCGCGCACCGGATGCTGCCAGCGCGCCAGCGCTTCCATGCTGCAAAACTCGCCGGTCGCGGTGTTTACGCGCGGCTGGAAGTGCAGGATGAACTCGTCGCGTTCGATCGCCAGGCGCAGGGCATTTTCATTTTCCAGTTTGATCTGCAGGCGTTCGGACAATTGCGGCTGATAGAAACGGAAGCGTTTCTTGCCGTCTGATTTGGCCGCGTGCATGGCGGTGTCGGCGTGTTTGAGCAGGGTGTCGACGCTGTCGCCGTCGCGCGGATACATGCTGATGCCGATCGACAGGCTGACTTGCAGCACGTTCTGGTTGGACAGCATGATGGGCCGGGAAAAGGCTTGCAGAATGCTTTCGGCAAGCTGGGCTGCGTCTTCGATGCTGCCGTTTTGCTGCTGGATGATGGTGAAGGCGTCGCCGCTGAAACGAACCAGTTCGTTCTTCATCGGCGATTGCTGACGCGGATTGTCGGGCGCCGACGCGGCGGCTGCGACGTTGGCGGCCAGCAGATCCTGTAGGCGCTGCGTGACCGATTGCAGCAGCATGTCGCCGCTGGAGTGGCCCATGGTGTCGTTGATGTTCTTGAAGTCGTCCAGGTCGAGAAACAGCACGGCAAAGCCGCGCCGCTCGCTGGCGGCCTCGTTGAGCACCTTGTGCAAATGGTCGATGACCCAGTGGCGATTGTGCAGTCCGGTCAGGTCGTCGGTGTTGATCTGTGCCAGCAAGGCCAGCTCATGCGCCTTGGCCTCGCTGATGTCGCGCACCGTAATCGCCAGGCCGAGCTTGTTGCGCACCATCTTGCGATGCAGCCAGGTCGCCGTCAGCGGGCTGTCGTCGGGGATCATGTACTCGTCTTCGTAGTAGCCGACGTCCATGGCTTGCAGAAACGTCGGCATCAGTTTGGGGAAGTACATCGGCGAATAGTGGCGCGACATGTAGCTGCCGATGAACTCGGCCTTGTTCTTGCCGAACACCGTGGCGCCGCGTTCATTGCAGTCGAGCACCTCGAAGTCGATGACGATGCCGTCCCGGTTGCGCACCGCGCGCCACATGTAGAAGCCGTCGTTGCCGCCTTCTGTGACTACGCCGTAGGCTTCGCGCGCTTTTTCCGTTTCGCGCTTGCGGATGGCCAGGCGCAGCGACAGCAGCGTACCGACCACGGCGCACAGCGCCAGGAAGACGGAGCAGGCGATGGCGATGACGGTGTAGTCGCTGGAACGTTCGCGGAAGGCGGCGTAGATGTCCTTGGTCGACATGCCGGTCACCGCGAGCAGCGGATAGTCATGCAACGCATGCCACGACACGATGCGCTCTTCGCCGTCGGTGAAGAGCGATCCGGGCATGACGCTCACGCCGCTGTCGCCGTCAAAGGACGGCACGGTCTTGAACATGATCTGGTGCGCCATGGTTGCTTCGGATGTGCGCGAGACCAGCGGTGCGCCATCCCGTTTGAACAGCGACATGAAATCATTCCTGCCGATGGCGGAGTCGTCTTGCGAAGGCGCAAGAAAGGCCGGCTCGACGGCCACCATCACCAGGCCGTTGAAGGAGCCGTCGGCAGCATCGAGGCGACGCGAGAAACGGATCAGCGTGCGCATCGAGCGCAATCCGACCGATGGATTGCTGATGAGCAATCCGGTGTGCGGATGGTTCTTGTGCGTGATGAAGTAGTCGCGCTCGGCAACGCTGGCGAGATTGTTCAGCGGCAGGGAACTGGTCTTGAGGACGCCGTCGCGATCCGAGATGGTGGCGTACAGCAGCGCCGAGGTCGGGTAGAGCCCCTGGCGTTGCTGGTCTTCGACACTCAGGTGGCCGTTGGTGTAGGCCCAGTAGTACTTGAGGTTGAGCGTGATCTGATCGATCTGGGAGACGGAGCGGGTCAGCTGGTCGGCATACGATTTCGAATGCGCGCGCGCCTCCTGCATGGCGGTCTTGCCGATTTCCGCTTCGCGTTCGCCGAGACGCGATAGCAGCAGGGACCACATCAGCATGGCGAGAAGCAGGCAGCCGACAGGCCACGAAAGAATACCGAGAACTTTGAGTAAACGCTTCTTCACTGTCGTCTGCTTATAGAGTGTTGTCTCGTGATGATGGGATGGCACATGATGTGTGATCGGCCCGGGACAGCGATTCTTGAATCTCTTTTTTTCTTGCTCTGAGTCGAACAGATTTGATATTGAGAAATGATTATATAGAAACGTTCCTCTGGTTTATATGATTCTGCGTTCAGTGATGCAGATGTTTGTCGCTACCGTTTGGTAGGCATGAAGGCAGCCGGCGGCATTGTCCGCATTGTGGGCTTGAGGATCGTTTGCCGGTGGGCGAGTGACGCCGGTCAAGCCGCGGTTGAGCAGGCATTAAGCGCGGCCGCCGTGGCGTCGGCGGCGTTGAGCATCGGGCGCTCAGTGCAGGCCGGAGGTTTTCTTGCAGTTCCAGATCCTGACGCCGAGGGCACACCAGATCAGGAAGATCACCATGTTGGCCGGCAGCCAGACCAGCTGCAGCCAGACGTAATAGCGCACCCATTCGCTCCAGTGCTCGGCGTGCTGCACGTTGCCGAGTGCGACGACGGGCATCGTTCCCTGGAAGCTGACGTACTGGCTCCAGCCGGCGACGACGATGATGGGGAGAATCAGGAAACTCCAGAAGAACCAGGTGCGATGCACGCGCACGCGGCAAGGATGGATGCCATGCGCGGCATGCTCGTGGCCATCGTGACCATCGCGGTCGTCGTGATCGCTGCGATGATGGGTCAGGTTGACTGTGTGGTTTGCGACATCGTTCTGCATAGTGCCCCCGCATTTGCAAACTGGCTTGATTGAATTTGTTCGGTTTCTTATTTCTTCGCAGCGCTATTGCATGGGATTACGTCACGATAGCAGGCGCGCCGACCGGCAGGCGTTCAGTCCATAGGAGACAGCGATGCGTCGCCGGCAGGTCGTGTGCGAAACACGCGACAGGTGCGATTGCGAGTCTTTGCAAGGGGACCGTTTGCCGCGACAGGGCGATGCAGACACGGGTAAAAGCGTCTGTACAAGCGTCGGCACGGGCGCGCTGCACAAGTGCATGCGATTCTCTGGCTGACCGGGAGCAGCCAAACGGTGACAAGGCATTTGCGGTTCTCGCTGAGGTGTCAGATCTGCCCCTTCTTGTCGCAAGCTGGAATAACACTCGCAACAACCCTGGCAGACAAGTTTGTTATGTAATAGGAAAAACAAGACGATACGTTTCGTCTTGAATTCTAGGTGCAAAATTCCTACGACGCAACAAAACTTGCGAGAATGTTGTTAAATTAATTCGTTTTTTGGTGTTGCGGGGTGATGCCGTCGAGCACCAGGGCGATGTGCAAATCGATATGACGCTCGTCGATACCTGCATGGCGCATCAGCATACGTTGGATGATAGGACCGTAGAGCAGGTCGAAGATGACGTCGAAGTCGAGGTCTTCCTTGAATTCACCGTTCTTGATGCCGCGCAGCAATACCTGTTTGGCTGCGCCGCGACGCGGATCGAGGAAGTTGTCGTTGAAGAGACGCATGGTTTCTTCGTCGAATTGCGACAGGCCGATCATTTCGCACACCACGCGACCGGTCTTGCCGCGGTACAGCTTGGCCAGCTTGCGGATCTGGTTTTCGATGTCGTGACGCGCCGATTCCGTCTCCGGAAAAGCCACGTTGGGGCCGACTTCACGCAGCAATGCTTCCATCGCCAGCGAACTCTTGTTGGGCCACCAGCGGTAGATGGTCGCCTTGCCTACACCCGCGCGCGCAGCCACGCCCTCAAGCGAGAGCTTGTCGAACCCGATTTCGTCCAGCAGGACACACGTGGCGTCGAGGATGGCGTCATGGGTTGCTGGATTGCGGCGTCTGCCTGTAGCTGGATCAGGCATATAGGTGAGAGAAATGGTCATGCTCCAATTAGGATAGTGCAGTCTGTCTACAGCCTATATCGGTCACATACGTCACAACTTGAGAAAGAAACGGCTCCTGCGTCAAATTTCATAACATTTTTTTACATACTGCCGAGAACGGGCAGTCGGCCGCTGGGACGACACGCATCAGGTAAGGCTAGCGTCGGCGGTGATAGAACTAAAGTAAGGCGCGGCCTGGGTCTTCACAGTGCGTCGAAAATTGCGATACGGCAATGCGGGTGCGAGGGAGTTGCCGCCGGACAGGCGACACAGCATTCAGCGCCGTGCAAGCAGGCTTTTGCCCGATTCGTTGATAAAGATCAGCAAGCCCATCAGCAGCAGGAACGCGGCCAGCAATCCTGTCGCATTGAGCAGTACGTGCGGATAACCGAGTTCATTGACGTTGATGAACGGGTAGGGATAGAAGCCTGACATGCCGCCGCGCCACAAGGTGATGAACAGATACGACAGCGGATAGATCAGCCACAGCAGGCTGCGCTTCAGGCTGGGCTGGAAGCGCGGCACGAAAAAAATCCAGTACACCATCGACAGCAGCGGCGTTACCGTATGCAGGCTTTCGTTGACCAGCGCGCGAAAGCCGGTCGGCTGCCACAACTGGCGCAGCAGGACGTTGTAGGCGATGCCGACGAAAATAATGTAGGCTACGACGGCCGTTGTGACCTGCGGCTTGCGGAAAAAAACGCTGACCGGATTGTCGCCGCGCAGGGCCAGCGCAGAAAAGCCTATGGCGCTAAGCAGGATAGTCAGATTGGTCAGATAGCTCGACAAACGCGCCACGCCGTCCATCACGGTCATGCCGCGCACCAGCACGCGGTCGATGGTGATATCGGTCTGGGCGCTCAGGGCAAACCAGCTGATGGCGGCAATCAGCAGCGCCAGCATGCAGGCGATATTGGAGAGTTGACGGTCGGGGAAAATTTCAGCGGACAGGGTTGGTTCGGGCGTAGACATCGGCGGGCAGAAGAAAAGGCGTCGGAGGCAAGAATCGGTAGCAGGCGCGAGCGAAAGCTCAGCGAGCATTGAATCACGATATGGAGTGGCGCGGGGACATATTGTTCCCGCAGGACGGCCTGTTCGCAGCTTTTTACACTTGCTTGCTTCGTTGCTTATTTCATTTGCTCATTTCATTTATTCACGCGCCTGGTCAGACAAAAACGAAGTCTTCATTCTGATTCGGCACCAGGCGGATGGTTTGCAGCAACTGGAACAAGAGCGACGCCCCGATGGGCAGAGTGATGACGCCAATAGTAACCCACATGATTTTCTCCCTGTTTAGCACGATAGTGCGAAATTTGCGTAAAAAAATGCCAAAACGAACTTCTTCACGGAAACGATCCGGCGACCCGGCAGGCGTGCCGCCGGACAGAAATCAACCGTGGTAATTGAAACTGCGATACGTCGAAATCAGCCGCTCGTAGGCTGTCTGCACGCGCTCCAGCGCTTTGGGATCGCGCAGGAAGCGGGCATCGTGCATCAGTCCGACCATCAGGCAGTACAGCTCGAACACCAGTTGCTCCGGATCGGTGTCCGGGCGCAGCTGGCCTTCTTCCAGCGCCTGTTCCACCGTCCGGTGCAGCATGCCGCGCCATTGCATGATGTTTTGCTTGATGCGATCGCGCATCGGATTGTCGACGTCGTCGTACTCGAAGGCGCCGGCGATATACAGGCAACCGACTTCATTGCTGGTGCGCCGCAGCCAGTTGCGGATCATTGCGCTCAGGCGCGGCAGCCCGCGCGGCAAGGTCATGGCCGGCTTGAAAATTTCTTCGACGAAACGGCGGTCGAATTCATCCAGCACCGCCTGCTGTAAGGCCTCGCGCGAACCGACACGCGAGAACACGCCGCTCTTGCTGATGCTCAGGCGCTTGGCGACTTCGCCCAGCGACAAGGCTTCCAGGCCTTCGTTTTGCGCCATTTCCAGGGCGGTATCGACGATGGCGGCAAGGGTGAGTTCGCTTTTGGCGGTACGGGTAATGACGGTATCCATGTGCGTCAATTTAGCACGTGTATGCGAAATGTAAAGAAGCTTCTCAAAAAATAACGATGATGCGTAGAACTACGGTAGCGATCCGTTGCAAGTCAATGCGAATAATGCCGCATGGAAATTATTTGCCGGCTTCCGGCAGCAGCCGTTGCAGCGCGGCCGATGTTTCCGCATCGGCGGGGAAGAAACATTCCATCGCCAGCTCCGACAAGGTGATGTCGACCGGCGTGCCGAAAATCGTCGTCGTGCTGAAAAACGAAAGCAGGCCGTGTTCCGTCTGCAACTGAAACGGCACGGCCACGGCGGCGTAGGGCGAGAGCGTGTGCTCGGCTGCGGACGCGTCATGCTCGGGCGCCGGATAGGCGAGCAACTCCTTGTTCAGATCGATCAGAACGGGATCGGCGCTCAAGGCAATCTGCTGGCGCAGGCGATCCAGCATGTGCTGCCGCCATTCGGCGAAGTTGGCGATGCGCGGCGCCGGCCCTTGCGGATGCAGCGTCAGCCGCATGACATTGATGGGCGCCTGCAGCAGCATCGGTGCCACGCCGGTCAGCAGCAAGGGAACGATGCGATTGGCGGAGACCAGGTTCCAATGCCGGTCGACCGCCAGCGCGGGAAACGGCTCGTGCCCGGTGAGGATCTGATCGATGGCTTTGCGCGCCGCCAGCAGCGCGGGATCGTCCAGCGCACGCTCGGGAAACAGCGGCGCGAAGCCGCCGGCCATCAGCAAGGCATTGCGTTCGCGCAGAGGAATGTCGAGGCGTTCCGCCAGGCGCAACAGCATGTCGCGGCTTGCCTGTGAGCGGCCGGTTTCGAGAAAGCTCAGATGGCGTGTCGAAATTTCCGCTTCGCAGGCGAGGTCGAGCTGGCTCATGCGGCGACGCACGCGCCACGCGCGCAACATGTCGCTGACCGGCCGTGCGGAGGGGGAGGATGCAGGGAGCGTAGGTGTCGAGATCATGTGCCGATCATAGCGTATCGATGCGCGGCGTCACATTACCTGCGAGGTAATTGTCCGGCGCCGGGGCTTGGGCAATGATGTGCCTGACGCTGCGTTTGCCGTACTGCAGGACGCGCCGGCCAGCGATCGCATTTCCCGCTTTCAACCTTCTTTATATGGAGTTCAGCATGACACATCCGACATCTCATACCGATCTGGCCGCCGCCGGCGAGCAAATGAACACGCTGGTGGATCTTTATATCGCGGTCTGGAACGAAACCGACGCCGCACGCCGCGCCGGCCTGATCGCCGAGATCTGGACCGCCGACGCCAGCTATCGCGACCCCCTGATGCAAGGCGACGGCCACGCCGGCATTTCGCAATTGGTGGCCGCGGTGCACGAGCGCTTTCCGGCTTTCCGTTTCAGCCGTATCGGCGAACCGGATTTTCATGGCGCGCACCTGCGCTTTTCCTGGGCGTTGGGTCTGGACGGCGAAGAAGCGATGATCAAAGGAACCGACTTTGCGGTGCTGGAGCAAGGACGGCTGCGCAGCGTGACCGGTTTCCTGGATCAGGTGCCGGCCTGAGTCGGCGCAGGTGGTTCAGGCAGGTTCGGATAAGGCGGCGACGCTTGCTCGTACAAGCGCCGCCGCTCGATCGGATCATGGTGCGTTCAGGATGCGCTGCACACGTTCGGCGCTGGCCGGGTGGCTGGACAGGTAAGGCGGCACGCCGTGGCCGGAGGCTTCCTTCTCGCCCAGTTTTTCGAAGACATAGGCCAGCTTCTGGCGGCTCATGCCATTGGCCTTGAACAGGGCGATGGCATAGTCGTCGGCTTCGCGCTCAACGTCGCGCGAATACTTCATGTCGAGCAAGACGGTCGGTATGTTGGCGATCACCGCCGAGACGTCGCCGAACAGCACCGTCGCCGCTGCGCCGATGGCCGAACTCTGGATCAGCCTGCGCATCAGATGGCGTCCCTGCAGATGGCCGAGTTCATGCGCCAGCACGCCCATGACGGCGTCGTCGTCGTTGAGCAAGGTCACGATCTCGTCGGTCAGCACAATCTGGCCGGAGGGCAGGGCAAAGGCGTTGGGGCCGATGCGGCTCTTGCGGAACACGATCTCATACGGCGGCAGCTCATTCATTTGCGCCATCGGCGCCGTCAGCATCGTGAAGCGTGCCGCGATGGCCGCTTGTTGTGCAGCCGGCAGCGCAGTCGGCGCCAGGATATGTTTATCGAGGAAATCCAGCGCGCCGTCGCCGATGCGCTGTTCGACGCTGACGGGCAGCGAGTGCGCAATCAGACCGGAGGCGGCCGGCAGCAGATAGAGATAGCTCACGGCCAGCACCGCGATCAGCGCGGCCGCGGCGGCCAGCGTTGCGCGCCAGTTCTGCTGCATGCGCACCACCAGCGAATCGCGATGGCTGGTGCTTTCCAGCAGGGCGGCGAAGGCGGCCTGATCCTGGATTTCCAGATAGGCGCCATCGGGATAGGTCACCTTGCGCGCGGCGCGGCTGAGCCTTTCGGATACTCGCAATTGAGCAATCGGGCACACGCGCTCAACTGGCGCTGTATCCGTATCGCCGGCGTTCTGTCCACTGCCGTAAATCCGCGCCATGCCGTCAATCACCTCCAGCGTGACGACATGGCGGCGCGAGGTTTTACCGTCGAAATAAAAAGCGGCGACTGCTGTCGTCATAGCGATAAATCGAAGTCGAGCAAGTCCGTCATGCCTTCGCCCATGGCCGATCCCGACGGTTCGTTATCAGCGATGAACTCATCGAGGCTGCCGGCGGGATGCAGGCTCATCGACTCGATCCGGTAGCGCAGCGCGCGGATCTGGGCGAACGGCGTGTACAGGCCCAGGGTGCAAACGATGCCGATGATGTTGGTGAAGGCGATGAACATCATGCGGCCCCAGCGCATCCCGCTGTGAAAGCGGTGCTCGCCGAGCCTGGTGTGATTCCAGATCAGGTTTTGCATCAGCGTCAGGAACAGCGGATACATCAGGAAAGTCCAGGCATACAGCGCCAGGATCACCAGCACGAATGAAAAGACATGGCCCGCGCCGAACGATTGATCGCTCATGAACGGATAGGCGCTGGCGCCGACCGTGAGCAAAATGGCAATGAAGCCGGCGAGATAGATGCCGAAACCGATCAGGTAGGTCTTGTAAAACGCGCCCACGGAACCGGTGAAAGAAAAGTGACTGGCGCCGAAGCGCGACTCGGTGTGCTGAAAACGCTTGATGCGCTGATGCGTGAACGGCGTCAGCAAATACAAGGTGAAGAAGGTCAGCAGCGGCAGCCACAGATACACCTTGTACGCGCCCGCAGCGTTGCCGCGAAAGCCGAAACGGATGCCGCGGTAGCTGGTGTTGTAGAGCTTGAACTGCAAGCTGCGCCAGATCAGCCAGGGCATCGCCGCCAGGAAGGCGATCAGCACCAGCAGGCCGAGCAGCGGGTTGAGCTTGAACGCGAACTGATAGCCGAACAGCAGCACCACGGTGATGACGCGGCCTTTGAGGATCGCCATCGGATTGCCGTGGTATTCAAAGCTGGTGCCAGCGACCGTGGTGTTGTCATAAAAATAACGCAGCCGTCTTACCTTGGCCCAGGCGGAATAAATTCCCAGCGTCACCACCGACAGCAGCAGGTTGACGATCCAGATGCGGAAGTATTCGGAGCCGCGTCCGCTGAAAGAAAATGCTTCCACCGCAGGCGGCGCTGAAAAATCGGGGCTGGCAGGGAAATCGGGCTGGCCGGGTTGCTCGAAAGTGTCGCTCATGTGTTCCCCATCAGTTTGTTTTTGAAATGGATTGATCCTTCTGAAGTGGGCCAAAGAATCTCTTGCCGCCTTCAAAAAGTCAAGCGCGCGCGGCGACATGTTCAGCCGAAGAGGGTGTTTGAAGTGCGTGTTTATTCACGATGATGCGTCGTCAAAAAAATGTAACAGGGCTTGCATTGTTTTGGTTCGTCGCGGTGACTGCGAACTCATTGACTGAGATGACGGCGACCTCGTCCGATCACGACGACAAGTCGCGATCATGAGATTGAAATCGGCAGCAATTAGCGTCGGCAGAAAATATCTGCGCGGTTAAATCGGCACGAAAAATCAGCCGCGAAAAAACGTGATGGGAAGCTGCGCGAAAAATATTTACGCCCCCATTTCACTGTTACAAAATTCTCGTGAACTTTCTATTTATTGATGTGCCGAAACGCTGAGATCGTTGCACAGCTCGTGTCCTTCAACATCAGTCGGCATCAGCTTTTCAGCGATCTCGTCCTCCGCGGCGAAGATGTTCATCGCGATTGAAAAATTGGATGAGCGCATCGCCGATTCGTTTTATCAGTGCCACGTCTTGCACCGCACATTTATCTTCAGGAGATACCATGCTTCGCTCAGAAACTCTCTTTGGCAAACGAGAAGCCAATTCGCCAAATTCCCCTTTCAGCGCCAGTAACAATTTGACGCAACCGGGCGTATCCAATGTGACCAAGACGACCAATACTCCATCCTCTTCCACTACTCCGCCATCAAGCTCCGGATCCAACGAAATGGGCAGCAAACTGATCGTCGGTCCCAACATCAAGCTGAAGGGCGTCGAGATCAATGATTGCGACACGCTCGTGGTGGAAGGCCGCGTCGAAGCGACGATGGATTCGCGCGTGATCCAGATCGCAGAAAAGGGCGCCTTCAAGGGTTCGGCGGAAATCGACCTGGCGGAAATCCGCGGCGACTTCGACGGCGAGCTGACCGTGCGCCAGAAACTGGTGATCTACTCCAGCGGCAAAGTGTCGGGCAAGATCCGCTACGGCAAACTGGTCATTGAAGAAGGCGGCCAGCTCAGCGGCGACGTGCAGGTCGGCGGCGCAGCGGAACAGCGTGAACTGTTGCAGGCCAAAACTGCGTAATTCCTCCCATACGTCAGCCAACGCGCCCATTCCGGCGCTTCATCTGTCGTCGCACTGAAGGCCGTTTGCAGCATCGGCGGCTGTTTTTTGTTTTTTCATGAAAAATGAAGCCTTCCGGGCGGCGTCCGGACGGTTTTATTGCCGTTGCTCTTGCAGTTGACTGCGGAGCCGGGTCACTGTGCGCGAAACACGTCTTCGCGGCGCCTTGCTGCGGATTCGTGCGCGATCTGGCGCGATCCCGATACCGGGGCGGCTTCTTGCGTGCATCGGCGGTCTGGTTTTACGACTGTTTTTGCTGATCGGGTCCGCCAGTGGCGGGGCCGGGGCTTTGTGCGCATGCGCCGGGCGTGCGACAATAGCGATTTTCGTCTTTTGCGATGCTCTTTTGCTGCATTCCGGAAACATGCCTGGCACATGCCGCATGCGACTGAGATGCCCTGAGCGGCGGACGACGGTGTTTTTAAGATCGACTATGGCCCACCCGGAATACATTCTCACCATTTCCTGTCTCGACCAGCGCGGCATCGTGCATCGCGTGTCGGGCTTCCTCGCCGACCACGGCTGCAACATCATCGATTCGGCGCAGTTCGGCGATGCGCAATCGAAACTGTTCTTCATGCGCGTGCATTTTTCCTCGGAAGACGCCGGCGTCGCCGATGAAACGCTGCGCGCCGATTTCGCCGTGCTGGGCGGCCTGCTCAACATGGACTGGCAGCTGCACGACGCCGCCAAGAAACCGCGCGTCATGTTGATGGTGTCCAAGATCGGCCATTGTCTCAACGACCTGCTGTTCCGCTACAAGAGCGGCCTGTTGCCGGTGGAGATTCCGGCAATCGTGTCCAATCACACCGATTTCTACCAACTGGCGGCGAGCTACAACATTCCGTTCCATCATCTGCCGCTGGCCGCCGGCGCATCGGAAGACGCCAAGCTGGCGCAGGAAGCGCGCATCCTCGAAATCGTCGAAACCAACCAGATCGATCTGGTGGTGCTGGCGCGTTACATGCAGATCTTGTCGCCGTCGCTGTGCAGCGCGCTCAAGGGCCGCGCCATCAATATCCACCATTCCTTCCTGCCCAGCTTCAAGGGCGCCAAGCCTTACTATCAGGCCCATGACCGCGGCGTGAAGCTGATCGGCGCTACCGCCCACTTCGTCACCAGCGACCTGGACGAAGGTCCGATCATCGAGCAGGGCGTGGAACGCGTCGATCATTCGATGGGTCCGGATACGCTGACCGCCATCGGCCGCGATATCGAGTCGGTCGTGCTGGCGCGCGCGGTGAAGTGGTTCACCGAGCACCGTATCCTGCTGAACGGTCACAAAACGGTCATCTTCAACTGATCCAGGCTTGGGGTGTGCCTGATTGAGCCTGAAAAGGGCCTAAAACAAAGGCAAACCGAGTCTTTCAACGCCGGCGCAGATCCTGTCTGCAGCCGGCGTTTTTGCGTCTGCAGCCGGGGTTTCTGCCGGACGTCGCGCCGGGCTTCCCATTTTCGGCGAAAAAGCAGGCTCAGGGCGGGAATCCGCAGCGTTCTCGTATGGCAATGCGTCAACGATTCGGCCATAATGCCGGTGGAGCAAGAATCTCGCGTTTTATCGATATTTTTGCGAAATAAATTTCGCGCCACGTTGCTTATGCCGCCTATGCCGTTGCGCCGTATCTCTTCTTCAGGAAAGCCTGCTCAGCATGAAAAATTGGACGATCAAACAGCGACTACTCAGCAGTTTTGCAGTCATCCTGATCCTGATGGTCATCATGGCGACAGTCGCTTCCACCCGCCTGGCGAAGATCGACGACGAAGCCACCAGCCTGCGCCAGGATTCCACTCCCGGCCTGTACTACAGCACCATGATCAACGCCGCCTGGTATGAAAACCTGCTGCTGGGCCAGCAGATCGCGCAGGTTGACGAAAGCGACGCCGCGCGCCAGGCCGACATCGCGCTCTTGCGCGCCAACGGCGAGCGCCTGAATCACCTGCAGGAAGAGTACGACAAGTCCGTCTACAACGCGCGCGACCGGGCGTTGTTCGAGCAGTTCAAGCAGGCGCGCATGGCTTATCGCCAGATCCAGCAAGACATCCTGAAGATGGATTTGTCCAGCCCGAGTCCTGCGGTCAACAAGGTCATCGCCGAACAGTTGCGTCCGGCCTGGCGTACCGGCTATGCCCTGACGCAAAAGATGGTCGAGATCAACAAGACCATTTCCGACGACTCCGCGCAACGTATTACCGATGCCGTCACCCAGGCCAAGACCAGCATGCTGATTTCCGTGATTGCCGCGGTAGCGGCGGCGATCGTGTGCGGCTATTTCCTGCTGCGTGCGATCACCGGCCCGATGGAGCGCCTGATGGGCATCCTCGACGTGATGCGCGCCGGCGATTTTTCGCAGCGTCTGTATTTTGAGCGCCGCGATGAGTTCTCGCATCTGGCGGCGGGGTTCAACCGCATGACGGACGAATTGACCGCGCTGGTGGGGCAGGCGCAGAAGTCTTCGGCCCAGGTGTCGACCTCGGTGACCGAAATCGCCGCTACTTCCAAGCAACAGCAAGCCACCGCGGCCGAGACCGCGGCAACGACCACTGAAATCGGCGTGACCTCGCGCGAAATCTTCGCCACCTCGCGCGACCTGGTGCGCACCATGAATGAAGTCTCGCTGGTCTCCGAGCAGGCGGCGACGCTGGCAGGCAGCGGCCAGAGCGGCCTGACGCGCATGGAAGACACCATGCAGGACGTCATGGACGCGGCCGGTTCGGTCAGCGGCAAACTGGCCATCCTCAACGAGAAGGCAGGCAACATCAACCAGGTCGTCACCACCATCACCAAGGTCGCCGACCAGACCAATCTGCTCTCGCTCAACGCCGCCATCGAAGCGGAAAAAGCCGGCGAATACGGCCGCGGCTTCTCGGTGGTCGCCACCGAAATCCGCCGTCTCGCCGACCAGACTGCGGTTGCCACCTATGACATCGAACTGATGGTCAAGGAAATTCAGTCGGCGGTCGCCGCCGGCGTGATGGGCATGGATAAATTCTCCGATCAGGTGCGCCGCGGCATGTCCGAAGTGCAGCAGGTCGGCACCCAGCTGTCGCAGATCATTGCGCAGGTGCAGGCGCTGGCGCCGCGCTTCCAGGTGGTCAATGAAGGCATGCAGGCGCAGGCCAACAGCGCCGAACAGATCAACCAGGCGCTGCTGCAACTGAGCGAAGCCGCCCAGCAGACCGTCGAATCGCTGCAGCAATCGAGCCAGGCTATCGACGAACTGAACCTGGTGTCCAACGGTTTGCGCAACGGCGTATCCCGCTTCAAGGTATCGGCCTGATGATAGTGATGGCGATGACTGCAACACGGACAACACGAGCCTGAGCATGCTTTTCTTGATCTTTCAGATCGGCAATGATCGATACGCCCTGGACAGCAACCAGGTCGAGGTCGTGTTGCCGCCTGCGCCGTGCAAGCAAGTGCCGGATGCGCCAGCCTGGGTGCGCGGCATCTTCAGCCATGACGGCCGCAATGTGCCGGTGCTGGACATGAGCATGCTGGCGCTCGGCCAGCCCGCAGCGCAACGCCTGAGTACGCGTCTGGTGCTGACGCATTACACGCCGGCAGGGCAGGAGCCGCAGTTGCTCGGCCTGATCGTTGAAAAAGCCACCGATACCCTGCGTTGCGACGCCGAAGATTTCACCGCATCGGGTCTGCTGCACGAGAACGCGCGTTATCTCGGTCCGGTCATGCGGCATCAGGGCGAACTGATCCAATGGATCAAGGTCGACGACATGCTGGACGACGCCGTACAGGCATTGTTGTTTCCGGAAGAGAGCAGGGCATGAGCGCGCAGCTTCATCACGGCAACCACGGCCTCGGCAACAGCGCCGCCAACGCCCAGGTGATTGAGCAGATCGCCGCCATGCTCAAGCAGCATATGGGGCTGGATGTCGCCGCCGTCGGCAGCTCGCTGATCGAGCGCGGGGTGCGCGAGCGCATGAGCCAGCTTGCACAGAACGATATCTACGGCTATCTGCATACCTTGCAATCGGGCGTGGGCGAATTGCAGGAGCTGATCGAACTGGTGGTCGTGCCGGAGACATGGTTCTTCCGCGACCGCGAGGCAATCCTGGCCGTGGCGCGCCTGGCGCGTGAAAAAATCGTGCGCTCGCCGACTGCCAACGTACGGATTCTGAGTCTGCCGTGCTCGACCGGCGAGGAGCCGTATTCCATCGCCATGGCGCTGCTGGATGTCGGTGTGCCGGCGGGGCAGTTCCGCGTCGATGGTATCGACATTTGCAAACGCTCGCTGTCGATCGCGCAGCGCAGCATCTACGGCCGCAACTCTTTCCGCGGCAAGCAGCTGGAGTACCGCGAGCGGCATTTTTCTGTGTACGACACCACCGCATCGGCCTTGTCGGAAGAAGTACGCCGCCAGGTCGGTTTTCGCCACGGCAATATGCTGGCCGGCGATTTTCTGGTGAACGAAGCTCCCTACGATTTCATTTTTTGCCGCAACGTACTGATCTATTTCGATCGCGACGTGCAGGCGCAAGCCGTCAAGGTGCTGGAGCGTCTGCTTGGGCAGGACGGTTGCATTTTTGTCGGACCCGCTGAAGCGGGCATCATGTTGCGCCCGCATATCGAATCGATCGGCATTCCGCTGACCTTCGGCTTTCGCCGCAAAGCGGTGACGGTGCCAAAAGCAGAGGTCATGCCTGCGCTGCCGTCGTTGGCGAAACCGATCGCGCCCGCCTGGATGCCGACGTCGGCGCCGGTTCGGGAACGTAGCAAGACGGCCGCACCACTGCCGGTCGCCAGGCCTGCCATTGAGAAAATTGTCATGCCGGCGCAAGACGACTTGCTCACCCGTGCACGCACCTGCGCCGACCGGGGCGAGCTGGCGGAAGCGGAAGCCTTGTGCGCACAGCACCTGCGCGCCGCCGGTCCGAACGCCGGCGCTTACTACCTGCAAGGCTTGATCAACGACGCGCGCCAGGATACGGCGACCGCCTTGCAACTCTATCGCAAGGCCATTTACCTGCAGCCGGATCATCGCGACGCCTTGCTGCACCTGTCCGGTTTGCTGGCGGCGCAGGGCGATGTCGCCGGCGCACAGCGTTTGCAGCAGCGCGCCGAGCGCGCCCAACTGAAACAGGGTAACGAGGAGCAGCCGCATGTCTGAGGTTTTGCAAACGACACCGGCATTGGACGTGGTCGTCGACGACTGCTGGAATCGCATCGGCGTGCGCGGCGACAACAGCTGCCCGAAGCTCCAGGACTATTTTCGCTGCCTGAATTGCCCGACCTTTGCCGCCGCCGCGTCGGCTTTGCTGGATCGGCCCGTGTCGGCGGCAGGCGTTCAGCTGTCAGGCAATGCGCAATTGCCGCCGGCGGCCAAGGGCATGGGCAAGGACACGCTCAGGCGCGGCCGCGGCGACGCCACGGCATCGATGCTGGTGTTTCGTATCGGCGAGGAATGGCTGGGTTTGCCGACCACGGCTATTGTCGAGGTAATTGAAGCGCGGCCGGTTCATTCGCTGCCGCATCAGGCCAACCATGCGGTGCTGGGACTGACGAATATTCGCGGCGCGCTCAAGATTTGCGTGTCGCTGGGACGCATGCTGGGTATCGGCGTCGACAGCGCCCATGCCGGTCAGCGCTTGCTGGTGGTGGCGCATGAAGAGCAGATACTGGCGTTTCCCGTCAATGAAGTCTCGGGTGTGCATGCTTATGCCGCCGACGCTGCGCAATCGCCGCCGTCCACCGTCGTGCACACGGGCGCCACCTATACCCAGGCCGTGATCGACTGGCGCGACAAGAAAGTCGGCCTGCTGGATTGCGGCCTGTTGTTCTATGCCTTGAATCGGAGCCTGACATGAGTTCGACCGATATCCGGCAGATGACCATGCTGGAATTATTCCGGCATGAAGTGGAAAGCCAGGTGCAGGTGCTCAACGCCGGTTTGCTGGAGCTTGAGCGCAGCGGCGACCACAGCGACCGCGAGGCCTTGCTCGAACCATTGGAAGCATGCATGCGCGCAGCGCATTCGCTCAAGGGCGCGGCGCGCATCATCAGTCTCAACGCCGGCGTCAATGTGGCGCATGTGATGGAAGACTGCTTCGTGCTGGCGCAGCAGGATAAATTGCGTTTGCGGCGGCGACAGATCGATGCGCTGTTCAAGGGCGTCGATTTGCTGACGCGCATCGCCAACGCGCCGGGCGACGATGAAACCTGGGGCGAGCATGCTGGCAAGGTTGAAATCGACACCTTCATGCTGGCGCTGAGCACCGCCATGGCGGATGGCGGCGACGACCGGCCTGAGCCTGCCGCAGCTCCCGCCATGATTGAAGCAAGCGCCGCCGTACCCGTACCGGCGCCCGTATCAGCGGCGGAACCGGAGCCGGAGCAGGCAAGCGAGGCCGCGGCAACCGCATCGACGGCGTATGTCGACCGGCGCGAGCAGCGGGAGTCGCGCGATGCCGCCTCGCCCAACGGCGTGCGTTCGGTACGCGTCAGCGCCGACAATCTGGACCGCCTGCTCAGCCTGAGCGGCGAGTCGCTGGTGGAGTCGCGCCGCCTGAAGTCGTTTGCCGCGTCGATGCTGCGCCTCAAGCGCATGCAGCGCGAAGCCGCCCAGGCGCTCGATCTGCTGCAGCAAAAAATGACCGGCGGCGATGAAGCCGCGCACGTGGCGCTGGCGGAAGTGCGTACGCTGATGGTGCAGTCCCAGCACATGGTCGGCGATCAGCTGGCCGAACTGGAAATGTTCGACCGCCATTCCGTCAACCTGTCGCAGCGCCTGTATGAAGAAGCGCTGGCTTGCCGCATGCGTCCGTTTGCCGACGGCACCGGCGTCGGCTCGGGCAACTACGCCCGCATGGTGCGCGACGTCGGCCATACGCTGGGTAAATCGGTGCGGCTGGAGATCGTCGGCAACGCCACCCAGATCGACCGCGACATCCTGGAAAAACTCGATGCGCCCATCGGCCATCTGCTGCGCAATGCGGTAGACCACGGCATCGAATCGCCGCAGCAGCGTGCGCTGGCCGGCAAGCCGGAGCAGGGCAAGGTGACGCTGGAAGCGCGCCATAGCGCCGGCATGCTGCAGGTGAACGTGATCGACGACGGCGCCGGCATCGATTTCGATCGTCTCAAGCAAATCATCGTCAGCCGCAAGCTGTCGACCGCAGAGATCGTGGCGCGCCTGAGCGAGTCGGAGCTGCTCGATTTCCTGCTGCTGCCGGGTTTCAGCCTGCGCGACACCGTGACCGATATTTCAGGCCGCGGCGTCGGTCTCGATGTGGTGGCCGACATGCTCAAGCAAGTGCGCGGCACCGTGCGCATCACCAGCACGGCAGGACAGGGCACGCGCTTCCAGCTGCAGCTGCCGCTGACCTTGTCGGTGATCCGCAGTCTGCTGGTCAGCATCGACAACGAGCCCTATGCTTTTCCGCTGGCTTACGTCAATCGCACGCTGGAGCTGCAACGCGATCAGCTGGATGTGCTCGAAGGCTATCAGCACTTTCATTTCGAGGGTCGCCAGATCGGCCTCGTCAGCGCGCATCAGATCCTGCAAAAAGGCGAGTTGCGCGCCAGGGGCGACTCCGTCATGGTGGTGGTCATCGGTGACAACGAAAACACCTACGGCCTGGCGGTCGACCGTTTCCTCGGCGAGCGCATGCTGGTGGTGCAGGCGCTGGATTCGCGCCTGGGCAAGATCCCCAACGTGCAGGCCGGCGCCCTGATGGAAGACGGTGCGCCGGTGCTGATTCTGGATGTGGCCGACATGCTGCGCTCGGTCGAGAAGCTCAGCGTCTCCGGCCAGCTTGAGAACGTGCAGCACGCCGCCAGCGAAGACGCCGGCGCCGCCCGCAAGAAAGTGCTGGTGGTCGACGATTCGCTGACCGTGCGTGAGCTGGAACGCAAGCTGCTGGTCAATCGCGGCTACCAGGTCACCGTAGCGGTCGACGGCATGGACGGCTGGAACGCTGTGCGCACCGAAGCATTCGATCTGGTCATCACCGACATCGACATGCCGCGCATGGACGGCATCGAGCTGGTGACGCTGATCCGGCAGGCGGCGCATCTGCGCACCTTGCCGGTGATGATCGTGTCTTACAAGGACCGGGAAGAAGATCGTCAGCGCGGCCTGGAAGCCGGCGCAGATCATTATTTCACCAAGAGCAGTTTCCACGACGAGACCCTGTTGCAGGCCGTGGTGGATTTGATCGGAGCCGCCTGACGTGAAGATTGCAATCGTCAACGACGTACCCATGGTGGTCGAGATTTTGCGGCGGGTGCTGGCCGAATGGTCGGAGCACCAGTTGCTGTGGGTGGCGCAGGATGGCGCTCAGGCGGTGGAATTGTGCGCCTGGCAATTGCCGGACCTCATCCTGATGGACATCGTCATGCCGCATCTCGACGGCGTCGAAGCAACGCGCCGCATCATGCAGAAGACGCCTTGTCCTATCCTGATCGTGACGGCCGATATCGGCGCCTGTGCCGATCAGGTGTACCAGGCGCTCGGTTACGGCGCGCTGGATGCCGTCGATACGCCGGCCCTGTCCGGCAGCGACTGGCGCCAGGGTTCGGCGGTACTGATGGAAAAGATCGCCCGCATCGGCCGCATGGAACGCAAGCCGGCCGCCTTGAAAACGACGCCGAAGCGCGAGCCTGGCGTCGTCAAGCCGTCGGCGCTGACGCCGGTCTTGTCGGCGCCGGCAGGCGTATCCGACAAGCTGGTGGCGATCGGCGCCTCGGCCGGCGGGCCGGGTGCGCTGGCGTCGATCTTGCGGGAATTGCCCAAGGATTTCCCGGCCGCCGTGGTGATCGTCCAGCATATCGACCCCGGCTTTGCCGGCGGCATGGCAGGCTGGTTGCAGCAGCAGACCGGCTTGAAGGTGCGCGTGGCGCAGGAGGGCGACCGGCCGCAATGCGGCGCCGTGCTCATGGCCGGCACCAACCAGCATCTGTTGTTCAGGAATCGCGACAGTCTCGGCTACATGCCGGAGTCGCCGGAGGATGTCTACCATCCTTCGATTGATGTGTTTTTCCAGAGCGTGGTCCGGCAGTGGCGCGGCCAGGCTGTGGGGGTATTGCTGACCGGCATGGGGCGCGATGGCGCCGTCGGTCTCAAGGCCATCCGCGATGCGGGGTATCACACCATCGCGCAAGACCGGCAAAGCAGTTCCGTCTACGGCATGCCGAAGGCGGCTGCGGCGCTCGATGCCGCCACCGAAATTTTGCCTCTCGGCGACATCGCCAAGGCATTGGTCAGTCAATTTACGTAATAAAGGAACGACAACATGGAGTCTCCGACTCTCAACCATAACGACGACAGCGAGCTGGGCATACAGCTGCCGTCGGCGGATTACAAGATCATGGTGTTGCTGGTGGACGATCAGGCCATGGTCGGCGAAGCCATTCGCCGCGCCTTGCTGAGCGAATCCGACATCGACTTCCACTATTGCCCGCGCGCCGAAGATGCCGTGCGCGTCGCCGAGAAAACCCAGCCCACCGTGATCTTGCAAGATCTGGTCATGCCCGGCGTCGACGGCCTCACGCTGGTCAAGCAGTACCGTTCCAATCCGCTGACCATGGACATCCCCATCATCGTGCTGTCGAGCAAGGAAGATGCGCTGGTCAAGCGCGACGCCTTCGCCACCGGCGTCAACGACTACATGGTGAAGCTGCCGGACACGATCGAGCTGATTGCGCGCATTCGCTACCATTCGCGTTCGTACAATAATCAGCTGCAACGCGATGCCGCTTACCGCGCACTGCGCGAGAGCCAGCAGCAATTGCAGAAGACCAATTTCGAACTGCAGCGCCTGACCAATACCGACGGCCTGACCGGCATCGCCAACCGCCGCTATTTCGACGACTATCTCAACGCTGAGTGGAAGCGCGCCAAGCGCGTGCAGCAAGAGATTTCGCTGCTGATCATCGACGTCGACAACTTCAAGCTGTACAACGACAACTATGGCCACGTCGCCGGCGACCAGGTGCTCAAGAGCGTGGCGCGCGCCATGGAAGCGAGCGCGGTGCGCTCATCCGATCTGAGCGCGCGTTTCGGCGGCGAAGAATTTACCGTGATTTTGCCGAGTACGGATGACGCCGGCGCGATCGCCGCGGGAGAAAAATTGCGCGAGATGGTGGAAGCGCTGCACATCGGTCATGCCCATTCCACCACCGGCGAATGGCTGACCGTGAGCGTCGGCGTGGCGACGATGATTCCGAAAGACGAGCAGACCCAGAGCGATCTGATCCGCCTGGCCGACAAACGTCTTTACAAGGCCAAACAGCAAGGCAAGAATCGCGTGATCTCAACGGGCGACTGAAAGCCGCTTAGCGTGTCTTCACGCTGCACTCGCTGCAATAACTGAAACGCCTGCGACAGGATCCTTGCATGGATTCCATCGCAGGCGTTTTTTATCGAGGTGGATTGTTAGCCGGGATATTGCTCGCGCATCACGCGCTTGTTGAGTTTGCCGACGCTGGTGCGGGCAAGCTCGCTGACAAACTCGATGCGGTCCGGCACGCCGTATTTCGAGATCACGCCGTCTTCGGCCGCCGCCAGCACCAGCTTGCGAATGTCGTCGACGCTGACTTCCGCGGCCTGGCCGGCCTTGAGCACCACCAGCGCCACCGGGCGTTCGCCCCATTTGGCGTCCTTGATGCCGATGACGGCCGTTTCCGCCACGGCCGGATGGCGCGCGATGATCTCTTCGATTTCCAGCGAGGACACCCATTCGCCGCCGGTCTTGATCACATCCTTGATGCGGTCGGTCACCTGCAGGTAGCCGCGCCGGTCGATGTTGCCGATGTCCTGCGTATGCAGCCAGCCGCCTTCCCACAGATCTTTCGACGCGTCCGGATTGTGCAGGTAGCCCTGCGTCAGCCACGGGGCGCGCACCACGACTTCGCCGGTGCTCTTGCCGTCGTGCGGGCAATCGTTCATCTCGCCGTCGACCGTGCGCAAGGCCACCAGCGGCAGCGGGCGGCCGGTCTTTACGCGTGTGGCGACGTCCTGCTCCGTACCGAGTTCTGCGGTCGGCACGTGCGCCAGCGACAGGATGGGGCAGGTCTCCGACATGCCGTAACCGGTGAACACGTCGATGCCGCGCTCGCGCGCCGTCTGCGCCAGCGCGCTGGTCATGGCGGAGCCGCCGATGATCATCTTCCATTGCGACAGATCGATATCCTTCGCGGCGGGCGCGCTCAGCACCATGTGCAGGATGGTCGGCACGCAATGCGAGAAGGTGACTTTTTCGGTGGCGATCAGTTTCAGGATGGTGTCGGGTACATAGCGGCCGGGATAGACCTGCTTGAGTCCGGCCATGGTCGCCACATACGGCAAGCCCCAGGCGTGCACGTGGAACATCGGCGTCAGCGGCATGTAGACGTCGTCGCGATGCAGGCGTCCCTGTTGCGGCGCCAGCGCAAGTCCTGCGGTCACGGCCAGCGTGTGCAGCACCAGTTGGCGGTGGCTGAAGTAGACGCCCTTGGGCATGCCGGTGGTGCCGGTTGTGTAGAAAGTGGTGGCGCGTGCGTTTTCGTTGAAGTCGGGGAAATCGCACTTGGGCGAGGCCTGCGCCAGCAAGTCTTCATATTCGCCGGCAAAGCCGGGGCCGCGCGGCGCAGGCGTGCCGTCATCGGTGATCAGCACGCAGCGCGTGAGCGTGGTCAGTTCGCCGCGGATCTGCTTGAGCACCGGCATGAAGTCCGAATTGACCAGCAGCACGTCGGCCTGCGCGTGGTTCAGCGTATAGGCGATCTGTTCCGGCGACAGGCGCACGTTGACGGTTTGCAGCACGTAGCCGAGCATCGGGATGGCGAAGAAGCATTCCAGATAGCGGTGGCTGTCCCAGTCCATCACGGCGACCGTATTGCCGGGCTGCAGGCCCAGTTCGCGCAGCATGTTGCCCAGGCGCTGGATGCGTTCGTACAGGTCGGTATAAGTATGGCGGCGCTGGTTGGCGATGCCGTAGACGATTTCCTGATCGGGCGCAGTCGCCAGCGAGGAGTGGAGCAACTGCTTGATCAGCAGCGGGTAGCCGTAGGCCTCGGGCGTGGTGTCGATGATGTGGGCGCTCATGGGGTCTCCTGTCGTTGTTGTAAGAACGCGTTCACGATCAGATCGCGAACGCGTTCCGCGGGACGGGAGCGATGGCCTGCTTCCCGTCCTCATGTTCAGTTGACTGATGATAGCCCGGTTTGCTGTCGCCAGTCTTACTTCGCAGGAACAAGTTCGATGCTGGTGACGGTCAGCGCGCCGTTGTTTTTCTCCGCGGTGAAGAGCACCTGGTCGCCGGCCTTGACCTTGCCCAGCATGTCCGGCGATGCAACCCGGAACACCATGGTCATGCCCGGCATGTCCAGGTTGGGAATCTCGCCGTGACGGATGGTGATCTTGCCGGCATCGGTATCGACCTTGCGGATTTCACCGCTGACTTTGGGGGCAGCGTTGCTCTGCGCGGCGGCGGGCATTTCGTGGTGCATGGCATCCGTTTTCATTTCTTGCGCAGCGGCGGGCAGGACCGGTGAAAGCGCTGCAAGCAACATGCTGCTGACGATGATGTATTTCATATTTTCCTCTCTGATTGGCGAATCGGTATCAGTGCTTGTGTAGACCCTCGGCGGCCACCACGGTGACGCTGCCTTTCATGCCGGCGTCGTAGTGGCCCGGTTGCAGGCAGGCGAAATTGACGGTGCCGGCCTGCGTGAACTGCCAGATCAGTTCGCCGCTCTTGCCTGGCGCCAGGCTGATCTGGTTGTCGTCGGCGTGTTCCATTTCCGGATTTTTCAACATCGCGGCGTAGTGCGCCTTCAATTGCGTTTCGGTGCCGAAGACCAGTTCATGTCTGAACTTGCCGCTGTTGCTGACGACGAAGCGTATCGTGTCGCCGGCTTTCACTTTCAATGTCTCCGGCGTGAAGCGCATGTTGTCGCGCATGTCGACCTTGATGGTGCGCGTGACCTTGCCGGCGGCGCCGGGCTGGCCGAATACGTCGTCGGCGTGTTCAGCATGTCCGGCGTGTTCAGCGTGGTGAGGCGGCATGCTTGCCATGTTTTGCGCGGCGGCATGGAATGCGGCTGCGGCCAGCACGGCAGCAATGAAAAGATTTTTGGTCTGTACAGGTTTCATGGTTTTTCCTTGGTCAGTGTTGATGATTACGCCGGATTACGGTGACGGCGTCGCCGTCCGCGCCGGTTTTTTTATCGGGTGCGGAAGCCGCCGGTTGTTCGGCGCCGCGCCATTCGTAGGCGACCGAGCCGGGCGGCGCTTTGTACCAGCCGGGGTCGCGGTAATCGTTGCGGGCCAGGTTTTTGCGCACCTTGACCACGCTGAACATACCGCCCATCTCCAGCGATCCGTATGGGCCGCTGCCGCCCATCATGGGCAGCGTGTTGACAGGCAGCGGCATTTCCATCTCGCCCATGGAGCCGCCTTTGTCGCCCATCGCCATGTAGTCGGGGATGAGCCGGTTGATCTTTTTCGCCAGGTCGCGCTGGTCGACGCCGATCATGGTCGGCACGTTGTGGCCCATGGCGTTCATGGTGTGGTGCGCCTTGTGGCAATGCAGCGCCCAGTCGCCTTCTTCCGTCGCGTCGAATTCGATGGCGCGCATCTGGCCCACCGCAACGTCGGCGCTGACTTCGGGCCAGCGTGAAGCAGGCGGCGTCCAGCCGCCGTCGGTGCCGGTGACGACGAATTCATGACCGTGCAGGTGGATGGGATGGTTGGTCATCGTCAGGTTGCCGACGCGGATGCGCACGCGGTCGTTTTGCCGCACCGGCAGCGGATCGATGCCGGGGAAGGCGCGGCTGTTCCAGGTCCACAGGTTGAAGTCGAGCATGGTGTTGACCTTGGGCGTGGCGGCGCCGGGATCGATGTCGTAGGCGTTGAGCAGGAACACGAAATCGCGATCCACGCGCATGAAGTCAGGATTTTTTGGATGCGTGATCCAGAAGCCCATCATGCCCATCGCCATCTGCACCATTTCGTCGGCATGGGGGTGATACATGAAGGTGCCCGCGCGCCGCGCCGTGAATTCGTAGACGAAGGTCTTGCCCGGCGGGATGCCCGGCTGCGTCAGCCCGGCGACGCCGTCCATGCCGTTGGGCAGGCGTTGGCCGTGCCAGTGCACCGAGGTGTGTTCCGGCAGCTTGTTGGTGACGAAGATGCGCACCCGGTCGCCTTCCACGACTTCAATCGTCGGGCCGGGACTCTGCCCGTTATAGCCCCACAGATTGGCTTTCATGCCCGGTGCGATTTCGCGCACCACCGGCTCGGCGACGAGGTGGAATTCCTTGACGCCGTTGTTCATGCGCCAAGGCAGCGACCAGCCGTTGAGCGTGACGACGGGATGAAAGGGACGGCCGTTGGGCGGCACCGGCGGCGCTTGCGTGCCGGCGCTGTGTTGCGTGGCTGCTTCCGGCAGCGAGGCGGCGCCGATGCGCGTGACGGCGGTGGCGCCGACGGCTCCCACGGCGAGTGCAGAGCCTTGCAGGAAGGCGCGTCGGCTAAATGTGTTGGTGGAATCAGTCATGGATTTTTCCTTCAGTCTGGTTCTGCACCGATGTCGGCCCGCCCAGCGCCAGTTGCAAATCGCTGTCGGCGATCCAGTAGTCGCGCGCGGCATCAATAGCGGCGTTGACGGCATTGGCTTGTTCGCGCGCGTCGGCCAGCAGTTCGAACACGCTTGCCAGCATGCCGTTGTAGCGCAGCAGGTATTCGTCGGAGATGCGCTTGCGCAGCGGCACGACTTCATCCTGGTATTGGCGCGCCAGTAGGTAGGCATGCTGCTGCACAGCATAGGCGCTGCGCACTTCCGATTGCGCCTGCACGGCGCTGGCGGCGAGACGATGCACTGCCTGCATGTAGATCGCCTCGGCCTTGGCGATCCGTGCGCCGCCCCAGTCGAACAAGGGGATTTCGATGCCGGCCTGGTAACCGATCTCGGCCGGCTTGCTGCTTTCCGCATTGCGCACGTAGCCGAGATCGAGCACGTTGACGAAGCGCGTGGCTTTGGTCAGGCCGAGCGAGCTTTGCAGCGCGGCGACTTCCAGCCTGGCCGATTGCACGTCGAGACGTTGCTCCATCGCGATTTGCTCGACGTTGTCGAGCGTGACGGCGTTTTTCGGCAAATCGGGCAGGCGAGCCGGTAGCTGCAAGGCGCCGTCCTGCTTGCGCAGGCCGAGCAAACGCATGAGGCTCTCGTTCTCTTGCACGGCTTGCGTGCGGGCGCGCGTCAGCTGCGCAGACGTCTCCAGATAAAAGGCCTGTTCGCGCGCGGCGTCCAGTTGCGAGAAATTGCCTTGCTTGGCCATGCGTGCGGCCAGTTCATGTGCGACTTCAGCGGCCTGGCGCACCTGCTCCTGATAGCGCACGCTCTGGGTTGCAGCGATGCTTTGGTAGTAGGCTTTGCGCGTCATCGCGGCGGTGCGCAGCATGGCGTCGGTGAGCTTCAGTTTGGTCTGCCGGAAGCGGCGCGCTTCGATGCGGGAAGCCGCCGGCATGGTCAGCAAGTTCATCACTGAAAACGTCAGGCTGCGCTCGATCTTGATGTCGTCGCCGGTGTGCGTGCGGCCGAAACTGAAGCCGGGATTGGGCAGTCGTCCGGCTTGCACCAGATCCGCTTCGGCAATGCCGAGCTCGCTGTAGGACGCTTGCAGTTCGCGATTGTGGAGCAAGGCGATCTGCACGGCGTCGTCGACGCTGAGCGGCTTGGCCAGCATGGCGCGCACGCGTTGCGCGACATCGTCGACATCCTGTTCGGAGCGGCTCCAGCCGGTTTGTTTGTTCAGCCGCTGCTGTGCGGCCTGGTTGACGGCGTCAAAACCGCCGTCGTCGCTGAAGCTCGCACAGCCGCTCAGCACAAGGGCGAGCAGCGGCGGCGCGAGTTTGCGCAATGGGGGAAATGCATTCATGTAAGCCTCGTGCAAACGAAGTGTTCACCGGCGGGAAGTGCAATGCCGGAACGGTTGCAGGAAGCTGCGGGCGGCGCATGCGAACGTGCTCCGCTCAGGCAGCTTCAGCGATTACACGGGCAGTGAAGGGGGCCGTTCGGGATTTTCCGGCGTATAGCCGACGAAGCCATGTTGAACCATGGCGACATGGATGTCTGCCGCGACGGGCAGGTTGATGAGCTTGTCCAGCGCCAGCGGCAGGATGGCGCCGATGGTGCAGACGCTGCAGGAGCTGCACGAAGCGGCGGACGCCTTGTGCAGATGTGGCATGGCGTGATCGGTGGCGGGGCCGGTGTCGGCCTGCGCTCTCATGTTCGTGTCGTGCATGCTGTGCATCGCATGCATGCCATGGGCAGAGTGTTCGTCCATGGAGAAGGCGGGCGCCGCTGCTTCATGGATTGCCGGCGTCTGCGGCGAGGTCGCGCAACCCATCTGCAGCGCGGCAGCGAATCCCTGAACGGGAATCGCAAAGGCCAGCAGCCAGAGCAGGAAGATTTTTACGCGCGAAGTCATGAGCAATAGTGTAGCACCGCTTGAAAATGGACTCGTTATTTTACGAGGATCGTTTCGAAATTCGTTGCAAGATTCGTGACGGGCACTATCGGACGTGGTCCGGTATAAGCCGCACGCGGCCGGATCAGTTCGCCGCTGGCGCGTTGCTCAAGCGCTTGTGCGATCCAGCCCATGCCGCGTCCCAGTGCAAACAGGCCGAACGCCGCACCGACCGGCAGTTGCAGATGGCGCCGCACCGCGACCAGGGCAAAGTCGACCGAGGGATGATGGCCGATCAACGCGTATGCCGCCTTGATCATCTCTTGCCATGCAGGATGCTGCGGGAGGATGTCGTCGAGCAAGGCGATCGCGCGCACGTCGCCGCCGGGATACAGGTGATGGCCGAAGCCCGGCAGGTCTTCGCCGCGCGCCAGCCGTTGTTGCATCTTGTCGGCAATCAGTGCGCCGTCGTTTTGTGCGCCTATCTCATCGAACATGGCTTCGCCGCGCGCCGTCGTGCCACCGTGTTTGCCGCCGGTGAGCGCCGCCAGTCCGGCAATCACCGAAGCGCGCAGACTGGTGCCGGTGGAAGCCACACAGCGCGCCGTGAAGCTGGAGGCGTTGAGCTCGTGATCGGCGCACAGCACCAGCGCCATGCGCACCAGCGCGGCGCCTTGCGCGTCGAGCTTCCAGGCTTTGGCGCATTGTTCGTGGATAGGCGCCGCACTCGGCCGCGTGCCGAGCAGGCTGGCGGCGAGCAGGCGCATGAGTGCGCCGCAGCCTTCGGCCATGCGCTCCGGCGAGCTTTGCCAGGCGGCGGTGGCGGCGTCGTCGCTGGCGATGGTGAACAGGGGCAGCAGCGATTCTTCGGCGCGGCGTCCGGCGAAGTGTCTGAGCATGCCGGCATAGGCGGCATGGACCGGCACATCGCGGGCCGCGAAGGCTTGCGTCGCATCGCAATTCCACAGCAGGGCGGCGACGTCTTCCACGCTGTGTGTCGCGGCGAGGGCGACGGCGTCATGGCCGCGATAGTAGAGCCGGCCGTCTTCGATCAGCGTGATGCCCGACTCCAGCACCGGCAAGCCCCAACTGAGCGTGGCCTTGGCGACTTCTTTCGGTTTGCGGCCGCGCGTGCGCTGGGTCGCGAGGCGTTTGACTTCTTCTTCGAGATAACGGCTCTCGCGCACCTTGTTGTCGGTCTGGGCAGTCAGCAGGCCGCGGCTGACATAGGCGTACAAGGTCTGGCGCGACACGCCGAGCGCAGCGGCGGCTTCGGCGGAACTCAGGTAAGCAGGCATGGTGTCGACAGAAAAATGAAGAGTTTATGTTGATTAATTTAATCAATATTGACAATTAAAGCCAGCGGAATATGCTTCAGCCATCGTCACTTATTTTCATGATGCGAGGTCCGGTATGTCCACTTTGTCTGCTGTTTCCGAAGCAAGCGCGCGCGGTTTCCTGCGCGACATCTGGCTGGCCGCCAAGGGCGAGCCGCATCATCTTGAACAGGTGCAACTGATCGGCAGCGGCAGCCTGCCGTCGATTTTTGCCGTCACCGATCTGGCCGTGGGAGCCATCGCCGCCGCCGGTCTTGCCGTGGCCGAACTGATAGAGGCGGCCGGCAGCGATGCCGCCGACGTGCAAGCCGATCGCCGGCTGGCCTCTTTCTGGTTCGGCACCTCATTGCGGCCGCAGGGCTGGGAAGCGCCGGCCTTGTGGGATGCGGTGGCCGGCGATTATCAGGCAGCGGACGGCTGGATCCGCCTGCATACCAACGCGCCGCATCATCGTGCTGCGGCATTGACGGTGTTGGATGCAACGGTCGATCGCGCGGCAGTTGCAGCAGCAGTGGCCGGGTGGTCAGCGCAAGAGCTGGAGACCGCCGTGGTCGCCCAGGGCGGCTGCGCGGCGGCCATGCGCACGATGGATCAGTGGCGCGTGCATCCGCAAGGCGCAGCGGTCAGCAGCGAGCCCTTGCTGCACATCGCAGAGGGACCGGCGGCGCCGCAGCCCGACTGGCGTGTCGGCAAACAACGTCCCCTGCAAGGCATCCGCGTGCTGGATCTGACGCGCGTGCTGGCGGGGCCGACGGCGACGCGTTTCATGGCCGGTTTCGGGGCCGACGTGTTGCGCATCGATCCTGCCAGTTGGGACGAGCCCGGCGTGGTGCCGGATATGGTGCCGGGCAAGCGCTGTGCGCGGCTCGATCTGCGTAGCTCGCTGGGGCAGGAAATCTTTACGCAATTGCTGGCGCAGGCCGACGTGCTGGTGCACGGCTACCGTTCGGATGCCCTGGCCGGCATGGGCTTCGATGTGGAAAACCGTCGTCGCATCAATCCGGCGCTGGTCGACGTCAGTCTCGATGCCTACGGCTGGAGCGGACCGTGGAAGACGCGTCGCGGTTTCGACAGCCTGGTGCAGATGAGCAGCGGCATCGCCGAAGCGGGCATGCGCCAACTCGGACGCGACAAGCCGACGCCGCTGCCGGTGCAGGCGCTCGACCATGCGACCGGTTACCTGATGGCGACGGCGGCGATACGCGGACTGACGCAAAGACTGAAGAGCGGCAAGGGCGTGGAAGTGCGTACTTCGCTGGCGCGCATGGCGCAGTTGCTGGCGACGGGATCGGGGCAGCAGGTCGATGCCGTGCTCGCGCCTGAAAACAAGGACGATCTGGCGCCGGCGATCGAGCAGACATTCTGGGGGCCGGCGCAACGCCTGCGCGGTGCGGTGACGGTTGGCGGCGCAGGTGGTGCAGCCATGGCGTGGGACCGTCCGGCTGCGCCGCTGGGTTCGGCGCAACCGGCGTGGTAGGCAGCGTTAGAGCGAGCGCACCAGGCGCAGGCCGTTGAAGACCACGATCAGGCTGGCGCCCATGTCGGCGAACACCGCCATCCACAGCGAGCTTTCGCCGGCCAAGGCCAGCACCAGGAAAACCGCCTTGATGCCGAGCGCAATCGTGATGTTTTGCATCAGCACGCGATGGGTCTTTTTGCTCAGGCGGATGAAGTCGGGAATCTTGCGCAGGTCGTCGTCCATCAGCGCGACGTCGGCGGTTTCCAGCGCGGTATCGGTGCCGGCCGCGCCCATGGCGAAACCGATCTGCGCGCGCGCCAGCGCCGGGGCGTCGTTGATGCCGTCGCCGACCATGCCGACGTAGCCGTGTTTGGCGATCATGTCGCCGACGGCGTCGAGTTTGTCGTCCGGCAGTTGATCGCCGCGCGCATCGTCGAGTTGCACGACATCGGCGATGGCGCGTGCGGTATGCGCATTGTCGCCGGTCAGCATGGTGACGCTGACGCCGAGTTTCTTCAGTTGCGCAATGGCGTCGCGGCTGCTGTCGCGCACTGTGTCGGCAACCGCCAGCAGCAGTTGCGCCTGGCCGTCGCGGCACAGGATGGTGGTGGTCTTGCCTTGTTTTTCCAACGCCAGCAAACGTTCTTCCAATGCCGGGCTGCACATGCCGAGTTCATGCACCAGGCGATGATTGCCGAGATAAAAGGCGCTGTCGCCGATGCGGCCTTGCACGCCGCGTCCGGTCAGGGCTGCAAAGTCGCTGACGTCTTCTGCCGCCGCACCGGCTTGCTGCGTTTTCCAGTGTATTTTCCAGTACTCTGCAATCGCGGCCGACACCGGATGGTCGGAACGCAGCGCCAGGCTGGCTGCATGTGTCAGCAGACTGGCTTCATCGCCGTCCGACAAGCGTTGCACGTCGGTGACCACCGGCTTGCCGTGCGTGATGGTGCCGGTCTTGTCGAGCGCCAGCGCCTTGAGCAGCCGGCCTTGTTCCAGATACACGCCGCCCTTGATCAGGATGCCGTGGCGCGCCGCCGCGGCCAGTCCGCTGACGATGGTCACCGGCGTGGAAATCACCAGCGCGCAAGGGCAGGCGATCACCAGCAGCACCAGCGCCTTGTACAGCCACGGATAGAAGGGCGCGCTCAACAGCAGCGGCGGCAACACCGCCACCAGCACGGCCACCGCCACTACGGCAGGGATGTAGTAGCGCGCGAACTGATCGACAAAGCGCTGCGTCGGCGCGCGCTGGCCTTGCGCCTGCTGCACGCTCTTGACGATGCGCGACAGCGTCGATTCGCTCTGCACGGCGGTCACGCGATAGTCGAAGGCGCTGTTGCCGTTGACGGTGCCGGCAAACACCTGATCGCCGGCTTGCTTGGCGACCGGCATGCTCTCGCCGGTGATCGGCGCCTGATTGATTGACGGTTGTCCTTGCGTGACGATGCCGTCGAGCGGAATACGCTCGCCGGGCTTGACGCGCACTTCCGTATCGATCGCCACCTGTTTGGCGGGGACGCCGGTCCAGACGCCATCCTGCAAGACTGTCGCTTCATCTGGCGACATGGCCATCAATCCCGCGATGGCGTTGCGGGCGCGATCCAGCGACAGCGATTCGATCATTTCCGCCAGCGTGAACAGCACGATCACTACCGCTGCCTCAGGCCACTGGCCGATGATCGCCGCACCGATGACGGCCAGCGACATGAGAAAGTTCATGTTCAGCGACAGATGACGTAGCGCGATCCAGCCTTTTTTCAGCGTGTCGACGCCGCCGACGGCGATTGCAAACAGCGCCAGCGCGATGACGGTCAGCGAGCGGTCGTTGCCGGTGTTCCAGGCCACGACTTCGGAAGCCAGCGCGGCGACGGCGGCGACGCCGACCATGATCCATTTGCGTGCCGGGATGGCGTAGGATGCGCTGTGATCGTCACCGTCGGCGCCGGCAGTGGCGTCCAACGTATCGCTCTTGACCTTGGGCAGCATGTCGAGCGCGGCGAGCGTGGTCACGATGGGTTCCACCGAGGGCAGGCGATGCTGCACCGTCAGCTCGCGCTGGATCAGGTTGAACTGCATCGCGGCGATGCCGTCCATATGGGAGAGGCGTTCGCGGATCAGCTTTTCCTCGGTCGGGCAATCCATCTTCTGGATGAAGAAGACGGCTTCTTCGGCGTCTTTCAGGCCGGCCGGTTTGGTGTTGTCGGCGGTGGACATGGCTGCGCCATGATCATGCGCGTGAGCGTGCTCATGATTGTGCTTATTGCTGTGATTATGTCCGTGATCGTGATGACTGCAATTCGACATGCGTGCTCCTGACAAGCAATATATTGGGGCTTGCTGTATATTAAAAACCCTGAAGCAGCTACAGGGTCAAGCCTTTAATAACCCTGCTTTTAGCCGGGTTTCATTTTTGAGGGAGTAGGCAATGGACAGCTTGAAGATAGGCGAACTGGCGGCGCGCACCGATTGTCCGGTGGAAACCATCCGCTATTACGAGCGCGAGGCTTTGTTGCCGGAGCCGACCCGTTCGCAGGGCAATTACCGCCTGTACGGCGACAGCCACGTTGAGCGCCTGCAATTCATCCGCCACTGCCGTTCGCTCGACATGACGCTCGACGAGGTGCGCAGCCTGCTGCAATTTCGCGATGCGCCGGAAGACAACTGCGGAGAGGTCAACGCCTTGCTCGACAAGCACATCGGCCATGTCGCGCAGCGCATCAGTGAGTTGAAGAAATTGCAAACGCAATTGAAGGGATTGCGCGCGCAATGCGACAGCGCACAGGCGGTCAAGGATTGCGGCATCTTGCAGGGATTGGCCAACATGGGCGACGACAGCAAGCCGGTGAATCTGGGCAGCCACGGCAGCGGCTGTCATTAAGTAACTTTTCTCTGTTTTTTTCGACGAACGCTCGCGGTCGGACATTTTCTAACAGTCTTCCTGCAGCACGGGTGCTGCAGGAAACTTGTGTTTATGTACATCCGACAAAGGACGTTTGTGAAAGAGTTTCATTTAAGCGGCTCCGCCAGCGCAGCCGGCTCGATGCGTGTCGCTTTTCCGCGTGCGCACGTATTTAGCATCAAGGGCGATTGCAGTCTGGGACCTCTCGATGATGGCATTGCGAGAGCGGCTTTCTGGAATACGTTATACGGCGAGGAACATGGGTTCGAGGATGACTGCGGAGAACCGGTAACCGACTATTTCGCTCCCTGGCGCGAGCTGCAATCCATGTTCGAATCAACGCGCGATCATGGCGAGACTTACAGGATATATATCTGGCATAGCGCTAGCGGAGCGGAATACATATTTGTGAGGATGGCCTGCCATTGGCTGGCCGACAGCGGTCACCATCTGTATTCGGTCGCGGTGCCGGCACTGGACGGCGTTCATGCAACAGCTGCATGGTCGCCCAAGCAGTTGAAGAGGCAGATTGTAAATGCCGTACCGATATTGCCTTCAGTGCGCCGGCAATGGTCGCAGGAATTCACCGCCATCGCCGCGCGGCCGGAGATGCTGCGAGAGTGTGATGAGGCAGGCCTGCTGCATTTTCGCGAGATGCATGTGCATGACGATTATTTGCTGACGTATTGCCCGGCGCAATGGTGTAAGGCTGCAAAAGTCGTGGGTGAGGCGAATGGGCATGCCGATCCGCATTGGGTGAATTGCAATGCGTTCTGGAATTCGCGCTTGCTCCATCTCATCGATACCGGGCGCGTCGAGGCGGAAGGCGATCTCTCTGCCCTGCAGTGGTATCGCGTGCGCAGGAAATAAAACGCGCCAGACTGCCGGCAGTCTGGCATCGATGCTATACGAGATTGCCCAGAATGCTGTCCATCGCCCAGCTCGTATGCGCCGCCGAGCGGCCGGTCGACGGATGTTTGCCGGTGCCGCGCAAATGGTCGTGCATCTTGCGCACGTGATGGAGCTGGATGTTTTCCGGATGGGCAATCTCCAGTTGCTGCGTGCCGCCGGCATTGGTCAGCGTCAACGGCATATCGCCGAAAATCGAAAAAACGATCTTGCCTTCGCTGCCGGTGATCTCGACGTGGTCGATGCGCTCGAAGCTGCCGAAATTCCAGCTGCCGCTGCCGGTCACGCCGGAGGCATGCAGCCAGCTTGCGCTCACCGCATCCTTGGCGGAGTACAGTCCCTGCTGATTGGCGCTGCTGCCGGAAGCTTCCAGCATGTCGCCGAAATAGTGCGCGAACAGATTCAAGCCATGACTCGCCAGATCGTCGAAGTAGCCGCCCGGTGCAATCGTCGCATCGGTGCGCCAGTTATCGGCGCGACCGAGATCGGCGAGCGAAGGCGTGCGGCTGAACTGCCAGCTGACATGCCGCACCGCGCCTATCTTGCCTTCGTTGATCCAGCTCCTGATCTGCGCAAAGCGCGGCAGCGAGCGCCGGTAGTAGGCGACGAACAGCGGCAGGTTGCGCTCTTCGAAAGCGGCGCAGATGCTCAGGCACGCGTCGTAGCTCGGCGCCATCGGTTTTTCGATGCAGCAGGGTTTGTTCGCCGCCGCCACCTTGAGGGCGTAATGCAGATGCGTGTCGGGCGGCGTGGCGATGTAGACGGCGTCGATGTCGGGATCGGCGATCAGCGCGTCGGCGTCGCTGTAGTGTTTCGCCACGCCATGGCGCTGCGCATAGTCGGCGGCCTTGCCGGCGTCGCGGCGCATGACGGCATGTAGCGCGAAGCCGGGGGTCTTCTGATAGGCCGGACCGCTCTTGCGCTCGGTGACGTCGCCGCAGCCGATGATGCCCCAGCGGATGGTGTCGGGAAGATCGGTTTTTATCATGATGATCGATTCTTGTCGTATGGTCGGCGCTGATGGTGCCGGCCGGCGTCTTCAGATCGCACCATTACATCACGTCGCGTGCGCGCTGGGAAGCTCTGCGCCGAGCGCATCGAGTATCGGGCAATCCGGACGGTTGTCGCCATGGCAATCATGCGCAAGATGTTGCAGCGTCGACTTCATGGCTTGCAGTTCGCGGATCTTTGCGTCCAGCTCGGCGATGTGCTCGTTGGCCAGTTGCTTGACCTTGCGGCTCGGGCGAGACTGGTCCAGCCACAGTCCCATCAGGTCGGCGATCTGTTTCATCGAAAAGCCCAGCACGCGGCCTTGCCGGACAAAGCGCAGCAGATGCACGTCGCGCTCGCTGTAGATGCGGTAGCCGGCATCGGTGCGCGCGGCCTTGGGCAC
The DNA here is from genome assembly GCF_001189965.1 of Herbaspirillum rhizosphaerae. Taxonomy (GTDB): domain Bacteria; phylum Pseudomonadota; class Gammaproteobacteria; order Burkholderiales; family Burkholderiaceae_D; genus Herbaspirillum; species Herbaspirillum rhizosphaerae. Next base: position 335,586 of record NZ_LFLU01000003.1, read on the forward strand.
CAGGCCGATGTCTTCGTAATGGCGGATCATCTTTGCGGACACGCCGGATGCCTGTGCCGCGTCGCCGATATTCATGCTCATGCTGATTTTCCTTTAACGTCGTGCGGCCGCCAGCGCTTCAGCAGCAAGGCGTTGCTGACCACGCTCACGCTCGATATCGCCATCGCGGCGCCGGCGATCATCGGATTCAATAACCCGAAGGCCGCCAGCGGAATGCCGACGATGTTGTAGATGAAGGCCCAGAACAGGTTCTGGCGGATCTTGTCATAGGTGCGCCGCGAGATGTCGATGGCATCGGCCACCAGCGCCGGATCGCCGCGCATGAGCGTGATGCCGGCCGCCTGCATGGCGACGTCGGTGCCGGTGGACATGGCGATGCCGACGTCGGCCGCCGCCAGCGCAGGGGCATCGTTGATGCCGTCGCCGACCATGGCGACGCACTGCCTGTCCTTGCGCAAGTCCGTGATCGCCTGCGCCTTGTCGCCCGGCAGGACATTGGCGTGGAAGTCGTCGAGACCCAGTTCCTTCGCCACGTGCGCCGCCGCGCCCTGATTGTCGCCGCTTAGCATGACGGTGCGGATGTGCAGTTGATGCAGCCGGGCAATGGCTGATCGCGCGCTGCTTTTGATGGTGTCGCCGAAGGCCAGCAGCCCGAGCAGCTTGACGCCATGATCGCTATCTTCCTGCGCCAGCCATGAAATGGTGCGGCCTTGCAGCTCCAATTTGTTTGCAAGCGCTTCGAGTTCCGGCTGGCTGTCCGGCGCTGCGCCGAGTTCCTGCATCCAGCGCGCGCTGCCGAGATAGCTTTGGCGGCCATCGATCAGCGCCTGCGTGCCGCGTCCGGGTACAGCCTTGCTGTCGCCGGCATCGATCGGATGCAGCGCCTTGTTGCGCGCCGCATCCATGACGGCATGCGCCAGCGGATGTTCGCTGTGGCGTTGCAGGGCGGCAGCGAGGCCGAGCAGCTTGTCGTCGTCGTGATCGACGGCGTGCAACGCCGCCAGCACCGGCTTGCCTTCGGTCAGCGTGCCGGTCTTGTCGAAGGCGACGGTGCCGATGCGATGGGCGATTTCCAGCGCTTCCGCATCCTTGATCAGAATGCCGTAACGCGCCGCCACGCCGGTGCCGGCCATGATCGCCGTCGGTGTCGCCAGGCCGAGCGCACAAGGGCAGGCGATCACGAGCACCGCGACGGCGTTGAGCAGCGCCTGTTCCCAATTGTCGCCGATGAGGCCCCAGCCTATCAACGTCAGCAGCGCCAGCACCAGCACCACCGGAACGAATACGGCGCTGACCTGATCGACCAGGCGCTGTATCGGCGCCTTGGCCGCCTGCGCGTGTTCGACCATGCGGATGATGCGCGCCAGCACGGTCTCGGCGCCGATGGCGACGGTTTCGATCAGCAGCAGGCCGTCGCCGTTGATGGCGCCGGCGGTGACCTTGTCGCCGGGCTGTTTTTCCATGGGCAGGCTTTCGCCGGTGAGCATGGATTCATCCAGATGGCTGAGGCCTTCCTGTACGAGGCCGTCAACCGCCACGCGTTCGCCGGGACGCACGACGACCAGGTCGCCGATGCGGATGGACGACAGCGCAACTTCGCTGTCGACGCCGTCGCGCCGCACCGTCGCTTTGTCGGGACGCAGTGCATTGAGCGCGCGGATGGCATCGGCGGTCTGGCGCTTGGCGCGCGTTTCCAGCCATTTGCCGAGCAGTACCAGCGTGATCACGGCGGCCGACGCTTCGAAGTAGAAGTGGGCTGCGCCATGGCCGCCGTGTGGGTTTATCGATTGATTGAACAACTGATACAGCGACAGGCCGTAAGCGGCGCTGGTGCCGAGCGCCACCAGCAAGTCCATGTTGCCGGTGTGCGCTTTGACGGCGCGCCAGCCGGCACGGTAGAAGCGCGCCCCCAGCCAGAACTGCACCGGCGTCGCCAGCAGCAGTTGCCAGATGCCGGGCAATTGCCACGCTATGCCGAAGGGCATGAGCAGCATCGGCAGCATCAAGGGTGTGGTCAATATCGCAGCAACCGCGACCGGCCACCACGTCGGCAAGGCAGGGCGCGTCGGTTCCGTCTGTGCAATGGCCGGTAGTGTGGCGTTGTAGCCGGCGCGTTCGACGGCGGCGATCAGGATGTCCACGGGCACCGTGCCGGTGGTGGTCAGCGTCGCCTTTTCGCTGGCGAGGTTGACGGAGACTTCGCTGACGCCGGGAATTTTATGCAGCGCTTTCTCGACGCGGCCGACGCAGGAGGCGCAGCTCATGCCGGCGATGTCGAGTGTGATTTCTTCTTGCCTGACGTCGTAGCCGGCCTTGTGGACGGCAGCGATCAACTGATCGGCATGCACGCCGGATTCGGCTTGCACGGTGGCCCGCTCGGTTGCCAGGTTGACGCTGACATCGCGCACCGAGGGCACGGCGCGCAGGGCTTTTTCGACACGGCCGACGCAGGAGGCGCAGGTCATGCCTTCGACGGCGAGCGTCAGTTCCTGCAGGCGGGGTGAAGCGATGGAGGTGGGCATGGTGGACTTAGTGGACATGATGCTCTCATTGACGGTTTGATCATGGGTTGAGCATGATCCTTCCCATCATGGTAAGGTCAAGGCTTATTTTGACACGATTGGCGAGAATACGTGCTTGACCTTGCCCGCGGGGGAAGGTTTAAGCTGGCTTCATTCTCATCAACTGAAAAAAGGAAAGCATCATGCTGACATTCAAGGTCCAGGATATGACCTGCAACCACTGCGCGAGCGCCATCACGCGTGCCGTGAAGGAAGTGGACGCCAACGCCAGAGTCGACGTTCAGGTTGCCGAAAAGCGCGTCAACATCGACAGCGGCATGGCGGCTGCGGAATTTGCGGAAGCGATCAAGGAGGCGGGCTATACGCCGGTAGCGGCGTAACGCCTGGCTACTTGCTCAGCAAGCGCATCGCCCGTTCCAGACCCTCGATCGTCAGCGGAAACATGCGCTGACTCATCAGTTGCTGGATGATGGCGATCGATTGCCGGTATTGCCACAGGCCTTCCGGCTCGGGATTGAGCCAGGCGAAGTTGCTGAAGGTGCTGGTGAAACGCTGCAACCAGACCGCGCCGGCTTCGGCGTTGTTGTATTCGACCGAGCCGCCGGGCTGGACGATTTCGTAGGGGCTCATGGTGGCGTCGCCGACGAAGATCAGTTTGGTGTCCGGCGAGTACTTGTGCAGCAGGTCCCAGGTCGGGAAGCGCTCGGCATGGCGGCGGCGATTGTTCTTCCACACGTAGTCATAGACGCAGTTGTGGAAATAGAAGAACTCCATGTTCTTGAATTCGGTCTTGGCGGCGGAGAATAATTCTTCGGTGCGCGCGATGTGATCGTCCATCGAGCCGCCGACGTCAAACAGCATCATCACCTTGATGTTGTTGCGCCGTTCCGGCTGCATCTTGATATCGAGGTAGCCGGCATTGTTGGCGGTGGCGCGGATGGTGTCGTCTAGCGCCAGTTCCTCTTCGGCGCCGTCGCGTGCGAACTTGCGCAGGCGGCGCAGCGCGACCTTGATGTTGCGCGTGCCGAGTTCGCGTTCGCTGTCGTAATCCTTGTAGGTCCGTTCGTCCCACACCTTCACCGCGCTGCGGTTCCTGCTCTCGCCGCCGATGCGGATGCCTTCCGGGTTGTAGCCGCTGTTGCCGAAGGGCGAGGTGCCGCCGGTGCCGATCCACTTGTTGCCGCCTTCGTGGCGCTCGTGCTGTTCCTTGAGCAATTCCTTGAGCCGGTCCATCAGCTTGTCGTAGCCGAATTTCTCCAGCGCCGCTTTTTGCTCCGGCGTGAGTTCGCGCTGCAGGCGTTTCATCAGCCAGTCGAGCGGGATCTCGGGATTCTTGTCGAAGATGGTTTCTATGCCTTTGAAGTAGCTGCCGAAGGCCTTGTCGAATTTGTCGTAATTGGCTTCGTCCTTGACCAGCGTGATGCGTGCGAGGTAGTAGAAATCATCGATCGACGACGAGATGACGTTCTTTTGCATGGCTTCGAGCAGGATCAGGAACTCCTTGATGGAGACCGGGATCCGTGCATCCTTGAGCGTGAAAAAGAAGTCGATCAGCATACGAAAAATAGTTGAATCCGGATCAATGGCCGAGCTTGAATTGCAGATGGCGTTTGACCGACGGCCATTCGGATTCGATGACCGAATACACCACCGTATCGCGCAGCGAGCCGTCCGGCATGCGCTGATGATTGCGCAGGATGCCGTCCTGTTTGGCGCCGAGACGCAGGATGGCGGCGCGCGATTGCTGGTTCAGCCAGTGCGTGCGGAATTCGACGGCGATGCAGTGCAATGTTTCGAAGGCGTGCGTCATCAGCATCAGCTTGCATTCGGTGTTGATGCCGGTGCGCTGGGCGCTGGCGGCAGTCCAGGTCGAACCGATCTCGACGCGGCGATGTAGCGGGTCGGCGTTCATGTATGTCGTCATGCCGCACAAGCCGCCGGTGTCGTGGCGCCGCGTGACGAAGGGCAGCATCGAGCCTTGTTCCTGCAGCTTGAGGCGGCGTTCGATTTCGGCGCGCATGTTTTCCGGTTTGGGAATCGAGGTGTACCAGAGCTTCCACAGCTTGCCGTCGGATACCGCCGCAATCAGCGCATCGTGATGATCGAGCGACAGCGGCTCCAGCGTGGCGTACTGGCCTTTGAGCGTGATCGGGTGCAGGAACTGCATGGCGGACTCCCAGGGTTGGCGACGACGATGTAAGACGATTTACGGCAGATTGACGATCAGCTTATCGGTTATTGCGCGACATGAACACCAGGCGCTCGAACAGATGCACGTCCTGCTCGTTTTTCAGCAATGCGCCGTGCAGCGGCGGAATCACCGCCTTGCCGTCCTTGCTGTGCAGCGTTTCCGCCGGGATGTCTTCGGCCAGCAGCAGCTTGAGCCAGTCGATCAGTTCCGACGTCGAGGGCTTTTTCTTCAGGCCGGGGATGTCGCGCACTTCGTAAAAGGTCTGCAGCGCCTGCGCCAGCAGGTCGCGCTTGAGATGGGGAAAGTGCACGTCGACGATTTGCTGCATCGTGTCCTTGTCGGGGAACTTGATGTAGTGGAAGAAGCAGCGGCGCAGGAAGGCGTCCGGCAATTCCTTCTCGTTGTTCGAGGTGATGATCACCAGCGGGCGATGGCGGGCCTGCACCATCTCGCGCGTTTCGTAGACGTAGAACTCCATGCGGTCGAGTTCGCGCAGCAAGTCGTTGGGGAATTCGATGTCGGCCTTGTCGATTTCGTCGATCAGCAGGACTTGCGGTTCATCGGCGGTGAAGGCTTGCCACAGCACGCCCTTGACGATGTAATTGTGGATGTCCTTGACGCGCTCGTCGCCGAGCTGGGAATCGCGCAGGCGCGAGACGGCGTCATACTCGTACAGGCCTTGCTGCGCCTTGGTGGTCGATTTGATATGCCATTGCAGCAGCGGACGGTTGAGCGCGGCGGCGACTTCTTCGGCCAGCATGGTCTTGCCGGTGCCGGGCTCGCCTTTGATCAGCAGCGGGCGTTGCAGGGTCAGCGCGGCGTTGACGGCCAGTTTCAGGTCGTCGGTGGCAACATAGCTGGAGGAACCTTCAAATCGAGTTTCTTGTCGCATGGCAGGATGTCATCAGGACGAAAATAAATTCGAGTATAAAGTAGAACGCATCTTGCGATTCTTGATGAAGATTATTGATGAGATGCGTTCGACAAGATTGAAGGCTATTTTTCCCCGTTATTTGATTGAATTCACGCTTTTCATCCCCAAATACTACAGTTACGAGGTTCCGGCCGGCCTGCAGGGCAAGCCGGGATCCTTTTCCCTCATAAATACACAGAGTGAGGCATGAAGTTCCTTTTCCTTAAAATGCGCGTGATCTGGCGGCGCTTTCGCCATGGTCTGCAAGCGCGTTACGAACACCACGTCGACTATGCGCCGCAGCTGGAAGTGCTGATGCGGCGGGCCGATATCGACGCCGTCTGGCATGACCGCGCCAACTGGATGATCGACGTCGCCGAATGGCTGCGCCATCAGCCGAAAGTTTCTCTGCTCGATGCGGAAGGGCGCCGTCGCGTCAGGCATCAGCGCGTGCACGCCATGCTCGACTGGCTGGATGAACATCGCGACGTGCGGCGCCAGGTGCAGAATTGCCTGCAAAAGACGCTGCGCGAAGCCAGCGGGCCGGAACTGTTTTCGGTCACCGGTCTGCCGCACGAGTCGGCGTTTTTCAGCGAGCTGACCGAGCGCGCGTTCAAAATGGTGCTGCCGCGCCATTTGTCGGCGAGCGAGTTGCCGACCTTGTTTGCGGCGATGTTCCCCGATCCGGAAGACGCCGAATGGCTGCTTGAACTGGATCAGGAGCAGCAGGAACGTCTATGGAAGCTGGCCGCCGACGACGGTATCTCTCACGCCTACTGGCAGCAGATCGAAGAAGCGCTGACCTATCTGACCACCGTGGTCGTCGCCGACGGCATCAGCCCGGCGTTTCGTCAGCGGCTGGAGCCGAAGATGCCGCTGCAGGCAACGCCGTTCATGGCCTTGCGGCGCGAGATGGAAGCCTATCTGCGCGCCAGTCCGAACGATGAAGGCCCATTGCGCAGTGCGCGCATGCTGATTGCCGTGTGTCAGGAACAGACCGACCGCATCTACGCGCACCTGGACGAATACGGCGTGTCGGTGAGCCTGGTGTACCGGATCGAGCGCATGCGCGCGCAGCTCACGCGCATGGGACGCCTGATCGATGTGCGCTCGGCGACGTGGCGCGAGCCGGGCACAGGCGGCAGCGCCGGCCGCGTGCAATTGCTGCTGGCCGACCTGATCGCCGCGCATCACAGCCGTTCGTCGGTGCGCAGCCTGGTGCGTCGCAGCTTTGCGCTGCTGGCGCGCAAGATGGTCGAGCGCAGCGCCGATCATGGCGAACATTACATTGCGCGGGATCGTTCCGGTTACCGCGCGATGCTCAAGGCGGCTTGCCTGGGCGGCGTCGTGACGGCCTTCACCGTGCTGATGAAAATCGCGTTGGGCAAGCTGGGGCTGGCGCATTTCTTCGAAGGCGCCTTTGCCTCGATCAACTACGCGTTCAGTTTCCTCGTCATTGCCGCCATCGGCGGCGTCCTGGCGACCAAGCAGCCGGCGGTAACGGCGCCGGCGCTGGCGGCCAAGATGGGCGAGCTGGATACGGTCGACGGCCTGCGCGCCTTGCTGGGCGAGACGGCGATGCTGCTGCGCTCGCAGGCGGCATCGATCTTCGGCAATCTGACGGCGGTGATTCCGACCATGCTGCTGATCACGGCCGGCTTCACGCTGGCCTCGGGCACGACGCTGATGAGCCCGGAAAAGGCCGCCGGCGCCATGCACGATCTGTCGCTGATCGGGCCGACGCCCTTGTACGCGGCCTTGACCGGCGTCTTGCTGTGGCTGTCCAGCCTGGTGGCGGGTTTTGCCGACAACTGGTTCGCCCTGCGCCGTCTGCGCGAAGCGCTGGCGCACCAGCGGCGCCTGGTGCATGCGCTGGGGCCGGCCCGCGCAGCGCGCTGGGCGGCATGGCTGGAGCGTCACACGGCGACCATCGCCGGCAACGTCTCGCTGGGCGTCTTGCTGGGCATGACGCCGGTGCTGGCGGAATTCTTCGGCTTGCCGCTGGATGTGCGCCATGTCACGCTGGCTACCGGTACGCTGGTGGCGGCGTCCGCCAGCCTGGGCTGGAACGTACTTGCGACGCCGCCGTTCTGGCTGGCGGTGAGCGGCATCGTGCTGATCGGCGTGCTGAACGTCGGTGTGGCGTTTGCCAGCGCCATGGCCCTGGCGTTACGCGCGCGTGATATTCCGGCGCGGATACGACGAGTGGTTTTTCGTGCTGTGCTGCGACGATTTACTGCTTCGCCCTTGAGTTTTTTCTTCCCTGAAAAAGCTGCAAGCGCTGCTGCCAAGCCGGTTCCCAGCGAATCGGAAACGGAAGAAGAGCGCTGAAGCACCGCAATAAGAGAATAGTAAGCGCAAGGATGTTGTAATTTGGAGCGCCCCGACAGTTTGACTCGGGGCGCTGTTGGGGTAAAATCAACCGGTTTTTTGGCGTCGCAGGGGACGGGCGAGAATGCTTAAGCCGAAATGGTTGAGCCAATAATGTATAGCCAAACCTGTGGGACCAGCTTCGAACGGTGTCGTATTTCGACTTAGTTTGTGCCTTAGTTTGATTTTATTTACCCCTGCCAATATGAAAAAACTATTCGTACTGCTCGCTTTTGCGGGTGTTGCCAGCGCGGCTTCGGCCGTCGATCTTGCAGGTAACACCGGTAAGGTCAACGTGTCGATGTGCATCGGCTGCCACGGCATTCCCGGCTACAAAGCGACGTTCCCCGAGGTCTATCAGGTCCCCATGCTGGGCGGCCAATCCGCAAAATATATCGAAAACGCGCTGAAAGCCTATCAAAAGGGCGAGCGTAAGCATCCGTCCATGCAGGGTATCGCCGGTAGCTTGTCCGACAAGGATATCGCCGAGCTGGCTGCTTACTACTCACAGCAAAAATAAGGGAAGCACGAGATGAAAAAGATCATGACTTCGGCGGTTTTCGCCGCTTCTTTCCTTGTTTCCCTGAGCGCAGTGGCGGCCGGCAATGCCGAATCCGGCAAGCTGCTGACCGAGAAATACAATTGCGCTTCCTGCCACGGCAAGGATTTCAATTCACCGATCGATCCGTCCTATCCGAAACTGGCCGGGCAGCATCAGGATTACCTGCAGCACGCGCTGGTGGCGTATCGCCGCGGCAACGACGGTATGAACGGCCGTACCAACGCTATCATGTCGGGCCAGGCCAAGGCGCTGACCGACAAGGATATCCAGGACATCGCAGCCTATCTGCATGGCCTGCCGGGTTCGCTGGTGCTGGAAAAGTAAAAAGCCGGCGGCAACGCCGGTCCGCAATAAAAAAGCCACGGCATGCCGTGGCTTTTTTCATGGGCGCGTCATTTGCGTGTCATCTGCAGGGAGCAGACTCAGCAGATTGCTGCCAGCTCAGCGGCGCCGGATGCTTTCGATATAGGCGGCGCTGTCGGGCGGCAAGCCGCTGCGCTGGGAATTCCAGATGACCTCGCCCAGGCATTCCATGATCTCGTGCTGGGCTTCGTGCTCCGACCCCTTGCGTTGCGCCAGGGCCTGGAAGGCTTTGCGGATGCCGGGCGGCTGGTCGATGGAAATCTGCTCGCTGATCGACAGGTGCATAGACAGGTGCAGGAAGGGATTGGTCTGACCTTGCTCGACCGAATAATCGGCTTCCAGCGCGCGCTCGACATCGATGAGCTGGTCGTCGTACTCGGGGTGCTGGATGATCCAGTCGCGGGCGATGGCTTCGAGCGGGGTCAGGATCTGGTTTTCGCGATGTTTGCGGAAGGCTTCGCAAAAGAAGCGGCGCACATCGTGCTGGCTAGGGTTGAACATTGCGGCTGCTGGGACGACGTAAAGGCATCATTGTACGTCTTATCGCCGAAGTCTTCCCGCCGCCGGGTCCGGGCTTTCTCCGCCTGCCGCGCTCCACTGCGCCAAAATATTCCGGCTTGAGTTGTCGTGCGGTAATATGGACGCAGATGGCGAGGACACATCGCCACATTTCGGAAAGGGACGCCGATCATGAAACTCCGGTTTTGCACATGGCAGCAGCCTTTGCGGCTGGCCTTGTTGATGGGTGCGCTTTGCCTTGCAGCGAGCCCGGATACGCTTGCTTCGCTGAAAACGGACAAAGCGGAAAAGGCCGAGAAAGCAGAGAAGGCCGGCAAGGAAGCGCAGACGGTACTGATCGGCTATGCCGGGCCGCTGAGCGGCATGTCGTCCGGCGTCGGCAAGAGCATGGCCAACGCGGCTCAACTGGCCGTGGATGAGGCCAACAAGCGCGGCTTGCAGATCCAGGGCAAGCCGGTCTTGCTGCAATTGCTGCTGCAGGACGATCGCACCAATCCCCGCACTGCCGAATTCATCGCCCGCTATCTCGCCAAAACCGGCGTGGTAGGCGTGATCGGTCATTGGAACAGCGCCGCCAGTCTGGCGGCGGCACCCATCTACAATGCTGCCGGCGTGATCCAGATATCGCCCGCCACCATGAGCACGCTCTATACGCAGCAGGGCAATCGCGCCGCCTTTCGCACCATCGGCAACAACGGCAGCGCCGGCAGCTACACCGCTGACTACGCGGTGAAAGTCCTGCAGACCAGGCGCGTTCTGGTGGTCGACGACGGCACGCCGTTCGGGCGCGGCTTTGTCGAGCAATTCAGCCGTACCGCAAAGGAGCAGGGAGCGCAGATTGTGGGAGCGCATACGGTCAGCGACAAGACCTCGGACTTCAACGCGGTGCTGGCAGACGCGCTCAGATTGCGTCCCGACGCGGTCTTGTTCGGCGGTCTGGACATGCAGGCTTCGACATTGGCGCGCGCCATCAAGCGCAGCAAGCTGCAGACGCGTTTCATCGGCGCCAGCGGCACCGTCGGTCTGCCGTTTCTGAAGGCTGCGGGCGCCGACGGCAACGGCAGCATTGTGCTGGAGCCGGGGCTGCCGACGGAGAAGATGCCGGGCTGGAAGAGTTTTGAAAAGAACTACATGCAGAAATTCGACAGCAATATCGATTTGTACGCGCCGTTCGCCTACGACGCCACACAGGTATTGATCGCCGCCATGCGTCAGGCCAACTCGGTGGATCCGAAAAAGGTGGCGGAAGCGCTGCACGACATCCGTTTTGCCGGCATGACGGGAACGATTTCCTTCAATCACGAAGGCGATCTCAACAACCCGACCTTTACCATCTACGAAGTGCAGAACCAGAGCTGGGTGGTGCGCAAGATCATCTCCGGCAGCGTGAATTAGCCGCACATTGAGCCGCACCTTGCACGCAGCGGATGACGCTCAGACGCCCTTTTGCGGCAGCGGCGTCTTTTGTTTGAATTCGCACAGGTCGGCGATGATGCAGTTCCAGCACTGCGGTTTGCGCGCGATGCAGGTATAGCGGCCGTGCAGGATCAGCCAGTGGTGGGCATCCTGCAAAAATTCCGGCGCGACGAATTTCATCAGCTTGCGCTCGACTTCATCGACGTCTTTGCCCGGTGCAATACCGGTGCGGTTGGAGACGCGGAAAATATGCGTGTCGACGGCAATGGTGGGATGGCCGAAGGCCGTATTCAGCACCACGTTGGCAGTCTTGCGGCCGACGCCGGGCAAGGCTTCCAGTTCTTCGCGCGTCTGCGGCACTTCGCCGCCGTGCTGTTCCAGCAGGAGGCGGCAAGTCTCGATCACGTTCTTGGCCTTGGTGCGGAACAGGCCGATTGTCTGGATATAGGGAATCAGTTCATCCACCCCCAGCTTGTAAATTTTGGCGGGCGTATTGGCGACCGGATACAGCTTGCGCGTGGCCTTGTTGACCGAGACGTCGGTGGCTTGCGCCGACAGCAGCACGGCGATCAGCAGCTCGAACGGCGTGGTGTATTCCAGCTCGGTGGTCGGGGTCGGATTGGCTTGACGCAGGCGGGTGAATATTTCGCGGCGCTTTTCGCTGTTCATGGCTGGGCTTGGCTATTTAATGTGGCTTGGCTGTCGGAGTACTGTCGGCTGCTGCGGCTTGTTCTTTCTTCAGGCGTGCGCGTTCGATGGCGGCCTGGATGATGGCTTTTTTGCGCTCTTGTTCGGCTTTTTCTTCGGGCGAGAGCGCGTTTGCCGACTCAACTTCTTTCAGTTTCGCAGCAGCCTTGGCGGCAAGGCGGGCGTCATTTTCTTCCTTCTCGCGGCGCAGGCGGAAGCTGCGGAAATCATGCTGCGCGCGCGCCGCGTCTGCTTGTGCTTGCGACCAGGCGTCCCAGCCGGTCTTGCCGGGCGTAACGTCGACCATGGCGATGCAATCGACCGGGCAGGGCGCGACGCACAGATCGCAGCCGGTGCAGGCATCCGCCAGCACGGTGTGCAGTTGCTTGGCGGCGCCGACGATGGCGTCGACCGGGCAGGCCTGGATGCACAGCGTGCAGCCGATGCAGACGGCTTCATCGATGACGGCGCGCGTGCGGCTGCGCTCGACGCCGTTGGCCGGGTTGAGCGGCAACAGCGGGCGTTCCAGCAATTGCGCGAGGCGGGCGATGCCTTCGGCGCCGCCGGGCGGGCATTGATTGTAGGAGGCGCTGCCGTCAGCGATGGCTTCTGCGTACGGCCGGCAGGCAGGATAGCCGCACTTGCTGCATTGGGTTTGCGGCAGCAGGTTTTCGATCTGGTCGGCGAGTGACAGGACAGCGGGAGAAGACACGGTGAATAGCAGCAGTAGTAAGCGGTAGTAATAAGCTGCGCCGCAGACGGCGCAAAGGACCCGGAGCCGTATTATCCGGGAAACCGGCCTGGCGTGGGAAACCGTCGGGCAATAAAAAAGCCTTTGCCGGCTGCCGGCAAAGGCTTTTTCAGCTTTTCAGTGCAGCGCCAGGTATCAGGAATTTGCCTGGATGAATTCGCCGATCTTCGGACAGATGACTTCGCGCCAGCGGCGACCCGAGAAAATCCCGTAGTGGCCGCACTTCGGTGCAGTGAAATGCTGCTTGCGCGCCTTTGGAATCGACGAGCACAGGTCTTGCGCCGCCTGGGTCTGGCCGGAGCCGGAAATGTCGTCCAGTTCGCCTTCGATGGTGAACAGCGCTACCGACTTGATGTCTTGCGGACGCACGGTCTTGCCGTCGATTTCCCAGGTGCCCTTGGGCAGGTCGAAGTCTTGGAACACGATCTTGATGGTTTCCAGGTAGAACTCGGCCGGCATGTCGAGCACGGCGTTGTATTCGTCGTAGAACTTGCGATGGCTTTCCGCCGACTCGTCGTCGCCGTCGCGCAGGTGCATGTAGAAGTCCCAGTGGCTCTCGGCATGGCGGCGCGGGTTCATGGCGACGAAGCCGGCGTGCTGCAGGAAGCCCGGATAGACCTTGCGGCCGAAGCCGGGATAATTCGGCGGCACGCTGTAGATGACGGTGTTTTCAAACCAGCTGAACGGCTTTTCGGTCGCCAGGTCGTTGACCGCGGTCGGCGATTTGCGCGCATCGATCGGGCCGCCCATCATGGTCATGCTCTTGGGCAGCTTGGGATCGTTGGCGCTGGCCATCAGCGCAATCGCCGCCAACACCGGCACGGTCGGCTGGCACACCGAGATGACGTGGACATCAGGACCCAGCGTGCGGATGAAGTCCTGAATGTAGTAGACGTAATCGTGCAGGTGGAAGGAGCCTTTATCCATCGGCACCATGCGCGCATCGGTCCAGTCGGTGATGAAGACGTCATGGTTCGGCAGCAGGCCGCGCACGGTGTCGCGCAGCAACGTGGAATGGTGGCCGGACAGCGGCGCGACCAGCAGCACGGTCGGCTGTTTGAGCGCGGCCAGTTGCTTGGTTTCCAGATCCTTGCGGAAGTGGATCAGGCGACAGAACGGCTTGGTTTCGGCAACTTTTTCGATGATATCGACGGTCTTGCCGTTGATTTCGGTCGATTCGATCTGGAATTCGGGTTTTTCGTAGTCTTTGCCGAGGCGGTAGAGCAGTTCGTAACCGGCGGCGATGCGTTGTGCAAAGGGCGTGTGGGCAAGCGGTGAAACAGGATCCGAGAACAGCTTGGCTGAGGTTTCCGCCCACTGCATCAATGGGTTGAGAAAGGTGCGGTTTAATTCATGAAGTTGATAAAGCATGGCTGACCTTTACACATATTACGCATGAAGCTGGCTGACGGGTCCGGGGCGGCATTGTGTGCTGCCCAGACAAAAAACCTTGCTATGTTGCAATGCAATATTTTAACACGCTTTGGTCTTACCTGTGATTCTACGGCGGATGATAATAACTGAAATGTCGACAAAGAATTTTCAGGTTGTTGAATAAATTGGTTCTTTTATTCAACGATTTATAGCGACATTATCGGCGTCCGAATGTGTTGCTTGAGCTTATATCGGGACGACCGGAAAAGAAAAAAGCCCCAATCCAGAGGAGAGGGGCTTTGGGCAATAGTTTCGCGTTAATCGAAAACCGGTGTTTCCACGCCGAGGATCTTGTGCAGTTTCGGCGACGTTGTCGTGTATTGCATGTGGATCTTCTTTTCCGGGAAGATGTACGGCGCTGCGCCGAAGGCCGCCAGCGCGGCTTCGTGGAAGCCCGACAGGATCAGCTTCTTCTTGCCTGGATAGGTATTGATGTCGCCGACCGCGAAGATGCCCGGAACGTTGGTTTCGAACTTTTCGGTGTCGACCACTTTCAACTGCTTGCGCTCGATGTCCAAGCCCCATTCGGCGATCGGGCCCAGTTTTGGCGACAAACCGAAGAACACCAGCAGCATGTCCAGCGGCAGGCGGCGGGTGACGCCGTCGGCGCCGGTGACCTTGATTTCGGACAGCTTGCCGTCCTTGGCTTCAAAGCCGGTGGCCTGGCCGACCAGGAATTGCATTTCGTACTGTTCGCACAGTTCCTTCATCTTGGCCACCGATGCCGGCGCCGCGCGGAATTCTTCGCGACGGTGCAGCAGCACGACGGATTCGGCCTTGCCGACGAAGTTCAGCGCCCAGTCCAGCGCGGAGTCGCCGCCGCCGCAGATGACGATGTTCTTGCCTTCGAACTGGGCCGGATCCTTGACGCGGTAGAACAGTTGCGAGCCGTCGAAGGCTTCGATGCCGTCGACCTTCAAGGTGCGCGGCTGGAACGAACCCACGCCGGCGGCGATGAAGATGGTCTTGGTGATGAATTTGGTGCCGGCGGATGTTTCGAGGTCGAAACGGCCGTCTTCGCGCTTTTGCACGACGGTGACTTCCTGGCCAAGATGGAAGACCGGGTCGAACGGTTCGATTTGCTTGAGCAGATTGTCGGTCAGTTCCTGGCCGGTGCAGACAGGCACGGCGGGGATGTCGTAGATCGGCTTGTCCGGGTACAGTTCGACGCATTGGCCGCCGACATTGGCGAGCGAGTCGATGACGTGCGCCTTGATTTCCAGCAGGCCCAGTTCGAATACCTGGAACAGGCCGACAGGGCCCGCGCCGACGATGACGGCATCGGTTTCGATCGGCGTTGTTTTGCCGGCGTCAGCGGCCGCAATCTTGAAGTTGTCCATAAAAATCCAATTCCCGTTTCAGTTGAGAGGTGTTTCCAGACTCAATTGGCTACCGGCCAAGGCAGGTTTGCGCGGCATGGTGCTACTGCCTGTGCATTCCCGATCTTGGCTATATGGCTAGAGGTGAAGGCTGTGTTCGTGCCGCCGGGGCCGGATGGATATCGAAATCCGATATCCATCCGGCTGCCGGCCGGTGCATCGCTTAGCGTTGCAGGAACTCCAGTTTGTTCTTGGCGTCTTTCCATTCCTCGGCTTCCGCCAGGGGAGCCTTGGTCTTGGTGATGGAAGGCCAGTTGCGCGCCAGTTGCTCATTGAGCTTGATGAATTCTTGCTGATCGGCCGGGACGTCTTCTTCCGCATAGATCGCATTGACCGGGCATTCCGCAACGCAAACGGCGCAGTCGATGCACTCGTCCGGATCAATCGCGAGAAAATTCGGGCCTTCGCGGAAGCAATCAACCGGGCATACATCAACGCAGTCCGTATAACGGCAGCGGATGCAGGAGTCGGTGACAACGTGGGTCATAACAGTCCTATCTGTAAAATTTCTTTAAAACCGATGTCAAACTCAGCCGGATTTAGTGGCAATATGGCGCGCAATGTGTCGCGCAATGTGTCACGATTATGCAGCGATTCATTTGCGCATGCATTGTTGCCGCTGCGTTTGCGGATCGGGAGCGCCTTTCAAGGCTGACTCGGCGCAAATTCGCTGCTTGCGAACAATTCCTATCTAACCGGCTGGAAAGCCTTGTATTTTAAGGCAATTCAACTTTTCTCACAAATGAGGCTTATACAGATTACGTATAAGTAAATATGAAATATTCATTCGCCAAAGGACAGGTTTAAAAGTGCACGCCGGATATACAAAAACAAAAGTACGGCTCGGCCGCCTGACCAGCCCGACCAGCCTTGTTGCTGCCTGTCTGCTCATGCTGACGGCAATTGCGCAAGCACAGAACATCCGCATCGGCGAGATCAACAGCTACAGCGGCGTACCGACCTCGAGCCAGTCCTACCACAACGGCGCCGAGCTGGCCGCAGCGGAAATCAATGCCGCAGGCGGCGTGCTGGGGCGCAACATCGAGCTGGTGTCGCGCGACGACACCGGAATCCCCGATGAAGCCGTCAAGCATGCCGAGCAGTTGATCAGGACCGACAAGGTCGACGTGCTGAGCGGCTCGATGCTGTCGAACGTGGCGTTGGCGGTTTCCAGGGTGGCGGCTTCGGAGAAAAAGCTGTTCCTCGTCGGCGACGCCTTGTCGGACGCGATCACCCTGGACAAGGGCAATCGCTACACCTTCCGCCTGCGCCCGTCGACCTATATGCAGGCGGCGATGCTGGCCGAGGCGGCCGCCAGGCTGCCGGGCCGCCGCTGGGCCATCATTGCGCCCAATTACGAATACGGCCAGAGCGCCGTTGCCAATTTCAAGCTGCTGCTGAAGGAACGTCGTCCCGATATCGAGTTCGTCGCCGAGCAATGGCCTGCCATGGGCAAGCTCAAGGCCGCGGAAGCGGTGAGGGTGTTGCGCCAGGCGCGTCCGGACGCGATTTTCAACGCGACTTTCGGCACCGACTTGCAGCAGTTTGTGGAAGAGGGAAGCCGGCAGGGTTTGTTTGCGACAAGCACTGTGTACTCGATGTCGGCCGGCGAGGCGCTGGGCGACATGCTGGCCCAGTATGACGCGGTGCGTAACTGGGTCGTGTTGGGCTATCCGCCCGACCAGATTGCCACGCCCGAACATCAGCGCTTCCGCGAGGCGTATCTGAAGCGCTATGGCGAAAAACCGCACCAGGCGGCAATCTTCGGCTACAGCACCATCATGGCGATTGTGTGCGGCATGAAGAAAGCCGGTTCGACCGACTCGGACAAGCTGGTGACGGCCATGCGCGGCATGAACATGGATACCCCGGTCGGCCCGGTAGTGTTCCGTGTACAGGATCAGCAATCCAGCATGGGCGCCTTTGTCGGCACCCTGGGCTACAAGGACGGACGCAGCCCATCGAGCGACTGGCGCTATCTGGACGGCACGCGCTACATGCCTGACGAGACCTACGTCAAAGGCCGTCGCCCGGCTTCGGCAATGCGATAAGGCGGGCGCCGTTTGCGTGGCAGGGAGGTGTGGTCGATGTTCCGGTCATGCCTGATGAAAATAAACCATGCGTGCAGGCGGGGCACCTTCGGTCCTATCCAAGGTAAGATAGTGCCCCTTGTATCCTCTATCGCACACGTGGTGGTGCGTCGCCAGGTCCCATGATTATTTCTTCTTTGCTCGATACCGATCTGTACAAATTCACCATGATGCAGGTCGTGCTGCATCATTTTCCCGGTGCCCAGGTCGAATACCGATTCAAATGCCGCAATGACGATGTCGACCTGACCCCCTACATCGACGAGATCAAGGCGGAAATCGCCGCGCTGTGCCGCTTGCGTTTCCAGGAGTCGGAACTGGCCTACCTGCGCAGTTTCCGCTTCATCAAAAGCGACTTCGTCGACTTCCTCGAACTCTTCCATCTCAACGAAAAATACATCAGCGTCACGCCGTCGCCCCTCAACAACGGCGAGATCGACATCCAGGTCAAAGGCCCGTGGCTGCACACGATCCTGTTCGAAGTGCCGGTGCTGGCGATCGTCAACGAAGTCTATTTCCGCGCTACCCAGCGCGCGCCCGATTATGAAACCGGCCGCACGCGCCTGCGCGACAAGATCGCGCTGCTGACCGACAATCCTTTGCTGGAAGGCTGCAAGATCGCCGACTACGGCACGCGCCGCCGTTTTTCGCGCAGCTGGCATGCGGAAGTGATCCTGGCGATGAAGGACAGCATGGGCAGCCATTTTGCCGGCACCTCCAACGTGCAGTTCGCCATGCAGCACGACCTGACGCCGCTGGGCACGATGGCGCATGAGTATCTGCAAGCCTGCCAGGCGCTCGGCCCGCGTCTGCGCGACTCCCAGATCTACGGCTTCGAAATGTGGGCGCGCGAATACCGCGGCGACCTCGGCATCGCCTTGTCGGACGTGTACGGCATGGATGCGTTCCTGCGCGATTTCGACATGTATTTCTGCAAGCTGTTCGATGGCGCGCGCCACGATTCCGGCGACCCGTTTGAATGGGGCGAGCGCTTGCTGGAGCACTACAACAACAACCGCGTCGACGCCAAGAGCAAGGTGCTGGTGTTCTCGGACGGCCTCGATTTCGACAAAGTGGTGTCGCTGTATCTGCGCTTCAAGGATCGCGCAAAAGTCGCCTTCGGCGTCGGCACCAACCTGACCAACGACCTCGGTTACACGCCGCTGCAAGTCGTCATGAAAATGGTGCGTTGTAACGGCCAGCCGGTCGCCAAATTATCCGACACGCCGGCCAAGAACATGTGCGACGACGAAGCTTATGTGAAGTATCTGCGGCAGGTGTTCGAGATCAAGTAGGGGCCTGCGGCGGTGCAATTTCGCAAGGGAATTGCACGAGTTGAAATATTTTAAGGCAAGCCGATTCCGGTCATGGGAGCCGGTCTTGCTGGTATAGTGTGCCCTCGACCGATTCGGCTTTTTTCTCGATTCCACAGGGCTAAAATTGCGCAAAAAACTCCTCACAACCTCGGCCTCCCTGGCCCTCGTCTTACTGCTTCCCAACCTGGCTTTCGCGGCCGATGTTGATGGCAGTACCTTGTCTGTGTTGTGGGGGATTCCCTTCATCGGGCTGTTGTTGTCGATTGCACTCGGACCTTTGCTGTTCGAGCACTTCTGGCATCATCACTACGGCAAGATTGCGATCGCCTGGGGACTGGCCTTCTTGCTGCCGTTCGCTGCCGTGTTCGGCGGATATGCGGCAGCGGCCGGTACGGTGCACGCCTTGCTGGCGGAGTACATTCCTTTCATCGCCTTGCTGACGGCGTTGTTCGTCGTCGCCGGCGGCATCTGCGTGCGCGGCAACTTGCACGGTACGCCGGCGCTCAATACCGGTTTGCTTGCACTGGGCACCGTGCTGGCCAGTTTCATGGGGACGACGGGCGCTTCGATGCTGCTGATTCGTCCGCTGATCCGCGCCAACGACAACCGCAAGCATGCCGTGCACATCGTCGTGTTCTTCATCTTCCTCGTGGCCAATGCGGGCGGTTCGCTGACGCCGCTGGGCGATCCGCCGCTGTTCCTGGGTTTCCTGAAGGGCGTGGATTTCTTCTGGACCATGCAGCATATTTTTCCGGAGACGCTGTTCGTCTGCATTTCATTGCTGGCGATCTTCTACCTGCTGGACCGGCACTACTATCTGAACAAAGAGGAAGAGTTGCCGCCCGCGCTCGACCCTACGCCGGATTCCCGTATCCGCTTCGAAGGCAAGATCAACTTCGTCTTGCTGTTGGCGGTCATCGGCCTGGTGCTGATGAGCGGCTTCTGGAAGTCGGGCGTGGAATTTTCCATCATGGGCACGCCGGTTGAATTGCAAAGCCTCTTGCGCGATGTGGCGCTGGTGGCCGTGATCTTGATTTCGCTGTGGGTGACGCCGAAGTCGGCGCGGGAAGGCAATGATTTCGCCTGGGGGCCGATTGCCGAAGTGGCGAAATTGTTTGCCGGGATTTTCATCACCATCACCCCCGTCATCGCCATGCTCAAGGCCGGCGAGGCAGGCGCCTTCGGCGTGGTTGTGCGCGCCGTGACGGGCGCCGACGGGCAGCCGATCAATGCCATGTACTTCTGGATTACCGGTTTGCTGTCGTCCTTCCTCGACAATGCGCCGACCTATCTGGTTTTCTTCAATACCGCCTCCGGCGACGCCAAGACCTTGATGACGACGCTGTCGTCGACGCTGGCTGCGATTTCGGCGGGGGCCGTGTTCATGGGCGCCAACAGCTACATCGGCAATGCGCCCAACATGATGGTCAAGGCCATTGCAGAAGAGCGCGGGATCAAGATGCCATCGTTCTTCGGTTATATGGTGTGGTCGTTCGCGATTCTGATGCCGCTGTTCATCGTGATGACCTTCATCTTCTTTGTTTAACGATAAAAAGAGACAAGCATGAAACCTAAGATTTTTGTGGCCCGCGCGGTGTTTCCCGAAGTGCTGGAGCGCCTGGCGCAACATTTCGAGGTCGAATCGAATCAGGAAGACCGCATCTTTCCAGCGGACGAGTTGCTGGAAAAAGTGCGCGGCAAGGATGGCCTGTTTTCCACGCCCAGCGAACCGGTGACTGCTGCGCTGTTTGCCGCCAATCCGCAACTGAAGGCGGTGTGCAACATGGCCGTCGGCTACAACAACATCGATGTCGCCGCCGCGACCAAAGCCGGTGTACAGGCTACCAACACGCCTGACGTGCTCAACGAAACCACCGCCGATTTCGGCTGGGCCTTGCTGATGGCGACCGCGCGCCGCGTGACGGAATCGGAGCATTGGCTACGGGCCGGCCATTGGAAGAAATGGAGCTACGACAGCTTCACCGGCCCGGATGTCCATGGCTCCACACTGGGCATCATCGGCATGGGCCGCATCGGCCAGGCGATTGCCCGCCGCTCGATGGGCTTCGACATGAACGTGATTTATCACAATCGCTCGCAACTCTCCTCGGAGCTGGAGGCGCGCGCCAACAAGGCGCGCTACGTCGGCAAGGAAGAGTTGCTGCGTACTGCCGACCACGTGATCCTGGTATTGCCGTACTCGAAAGAGTCGCATCACACCATCAAGGCGGCCGACATCGCCCTGATGAAACCGCAGGCGACGCTGATCAACCTGGCGCGCGGCGGCATTGTCGATGATGCCGCGCTGATCGCCGCCTTGCGCGACAAGAAAATCGCGGCGGCGGGGCTGGACGTGTTTGAAAACGAACCGGCCTTCAATCCGGACTTCCTCGGTTTGTCGAACGTGGTGCTGACGCCGCATATCGCCAGTGCTTCGACGCCGACCCGGCTGGCGATGGCCAATTGCGCGGCCGATAACCTGATTGCGGCGCTGTCGGGGCAGACGCCGCCGAATCTGCTGAATCGGGACGTGCAGCCGAAGCGCTGAGGCATGTTGCCGCTTGGATAATAAAAAACCCGCCGAGGCGGGTTTTTTATTGTGCTGGTCCTGAACGACGGAAACCGCGAGGCATTCTTCCGCCCTCGATTTCAGCCTTTCAGATCGGCGATCAGATCGATGTACTGCTGTTGCGCCTCTTCCTGAGGCACGCCCTTGACGGCTGCCCATGCATCCCATTTGGCGCGCGCCACAAAGTCGGTCATGCCCGGACGTTCGCCTTGCACGTCGCCGCTGCTGCCTTGCTTGTACAGGCCGTACATCTTCAGCAGCGTCATGTTGTCGGGGCGCTCCGACAGGTTCTTGGACTCCGCCACGGTTTGCTCAAATTGTTCCTGCAGACTCATCGTCTTCTCCTTGAATGGATATCAGGCTAAACGGACTCAGACAGCCAGCAGTTCGACTTCGAAAATCAGCGTTGCGTTCGGTGGAATCACGCCGCCGGCGCCGCGTGCGCCATAACCCAGCGAGGCGGGAATGATCAGCTTGCGGATGCCGCCGACCTTCATGCCCTGGACGCCTTCATCCCAGCCCTTGATCACATGGCCTGCGCCCAAAGGGAACGCAAATGGATCGTTGCGGTCTTTACTGGAGTCAAATTTGCTGCCGGCGCTGCCGTCCGGGTTTTGCAACCAGCCGGTGTAGTGCACGCTGACATGGTTTCCGGCTTTGGCTTCGTCGCCTGTGCCAACCTGGATTTCTTCGTATTGCAGTCCAGAGGAGGTAGCGATAGTGGACATTTTTTTCCTTTCAAAGAGTATGTTTGTGCCGTCGGCCGGCAACTGATTAGCTGTATTTTTAGCCGCGCGTTCGGGAGGTCGGACCTTTGAAAGGCCCGGTTTCCCTATGTTCTGCGCATCTGCATGCTGCGTTACTGAACGGGGTTGGTCGCAGTGTAAACCAAAACATACCGTTGAACATCCTCTCGTGTCAGCCGAATCGGCATCAGAGGCGTTATGTGCCCTGGGGCGTGCTGTCACAGATGTTACGCACGATAAGATCGAAAATTTTTAAGTAAAGTTTCTTCATGCTGCATAGTTTTGCCCGGCTTTTCCGGATTTCCCGGCTTTTCTCCTTCGTGCTGTCGCTGTGCGTGCTGCTGGCTGCTCCTTCGTACGCCAACGTCGTCGTCGTTCTCAATTCGGGCGACGCCACCGTGACCCTGTTGGATCAGGCCACTTATAAGGAAATCAACACATTTTCCGTCGGCAAGGAACCGCACCATCTGATGGCGACCCCGGACAACAAGTCCCTGATCGTCGCCAGCGCCACCGGCAACCAGCTGATTTTCCTCGATCCCAAGACCGGTGAGATCCAGCGTCAGTTGCGCGGCATCATCGATCCGTATCAAATCGGCTTTTCGCCTGACCAGAAATGGTTTGTCGCCAACGGCCTGCGCCTGGACCGCGTCGACGTCTATCGCTACGACGGCCGCGATCTGGAACTGGCCAAGCGCGTGCGCCTGGCAAAGACGCCAAGCCACATCGCTTTCGACGCCGGCAGCACCACCGCTTTCATCACCCAGCAGGGCAGCAATGAGATCAGCGCCATCGATCTGGCGACTCAGCAGGTCAAATGGACCATGCCGGTCGGCAAATTGCCCGCCGGTATTTTCATGACGCCGGACAACAAATACCTGCTGGTCGGCATCATGGGCAAGGATTACGTGCAGGTCATCGACTGGCGCACGCAAAAGACAGTCAAGACGATTCGTACCGGCGAAGGCGCGCACAATTTCCGTGCACACGGCGACAAGCGCTACGTCTACGTCTCCAACCGCGTCTCCAACACGATCAACGTCATCGATCTGCAGACACTGGAAAACGTCGGCAACATCCAGGTGCCGGGCGGCCCGGATTGCATGGAAATCACCGAAGACGGCAAGACCATGTGGGTCACGCTGCGCTGGATCAAGAAAGTGGCGGTGATCGACCTGGCCAGCAAGAAGGTCATGAAGGTCATTCCGGTCGGCCGCTCGCCGCACGGCATCTATTTCTTCAATCGGGCTCCCGACCTCTGATGCAGACGCCGTCGCCAGCCAGGCCGTCTCGCCTGCGCAAGCTTGCCGCTCTGGCTGCCACGGCGGCGGTCGCAACGGCAATCTGGCCGGCGCAGGCGGCGACCGACAGCGCCGCCTCCTGCAAGGGCACGATCTACCTGAGTTTTGATACCGGCAGCCAGTCCCAGGCGGACTACATCGCCCAAACGCTCAACAAGCACCACATCAAGGCGACATTCTTCCTCGCCAACGAAAAAACCATCCACGGCGACTACACGCTGGATCCGGCCTGGGCGCCGTACTGGAAGGCCCGGGTGGCGGAGGGGCATGCTTTCGGCACGCATACCTTCGATCACGTGTACGTCCAGCGCGATCTGCCGGACGGTCGTATCGAGGTCAAACCGCAATTCGGCGCACAGGCCGGCAAGAAAGAAGTCTGGACTGCCGCGCAGTATTGCAGCGAGCTGCAGCGCGTGGCGGATCGCTTCACCGAACTGACCGGCGCCAAACTGGATCATCTGTGGCGCGCACCGGGCGGCAAGCTGACGCCGCAATTGCTGGCGGCCGGGCGCGCTTGCGGCTATTCTCATGTGGCCTGGGCTGAAGCAGGATTTTCCGGCGATGAGTTGCCGAGCGACAAATGGCCGAATGCCATGCTGCTGCAAAAAATGTTGAGTAGACTCAAGGACGGCGACATCGTGATGGCGCATCTGGGCATCTGGTCGCGCAAGGACCCGTGGGCGCCGGCGGTGCTGGAGCCGCTGATTTCCGGATTGGAGCAAAAAGGCTATTGTTTCGCCACCTTGCGCGACCATCCGGCCTACCAGGCGGCGATCAGCAAGCAGCAGACTGCCGTCATTAAATAGACATGTACTGATTGATCATGATGCACCTGATTCAAACCTTTTCAGATTTGTTCGCCACGGCCCAAGGATGGCTGTTCGAAACCCTGGTTCAGCCCGCGGTGTTCGCGCTCGGCCTGGGTGAATTCGTCGAAGAGGCATTTACCGGCACTGAGTGGTTTCTGGTCGGCGTGTGCGAGCTGGCGGTGCTGTTCGTCATCTTGCGTCCGCTGGAGTCCATGATTCCGGTGCACCCGATTACCGACAAATACGCGCGCTGGAACGATTTCATCTACACTGCCTTGCATCGTCTGGGCGCGTTTTCCATCATTGTGTTCTTCCTGCTCGATCCGGCGATGTCCTATCTCAGCGAGTTCCTGCATTGGGAAGGCTGGGGCACCTTCAACCTGGACGACGTCTGGCCCGGCGTGACCGACCAGGCGCTGGTCAGCTTCCTGTTCTACCTTGTCGTGCTGGATTTTTGCGACTACTGGTATCACCGCGCCCAGCATGGTTTCCGCTGGCTGTGGGCCTTGCATAGCCTGCATCACAGCCAGGAAAACATGAATCTCTGGAGCGACGACCGCAACCATCTGCTCGACGATCTGGTGCGCGATGTCCTGATGGGCCTGGTTGCGCTGGCGATCGGCGTGCAACCGGGGCAATACATCCTGCTGGTGTCGGCGTCGCGCATGCTGCAAAGTTTGCAACATGCCAATGTGCGCATTCACTTCGGCCGTATCGGCGAATACCTGCTGGTGTCGCCGCGTTTCCATCGCCTGCATCACGCCATCGGCATCGGCCATGAAAGCCGCGGCAAGAATTCGCTGGGCGGGCACAACTTCGCGGTGCTGTTCCCGATCTGGGACGTCATCTTCCGCACCACGCATTTCAGCAAGGCGTTTGCCATGACCGGCGTGCGCGACCAGCTGCCGCCTCCGGCCGGCAAAGGGCGCAATTACGGGCGCGGTTTCTGGGCGCAACAGTGGCTGGGACTGAAACGCATCGTCGAATTCTCTCGCCGGACTGCCCGCTGATGCGCCTGTTCGCAACCTCATTCGGCCGTGCGCTGCTGTCGCAGCTGCACATCAGGATGCTGCTGCTGACGGTGCTTCCCTTTGCGCTGTCGATCCTGATCTGGGGCGTCGCCTTGTGGTGGGGGCTGCAGCCGATGATCGACTGGCTGCAAGACTACTTCGTCGGGCATAACGGCTTCGGCGTGGCGGGCTCGATACTCAACTGGTTCAACATGGGCGCGCTGAAAACGGTGATCGTCCCCTTGATCGCCATGTGGGCCTTGCTGCCGTTGATGATACTGACGGCCCTGGTGTTTGTCGGATTGTGGGCGGTGCCGGCGATCGCGCGCCATGTCGGCAGCCGCCACTATCCGCATCTTGAACAGCGTCACGGCGGCTCCTGGTGGGGCAGCATCTGGACCTCGCTCTGGTGTTTCGCCGTCTTCGTCTTTGCGTGGATCATCACGCTGCCGGTCGCCATTTTTCCGCCGCTGGCCTTCGTGATTCATCCGGTGTTGTGGGGCTGGCTGACCTATCGCGTGATGGCCTACGACACGCTGGCCGACTATGCGACACCGGCCGAGCGGCGCGCGATCCTGCACGAACATCGCTGGCCTTTGCTGCTGGTGGGCGCGATCGCCGGCACCATGGGCGCGGCGCCGACCTTGCTATGGCTGGGCGGGGCGCTGTCGGTGATCTTTTTCCCCATCCTGGCCGCCGGTGCGATCTGGCTGTATGTGCTGGTGTTCGTCTTCACCGGCTTGTGGTTTCAATACTATTGCCTGGAAGCCCTGGGCAAACTGCGCGCCGATCATCCTGCGGCGCCTGAAACCCAAAACTAGCGATCAGCCAGCCTGATTTTTCGGATCAGGGCATAATTCCGGGTTACCACCTGCAGGAGTGAACGGATACATATGGCTATCGGACTCATCATCATCGGCGACGAAATCCTGTCCGGAAAACGCGTCGACAAGCATTTCCCCAAAGTACTTGAACTGCTTACCGCACGCGGCCTGCAACTGGCCTGGGTGGAATATGTCGGCGACGACACGGAGCGCATCACCGCGACATTGAAGAGAACCTTCGCCAGCGAAGACATCGTCTTTTGCACCGGCGGCATCGGCGCCACGCCGGACGACCATACGCGTCAATGCGCCGCTGCCGCCCTGGGCGTCGCGCTCGAACTGCATCCGGACGCCAAGGTGAAAATCCAGGAGCGCATCGCCGAGACCGCGCGCGAAGCGGGCATCACCCCGAACTACGAAGCGCCGGAAAACCTGCATCGCCTCAAGATGGGCGAGTTTCCGGTCGGTTCCTCGATCATTCCGAATCCTTATAACAAGATTCCCGGCTTCTTCGTGCCCAATGCCAGCGGCGAGGGCGCGCATTACTTCGCGCCGGGCTTCCCGGTCATGGCCTGGCCGATGTTCGAATGGGTGCTCGATACGCGTTATGAACATCTGTTCCATCGCTTGGCCTGGGCGGAGAAATCCGTTCTGGTCTACGAAATGCCGGAATCGACCGTTACGCCGCTGATGGAAGCCATCGAAGCCGAATACCCGCTGGTGAAAGTGTTCAGCTTGCCGCACGTCGGCGACGAACAGACGCGTCGCCACATCGATCTGGGCGTCAAGGGCGAGCCGTCGCAGGTGGAAGATGCGTTTCGCAAGATGGAAGAGGGACTGCGCAAACTGAACGCCGACTATCAGCCGAACAGCAAATAAAAAGATGGTGCAATGGAAGCCGGGCAGAAGCGTGCGCCGGACAGGGGAGGGGCAAAAAAATGCCCCGGCTCACCGAGGCATCAGAAACGGTATCTTAGGAGGAAAATCAGATACCGAGGAGACAAAGATTGCTCTGAGGCGCTACGGATA
This sequence comes from Herbaspirillum rhizosphaerae, assembly GCF_001189965.1. Lineage (GTDB taxonomy): Bacteria > Pseudomonadota > Gammaproteobacteria > Burkholderiales > Burkholderiaceae_D > Herbaspirillum > Herbaspirillum rhizosphaerae. Next base: position 362,387 of record NZ_LFLU01000003.1, read on the forward strand.
AAACGGGGTTTCGCCTCTTTGCTGAATTCGTGTCTTGCACAAGCGTCGTTGCGTGAAACCTTAAGAATCTTGCAGCGTTACAACTGTGTCAACGTGATGAAGCATTCGGGCAGAACAGTCATCATATCCAATTATGTCTGCCCGGGTGAGGCTTGTTGCTCAAATTATTTTTTCGAGCCGCGGCCTGTTGCTTTTACGGTCGCTTGCGACAACTGGTCAACCGCTGTCGTCACGTTGGCTTCCATTGCTTCCGCAGCCTGCTTGGCGCTCTTGGTGAGCTGCTCGTAGCCCGCATTGAAATTGCCGATCGTTGTCTTGACGAAAGAGAGCGCGCCTTCCGAACCGGCCGGCGCATTCTTCGCGGCTTCGTCGATCATCGAAATCACCTTGCGGTTGACTTCGGCAAGCTGGGATTCGGCAGTCTTGGTCAGTTCAGCCTGCGTGCTGGAGAAGATGCCGGCGACATGGCGGCCGTAAGCGATGCCTTTTTCCACGCTGGGCTGGGCTTGCGCGCTCGACAGCGAGAAAAATTCCTGGGCATCCTTGGCAGTCAGCAGCTTCTGGACTGCTTCGTGCGTTTCTTCCAGGGAAGACTTGGTTGCCTTCAAATTCAGATCCACCAGCTTTTCGACGCCCTCGAAAGTCTTGTTTGCGAACTGGCTGAACAGTGCGACTTGAGCTTCGAAGTTCGCTTTGGTAGCGGCGGAAAATTGGTCGGTGAGAGTCGTCATATTCGTGGTCCTTTGGTCTGATTAAAAAAAGAGAATGAAGGGTTCAGGGAACATGCACGCGTATTGTTGGAAACTGAATTTGTGCGGTGCACAATTCAGATTCTAGGTGAAAATACTTACAAGTCAATATTTTTTGTCGCCGATTTTTAAAAAGATTGTGCGCTGTTTTTTTAAGCCAACGCACATACTTCCGCGTCGGTTTTTTAAAGGGAAAGAAGACTGTTTTGAGAGCGTTTTACAGCGACCATTTTGTATTGCCGTTACCGGCCGGGCATCGCTTCCCGATGGTGAAATACCGCATGATTCGTGAGGGCGCGGCCGCTGCGGTGCCTGATCTGGAGTTCCTCGAAGCGGTCGCCGCCAGCGACGGCATGCTCGCACTTGCTCATCATCCGAAGTATGTTGAATTGGTGTCGACTGGTCAGTTGTCCGATCACGCGCAAAAAGAAATCGGCTTTCCCTGGTCGCCCGAAATGGTCGAACGTTCGCGCCGGTCGGCGGGCGCAACCATCGCCGCATGTCGCAGTGCAATGGAGCAGGGCGTCGCCGTCAATCTGGCCGGCGGCACGCATCACGCCTATGCCGATCATGGCGCCGGGTTCTGTGTGTTCAACGATGCCGCAGTCGCTTCCCGCCTGATGCAGGCCGAGCGCCGCGTATCCCGCGTAGCGGTTGTCGATCTCGATGTGCATCAAGGCAATGGCACTGCATCGATACTCGCCAACGACGATTCCGTTTTCACTTTGTCCCTGCATGGCGAGCGCAACTATCCCTTTGAGAAGGAGCGTAGCGATCTCGACGTTGCCTTGCCGGATGGCGTGGGCGATGTGGAATATCTATCGGCATTGCAAGACGCATTGGCGCAATTGATGCAGCGTTTCGATCCGCAATTGATCATCTATCTGGCCGGCGCCGACCCGCATGAAGGCGATCGGCTCGGCCGCATGAAGCTGAGCCTGGCCGGCCTCGCCGAGCGCGACAAGCTGGTGTTCGAACTGGGGCGTCAGCAAAAAATTCCGATCGCGGTTACGATGGCGGGCGGCTACGGAAAAAACATCGAAGACACCGTCGCCGTCCACATACAAACAATTACGCTTGCCAGTCGATACGCTGCCGACTGGCGCTGATCGCGCTGTGCCGGCCTCACGACCTGAGGTCCGCCGTCCGGCGCGTTCCGGCGGAGACAAAGGCAGTCGTTTTGGATAATCATGATTCGCGTCACCACCCGTAGTCAATCCGGTCCTCAGTCCGATCCCCAGTCAGACCCACAGCAGGACAAGCGCTCCTGGCATCCCCAGTTGCTCAATCTCGTGCCGCTGGCATTCGTGCTGATCTGGAGCACCGGCTTCATCGTCGCCAAGTTCGGTTTGCCTTATGCGCCGCCGCTGACTTTCCTGATCCTGCGCTTTACCGGGGTGCTGCTGTTTTTGCTGCCGCTGGTGTGGGTGCTGCGCGCGCCATGGCCGCGCGGCAAGCAAGCCGTGCACATCGCCATCGCCGGCATGCTCTTGCATGCTGCCTATCTGGGCGGTGTCTGGACGGCGATCAAACTGGGCATGCCCGCCGGGCTGAGCGCGCTGATCGTGGGTTTGCAACCGGTGCTGACCGCCTTCGCCGCGCCGTTCGTCGGCGAGCAAGTCAAAAGGCGGCAATGGCTGGGATTGGGGCTGGGCTTGTGCGGCGTGGGGCTGGTCGTCGCCAACAAGATTTCACTGATCGGCTTGTCATGGACGGCGATCTGGCTATGCGTGATGGCGCTGGTGAGCATCACCATCGGTACGCTGTATCAAAAGCGGTTTTGCGCCCACTTCGATCTGCGCACCGGCACCATCATTCAATTCATCGCTTCTGCGCTGGTGCTGCTGCCGTTCGCGATTTTCGCCGAGGATTTCAGTCTCGATCTGCATACGGTCACGTGGACGTCGCATTTTATCGGCGCCATGCTGTGGTCCATCCTGGCCTTGTCGATCGGCGCGATTTTCCTCTTGTTCGCCTTGATCCGCCGCAGCGCGGCAACGCAAGTCACCAGTCTGCTTTACCTGACGCCGCCGACCACGGCGGTGATGGCCTGGCTGATGTTCGGCGAGGCGTTCAGCATGGTCGGTATTGCCGGCATGGTGATCGCCGTGATCGGCGTCGCCTTCGTCGTCAGGAAATAAAGCGAACCAAAATCAGGCCGGCATCAGCGTAATCAGCTTGAGGTCCGGCCGGTTCGCCACACGAAAATTCACTTGCTGATATGTCAGGGTTCCGCGCACCGGATGCCGGAACAGGCGCTCGCCGCCTTCGCGTTCCACTACGTCCTGCAGACTCCACGCGCGTTTGAACAGACTGCTGCGTGAAGACAGCTCTTCGACCATCTGCTTGATCTGCGGATCGTCCAGATATTGTCCGCAATCGGCGCGGAATTCGCCAACCAGGCGGCGTGCGCGTTGTTCCCAATCCGTGATCAATTCTTGCGACGCCGTTGTGCAAAAGGTGAAGTAGAGCAGGTTGCTGCTTTCGCTTTTCGGACTCAGCCAGCCGGCGAATAAATTCTTTGCGGGAACGTTGCAGGCCAGCGCATTCCAATAGCGATCCAGCACATAAGCCGGCTGGCGGAAATTGCGCACCACGTCCAGGATTTCCGGCGCCACGATTTCGGCGTGGTCGTCCTGATGCACGGGATCTTTCTTTTCCGCCAACTCAAACAGATAAGCGCGCTTGGCGCGCGGCAGGTGCAAGGCGTCGGCGATGCGCGACAAGGCTTGCGGCGAGATGGAGTCGGTGCGTCCTTGTTCTATCCAGGTGTACCAGGTCACGCTGATGCCGCAGAGCTGGGCCACTTCTTCGCGGCGCAGGCCCGGCGTGCGGCGGCGCGTGCCGTGCGACAGATGGCTGAGGCCGGCCAGCGCCGGCGAGGTTTGTTCTCGTTGCGATTTGATGAATTCGCCGAGTGCCTTGCGTTTGATGTCTTCGTTTTGCATGGTGGACGGGCAGGGCGGCACGCGCCTCAGGGTAGTAGTCGGTGGGGTGAAACTATTGGTTTTGATAATAGTATAAACACTGAACTTGTACCAGAATAGAAGATCGCTAGACTAGCACTTCCCAGCCGTTTTTATTAACTCTCTTCCCCATCAGGAGCCAGGAATGCGTAGCCATAATCAAGTGATCTCAGAACAATTCGGTACCACCGCAGCGTCGTATCTGACCAGTGCCGTACATGCCCAGGGCGCAGATCTGCAAGACCTCGCGGCCTACGCTGCAGCCTATCCGCAAGCGCGCGTGCTGGATCTGGGTTGCGGCGGCGGCCATGCCAGCTTTGCCGTGGCGCCGTTTGCTGCGCAAGTGCTTGCCTATGATTTGTCGGCGCAAATGCTGGAAGTCGTACGCATTGCCGCAGAAGACCGCAAGTTGCCGAACATCGAGATCCGCCAGGGCAGCGCCGACAGCCTGCCGTTTGACGATGCAAGCTTCGATGTCGTCTGTACCCGTTTCAGCGCGCACCACTGGCGCAATCTGCCGCAAGCCTTGAAGGAAGCGGCGCGGGTATTGAAGCCGGGCGGTCGTTTCATCGTCATCGATACTGCCGCACCGGCAGATGTGCTGGCCGACACCTACATGCAGGCGATCGAATTGCTGCGCGACACCTCGCATGTCCGCAATGTCAGCATGTCGTCCTGGAAGAAGCTGATCGCACAGACCGGCTTGCAGGTGGAGTTTTCCAAGAGCTGGAAGCTGACGCTGGAGTTTTCTTCGTGGGTGGCGCGCATGCGCACGTCGCGCGAGCACATCACCGCGATTCAGTCGCTGTGGCGCGCGGCGCCTGCCGAGGTGCGGGATTACTTCAACGTCGGCGACGATTATTCTTTCGACATCGACACCGTACTGGTCGAAGCGATCAAGAAATAAGGTCTGGTAAATAATATAAATCACGACCTAAATCCATCCCAATAATATATTGGACCAAGGATGAGGCGGCGCTTAAGCTGGCGGCATTGTTTCTCACGCTAGTCGTCGCCAGCCCATGAAAGCTTCGCGCTCATCCAGCTCATCCACCTTCCTCGCCGTTCTGGCGCTCGCTGCCGCAGCGCTGTTCTGGGCCGGGAACATGCTGGTCGGCAAAGCGCTCAATCAGCAAGTCGCCCCCATGGCGCTGGCATTCTGGCGCTGGGTCCTGATCCTCCTCATCCTGGCGCCGTTCGTGCTGCGCGACGTGGTGCGGCACCGGCAGGAAATCCGCGCCGCATTGCCCTTGCTGACGCTGTTGGCGCTGCTCGGCACCGGCTTGTACAACGCGCTCATTTTCGGCGCCTTGCACTTCACCAGCGCCACCAACGCCGCCTTGCTCAACTCATCGATTCCCGTCTGGACCTTGCTGCTGTCGGCGCTGCTGCATCGACATCGTCCTGGCCGCATGGAGCTGGCCGGCGTGATCGTGTCGCTGTACGGCGTGGCGATGATCATCAGCCACGGTTCGTTCGCCGGCCTGGCAAGCTTTCAGCTCAATCGCGGCGACGGCTGGATGCTGGTGGCCATGGTGATGTGGAGCCTGTATCTGCTGCTGTTGCCGCGGCGCCCGCGCGCCTTGCCGAGCTTCGCTTACCTGTGGGTGACGGGGGCGATCGGATTGATTGCACTGACTTTTGCAATGCTCGTCAACGGAGGCGGGCAGGCGTTCGTTATACCGCTCAGCCAAAGCAGTTTGGCCGGTGTTTTTTATCTGGCGGTGTTTCCCAGCATCCTGGCGACGCTGGTATGCAATTACGGCATAGACCGTATCGGTGCCGTCAGAGCATCTCAATGCGTTCATCTGGTGCCGGTATTTGCGTCTGTTATCGCGATGGCCTGCCTCGGAGAGACGTTACACTGGTATCATGCTTTGGGTTTTATTTTTGTACTGGCGGGTCTGGTTATAGCAAATTACAGGGGTATCGCGACACAGAAAAAAGTCGCGTAGGTTTCCAAAAAGTAAAATAAAGCGCATTTCTGAAGAAAGTTGTTTAAATAGTTGCGCTAACTACCTAATTATCTTGCGATTTTTCCTTGATTTGCTACACTGCCAACAGTTTCTTGTATGTATCAATCAGGGGGAGGTTCACCAATGCTTAAATCTGCGCTAGCTGTCGTCACTACGCTACTTTTCGTGCTGGCCGGCATTTCTCCCGCACAGGCCCAAACGTCGGCCAATACCAAGAAAACAGTCGTTAAAAAGACCGTAGTCAAGCGAGCCGTCGTTAAACGACAAGCCGCTCCGAAGCGCGCAGCCTCCCAGGCCTCCCTCGATCACCGCGAAAAACTCGTCAAAAAAGTTGCTTACGTACACGGCAAGCGCCGCGTCGTTTACCAGCGCGTCGCCGCAATGCCGACCATGCCGGTCGTTCCTCCCGTGATGACCGCCGGCGACATGGCCGGCCTGAACCTGACCCAGGATCCGCTGGCGCTGCGTTCCAATGTTGCATTGGTGATCGACCAGGCCAGCTCGCAAGTCCTGTTTGAAAAGAATTCCTCCGTTGCCTTGCCGATCGCGTCGGTGACCAAGCTGATGACATCGCTGGTCGTGGTGGAAGCGCGTCAGAACATGGAAGAGACATTGACCGTCACCGATGACGACGTCGATCGTCAAAAGCACAGCAGCTCCCGCCTGCGCGTCGGTGCGCAATTGTCGCGCGACGACATGCTGCACATCGCGCTGATGAGTTCCGAAAACCGCGCCGCATCGGCACTGGGCCGCAACTATCCGGGCGGTCTGCCGGCTTTTGTCGCCGCAATGAACGCCAAGGCGCGCTCGTTGGGCATGATGGATACGCACTACGTCGATTCGACCGGCCTGTCCAGCAACAACGTCGCCAGCGCCCGTGACCTCGCCAAACTGGTAGTCGCCGCTTACAACTATCCGATCATCCGTCAATACTCCACCGACGCCAAATACATGGTCGAACCCAGCGGCCACGCCCTGCAATACGCCAGCTCCAACCGTCTGGTCGCCAGCAAGGACTGGGACATCGGCCTGCAAAAGACCGGCTATATCAACGAAGCAGGCCACTGCCTGGTCATGCTGACCAAGATCGAAGGCCGTTCGGTGGTGATGGTGTTCCTCGACTCCAAGGGCAAGCTGTCGCATGTCGGCGATGCCGCCCGCATGCGCAAGTGGCTGTCCGAACAAGGTCCGCAAAATCTGACCCGCGTGAACCTGCGCGGCGGACGTGCAGACGAAGGCTGATTCAGATCAACTCGGCAACGTCCGATGAATAAAAAAAGGCGAACCGGGGTTCGCCTTTTTTATTGCCCGGGTCCGGGACAAGCCGCGTGATTAAGTTGCGCCGTCCTGCTGGCTCACGAAGCCCAATGCCGATGAGATCTGCGCGGCAGTCGTGATCAGGTCTTCCACCCAATCTTCCTGCAGTCGGTCGGCCGGCGCCGAGATCGACAAGCCCGCCACCAGCTTGCCGGAGTCGTCGCGGATGCCCGCCGCCATGCAGCGCACACCCAGTTCCAGCTCTTCATTGTCGCGTGCGTAGCCGAGTGCGCGCACCATGCTCAGTTCACGTTCCAGTTTGCTGAGATCGGTGATCGAATTCTTGTTGTGTCCTGCGAGTCCGGTGCGCGTCGCGTAAGCGCGCACGGCCTTGGGATCGTCAATCGACAGGAACAGCTTGCCGGTCGAGGTCAGATGCAAGGGCGCGCGGCCGCCGATGGCGCGCACCACCTGCATGCCGGAGCGCTCGGAGAAGGAGCGATCGATGTACACGATCTCATCGCTCTGGCGGACCGACAAATTGATCGTTTGATGCGTCTTGCGATGCAGGGCGCGCATGAAGTCAAGCGCGGCTTCACGTACGCTGAGGCGGCTCTTGACGATGTTGCCCAGCTCCAGCAAACGCATGCCGAGGCGATACGTGCCAGGCTCGGAACGGTCGACGAAACGCTTCACCACCAGATCGTTAAGGATGCGGTGGGCGGTCGACGGATGGAGTTTGGTCGCAGCCGATAATTCCTTCAGGCTGACCGGATCCGGATACATTGCCAGAGCGTCCAGCAGAGACACCATGCGCTCAATGACCTGAATCGATATCGCGCCTGTCTCGTCTTGGGCTTCTTTTTTCATATCGGTGTTTGATGCATTGCAATAGGTTCTTTATACCACATTGTGAAACACCGCAGAAGGCGATGCGCTAAGAGGAGGCGTTTTCAGGTGTTTCCAGTAGTTTTACCAGCGTCAAAATGAAACGGCTTTTCGATATACACCAGCGACCGTTGTCACGGTGGGGCGTTCTTATCGTTTGCGTGGATTCAGTGATTGATGGTTGCTGACTTATCTGACGGAGAGTTGCTATCGGCATCATCAACGTGTTGCAAGAACATTAATTGCTATCAGGCATATGTTGAGAAATGGATTAAGCGAAGAGGATCTTTTTTAATATTTAAATGCGAGTAAGGTGATGAAAACTCTACGCTGACACTACGAGAGTTATCGTTTTTCGGTGTGTTTTAAGCTATCAACATACTAATTAGTATATTGTTTTTATTGATATAAATGCATTTATCTCTTTCCTATTTCAATTTGTTATCGATAAATAATAAATAAATGATAATAAAAATAATGCGAGCTGTTGTATTTTCAATGTTTCTTCACAAAAACTAACATTCCCATAAATCAAGAATGTGATCTGCGGATAAAATCCCGCCCGGCAACAAATTTAAAGAACCAATAAGAATTTCCGGGGTGTGGTTTTGCATTATCAGAACAAGAAGTTTTCTTACGGCAAGTGTTTCGCGAGCTTTCTATTAATCGGCGCAGCAGTGCACCTTGGCGCTGCCGCCCAGACTGTTCAGACATCCGAGAGTGAAGAGCAACGCCGACGTGCCCGTGCTGAAGCAGCCGAGCGCGAACGACTGGCGCGCGCACCTAAAGTTGAACTGCAAACAAGCGGGGCTGTTCCGGATTCGTTGGCGCTTCCGACTGAAACTCCCTGTTTCGCCATCGAACATTTCACTTTGCATGTTCCAGAACAGCTGCCCGCGCCGATGCGCGCATTGGGGGCCAGTACGCTCTCGCAGGATCCGTTTCGGTTCGCTCAGCAATATCTGGAGCAATACACTGGCGCTTGCATCGGCAAGGAAGGTCTCAACCTGATCGTCAAACGCCTGACGGCGCTGATTCTCTCCAAGGGTTACAGCACGACGCGCCTGGGGATTCCGGCGCAGGATTTGTCCAGCGGCACGCTGACGCTGACTTTGGTGCCGGGTGTGATCCACGCCATCCGTTTTGCCGATCCCTCCCTGTCCGGTACTTGGAAGAACGCCTTTCCGACAGGTCCAGGCCAACTGCTCAACCTGCACGACATCGAGCAAGGACTTGAGCAGATGAAGCGGGTGCCGAGCCAGGAAGTCGACATGGAGATCGTCCCCGGGGATTTGCCCGGCGAGAGCGACGTGGTGATCACCGTCAAGCGCATCAAGCCATGGAAGGTTACCGTTTCTCTGGATGACAGCGGCGCCAAAGGCACAGGCAAATTGCAGACGGGCGTGAACGCTGCACTGGACAACGCGCTCGGCGCCAATGACCTCTTCAACTTCGGCGTCAATACCGATGCCGATCGCAAGGGCGAACAACGCGGCACGACCGGCGGCAACGTCTACTACGCCATTCCCTACGGCTATTGGACCTTCTCGGTCTACGCCAGCAGCTACGACTATCACCAGCAAATCGCCGGTTTGTATCAAACCTTCGTGTCCAGCGGCAAATCGCGCAGCCTCGAATTCACGACGCAACAGCTGTTCTATCGCGACCAGTATCAAAAACACAGCTGGCAATTCAAGGTCGGAAAGCGCTGGAGCCATTCCTACGTCGACGACACCGAGCTGGAAGTGCAGCGCCGCAATACCACCTTTGCGGAACTGGCGTGGGTGCACACGCGCTATATCGGTGACGCCCAGCTCAATCTGACGCTGGCCAATCGCTGGGGCGTGTCGTGGTTCAACGGCCAGCCGGACCTGGAGCCGCGTACCACCGATGCGCCGACCTATCGCTATACCTTGCAAACGCTCGATGCCAGCCTCTATGCGCCGTTCAAGTTGTTCGGCCAATCGTTCAACTACATCGGCGCCTTGCGGGCGCAAGCCACACGCTCCGCCTTGTTCCAGTCGGAACAATTCTCCATCGGTAACCGCTACACCGTGCGCGGTTTCGACGGCGAACAAACGCTGGCCGCCGAGCGCGGTTTCTACGTGAGAAATGAACTTGAAATACCGCTGGCGCAAAGCAAACAGTCCCTGTATGTCGGGCTCGACGCCGGACGCGTGTTCGGCCCGAGCGCTCAGTATCTGCTGGGCGACAAGATGGTCGGTGCGGCGGCAGGTATCCGCGGCGGCGTCGCCGGGCTGCGTTACGACGCCTTCCTCAGTTGGGCATTGGTGAAGCCGGACGGACTCAAGACCGCCACACCAGCAGCCGGTTTCAGCGTGAGTTACCAGTATTGATCAATCGAACAAGACGAAGAATAAAATGAACAAGCAAGCTTACCGCGTCATCTTCAACGTGCGTCGCGGCGCACTCATGGCCGTCGCAGAGAACGTCTCCAGCCAGGGCAAGAGCCCATCGGAAAGCGCCGGCGCAGGCGCCGTGGCGCCATCGGCAAGAACCGGCTGGATGCGGCTGGCGCAGCTGGGCGTGATGATTGCCGTCCTGTTCGGCGGCGTGACCGTGGTGCAGGCGCAGATCGTGGCTGATCGCAACGCCGCCAGCCGTCCGGTCGTCGATCAGTCGGCCAACGGCAAGCCCGTGGTGCAAATTGTGACGCCCAACGCCGCCGGCGTTTCGCATAATCGCTACGACCAGTTCAACGTGAACCAGGGCGGCGCCATCCTGAATAACTCAAGTACGGTGACGCAGACGCAGCAGGCCGGCTACATCAATGGCAACGCAGCGCTGGCCAACGGCAGCGCCCGTCTGATTCTCAACGAAGTGACCGGCGCTTCCCGCAGCCAGCTCAACGGTTATATTGAAGTGGCGGGTCAAAGAGCCGAAGTCATTGTCGCCAACCCCAACGGGATCTCCTGCAGCGGCTGCGGCTTCATCAATACCAGTCGCGGGGTGCTGACCACCGGCACACCGGAATTCGCCGCAGACGGCAGCCTTTCGAATCTGCGCGTGACACGCGGCGATATCACAATCGACAGCGGCGGTTTGAACGGCGCGGGAATCGACCGCGTCGATCTGATTGCACGCAGCGTGCAAGTCAACGGCCAGTTGTGGGGCGACCAGCTCAACGTCGTCACAGGCGCCAATCTGGTGAACTACGCCAACCTCGGCGTGCAAGTGATCCAGGGACAAGGCAGTGCGCCGACAGTGAGCATCGACCTGGCGCAACTGGGCGGCATGTATGCGAACAAGATCAGGCTGGTCGGCACGGAGGCGGGCGTCGGTGTGCGCAGCCTCGGCGCCATCGCTGCACAAGCCGGCGACATCAGCATCGACAACAACGGCAAAGTTACGCTCAACGGAAGCACCACCGCAAGCGGCAACATCGCGATCAACAGCCAGGGCGACGTGAGCAACGGCGGCAACCTGTATGCGCAGCAGGCAGTGCAGGTCAATGCAACAGGCAGCGTCAGCAACACCGGCGTGCTGGCCGCGCAGGGCGATGTCACGGTGCAGGCACACGATATCGCTTCATCAAATTCGATGGCGGCCGGTGTCGATACGTCCGGCAACGCTGCAGCCAACGGCAAGCTGAGCCTGACGGCGACGGCGGGCATAGACAACACCGGCGGCAATCTCTACGCCAAGGACTCGTTGACGGTGCGTGCGGGCGCCGACGTGACGAATTCCAACGGCGTGATCCACAGCGACAACAACATTGACATTGCCGCTACCGCTGCGCTGACAAACGTCGCCGGGCGCATCGAAGCAAACGGCAGCACGGCGGCGCTGACGCTGGCGGCGGCAAGCCTCGACAACAGCGGCGGCCGCATCGCCAATAGCGGAACCGGCCTGACGCAGATTGACGGCGGTGCGCAGATCGTCAATGCCAATGCTGCCCAAGTGGCAAATGGCGGCGTCATCGGCGGCAACGGCAACGTGCAGCTGCGGGCACTGGCGATGAACAACAACCTCGGCGGGCAGATCAACGTCGGCACCGATCTTTCCTTGCAGTTTGCGACGCTGAGCAACACCGGTGACATCAGCGCCACCCGCGACCTGAGCATTGCGGTGACCAATGCCTTCGCCAACGCCAACACGGGCATGCTCAGTGCAGTGCGCAACCTGAGTCTGACGGCCGACAGCGTCGACAACAAAGGCTTGATCAATGCCGGCGCCACGACGGTGGTGCGCGCCACGACGACGTTCAACAATACCGGCAGAATCTACGGCGAAGACGTCGCGCTGGGGGCGCAAACCTTCACCAACAATGTCGACGCCACGACCAATATCGCGGGCGTGGTGGCCTCCCGCAACAGCATGCAGATCGGTGCAGCGCAGGTAAGCAATAGTGAACATGCGTTACTGCAAAGCCTGGGTGACATGAGCATTGCCGGTGCGCTGGATAGCAACAATCAGGCTACAGGCAGCGCGACGAGCATCATTAATGAGTCTGCAACGATCGATGCCGGCGGCGCATTGAATCTGCAAACGGCTTCGCTGATCAACCGGAATAATCATTTCAGTACGACGGTGCAAGATGATCCTGCGTTGACCAGGCATGTCACCCAGTATGCATACTGGGCTGCGCCTGATACCTGGTTCGACGCTAACCAAGTTACCTGGAGCGATAGCGGTGGCGGCGGTATCGTTCTGGTCATTCCGGACGGCAATCGGTTTGAGCAATTCTATAAACGTGACTACACGGAAGTGGTTCAGAAAACAGTCGTGCTGAGCAGCGATCCAGGGCGAATCAGCTCCGGTGGCAACATGCTGTTGTCGGGTAACGTAACGAACGACAAGAGCTTGATGGTCGCGGGCGGAACGTTGAGCGGTTCGGTCGGCGCGATTAACAACATCGGCGCCACTGGCACCGAGACCACCATCTGGCACATGACCGCCAACGAGAACTACTATCACTGGGTCAGCGGTCATCCGCATACCAATTACTACACCTATAATCAGGACGGTAATCCTTACGATAACGTGCAGGCATCGACCACAATGGATCTGTCGGTGGCGAGCGTGCAGCAGAACACTGCGCCTGCAGGCATCGCCAATGCTGCCGCAAGTGCCGGCAGGCCCAATGCCGGCAGCGGCATGATTTCCGGGTCATTGCCTGGTCTGGTGGTGCCTGGAAATGGTTTGTTTCCTCAGGTCACCCAACCCGGCCTCAACTACCTGATCGAAACCGATCCTAAATTCACCAGCTATAAAACCTTCGTCTCCAGCGACTACATGCTGAGCCGCCTTGCACTCAATCCACAGACGATACAAAAACGTCTGGGCGACGGCTTTTATGAGCAGAAAATGATCGGCGACCAGATCACCGAATTGACCGGCAAGCGCACGCTGGCGGCTTACAACACGGCCGAGGATCAATACAAGGCCTTGATGGACGCCGGTGTAGCGACGGCCTCACGCTTCCAGCTCACGCCGGGCATTGCATTGACCGATGCGCAAATGGCGGCATTAACGTCCGACATCGTCTGGTTGGTGAACAAGCCGGTGACGCTGCCTGACGGCACGCAAACTCAGGCACTGGTGCCAGTGGTGTATCTGAGCCGGGTAAGCACCGAAGACATCGCTCCCTCCGGTAGCCTGGTCTCCGCCAAAGACATCAACCTGACCATCAACGGCAGTCTGAACAACGGCGGTACGCTGCTGGCATCGAACAGCATGATCGTGCAGGCAACCGATATCAGGAATACCGGCAGCATCCAGAGTTCGGATACAGCGGGAACGGTATCGTTGACCGCCAGCAATGACGTGGTCAGCAGCGGCAGCATCAGCGGCAATCGTGTCGGTATTCTGGCGGGGCGCGATGTGACGTTGGCGACCACTACGGCGTCGAACATGGCCACCGATGGACTCAATACCAAGATTGACCAGGTCAGCAGCGTCAATGCCGGCCAGTTGACCGTACAGGCGGGGCGCGATGTCAACCTGGCGGCGGCAGCGGTGAACACGACCGGGAGCGCGAGTTTCGCCGCAGGGCGCGATGTGAATTCGACAGCGGTTAAAACACAGGACAGTTATAACGTCACCTTCAACAGCGACAATCACCTGAATGAGAGCTCGACCCAGGTGTTTGGCACGGCGATCGCTACTGGTGGTGCATTGACGCTGTCCGCGGCGCAAGACATCAACACGCAGGCTGCCTATGTCAATGCAGGCGGAGCATTGACCGCGACCGCCGGACGCGATGTCAACCTGGGCGCCGCGCAGCAAGGAAGCAGTGTCGATCAGGCGATTTACACCACATCGAAAGGATTGTTCTCTTCTTCGTCTTTTCGGGCGCAGAGAAGCGATAGCTCGACAACCAGCGTTGGCAGTACCTTGTCGGGAGACACCGTCAATGTACAGGCCGGCAACAATCTGAACGTCATCGGCAGTAGCGTGGTCGGAACCGGTGATGTGAGCCTGAACGCCGTCAACAACGTCAACATTGTTACCTCGCAAAATACCAGCAACAGCAGATTCGAAGTCCAATCCAAAAAATCCGGACTCTTTGCGAGCGGTTTGACGCTGTCGCTGGGGAGTTCCTCGCAGAATCAGCTGCAGGTCAACAACTCCGTCACGAACAACGCCAGTACGGTGGGCAGCACCGGCGGCAATGTCACGATTACCGCAGGTAAAGATGCTGCTGTCAGCGGCAGCAATGTGATTGCAGGCAAAGCGGTAGCAGGAACCGGGGGCGGCATCTCGATCACCGCGCAGAACATCACCATTGACCCCAGCCAGGATATCGCGCACGTTGAACAAAGCTACGATATTCGTCAACGCGGTATCGGTTTGACCCTGGTCGGTACGCCTTACGATACCCTCAAGAATATGCTTGCCATCGGTAATGGCGGCGGCAGCAAGGCGCAGAAGGCCAAAGCTGCAGGAGATGAAATGGGTGCATCGGCGCTTTCGACGCCGCAACTTGCGCTCACGATTGGCAGTAGTTCCTCCAGCGGTTTTGCGAGGCTCGACAGCATCACCAACAACGGCAGTACGCTTACCGCCGCGGGTGACTTGCGCTTGACGGCAACCGGCAACGGCAGTGTCGATGCTTCCGGTCGGGCTGTTGACGGCAATATTTCGATTCAGGGAAGTCAATTGACGGCAGGAGGCGCTGCTATTCTCAACGCGGCCAACAACGTCAACATCGTCGCGGCGACGAACAGCACGGTGCAAGACAGCAGCACTTCCTCTTCCAGCAGTTCCATCAACTTCGCCGCAGCGGATTGGGGAACCTTGGGGCGAAGTTTGTCGGGCGGTCCGAACCAAGGCGGCACCAGCATGTCCCCGATCGGCGTTGCACACGCAAACGGTAACGGTTCCGGCGTAACCACCACTCAAGTGAGCAGCGGTATCGGCGCCGGCAGCATCGATATCAACAGCCATACCGGCGACATCAATGTGGCGGGCTCCAGCATCGTTGGCGACAACGATGTGTCCCTGCTGGCTCAGCAGGGCAAGATCAATATCAACGCCGGCCAAAATGAGCAGGTTTCGCACCAAGACAACAACAGCACTGCTTTCGGCAATCTGGGAAGCAGCAACAATGGCACCGCCACCACGGTCGGCTACCGCAGCACCAGCGACACGGTCGACAGTAATCAGCAACTGCAAAACCCGGTCCGCAGCCAGATCGTCAGCAACAACGGCAATGTCTCGGTTGACGCGAAACAGGATCTGAACATTCGAGGCACCGATTTGTCGGCCGCCAACAATGTGACGCTGATCGGACAGAACGTCAGTCTGGACGCGGGTACAGACACCAGCCAAAAAACCGAGGCGCACAAGAGCAACCAGATTGGCGTCACCATGAGCGTGGGTGGGGTAGCAGGGCAGATCACCCAGGTGACCAATGCTGCATTGGCTGCCCAGGCCAGCGGCGACAGTCGCCTGACCGGACTGTATGGCGCCCAGGCCGGCATCATGGCCGCCACCGCCGCCAAAGGCATCACGACTGACGGCACCAGCTCGCCTCAGTTGGTCAAAGTAACAGTTGCACTGGGGACCAGCAACAGCGAAAGCCAAAGCAACAGCCGGGCGACACAACAGCAGGGCAGCACTCTGGCCGCAGGTAACCTCATGACAATTCTCGCTACCGGCAACGGCCAGACCGACGCGCAGGGCAAAGCTGTCGATGGTGATATCAATCTGATGGGCACGCAAGTTAGCGGCAAAGACGTCCATATAGTGGCGGCACGTGACATCAATGCCATGAGCGCCACCGACACGACGAGTAATCGCAGTAGCAGCAACTCCAGCGGCGCCTCGATTGGCGTTGGGGTAGCGTTGGGCGGCGACCAGAATGGTTTTACGCTGGAGCTGGGTGCTACCAAAACCAATGCCGTTGCCAATGGCGAATCGACGGTCAACCACAACACGCACATCACCGCCAGCGACACGCTCTCCGTCACCGCCGGGCGTGACGCCAATTTGCTGGGCGCGCAATTGCGCGGCGACACCATCACGGCAGATGTAGGCCGCAATCTGAACATCGCCAGTCAACAAGACAGCGACACCTATCACAGCCAACAAAACAGTGAAGGCGTGGGCGTGAGCTTGTGCATTCCGCCGTTCTGCTTTGGCAATATGGTCTCGGCCAGCGGCAGTGTGGAAAGCGGCAACATCGACAGCACCTACAAAAGCGTCAACGAGCAAAGCGGCATCTACGCCGGTAACGGCGGCTACGACATCCACGTCAACAGCAACACCGACTTGAAGGGCAGCGTCATCGCCAGTGCGGCGACTGCCGACAAGAACAAACTGACCACAGGAACACTCACCACCAGCGACATCGAAAACAAGGCCGAATACAGTGCCAGCAATGGCGGCGCATCGCTGAGCGTGACCACCGGCAAGGTCGGCGTGGCACAAAACGTACTGAACAATGTCGTGTCGAATCTGGCCGCCAATAGTCAGAATCCGCAGCAAGGCAACGCAGAAAGTACGACTAAGAGCGCCATCAGCAACGGCACGGTCGTGATTACGGACTCGACGGGGCAACAGCAGAAGACAGGGCAAACTGTCGAGCAGACCATTGCCAGCATTAACCACGATACGGCGAACGCCAGTGCCCCGATTGACAAGATATTCGACCTGCAAAAGATTCAGCGGGATCAGGAAGTGGCTAAGGCGACGAGTCAGTTGGCGCAGCAGATTGCTCCGCTGCTGTATGAAAAAGTGGGAGATTGGTTGCAGACGAATGACGCCGATACTTCGACTAAAGTGGCTGTGCACGCACTGATAGGTGGCTTGATGACCAAGGCCATGGGAGGGGAGTTCGGTACTGGTGCAGCAGGCGCCGCAGCGGCTGAATTGGCAGTGCAAATGTTCGGTAAAGATATTTTGGGAATGGAAGACATAAGTCCCGAAGACAAAGCTGCATTGGTGCAATTGCTAGGGCTGGTTGTCGCCAAGGCGACTACACAGCTTGCAGGTGGAACAGCAACAGACGGTAACGCTGCGGGGCTGACTGCAAAACTTTCAACAGAATTTAACTACCTGAGGCACCAAGAACGCAAGGATCTGAACAAAGCAAAGAGCGATTGCTATTCCAAACGCGATAAAAAAAGTTGTGACACCGCCGAGGTATTGCAGAAAAAAGATGAAGCGTCTAACCGAGCTTTAGAGCAATCGATCGCTGCTTGCGAGGGCGAGGCCTGCAATAAAGTAGCGCAATATATCAAAGATGAGATGGCCAAGTTGGGTTGTGCAATTCCTAACCTTTGCCCTGACAACGAGACGCTTCATGCTTATTGGGAAGCTGCACAAGCTAAGGCTCAGGGGCTGCTTCCAGTCTATGTAGAGGCTTGGTTGATGGATGCCAAAGCTGCTTATGACGTGAGTAAAATCGCATTTAACGTCTTGAGAGCATTGGGGCCAGGGGCTACAGAGCTAGCGATTGCAGAAGCGATCGTCAAGGCGACAACGGACGCTGCAAAGAGCAATAATTTCTACAGGGATGGTGTAGAGCTTCCGCAGGCGTTGAAGGCTTCCACGGGAAAGGCAATTCAAGCTAATCCGGATAAAACAACGACTGTTTTGGGTACTTGGATTGATGACACCAATAGTATTATTAATCAGCAAATTGGAATTCCGAAAAATATGGGATACCTTGATCCCAAAGTTGGAGGTTTCAATTTGTTAAACACACCAGATGAGTTATATAACGCATTGGGCCCAACTCAATTTTGGGAGCAGGTAAATCGCCCATTTTTAGATGCTGCGATTCGCCGAGGCGATGATATCGTCTTGGCAACAAATCC
Source organism: Herbaspirillum rhizosphaerae (assembly GCF_001189965.1). Classification (GTDB taxonomy): domain Bacteria; phylum Pseudomonadota; class Gammaproteobacteria; order Burkholderiales; family Burkholderiaceae_D; genus Herbaspirillum; species Herbaspirillum rhizosphaerae. The sequence continues at coordinate 380,509 of NZ_LFLU01000003.1, forward strand.
AACGAGCTATGTGTTAGTTAAAAACGGCGTTCAAACGGGTTTTGGTAAAGAGTACCAATATCTACTGGCAAATGGCTACCGCTACGATGCCGCAACGGGCTACATGATTAAGAAATAAGGTGAAATTAAATTGAGTAATAGCGAATTGGATTCCGAAATAGCGAACGGTTATGTCTCGGCGGCTTCTCTGAAAGAATTTAGGGATGCTGAAATTTATGGAACAGCCGCGCCTATGCAGTGGCTTGAGAAGAGGCTTCGTGTTCTGGAAAAACTAATTACAGAAGGGCAAAGTCTTAAGGTATACGATGGGACAACGTACATGGTCATTCAAGAGAAGTCAGAATTCTATAGGTGGTCTGAAAATGTTTTTCCGGATGCCTCTAGGTGCTTTTCTGCTGATAAATAATGGCACCGTTAATTTGCCCGCAAAATGGAATCTCTTCAATTGATGTTGCTCTAGGCCGATAAGTAATTCAACCGTTGCAAAGTGAATGACTCCACCTTTTCACAACACGATCTGCGGAGCACATCTCACGCCCCCTGAGATCATTGAGGAAGGCGGAAAACGCTATGTCTGTTCAGAATTTGAAGAGCCGTGAGCGATAGGATTTATAGCATCTATGTACCAGGCTTCGCTTCCGAAGCACTTTCTAAAAATAAAAAAGATCTACGAATTTCTTCTGTAGATCGATTGCCGTCTTAGTAAGAAAAATTAAATTCACATGAAAACTCTAAAATACTTACTGATCACCACTTGCATCATCATATGCACCGCCTGCGCCTCAGGAAGTCAAAAACCGGTTGTCGGTCCGGCAGCCACGTTGTACATATCGGATCCGGATTCATATGGTGTCTACGCGACTCTGGGTTTTACGGATTGCGGGATTTCCTTCATCAACGACTGCGATCGCTCGAAGGGGTATGTCAAGGGAAGCAACAAGCAAAGTTCTGGATGGAAAATGTCTGCGCCGACTCCAGGCAGAGCAGTACTGCTCAATGCGGATTGGATGGCAAGCAAGAGAGAAGTTTGTCATTTTGAGGCGATCTTTAAGCCCAAGCCCGACAATACCTATTTGCTTGTCGTATCGCTCATCAAACAGACGGAATTCTGGAGTGCGGCCCAATGCAAGGCGGAGTTCCTCAATACAACGGATCCGGAGAACGTAGTGCCTGTCGAACTCTTTCCGTGCAAGCTCTATGCATTTTGTAAATAGGATTTCTGTTTTACTGCTCAGTTGGGCGGAGCCTTGCTTATCCTGAGGACAAGTCCGCGACGGTGAAGCGCATCAACAGATATGCTGAGAGATACGCAGCTACGGTATTTGATTCTTGTAGCCAGGACAGTTTCGGTCAGCCTCCACTTGGGCATCACGCGCATAATCCTTTCGCTACTGTGGCACGTATGTTCACAATATTGGATGGCCTGACTGACATGACGGCAATCGGCCAGCAACGGACATATAGATTTGTATTGCTACCTATGACTCCTGAACAGCGAGCTGCACGAGTGCGAAAATTGGTCAGTTCGGCCAAGGCGCTATTGACATTACAGGTCGGACTTTTTGTTGGGGCTAGCCGCATTGAGAACGTGCTCCGAACCCTTGGTCCTGAGTTCGATACTAAGCACAAGATATTTTCAGAATTCGAGCGGAGTGTCTATCGCTGAGTACAGAAGGAGAGTTCAAGGCAGGAGCTTACGAGCCCAGGGTTATCAGCCAAGATAGCAAGTGTTCGGAAACTGTGAAAATCCCACGGAGTAAGAAAGCAAATTAGACTTCGTCTCCGCAACGCCAGCCAGCCGCAGCGGAAAGAACAGAAAATATATGACTGAACCTTGCCTAGACTATGTTTATTGTTGAGGATGAAATCCACTCAGAGTGGTGCGGAGAATTCAGCACCCGTAATGCGGCCATAGCAGCTCTCTTAGCACTTAGTAAGCTGCCGTGGAATAGCCCACTTAATGCCTGTCCATGCATGAGCTGGCAAACTTGCGGTCGTGACTATGCGCTCGTTGAATTCGATACCGCTTTCAATCCATGGGAAGAGCTATCCAGAACGCTGATTTTCTCAATTTCATCTAAGGGCATATCCTGGCACTCAAAGTTGCCGAATATATAGTTGCCATTGGTATGGAGGCTTAGAAAACATCCAACCAAGAACAGCGTGGGCGAGTGAGTCAGCTCGTTACCAACGTCCGCAACCGGCCAACACCGGCCTTTGAACTAATTGGAGTTTTTGTGTCTGAAATTACCGAATTCATCGAACACTACACCCCTTCGGGGCATGAAAGAATTGCGTTCGCTTGGAACGGGAAGCACGCCGAAGAATTTATCGACGCAAATCAATCGTTTCGCTGGACCGTTGTACAGGAATGCCTCGCGAATTCCGAGCGAGTGCCGTTGCCCCTGCTTGAAAATCTGTTTCTTGCCGATGCAGATTGGGCGGTACAGGCTTGGGGTGCACCAGGACATTTCGCACCGCTTGGGGGTGCATTGTTGGTTCGTGGCGGGAGCGCCGCGCTTGAGTCATTCTCAAAAGGTTTTAATGCGTCATTTGATACCTTTGGTGCTTGCCACGAAATTCAGCTTCCAGAGAGTTTATTGCCTTCGCTAATAACCTCAGTACATGAAATGCAAGAGCACGTCACGGATGAACATCAGACAGCTAGACTAGACAGCACGCTTGAACTATTTCAAAAGCTCCAACAACCGAATGTGGCCACTGGTTGGGTGAAAATTGTACCTGGGACGGAAGTTTCGGATATTCAAATTGTAAGGCCTCGTTGGTACCGTAAGGCTTGGGAATGGTTTCTCCGTAAATCTAGCTAGAGTTGGATGAAATCTGACGTTTTGGACGGCCGCAATCGGCCAGAAGCAGTCACTTCAACTTGAGGATAAAAATGGAGTCCATCTCGATTCTCGAACAGGAATATTTTCACCTTCGATTCGGTTGGGGGAATGGTTCAGGTTGCGTGAACTGGGCCATGAACCGGTTGCGTAACAATGAAGAAGGCGAAGACCTTGACATCATTCTTCTCGCCGCCGCTAGCGAAATGGATGATGTGCGTCCAATTGTAGAAACGCTTTTAGAGCGGTACTGCGGGACGGAGCGCTTAGCAGACGAATTTATTGCGGGAAAGTTTGTAGCGGCACTACGCATTGCCTATCTACATGGTTTCGAAACAATTCACTCATTGGACATGAAGTTCAGCAAGCTCTATTCGGAGTTGGGCTATGTAGATTGGCTAACAATGCTTAGTCGAAACTGCGAATACGCTATTGACATTTCAGAATTTGAAGTTCCCTTCGAAAAAGAATTCGATTACATTTCAAATCTTTGGACTGCAGCGAAAAACCTTCAAGAATTTAAAACTAGTTACAGTCGAGAGAAATCGAATCAACACGACGTTTTTTCAAAAAACGCACCTGAAATTTAAATCGAATCGGCTCGACGACCGTCCGCAACCGGCCAGAAACGGTCAATCTCAGAGTGATTTTTCTTAATAGATTTCCTTAATACACCATGACCGTCGCTGCGCATTCCTTGACCTCCTTTACATTTCCAGATGAAACAGAGATCGATCTGATTGAACGGCGAGGAGAAGGTACTTTGAAAATCTACGTTAGTGACCTGAAAAAGCAGTCTGGGCGCTGCGTAACATTTCACTTTGCAATTAGCGTCCGGATAGCCGATGAGCGTGATTTAATGGAATATTGGCCTGTCTGCTCGACACCGGCAGGATGGTTATTTCGGGTTCTTGACGGAGGATGGTTAGCGCAAGAGCTTAATCGGCCCGGAAGCATCTCACCAAAAATAGATCCTGATATCAAAGAGTATTTGATCACGGGAATTCATGACTGCGTATCTGTATTGAGCATAGAAGAGCCGGTATTGTCTGAGTATCATCCATATCGACGCGTGTAATCGTCAAGGGCAGCAATCGGCCAGAAGCGGACAGCCTCATAGTGAGAACTACGGGCAAAAATTCTTCAGCAAGCATTGGTCTTTACATATTTAGTTTCCTTGAGATTTAAGTTATGAAATCTGTAGTTAGCAGTGATAACCCTGACAAATCGTTTTTCGGTCTTGATATTGCAGCGGCCAAATCACCGCGCTTCCTCGTCGTTCTGGGTGTGTTTTCAATGATCGCGGGATTTATCGTGACAACGGGATTTAAAGACGCTTACTTGGGACTTTTGATATGGTTACTTACATCCGATAATGGGAGGTTGGTGCTACCTTCGCAAACACCCTTTACCCCATTAATGTTGCACTGGAAGGTATGGTTCATCTGTTTTTCCTTCGTGTTTATTCCAATGGTGGCAGCAACGCTAACTTTAAGAACTACGACACAGCGCCTTTGGATCGCAGTCGGAATTTTTTTGGTGTCGATTGCTAGTGCCGCAGCAATTTTTTCACTATATCGAGTCTATCTACAACAAAAGATTACGGTTGCGATTGTCGCTGAAGGTACGGTATCTAAATTGATAACTGTGCCGCGTGCGGAGGTAACACAATTCCTAGATGTCCCCATAATTAGCCTGTCGGTGGGTGCATCTGTATTGATCGCTATTGCTTATATATTTATTGCTATGCGAAGTATGCCAAGGGGGCCTCACGCTCACGTTGGGAACGCAAGAGGCCGCTAACGGCCAGAAGAAGAAATTGTTGATTTGAACTTTTTTGGGGAAGTGATGGGAATTGACGTGGCTTGGATAACCGAGCGCCATGAGCCAATACAGGAGGTGTTCGACCCCCGGGGATACTTGACTGCATTGGCCATATCCACATGGCCAAGCTTGACCTCAACATGCGTACGCTTCATTGACCCTTGGGGTAATACCGTCTTTAACAGAACCCAGATTCCGGTGCTGTTAAGTGAACTTCGTTCTGTCAGGCAGGACACCTCTGATAAAGAAACACGCGCGCATCTAGAGAAGGTTGTTCGTTTAATAGAACGGGCAGTCGATAGAACACATACTTATATAAAATTCACCGGCGACTAACGCTGGAATTTGGCGCTATTGCTTAGGCGTTGAAAATAGTCGAATGTCTGTAATCGGCTAGGAGCGGTCGCTCCATAACGGACATCAGACTAATTCATGCCGAGCTTTTTTTAATTCTTACATTAATCGCCCGCAACAACGTTCGCGATGAGAAAAGAAAAAATTAACAAATTTCAAGCGTGTTTTTAAGGAGAAATAGTGATGGGGCGCAAGTTTCAAAAAAAGATCGTGAGCTTAGGAATTGTTCTGGCACTTGGGGCAATGCCGGTGCTTGCGCAGCAATACACGCTTTCTGGAAAAACTTATGAGATGACCTGGCCCAATGGCGGCTGGGATGGAAAGTATGCATTCCCAGGAGTCTTCTGCGTGGCGTTCCCCACGCCAGACAGGGCGAAGAGAATGGTGACCGGAATGTTCAATCGTAATGCGATTCATCTGGTACGCACGATTTACGATCAGCAAATTATGGCTGCGATTGCGGTATCTGTCGTTCCCGAGGGGCGCGATGCGGAAGCGGAAATCACCAAATTAGCGGACATGTATCGCCAGGGCGAAAGCGCCTCCGGGCGCAGCTTCGGAGTGGAGCGTTTGACCACCGGCTTTGGCCCGACGCTGGGCTTGAAAATGAAAGATATTGCGCCTGAGTCGAGAAACGGTCCGTTCCCGTTAAATATCGGTGCCTTCTATAACCCCGCCAAGCAACCCATAGAATCGCTGTCCGTCCATCGTGTGTTTGTTAGGGGACCCGACCGTATCGAGGTCGCGGTTTTTCAGATGGCGCCGCAGCCAGCCGTGGCGGAGACCGAAGCAGAGATGACGCGCCGTCTGACAGACTTGGCGGACAAGTTGGTCACATCTTTGCAATCTTGTACATCGACAATGCCTGTGCGAACACGGCAGTGAAATTCTTTCGCGGCAGCGCCGGCTGCCCCGAATAAAACACATTTGATTGGACAAGAAGTAGTATCCGTCCGCAACCGGCCAGAAGCTGTCTTTGAATAGGCACGAAATTAATCACGGATACGATAAAGATGAAGCGCCGCAGAGCTTTACCAAAAAATCGAAAAGGCCACCGCTTCCTAGTCGACGCTGACTGAAACGACCCAGGAAATCAATAATCATCGGCATTTCAATTTTAAGAATTTCGCACGAGCAACTCTTCGGGCAAGCTCTTTTCCCTCTTGCACAACGTGACAAATAATTAGAAGATAAGCGCGCTGTATATGCTTCGACAGACGCAAAGACGGCGCCGTTCTGTCCCGTCCTGAAAAAATGGCGGCAGCCCACAGGAACTCGTTAAAACCAATAAATAATGACAAACGTTCCGCCGACGATCACCGACCAGCTTGTATCCCCCTATGACGCGGCGATTCGCGCCGATAGGCTTTCACTTCTTTTTCGTCAGTCTTTCCCGGCTCTTTTTCTGAGTCTGCTGATCGCCTGCATCATGTGCTGGACACTGTGGGGAAGCGTTTCGCCGCACGCTGCCTATGCATGGATTAGCGTGCTTAGTGTAAGCACACTTATCCGCCTGATCATGTTCCTGCGTTATTTTGAGGCTAGCCCTCAGGGGCCGCAGATTCTGGCCTGGGAACGTCCGTATGCGGTAACGCTCATGCTGTCCTCGCTTATATGGGGACTGGGGGCGCTGTATCTGATACACGAATGCAAAACGATGCAACAGGGTATTGTGCTGTTCTTCCTGGCCGGTATGCTCGGTGGCAGCATGGTTACCTACGCCTCTCATCGCGTAATGACAATCTGCGCGATGAGCTCCGTGATGTTACCCAGCACATTATGGCTGTACATCCAGCCGGGCCAGGCCGCACTTGGCATGGCGATCGCTTCCACCGTCATGATGGCCACCGCATTTCTGGGGACAAAAGTACTTTCAAACGCCATGCAAAGTAGCCTGTTACTGAGTTATCAGTTGCAACACGCCCGCGATATAGCAGAAAACATGGCCCGTACCGATGCCCTCACCGGCATCTTCAACCGGCGAGCCTTCGTCGAATGCGGCGCACAGGCAATTCGGCTGTGCGAACGCAACGCGCATCCAGTCAGCATCCTGCTGATCGATATCGATTTTTTCAAACACGTCAATGACACCCATGGCCACGGCGCCGGCGATCTTGTCCTGAAAAAAATGGGGCATTTGCTCGAATCGCGATTCCGTAAAACGGATATATGCGGCCGCTTCGGCGGGGAAGAGTTTGCCGTATTACTGCCGAATACGGAGGTCGCCGCTGCCAAAATACTTGCCGATAAATTTCGACAAGCCGTTGCCGACACGGCGATTCCCTGGCAAACAGAAAATCTCGGCGTGACCATCAGCATCGGCGTCGCTGCCGATAGCTACGATCTGGAATCGCTGCTGCAACGTGCGGATATGGCGATGTATCAGGCAAAGGCGAGTGGACGGAACGCCATGGTTTGTTTCTAGCCACGGCCCCGCATTGATCGTAAGCCCCTCCTCATAACTCGCAATTCGCAGCACAACATGACGTTGCTTGCGTGACTTGGTCGCTTTTGTCTTAACGGCAGGTTCCTGCCAGAAGCAGTCGCTTCAACTTGAGGATAAAAATGGAGTCCATCTCGATTCTCGAACAGGAATATTTTCACCTTCGATTTGGTTGGGGGAATGGTTCAGGTTGCGTGAACTGGGCCATGAACCGGTTGCGTAACAATGAAGAAGGAGAAGACCTTGACATCATTCTTCTCGCCGCCGCTAGCGAAATGGATGATGTGCGTCCAATTGTAGAAACACTTTTAGAGCGTTACTGCGGAACGGATCGCTTAGCCGACGAATTCATTGCGGGAAAGTTTGTAGCGGCACTACGCATTGCCTATCTACATGGTTTCGAAACAATTCACTCATTGGATATGAAGCTGAGCAAGCTCTATTCGGAGTTGGCCTATGTAGATTGGCTAACAATGCTTAGTCGAAACTGCGAATACGCGACTGATATTTCAGAGTTTGAAGTTCCCTTCGAAAAAGAATTTTTTTACATTTCCAATCTTTGGACTGCAGCGGAAAGCCTTCAAGAATTTAAAGCTAGTTACAGTCGAGAGAAATCGAATCAACACGACGTTTTTTTCAAAACCACACCTGAAATTTAAAGCTCATCGGCTCGACGACCGTCCGCAATCGGCCAGAAATGGACACTCTCGGATACCATCTATTTGATGTTGCTCTACCAACTACTGCATATGCGAATACTCCCCCAAGCCGGACGCCACATTCACCGCTATATTGCTCCCGGTGATTCCCTTATGCGAATTTGATATGAACAGGCCGGCTCTATATTCAGCGGCGTTGCGATTGCATATCTGTTTTTCGCATATTGAGAGAAGAAAGTATTCGTTCGTTTTTCCTTGCCCACTCATTAATCTGTGACCTCCAGAACAAAACTGAACCAAGAGGGATGCAGATCATGTTGAAAAAGTTTATCAAGTCGGTTGCGGTGGCAGCCTTGTTTTCGCAGGTCGTGCCGCTGGCGCACGCCGCAGATATCTCGTTGCTGAATGTCTCTTACGATCCGACTCGTGAACTTTACGCGGACTACAACAAGGCCTTCGCCAAATACTGGAAAGCCAAGACCGGCGACAACGTGACCATCAAGGCATCGCATGGCGGCTCGGGCAAGCAAGGCCGTTCGGTGATCGACGGTATTGACGCCGACGTCGTCACGCTGGCGCTGGCCTACGACATCGATGAAATCTCCGAAAAGGCCAAGCTGCTGCCGGCCGACTGGCAAAAGCGCCTCGATCACAACAGCTCGCCTTACACCTCGACTATTGTGTTCCTGGTGCGCAAGGGCAATCCCAAGCACATCAAGGACTGGGACGATCTGATCAAGCCGGGCGTCTCGGTGATCACGCCGAATCCGAAGACCTCCGGCGGCGCACGCTGGAACTACCTGGCAGCCTGGGCCTATGCCTTGAAGAAGGGCGGCAACGACGCCGCGGCGCGCGACTATATTTCCAAGCTGTTCAAGAACGTACCGGTGCTGGATTCCGGCGCGCGCGGCGCTACCATCAGCTTCGTTGAGCGCGGCCTGGGCGACGTCCTGCTGGCGTGGGAGAACGAAGCGCTGATTTCGCTCAAGGAATGGGGCCCGGACAAGTTCGACGTCGTCACGCCATCGATCTCCATCCTGGCTGAACCGCCTGTCGCCGTCGTTGATAAGGTCGTTGACCGCCGCGGCACCCGCAAGGTCGCTGAAGAATACCTGAAGCATCTGTATTCCGACGAAGGCCAGGAAATCATCGCCAAGAATTACTACCGTCCGATCAATCCGAAGATCGCTGCGAAGTACGCCTCGCAATATCCCAAGGTCAATCTGATCACCGTCGACAACACCTTCGGCGGCTGGCAGAAGGCACAGAAGGATCACTTCTCCGACGGCGGCAGTTTCGATCAGCTGTACGTGCCGGGCAAGAAATAAACACCTCAACAATACATGACATCTCCGGAAACCGACATGACGATTTCCGGAGCCATCACCAGATTCATCCTTTGAGTTGACCATGACGATTCTCTTGCTGGCCGGTAGTCCTTCAGCACCATCCCGTTCCACCCGTTTGCTGCATCACGTCGGCGACAAGCTGGCTGCATTGGGCCATCGCTATTCCAAACTGGATGTGCGCGACTTGCCGGGGCAGGCGCTGATCCGTGCCGACTTCAACGACGCCGAGATCAAGGCCGCGCTGGCCCGTGTCGAAGAAGCCTCCGCCGTAGTCGTCGCCACGCCGGTGTACAAGGCGGCGTATAGCGGCGTGCTGAAAGCCTTCCTCGATCTGTTGCCGCAATTCGGCCTGACCAACAAGCTGGTGTTGCCGCTGGCGACCGGCGGCAGCCAGTCGCACATGCTGGCGCTCGATTACGCCTTGCGTCCGGTGCTGTCGTCGCTCAATCCCAAGCATGTCTTGCCCAGCATTTACGCGACGGAAGCGCAGGTAGTGTGGTCGGAGCAGGATGGCCTGGTGCTGGACACGCCGATCATTGCGCGCGTGCAGGAAGGCGTCGAGCAATTGTCGAACAGCCTGATCGCCTTGCACAAGACTGCGCCGGGCGAATTCAGCGACGTTCCTTTTTCGCAGATCCGATGTAGCGTTTAGACGCCCCAGACAGCATTTCATTTTTTAATTTGTCCTCAGTATCCGCGATATGCATGGCAACGCGGAGGGACCTTGTTACGCAAAAAAACGGAAAACAACATGAGTGCACAACAATATTTTTCCCGACGCCGCGCCGTCAGCCTGTTGTCGGCCTTGACCGTAGCGATCGCTGCAACCGGCTTCGGCAATGTCGCTCTGGCGCAATCCAAGCCGGTGCTGCGCATCGGTTACCAGAAGGCCGCCAGCACGCTGGTGCTGCTCAAGGCGCACGGCGCGTTGGAAAAACGTCTGCAAGCGCAAGGCGTGGAAGTGAAGTGGGCGGAGTTCGCCGCAGGTCCGCAATTGCTGGAAGCATTGAACGTCGGCTCGGTCGACTTCGGCTATGTCGGCGAAGCGCCGCCGGTGTTTGCGCAGGCAGCGGGCGCCAACTTCGTCTACAGCGCCTATGAAATCCCGACTCCGAACGCCGAAGGCCTGCTGGTGCAAAAGGATTCGCCGATCAAGACCGTCGCCGAACTCAAGGGCAAGAAGATCGCCTTCAACAAAGGTTCCGACGTGCACTGGCTGGTGGTTGCCTTGCTGAAGAAGGCCGGCCTGACTTACAGCGACATCCAGCCGGTCTACCTGGCGCCGGCCGATGCGCGCGCCGCGTTTGAAAAAGGCGCCGTCGATGCCTGGGCCATCTGGGATCCGTTCCAGGCTGCCGCCGAGAAGCAGATCAGCGCACGCCGTCTGGCGACGGGCGTCGGCGTGGTCAGCCATCATCAGTTTTTCCTGAGCGCGCGTCCGTTCGCAGAAAAGAATGGCGAGATCCTCAAAGTCCTGCTGGAAGAAATCACCAAGGAAGGTCAATGGATCCGCGCCAACACCAAGGAAGCTGCCGCACAGCTGGCGCCGATTCAAGGTCTGGATCCTGACGTCATCGAAGTCAGCCTGAAGCGCTACGAGCACATCTTCAAGCCGGTCGACGCCAAGGTGCTGGATGAGCAGCAACGCATCGCCGACGCTTTCTTCGAGCTGAAGCTGATCCCGAAAAAACTGAACGTCAAGGATGCGGTGCTGAAGTAACTGCATCCACGCGCTGCGCTCTCCGGGGCGTGGCGCAAAACTGATTTTGCACGGTATTGAATATTATCGATTGGAGTCTGCAATGAACGTTTTCTGGTTTCTCCCCACCCATGGCGACAGCCGCTATCTCGGCACCTCGGAAGGCGGCCGTCGCGTCAGCCACGACTATCTGAAACAAGTGGCAGTCGCCGCCGACACGCTCGGCTACGACGGCGTGCTGCTGCCGACGGGGCGATCCTGTGAAGACGCCTGGGTGACGGCATCGAGCCTCATCGCCGAAACCCGGCAACTGAAATTCCTGGTGGCGGTGCGTCCGGGCCTGAGCGCACCGACCTTGTCCGCACGCATGGCGGCGACCTTCGACCGTCTGTCAGGCGGTCGCCTGCTGGTCAACGTCGTCACCGGCGGCGATCCGGCCGAGCAAGAGAGCGACGGCATCTTCGGCACGCACCAGGAACGTTATGAAATCTCCGACGAATTCCTGAAGATCTGGCGTGAAGTATTGAGCAAGACCCACACCGGCGGCGAGACCAATTTCGAAGGCAAGCATCTGAGCGTCAAGGACGCCAAGGCCATTTATCCGCCGATCCAGGCGCCGTATCCGCCCTTGTATTTCGGCGGCTCGTCGGACGAAGCGATCGATCTGGCGGCAGAGCAGGTCGACGTCTACCTGACCTGGGGCGAACCGCCGGCAGCCGTTGCCGAGAAAATCGCCAAGGTGCGCGCCCGCGCGGCAAAGGCCGGCCGCACATTGCGCTTCGGCATTCGCTTCCACGTCATCGTGCGCGAAACCAATGAAGCCGCCTGGCGCGCTGCGGACGAACTGATCAGCAAACTCGACGATGAAACCATCGAGAAGGCGCAGAAGTCGTTCGCCAAGATGGATTCGGAAGGTCAGCGCCGCATGGCGGCGCTGCACGGCGGCAAGCGCGACAAGCTGGAAGTCAGCCCGAACCTGTGGGCCGGCGTCGGCCTGGTGCGCGGCGGCGCCGGTACGGCCTTGGTCGGCGACGGGCCGACGGTGGCGGCGCGCATGAAGGAATACGCCGATCTGGGCGTCGACACCTTCATCCTGTCGGGCTACCCGCATCTGGAAGAGTCTTACCGTTTTGCCGAGCTGGTATTTCCGCTGCTGCCGCGCAAGCAGAAAGAAGACCTGCCGGGCTTCAACATCACCGGACCGTTCGGCGAGATCGTGGCCAATACCCACGTGCCGTCGGCGCCCAGGAAAGAGCCGCAGGAACTGCGCGTCTCCGAAAGCTGAGGAATCGACATGAGTGCAGGCATCACAAGTTCAGGCGTAGCCGAAACTGCAGCAGTCGCTACATCCGCTGCGCCGGCCAAACCGGCACGCAAGAACGAGCGCGGCGACAGTTTCGGCGGCAGGCAACTGGCGTCGTGGGCTTTGCCGGTCGGGCTGATCGTCTTCTGGCAAATCGCTGCGCAGGCCGGTTGGCTGTCCAGCCGCATTTTGCCGGAACCGTTCGCCGTCTTGCGCGCGGCATGGCATCTCGCGGTGACCGGAGAACTGTGGGTGCATCTGGGCGTGAGCACAGGGCGTGCGGCTTCCGGTTTTGCCGTCGGCGGCGGACTTGGTTTGTTGCTCGGTCTGCTGACCGGCACCTTCCGCCAGGCCGAGACCTTGCTCGACACCACCTTGCAGATGGTGCGCAATATTCCGGCGCTGGCGCTGATTCCGCTGGTGATCCTCTGGTTCGGCATTGATGAAATGTCGAAACTGTTTCTGGTCTCGGTCGGCGTGTTCTTTCCGATCTACCTCAACACCTTTCACGGCATTCGTTCGGTCGACAAAGGCCTGATCGAAATGGCCAAGAGTTACGGCTTGTCGGGCTGGCCGCTGTATCGCGATGTGATCCTGCCGGGCGCCTTGCCGTCGATACTGGTGGGCGTGCGATTTGCGCTGGGTCTGGTGTGGGTGCTGCTGATCGTGGCGGAGACGATCTCGGCGCAGGCCGGCATCGGCTACATGACCATGAATGCACGCGAGTTCCTGCAGACCGATGTCGTGCTGGTCGGCATCCTGCTGTACGCCTTGCTGGGCAAGCTGGCCGACGTGCTGGCGCGCGGCCTGGAAAAATTCTGGTTGCGCTGGCATCCGGGTTACCAATGAAAGAGGGTGACATGATGCAAAACAATCACGTTGAAACCACGGAAGTAAAACAGGTCGCCGAGCAGAAGACCGGCCAGGTGCGCGGCGTTCGCGTCGCCGCCAGGGCGCTGTCCAAATCCTACGGCGGGCGCGAAGTGCTGAAGGCGGTCGAGCTGGAGGTCAAGCCGGGCGAGTTCGTCGCCATCGTCGGCCGCAGCGGTTGCGGCAAGAGCACCTTGCTGCGCCTGATCGCCAAACTGGAAACCGCCACCAGTGGCGACATCGCCTTCGCCCAGGACGGGCATCAGCCTGAAACGCGCATCATGTTTCAGGACTCGCGCCTGTTGCCATGGAAGCGCGTGCTCAACAACGTCGCACTCGGATTGCCGAAATCGGCGCTGTCGTCGGCGACGCAAGCGCTGCGCCAGGTCGGCCTGGAAGAGCGCGGCGGCGAATGGCCGGCGGTGCTGTCCGGCGGCCAGCGTCAACGCGTCGCCCTGGCACGTGCGCTGGTGCACGACCCTGAATTGTTGCTGCTCGACGAGCCGCTGGGCGCGCTGGATGCGCTCACCCGCATCGAGATGCAGCAACTGATCGAATCGCTGTGGCAAAAGCGCGGCTTCACCGCCGTGCTGGTGACCCACGATGTGCAGGAAGCGATCGCGCTGGCGGACCGCGTGGTGCTGATCGAAGACGGTCGCATTACGCTCGATCAGGTGATCGATCTGCCGCGGCCGCGTGCACGCGGCAACCTCGCCTTCGCCCAGATCGAAGAAGCTATTCTCTCGCGCGTGCTGCAACATCCGGCCAGTGCGCCGGACAGCACGCTCGGCGATATCTCATTGCAAAAGAGCGTCAGCCAGGTGCAGTGGGCCATTTGATTTATCTCATTCGTTTTTTAACCGCAGTCCCTCAAGGAGCAAAGCATGACCATTCAAGCCATCAACGTTCGTAACCAATTCAAAGGCAAAGTGAAAGCCATCATCGAGGGATCCGTCGTCTCCGAAGTCGATGTCGAGACGCCGGCCGGTATCGTCACCTCCGTCATCACCACACGCTCGGTCAAGGACCTGGGCCTGGTGATCGGCAGCGAAGTGGTGGCGCTGGTCAAGGCGACCGAAGTCTCGATCGCCAAGCTCTGATTCTGGCTGCATCTTTAGAGCGGCTAACAAAACGCCGATGGCAAGGCGCGCCGACGAAGACAGTACGAAAGTACGGCTAGCAGAAGCAACGCCGACAGCGGTGTTTTGTTAGCCGCTCTTATTGCATCGGAGCCATTGATGAAGTATCAAACCCTGGAAAAATATCTTGCTCGTCTCAACGGCTCCGTCAGGGAAGAGTCCAGGGTGTGGCTGGATGCGGAAGGGCGGGCGCAAGGCAAGTATTTCAATACGACGCTGACGTCCGCCTTCCAACCGATACGCGCATTTGGAAGTACGACGATTGTCGACGCCGGCATCGTTGCGCACGAAGGATTCGCGCGCAGCTATTCGGAAGACGACAGCGGCCTGCATCTGTGGCGCCTGCTCGACCAGGCCGCCAGCGACGACGAATCGGTCGAGCTGGACCGTTTGTGCCGCATGCTGCATTCCATCAATTTCTATCGCCAGGTGGAGGACGACGTCAGTCTTCACCTGAGCGTGCACGCGCGCCTGCTGGCGGCAGTCGACAGCAATCACGGGATTGCCTTCCGGCGCATCCTCAATATGCTGGAGTTGCCGCATGAGCAGATCGTGTTGCAAATGCCGGTGGTCACGCACAACCAGCGCTGGTTGCTGAACTACGTGCTGGACAATTACCGGCGCAACGGATTCAGGCTGGGCGTCAGCGCAAGCGACGCGCGCGATGCGCTGGCCTTGCTGGAGAAGGTCAAGCCCGATCTGATCAAGGTCGATGCGCGCGAGATCACCGATGAACAAAGCACTGAGAAGCTGTTGCGCATCGCCGGCGAGCAGGATATCCGGGTGGTCTTCAAGCGTGTTGAAAACCCGGACGTGTTCGCCAGATTGCAGGCATTCGGGCAAGCGCTCGCGCTGCCGGTGTATGCTCAGGGCTATCTGTGGGATACGCCGAAATCGACGCTGGCTGCGCCAGCCGCGCACGATTGCCATTCGGCGACCACGCCTTCCGACATCAAGGTGGCCTGACATGCGCGAGACGACTGCACTGCAAGAAAATCGGAGCAAATTACCGCGCCTGGCCGATTTTCGCGTGCTGGTCGTCCCGGGCTTGCACGGCAGCGGGGCTGAGCATTGGCAGTCGCGCTGGCAGCGTCTTTATCCTTCCTTTGAACGTGTCGAGCAGGATCGCTGGGATACGCCGGATTTGCCGGTGTGGTCGCAGCGCCTGCACGAGGTTTTGCAGCGCGATGTGCGGCCGACGCTGATTGTTGCGCACAGCTTTGGTTGTCTGACTACGGTGCATCGGGCTGCTGCGGATGCAGGTCTGATTGCGGGGGCTTTGCTGGTGGCGCCGGCGGATCCGGTCAAATTCGGTGTGGCGGATTTCGTTCAGGCGGCGTTGCCGTTTCCTTCGATTGTGGTGGGGAGCGGGGATGATCCCTGGATGACTGCTGCGCGGGCGGAGCATTGGGCCTCTTTGTGGGGGAGTGAGTTTGTTTATGCCGGGGAGGTGGGGCATATCAATGCGGAGTCGGGGTTGGGGGATTGGGTTGAGGGGCAGGAGGTGTTGGGGCGGTTGCTTGCTCGGGTTGCTTCTCCGGTCTCGGCTTCCGTCTCCGGTTGAGTTGTTCCGACTGGTTTGCTTGCGTAACTAATTCATTTCTTTCTTCGATCAACCGTG
>NZ_LFLU01000030.1 GCF_001189965.1 Herbaspirillum rhizosphaerae
CGACACGCAAGACACCGTCTGCACCGGCGTTGAAATGTTCCGCAAGCTGCTGGACCAAGGTCAAGCCGGCGACAACGTTGGCGTGCTGCTGCGCGGCACCAAGCGTGAAGACGTGGAGCGTGGTCAGGTTCTGGCCAAGCCAGGTTCGATCAAGCCGCACAAGCACTTCACAGGCGAGATCTATGTTCTGTCGAAGGACGAAGGCGGCCGTCATACGCCATTCTTCAACAACTACCGTCCACAGTTCTACTTCCGTACCACGGACGTGACTGGTTCGATCGAGTTGCCGAAGGACAAGGAAATGGTTATGCCAGGCGACAACGTGTCGATCACCGTGATGCTGATCAACCCGATCGCGATGGAAGAAGGTCTGCGTTTCGCGATCCGCGAAGGCGGCCGTACTGTCGGCGCGGGTGTGGTTGCCAAGATCCTGGCTGACGCGTAATAAAAAAGTAGCAATCGCCGCGATCCGGGAAATTCCCGTATCGCGGCGTTGATGTCTGAGCGGCAAGCGTATTTGGCTGGCCAAGCCGTTCAGATCAGTGTTTTGATCGTAGGGGTGTAGCTCAATTGGCAGAGCGCCGGTCTCCAAAACCGGAGGTTGGGGGTTCGATGCCCTCCGCCCCTGCCACCGATTCAGGTGAGTAGGGTACTGAAAGTAAATAAATGTCTAACCAGCCTGTACAAACCGTCAGCACATCAAGCGACAAGCTCAAGGTTGCACTCGCAATCGTAGCGGTCCTCGCCGGCGTGGTCGGTTTTTTTGTTTTGTCCAGCCAGTCTACGGCAGTGCGCGCACTCGCCCTGGTAGCTGGTCTGCTGGTGGCAGTTGGTTTTGCCTGGACATCGGCGCAAGGTCGCGGTTTCGTCGGCTTCGCCAAAGAATCGGTACGTGAAACCAAAAAAGTTGTCTGGCCTACCCGCAAGGAAGCGATGCAGATCACGGCGATCGTGTTCGCCTTCGTGCTGATCATGGCAATCTTCCTTTGGGGTACGGACAAATTGCTCGAATTCCTGTTGTATGACGTAATTTTGGGCTGGAAACAATAATGAGCGATAGCACACAAGACAGCGCACCGATTGGTGCGCAAAGCGTTTCAAGCGCCAGTAAAAAGCGCTGGTACGTTGTGCATGCCTATTCCGGCATGGAAAAGAGTGTGCAGCGTGCACTGACCGAGCGCATCGTCCGCGCCGGCATGGAAGAACAGTTCGGCCAGATTCTGGTGCCGACGGAAGAAGTGGTTGATGTCAAGAACGGTCACAAGTCGGTTACCGAACGTCGTTTCTTTCCGGGCTACGTCCTGGTTGAGATGGAAATGACGGACGAAACCTGGCACTTGGTGAAAAACACCAGCAAGGTGACCGGTTTCATCGGCGGCAAATCGAATCGTCCAACGCCGATTCCGCCGCATGAAGTCGACAAGATCATGCAGCAAATGCAAGACGGCATCGAAAAGCCGCGTCCAAAGGTGCTGTACGAAGTGGGCGAGCTGGTGCGTATCAAGGATGGCCCTTTTACCGATTTCAACGGCAACGTGGAAGAAGTGAATTACGAAAAATCCCGCGTGCGTGTATCGGTCACTATTTTCGGTCGCGCCACACCCGTCGAACTCGAGTTCGGCCAGGTCGAAAAAGTCTAAGCATTACCCCATTCAAGCGCCCGCAGGAGCGCGGCGAAATGTAATAACTCACCGAATCCGGCAAGCAGCAGAGGAGCCTTAGTACCGTATCGCAAGATGCAGAAAAGGCGCTAACACTCAATCAACGTAGGAGCCATCATGGCAAAGAAAATCATCGGTTTTATCAAGCTGCAAGTGCCAGCTGGTAAAGCAAATCCATCCCCACCGATCGGCCCGGCGCTGGGTCAGCGCGGTCTGAACATCATGGAATTCTGTAAGGCATTCAATGCCCAGACTCAAGGCGTTGAGCCAGGTCTGCCGATTCCGGTCGTGATCACTGCATTTGCGGACAAGTCCTTCACATTCGTGATGAAGACTCCTCCAGCAACGATTCTGATCAAGAAGGCTGCCGGTATTCAAAAGGGTTCTGCCAAGCCGCATACAGACAAGGTTGGCAAGATTACTCGTAAACAAGCGGAAGAAATCGCTACCCAGAAGAAGCCGGATCTTACCGCTGCTGATCTGGAAGCGGCTGTGCGCACCATCGCTGGTTCGGCACGTTCCATGGGCATCACGGTGGAGGGTCTGTAATGGCTAAGTTGACAAAACGCGCTAAGGCGCAAGAAGGCAAGATCGATCGCACCAAGGCTTATCCTTTCGATAACGCACTGGCGCTGGTCAAAGAATTCGCAACAGCAAAGTTCAACGAATCGATCGACGTGTCCGTCCAACTGGGCGTTGACGCGAAGAAGTCGGACCAAGTGGTTCGCGGTTCCGTGGTTCTGCCGGCTGGTACAGGCAAGACCGTGCGCGTGGCGGTGTTCGCTTCGGGCGAAAAGGCTGAGCAAGCCAAGGCAGCTGGCGCAGACGTCGTCGGTATGGAAGATCTGGCTGAACAAGTCAAGGCCGGCAACATGCCTTTCGACATCGTCATCGCGTCGCCAGACACCATGCGTATCGTCGGTACTCTGGGTCAGATCCTGGGCCCACGCGGCCTGATGCCTAACCCGAAGGTCGGCACTGTTACTCCTGACGTCGCTACCGCCGTCAAGAACGCCAAGGCTGGTCAAGTGCAATACCGTACCGACAAGGCCGGCATCATTCACGCCACTATCGGTCGCAAGTCGTTCAGCGATGCAGATCTGAAGTCCAATCTGGTTGCACTGATCGATGCACTGAACAAGGCTAAGCCGGCAACCAGCAAGGGTGTTTACCTGCGTAAGGTTTCGCTGTCCTCCACCATGGGCGCCGGCGTCCGTGTGGATCAGGCAACTCTGGCTGCTTAAGTAAAGAATCAAGTCCTCGTTTCCTGATGGGAGCGAGGCGCATCTTTGGGCTGGAGCATTTTGCAATTGTGAAGTGCTTCAGGCAATCAAAGACCGTTGGGCGGCGTGCAGCAGGCAGGCACAAAGTTAAAACGTCAAAAACTCAGGTTTTTGATTACCCAGCGCAGATGGTGTACCCGAACAAGTTTTGCAGTCTCACACAGCGTTTCAGGTTGTCGAAACGCTGCAATGAACTCCTAACGTCGGACGCCGTGTTCGAACCGATGTAAGGCAAGCAGGTTTTTCGCCTGTGTCGTCGCCAAGCATCATTTTTGGAGGTTGATCTTGAGTCTCAATCTGAATGACAAAAAGGCCGTTGTCGCCGAAGTCGCTGCAAAAGTAGCAACTGCACAGACTATCGTCGTGGCTGAATACCGTGGCATCCAGGTTGGTCACTTGACGCAACTGCGCGCCAAAGCGCGTGACCAAGGCGTGTACCTGCGCGTGTTGAAAAACACACTCGCTCGCCGCGCTGTTGAAGGTTCCGCGTTTGCTGACCTCGCTTCTGAAATGACCGGCCCGCTGATCTATTCGATCTCGGAAGATGCCGTTGCTGCAGCCAAAGTCATCGCTGACTTTGCTAAAACCAACGACAAACTGGTCGTCAAGGCAGGTAACTATGCAGGTAAGCCGCTGGATAAGGCTGCTGTCACTGCATTGGCAAATATCCCATCCCGCGAAGTTCTGCTGGCCCAATTGCTGGGCATGATGCAGGTTCCGGTCGCTGGTTTTGCGCGTGGTCTGGCTGCTCTGGCAGCCAAGAAAGAAGCCGAAGCAGCTTAAGGATGCTCGCCGCAGCGATGCGGCAGTTTTTCATAAGAACTTTGGCCTCTGCGTCAGTACCGATTAGATGTTATTACCGAAATAAATTAGGAGTTTCAAATGGCAATTAGCAAAGACGATATCTTGGAAGCCGTAGGCGCCTTGACCGTGTTGGAATTGAATGACCTGGTGAAGGCATTCGAAGAAAAGTTTGGCGTTTCCGCAGCAGCTATGGCTGTCGCTGGTCCTGCCGGTGGTGGCGCTGGCGCCGCTGCTGCTGAAGAGCAAACAGAGTTCACCGTTGTTCTGGCTGAAGTCGGCGCGAACAAGGTTGGCGTGATTAAGGCAGTTCGCGAAATCACCGGTCTGGGCTTGAAAGAAGCTAAGGATCTGGTTGACGGCGCACCGAAGCCAGTTAAAGAAGGCATCGCCAAGGCAGACGCCGAAGCAGCCAAGAAGAAACTGGAAGAAGCTGGCGCGAAAGCAGAACTCAAGTAATTTTTACTTGAGCTGGAATATCCGCCGGTTCGCCGGCGCATCGTTCCACCGGAGTCAAAGTGCAGAGTCCTTTGAAAAAAGGATTCGGCTTTGGCTCCTTTGTCGTTTCGAAATTTTGTATGTTTAGTGGTTAGCAATTTCTTGTTTTGCGGCTGGTTTTAGCGAAATAAGGGGTGGCGCCAGACCAAGACTGAAGGGCTGAGACTTGAGGTTTCGCTGCTAACGGATCGCGGCAACAAGGTAATAAGCAATCCGGGCGAGTCCTGAACTCTCTATCCTTCCTGTCACTCACGGAGTGTCCATGCACTACTCATTTACTGAGAAGAAGCGTATTCGTAAATCCTTTGCGAAACGCGCTAACGTCCACAACGTTCCGTTCCTGCTAGCGACTCAGATCGAGTCATACCAGACATTCTTGCAGACGGACAAAACAGCGTCCCAACGTAAGAACGAAGGTCTGCAATCGGCCTTTACATCGATTTTCCCTATCGTTTCGCACAATGGTTTTGCGCGTCTCGAGTTTCTCTCCTATGTGTTGGGCGCGCCGCCGTTCGACGTCAAGGAATGCCAACAACGTGGCCTGACGTTCGCGTCGCCGCTGCGTGCCAAGGTGCGTCTGGTGATTCTGGATAAGGAATCGCCAACCAAGCCAGTCGTCAAGGAAATGAAAGAACAGGAAGTCTACATGGGCGAATTGCCGCTCATGACGACTACCGGTTCGTTCGTCATTAACGGTACCGAGCGCGTCATCGTGTCGCAGCTGCACCGTTCGCCTGGCGTGTTCTTTGAACATGACCGCGGCAAGACCCACTCGTCCGGCAAACTGCTGTTCTCCGCACGTATCATTCCTTACCGCGGTTCGTGGCTCGACTTCGAATTCGATCCGAAGGACATCCTGTTCTTCCGCGTCGACCGTCGCCGCAAGATGCCTGTGACGATTCTGCTCAAAGCAATCGGCATGACATCCGAGCAGATCCTGGCGAACTTCTTCGTGTTCGACAACTTCACGCTGCACGCTGAAGGCGCCGAGATGGAATTCGTCTCCGAGCGTCTGCGTGGCGAAGTTGCACGTTTCGACATTCTCGACAAGTCCGGCAAGCCGCTGGTCGCGAAAGACAAGCGTATCAACGCCAAGCATGTGCGTGACATCGAAGCAGCCGGCATCAAGCAAATTTCCGTGCCGGAAGACTACCTGCTGGGCCGCGTATTGGCGAAGAACATCGTCGACGGCGACACCGGTGAAGTCATTGCATCGGCGAACGACGAGCTGACCGAAGAATTGCTGGCTCGCCTGCGCGAAGCCGACATCGACGCCATCCAGACGCTGTACACCAACGACCTGGATCAGGGCGGCTACATCTCGCAAACATTGCGCACCGACGACACAGCGGATCAGACCGCTGCGCGCGTGGCAATCTATCGCATGATGCGTCCTGGCGAACCGCCAACCGAAGACTCGGTGGAAGCCCTGTTCAACGGCCTGTTCTACAGCGAAGACCGTTACGATCTGTCGGCTGTCGGCCGCATGAAGTTCAACCGCCGTATCGGCCGCGATGAACTGACCGGCGCCATGACATTGTCGAACGAAGACATCCTGGCTGTGATCAAGATTCTGGTGGAACTGCGCAATGGCCGCGGCGAAGTCGATGACATCGATCACTTGGGCAACCGTCGCGTACGTTGCGTCGGCGAACTGGCGGAAAATCAATTCCGCGCCGGCCTGGTCCGCGTTGAGCGCGCCGTCAAGGAACGTCTCGGCCAGGCCGAAGCGGACAACCTGATGCCGCACGACCTGATCAACTCCAAGCCGATCTCGGCAGCGATCCGTGAATTCTTCGGTTCGTCGCAGTTGTCGCAGTTTATGGATCAAACCAACCCGCTGTCGGAAATCACGCACAAACGCCGTGTTTCCGCCCTGGGACCTGGCGGTCTGACCCGCGAACGCGCCGGCTTTGAAGTACGTGACGTGCACCCGACCCATTACGGCCGCGTGTGCCCGATCGAAACGCCTGAAGGCCCGAACATCGGTCTGATCAACTCGCTGGCGCTGTATGCCCGCCTGAACGAATACGGTTTCCTGGAAACACCGTATCGCAAGGTCGAAGGCAGCAAGGTCACCAACCAGATCGACTACCTGTCCGCAATCGAAGAAGGCCGCTACATCATCGCTCAGGCGAATGCGACCATCGACGCTTCGCTGAAGCTGTCCGATGAACTGGTCTCGGCACGTGAAGCCGGCGAAACCATTCTGGTCTCGCCAGAGCGCGTCCAGTACATGGACGTGGCCCCAGGCCAGGTCGTGTCGGTGGCGGCGTCGCTGATTCCGTTCCTCGAACACGATGACGCGAACCGTGCATTGATGGGCGCCAACATGCAACGTCAGGCTGTGCCTTGCCTGCGTCCGGAAAAACCGCTGGTCGGCACCGGCATCGAGCGTACCGTTGCAGTTGACTCGGGTACGACCGTGCAAGCGCTGCGTGGCGGTATCGTCGATTACGTCGATGCAGGCCGTGTGGTGATTCGTGTGAACGATGAAGAAGCGCAGGCTGGCGAAGTCGGCGTCGACATCTACAACCTGATCAAGTACACGCGTTCGAACCAGAACACCAACATCAACCAGCGTCCTATCGTCAAGGTCGGCGACCGTGTCGCCAAGCATGACGTGATCGCCGACGGCGCATCGACCGACCTGGGCGAACTGGCTCTGGGTCAGAACATGCTGGTGGCGTTTATGCCATGGAACGGCTACAACTTCGAAGATTCGATCCTGATCTCCGAAAAAGTCGTTGCTGATGACCGCTACACCTCGATTCACATCGAAGAGTTGTCGGTTGTGGCTCGCGACACCAAGCTCGGCGCGGAAGAAATCACCCGCGATATCTCGAACCTGGCTGAAAACCAACTGGCGCGTCTGGACGAGTCCGGCATCACCTATATCGGTGCTGAAGTCGAAGCCGGCGATACGCTGGTCGGTAAAGTGACGCCGAAGGGCGAAACCCAGCTGACGCCGGAAGAAAAGCTGCTGCGCGCGATCTTCGGCGAAAAAGCTTCGGACGTGAAGGACACCTCGCTGCGCGTGCCTTCGGGCATGGTCGGCACCGTCATCGACGTGCAAGTGTTCACCCGTGAAGGCATCCAACGCGACAAGCGCGCACAACAGATCATCGACGATGAACTGAAGCGCTATCGCCTGGACCTGAACGACCAGTTGCGTATCGTTGAAGGCGATGCCTTCCAGCGTCTGGAAAAGATGCTGATCGGCAAGGTCGCCAACGGCGGTCCGAAGAAACTGGTCAAGGGCACCAAGCTGGACAAGGCTTACCTGGACGATCTGGACAAGTACCACTGGTTCGACATCCGCCCTGCGGATGACGACATGGCGACTGCACTGGAAGCGATCAAGGAATCGATCGCCGAGAAGCGTCACCAGTTCGATCTGGCGTTTGAAGAAAAGCGCAAGAAGCTGACACAAGGCGATGAACTGCCGCCAGGCGTGCAAAAGATGGTCAAGGTTTACCTGGCCGTGAAGCGTCGCTTGCAGCCAGGCGACAAGATGGCGGGTCGTCACGGTAACAAGGGTGTGGTTTCGCGCATCCTGCCGATCGAAGACATGCCGCACATGGCCGACGGTACACCGGCAGACATCGTGCTGAACCCGCTGGGCGTGCCATCGCGTATGAACGTCGGTCAGGTGCTGGAAGTCCATCTGGGCTGGGCAGCCAAGGGTCTGGGCCTGCGCATCGGCGAAATGCTGAACGCACAGGTGCAAATCGCTGAACTGCGCAAGTTCCTGACCACGATCTACAACGAATCGGGCAAGAAGGAAGCGCTCGACGAGTTCACCGACGAGGAAATCCTGGAACTGGCCGCCAACCTGAAGAAGGGTGTTCCGTTCGCCACGCCGGTGTTTGACGGCGCGCACGAAGACGAAACACGCCGCATGCTGGATCTGGCCTACCCGGATCACATCGCCAAGCAACTGGGCATGACCCCGTCGAAGAACCAGGTCACCATGTATGACGGCCGTACCGGCGAAGCTTTCGAGCGCACCGTGACAGTCGGCTACATGCACTACCTGAAGCTGCATCACTTGGTGGATGACAAGATGCATGCACGTTCGACCGGTCCTTACTCGCTGGTTACTCAGCAGCCTCTGGGCGGTAAGGCGCAGTTCGGCGGCCAGCGCTTCGGTGAAATGGAAGTCTGGGCACTGGAAGCCTACGGCGCATCGTATGTGCTGCAGGAAATGCTGACCGTGAAGTCCGATGACGTGAACGGCCGTACCAAGGTTTATGAAAACCTGGTCAAGGGCGATCACGTGATTGACGCCGGCATGCCGGAGTCCTTCAACGTGCTGGTCAAGGAAATCCGTTCGCTCGGTATCGACATCGATCTGGAACGCGACTGATGTTCTCAAGGGCGGAACGGCGATGCCGTTTCGCCCGGTTTGGCTGTCTGCAGCAAAGACGGCAAGGTAGTAAAGTAAGCAATTCAAAAGCAGTCAAGGACGACCAAGTCTGTCCCGGTACCTGCGGAACCCGGCGCAAGCCACGGCTCTCCCGCAGATGCGAACAGGGTGTAGCAGCGCGGTAGGATCCTCTTGTCACATCGTCATACATAGTGCGCAATTTAGCGTTCTCACGCCAACTGGAGTGATACATGAAAGCACTGCTCGATCTATTCAAGCAAGTTCAGCAAAACGAACAATTCGACGCGATCAAAATTGGTCTGGCGTCGCCTGAGAAAATCCGTTCGTGGTCCTACGGCGAAGTCAAAAAGCCGGAAACCATCAACTACCGTACCTTCAAGCCGGAGCGCGACGGTCTGTTCTGCGCCAAGATCTTTGGCCCGATCAAAGACTACGAATGCCTCTGCGGCAAGTACAAGCGCCTGAAGCACCGCGGCGTCATCTGCGAAAAATGCGGCGTTGAAGTCACGCTGGCCAAAGTGCGCCGCGAGCGCATGGGCCACATCGAACTGGCTTCGCCGACTGCCCACATCTGGTTCCTGAAATCGCTGCCGTCGCGTCTGGGCATGGTCCTCGACATGACCCTGCGCGATATCGAACGCGTGCTGTACTTCGAAGCCTACGTCGTGACCGATCCGGGCATGACCCCGCTGAAGAAGTGCCAGATCATGTCGGAAGACGACTACGCCGCCAAGTACGAAGAGTACGGCGACGACTTCACCGCATTCATGGGCGCCGAAGGCATCCGTGAACTGCTGCGCTCGATCGACATCGACCGCGATGCAGAAACCCTGCGCGTGGAACTGAAGGAATCGAAGTCCGAAGCCAAGATCAAGAAATACGCCAAGCGCCTGAAAGTGCTGGAAGCGTTCCAGCGTTCGGGCATCAAGCCTGACTGGATGATCATGGAAGTGCTGCCGGTGCTGCCGCCGGAACTGCGCCCGCTGGTCCCGCTGGACGGCGGCCGTTTCGCGACCTCCGACCTGAACGATCTGTATCGCCGCGTCATCAACCGTAACAACCGTCTGAAGCGCCTGATGGAATTGCGCGCTCCGGAAATCATCACGCGCAACGAAAAGCGGATGCTGCAAGAAGCGGTTGACTCGCTGCTGGACAACGGCCGTCGCGGTAAGGCGATGACCGGCGCCAACAAGCGTCCGCTGAAGTCGCTGGCTGAAATGATCAAGGGCAAGGGCGGTCGTTTCCGTCAGAACTTGCTGGGCAAGCGCGTCGACTATTCCGGCCGTTCCGTCATCGTGGTGGGCCCGCAGCTCAAGCTGCATCAGTGCGGTCTGCCGAAGCTGATGGCGCTGGAACTGTTCAAGCCGTTCATCTTCAACAAGCTGGAACTGATGGGTCTGGCAACGACCATCAAGGCAGCGAAGAAACTGGTCGAAATCCAGGAGCCTGTGGTCTGGGACATCCTGGAAGACGTGATCCGCGAACATCCGGTCATGCTGAACCGCGCGCCGACACTGCACCGTCTGGGTATCCAGGCGTTCGAGCCGGTCCTGATCGAAGGCAAGGCGATCCAACTGCACCCGCTGGTGTGCGCCGCGTTCAACGCCGACTTCGACGGCGACCAGATGGCGGTCCACGTTCCACTGTCGATCGAAGCACAGATGGAAGCGCGTACGCTGATGCTGGCGTCGAACAACATCCTGTTCCCGTCGAACGGCGAACCGTCGATCGTGCCGTCCCAGGATATCGTGCTGGGTCTGTACTACGCGACACGTGAAGCGATCAACGCCAAGAACGAAGGCATGTTGTTCCAGGACGTCTCGGAAGTCATCCGCGCGTACGACAACAAGGAAGTCGAACTGGCTACCCGCGTCACCGTGCGTATCGTCGAAAATCCGAAGGATCCGGTCACCGGCGAATTCGTGCGTACCGTCAAGCGTTACGAAACGACTGTCGGCCGCGCCATCCTGTCGGAAATTCTGCCGAAGGGCCTGCCATTCTCCGTGCTGAACCGCGCGTTGAAGAAGAAAGAAATTTCGAAGCTGATCAACACCTCGTTCCGCAAGTGCGGTCTGCGCGCCACCGTGGTGTTCGCCGACCAACTGATGCAATCGGGCTTCCGCCTGGCGACACGCGCCGGTATCTCGATCTGCGTGGACGACATGCTGGTGCCGCCACAAAAGGCGACCATCATTGCGACTGCTGAAAGCGAAGTCAAACAGATCGAACAGCAGTACTCGTCCGGTCTGGTTACCGCCGGCGAACGCTACAACAAGGTTGTGGACATCTGGGGCAAGGCCGGCGACGACGTCGGCAAGGCCATGATGGACCAGCTGAAGGTTGAAGACGTGATCCGCCGCGACGGCACCAAGGGCACACAAGAGTCGTTCAACGCGATTTACATGATGGCCGACTCCGGCGCCCGCGGTTCCGCAGCGCAGATTCGTCAGCTGGCAGGTATGCGCGGTCTGATGGCGAAACCGGACGGTTCGATTATCGAAACGCCGATTACCGCGAACTTCCGCGAAGGCCTGAACGTGTTGCAGTACTTTATTTCGACGCACGGCGCCCGTAAGGGTCTGGCCGATACGGCGCTGAAGACCGCGAACTCCGGTTACCTGACACGCCGTCTGGTCGACGTGACCCAGGATCTGGTCGTGATCGAAGATGATTGCGGCACATCCAACGGCGCATCCATGAAGGCGCTGGTTGAAGGCGGTGAAGTTATCGAAGCGCTGCGTGACCGTATCCTCGGCCGCGTTGCTGCCACCGACATCATCAATCCGGAAACCCAGGCTACGCTGTACGAAGCCGGTACCTTGATGGATGAAGATTCGGTTGAAGAAGTCGAACGCCTCGGCATCGACGAAGTCAAGGTTCGCACTCCGCTGACTTGCGACACGCGCTACGGTCTGTGCGCCAAGTGCTACGGTCGCGATCTGGGCCGCGGCGTGCTGGTCAACAGCGGCGAAGCAGTCGGCGTTATCGCTGCGCAGTCGATCGGCGAACCAGGTACTCAGCTGACCATGCGTACCTTCCACATCGGTGGTGCAGCGTCGCGTGCGGCAGTTGCTTCGTCGGTGGAAGCCAAGTCCAACGGCACGATCCGCTTCACAGCGACCATGCGTTACGTCACCAACGGCAAGGGCGAGCTGATTGTCATTTCCCGTTCGGGCGAAGTGCTGATCACCGACGACCTGGGCCGTGAGCGTGAGCGTCATAAAGTACCGTACGGCGCGACCCTGATCGTCAAGGACGGCATGGTTATCAAGGCCGGTACTGCGCTGGCGACATGGGATCCGCTGACACGTCCGATCATCACCGAGTACACCGGTACCGTGAAGTTCGAAAACGTCGAAGAAGGTTCGACCGTCGCCAAGCAGATCGATGAAGTGACCGGTCTGTCGACCCTTGTGGTTATCGATGCCAAGCGCCGCGGTTCGTCCGCTGCCAAGGTATTGCGCCCACAGGTCAAGCTGCTGAACGAGCAAGGCGAAGAAGTCAAGATCGCCGGCACCGAACACGCAGTGACGATCGGCTTCCAGGTCGGCGCGCTGATTACCGTGAAGGACGGTCAGCAAGTTCACGTTGGTGAAGTGCTGGCGCGTATCCCGACCGAATCGCAAAAGACGCGCGATATTACCGGTGGTCTGCCACGCGTTGCCGAACTGTTCGAAGCACGTTCGCCGAAGGATGCAGGTATGCTGGCTGAAGTCACAGGTACTGTGGCGTTCGGTAAGGAAACCAAGGGCAAGCAACGCCTGGAAATCACAGACATGGACGGCGCCAAGCACGAGTTCCTGATCACCAAGGACAAGCAAGTGCTGGTGCATGACGGCCAGGTGGTGAACAAGGGCGAAATGATTGTCGATGGTCCTGCCGATCCGCAAGATATCCTGCGTTTGCTGGGTATCGAAGCGCTGGCGCGTTATATCGTCGACGAAGTTCAGGACGTGTACCGTTTGCAAGGCGTGAAGATCAACGACAAGCACATCGAAGTCATCGTGCGTCAGATGCTGCGTCGAGTGCAGGTTGTGGACCCGGGCGATACCAACTACATCACCGGCGAACAGGTCGAACGTTCGGAACTGCTGGACGAAAACGATCGCGTCAATGCAGAGACCAAGATCCCTGCAACGTACGAAAACGTCTTGCTGGGTATCACCAAGGCATCGCTGTCGACCGACTCGTTCATCTCAGCTGCATCGTTCCAGGAGACCACACGTGTCCTGACCGAAGCGGCGATCATGGGCAAGAAGGACGGCCTGCGCGGTCTGAAGGAAAACGTCATCGTTGGTCGCCTGATCCCGGCTGGTACCGGTCTGGCGTTCCACCGTGCACGCAAGGAAAAAGACGCATGGGAAGCCGACGAGCGCGCAGCGCTGTTGGAATCCGAGCGTCAGGCGCGTGTAACCGAAACCGAAGCGCACTCCACCGAGACTTTCGGCGGTGCGGACGGCGAAGCGTAATGGCATAGCAGCGCGGCAGCCTTCACCGGTTGCCGAAGCAGGAAAGAAGAACGGCGTCAGAAGAAATTCTGGCGCCGTTTTTTTATGGCCGGAGCAAACAAAAAATGTCGTTGTGTAAATTATGTTGAAATCGGCTTGAGCAGATGGAACTTTTCTTCTACAATTCAATGAATAAGAATTATTCTTATTTGTAAGTTTGTCTTGCTGTAACAAGCATCAACCAGCACGGCCCGCAGCGGGCGGCAGCGATCTGCCGAACTCATCCCGCTTCTCGTTCCGAACATAAAAGCGCGCCCGACGATGTTGTCGAGGCGGCTGGCACGCGACAAACACTCATCTCGTCACATCAACTCAGGTAGCCAGCATAGAAGCCAGTAACCTAATCCACTCAGGGGAATGGTTACTATGCGTTTCTGCAAAAAGAAACTGGCGCTGGCTACGGCCGTCGTTCTGCAACAATGGTCTATGGCGCCGGTCATGGCGCAACAGGTGCAAGCGGCACAACCTGCGCCGCAGCTGCTGGCGCAAAGCCGCCCGCTGGAAGAAATCACCGTCACCTCGACGCGCGGCGTCGACAGCGATCTCAACCGCGTGGCGGCAACCGTCTCCGTCATTACCTCCGAAGAGATCGAGCAGCAAAACGCCAAGGACATCAAGGACGCGCTGCGCTATGAGCCGGGCGTCGAAGTGCGTCGTTCGGTCTACCGCGTCGGCGGCGTGACCGGCGCGTCGGCGACCATGGGCCGCGGCGGCAACGAAGGCATCAGCATCCGCGGCCTGGACGGCAATCGCGTCATGTTGCTGGAGGATGGTGTGGCGTTGCCGCGCTCCTTCAGCCAGGGCACATTGTTCGCCGGCCGTGGCGCCTACACCGACACCGATCTGTATCAGCGCATCGAAATCCTGCGCGGCCCTGCGTCGTCGATGTATGGCAGCGACGGCCTGACCGGCGTGGTCAATTTCGTCACGAAGGATCCGCAAGACTTGCTCAACGTGTTCGGCAAGAGCAGCTATTTCGCAGTGCGTCCTTCCTACGATTCCAGCGACAGCAGCTATGGCACCACCGGCACGATGGCCTTCGGCAACGACGTCGTGCAAGGCATGCTGGTGCTGAACGCCCGTCACGGCAACGAGACGGAAACCAACGGCAGCGTAGGCGGCACAGGCGCGGCGCGCACCAAGGCCGATCCGCTGACGTACAACAACCGCTCGGCGCTGGGCAAGGTGGTCTTCAAGATCGATCCGCGCAACGTCGTCAAACTCAGTTTTGAGACCGTGGACAATCGTTTGCGCGCCGACAGTCTCTCGGCAATCACATCGGTCATCAGCGGCTATCAAAGCAACAGCAACGTGAAGAGCAACAAGCTGCAGGCGATCTTCGAACACGATGATGCCGACAACAAGCTCTTCCAGAAACTGCGCGCCAATCTCTATTATCGCGATTCGAAGACGCAGCAATATTCCTACGAAAACGGCACCACGGTCGGCGCCACCGTGCGTCCGCGCTACCGCGATATCACCTACCAGGATGACATCTTCGGCGGCGGTGTGCTGGCTGAAAGTTCGTTCAATACCGGTGTCGTCAAACACAAGATGACCTACGGTCTGGACGCCAGCACGGCGACGATCCAGATGAACGCGAGCGGCACCGGCTGGACCACCTGCACAGGCACGCAGTATTGCGAATATTTCCCCAAGACTTCGTACAGTGTGCTGGGTGTCTACTATCAGGACGACATGCGCATCGGTCCGCTCAGCATCGTACCGGGGCTGCGTTACGACAGCTACAAACTCAAGCCTGAAGCCAGCGCAAAATACGATGCACAGGCCATCGCCAACGGTCAGCCGGCATCGACCAGCAAGGACAGCGCCTGGTCGCCGCGTCTGGCATTCGTCTACGAAGTGGCGCCGGCATTTGCACCCTACGTGCAATATGCTCGCGGCTTCCGCGCGCCATCCCCGCAAGAGGTGAACTCTTACTTCAATAACGCCAGCCAGGGTTACTCGCAGATCGCCAATCCGAACCTGAAACCGGAGACCAGCAACTCCTACGAAATCGGGTTCCGCGGCAAGCTGCCGACCTCGGCCGGGTTGTTCAACTACAGCGCTGCCGCCTACACCGGTGAATATCGCAACTTCATTGACTCGGTCACGATTTCGGGTGGCGGCACGGTCTTGAATCCGACCATTTATCAGTATGTGAACGCCGCCAAGGCTTCCATCCATGGCTTCGAAGGACGACTCGACTGGCGCATGGAAAACGGCCTGTCCCTCAAGACCGGCTTCGCCTACGCCAAAGGCACAACGACCAGCAGAACCGGCGTGAAAACCGGTCTGGAATCCGTCGCACCGTTGTCAGTCGTAACAGGCGTGCGCTACGAGCCGAACCAGGTCTGGTTCGTGCAAAGCGACATGATCTACAACGCCGCCAAGAACAAGGACGACATCGCCACCAAGACCAATTTCGTGTCGCCGTCGTTCTTCGTGGTGGACCTGCGCAGCGGCTATCGCGTCAACAAGAACCTGTCGTTCAACGCAGGCATCCGCAATTTGTTTGATCGCAAATATTGGAGCTGGACCGATATCCGCGGTCTGTCTCTGGCCGACAGCGCAACCAACAAGGATGCGTACACCGAACCCGGCCGCAGCTTCAACGTCAGCATGAAGTATGAATACTGATATCCGCAAAAACGCCGCAAGGCACTTTACCGAAAAGAGGCATGGAATGAACTACAAGAAACTGAGCGCATTGTTGCTGGCGGCCGGCGTGATCAGCATCGCTGCTTGTTCAACGAATTCGACGACGTCGGCATCGCAGAGCAGCGACCTGGCGGACCGCTGGTCGGCGCTGCGCACGGCAGAACCGAAGATCCACCCGCGCGACGCCGCACAGAAGCTGGGCGTGTCCGAGGCCGAGTTGGTGGCAACCAATGTCGGCAAGGGCGTGACGCGCTTGCGCGATGGCGCCGCTGCATACAAGGCTGTCTATGACCAGTTGCATGAGCTGGGTCAGATCAAGGCCATCACACGCAACGACAACGCCGTTCTGGAGCGCGTCGGAACGGTCACCAAGGCCAGGCTGAACAGCGAAGGCCGCGTCATTCCGGGAACCGGCTTCGCCGGCGGACCGATCGATCTGCGTTTCGGCACCGACAACTGGCGGTCGGCCTTTGCGGTGGTGCAGCCGGGCCGCGAAGGCAAGGTCAGCCGCAGCCTGCAGTTCTTTGACGTGCACGGTAACGCCGTGAACAAAATCTACCTCGACAATGAAGCCGGTGTTGCGGTGTTCGACAAACTGGTTGCCGACTTCAAGGCGCCCGACCAGTTTGCGGCGCTGAAGGTCGATCGCGCACCGACCAAGATCGTCAGGAAGCCGAACGGCGAAGTTGATGTCAAGGAGCTGCGTGCGTCGTGGGACGAGTTGACCGATGTGCACGAATTCCCGCGTCTGTTGAAGGATCTGGGTATTACGCGCGAGCAAGCCCTGGATCTGATCGGCAAGGACGCCGCCTATCGCATCAACGCGCAGTCGGTGCAAACCTTGCTCAACAGTGCTTCCAGCCAGGCCCAGCCGATCATGGTGTTCGTGAGCAATCCCGGCATGACGCAGATCTTCAGCGGCACGGTCAAGAAGGTGAAGGCGACCGATGAATGGTTCAACGTGTTGGATCCGGATTTCAACCTGCACCTGCGCACGGCCGGCATCGATCACGGCTGGGTGGTCAAGCGTCCGGCCAAGGACGGCGTGATCACCTCGGTGGAGTTCTACGACGCCAACGGCGAGCAGGTGGTCAATTTCTTCTCCCGTCGCGATCGCAACAAGGAAGAGTCGGCGCTGTGGCGCAGTATTGTTGCCAGTCTGGCACGTGTGTAACAGCAACAATGGCAATCGTTGAGGCTCTATTCTTTCCTGAGGCCAATCTTTAACGGTTTCAGGCGGGATGGCGAGAGCGTCGTAAAATTACCAATGGGGTCGGGGTCACGGAAACGGGCCTTGACCCCTTGCTCATTCAGGCATATACTCGCGAGTTCTCGAATTTAGGCTCTCCTGGGCTTAAGCGTTCTTTGGTCTGCTTCCGGTTTTCCTCGGCGCTTCTCTCGTTTTCTCTAAAGTCGGTGTGCACAGGTTTCTTTCGTGCAAGTTTCTTGTTTAATTCCAGGCAACCGTTTCTGGAATTAATGTTATTAACGTCGTAATTTTGTTGGATATAAAACGATGCCAACCATCGATCAATTGATTCGCAATCCACGCGTCTCCGCGATCGTGAAGAGCAAATCGCCGGCGCTGGAAAACAGCCCGCAAAAACGTGGCGTATGTACCCGTGTTTACACAACGACTCCTAAAAAGCCAAACTCCGCTTTGCGTAAAGTTGCAAAAGTGCGTTTGACCAACGGCTTCGAAGTGATTTCGTACATCGGTGGTGAAGGCCACAACTTGCAAGAGCATAGCGTCGTGCTGATCCGCGGCGGCCGTGTAAAAGACTTGCCGGGTGTGCGTTACCACATGGTTCGCGGTGCTCTGGATACCCAAGGCGTCAAGGATCGTAAGCAAGCTCGCTCGAAGTACGGTGCCAAGCGCGCCAAGGCTGCTAAGAAGTAATTTGTTTTCGTCGGGCGCAAGCCTGGTGAAATGTGTCGGTCCGTGATGGGCCGAGTAAGTGGGTGGCTATGATGGCCGTCCGCGAGTGCGGTGAGAATCATTCTGCCCGCTCAACTGAAGACTGAAAGGAATTGAAATGCCACGTCGTCGTGAAGTACCCAAGCGGGAAATCCTGCCTGATCCAAAGTTCGGCAATGTTGATGTTGCTAAGTTCGTCAACGTGTTGATGCTGTCCGGCAAAAAGTCGGTCGCTGAAAACATCATTTACGGTGCGTTTGAGCACATTCAAACCAAGACCGGTAAAGACCCGCTGGAAGTGTTCGCCGCTGCGCTGAGCAACTGCAAGCCGATGGTCGAAGTGAAGTCCCGTCGTGTCGGCGGCGCCAACTACCAGGTTCCGGTTGAAGTGCGTCCAGTCCGCCGTATGGCGTTGTCGATGCGTTGGTTGCGCGAAGCCGCAAACAAGCGTAGCGAAAAGTCCATGCCGCAACGTCTGGGTGGCGAGTTGATCGAAGCGGCCGAAGGCCGTGGCGGTGCGATGAAGAAGCGTGACGAAGTTCACCGTATGGCTGAAGCGAACAAGGCGTTCTCCCACTTCCGCTTCTAACAAGACTGGGTGGGGCTTTTCGGGAATTATCGAAAAGCTCTGCTTGTATCTAAAATTTGTTCGAGCCGAGCGACTATTTTACAAAAATGGCGCTCGGTTTCGCGCATTAAAGACTTAGGAATAAATCATGGCTCGCAAGACCCCCATTGAGCGTTACCGCAACATCGGTATTTCCGCTCACATTGATGCTGGTAAGACAACGACGACTGAGCGCGTTCTGTTTTACACAGGCGTGAACCACAAGATCGGTGAAGTGCATGATGGCGCCGCCACCATGGACTGGATGGAACAAGAGCAAGAGCGCGGTATCACCATTACTTCCGCTGCGACGACCTGTTTCTGGAAGGGCATGGCGAACAACTTCCCGGCTCACCACATCAACATCATCGACACCCCGGGCCACGTTGACTTCACGATTGAAGTTGAGCGCTCGATGCGCGTGCTCGACGGCGCCTGCATGGTCTACTGTGCAGTCGGCGGCGTGCAGCCACAATCGGAAACAGTCTGGCGTCAAGCGAACAAGTACAAGGTTCCACGTCTGGCGTTCGTCAACAAGATGGACCGTACCGGCGCGAACTTCTTCAAGGTGTACGACCAAATGCGTGCACGCCTGAAGGCCAACCCGATTCCTATGCAAGTGCCTATCGGTGCTGAAGACGGTTTCGAAGGCGTTATCGATCTGGTCAAGATGCGCGCGATTTACTGGGATGACGCCAGCCAGGGCATGAAGTTCGACTACCGTGACATTCCTGAAAATCTGAAGGAAGAAGCGCAAAAATGGCGCGAAAACATGGTCGAAGCGGCTGCTGAGGCATCCGAAGAGCTGATGAACAAGTACCTGGAAGACGGCGACCTGAGCGAAGCCGACATCAAGGCTGCGATTCGTCAACGTACCATCGCCAGCGAAATCGTTCCGATGATGTGCGGCACCGCGTTCAAGAACAAGGGCGTGCAAGCGATGCTGGACGGCGTGATCGAATACCTGCCGTCGCCGGTTGATATTCCACCTGTCCCAGGTCTGGATGAAGACGACGAGCCGGTCGTGCGTAAAGCAGAAGACACCGAGAAGTTCTCGGCGCTGGCATTCAAGATCGCAACTGACCCGTTCGTCGGTCAGCTGTGTTTCATCCGTTGCTACTCGGGCACCCTGAATTCGGGCGACACCGTGTTCAACTCGGTGAAGTCGAAGAAAGAGCGTATCGGCCGTATCGTTCAGATGCACGCCAACCAACGTGAAGAAATCAAGGAAATGCTGGCAGGCGACATCGCTGCTGTGGTTGGTCTGAAAGACACCACGACCGGCGACACCCTGTGCGACGACAAGGCTGTTGTTGTGCTGGAACGCATGGTCTTCCCTGAGCCTGTGATCTCGCAAGCTGTTGAGCCAAAGACCAAGGCTGACCAGGAAAAGATGGGCCTGGCGCTGAACCGTCTGGCTGCTGAAGATCCGTCGTTCCGCGTGCGTACCGACGAAGAATCGGGTCAAACGATTATCGCCGGTATGGGCGAGTTGCATCTGGACATTATCGTCGACCGCATGAAGCGTGAATTCAACGTGGAAGCGACCGTCGGTAAGCCGCAAGTTGCTTATCGCGAAACCATCCGCAAGACTTGCGAAGAAATCGAAGGCAAGTTCGTCAAGCAATCCGGTGGTCGTGGTCAGTACGGTCACGTGGTTCTGAAGATCGAACCGCAAGAACCAGGCAAGGGCTTCGAATTCGTTGACGCGATCAAGGGCGGTACCGTTCCTCGCGAATTCATCCCGGCAGTTGAAAAGGGTGTGCGTGAAACACTGAACACCGGCGTGTTGGCCGGTTACCCAGTGGTTGACGTCAAGGTCACCCTGTTCTTCGGTTCTTACCATGACGTTGACTCGAACGAAAATGCGTTCCGCATGGCCGGTTCGATGGCGTTCAAGGATGGTTGCCGTAAAGCCAGCCCGGTTATTCTGGAACCAATGATGGCGGTTGAAGTTGAAACGCCGGAAGACTACGCCGGTACTGTGATGGGCGACTTGTCGTCCCGTCGCGGCATGGTGCAAGGCATGGATGAAATCGCCGGCGGTGGCGGCAAGATCATCAAGGCGGAAGTGCCGCTGTCGGAAATGTTCGGTTACTCGACTTCGTTGCGTTCGGCAACACAAGGTCGTGCGACATATTCGATGGAATTCAAGCACTACTCCGAAGCACCGAAAAACGTCATCGACGCGATCGTTACTTCCAAGACCAAGTAAGTTAAGTTTTGCTCGCTTCCTGCGTTGGCCGGAAGCGAGCTTTTAATTGTTAAGAAAATCGTTCTTTTTGAAGGAAATGCAAAATGGCAAAAGGT
>NZ_LFLU01000031.1 GCF_001189965.1 Herbaspirillum rhizosphaerae
AACGGGGCCGTAGACTTGCGGGGCGCAGCGCAGCGAGTAGACGTCCTGGATGCGTGAGGAATACGGGATGTCGGTGCGGCGCAGTTCGTCCGGCAGTTGCACCGAGCGCGCTGCGTGGGCGGTGCGGGTGGAGCCTTTGAGCAAGGTGCGCACCACTGCCGCGGTCTTGATCTGGCCGGCGTGGGGACGCGCTTGCTGGATGCGGGGGTCGAAGGCGGACATTTCGGCGCGCATGGCTTCGAGCGTGAGGCCGAGCGAGAGGCAGGCGTCGGTGAGCAGGTTGCGCGAGTCGTGCGCAGCCAGTACGGCCACGGCCAGCGAGGCGGTGCAGCCGTTGATGAGGGCCGAGGCGTCTTTGGCTTTGAGGTCGAATTTGACCGGGCCGATATCGGCTTTGGTGATGGCTTCG
The DNA here is from genome assembly GCF_001189965.1 of Herbaspirillum rhizosphaerae. Taxonomy (GTDB): domain Bacteria; phylum Pseudomonadota; class Gammaproteobacteria; order Burkholderiales; family Burkholderiaceae_D; genus Herbaspirillum; species Herbaspirillum rhizosphaerae. Next base: position 410 of record NZ_LFLU01000031.1, read on the forward strand.
GGCGCGCTCATGCGTTTGCCCTGGTACATGACTTCGGCTTCGTCGAAGCCGACGATGGCGGCGGCCAGGTAGGCCAGCGGCGCGAGGTCGCCGGAGGCGCCGACGGAGCCTTTCTGCGGCATGATGGGGTGGATGCCGGCGTTGATGAAGGCGAGCAGGCGATCGACGACTTCCACGCGCGGTGCGGAGTAGTTGCTGGCGAAGGCGTTGGCGCGTAGCAGCATGGTGGCGCGGCTGACTTCTTCGGAGAAGGGTTCGCCGATGCCGGCGCTGTGGGCCTTGATGAGCTGGGTCTGGAACAGTTCGATATGTTCGACCTTGATGCGGGTATCTTTGAGCAGGCCGACGCCGGTGTTGAAGCTGTACATCATGGGGGCTTCGTCGTGCATCCAGGTGGATTCGATGAAGTCGCGGCTTTGCTTGAGGGCGGCGCGCGAGGATTCGGCGAGGGCGACTTTGGCGTAGGTGCCGTTCTTGGCGCGCGCGACGCTGACGACTTGTTCGGCGTTGAGGTTGAAACCGTCTATGGTGATGGTGGTCATGGGATTCCTTGTCTTTCTTTGTCAGTCAGGAACGCCTGCACAGAGGCAGGCGCTTCTTCTGTCGATATGTGAACGCCGGATTACTTCGCGCCGGCTTCGAACCAGGCGCCGATCAGGGCGCGCTCTTCGTCGGTCATGTGCGTCATGTTGGCCAGCGGCATGTCCTTGGTCTGGACCGCGCGCTGGTAAACCTTGGCTGCGTGCTGGCGGATCAGCTCAGGCGTCTGCAGCATCATGCCTGCAGGCGCGGTGGCAAAACCGGCTTGCGTCGGCTGCGCCGAGTGGCAGCTGGCGCAGCGCTGTGTGATCACTTCCTGCACGCGGGCAAAGTCTACGCCGCTTGCGGCCGCGGCGACAGGTACAGTTGCGCTGCTGTCTGCCGTTGCGGCGGCAGCGGCGGCCGGTGAAACGGCCGGTACAGCGGCAACCTTGGGCAGCGGCTTCGGCGCAATCGCAATCGCCACCGCCAGCAACAAGGCGCAACCGGCAATCGGAAAACCGATGGAGACCTTGCCGGCATGACGCAGGTTGAAGAAGTGGCGGATCAGCACGCCGGCGGCCATGATCGCGGCCAGCACCAGCCAGCTGTACGCGTGGGTATAGGTCATCGCGTAGTGGTTGCTGATCATGATGAACAGGATCGGCAGCGTGAAGTAGTTGTTGTGCACGCTGCGTTGCTTGCCCTTCTTGCCGTAGATAGGGTCAGGCGACTTGCCTTCCTTCATGGCTTCCACCAGCTTGCGCTGGCCGGGGATGATGACCATCAGCACGTTGCCGACCATGATGGTGCCGATCATGGCGCCGACGTGGATGTAGGCGGCGCGGCCGCTCAGCAGGTGCGTCAGCATGAATGCCACGGCGACGATGAAGACGAACATCACCAGGCCGAGCAAGCCTTCGCGTTTGCCCAGAGGCGATTTGCACAGCAGGTCGTAGACGATCCAGCCGACCAGCAAGGTGCCGAGGCCGACGCCGACCGATTGCAGGCCGGACAGATCGGCGACCGACTTGTCGACCATCATGGCCGAAGCGTTGAAATAGTAGACGATGAACAGCATCGCGAAACCGGTGATCCAGGTGGCGTAGGCTTCCCACTTGAACCAGTGCAGCTCTTCCGGCAATTCGGAAGGCGCGACCAGGTATTTCTGCGGGTTGTAGAAGCCGCCGCCGTGCACGGCCCACAGCTCGCCCGACACGCCCTTCTTGGCCAGGTCGCTGCCCGGCTTAGGAGGACGGATGGAGTTGTCCAGCCAGACGAAATAAAACGATGCGCCGATCCATGCAATCCCGGTGATCAGATGCAGCCAGCGCACCAGCAGATTGAGCCACTCCACGCCATACGATACGAACAATGCTTCCATGTCTTCCCCACGTTTGTTCCTCACCTGCCACTGCGGGCGCTTCAGATGAGCGAGGCCGGGCCTCAAATCACAAAACGGTCGATCCGGGATGGATGCAAAAATACCTTCCCGGATAAATAAGAGGACTTGCGCAGAACGTCTCCTGCTCCTGCGTAAATCTTCGTTACCTGCTGCCGCGACGACCTCGATGGCGACTGCCACCTGTTATTTTTACTGCAATATTTTTCTCAGTCGTCGCCTGCGCACACGGAAGGGGCGACTGGGATGGTGGAACGATAAACGTGTTGGGCTTTTAAAACATTGCCATCAGCTTATATTTGACATACGCATATTCATATACAACAATGTACGCGTTATGTGGGAATCTCTATAACCAGAAAAATATAAGCGGAGACCAACGTACATCAACAAGTGTGGCCACCCTCCACGGGTAAGAAGGCTGTTCAGCGCGCCCTGCGCAAACGCCCGCCTCGCATTACCAGTTACCCGGAGACAATATGTCCAGGCTGCCAGACCATCTTGATATCCACCTGATTCGCATCCTCTATCTGTTGCTGTGCGAAAAGAACGTTTCACGCGTGGCGCTGAAGCTTAACCAGCCGCAACCGTCGATCTCGGCCTCGTTGCGCAAGCTGCGCGAGCTGACCGGCGATCCCCTGCTGGTGCGCGGCGCGCGCGGCATGGTGCCGACCCAGCACGGCGAAAGCCTGCTGAAGCCGGCCAAACGCATCCTCGACGAAACCGAGCGCCTGTTCGTACCCAAGACTGCGTTCGTGCCGCAGGAAGAAGCGCGCACCTTCCACATCGCTGCGCCGGACTACATGAACACGCCCTTCTTCACCGAAGTCATCGCCCGCCTGCGCCGCGAGTCGCCCAAGAGCCACATCGTCATCCACGCGCTCGGACCGGAGACCGACTACGTGCGCCTGCTGTCGGACGGCGAACTCGACCTCGTCATCGCCAACTGGGACGAGCCGCCGCCGCATTTGCACCTGTCCAAGCTGTTTGACGACCCCATCGTCTGCCTGATGCGTTCCGACTGCGCCTACGCCAAGCGCACCGCCAAGGACGCGATGAGCATCGAGGATTACCTGAGCCTGCCGCATGCGGCGCCGTCGCAGATCCTGCCGGGCTATCACGGCACCATCGACAGCTTCCTGGAAAAGCAGAACCTGCATCGCAACGTCGTGGTGGAATCGGCGCATTTCCGCATGCTGCCGTACATGGTGGCGCAAACCGATCTGGTGCTGACCGCCGGCCAGCAGTTCGCCAGCTTCTATGAAAAGACCTTGTCGCTGAAAAGTTATAGCGTGCCGATCAAGTTCCCGCCGCTGCGTTTTTATCAGTTGTGGCATGAGCGCGTGCATCAGGCGACCGAACATAAATGGCTGCGCGCGCAGGTGAGCGCTGCCGCCAAGATGCTTGCCAACTAAGGATTAGCAGCAATATCCGCGTCACGCCGCTTATATCCACATTCAGAAATCGAGTATTGGCTGGCTTATATATTGGACTGAGTGATTTACTTTAGTATCGGCCCACAAGCCTGTACGAAGGATCTTGCTCAGAATCTGCACCCTTCTGCAAGGACTTGACGAGAGGCCGCAGCAAGCCGCATCCAACTTGCGACGGCCTCCATATAAAAACTTGGAGACAGCCATGACAACCCAAAGCCATCCGGTAGACGAAAGACTGCCGATACTCAAACTCGCCGCGCTGGGCATGCAGCACGTACTCGTGATGTATGCCGGCGCTATCGCAGTACCGCTCATCGTCGGCGGTGCCCTAAACCTGCCTAAATCCGAAATTGCCTACCTGATCAGCGCCGACCTGTTCTGCTGCGGCCTGGTCACCATTATCCAAAGCCTCGGTATCTGGAAGTTCGGCATCCGCATGCCGGTCATGATGGGCGTCACTTTCGCCGCCGTCGGGCCGATGGTCGCCATGGCCAACAATCCATCGCTGAGCATCCTCCACATCTACGGGGCCGTCATCGCCGCGGGGATATTCTGCATCCTGGCGTCGCCTTACATGAGCAAGCTCATGCGCTATTTCCCGCCGGTGGTCACCGGCACCGTGATCACGGTGATCGGGGTGTCGCTGATGGGCGTCGGCATCAACTGGGCCGCCGGCGGACAACCCATCATCGGCAAGCTGGTCGACGGCGTCTTCGTCAAGATCCCCAATCCCGACTACGGCTCCCCGCTCAGCCTCGCCATCGCCGCCGTCGTCCTCGTCTCCATCCTGCTCATCACCAAATACGTCAAAGGCTTCATCGCCAATATCTCGGTGCTGATGGGCATGATCGTCGGTTTCGTCATCGCCTTGTCGCTCGGCAAGATCAATTTCGACGGCCTCGGCGCGGCGGAATGGTTTGCGGTGATCAAGCCCTTCCATTACGGCTGGCCGCAGTTCGACGTCGGCTCCATCATCAGCATGTGCCTGGTCATGATCGTCACCATGATCGAATCGACCGGCATGTTCATGGCGCTGGGCGATATCGTCGAGAAAAAAGTCGACGACCAGACGCTGGCCCGCGGCCTGCGCGTGGACGGCCTGGGCACGGTGATCGGCGGGATTTTCAATACCTTCCCCTACACCTCGTTCTCGCAAAATGTCGGCCTGGTCGGCGTGACCGGCATCCGCAGCCGCTATGTCTGCGTGGCGGCCGGCGTGATCCTGGCGGCGTTCGGCCTGTTCCCCAAAATGGCGCACGTGGCGGCATCGATCCCGCAATTCGTGCTGGGCGGCGCCGGCATCGTGATGTTCGGCATGGTGGCCGCAACCGGGATCAAGATCCTGGCCAAGGTCGATTTCAACACCAACCGCAACAACCTGTTCATCGTCGCCATCAGCATCGGCGTGGGCATGATCCCGATTGTGGCGCCGACCTTCTTTGACAAGATGCCGGGCTTCTTGTCCACGATCTTCCATAGTGGCATATTGCTTGCATCAACCATGGCGGTGATCCTCAACGTGTTCTTCAACGGCCGCGGCAGCGACGAAGAAGTCGCCAACTATGCGCTGGCAGCGGCGCAAAGTTCTGATCACTGATTGGAATATTAAGTAACGATCCATGGCGAGTCCCGCTCGCCCGGCAGTAATCTTGCAGCATGACAGGACGGCGGGACCGTCCTGTACAACGATTCAGAACGGTAGCAATCGCAAGCAAACTACGCAACAGGTATCAGGATGACCACACTAGAACAATTGAACAGCAGCGCCGCGCAAGACGTACCGGCTTTCGTCAAGACCTTGCACGGGATCTACGAGCACTCGCCATGGATTCCGGAACGGGCAGCCAGGCTCGGCCCCTTCGCCAACATCACGGCCCTGAAGCAGGCGCTGCAAGGCGTGGTCACCAGTGCCGAGCGTGCAGAACAACTCGGCCTGATCCGCGCCCACCCGGAACTCGCGGGCAAAGCCGCCATCGCCGGCGAGCTGACCGCCGAATCCACCGGCGAGCAAGCCAAGGCCGGCCTGAACCTATGCACGCCGGAAGAATTCGCCACCCTGCAAAAACTCAACGGCGACTACAACGCCAAGTTCGGTTTCCCCTTCATCCTCGCGGTCAAGGGCGCCACCGGCAAGGGCCTGACGCGCCAGCAGATCATCGCCACCTTCACCCGCCGCCTGCGCAACCAGCCGGAAGACGAACTGCGCGAAGCGCTGCGCCAGATCGGCCGCATTGCGGAGATGCGCATCAACGACCTGCTCGGCTACACCCCGGCCATCGGCGCCGCCATCATGGAATGGGCGGAAGAAATCGGCGCCTGGAGCGAAGACGAAGGCGCGCTGACCTGCACCTACATGAGCGATGCCCACCGCCGCACTGCCGACCAGATCGCGCACTGGATGCGCGAAGCCGGCATGCACGCGCACATCGACGCGGTCGGCAACGTGGTCGGCCGCTACCTCTCGACCGATCCGCAAGCCAAGACCCTGATGACCGGTTCGCACTACGACACGGTGCGCAACGGGGGCAAATACGACGGCCGCGAAGGCATCCTGCTGCCGATCGCCATCGTCAAGCATTTGCATGAAAAGGGCGAAACCCTGCCCTTCCATTTTGAAATCATCGCGTTCTCGGAAGAAGAAGGCGTGCGCTTCAAGAGCACTTTCTTAGGCAGCAAAGCCATCATCGGCCAGTTCGACCTCAAGCTGCTCGACCTCACCGACCGTGACGGCATCAGCATGCGCGACGTACTCACGCAAGCCGGCCACGACGTCACGGCGATTCCGAAGATCGCACGCGATCCATCCGACCTGCTCGGTTACGTCGAAGTCCATATCGAACAAGGCCCGGTCTTGCTCAATCGCGACCTGCCGGTCGGCATAGTCACCTCGATCGCCGGCAGCTCGCGCCACCTGGTGCATCTCAAAGGCGTCGCCAGCCATGCCGGCACCACGCCGATGAACATGCGCAAAGATGCCGCAGCGACCGCCGCAGAAATCATCCTCTACGTCGAACAACGCTGCAGCCAGGACCAGCACGCCTCGCTGGTCGGCACCGTCGGCCAGCTGCAAGTGCCCAACGGCTCCACCAACGTCATCCCCGGCGCGTGCACATTGTCGCTGGACATCCGCGCCGCCCGCGACGACGTACGCGATGCAGCGGTAGCCGACGTGATCAAGAAAATCGAAGAAATCTGCCAGCGCCGCAGCGTCGACGTGACCTTGGAAAAAACCGTCGCCGCCCCGGCGGCGCCATGCGCCAACTGGCTCATGCACCAACTCGCCGCCGCCACCGAACGCGCCGGCGTCAAACCGTTTGAACTGGCATCGGGCGCCGGCCACGACGCCATGACCATCGCCAGGATGACCGACGTCGCCATGCTCTTCACACGCTGCGGCAACGGCGGCATCAGCCACAACCCGCTGGAGACCATGACGGCGGATGATGCTGAAGTGTCGGCGCAGATTCTGCTGGATTTCTTGCGGAATTTTAAGGCGAAGGTTTAAGCCAGTTGAAATAGCAAACGTCGTAACGACACTGGGTCCCAGCGTTCGCTGGGACGACGGCTTTAAAAAGTAGCAGTAGAAAAAAATTTGCGGCATCTTCAGCGCCTGACACCCCGATGCCGAAGGCGAGCCCTCCGGCAAAGCGAAGCGAGCCGGTTCGGCAGTTCCGCTTGGAGCCAGCCAGTGATGCGATGCGAAAAATGGAAAAAGAAGGAAAAACTGTCTGAGCGAAGCGAGTTTTTTTCCTTCCCATTTTTTACTTCGCAGCGCTGGGAACCCCGAAGGGGCTGGATCCCGCGGTCGCCTTTCTTTGCTTACTTTCTTTGGCGAAGCAAAGAAAGTGAGCGGCTGCCGGGCCGCCCCCGGCAACCCCGCTAGTCCGAAGAAATAACAGCATCAGCAACACAAGACACAAAAGCAGCAAAGCACCAATCAACAAAACCAGGCAAAGCGTTAATAGGGTTTAAAAGGGACTCCACTATCACCGGCGCCGCATCAACACCCACCACAAAACAAAACCCAGCGAGTCCCAAATGAGCAAAACCCTCTTAATCAAAAACGCCACCGTCGTCGTCACAATGAACGACACCAGAGAAGAAATCAAAAACGGCGCCATCTTCATCCGCGACAACGTCATCGAACAAGTCGGCAAGACCGAAGACCTGCCACGAACCGCCGACGAAATCATCGACGCAAGCAACCACGTAGTGCTGCCCGGCCTGATCAACACCCACCACCACATGTACCAAAGCCTCACACGCGTGATCCCCGCCGCGCAAGACGGCGAACTGTTCAACTGGCTCACCAGGCTCTACCCGATCTGGGCCGGCCTCACACCGGAAATGATCAAGGTCTCCACGCTCACCGCGATGGCCGAACTGATCCTCTCCGGCTGCACCACCAGCAGCGACCACCTCTACATTTATCCGAACAAGACGCGCCTCGACGACAGCATCGAAGCGGCGCAGCAAATCGGCATGCGCTTTCACGGCGCGCGCGGCGCCATGAGCGTCGGCCAGTCCAAAGGCGGCCTGCCGCCGGACCGCGTGGTGGAAGATGAAAAAGACATCCTGCGCGATACCCAGCGTCTCATCGAGACTTACCACGACCACAGCCGCCACGCCATGCAACGCATTGTGGTCGCGCCCTGTTCGCCGTTCTCGGTCTCCCGCGACCTCATGCGCGAAGCCGCCAACATGGCGCGCAGCTACAAGGTTTCGCTACATACCCACCTTGCTGAAAACGTTAACGACATCGCCTACAGCCGCGAAAAATTCAACATGACGCCGGCCGAGTACGCCGAAGACTGCGGCTGGGTCGGCCACGACGTCTGGCACGCGCACTGCGTCCAGCTCGACGATCATGGCATAGCCCTGTTCGCGCGCACCGGCACCGGCGTGGCGCACTGCCCCTGTTCCAATATGCGACTGGCATCCGGCATCGCCCCGATCCGCAAGATGATCGATGCCGGCGTACCGGTCGGCCTCGGCGTCGACGGCAGCGCCTCCAACGACGGCGCCCATATGATGGGTGAAGTGCGCCAGGCCATGCTGCTGCAACGCGTCGGCTTCGGCCCGGACGCCATGACCGCGAGGCAGGCGCTGGAAATCGCCACGCTGGGCGGCGCCAAAGTATTGAACCGCGACGACATCGGCGCACTGAAGCCGGGCATGTCGGCCGATGTGGTGATGTTCAAGCTGGACGCTATCGGTTTTGCCGGCGCGCTGCACGACCCGGTCGCGGCGCTGGTGTTCTGCACGCCGCCCAACGTGTCCTGCAGCGTGATTAACGGTCGCGTGATTGTGCGTGATGGCCAATGCACAACAATCGATCTTGGAATGACCATTGAGCGCCACAATGCGCTAGCATTTGAACTGGCCGACGCAGCAAACTAACACTACCTGACAACAAAAAAATGGCATTCCGGCCGGTCCGACAAGGGCAGCCCGGAATGCTTTGCCGCGCCCCGGCGACACAATTGCACGGTGGAAACGCATCACAAACGAATCGAACTCTTGGCACAAGAATTGCCTTTTGAGTAACAACGCCAGCAATGACGTTACGTTTTGCAGCCTACTGAACAGCAAAGGTATCCCATGAAAATCGCCAACATGAAAATCGGCCAACGCCTGACCATCGGCTTCGGCATCGTGATCGTTTTGCTGGTCGCCATCACGGCGCTCAGCAATATTCAATTGGGCCGCCTCAACGACGGCATCAATCTGATCACCAAGGACCGCTATCCCAAAACCGTGCTGGCCAATACCATCCAGATCCAGGTCAACAAGATCGCACTCGACATCCGCGACATCATGCTGACCAGCGACGCCGACAAGATCAAATATCTGGTCAACGACGCCACAGCTGCCGACAAGAAGATGAACGACAGTCTCGCGCAGATGCAATCGATTGCAAAGACCGATGAAGACAAGCGTTACGTCAAGGACGCCATGACCGCGCGCGACGCCTACATTCCGGTGCGCGACGGCCTCATGAAGCTGGCGCTGGCGGGCCAGATCGAGGAAGCCAAGGCTTACCTGCCGCAACAATTCATGCCGCTGCAGATCAAATACTTCATCGCCCTCGACGCCATGTTCGATTATCAGGGCGGCCTCATGGACGCCGCCGGCGACAAGGCCAGCAGCGAATCCGGCAGCGCCCGCATGATCATCAACACGCTCGCCGGCATCACATTATTGTTGTCCGCCGCCGTCGCCTGGCTGGTCTCGCGCAGCATCACGCGCCCGCTGACCGAAGCAGTCGACGTCGCCCGCCGCGTCGCCGACGGCGACCTCACCACCAAGGTCGAAGTCAAATCCACCGACGAAACCGGCCAGCTCATGTCCGCGCTGCAGACCATGAACGGCAATCTCTACAACATCGTCAGCCAGGTGCGGCAAGGCACCGACACCATCGCCACGGCGTCGAGTGAAATCGCCACCGGTAACATGGACCTGTCGGCACGCACTGAACAGCAGGCAGGCTCGCTGGAAGAAACCGCTTCGGCCATGGAAGAACTCACTTCCACCGTCAAGCAAAACGCCGACAACGCACGCCAGGCCAACCAGCTCGCCGTATCCGCATCGAGCGTCGCGGTCGACGGCGGCACCGTGGTCGGCAAGGTGGTCGACACCATGAGTTCGATCAACGATTCTTCCAAAAAGATCGTCGACATCATCGGCGTCATCGACGGTATTGCGTTCCAGACCAACATCCTCGCCTTGAACGCCGCCGTCGAAGCCGCCCGCGCCGGCGAACAGGGCCGCGGCTTCGCCGTGGTCGCCAGCGAAGTGCGCAGCCTGGCCCAGCGCAGCGCCGCCGCCGCCAAGGAAATCAAGATCCTGATCGACGACTCCGTCGCCAAGGTCGACACCGGCAGCAAGCTGGTCGAACAAGCCGGCACCACCATGACCGAAGTCGTCGCCAGCGTAAAACGGGTAACGGATATCGTCGGCGAAATCAGCGCCGCCAGCCAGGAACAAAGCCAGGGCATCGAAGAAGTCGGTCGCGCCATCACCAACATCGACGAGACCACGCAGCAGAATGCAGCGCTGGTCGAAGAGTCGGCGGCGGCAGCCCAATCCCTGCAGGATCAGGCGGCGAAGTTGATGCAGCTGGTGAGCGTGTTCAAGCTGGATCAGCAGATGACGAAGACTGCCGCAACAGCGGGAACATCCGCAGTCATCCCGAAGAAAGCCGCCGTCAACATCACACCGAAACCGGCGCAGCTGAAACAGGCTCAGAAGCCTCCTGCACCGCCGGCGTTGGCGGCGACGTCTGCCGTTGCCACGGGCAAGGATGACTGGGAGCAGTTCTAAGGCGCTCAAGCCACCGTCAGCAACATCGCGAATTGGCGGAAGTCCATCCGAAGACACGGCGACATGCTTACAAACCACTGACAAAAACAGCTCTGACGCAACGAATTTTCTGTCGCATAAAAAAACGGTGCTTAAAAGCACCGTTTTTTTTATTTTATCGCGCCATTATTCTTTACTTTGATTTACTATTTCTTCCATAAAAATGAACGATTCAGTTACGTACTGAGTTCGTTTCCAAGCTATCGAAAAATACATAAATGCTTGCAACGGGGAATTATGAAAATCAGAAACTACAACCGTATCCGTACTCCCATCACCCATCATCCTTCCTAGTATCTCCAATTCATCATCATTACAACGATGACGCTTGGTCGCGCTCTGGAATCGCGGCTCTCTTACTGTGCCTGTTTTCCGTGCCGTTCTCTTTTGGCAAGCCCAGTCACGTTCGCAGAGCGCGCTCAGAAACACCGTTACGGATAATCCAATAAGAAATCTTTTTCCCTCAATTTTTCACTTAACAATATGACCGTTGATAAAAACGCACCGTTGCTCCGCAAATCAACACGCTCGCTGCTAAAAAATATTGCCCTGCTCTCAGCTCTTGCGGTTGTCGCCACAGGATGTGTCACGGTGAATAAACAACCGCTCGCCGCCAGCAATATTCCGGCCATCAAGGATCAGAGCATGGCCCCGACCACACGCGACAAGCCTAGCTTCGTTGCAATGACCGCAGGCAAGGCTGCCTTTGCGCTGTTTGGCACATTTGCGATGATTGCCGAAGGAAATCAGATCGTGGAGAAGAATCAGATCGACGACCCCGCAAACGCCATCGCCTCTGCGCTGACCTCGTCCCTGTCCGAAAAATATGGCGCCAAGGCGATCCCTGCGCCGATCGCCGTCAATTCGGAAGATGCCGCTCAGATTTCTGCATCGGCCAAGGACAAAGCCCGTTACGTCGTCGATGTGCAGACCGTCGGCTGGGGCTTTGGTTATTTCCCTACCGACTGGAGTCACTACCGCGTCTTCTATAACGCGAAGGCGCGTCTGATCGATGCACAAAGCAAATCGTTGATCGCCGAAGGATTCTGCAAACGCTTTCCAACCGAGCAGGAAGGCGCGCCTACCTACGACGAGCTGATGGCCAACCAGGCAACGCTTCTGAAAGAAAAACTCTCCAGTGCGATGAGCGAATGCGTCACGGCGCTTCAGACCGAGATGTTTCCGCAATAGATGAGCATCGATGCCAAACAATCCCGGCGATCGCCATGAACGCCGCGCAGCTCAAACAATTCTGCGCCGCGCTTCCGGCGGCGACGTCGCGCCTGACACCGTCGCCGGCAAACATCCTGGTTTATTCCGTGGGCGAAAAAAACTTTGCCTGGTTCAAAACCAGCGATCCGGAGAAATGGCGCTTCAGTTTTCGCGTCAGTCCTGAGCGCTTCATTGAACTGACCGACATGCCGGGCATCAAGCCGGCGCGTTATATGGCGCGCTTTCATTGGGTGACGATTGTGGACGTGCGGACCATGCCGGAGGCGTACCTGAAAGAACTGGTGCAGTGGGCTCATGAGAAAGCGCTGTCGGGGTTAAGCCGTCGACGGCGCGATGAGCTTCTCGGGCATTCCTGAACATTGCAGGAATATCCGGAATGACGTGTTCCATTTTTAAACGGGATCTATAACAACCATGTCTTCGAAGATCAAAGTCGGCAACGTCTACCTGGAAATTCCTGACACCACGATCACGACCATCAGCCCGACGCCGGATGCGCGTTCCGTCAAGGTCGAAAAGTCCGATGTCCCGGAACCGCTGGAAGCACCTCAATATATCTTTCGCCCCAACGACCCGTTTCAATCGGGAATTGATGAGGCACGCGCCATCAGCAGTATCCATACGTCGCATAAACCATGGGTAAAAACCACGTGGTTCATTCTCTTCGTCATCGGTCCGTTGGTCGTGATTGAACTGATGGCGATCAGGATGGCGCTGGATCCGGGGGTCAACGCAGTGCGGGGATTCCTGAGCGTCAATGCCGGCCTGCTGCCGGTCTGGATCTGCTACTACCTTATCTGGCGCAAACGCATGCGCCCGTTTTCGGGAAATTCATCGCAATAAAAACAGTAGGTCTTTTTCAACATCCATCATCACAAGGAAAATACATGTTCTTATCACGACTTCGCCTGCTGGCGATTGCTCTACCTGTCATCGTGCTGTCCGGCTGCCTGCCTCGTGTCGACCAGGCGTTTTCCAACGATCCGAATACTCCCGTTCGCGCCGACAAGACCGTCTTCCTGATGACGGCAACGATCAAGAATACCTACCGCCCGTCGCATCAACCCAAGATGCTGTCGACACTGGTTGAAAAAGAAACGGACAAAGTACCCAACACCGACAATAACCGCTACTTCAAATCGGATGCACTGGGAAAAACTGAATCTGATTCCCCTGAAACAGGCAGTTCTTATCTGATTCGCATGGAACTTGAAAAGGGTGAGTATGTGCTCAGGGGCATCCCTGCTCTCAGCAGCAGTTTCCCCATCCACGGTTACTTCTTTGTCCCGATCCATGCGAAATTGATATCGGCCACTCCCGGCGTGTATTACCTGGGACATGTCGAGGCCAACGTGCGGGAACGCAAAGGTAATGAATTCCGCGCAGGCAATGTGATTCCGCTGATTGACCAGGCAATTGCCGGCGCCGGTGGAGGAACCTTCGATGTCGCCATCACCGATCAATGGGTCACCGACGAAGAAAAATTCAGGAAGAAATTCCCGGCGCTTGGCGCCACTCCGATCCAGATGGCGGTCTTACCGGAATTTGACCGGCAGTACGTGCAGAAATGGTGGGAAGATCATTGAAGAAGATTTGTTTTTCGGTGCAAGACGGGATTCATTGATTTAAACTCCCGTCTTTCTTCACCAGTACCGCTTACTCCCCCCACACCTCCGCCAATCTCAACAAATTGGTACTCCCCGGCTGCCCGAAGGGCATGCCGGCGGTGATGGCGATCTGATCGCCCTTCTTGGCAAATCCCTCCTTCAATGCCGTCTGGCATGCGGCGCTGACCATCTCGCTTTCGTTGTGGATCTGGTCGCTGATGGTTGAGTGCACGCCCCATACCAAGGCCAGTTTGCGCGCGGTCGCGATCTTGGGCGTGATGCTCAGGATCGGCGCCATCGGGCGTTCGCGGGCGGCACGCAGGCTGGTGTGGCCGGAGCTGGTGTAGGTCACGGTGGCGGTGGCGCCGACGATGCGGGTGACGTCGCGCAAGGCTGAGCAGATTGCGTCCGAACTATTGGACTCCGGCGTCTCCTGCTGGGCGTCGAGCATGTTGCGGTAGAGCGGGTCGCGTTCGACTTCGCTGATGACACGGTCCATCATGGCGACGGCTTGCAGCGGGTAGGCGCCGTTGGCGGATTCGGCCGACAGCATGACGGCATCGGAGCCGTCGTAGATGGCGCTGGCGACGTCGGAAACTTCGGCGCGCGTCGGCACCGGGCTGGTGATCATGGATTCCAGCATCTGCGTGGCGATGACGATCGGGCGGCCGTGCTGGCGGCAGACGCGCAGGATGCGTTTTTGCGTGCCGGGCACACGTTCCGGCGGCAGCTCGACGCCGAGATCGCCGCGTGCAACCATGATGGCGTCGGAGGCCTGGACGATTTCATCGAGACGGTCGAGCGCCGCGGGTTTTTCCAGCTTGGACAGGACCGCGGCGCGGCCGTTGATCAGGGCGCGCGCTTCGAGTACGTCTTCGGGACGCTGGACGAAAGACAGCGCGATCCAGTCGACCCCGAGTTCCAGTGCGAAGGACAGATCGCGTTTGTCCTTCTCGGTCAGTGCGGGAATCGGCAGCACGGCGTCGGGCACGTTGACTCCCTTGCGGTCGGACAAGGTGCCGCCGTTGACGACCCTGGTGCGAATGCGCTGGCCGTCGCTGTCGAGCACTTGCAGGCGCAGCTTGCCGTCGTCGAGCAGCAGCGACTGGCCGGCGGCGATGACTTCGAACAGCTCGGCATGCGGCAGGCAAACGCGCGTGTTGTCGCCAGGCGTGGCGTCGCGGTCGAGCACGAACTCCTGCCCTGCTTCCAGTTGGACCTTGCCGTCGGCGAACTGGCCGACGCGCAGCTTGGGTCCTTGCAGATCGGCGAGGATGGCGATCGGACGGCCGACTTCGCGCTCGACGGCGCGCACGATTTCAAACCGCGCGTGGTGGTCGGCGTGCGTGCCATGGCTGAAGTTGAAGCGGAATACGTCGGCGCCGGCTTCGAACAGCGCTTTGATCATTTCTTTGGTGGCGCTGGCGGGGCCGAGTGTAGCTACGATTTTTGCCTGGCGTTGACGTCGCATGGACGGGTCTCCTTGGGTTGTTGGTTTGCGGCGTCGCAGGTTTTTTTGTACGAAACGCACGACGCTGGGTCCCGGCGTTCGCTGGGACGACAGGGATATATTTTTTACAGAATCAGGATGGCGCGGAAGTCGTTGACGTTGGTTCTGGTCGGGCCGCTGACGACGAGGTCGCCGAGCCCGCTGAAGAAGCCGTAGCCGTCGTTGTTCTCCAGCAGCGCTTTGGGATTGAGGCCGAGCTCTTCGGCGCGCTTCATGGAGTCCGGCTGATAGATCGCGCCGGCGTTGTCTTCCGAACCGTCGATGCCGTCGGTGTCGCAGGCGATCGCATGTATGCCGGGGGCGCCGTTCAGGGCATTGGCGAGACTGAGCAGGAATTCCGCATTGCGTCCGCCGCGTCCGGTGCCGCGCACGGTGACGGTAGTTTCGCCGCCGGAGATCAGCACGCAGGGCTTCCTGAACGGCTGATCGTATTGGGAAATCTGTCTGGCGACCGCTGCGTGCGCGAGGCCGATGTCGCGCGCCTCGCCTTCCATGTCGTCGGACAGGATGTAGGGCGTAATGCCGGCGGCGATGGCGGTGGCTGCGGCCGCTTGCAGGGCTTGCCGGGCGGTGGCGATGACGTGGTGTTCATTTGCTTTGAGGCGTTCATCGCCGGGCTTCGGTGTTTCGCCGATACCGGATTCGAGATGCGCCTGTACCGATGCGGGAATCTCGATCTTGTACTTGCGCAGCACCGCCAACGCGTCGGCGCAGGTGGTGGCGTCGGGCAGTGTCGGGCCGCTGGCGATGATGCCGGGATCGTCTCCGGGAATGTCGGAAATCATCAACGTCACCACGCGCGCCGGTGCGCAGGCCAGTGCGAGGCGGCCGCCTTTGATGGCGGAGAGGTGTTTGCGGACGCAGTTCATTTCGAAGATGTTGGCGCCGCTTTTGAGCAGGGCTTTATTGACGGCCTGCTTTTGTTCGAGGGTGATGCCTTCGGCCGGGAGCGCGAGTAGCGCTGAGCCGCCGCCGGAGATCAGGCAGAGGACGAGGTCGTCTTTGGTGAGGCCCTTGACCATGGCCAGCATGCGTGCGGCGGCCTGGCGACCGGCTTCGTCGGGGACGGGGTGGGAGGCTTCGACAACTTCGATTTGTTTGCAATCGGCGCCGTGGCCGTATCTCGTGACCACTAATCCGGAGAGCTCGCCGGGCCAGTGTTCTTCCACGGTCTTTGCCATGGCGGCTGCGCCTTTGCCTGCGCCTATTACCAGGGTTCTTCCGTGCTTTGGGGGTTCGGGCAGGAAGGGTGGGAGGGATTTTTGGGCGCTTACTGCGGAGACGGCGGCGGTGTAGAGGTCGAGGAGGAATTGGCGGGGGGTGCTTTGCATGGCTTTTGTTTCCTTTTGTTCCGACTTACTTGTGGTGGGGAACTGATTCTTTTCATTCTTCGGACGACCCTG
>NZ_LFLU01000032.1 GCF_001189965.1 Herbaspirillum rhizosphaerae
GTTGATCGAAGAAAAAAACAGCATCAATTAAAAACAGAAGCCGAGTCGGAACAAAACCCCTTACAAATCCAACACCAGAACTCCGCTCCAAGCCCGCGAAACACAAGGCATAAACCAAACATTGGAAGCCTTCTCCTCCTCACTCAGGAACCCATCCCGATGATCGGGAACCCCTTCAATCACCTTCGTCCGACAAGTCCCACATACCCCCACTTCGCAAGAACAATCGACATCGACACCCGCCGCCTGGAGACAAGCCAGCGCCGTCTGATCCGCAGCCACTTCAATTTCCCGCCGGTCTCTCAACCGGATCACAAAAGCCTTGTCGCCGGCATCGGCAACAGGCGCCGAGAACGATTCCTTGTGCACCTGCGCCGCCCCAAGCCGTGCAGACGCCAGCTCAACCACCGCCGCCATGAACGGCCCCGGACCACAGGTGTAGGCATGCGTATCGGCAGCAGCATGTGCAAGCGCAGAAGAAATAACGGAAGCAGTCTGCTCAGGCGACAAGCCGGCATGGATGGAAACGCAGGAAGCCAACGCCGATGCCGTCAGTTCGTCGCGGAACGCAATGCTTTCTTCATCACGCACAAAGTAGTGCAAATGAAATGCTCCACCGTCACGCAGCAAGGCATACGCCATCGACAACACCGGCGTGATCCCGATGCCGCCTGCAAACAGCAGATGCGAACCGGCAGCATCGGACAATGCAAAGGCATTGCGCGGAACACCGATCTGCAGCATGTCGCCTTCTTTCGCGTCGGCATGCAACCAGGCCGAACCGCCGCGCGACTGCGGCTCCTGCTTGACCGCAATGCGGTAACACTCCGGCGATGGTCGGTCGCAACATAGCGAGTATTGACGCGTCAGACCGTTGCCAAGCGTGACGTCAATGTGCGCGCCGGCTTGATAGGAAGGCAGCGAGTCGCCCCGGCAAGCGCGCAGTTCAAAGATACGGATGCCGGCGCCGCTGTGGCGGATGGCGGAGATGATGACGTTCATGATGTCGGGACCTAGACGATCGTGCCACAGGTCAGCGCGGCAAGGATCGGTGGATAAGGAAATGAGCGCACCGCCGGGTTGCAGTGCACTCAGGAACAGTGATGACCTCAGGCCGCCTGTTCGGCCTGCCGGCTGAGCATAGCGACGATGCGGCGCGCACGGTTGGCGCCGGCGTCGACGTGGATATCGATCATCGATGCATTTCCGAACTGGCACATGTTGCGGTACTGCGCCTCAATGATGACGCGGTCTTCTTCGAACGTAACAGCCGTCTGCTGATAGACCAGCTCCAGGTTGTCCGGCGCGTCGGGATGCGACGAGCTGGCCATGGTCCAGAAATAGTGCGACGTTGTTTCCGTCTCCGGCGTGATGCCGTGGAAGCCTCGCATGTGGAAGCCGCCGCGGTCCGGGTCTTCCAGCGACTCGGTATCGGCATCGACCGCGCCGGTGAAGATGTTGAGATGGGTGATGTGGAAATCGATTTCCTGCCAGCGATCGATCTTGCCCTTGAACGGCCACGCCGCGCTGTAAGTCGCCGGCGGCTGCGAGGCCTTCATCCAGCGCACCACGCGCACCTTGTCGCCGTCGCTGCTGACGTTGGTCGGCGCTTCCATGTGCGTTTTGGCGTTGCCGCCGATGGTCTTGGTGTGGACGTAGCCGACGTGGCTGAGGTCGAGCAGATTGTCGTGGATCAGCTGATACGGCGCGTCGTAGTGGAACACGCCGCCCTTGTATTTATAGCGCGGATTGTCGTGCGCGGCGATCTCGGGCGGCAGGCCGGCGGGCTGACTATCGAAGGTTTCTCCCAGCCATAGCCAGATGATCTCATTGCGCACAGCAACCTTGTAGGCCTGGACGCAGGCCTTGCCGGGGATCTTGACCTGGCCGGGGATTTCGATGCACTGGCCGTTCGGCGCATACAGCAGGCCGTGATAACCGCAGCGGATGCCGCCGTCTTCGAGCGCGCCGCAGGACAGCGGTACGCTGCGGTGGCAGCAGCGGTCTTCCAGCGCCGCGACTTCGCCCGAGTCAGTGCGGAACATGACGACCGGGCGGTTGAGCAGGGTACGTGCCAGCGGCTTGTCCTTCAGCTCCCAGACAAAGCCGGCGACGTACCATTGATTCAGTGGAAACATGATGAACTCCTTTCAGTGTTGCTGATCTGCGCGAGGCGCAAATTACTTGGCCGGATCCTTGACGTTGTCGTAGCGGTCGATCTCGGTCGCGACATATTTGCCGTTCTGCTTGTCGATGCGGCGGATATAGATGGTCTGCACGATGTCGTTGGTCTTGTCGTCGATGGCGACGGTGCCGCGCGGACTAGGTGCGCTGTATCCCTTTACGGCATTCATGAAGGCCGTGCCGTCGGTGTTACCGCCGGTCTTGGTCAGTGTTTTGGCGATCAGCGCCATGGCGTCATAGGCCGACACCGACAGGAAATTCGGCTTGAAGCGGCCGCCTACCGTCTGCGAAAACGCTTCGAGGAATTTGGCGTTGTCCGCGCCCGGACGCGAGAACGAATAGAAGCCGGCGGTGTAAATGCCCAGCATCGAATCGCCGCCCATGCTCAGCACGTCTTCGTCGGCCCAGCCTTCACCGCCGAGAAAGCGGATGCCGGCCTTGTCCAATCCTTTTTCCTTGTAGGCCTTGATGAACGACACCATCGGCTGGCCGTTGGGCAGGAATACGTGGATCGCGTCCGGCTTTTCATCCTTGATGCGCTGCAGGTAGGCGCTGTAATCGACCGTGGTCAGCGGCACGCGCACCGAGCTGGTGACGGTGCCGCCCAGTGCGGTGAAAGTCTTGGTGAACCAGGTGTCGGCATCCAATCCCGGCGCATAGTCGGAGACGATCGAGAACACGCGGCGCGAACCGGTCTTGTAGGCCCATTCCGCCAGCGGCTTGACTGACTGCGCAATGGTGTAGGAGGTGCGCGTGATGAAAGGCGATTTGGTGGTGACGGCCGACGATGCGGCGTTCATGACGACCATCGGCTTCTTTGCCTTGTCGACCACGGCGGCGACCGCCATCGCATTGGGCGTGAAGACGAAGCCGGTAATGATGTCGACGTTGTCGCGGCTGATCAGCTCGGTGGCCAGGCGTTTGGCGACATCGGCTTGCGGGCCGGTGTCGTCCTTGTAGATGAGCTGCAGTTTCTTGCCGGCCACGGTGTCGCCGTGCAGACGCAGATAGGTGTCGATGCCGGCTTTCATCTGTTCGCCGCTTTGCGCAGCGACGCCGGTCAGCGAAGTGATGACGCCGATGCGGATGGTCCGGTCGGCGGCAGCGGCGGTGCCGGACGCGGCGCCGAACATGAGGCTTAAGGCGAGGCCGTACAGCGCACGCTTGAGTTGTTGCATGGTGAAGTCTCCTGTCGTTGTTTGTAATTTTTATGCGGCATGTCCTTGCATGCCTTGCTCGGATCACAGTTTGCGTTCTGTCTTGTGTTTGCGGCGATTGCAGAGGATCATACCGAAGCGAAATTATTTGAAAATAGAATTTTCTGCATAATATTTATTCGACTTTCGAATAAAGAATGTGAGCGAAAATCGCCAGCAAGGAGACCGCATGGCCAACTTCGATATGAACCTCTTGCCGATCGCGCTGGCGATCTTCGAGGAGCGCAGCGTCAGCGCCGCCGCGCGCAAGCTCGGCATGAGCCAGCCCGCCGTCAGCGTGGCCTTGAACAAGCTGCGTACCGCGCTCGGCGACCCGCTGTTCGTGCGCACCTCGCACGGCATGGAGCCGACGCCGCGCGCGCTGACGCTGATCAGTCCGACGCGCGACATCCTGCAGCGCATCCATAGCGACGTGCTGGCGAGCGAGGTATTCAATCCCGCCACGACCGCGCGCAAGTTCACGATTGCCTTGTCGGATATCGGTGAGATGACCTTCCTGCCCAAGGTGCTGGACCGTTTTCAGCGGGATGCGCCGGGCGCGTCGGTGGCGTCGGTGTCGATGACGCCGCTGGAACTCAACGCGGCGCTGGAGAATGGCGAAGTGGATCTGGCCGTGGGATATTTTCCGGATCTGAAGAACCGCAACCTGTTTCAGCAGCGGCTGTTTTCACATGACTTCATTTGCCTGCTGCGCGCCGATCATCCGATTCGCTCGCGCAAGATTTCCATGGAGCAGTTTCTGAAACTGGGGCACGCAGTGATCAAGGCGGAGGGGCGCAGCCAGGAGTTGTTCGAGCAATTGCTGATCAAGAAAAAAATCCAGCGCCGCATCGTGCTGTCGACGCCGCACTTCATGTCGATTCCCTTCCTGATCGCTTCGTCGGACCTGGTGGTGACGGTGCCGCGCGCGGTGGGCGCATCGTTTGCGCAGTTCTCCAACATCCGGCTGGTGGAGCCGCCGCTGGAGATACCGACCTTCGACTTGCGCCAGCACTGGCATCGCAAATATCACAAGGATGGCGCCAATGCCTGGCTGCGCTCGATTCTGGCGGAGATGTTTTCCGGCGATTGAGATTGCCGTTGCAGCGATTTATTTATTGTCGTCGTTGCTGTCGCTGCTGCTGACCGGTTTGATGCTCGCCAGCGGCGCGCGGCTCTCGGTATTGTTGCCGCGCACCAGCTTGTCGAGCAACTGCATGAACTGCTCCTGCTCGTCGGCTTCCAGCGGCGACAGCAATCGTTTGCGCAGGCGTTGCGCCGCCGGGATCAGGTCGCTCAGCATCTGCTCGCCGGCCGGCGTGATGTTGAGTGCGCGCTGGCGCCGGTTGTGCGGGATGACCTTGCGCATCAGCAGTCCCTTTTCTTCCAGCCGTACGCAGACGGTGGCGCCGGTCGAGGTGTCGATGCCGACCAGGCCGGCCAGCGTGACCTGGTCGATGCCGGGATGGTTCGACAGCGTACGCAGGATCGCATATTGCACCGGCGTAATGTCGCCGCCCAGTTCATCCAGAAAGATCGATACCGAGATCTGTTGCGCGCGCCGCAACAAGTGGCCGGGGTGCTCATAGAGATCGATCAGCTGGCTCTCTTGCGCTGGCTTTTGTGCTTGTTGTGTTGTGCTTGGACGAGGCATGGTTGTCGGTTGTGAAAAAGACGGATGGTGAAGCTCTGTAGTGTATCCGCTGCGGTGTTGCGCTACGCATTTTTGATGCGATGCGCAAAGAAAAGTACAAAATAAATTCGAAATTCGGTTTACATCGCCGCGCAGTTGGAGGATACTTTTCTCAAACATTCAGTGTACTGAATATTAAATCGAAGAACAAAGCAACAGAGACCCGACGGCCCCACAGACAGGCTGCGGAAGAAGAACGTAATAAGTTGGCGCACGTATTTTTGCGCCGGACAAGAAACATAAACGCAGATGCATTGCAGGCAGATGCCGCGCACCGGCGCGCGTCGTCGGCATGCATCCATGCATCGTCATGCACCCAAGTTTCACGGATTCGCATCACCGGACAATGGAAGTTCCTGAGGAGGAGAAACATGTTTCCAAAAAACACCTGGTACGTCGCCTGCACCCCTGACGAAATCGCCGACAAGCCGCTGGGCCGGCAGGTCTGCGGCGAGAAAATCGTGTTCTATCGCGGCGCCGAAGGCAAGGTCGCGGCGGTCGAAGATTTCTGCCCGCATCGCGGCGCGCCGCTGTCGCTCGGTTTCGTGCGCGACGGCCAACTGGTCTGCGGTTACCACGGACTCGAGATGGGTTGCGACGGCAAGGTCATCAGCATGCCGGGCCAGCGCGTGCGCGGCTTTCCGTGCATCCGCAGCTTTCCGGTGGTGGAGCGCTACGGCTTCATCTGGGTCTGGCCGGGCGAGAAGGAGCTGGCCGATCCGGCGCAGATCCATCACCTGGAATGGGCCGACAATCCCGAATGGGCTTACGGCGGCGGGCTGTATCACATCAACTGCGAATACCGCCTGATGATCGACAACCTGATGGACCTGACGCACGAAACCTATGTGCACGCGTCCAGCATCGGCCAGAAGGAAATCGACGAGGCGCCGGTCAACACCAGGACCGAAGGCGACGAAGTCATCACCAGCCGCTTCATGGAAAACATCATGGCGCCGCCGTTCTGGCGCATGGCCTTGCGCAGCAACGGCCTGGCCGACGACGTGCCGGTCGATCGCTGGCAGATCTGCCACTTCACGCCGCCCAGCCACGTGATGATCGAAGTCGGCGTGGCGCATGCCGGCAAGGGCGGCTACGACGCCGATCCGAAGTACAAGGCATCGAGCATCGTGGTCGATTTCATCACGCCGGAAACCGAAACCTCGCATTGGTACTTCTGGGGCATGGCGCGCAACTTCAAGCCGCAGGACGCGGAACTGACCGCCGCCATCCGCGAAGGCCAGGGCAAGATCTTCGGCGAAGACCGCGACATGCTGGAGATGCAGCAACAGAACATTCTCAAGCATCCGGAGCGCAAGCTGCTGATGCTCAACATCGACGCCGGCGGCGTGCAGTCGCGCCGCCTGCTCGACAAGTGGATGGCGCAGGAGCAGCCTTCGCCGGTTGCCGCGAACGCCGCGTGATCCAAAGTTTTCATTGAATAGCGGAAGCGACCCGAGGCGGTCGCTTCTGTCGTTGCGCGAAATAACCGAGCGCAACGAACATCGACAGTTTCAGCAGAGAGCGCCATGAGCCAGTTACAAGTCAAAGTCATCAGCAAGACCGCGGAAGCCGAAGACATCGCCAGTTTCGAACTGGCCGGCGTCGACGGCAAACCGCTGCCGCCCTTCAGCGCCGGCTCGCACGTCGACGTGCATATCCGCGACGGCCTGATCCGCCAGTATTCGCTGTGCAATCCGCCGCATGAAAGCCATCGCTATCAGATCGGCGTGCTGCGCGACGCTAATTCGCGCGGCGGATCGGTTGCCATGCACGGCGACATCCAGGTCGGCGACGTGCTGACCATCAGCGAGCCGAAGAATCACTTTCCGCTGACGCAAGCCAGACGCACTTTGCTGCTGGCGGGCGGCATCGGCGTTACGCCCATCCTGTGCATGGCCGAACGCCTGGCCGCCACCGGCGCCGACTTCGTCATGCACTATTGCGCGCGCTCGCCGGAGCGCACGGCATTCCGCGACCGCATCGCGGCTTCCGCGTTTGCCGATCGAGTTGTCTACCACTACGACAGCGGCGACGACGCGCAAAAGCTCAAGCTCGCCGAGATGATCGCCACGCCGGACGCCGACACGCATATCTACGTGTGCGGACCGGGCGGTTTCATCGATCACGTCGTCAACACGGCGAAGCAAAAAGGCTGGCCTTCGTCGCAGGTGCATCTGGAATATTTCGGCGCTGCCCCCGTCGAGACCGACGGCGAGGCACCTTTCGACGTCAAGATCGCCAGCAGCGGCCAGGTGTTCACGATTCCCGCCGGCGAGACCGTGATCAAGATCCTCGCCGACAACGGCGTCGACATCCCTGTCTCGTGCGAACAGGGCGTGTGCGGCACCTGCCTCACGCGCGTGCTTGACGGCGTGCCGGATCACCGCGACTTGTACCTGACCGATGAAGAGCGCGCCGCCAACGATCAGTTCACCCCTTGCTGTTCCCGCGCCAAAAGCGCCTTGCTGGTCCTTGATGTCTGATGCCTTCCTATCTGTTTTGACCTGTTCGATAACTAAAAAGAGAGAGACAAAAATGCCCGATTCCATCAATACCCATCGTCGCCGGATCTTGCTGGGAGGCAGCGCTGCGCTGGCCGCCGGCATGTTGCCGTTGTCCGCCTTTGCCGCGGATCCGATCAAGGTCGGCCTGATCGTGCCGATGTCCGGCCCCTTCGCTTCGACCGGCCGCCAGATCGAAGCCGCCGTCAAGCTCTACCAGCAAAAGTACGGCGACACCGTGGCCGGCCGCAAGGTCGAGATTCTGCTGAAAGACGACGGCGGCCTGTCGCCGGACGTCACCAAACGCCTGGCGCAGGAACTGGTGTCGCGCGACAAGGTGCAGGTGCTGGCCGGTTTCGGCCTGACGCCACTGGCGCTGGCGGCCGCGCCCATCGCCACGCAAGCCAAAGTGCCGATGATCGTCACGGCGGCGGCGACTTCCATCATCCCGCAACGCTCGCCGTTTATCGTGCGCACCGGCTTCACGCTGCCGCAGGTGACTGCGCCGCTGGCAAGCTGGGCGGCGAAGAACAAGATCAAGAGCGTGGTCACCTTCGTCAGCGACTACGGCCCCGGCATCGATGCCGAGAAGGTCTTCGTCAAGACTTTCACCGACGCCGGCGGCAAGGTTGTCGAAAGCCTGCGCGCACCGTTGCGCAACCCCGACTACGCGCCTTTCCTGCAACGCGTGAAAGACGCCAAGCCGGAAGCGCTGTTCGTTTTTGTGCCGTCGGGCGAAGGCGCCGCGGTGCTGAAGCAATTCACCGAACGCGGACTGGCCGCTGCCGGCATCCGTCTCATCTGTACCGGCGACGTGCTGGACGACGATTTGATGGCCAGCATCGGCGCGGCATCGAACGGCGTGGTCAGTAGCCATCATTATTCGGCCGCGCATCCGTCGCCGCTGAACAAGGAATACGTCGACGGCATTGCCAAGGCCAACAAGGGCATGCGCGCCAACTTCCACTCGGTCGGCGGCTACGATGGCATGCACCTGCTCTATGAAGCGCTCAAGAAAACCAATGGCGACACCGACGGCGAAAAACTGATCGCCGCCATGAAGGGCATGAGTTGGGAAAGCGTGCGCGGTCCGGTGACGCTGGACGCGGCGGCGCGCGACATGGTGCAGAACGTCTACATCCGCAAGGCGGAGCTGCGCGGCAGCGAGTATTACAACGTAGAATTCGACCAAGTGGAGAAGTTCAAGGATCCGGGCGTCTGATTACCGGATTTCCCGAAATGAAAAAGCCTGGTTCGTGTAATGCGAACCAGGCTTTTTCATCAGGGGCAAGCAAGTGTTTACAGATCGCGGATGAAATCCGTCACCAGCTCCGCAAACGCCTGCGGCTGTTCGATTGCGCTGATATGCGAGGCATCCTTGATCACTGCCAGCTGCGCGCCGGCAATACCGTTGGCCAAGGTTTCCGACATCGACAGTGGCGTCCCCTGATCGAGCTCACCGGCGATCACCAGTGTCGGCGCATTGATCTCACCGAGACGCGAGGTGGTGTCGACCGTACCCACCGCGTTGCAGCAGCCGACGTAGCCGGCAGGATCGATGCCGGTCAGGCGCTCGCGGAAACGCGCCACCGTGGACGCATTCTCCGCGCGAAAGCGATCATGGAAATAACGTCCCATCACGGCATCGGCAATCGCTTCGATGCCTTGCTCGCGCACCGTGGTAATACGTTGCTGCCAGGCTTGCTGCGCGGCTTCCGGATAGCTTGACGTGGTGTTCGCCAGCACCAGCGCGCGCACCAGCGAGGGATGGCGCAAGGCCAGTTCCTGGCCGACCATGCCGCCCATGGACAAGCCAACCCAGATCACCGGACCGGTATCGAGATCGCGCAACATGTGTGCGGCATCGTCGGCCAGATCCGCCATGCTGTAGAGTCCGTCGGCTTTTTCCGAACTGCCGTGGCCGCGATGGTCGTAGGCGATGACCTTGCAATCCGCCGCCAGCTGGTTGGCCAACGCGTCCCACATCATCAGGTCGC
This sequence comes from Herbaspirillum rhizosphaerae, assembly GCF_001189965.1. GTDB lineage: Bacteria > Pseudomonadota > Gammaproteobacteria > Burkholderiales > Burkholderiaceae_D > Herbaspirillum > Herbaspirillum rhizosphaerae. Next base: position 9,575 of record NZ_LFLU01000032.1, read on the forward strand.
AGCCGATGGCGTGGCTGAGTACGATGGTGTGGCGCGGCGCCTTGCCGTTGCGCGGTGTGCGCACGCTGTAGTGCAGCGACGGCGTGCCGCTGCTGCGGCCTTCCTTGCCGATGCCGGAGTGGAAGGTGTCGGCCGGTTTCATCGGCGCCACCGTATAGCCGATCTGCTCGCCGACTTCACGCAGGATCTGTTGCGCGTGCGTGAAAGCTGTGTTGCCCGCCGGGACGCCGGCGTAGATGGCCGACTGGATCAGGACTTCCTTCATTTCATCGGGCGTCAGGCGCGTGGCGGGATCCCCCAGCAGGCCGGCGCGCACGTGCAGCTCGAACTCTTCCCAGCGGCCCAGCGCGATGGTGATCGCCAGCACGATGATGCGGCGGGTCTTGTGGTCGAGGCCGGGGCGGCCCCAGATCTCGTTCCAGGCGAAACGCGTGATCAGGTTCTGGAATTCGGCGTTGAAGTTGGTGGCGTTGCTCACCGAACGGTCTACCCAGGCGTCGCCGAGGACGCTGCGGCGGTTGCGCATGCCGCGCTCGAAATCGTGGTCAAGAGGATCGTAGCTCATGGTTGTCTCGCGTTGTCTCGTTATGGAAATGGATTGGATCGCAGGTTGACGGTTATTGCGTGTCGCTCTGCTGCAGTTTTTTCAATTGCGCTTCAGCCAGCACGCGTGCCGGGCCGGTCGCCTGAACCGGGTCGAACAGATTCTGAATCTTGCCGATATCGACCTGCTTGCTGAGCGCCGGATCTTCCTTGATCGCGGCGGTCAGCACCTCGGCCAACTGCCCTTGAGTAGCCACCACCTGCTGCGTCATTTTTTCCAGCAGGGCGTGTGCATTCGGCCGTCCGATGGCGCCCGCCAGATAGATCGATGCCGCCTCGGCAAACACCAGGCCTTGCAAGGCATCGATATTGCGGCGCATGCGCCGCGTGTCGACGATGAGTCCGGCGAAGGCTTCATTGAGCGCCTTGATCGCACCGTGTGCACCGAGGAACAAGGCCGGCCATTCCGCCAGCTCGGCCTGCCAGTTGCCGAGGCCGCGTTCATGTTGCTGCGCCATGGCGGCCAGTAAGGCGGCGGCATGGTGGGGGGCGCGATTGGCGGCGGCGAGAGCAATCATTGACGACACCGGATTGCGCTTGTGCGGCATCGCCGACGAACCGCCGCGACCGTTGCCGGACGGTTCCGCCAGCTCGGCGATTTCTCCCTGGGCCATCAGGCTCAGGTCGGTGGCGAGTTTGCCGAGACTGCCGGTGAGTACGGCGACTTCCATGCCGAGGCGCATCCATTCGTCGCGCTGGGTATGCCAGGCGGCGTCGGCGACTTTCAACTGCAAGGCCTCGGCCATGCGCTGTGCGACGGCCGGGCCTTTGTCGCCGAGCACGGCGAGCGTGCCGACCGCGCCGCCCAGTTGCAGTTGCAGGGCGCGCGCCGATTGTGCGCGCAGCTGTTCGCGTGCACGCATCAGCGGCGCGGCCCAGCCGACCAGTTTGAAGCCGAAGCTGGTGACCTGCGCCGGCTGCATCAGCGTGCGCGCCAGCACCGGCGTGGAGAGATGCTGCCCGGCCAGCGCCAGCAATTGCGCACTCAGCTCGCCGAGGCCGTCATCGATCAGTTTCAGCGCTTCGCGCGTGGCCAGCACCATGGCGGTGTCGAGCACGTCCTGGCTGGTGCTGCCCCAGTGCACATGGGTGGCCGACTCCTGGCTGGTGAGCGCGACGGTCTTGGTCAATTCCTTGACCAGCGGAATCGCCAGCGCGCCGGCACGGCGGCCGGCCTGGATGATGGCAGGGATGTCGTACAGCTGGGCGTTGCAGACGCTGGCGATGGTGCGCGCCGCGGCTTCGGGGATCACGCCCTCGGCAGCCTCGGCATTGGCCAGCGCCGCCTCAAAATCGAACATCGCCTGCACGATGGACGCATCGTCGAAGACCTTGATCATCTCCGGCGTGGTCAGGAAACTGTCGAATATGGAAACGCTCACGTGGACTCCGTTCTGGATCGATAAAACGCATGCGGGACTCGGTGGATGTTCTCCACGAGTCCCTTATGCAGTCAGGATAGACTAGATCAACATAAGTAAACCTGTTCAAGGTCTGTAGCGAGAGGCCATCAGCCGGTGGCGCCCGGAGCGGAGCTCATTTGCAACCCTTGGAGTGTACTTGGGTACACGAGGATTTCGAGCACCGGACGATGCCGGATCATGGCCTCGCAGTAAGACATTGAATAGGTTTCAGACGTAGTCGAAGAATACTGTTTCCTCTGCGCCCTGCATGTTGATATTCCACAGATAGGAACCATCCGCCTGCTTCTTCGCAATCAGGGTGTCACGGCGTTGCTGCGGCACCTGGCCGAGGATCTCCGACTGCGCCAGTCCCGCGTCGTCTTCCAGGAACACCGCAGTGAACTGATGCTTGGTCAGGCCGCGTGCAAACACGGTGACATAGGCCACCGGCTTGCCGGCGGTCGCAGCCTGCGGCAGGGTGATTTGCAGGCTGAAGCCGCCCTCGTCATTGCTCGGCACGCGGCGATAGCCGGGAATGGCGTGTGCGGTTTCCACCGGCGCGCTGTCGGGCATCCAGGTTTCCAGCCACGCATCGTTGATGGCGACGCCGTCGCCGTCGAAGATCGCGCCCTTGACGACGATCTTCGGCGCGCTGCTTTCCACATTGGCGGTCATGTCCACGGCCCAGCGCCAGGCTTCATGCGGGAACGGGCCGATGGTTTGTGAAGTTGTGATTTTGCTTGTCATCGTATTCTCCAATTCCTCAGGTTTCCATTGGCGTGGCGTTGCGTCCGCGCAGCACGATGTCGAATTCATAGCCGAGCATCTTGTCGTCGACGGTCTCTTCCAGGCTGAAGCGCGAGATCAGACGCTGGCGCGCAGCCTCGTCGGGAATGCTCTGGAAGATCGGGTCGTATTCAAACAGCGGATCGCTGGGGAAATACATCTGTGTCACCAGGCGTTGCGCATACACATTGCCGAACATCGAGAAGTGGATGTGCGCAGGACGCCATGCCTTGTGATGGTTGCCCCAGGGATAAGGACCCGGCTTGATCGTGACGAAGCGATAGCGGCCGTTGTCGTCGGTCAGCATCTTGCCGAAGCCGGTGAAATTGGGATCGAGCGGCGCATCGTGCTGGTCGCGCTTGTGCCAGTAGCGGCCGGCGGAATTGCATTGCCACACTTCCAGCAACGAGTTGCGCACCGGCTTGCCGTCTTCATCGAGCACGCGGCCGGTGACGACGATCTTCTCGCCCAGCGGTTCGCCCTGGCCTTGCGCGGTCATGTCCATGTCGTGCGGCAGGATCAGCTTGGGCGAGGCGAACAGGTTGGTGGTCGTCGCTGCGGCCGCGTTGATGCGCAACGGCGCCTGCGTCGGACCGCGCTTGACGGTGGATTTGTAGGGAGGGTAAATCAGCTCCGGATAAACGCCGGATTCGACTGCGTCGAAGTTCATGGGGTCTCCTTGAAAATAAGCGGTAAAACACGGTGGGCTTTCGGCTATTTTGTCGGTGTTGCTGTGCGAATAACGTGCCGTGTTGTTTTGTTCTGACCGGATCTTAGGCAAGGAAAGGGCGGGCTACAAGGCAGTTGATGGCGGCAGTATTCGGTATTCGCCCTATTTGTGCGAGAATCGCACAAATCGACGACTTTATGCGGATATCGCCATGAATCAGCCCCAGGACGACGCCGACGGCGACATTGCCGCGCCGCACAAACGCGACCTCATTGCCAGCCTGGAAAAAGGCCTGCAAGTGATCGAAGCCTTCGACCAGGAACGTTCGCGCCTGACCATCGCTGAAGTCGCACAACGCACCGGACTCACGCGTGCGGCGGCGCGGCGCTATCTGATCACGCTGGCGCATCTCGGTTATGTGCGGCACGAGCAGAAACTGTTTTCCCTGACGCCGATGATCTTGCGGCTCGGGCAGTCTTATCTGCATTCGGCCAGATTGCCTCGCATCGTGCAGCCTTTGTTGTACCGGCTGGCGTATTCCTTGGAAGAAGCGGCTTCCGCCGGCGTGCTCGATCACGATCAACTGGTGTGCGTTGCCGCGGTGAGTGCGGGGCGGCTGGTGTCGACCACCTTGCAGCCGGGCACGCGCGTGCCGGCGTTTTGTACCGCCAACGGCCGGGTGTTGCTGGCGCACTTGCCGCAGGCGCAGATGGAGCATTTCCTCGAACGCTTGCAGCCGGAGCAGATCACCGCGCACACCATCGTCAACAAGGAACGCCTGGCGCTGGAGATTGCACGCACACGCGAGCAGGGCTATGCACTGGTGGATCAGGAGCTGGAACTCGGCTTGCGGACCATGGCGGTGCCGATCCGCAATTTCCGCGGCGAGGTGGTGGCGGCGATGAATATCAGCGTGCATGCGGCGCGGATGAAGCTGGAAGAGATGGTGGAGAGGTGTTTGCCGGCGATGTTGAAGATTCAGGTGGAGTTGGGGGCGTTGCTTTAGGTGTATATGTTGTGCTGCGCACGGCTTAAGTGTTTTGTTCCGACTTTGCTTGTTGTTGGTAACTGATTCTGTTCTTTCTTCGATCAACCTTGGTTTGCCGGGGGCGGCCCGGCAGCCGCTCACTTTCTTTGCTTCGCCAAAGAAAGTAAGCAAAGAAAGGCGACCGCGGGATCCAGGCCCTTCGGGCTTCCCAGTGCTGCGAAGCAAAAAATGGGAAGGGAAAACAACTCGCTACGCTCAGACATTTTTCCCTTCTTTTTCCATTTTTCGCATCGCATCACTGGCTGGCTCCAAGCGGAACTGCCAGACTGGCTCGCTGCGCCTCGCCAGGGGGGACTCGCCTTCGGCATCGTGATTCTCATCTTCTGTCGTTACTAACTAATCCGTCGTCCCAGCGAACGCTGGGACCCAGTGACGTCAGCGCATCTTCAAACTTCGTCACGGCGCTGGGTTCCAACTTTCGTTGGAACGACAAAGCAAAAGAGACCAAAGCAGCTTGAACCGTCGCAGTACCCTGGCGATGCGAAGCGAGCCAGTCTCGAAGTCCGCTTGAGAGTAGCCGGCGCCAGCAGGTGAAAATCGGAAAAAGAAGGGAAAAATGTCTGAGCGAAGCGAGTTGTTTTCCCTTCCCGATTTTCGCCTGCTGGCGCCGGGAACCCCGAA
>NZ_LFLU01000033.1 GCF_001189965.1 Herbaspirillum rhizosphaerae
ATACACACCTGATTTTGCTTTATACAATTCCGCATATACGCACATTTGCCATTCATAATCCTGCATATCTTGATGAGATAAGCCTGGATTCTCTGCGCCTTTATAATCCCAAATCTCTCGTTTCTCCGGATTCTCAGGGTCTTCTCCGTCGTTAACCAAGACGTCAACAACTCCACGCAGTACATATTGTGATCGATCACTCTCCAAACGAAATTCGGTGTCATGAATACATGGATAGAGAGTCTTTCCTTCAACAGAGTTAAAAGCTTTTAAGACCACGAGTGCGCGATCACGTACGGCGGCATTTGCGGGGCGGATGCCATGGGACTTCAACGCATTCTCGACTTGGACAAAATATTCTTCTATATCGGCATCTTGAGGCAAGGTCCCTTTAGATATTCCGTCATAGAGCCCCCAATAATGTCTGTGACAATGATCTAAGACTTGATGGATTGCCGTGCCAAAGAAAATTTGCGCCGCTTGAGCAGGGACAAATCCGTCGTTACCAAAATGTCCGTATTGATAGCTGCAATGCCTAAACGACAAAATGTCACTGGTAAGGCTAAACCGCGGCCTAGTTATTCCGGCTAGGGACGGGGGAACCCGTATGCTTTGAAAATTTTTCCACTTGCTCATAGTTCACACCTGCTTAGAGAAGACGAACATTGCGACGTAACCAATTTTTTTCGGGGCCACAGGGGACCCCTCCTCCAGTCAATTGCGCAGACGAGCCCACCATAACAAGAGCCCATTCCGCGCGTGAATAGGCGACGTAGAATTGTCGAATTAGATCAAGCTCAGCTCGAACTGCGGCGGTTGGGCGAGAAAAGGCGCGAGCTGGATTTCCCGGGAATGCACCTAACTCCGACTCTAGCCGGTGCGTAGCACTGGCCGCAGGCTTTTTACTGATATGACCCACAAAAACAAATGGAAATTGAAGCCCTTTAGCTTGATGGATTGTCATAACAGGCACGTAACCCGGAGGGCAAATAATCTGCTCATCGGAGACTTCATCGAATCCAGTGCGTGCCAAATATCCAAAAAATAATGAATAAAAACCTCGTACCCATCCCCGATGAATTGTGTACGGGGACTCAGGGTCTACCCTCATACTCCCACGCTGGACCTTGTCCCGTTCTGGCACCGGCATGGAGGCAAATGCTTCAAAAAGAGCTGTGAGCTTTCCTAGGCGAACTCGTCGTTCAGGATCTGCATGCCAACCATCGAAGGGGGAGCAACTTAAAACATAATAGACAATCTCTTGAAGGGTCGAATTAACATATGCGCCTGGTCTATCTGAGAATGCGGCAACGCTTCGGTCAATGTAATCTTTAAGGGGAGGATGAGAGGGCAGTAATTCTTGATAGGCCATCCTGCACATTAGAATGAACTCATTCAACTCATCTGGTTTAGGGGGAATGTAGATACCATCAGGATCAATCAAAGAAGAAATGGCACCAAGCATTGCAGACACTTCTTGCTGTTCGAGAAACGCCTTATTGCGTGGATTGTACGGTTTTAGACCATGCCGTCTTAACGCTTCCACATATTTTTGCGCATTATTTGGCGTCTCTTTCGTGCTGGTAAGCAATAGGCAGCACTGGCTAGGATCGGTGACCACTCCATTTCGGATTAGGTCAACTATTGTCTGTGCAAATTCATTTGCTGTGTCGTCAGCAGTTTTTGCAGTCAAAATTCCAACAGCTGGATATTTTCCGGCGATCCGTGACTTTGATTGCATCAGAGGTTTGCTGGGCACTCGTGCACCGGGTATGTTCATCGTCTGAAAAGCTGTAACGTAGGTGTTACAAAATTCGACGATTTCGGGATGAGAGCGAAAATTTCCAATCAGAGGATACGTCTTCACTGCACTAGCAGCAATTCCAAGGTAGACCTGACAAGCCTGATCAAATGTCACCATACATTCAACAGATCCCCCTCTAAAGCGATACATAGCTTGATCGTCGTCTCCAACTACAACAATATTATGAGGACTGCGATGTGCTAAAGCCATGTAAATGGCTTCCTGGATGAGATTTGTATCTTGATATTCGTCTACCAGCACCCACTCAATACCAGGTCTTCCGGTTCCTTCTCCATCGAGCATTGCTCGCCCTAAAGGAGTGGGTAGAAATTCAAGGAAGCGTGATTGCAGATGCGCGAAGTCCGAGCGATGACCCTTAATGAGTTTCGTGACATACTCATCATATAGATCGGCTAGGCGTGCCCAATGCGGGCTGGCAGCTCGCATTGCTGCGATGTTAATGTTGTCCTCAACAATTCGATTAAACAGGGTTATCAGTTTGCTGGTTCGTACCCATTTGTTCGGCAAACGGTCATAAGTGGGCTTCCATTCCTGCGGCGTAAACATGTAGTCGAAAGCTTCCCAAAAAGGCTGGTCAGCGGAGAAATCCTTCGAAGCAACAATGCTCATATGTTCGTATATAAACATTGCTTGTTCAAACTCATCCATCAGCCGAACGTTTTGATAATTGGGTGCTCGGAATTCTTGAAGGAGGTCGTTGCAGAGGCCGTGAAGGGTGCCAATGCGAAGTTTGGAGATGTCAACAGACTCTAGTTCTGGGTGAGCAGCGATAATCTGCTTTCTATACTGACCAATACGGTCCTCCAAGTTTCGTGCAGCCTTATCAGTAAACGTCGTGACAAATATTGACTCTGGAGATATCGATAACTTCTGAATGGGATCGTCACTAACATAGAGTAAGCGGAGTACCATTAGCGATAACACTTCCGTTTTCCCAGAACCTGGACCTGCCAACACCCATGCTGGTCCAGCGGGGTGTTTTAAAATGCTGAGTTGTTCGGTCGTCGGTTGTTTGTTTGAGTTTGGTGGAAAAAGTATCAACAACAATTGGTCTATTTTCATTTTTCGTAAGCGTTTTTATTGATATGAAAAACGTTGTTCATCGCGGAATTAGTCCTTTCCTCGAATGGTCCCCCTAACCACACTAACCATTTGCACTAACGCTGAATAATCTGCGCTACTCACAGTTCGTATGAGATAGTCCCGCATTTCTTCAGCGGATGGTTCGTTCGTAAAATCAAAAAAATCTTTCAATTCAACGTCCAACTCAAGTCGAATACGGTCAAGCGTTTCCAATGATGGGTAGTGAGCTCCTCGCTCTAAACGACTCAGGGACTTAGTGTCGATTCCGATTCGCCCTGCTAATGCTTCTTGTGAGTAGCCTTTTCGTTTTCGGAGAAGTTGTACTCGCTTACCCACCAACTGCCTTACGTCGTGCATGTAATCTCCCAATGTCTATTTTTTATATTTAATAGACATTGAATGTTTCTTATAACTACTCACAGAGATTACTTACTAATATTTATAATCTTGTAGAGATTACTTTTCATTAGCACAGGCTATCCGCTCACATAGAATCAAAAGATGATCCGTAGGTGAATCTAAAACGACGAGCCGGGAATAACATTTGTAAGCCTGATAGATACCTAATTCGGGCGATCATGCAAATGTGAAGTTTAATTTTGCAAGAGGACTGTAGATAGGAGAGCTGACAAAAATGCTTTAAGCTTTAGCTGCTGCCTGAACGAGCAGGGTCCTAGGGAGGACTCGCAGACGGTCGGTCGATTCTAGGGGGAATGTTGTGCCATCGAACACCATAAATTACAAAAAACTATTATCGGATCTGAGACAACGATCCTCAACAGGGCCGGCGGGACGTAGTTTGTCCATGCAAGCGTCGAGCGATCGCGGTCGGGTACTTTTTTCGACAAACTTCCGTCGCTTGCAATCCAAGACGCAAGTCTTCTCTCAAGATTGGAACGCTGCAGTACGTACCCGCTTAACCCATTCTCTTGAAGTTGCGTCCATTGGGAGATACATCGCCGAAAAAATTTCAGATCGGCTATTGTCCGAACAACATTTGGGCACTTACGGGGATGAAGAGGCGCATCAAAGGGCAAACGCGCTCATAACTTTTGTCGAAGTTGCGTGTCTACTACATGATCTCGGGAACCCGCCCTTTGGGCATTTTGGAGAAGCTTCCATTAGAGAGTGGTTCGCGATAAGAGAGAACCATTTCTGCGAAAAAATTGGGAAGAAGTCTCAAAAAGAATTTTTAAAACTATATAAAGACTTCACTGCTTTCGATGGGAATCCACAGGGATTTCGTATTGCTACGCGCCTACAGTGGGTCACTGATGAGTTCGGATACAACCTGACTTACACCCAATTGGCCGCCACTTTAAAATATCCGTGGACACCGGAAAAAATAGGTACAAAACAAAACGGTACATTAGTTAAAAAGGCGGGGGTCTTTCACAGTGAGAAAGGAATCTTAGAGAAACTACAAAATAGTCTCGGACTTCTTCCTTCTGCTCGGCACCCTCTCGCATACATCATGGAAGCTGCGGATGACATATCTTATTGCCTAAGCGATATTGAGGATGCTTTGGAAAAAGCAGTTGTAAGAAACCAAGATGTAATCGACGCCTTGCGATCTAAATTGTCTCGCTTGACAAGTAACAAGTACGCAAGAGAAATGCTTGGAGCTCTCCCTCCCATAGGACAAAAAGTGGAAGGCTCCTCGTGGTTTGTCAAATTTAGAACTGCGGTAACTAACAACCTGGTAGATCGGGCATGCGCCCTCTATTTTAAGCAGGAGACGAAAATAAATGCTGGTGAATACTTTTCTCTGTTGAGAGGGTCAAAAGCGGCAAAAGCCTTGCTAGACGTCATAGGTAGTTTTTCGAACGAATATCTATATTGCAGTTCAGTGGTGAGGGAGCGAGAGTTGGTCGGATACCAAGTGATCTCGGGGATACTAGACAAATTCGGAATCATCTTGGAACTCAGTAGTATTGAGGCCGAGGCATTGTTAATAAATAAAAAGGCGCCGACCACCTTGGGTATGGCGTTAGCGCCGACCTTAAATAGCTTCCTACCGCGAAAACATCTGAAGGTGTACCAACACGCAATAGCCGAGTTGAAAAAAACAAAAAAACTTCGTGAGGATCAATACCAAATGCTTGAGTGGGTTGCAAGATCCCATTTGCTGGTGGATTTTCTCTCTGGAATGACCGACGATTTTGCAATTGTTACATACGGTCGTCTCTATGAAGGAGGAAGTAGAAAAATATGAGCATTTACGATTATCATCCGATCCTCTTGGCGAAGAAATGGAAATCCTTGTTAGGTGATCATGCGTTAATGACATTCTCTAGCTATAAATATGTTCCCCAGCAAGTCAAGGACGAGAGAAGAATCTTTACTGTGAGATTGGGTGAAATAACAGATTCTTGGCTTACAGATCGGATAGGGGAACTGCCAACGGATCACGAGATAGCATTGCATTCTGCTATTGATACGGGCAACGGGATAAAACATATTCCCATGGTCGATTTTTGTACCACAGATACCATTTCCCAAAAATTTATCTCCTGGATATACGAAAGCAGCGGTATCACATTACGGTTATATGATAGTGGACGATCGTTCCATGGCTACGGTATTGAGCCCATTTCAGACGCCAACTGGATATCGTTCATGGGATTAATCTTGCTTGCAAATTTACCCGGAGAATCCCCTCTGATCGACACGCGATGGGTGGGGCATAGATTGCTGGCAGGTTACTCTTCACTAAGATGGAGTGCCAATTCGTTCCACTCCTTAAAACTTCCTACGGGTTAGATCATCGTTCTCCAGATCGCTAATTATCGAGAGCATCTTCCTCCAGTTTTTAATTCTGTATGAGTGTTGCTATTTCTACAGAAAAGCTCGCGTTAAATCCTCCACGCCGTGTTGCTCGGACGATGGTGATGACGTATGCATGAATCTAAGTAACGGATGGAATTGATCTGTCTACAGTAATCGGTCTCTCCAATTGGATAGGTCGCGGGCGATTTCTAGATACCATTTTGGAGCATCTTCGAAGTCTTTTAGAAGGACGCTGTATCGAACTGCATGAGACAGCCATGCAGCCGTTATTCGAGGTTTTAAGTCAACAAGCAACCAGGACGTCAATTGAACTAGGTGATGTCGTTCTTGGATCGGTCGCATTTCAAAAGAAATTCTTCCTTCTGTCAATGGGAGGTCTGGAGCCTCAAGCTGTTCCAACACAAATTTACGTAGAAAAACGTGCTTATAGCGCGTTGTCATGACCCGACATAGTTGGCGCATAACTTCGTAATGTTCAAGTCGCCACCGTTGATCCTCGCGAAAATCATCATGGATCATGCGATTGGCGTCTAGTAACAGGGATAATGCCTGGTGGTCATACGACGAGATGGAGATCTTTGGTGCCTGTCGAAAATCATAACCACATTCATGACAGCAGCACACGGGTGTAATTTCTGTTAGCTGCGATCTGATCATGTCCACACGATGGATTGCGACAGCCATACTGCATTTCGGACACCGATCAAGAAGCATGGATTTATGCTGAAGGCACAGAGTGTTAAATGCAATCCGCCAGCGCTTCCTGAAATAGGGGATAGCATCTTCGGCTAAGCAAGTTGGGCAAAATTGCAGACCATATCCTTCTCGTTTGCGATGATACATTTTCAGGGCCAGAATCCAGGGTAGTGTGCCTGACATTCTGAATTTCCCGTAAAGGAGACCCTCATACGCCCGAAGTGTCGTGTTCCAAACTATCTCTGGAGCCGCTCCTGTTCGATAGCTGAGTTGGCCAAGCAGCCATGTAGGAGCCAACCGATCTATATCGCGATTCCACACCTGCTGATTATTGCCAAAGATTAGATTACAAAATGTCTGGACTTTTAATCCATGGCCATGAGCCAGGCGCACCAGCCAGCTGGATAGTAATTCGTCAGGCAATGGCTTGTAGTGAATCGGCCAGATGGGAGAGGTCAGGCCGCGAATCATACTCAGCTAAAGTGAACGTATTGCTTACGTTTGGAAGGCGGCGACCATTCCAACTCATCCAATTGCTGAAGAGATATTTTCTCCGACCCGTTACGAATCGCATCAATCGCCGCAGTTTTAATTAAATCGCAGAAGTCACCAAGCATGCCCTCGCTCAGCGAATGTATCTTCAGCATCATTCCTGGTTCAATCAGATGAGATGGATATCTCAAGGGCGTTCGCCTCTCCAATGTCGCTAAGACGCTACCGAAGGCTTCATCGGTATGCCATCGTTTAAGAATTGCCGGCATAAACCGGCTCGACATTTGTGGATCCATGTTGAACGCATTGAACGCGTCTTCAATTCCAGCCGCCACGATGGTTATCTTGGTCTCATTTCCGAGACTTTTAATCGCATTGCGAAACTCACGTTGCCGGTTCAAGCTACCTGCAATCAAATGCTGAATTTCATCAATAATCAATAAACGAACCTTCAACTGCGAAAACAGAAGTTTGACCTGGTAATAACGTTCGGCCACGGAAGCTGTTGGCTTATACGGTGCCATCAGGGCCTGTAGGATGCGACTATAAAAATCCGAAATGTCTGGTTTGCTCGGTGCCTCAATCATCAGTACCGGGCAGATCGTACATTCACCTTCTGGATCAGTATCGGGCGGGTGCATTTCAACAAAACGTTCAAGGATCGAGGTTTTCCCGCTAAATGATGGGCCCACTAGAAGCATATTGGGCATGCGCGTAATGCGAGGATAGTTGAGCAGATCCTCCATCTTCGCGATCACTTCCTTTGCGCGGGTATACGGCAACCAGAAGCCCTGCCGGATTGCTTGTATCCGATCTGCATCTGACAGATTCATTTGTCCGGACGCGACCTCGTTGAGATGAGAATAGGTTGTCGACATATCAGTACTCGTCGTCAAAAGGGATTGCCCTGGATGGATCGTATCCGCGCACGGCTGGAGGTGGCGTGGTCTTTACCGGACTGGTGACAGTCGGAAGCTCAACATTCTTCTTGTTGCGTGCTTTGTCGTGCTCAATGCGTTTCTGGACCTGGCGCCGCGCTACCTTGGTCTTATGTGCTGCGTCAGATTCCAGTTCACGCTGTCGGTTGATTAGAGCGAACACTTCCTTTTCATGATCAGTAGAGATGCCGCGCTCACGCGCACGCTCCTTGGCGTCGCGTAATTCCCAAATGCTTACTGGAGGCAAACTCAAGTCTCGATATGGAATAGCGCAATAACGCCTCACTTCCGGATCGAAGAAATAGAGATGACTGATATCGCGTGGATCTCGCTTAAAACGAAACTTCCGGCGATGCCGAGGGAAATTAGGGTCAGGCGCATTTATCCAGGGGCGCAAAACATCATGGAAATAATGGACGTCGTCGATCACAACACCATAGTCCTGAATCGTACGCTCTTCAAAAGGCATGAAATCAAGCCGTATCTTTTCTTCGTCGAGCCGACGTGCCGGCAAGCCGCGGCCAGGCTTCCCCTTGGTACCGAGCAGGCCCTCTCTCCATTTCTGTAGGGGCGTCGTGCCGAGGCCGGCATGGACGCGGAGGTGGTAGCGGCCGAAGAAAAGCACTAACCACTTCTCGAGCTCAGACAAAGTGAGCAATGCCCGAATCTCAGAATCATATTCACCCTTTTCTTTGGGACCAGAGAATGTCGCACCGTCCAAGGTTTTAAGAGCTTCCGATACAGTACCCATGAGGCGCTCAATATGCGCGCCATAGCGAGGCTTCTTGACTGGACGCAGATGCAGGTCGATATCGTATTCTGCGCAGGCTACCTTCAGCATGTCACCTCGAAACTCTCTCGCATTGTCCATATGTAGAGTCCCCATGACGCCCCAGCACGGCCAATCAACCTCTTCGCCGAGTTCGGCCAGCCATTTTTCTTTACCCAAAATCGCGTGAGAAATGCACATCCCGGCCGACATGGCAGATGGTGGATCGAGGGTGAGACACATACCTAATGTCATTCTGCTGTTCACATCGATGGCCAAGGTGATCCAGGCACGACCGATAGAGAGGCGGGAGGCCTCATCAACAATCATGACCGGTAACAGAGTGTGATCGAGCTGAACCATCGCTAGCGGCCAATCTGCATCAGGAATACTGCTGATATTCGGGTCGAAGTGTTGTTCGGCGACGCGAGGTCCTTCACGTCGAGCAACACGCTCTCTATCGGTGAGCCATTCGATGCGTTTACGGACCGTCAGTGGATGGGGCAAGGCGAGACCAGCATTCGAACACAGGCGCCGGACTTCTTCAGCTGTCGCAGCAACGGACCGCTTTTGATCCGTCAGATAGTAATTTTCTATGCAATCTTTAATGATGCCTTCTACTTCCTTTGAGAGGCGGCCTCTGCCACGACCTCCACTTCTCTTGGTCGGTAAGAGAGATGAAAGCAGTCCCGTATTGCGAAAGGCTTGGACCCAGCGATAAAGAGTGGCGCGGCTGACACCAGTTTCGACGACGATTCGAGTTGCGACTTCGCTGGCGAGTTCTTGACGCTCCAATAACGGCTCGATAAAGTCTCGGCGCTGTTCGGCGATGAGCCAGTCTTGCGGGTCAGTTTCTAACAGATCAAGTGAGCGATCATCGGAACGCTTAGCCCCTACGCTCGATAAGTGCCTGCTACTTAGGTCGGATATCTTAAGAAGAGCTTTTTCTCCGGAGCCTCGCTCTCGTACCAGTAAAAGATTTAAGTCGGCTTGTGCGACGATGACATACTCGCGATCGTTGCTGATGACGGTAGCGCCTTTATCGAGTCGAAGAACAGTATTGGCTTGCTTATTCATCGCCAAGCTCCGGCGACCATATGGCAATATCGTCTGTAAATGCTACGTCCAAATCGCAGCGGATAGTGCGTGTCACAATCAAATGCCAAATGATCGGTAGCCAATGGAGTTTTTCTTCTTCATCGGGAGCGAGGAGATCAAGCAAGACATTAAAGAAAGTCTCATTGCCGAGCTGTCGAAGTACATCAAGGACCGTTGCCGTTTCAGACTCGGCCACATCGATGTTCCGGTATTCCCGTAGGAATTTGAGATTCGCTAGCTTTGGAATCCGAATGTCTTGCTGAGTGATGATGCGGAACTCCCAGCCATGGCTGTCGGCATAACTTCTGGCCGCCTCAAATTTTTCAGCATATTTGCTGGCGTTCCTTGTGAGATCGTCTGTATGTTTTATCTCTGCCAGACAAGGACGGATGTATTCAGAATCGTGAAAATGAATCAACAAATCCGGAGTGTAGATTCTGGCGGAGCCGGATATTCTGACCGTTACTGGCTGCTCTTCAAATCTAGAAACTGATTCGTCAAATTCGAGCAGAAGCATGTATTCTTTTTCTAACAGAGACTCAAAGCCAAGCATCACGCCATTCTTCTGGCTGGAAAAGCCACCAGTCACGCCCAGGTAGTTTTTAGGTATTTTTCGGACCGGCATACAACTCCTTTGTAAAAAGAAGAACCGAAAAATACTAGCGAGTTAAGTAAACTCTTTCAATCGCTTATAGTCACATTCGCGTATAAAAAGACAGATATGTAGAATTTATTTTCAGATACCTTCTCTGCAGTGGGAACCCATAAAATCCATCCTGATGGGTATGACGAAACTTCCATTTAAAAAGAGCCATTTTGAAAATATTTATCGACACTGAGTTCACAGACTTCGTGCATCCCTCTCTGATTAGCATTGGTATGGTTGCGGAGACCGGCGCGGAGTTTTACGCTGAGATTCCCTATCCAGATGCCGAATGCAGTGCATTCGTGCGGGAAGCTGTGATCCCGTTGCTTGGGAAATCTCCTAACGCTTCTTGTTCGAAGGAAGCGCTATCTGGCAGATTAGTCGAATGGTTAGTGGCGATGAATGCTCAACACGGAGTATTGGAAATCTGCTTTGACTTCCAGACAGATTGGGATCTATTCATCGATGCCATCGACTACAGAGTACCGGCTTGGTGCGGACAAAAAAATGTCAATCGACACATCAATGAATTGCTCTGCTACGAATACCACAAGAAAAATGCTCTTCCTGAACATCACGCGTTGTACGACGCGAGAGCAAATCGCTTTGCTTATCGGGAACGGCCAGACGTCACTTATTGATTGAGATCAATGTGATTTTGTGTCCATCGTAAGTATTTCAATCCAATTTCCAGAAGGGACGAACATGAACGATCCTATTCTCGTTGTTGATCTGGAGGCTACTTGCTCTGATGACGGGACAATCTCCACCGAAGAAATGGAGACGATTGAAATTGGTGCTTGTTGGGTGGCACCCGATGGGCATGTGCTTGATCGTTTTCAGTCATTCGTCTGTCCTATTCTAAATCCACGATTAACTAAATTTTGTAGCGACCTAACAGGAATTTCGCAAGGCAATGTTGATAGCGCTCCCCGATTTCCAGAAGCAGCAGATTTACTGAGTGGATTTGTTCGGCAATATGCGACATCGACGTCGAACTGGACAAGTTGGGGGGCTTATGACAACAAACAGATCGTGCGCGATAGCGTTCGCCATGGCATCACAGCACCGATCACTCTGCCTCATTTAAATGCGAAGAAACTGTTCGCCAAAGCTCAACGTATTGGAAAAGAGATTGGCATGGCAAAGGCGTGCGAACTGACGCGGCTTGGGATTATAGGTGCCCATCATCGAGCGCTTGACGATGCGATTAATGTTGCTCGGCTACTTCCGTGGGTCTTTGCGCAACAGCTATTGGCACCGCGAGGCTAGAAAACTAAATTCTTCGTCACACCATAGCGATTCAGACATTCACTATGACGAATATATTTATTGGTTATACAAACAGGGGCGGGTACATTTGTATGTGGGTCAGACATTGAGCGTTCAACTACCAATCGAGATAGAACCATAGATGCAAACGATTTCTCTCGCAACGCACGGAACTAGCTAGATGGGAGAGCCATTGATATGGGTCAGTTGCATGCAAATTGACCCCTGTTGATTTGCGTCGAAAATTGACCCACTTAGCCGCATAATTTGCACCGAGAATTGACCCACGTT
>NZ_LFLU01000034.1 GCF_001189965.1 Herbaspirillum rhizosphaerae
GCGGCTGCCGGGCCGCACCCGGCAAAGGTTGATCGAAGAAAGAACAGCAAAAGTTACAGCAAACCGCAAGTCGGAACAAAGCAAACCCAACCTCACCCCACCTTCTCCAACTTAGCCACACTCAAATCCAACAACTTCATCCCAAACTTCCCGAAGTTGATATGCGCCCGCGTACTCCCGCCGCCGCCCTCGATGTTGACGATGACGCCCTCGCCAAACTTGGCATGCGCCACATTCTGCCCAATCCGCCAGCCCGAATCAGGCCGGCTGAAATTCTGCGCAATCTTGTTGTTGCCGGATTCAGGCGCCGCGTCCCAAGCCGATTTCGGCTGGGCGAACCAGCTATGTTGCTGCTGCTGAATCTTCGGCGACAGCCATTTGATCGACTCATCCGGCAGTTCGTCAAAGAAGCGTGAGCGCATGTTGTAGCGTGTCTGTCCATGCAGCATGCGCGTCTGCGAAAAGCTCATGTACAAACGCTTGCGCGCGCGCGTAATCGCCACGTACATCAAGCGACGCTCTTCTTCCACGCCACCCTCTTCCTTGGCGCTGTTTTCATGAGGGAACAAGCCCTCTTCCAGACCGGTGATGAATACCGCATCAAACTCCAGACCCTTGGCCGAATGCACCGTCATCAGCTGCAAGGCATCCTGACCGGCCTGCGCCTGGTTGTCGCCGGCTTCCAGCGAAGCATGCGAGAGGAAAGCCGACAGCGGCGACATGATCGTCGTCAGCGATGCATCGGCATCGATGATTTCAATACCGTCGGCGGTGGTGATGGAGGTGCCGGCAACGGCTTGCGCCTGCGGGCCGAGGAAGGCCGGGGCATCGAGGCCGTAGCCTTCTTCCGACACGAACAAGGTCGCGGCGCTGACGAGCTGCTCCAGATTTTCGATACGGTCTGCGCCTTCTTTTTCGTTCTGGTAATGCGTGATCAGGCCGCTGGCGTCGAGCACCACCTGCACCATTTCCTGCAGGGGCAGATTCTGCGTTTCAAAACGCGCGCCTTCGATCAGCTTGATGAAGCCGTTCAATGACGAACCAGCCTTGCCGGCAACATAAGGCACCGCGGCGTACAGCGAGCAGTTGTACTGACGCGCCGCATCCTGCAGTTGCTCCAGCGCCTTGGCGCCGATGCCGCGGGTCGGGAAGTTGACCACGCGCAGGAAAGCTGAATCGTTGTGCAGGTTGTCCATCAGCTGCAGATAAGCGATGGCGTGCTTGATTTCGGCGCGTTCGAAGAAGCGCTGGCCGCCGTACACGCGGTAAGGAATCGCCGACGAAAACAAGGCATGCTCCAGCACGCGCGACTGCGCGTTGGAGCGGTACAGCAAGGCGATCTCGCTGCGCGACCAGCCTTCGGCAATCAGGTTCTTGACCTGCTCGATGATCCATTGCGCTTCCTGCAGGTCACTGCTGGCTTCGAAGATGCGCACCTGTTCGCCATGGCCGGCGTCGGTGCGCAGGTTCTTGCCGAGACGCTTGCTGTTGTTGGCGATCAGGATGTTGGCGGCGTCGAGGATGTGGCCGTGCGAGCGATAGTTCTGCTCCAGCTTGATCAGGTTCTGCACGCGGAACTCGCGCTCGAAAGCGGTCATGTTGCCGACGTTGGCGCCGCGGAATGCGTAGATGCTCTGGTCGTCGTCGCCCACTGCAAACACCGCGCCGCTGTCGACCTGGCCCTGGCCCGACATCAGCTTGAGCCATTTGTATTGCAGGTCGTTGGTGTCCTGGAACTCGTCCACCAGCACGTGGCGGAAACGGCGCTGGTAATGCTCGCGCAGCGGCTGGTTGCGCGACAGCAGTTCATACGTACGCAGCAGCAGCTCAGCAAAGTCGACCACGCCTTCGCGCTGGCATTGCTGGTCGTAGAGGTCGTACAGTTCGACGAACTTGCGGTTGTAGTCGTCATGCGCTTCGACGTCCTTGGCGCGCAGGCCCTGGTCTTTGGCGCCGTTGATGAAGTACATCAGGTTGCGCGGCGGATACTTCTCGTCGTCCACGTTCATCTGCTTGAGCAAGCGCTTGATGGCCGACAGCTGATCCTGCGAGTCGAGGATCTGGAAGGTCTGCGGCAAGGCGGCGTCGCGGTGATGCGCGCGCAGCAGGCGATTGCACAAGCCATGGAAGGTGCCGATCCACATGCCGCGCGTGTTGATCGGCATCATCGCCGACAGCCGCGTGAGCATTTCCTTGGCCGCCTTGTTGGTGAAGGTCACCGCCAGGATGCCCGAAGGCGACACTTGCCCGGTCTGGATCAGCCACGCAATGCGGGTCGTCAGCACGCGCGTCTTGCCTGATCCGGCGCCGGCCAGGATCAATGCGGATTGTGCAGGAAGGGTGACGGCCGCGAGCTGCTCGGCATTGAGATTGTGGAGAAGATTTTGCATCCCGCGATTATACGTGGGTGCGTCATCCTCAGTGCGCAACGGGTCTGGATTCTTCCTTAGAAAAATTCGCCGGACCAGACCAAATCCCGCGCCGCCAGCAGGTTTGCGGCAACAGGAGTAAAATTCCGCACTGCAACATGGCATTGAGGCCAGTTGCCCTCTCTTACTCCCTATCATGTCCGAAGAAGCTCTACGTTCCACATCTGCTGCCGCCACCTCCACCACTGAGGGCGCGCCTGTCACTACCCCTGCGCAATCCGCGGTCATCGTCCAGATCCTGTCGACTGTCCTGTTCACTTTTCTTGCCTATATGACCATAGGCATTCCGCTGGCGGTCTTGCCGGGCTATGTGCATCTGGATCTGGGCTACAGCTCCTTCATTGCCGGCCTGTCCATCAGCGTGCAATACCTGTCCACCTTCATCACGCGCGCCCAGGCCGGACGCATGGTCGACACCATCGGCCCCAAGAAAACCGTCATGCGCGGCATGCTGGCCTGCGTCGCCAGCGGCGTGTTCCTGGTGCTGGCGGCCTGGTCGTCGGAATTGCCCTGGCTGAGCCTGTCCATGATCCTGGTCAGCCGCTTCTGTCTCGGCATCGGCGAAAGCCTGGCCGGCACCGGCTCCATCATCTGGGGCATCGGCCGCATCGGCGCGACGCACACCGCGCGCATGATTTCGTGGAACGGCATCGCCACCTACGGCGCCCTGGCCATCGGCGCGCCGCTGGGCGTGGCCTTGCAGCATGTGGCGGGTTTCTCGTCGATCGGTTTCCTCGCGCTGGCGCTGCCGCTGATCGGCTATCTGATCGCCCGTCGCCGCCCTGCGGTACCGGTGGTGCGCGGCGAACGCCTGGCCTTCCGCCTGGTGCTCAACCGCGTGCTGCCATACGGCATCGGCCTGGCGCTGGGTACGGTCGGTTTCGGCGCGATCGCGACCTTCATCACGCTGTATTACGCCAGCCATAACTGGTCCAATGCGGCGTTTTCGCTGACGCTGTTCGGCGGCTTCTTCATCGGCTCGCGCCTGCTGTTCGCCAATTCGATCAACCGCTTCGGCGGCTTCAAGGTCGCCATTGCTTCTTTTGCCGTCGAAGCCGTGGGCCTCAGCATCCTGTGGCTGGCCGGTTCGGCGGAAGTCGCCATGATCGGCGCGGCGCTGGCCGGCTTCGGCTTCGCGCTGGTGTTCCCGTCGCTGGGCGTGGAAGCGGTCGGCCTGGTGCCAGCGCCCAATCGCGGCGCGGCGCTGGGGGCTTACTCGGTGTTCCTCGATCTGGCGCTGGGCATCACCGGGCCGCTGGCCGGACTGATCGTGGGCCAGTTCGGTTACGAAGAAGTGTTCCTGTTTGCCGCCGTGGGCGCGCTGTGTGCGGTGGCGTTGACGCTGTCGCTGTATCGCCGTTCGCAGCTTGCCAAAGAATAATCGGTTGAAATAGTCGGATCTAATACCTTGTGATGGTGTCAATCATCCCTATGTCTTATTCATGGACTTACGGTTTTAGCATAAAATCGTGAGGTTGCATTCCATCACACCAAGGAGCGAAACAATGGCAAAAAAGAACGTGGCAGCGATCAATATCGGCATCAACGACAAAGATCGCAAGAAGATTGCAGACGGCCTCAGCAAACTGCTGGCCGATACTTATACGCTCTACCTGAAGACGCACAATTTCCACTGGAACGTCACCGGTCCGATGTTCAACACGCTGCACCTGATGTTCGAAGGCCAGTACAACGAACTGGCGCTGGCTGTCGACCTGATCGCCGAACGCATCCGCGCACTGGGCTATCCGGCGCCGGGTTCGTACAAGGATTTCGCCCGGCTGTCGTCGATCCCTGAAGCCGACGGCGTGCCTGCCGCAGATGAAATGATCCGTCAGCTGGTGGCCGGTCAGGAAGCCGTGACCCGCACTGCGCGTTCGCTGTTCCCGGCCGTTGACGCAGCCGCCGACGAACCGACCGCCGACCTGCTGACGCAGCGCATGCAATTGCATGAAAAGAATGCGTGGATGCTGCGCAGCTTGCTGGAAGGCTGATCGACAGCTTCTGCTGTTGCAATAGAAAATGCCGGCTTCGCGCCGGCATTTTTGTTTTCTGCACTACCTGTTCAGAATCAGGCCGGCACCTTGCTGCCATCATGCTGGTGTTCGAAGAAATGAATATCGCGATCCGGCCGCATCTTCAACGCCATCACCGCACCGATCAGCAGGAATACCGCCGAGCCGACAAACGGCAGATTCCAGTTGCCGGTCAGGTCGATCACGGTGCCGAACACCACCGGCGAAATGATCGTCGCCAATGCCGCCCCGGTATTGAGCATGCCGCTGGCGGTGCCGGTATATTCCGGCGCGACGTCCATCGGCACGGCCCAGATCGGTCCGATGGTCAGCTCGAGCATGAAGAACGCGCCCGACAAGCACCATGCGACCACGTTGACGTCATGGCTCAGCATCACCGGCACCAGGAAGCACAAAGTGCCCAGCAGACTGAACGCAATCACGCCCTGGCGCGCCATCGGCAGGCTGCCGGTTTTCTTCAATACCTTGTCGCTGATCAGGCCGCCGGTGACGTCGCCCACCACGCCGGCGAAAAATACGCCGGAGGCAAAGATCGCCGACTTCTTGATGTCCAGATGATAGGCATTCATGAAGAAGATCGGCACCCAGCTGAAGAACAGCGTGTTGGTCCAGACCTGGCAGAAATAGACGAAAATGGTCGGCGACATGCGGCGCAGGATTTTCTTCCACGGCGTATCGCCGCCGTTGGCTGTGACCTTGACGTGCTCCGGCAGGCGCGCCAGTTCCGCCTCATTGATCGCCGTGTGCTCGCGCGGATTGTCCTTGTAGTACACCGCCCACGCGATGATCCACAAGGCCGTCAATGCGCCGACGATAACGAAGGCCGCGCGCCACGAGTGCAGCACGATCAGCAAGGCCACGATCGGCGGCGCCACGGCATTGCCCAGCCGCGAGAACGAATGCGTGATGCCTTGCACGAAGCCGCGATCCTTGCGCTGGAACCAGTTGGCAATCGCGCGCGCCTGCGCCGGCAGCGCCGCGCCTTCGCCTATCCCCAGCAACAGCCGGGCCAGGATCAGCGACACCAGCCCGCTGATGAAGCCGGTGGCAATCGTCGCAACCACCCAGATCGAACCGCAGACGATCAGCGTCTTCTTGGCGCCGAGCCGGTCGGCAAACCAGCCGCCGATGATCTGGAAGATCGCATAGGTATAGCCGAAGGCCGAGAACGCCAGGCCCAGCGTGGTGTTCGACAGGCCGAGCTCATCCTTGATCGGACCGGCAGCGGCGGCCAGGTTGACGCGATCCAGATACAGGATGAAAGACATCGCGCAAAAAATGGCGAGCATATATTTCTGGACGTGCGTGGCGCGTCCGGAAGGGCCGGCTGCTCCGGCTGTTACAGCGGAAAGTGATTGCATAGTCTCCTCGCGGAAGGTGTGGCGCCTTGTTGGCGCTCATTGTTGTGATGATCTCGATATTGCAAAACCCGGTTGCCGCGCCGAAGCGCGGCATCATTCGGCGCTCAACTTTTCAGGCGGCTTTCCCCCATGCGGCAGGCCAGCTCGAAGGCGTTTTCCATCGCCGTGATCTTGGCGATGCCCTTACCGACGATATCGTAGGCGGTGCCGTGCGCCGGCGTGGTGATCGGAATCGGCAAGCCGCCTTCCA
Organism: Herbaspirillum rhizosphaerae; assembly: GCF_001189965.1. Taxonomy (GTDB): domain Bacteria; phylum Pseudomonadota; class Gammaproteobacteria; order Burkholderiales; family Burkholderiaceae_D; genus Herbaspirillum; species Herbaspirillum rhizosphaerae. The sequence continues at coordinate 6,077 of NZ_LFLU01000034.1, forward strand.
CCGTGACGCCGACATCGAAACCGAGCAGCTTGGTGGCGATCTGCCCCTGGTCGTGATACATGCTGACGATGCCGTCGAGTTGTCCGTTTTTGGCGCGCAGGAAAATCGTGTCGGCCGGGAACGGGCCCGTCGATGAATAGCCTTTCTTCGCCGCCATGGCGATGCCCGGCTCAATCACGTCGATCTCTTCGCGGCCGTAGTTGCCGTTGTCGCCGTTGTGCGGGTTGAAGCCGCACACGCCGATGCGCGGCTCAGCCTTGCCCGCGGCGCGGAAGGCATCGGTCAGCATACCGATGGCTTGCGCCACGCCTTCGGCGGTCAGCACCGAGGACACGTCTTTCAAGGGCATGTGCGAAGTCACGCGACCGGTCCACAGGTCATTGAGAATGTTCAACTCGCCGCATGGACCGTCGTAGTTGAGCAGCTTGGCGAACCAGCGCATCTCGTCTTCTTCATGCATGCCGCCCAGGCGCATCGCGCCCTTGTTCAGCGGCGCAAAACACAGCGCATCGGCCTTGCCGTCGGTCACCAGTTTGGTGCCCAGCTTGAGCGAATCGAGAATGAAATGGCCGTTGTCGACGCCCGCCACGCTGGGCGCATATTCCCGCGCGTCGCCGTCCCAATCCTGGATCGTCAGCCAACCGGACGCCTGCGGAATCGGCGCATTGACGGCCTTGGCGGCGCGTTCGATTGCGGCCCGATTGCCAATCAGCGTGACGTCGGCGCGCTTGCCGATGCCCGGCAAGGCCAGCAGTTGCACGATGAGTTCAGGGCCGATGCCGGCCGGGTCGCCGATGGTCAGGGCGATGCGAGGTTTCTTCACGAATGATGGTGATGCAGCGGACATGCCGGCTCCTGTGTGATCTGGTCGTTGGCCTGCCGGGCCGATAGCAAAGACGGCATGGCAGACGTTGCACAGACTATAAGGGCGCGGCCCGGCGGACTTCCATCGCTATTTCGACGAATCAGGATTCGCGTTTTGCGAAACCGGGCTGGAAAGAGCCTCTACCAAGGACTTTGCGGCAGATGACATGGCGATGTCAGGTTGATGGCAGAGCACGAAACGGCGCGTGGCCCACTCTCCGTTGATGGGAACCGAACGAAACTGCTCGCCGCCCGCCAGCAGCGCAGCGACTGCAGTCGGCATCAGGCCGATGCCGATTTCCTCGGCTATCATCGCCGCCATGCTGTGAAAGCTGCGCACCATGATGCGCATGTGCAGCATGCGATTGGTTTCGCTCGCCAGCCGTCCCAGCATCAGGGAAATCGCCGCGCCTTCGGACAGGCCGATGACGTTGTGCGGCAGGATGTCGTCCAGGGTAACGCTGTCGTAGTGCGCCAGCGGATGCGTACGCGGCGTCACCAGCACCAGCCGGTCTTCGCGATACGGCACGCTCGGCAACACCGAGCCGCCGAGCGTGCTTTCATAGATCCCTATATCAGCTACGCCGCGCGTGACGGTCTCCAGCACGCCCTGACTATTGAGTTCGATCAGGTCGATCTTGATGCCGGGATAGAGCGCGTTGCAATGCCGGATATCCTTGGCGAGAAACTGCAGCACCACCGAAGTACACGCCGCGACGCGGACCACGCCCATATTGCCCTGGCGGAAGGCATTGGCGTCGTCCTGCATGCGCGCTACCGAATGAATCATGCTGCGCACATGCGCGAGCAAGGTGCGCCCCGCGTCGGTCAGCGCCATGCCATGCGGCAGGCGGTCAAACAAGGCGATGCCGAATTGCGCTTCGAATTCCTGAATGCGGCGCGAGGCGGCCGCCGGCGCCAGGTGGATGCGTTCAGCCGCCTTGGTGACGGCGCCCAGTTCCGCCGTCGCCTCGAACAGGCGCAGCGTGGTCAGATCGAAATGGACGCGCTCGGAGGAGAGATCGGGAAGAGAAGACATGGGCTGGGCTTTTGGCTAGCAAGGAGAGCTGAGAAAGGGTATTTAACCACTTTTCTTCACCTGTGCCGTGCACTGTCTTTTTGCTGCCGATAAATAGAATCGTCGTCCTGACGAAAGTCAGGGCCCGGCATCGTTCCGGCGTTCTCTGGGACTACTCATTGCAGCAATGCACTACGATTCATCAACTGAAAAAAACCACGCGCCGCCGCTTGCGGATCATCCGTCATGTAGACGCTGCTGATCGCCGCCACCATGTCGGTTCCCTGTGCAATCAGCGGCAGGCAATTTTCTTGCGTCATGCCGCCGATGACGACGATCGGCAACGGTATTTCCTTCTTCGACTCGGCGACGATTTCCGGCGCGGTCTTGAATTCATATTTCTTCACGCGCGAGGGATAGAAACCGCCGAAGGCCACGTAGGTCGCACCGGCCGCGTAGGCGTCGCGCGCCAGCTGCAAGGTGCCATAGCACGAAGCGCCGACGATCTTGTCCTTGCCGACCTGGGCGCGCACTTCCGCCACCGAGGCATCGGTGCCGCCGACATGGATGCCTTCGGCGTCAAGCTCAATACAGAGGTCGACGTAGTCATTGATGATGAAGGGCGTGTTGTGGCGACGGCAGACTTGCAACAGTGCACTTGCCTGCTCTTTGCGCAGCTCTGCATCAGCGGTCTTGTGACGGTATTGCACCAGCGTCGCGCCGCCCTTGATCGCTTGCTCGGTGGCGCCGACCAGTTTGTCGGTATCGTCCCAGTCCGGGGTCACGATGTACAGGCCGCGCAAGGACCATTGTTTAGCTTCACTCATTTATTTTCTCCAGCAAAGGGGCGTTCATACTGCGGCACACGATTGGGGATGCGCTGCCCGGGAGCAATCGCATACGAGGTTTCCAGCGCATGCTGGCAATATCGCTGCGCCGCTTCGATAGCGTCGCGCATCCCAAGACCTTGCGCCAGTTGTGCCGACAAGGCGGCGGCCAGCGTGCAACCGCTGCCATGAAACTCGTCCGGTAAACGCGGCCAGCTCCACGATGCAAAGACGCCGTCAGGGCCGAACCAGCGATTGACCACATCCTGATGCTGCGGGCCGTGACCACCCTTGAGCAGCACATGCGTGCAACCGCGCTGCATCAGGATGGCGGCCTGTTGCTCCGGCGCATGCTCGCTGCCGCAGAGGCGATTGGCTTCGTTGAGATTGGGCGTGATGACGGTTGCGACCGCATACAGCGATTCGATCGCCAGCGCCGCATCATCAGTCGACAACTGATCGCCACGGCCGTTGGCCAGCACCGGATCGAACACCACCGGCAAATCCGGCCGGCGCGCGCGCAATTGCAATATCAGATCCGCAATCGTCTCGGCATTGCGACGATTGCCGGCAATGCCGAGCTTGACGGCCCGGATGTCGAAACGATCGATCAGCACCTGCGCCTGATGGCGGATCAACTCCGCATCGATCGGATGCACGGCAAACACGCTGACGTTGTCCTGCACCGTCAGCGCCGTCGGCACCGACAGCGGGTGGCAGCCGAGTGCGCTGATGGCGGGAATGTCCGCCTGCATGCCGGCGCCGCCGCTCGGGTCGGAGCCGGAAAACACCAGCACGCACGGCGGCGTCGAACGATAGGTAGTCATGGCCTGACTCAGACTACCCGGCCCGCCATCGGCGACGACGGCGACGCGGCAAAGCGTTTCGGAACCCGCCCGGCGAGGAAGGCTTCGCGTCCCGCCTCCACCGCCAGCTTCATCGCCCGCGCCATGCGAATCGGATCGCGCGCGCCGGCAATCGCGGTATTCATCAGCACGCCGTCGCAACCGAGCTCCATGGCAATCGCCGCATCGGAAGCTGTGCCGACACCGGCATCGACCAGCACCGGAATTTTCGACTGCTCGATGATCAGCGACAGATTCCACGGATTCAGGATGCCCATGCCGGACCCGATCAGCGACGCCAACGGCATCACCGCGACTACGCCGAGGTCTTCCAGCATGCGCGCCTGGATAGGATCGTCGCTGCAATACACCATCACGTCGAAACCGTCCTTGACCAGCGTCCCGGCGGCTTTCAGAGTCTCCGGCATGTTGGGGAACAAGGTCTTCTCGTCGCCGAGCACTTCCAGCTTGACCAGCTTGTGGCCGTTCAGCAGTTCACGCGCCAGTTGCAAGGTGTAGACCGCGTCTTCCGCGTTGTAACAGCCGGCGGTATTGGGCAGGATGGTGTAGCGCGAAGGCGGCACCACGTCGAGCAGGCTGGGCGCATTCGGATCCTGGCCGATATTCACGCGACGGATCGCCACGGTAATGATATCGGCGCCGCTGGCCTCGGTGGCTTCACGGGTTTCGTCGAGATCCTTGTACTTGCCGCTGCCGACCAGCAGGCGCGAGTTGTAGGTTTTACCTGCAATCGTCAGACCCGCGTCTTTAGTCAGCGCAGGCGTATCGTTCATGTTCATTTCAAATCCTTTCAAGCGTTTGCAAGTTGCTGCAAACGACGCTGAGACAACAGCAAAATCAAAGATCGCCAAGCGCGATGCCGAAGGCGAGCCATCAGGGCAATGCGAAGCGAGCCGGTTTGGCAGCTCCGCTTGTGCGTAGCCGATGGCGGTGGGTACAAATCGGA
>NZ_LFLU01000035.1 GCF_001189965.1 Herbaspirillum rhizosphaerae
GGCCAGCCTGTCGGCATTGCGCCAGATCACGGTGGGCGGCGAAGGCTTGCCGGGCGACGCCTTGCGCCAGTGGCGCGCAGGCCCCTTGCAGCACATTCGTCTGGACAACCTGTACGGCCCGACCGAAACCACGGTGGCCTGCATGTACCGCCAGACCTGCGCCGCCGATACCGAACAGGCCATCGTCTCGATCGGCCAGGCCTATCCCTCGCGCAGCGTGTACGTGATGGACGCCGAAGGCAATGAAGCGCCGGACGGCGGCCTGGGCGAGTTGTGCATTGCCGGCGACACGCTGGCGCGCGGCTATCTCGGCCGGGCGGCGCTGACGGCGGAGAAATTCATTCCCGATCCTTACCGCGACGACGGTGCACGGCTGTATCGCAGCGGCGACCTGTGCCGCCGCCGCGAAGACGGCAGCATCGCCTTCCTGGGACGCATCGACCAGCAAGTCAAGCTGCGCGGCTTCCGCATCGAACTGGGCGAGATCGAGGCGGTGTTGCGGCAAAGCCCGGGCGTGCAGGACGCGGTGGTGGAGCTGTGCGGCGAAGGCGAAGGCAAACGCCTGGTCGGTTATGTGGTGGGAGAGGCGGCGCACGACGACATTCGCCTGCTGGCGCAGGCGCGCCTGCCGGGTTACATGGTGCCGTCGGCGCTGGTGACGCTGGAGCGCTTGCCGCTCATGCCCAACGGCAAAGTCGATCGCAAGGCCTTGCCGGCGCCGCAGCAGGAGCCGGCGGCACGCCAACTGGTCGGCCCGGACAACCAGACCCAGGCGATCTTGCTGGCGATCTGGCGTGACGTCCTGGGACGCGAGGATATCGGTGTGACGGATAACTTCTTTGAGGCAGGGGGCGATTCCATCCTCAGCCTGCGCATCATTTCACGCGCGGCGCAAGCCGGTCTCAAGCTGACGCCGCGACAAGTGTTTGAAAATCCGGACATCGCCCGGCTGGCCGCACTGGCCACCCGGCAGGCAACAGCGTACAAGCCGGAAGTGCTGACGCCGTTGCCGCTGACGCCGATACAACATGCGTTCTTCGAACGCTATCCGCAGGGCCAGTCGCATTGGAATCAATCGCTGCTGCTCAAGATCGACGGTGCGTTGGAGGCAAGCGCGCTGGCCGGCGCACTTGCGCATCTGGTGCAAACTTTCGATGCCTTGCGGCTGCGATTCATCCGCACCGAAGCCGGTTGGCGCCAGCAAGTGCAGCCTTTCGACAACGCCGCGATGCAAGTACTGACGCCAGGCATCGATCTGCGCGGACGCGCCGACTGGCGCACGCAGCTTGAGCAGCAAGGCGCGGCGCTGCAACGCAGTCTGGACATCGAGCACGGCCCGCTGATCCGGGCCGGCTATTTTGTGCTGGATGGCGAAGCCAGACTGTTGCTGACCATCCATCACCTGGCGGTCGACGGCGTGTCATGGCGGATCTTGCTGGATACCCTGCAAGACGCCTATCAGCGCCTCCTGCAAGGCGAACCGGCGCCGACCGCAGCCGGCACGCCGTGGAGCGTCTGGGCCGCCGAGTCGGCCGAAACCGCCGACAGCGAGGCAATGCAAGGCGAGTTGTCGTGGTGGCAGGCGCACCTGTCCGGCGCAGCCGCAACCAGCCCCTCGCAAAATCCGGCAAACTCGGCAACGCCACATCGCCGGCGCGTGCAATTCGACGCCGCCATCACGGAACAATTGCTGAACCAGCCGGCGCGCGCCTATGGCGCAGGGTTGGACGAACTCTTGCTGGCGGCGCTGGGACGCAGCATTGCTGCGCAAACCGGCGAAGACAAGGTGCTGGTGTCCATGGAAGGCCATGGGCGCGAACCGATCGACAGCGCGCTCGACCTCAGCAATAGCGTCGGCTGGTTTACCGCACGTTTTCCGCTGTGCCTGGACATACCGCAAGATGCCGCAGCCTCGCTGATCTCGACCAAGGAGAGTCTGCGCAACGTACCGCACAAAGGCGTGCGCTGGGGATGGTTGCGCACCTACGGCGACGCCGCCGCGCGTGCGGCCCTGGCAGCCTTGCCGACGCCGGCAATCAGTTTCAATTATCTCGGGCAGTTCGACCAGAGCCTGCAGCGTAACGGCATCTTCCATTTTGCCGGCGAGCCTTTCGGGGCGGCCATGGCCGATGACGGCATATCCGCCTATGCCCTCGATTTCAGCGCGGTGGTGGCCGATTGCCGCCTGACCGTCGACTGGCGCCTGCTGCCGGAATCCTGGAGCGCTTCGTCGTCCGATCGCCTGGTGCAGGATTTCGAAAGCCAGGTGCATGCATTGCTGCAGCACTGCCAGGCCGCCGCGCCGCAGAAGACTGCATCCGATTTTCCTTTGGCGGGACTTTCCCAGCACAGCCTGCAAGAACTGTTGTCGCGTCACCTGACGCAGTTGCCGGCGGCGGAAATCGACGACATTTATCCCGCCACGCCGCTGCAAAGCGGTTTGCTGTACCACAGCCTGACACAAGCCGGGCAGGGCCTGTATCTGATCCAGAAACGCCTGAGCCTGAGCGGCGCATTGAATCTGCAGGCCATGCGCGATGCATGGCAACTGGCGGTCACACGTCATCCGATTCTGCGCACGCGCTTCATCTGGCAGCACGGCAGCGCGCCATTGCAGGTCGTTGCAAAAGACTGCACGCTGCCGTTCGACCATCACGACTGGCACGGCCTGGGCGCATCCGGCTATGAGCAGCGCCTGCAGAGCTGGCTGGCGCAAGATCTCGCAGCCGGCTTCGATCCCGGCTTGGCGCCCCTGTTGCGCATCAATGTGTTTGCCCGCGCAGACGGTCATTGCGACCTGGTCTGGACCGGCCATCATCTGCTGACCGACGGCTGGAGCAGCGCGCAATTGCTGGGCGAGGTCATGCAGGCATACCGGCTGTTGAGCGCCGGCCAGCCTGTCGCGTCGGCAACTCCCGCGCCTTACCGCGATTATGTCGCCTGGTTGCGCAAGCAGCCCGACGCCGGCGCCTGGTGGCGCAGCCGTCTGGCGGAAGTGCGCGATCCGGCCGGCCTGGGCAGTTGTCTGGCGGTCGCGGCCGGCAATGCAAGCACCGGCGCGGAACAAGCGAGCATGTCGCTCACGCCCGAGCTGAGCGAACGGCTGGCGCAGTCTGCGCGACGCCATCGCGTGACCGTCAACACATTGATACAGGCAGCCTGGGCATTGCTGCTTGCGCGTTTCGGCAATCGCGACCAGGTGGTGTTCGGCGTGACCGTATCCGGCCGGCCGCACGATTTGCCGGGTATGGAACGCATGCTGGGACTGTTCATCAACAGCTTGCCGATCTGGGTTGACGTACCGCCGGCAGCGCGCCTGTCGGCATGGTTTGCGCAGATCCAGCAGCGCAATAGTGCATTGCGCCAGTACGAACATACGGATCTGGGCCAGATCCAGCAATGGGCGGGACAAAGCGGCGAATCGCTGTTCGACAGCCTGCTGGTCTTCGAGAATTATCCGGTCGACGAAGAGATGCGCAAGGATGCCACCGGCCTGACGCTGGAGGGCTATGCCGCGGTTGAACGTTCGCACTATCCGCTGGTGCTGACGGTCGGACCGGGAGCCAGCTTGACGCTGAACTGGAAATGGGACCGCGCCCGTCTCGACAAGGAAACGATCGCAGACTGGGCGGCATCGTATATCGCGGTGCTGGAACAGTTTGCCGGCGCTGTCGATTTGCACATCGGCGACATCGCTGTCGACAGCGCCTCAGCGCGGGAGCAAGTGTTGGCGTGGAGCCGGCCTGCGATGTCCGCACCGCGCAGCGAACTGCTGCACGTTCTGATCGAACGGCAGGCGGCGCGGCAACCGGATGCCGTCGCCGTCGTGGGAGAGGGCGGACAGGCGCTGAGCTATGCCGAGCTAAATGCCGCTGCAAATCGCCTGGCCTGGCGACTGATCGACATGGGCGTTGCGCCGGAGGTGAAAGTCGGACTGGCTTTTACACGCTCTGCCGACATGCTGGTCGCGATGCTGGCGGTGCTCAAGGCCGGCGGCGCTTATGTGCCGTTGGATCCTGAATACCCGCAAGAGCGGCTTGGCTACATGATAGGCGACAGCGCCATCGGTTTGATCCTGAGCGAGAGCGGCGTGCGGACGCGCCTGCCGGTGCTGGATACGGATACCGTGATGGTGCTGGAACTCGATCTCCTGGGCGAACCGGATGAGCGCACGCACAATCCGCAAGTGCCGCAACATGACGCCGCCCTGGCTTACGTCATCTACACCTCGGGATCGACCGGGCGTCCGAAAGGGGCGCAGCTGACGCACAGGAACGTGGCGCGTTTGCTGAGCGGCACCGAGCAGCATTTCGCATTTTCTTCCTCCGATGTCTGGACGCTGTTCCATTCCTACGCCTTCGATTTTTCCGTCTGGGAAATCTTCGGCGCGCTGTGCCATGGCGGCAAGCTGGTCGTGGTGCCGTTCGCAGTCAGCCGCGCGCCGCTGGATTTTCTGGCCTTGCTGCGCCGGCACGGTGTGACCGTGCTTAACCAGACGCCGTCCGCTTTCCGCCAGTTGCTCGATGTGCCTGAACTCTATCGCGCCGACGATCTGGCGCTGCGGCTGGTCATTTTCGGCGGCGAGGCGCTTGAGCCGCGCACCTTGCGGCCGTGGCTGGAGCACTTCGGCGACGAGCGTATCCAATTGGTGAACATGTACGGCATCACGGAAACCACGGTTCACGTGACTTACCGCCGGGTCCTGCAAGCCGACCTGGACAGCCGCGCCAGCCCTGTCGGGGTGCAGATTGCCGATCTTGGCCTGTATGTCCTCGACGTCCATGGCGGCCTGGCAGCGACGGACGTTGCGGGTGAGTTGTTTGTGGCCGGCGAAGGCCTGGCGCGCGGCTACCTGCATCGCGCCGCCCTGACTGCCGAACGTTTCGTTCCCGATCCCTTCAGCAGCCAGGGCGGGCGCCTTTACCGCACCGGCGATCTGGCCAGACGCCGCCGCGACGGCCAGCTGGAATATCTAGGACGCATCGACCAGCAGGTGAAAATCCGCGGATTCCGGATTGAAACCGGCGAAATCGAAACGCAGCTGCTGGCCTTGCCCCAGGTTCGTGAAGCCTGCGTGCTGACCGATCAAGGTCCTTCCGGCACGCGCCTGATTGCCTATGTCACAGTCGTTGCCGGTACATCGCCGGATACGCAACAATTGCGCGCGCAACTGGCGACGCGTTTGCCGGACTACATGTTGCCGGCCGCGCTGATCGTGCTGGCCAGGCTACCCCTGACGCCCAATGGCAAGATCGATAAACGGGCGCTGCCGGCGCCGGAATTCAACGCCGCCGCTTATGTGGCGCCGCAGGGCGAAACCGAGCAGCAACTGGCGCTGGTGTGGCAAGAGGTGCTTGCGGTGGAACAGGTCGGACGCAAGGATAATTTTTTTGCGCTCGGCGGCGATTCGATACTCAGTTTGCAAGTGGTCGCCCGCGCGCACAAACGCGGTGTCGAGATAAGCCCGCGGCAACTGTTCGAGACGCCCACGGTCGCCGGGTTGGCGCAAGCCTTGGAACAAGCCCGCCAGCGCGTGCAGCCGCAACGCATTTATTCGCTGAGTGCAGGGCAAGGGCAGGCGGGCAAGTCCGCCGTCGCCCATTGCCTCATGCTGCGTTGGCGCCAGCCGCCCGAGCGTGCGATCTTGCAGGACGCGGTGAACCGGCTGGTGTCCGGGCACGACGCCTTGCGCGCGCAACTGGTATCGGAAGACGGGCAATGGCGGCAAACCGTGGCTGCACAGCTGGCCGTGCCGTTGGACTATCTGGACTTGCGCGATGCCGCCGATCCGGCGCGTGCGCTGGAACAGCAGCGTCTGGAACTGATTGCGTTAGCGCCCGCCGAGGGCGTGCTGCTGCGTTTTTGCCAGCTGGATTTGCCGCAGGAGACGGTGCTGATGGCGGCGCTGCATCCGCTGGTGGCCGACGCCGTCTCGCTGGCATTGATCGCCAATGAATTGGCGCGTCGTTGCGGCGGGCTGGAAGAACATGGCGCCGCCGTTACCGGTTTGCCCGACAGGTGGCGCAACTGGATTGCCGATCAGCCGCCGGCGGATTTAGCGAAGACGCCGCTGCCTGCCATGACGCTGCAGCAAGAGTTCCGGCAAGAACTTGTGCTGGCGCCCGCACCTTGGTCTGCGGCGCTGTCGGCGCATCGCTTGCAGCCGCAAGAGTTGCTGCTGGCGGCGTTGTCGCTGAGTTTGCCGGCAGCAGCGGCGACCGCCATCCAGGTAAACAACGCTTTGCGTGCCCCGATGCTGGCGACCAGCATCGGACAATTCCATGACGTACGCGAGGTCTGGGCTGTGACCGGGCGCGATCCTGCCGTGCAGATCGCCAGCGCCAAGCGCGCCCTCAGAAATGCCGGTGAACGCAACGCGGATGCCGGCGCAGCGCCTGCCCGACTGGGTCTGCAATTGCAACTGCGTCCGCCGACTGCGCCGCAGGAGCAGCAGCCTACTATTGACGTCATCGCCGCACCGGTTTCGCTGACGCCAGGGCATGATTGCGATCTGCTGTGTGAATTGGAAAACGGACAACTGTGGATCCGGCTGCTGGCCGATCCGCAGGCGCTGCCGGCGTCGCGCGCGCAGGGGATGCTCGCTGCGTTCACCGACGCTATCGGCGAACTGGTGGCCTATTGCCTGGAGCAACCGGCTGCGGCCGATGCTTCGGATTTCGCTTTGGCAAAACTGAATCAGCAAGAACTGATGCGCTTGCCGCTGGCGCTGGCCGACGTGCAAGACATCTACCCGGCAACGCCTTTGCAGAACGGCATGTTGTTCCACAGCCTGCTGCAAAACGGCCAGGGCGTTTATATCGACCAGAACTGCTTCACGCTGACAGGCGCGCTGGACCTGGCCGCGCTGCACAAGGCCTGGTCGGTGGCGGTGCAAAGGCATGACATTTTGCGCACCCATTTCCGCTGGGAACATGGCGGCGACGCTTTGCAAGTGGTGCAGCGGCATGCCGAACTTGCGCTCACGGTACACGACTGGAGCGATCGTTCGGCGGCTGCGTATGCGGCCGGGTTATCGGCCTGGCGCGCCGAAGACCTGGCCGCCGGCTTTGCCCTGGATTGCGCGCCGCTGTTGCGCATCAATGTGTTCGTGCGGCCCGACGGCCGGCATGACTGCGTGAGCACCAACCATCACGTGCTGCTGGACGGCTGGAGCTATGCGCAACTGGTAGGCGAGGTGATGCACGTGTATCAGGCCACCGTCAACGGCCAGTCATTCCAGCTGGGCGCACCCGGTGCCTATCGCGACTACCTGGCCTGGATGGCGGCGCAGGCCAGCCCGCGCGACTGGTGGATGGCACGCTATGCAACAGTCGATGCGCCTGCAGGCGTCGGCACCAGTGTGCTGTCCGCTTCGGCATCGTCGCTGTATGCCAGCGACCGGCTCAAACACATCGTGCACGAGTTGGACCTGGACGCCACCGCGGCGCTGGAAGCCGCCGCCAAACGCCATCAGGTCACCGTCAACACGCTGGTGCAGGGCGCCTGGGCCATCTTGCTGGGCCGTTACGGCAATCGCGACCAGGCGGCGTTCGGCGTGACGGTCTCAGGCCGCCCCGGCGACATGCCCGAAGTGGAAAAAGTGCTGGGCCTGTTCATCAACAGCCTGCCGCTGTGGGTCAACCTGCCGGCCGGCGACGGCATCGGCTCCTGGCTGTCCGCCTTGCAAGGCGCCAACTACGCCTTGCGCGAACACGGTTACGCCTCGGTCAGCCAGGTGCAGCAATGGACCGGTTTGTCCGGCGAGGCCTTGTTCGACAGCCTGGTGGTATTCGAAAATTATCCGATCGACCGGGCCTTGCGAGACGGCTTGCACGACCTCAGCATCGAGGGCTTCCAGATTACCGAGCGCACGCATTATCCGATGGTGCTGGTGGCGGTGCCGGCCAAACATTTCCGCTTCCGTTTCAAATTCGACGGGGCGCGCATCGGTACGGCGCTGGCGCAGCAACTGTCGGCGCATTTTCTTGAACTGCTGGAACAACTGGTGCACGCGGAGCCGCAATTGCCGCTGGGCTCGCTGCAGTTGAGCCCGGAGCGGAAACCGGAGAATGCCCGCGCCGACTACCCCTTTATCCCGGTCGCGCAACGCATCAGCGCGCGT
>NZ_LFLU01000036.1 GCF_001189965.1 Herbaspirillum rhizosphaerae
TGGGGCTTGAGCTTAATTAATAGCCTGACGATGACCTACTTTCACACTGGTTGCAGCACTATCATCGGCGCGAAGTCGTTTCACGGTCCTGTTCGGGATGGGAAGGGGTGGTACCAACTTGCTATAGTCATCAGGCATAACTTGTAGTGTTGCTTGGGTCCAATTGGAACTAGGATGGCCAAACAACGCAATCTGGGAAGAAGTAAATTTTATCTTTGGGTGTGATGTGCCGATCGAGGCAAACACATTATTAACTCTAAAGCTATAACAGCTAATGTTATAGGGACAAGCCACACGGGCAATTAGTATCAGTTAGCTTAACGCATTACTGCGCTTCCACACCTGACCTATCAACGTCCTGGTCTCGAACGACCCTTTAGGGGAGTTAAACTCCCGGGAAGTCTCATCTCAAGGCGAGTTTCCCGCTTAGATGCTTTCAGCGGTTATCTCTTCCGAACTTAGCTACTCGGCAATGCCACTGGCGTGACAACCGATACACCAGAGGTTCGTCCACTCCGGTCCTCTCGTACTAGGAGCAGCCCCCTTCAAACTTCCAACGCCCACGGCAGATAGGGACCAAACTGTCTCACGACGTTTTAAACCCAGCTCACGTACCACTTTAAATGGCGAACAGCCATACCCTTGGGACCGGCTACAGCCCCAGGATGTGATGAGCCGACATCGAGGTGCCAAACTCCCCCGTCGATATGAACTCTTGGGAGGAATCAGCCTGTTATCCCCAGAGTACCTTTTATCCGTTGAGCGATGGCCCTTCCATACAGAACCACCGGATCACTATGTCCTACTTTCGTACCTGCTCGACTTGTCAGTCTCGCAGTTAAGCACGCTTATGCCATTGCACTATTAGCACGATGTCCGACCGTACCTAGCGTACCTTCGAACTCCTCCGTTACACTTTGGGAGGAGACCGCCCCAGTCAAACTGCCTACCATGCACTGTCCCCGATCCGGATAACGGACCAAGGTTAGAACCTCAAACAAACCAGGGTGGTATTTCAAGGATGGCTCCATAGAGACTGGCGTCCCTACTTCAAAGCCTCCCACCTATCCTACACAGATTGGTTCAAAGTCCAATGCAAAGCTACAGTAAAGGTTCATGGGGTCTTTCCGTCTAGCCGCGGGTAGATTGCATCATCACAAACATTTCAACTTCGCTGAGTCTCGGGAGGAGACAGTGTGGCCATCGTTACGCCATTCGTGCAGGTCGGAACTTACCCGACAAGGAATTTCGCTACCTTAGGACCGTTATAGTTACGGCCGCCGTTTACTGGGACTTCAATCAAGAGCTTGCACCCCATCATTTAATCTTCCAGCACCGGGCAGGCGTCACACCCTATACGTCCACTTTCGTGTTTGCAGAGTGCTGTGTTTTTATTAAACAGTCGCAGCCACCTTTTTATTGCAACCCGTTTGTCCTCCTGGCGCAGGCCAGTCAAACTACTAGGGCGTACCTTATCCCGAAGTTACGGTACAAATTTGCCGAGTTCCTTCTCCCGAGTTCTCTCAAGCGCCTTAGAATACTCATCTCGCCCACCTGTGTCGGTTTGCGGTACGGTCTCGTTAGACTGAAGCTTAGAGGCTTTTCTTGGAACCACTTCCGATTGCTTCGCGAACAAGTTCGCTCGTCCCATACCCTTGAATTACGCTGCCGGATTTGCCTAACAGCCTTCTCTGATACAGGAACCGGGACATCCAACACCCGGACAACCTTCCGCGATCCGTCCCCCCATCGCATCTAACGACGGTGCAGGAATATTAACCTGCTTCCCATCAGCTACGCATCTCTGCCTCGCCTTAGGGGCCGACTCACCCTGCTCCGATGAACGTTGAACAGGAAACCTTGGGCTTACGGCGTGGAGGCTTTTCACCCCCATTATCGCTACTCATGTCAGCATTCGCACTTCTGATACCTCCAGCATCCTTTACAAGACACCTTCGCAGGCTTACAGAACGCTCTCCTACCATATGCTTACGCATATCCGCAGCTTCGGTGACTGGCTTAGCCCCGTTACATCTTCCGCGCAGGACGACTCGATCAGTGAGCTATTACGCTTTCTTTAAAGGATGGCTGCTTCTAAGCCAACCTCCTGACTGTTTTAGCCTTCCCACTTCGTTTTCCACTTAGCCAATCTTTGGGACCTTAGCTGGCGGTCTGGGTTGTTTCCCTCTTGACGCCGGACGTTAGCACCCGACGTCTGTCTCCCAAGCTCGCACTCATCGGTATTCGGAGTTTGCAATGGGTTGGTAAGTCGCGATGACCCCCTAGCCATAACAGTGCTCTACCCCCGATGGTGATACTTGAGGCACTACCTAAATAGTTTTCGGAGAGAACCAGCTATTTCCAAGTTTGTTTAGCCTTTCACCCCTACCCACAGCTCATCCCCTAATTTTTCAACATTAGTGGGTTCGGACCTCCAGTGCGTGTTACCGCACCTTCATCCTGGCCATGAGTAGATCACTTGGTTTCGGGTCTACACCCAGCGACTGAACGCCCTATTCGGACTCGATTTCTCTACGGCTTCCCTATTCGGTTAACCTTGCCACTGAATGTAAGTCGCTGACCCATTATACAAAAGGTACGCAGTCACCCCTTACGAGGCTCCTACTGTTTGTATGCACACGGTTTCAGGATCTATTTCACTCCCCTTCCGGGGTTCTTTTCGCCTTTCCCTCACGGTACTGGTTCACTATCGGTCGATTACGAGTATTTAGCCTTGGAGGATGGTCCCCCCATGTTCAGACAGGATTTCACGTGTCCCGCCCTACTTGTCGCAAGCTTAGTTCCACACTAATGATTTCGTGTAAGGGGCTATCACCCTCTATGGCCGGACTTTCCATTCCGTTCCACTATCAAAAATGCTAAATCTTGCAGGCTGGTCCCATTTCGCTCGCCACTACTTTGGGAATCTCGGTTGATTTCTTTTCCTGCAGCTACTTAGATGTTTCAGTTCGCCGCGTTCGCCTCACAGACCTATGTATTCAGTCAGTGATACCCTTGCGGGTGGGTTTCCCCATTCGGAAATCTGCGGATCAAAGCGTGTTTGCTCGCTCCCCGCAGCTTATCGCAAGCTACTACGTCCTTCATCGCCTGTAATCGCCAAGGCATCCACCATGTGCACTTATTCACTTGTCCCTATAACGTTAGCCTCTCTTCCGAGAGATCGTTATAGAGCTTTTTGAGTTTAGCGTTTGCCGTATTGCCAAAGTAAGTCTTCTAATTGCTAAGATCACTTCGTAATACTTTGATTGATACAATCACACCCATCAACTTCGCATGCAAGGATCGAAATCCTGGCATTCGTCGTTGACGAATTCTTTACTTCTTCCAGATTGTTAAAGAACAAAAACAGCTATTGATCGCTAAAAGACCAAACCTAAATCCACACGCGCTTTCTCAGCTCTCGTGCGACTTAGGTTTGACGTTTCTTGGTGGAGGTTGACGGGATCGAACCGACGACCCCCTGCTTGCAAAGCAGGTGCTCTCCCAGCTGAGCTAAACCCCCGAAACTCTTGGTGGGTCTGGTTGGGCTCGAACCAACGACCCCCGCGTTATCAACACGGTGCTCTAACCAGCTGAGCTACAGACCCGCTTGGATCAGTAATCAGCAGTCAGCCAGCAGACTACTGCCGCCGCAACCGATATAACTGTTCTTCTTTACTAACAGACGATAAGTGTGGACGCTTAACTTCATGCGCACTCTAGAAAGGAGGTGATCCAGCCGCACCTTCCGATACGGCTACCTTGTTACGACTTCACCCCAGTCACGAACCCTGCCGTGGTAATCGCCCTCCTTGCGGTTAGGCTAACTACTTCTGGCAGAACCCGCTCCCATGGTGTGACGGGCGGTGTGTACAAGACCCGGGAACGTATTCACCGCGACATGCTGATCCGCGATTACTAGCGATTCCAACTTCATGTAGTCGAGTTGCAGACTACAATCCGGACTACGATACACTTTCTGGGATTAGCTCCCCCTCGCGGGTTGGCGGCCCTCTGTATGTACCATTGTATGACGTGTGAAGCCCTACCCATAAGGGCCATGAGGACTTGACGTCATCCCCACCTTCCTCCGGTTTGTCACCGGCAGTCTCATTAGAGTGCCCTTTCGTAGCAACTAATGACAAGGGTTGCGCTCGTTGCGGGACTTAACCCAACATCTCACGACACGAGCTGACGACAGCCATGCAGCACCTGTGTTACGGTTCTCTTTCGAGCACAGCCAAATCTCTTCGGCCTTCCGTACATGTCAAGGGTAGGTAAGGTTTTTCGCGTTGCATCGAATTAATCCACATCATCCACCGCTTGTGCGGGTCCCCGTCAATTCCTTTGAGTTTTAATCTTGCGACCGTACTCCCCAGGCGGTCTACTTCACGCGTTAGCTGCGTTACCAAGTCAATTAAGACCCGACAACTAGTAGACATCGTTTAGGGCGTGGACTACCAGGGTATCTAATCCTGTTTGCTCCCCACGCTTTCGTGCATGAGCGTCAGTGTTATCCCAGGGGGCTGCCTTCGCCATCGGTATTCCTCCACATATCTACGCATTTCACTGCTACACGTGGAATTCTACCCCCCTCTGACACACTCTAGCCGTGCAGTCACAAATGCAATTCCCAGGTTGAGCCCGGGGATTTCACATCTGTCTTGCACAACCGCCTGCGCACGCTTTACGCCCAGTAATTCCGATTAACGCTTGCACCCTACGTATTACCGCGGCTGCTGGCACGTAGTTAGCCGGTGCTTATTCTTCAGGTACCGTCATTAGGCAAAGATATTAGCTTCACCCGTTTCTTCCCTGACAAAAGAGCTTTACAACCCGAAGGCCTTCTTCACTCACGCGGCATTGCTGGATCAGGCTTGCGCCCATTGTCCAAAATTCCCCACTGCTGCCTCCCGTAGGAGTCTGGACCGTGTCTCAGTTCCAGTGTGGCTGGTCGTCCTCTCAGACCAGCTACTGATCGTAGCCTTGGTGAGCCTTTACCTCACCAACTAGCTAATCAGATATCGGCCGCTCCAGGAGCATGAGGTCTTGCGATCCCCCACTTTCATCCATAGATCGTATGCGGTATTAGCTAATCTTTCGACTAGTTATCCCCCACTCTAGGGCACGTTCCGATATATTACTCACCCGTTCGCCACTCGCCACCAGGAGCAAGCTCCCGTGCTGCCGTTCGACTTGCATGTGTAAGGCATGCCGCCAGCGTTCAATCTGAGCCAGGATCAAACTCTTCAGTTCAATCTCTGTTTTGCCATTGCTGGCTGGTTCTTTCGAACCGGTCACTCACTCAAAATACTGACAGATAATTTCTTACCTATATTTCTTTGTGAGCGTTTAAATATTTAAAGTTTCCAGACCCGAAAGTCTGTCGCACTTCGTTAAACGCCCACGCTTATCGACTGTTAATTTTTAAAGAACCTTGACTGCTTCGCATC
>NZ_LFLU01000037.1 GCF_001189965.1 Herbaspirillum rhizosphaerae
CACATTCGCGCCGATCAGGTACACGCTGCCGCCGGTGGCGGTCTTGATGGTGCCTTGATTGTCGACGTTGCCGGCGGTTGCGCCGGCGTTGAAGGTCAGGCGGCCCGCCAGGAAATCGCTGTCGGTGATATTCAAGGTACTGGCGATGAAGCGCGCTACGTCGACCACGCCGCCCGGTCCCACCATGATGCCGTTCTGGTTGATCAGCGTGACCGAGCCGTTGGCTTTGAGCAGTCCGTAAATCTGCGAGGGGTCGGTGCCGGTCACACGGGCGAGGAAAGCCGCTGCCGAGTTCGGCTGGCTGATGTCGACCGTGGCGTTGGCGCCGATGCTGAAGCTGCTGAAGTTGCCGATTGCCTGCTGCGTGCTCTGGTTGATGTTGAGCGTGTTGCCGTTTTGCGTGATGGTGGCCGCGCCGGAGGTGATGACGCCGCCGGTAGGCAAGGTGTTGACCGGCGGTGCAGCTGCCAGCGCAGGCACATTCCAGGCCGCGCAGATCGCCGCGGCCGTCATCGAGATGCGCAGACCGCGACCGAACATCGCCCGCCACGAACGGCGCAGCAAACCCGTCAGCAACACCGGCACCGGCTTGCGTGGCCGCCAGCTCATCGTCAGCCGGCGATTGCCGACGCGCATCGTGAAGGATGGCGGCAGCAGCTCGACGCAGGTATCTTTTTTAGTGGCCGATCTTGCGTCGGCCCCGGATGTCATGTTTTTCGAGTGATTTGAAGTATTCATGTCTATCCCACTGGCATACTGCGGCACCCTGGGCCGCTTGAGCGCTATTCAATTATTGGACAATGCAATCCACGTTGCCGCTCTTCGCACTCTGCTGAGTGCCCGGCGCGTTCTTGCTGATCGATTGCGGCATCGTCACCGGCACACCTTGTGTCGGCGGAACCACCGTCGGCGGCGTATTCAGGTTCGCCACATAGCCGAACTGCCCGGTCTGGAACACCTGCTGCCCGGCCGGGTTGGTCAGCACAATCGCCCCCTGCGCCACGTCCACGTGCAGACCGTTTTGCGGCGTGGAGCCGTTGGCAGTCGGCACGCCGCCGCAGTCGTTCTGGCAGAACAGCGCACCGAAATGAGTGCCCCGGATACCGATGGTCGCCGTCGGCGTGTCGAAACTCACCGCGTCGTGATTGCGTTTGCCGACCAAACCGGTGACCGCGCGCAAACCGCCCTTGACCAGGCTGATGCTGACGCTGTCTTTCTCGGGCTTGTCGGCGTCGTAGAGATAGCTCTTGACCACCAGCTGCGATCCCGGACGCAAGACGATTTCGCCGTTGTCGAGGAATTTCACGCGGGTGTAGGTGTTGGATTCGGTGATCAGCGTGTCGCCCTGCTGGATCTTCGACTGGATCGCCAGCACGGCGGTGCTGCCGTCGGCGCGCTTGGCGGTCAGGACTCCCGACAAGTGCGTCACGGTGCCGACCACTTGCGCACAGACGGCGCCGCCCCAGGCAAGCAAAGCGAGCAGGCAAAGCAGACGCCAGACATGCAGCAGGTTTGCCTGGCTATGCTGGAATCTCATGGAGGTAAGTTGTTTCATGTTTATCGGTTCCTGAGAGATCAGCTGCAGTACAGCTTGACGACTTTTTTGCCACTATCGGCGGGCTTGCTTTGCCCGTTCGCCGTTCCGCTATCGTCACCGCCAAAACTATCGGCGCCGCCTCCGGTCGTCTGGGTGGTGTCGAGAACCGGATTGGTGCTTGTCGTGGTAGTGGTGGTCGAGGTCGACGAGGTCTGGGTGTTGTTGACGCTGCGGTCGATCTGGCTGGTGGTGTCTGTAGCTACTGTCACCGTCGGTGTCGAGGAACTCACCGGAAGAGGAGGTCCCACCAACACGCCATTGAGCGTCACGCCGGGGCCAAATACAGGCGGCGGATTCGGAGCAGGAGGCGGTGGAAATACCCCGACGATATTGCCGTTGACGGTAAGACTACCGCCCGCCAGCAGACTGATGATACCGCCGGTGGACGTCAGTTGACCATTGACGACAATACTGTCGTTTGCAAGGCCTGAACCAGGAACACCTGCAGCGAGAGTGATGCCATTTCCGGCCGTGATATTGCCGTTAGTGGTCAGGGGACTATGCGTGACCAGACTGACCGAACCGGAGGCGTTGGCATTGCCAGCCAACACCATGCCGCCGGTATTATCGACGGAGATATTGCCGCCAGCATTGCTCAGGTCGTTGAGGCGCACTGCGCTGGTGTCCGTGACATTCAACCTATTGACCAGAACGATGTCGCCGCTGGCGCTGTTGGCTCCGGCATATGCTGCGATCTGATTGTTGGAATTATCCAGAGTAGTGCCGCTCACCGAGGAAGAGCTCAGTTGCCGCTTCACATGCAGTACATCATTTTGCGTAATCGCCCCGGTCGTTGATGCCAATGTCAAATTGGCCGCCGTGATGTTGCCCACCGTCAGGTTGCCGTCGGTCTGCGTCAGCGATACATTGCCGCTACTGTTGATGACCCCGCTGTAGTCTTGTGAAAAAGCGCCGTTGACGTTGATGGTCGAGCTACTGGTGCCGTTCAGCGAATAGCCGCCGTACATCACCGACAGCGAACCGATCTGCGCCGTACCGGTGATGGTGAGACTGCCGCCGGGTCCTTCCGGCGTACCGATGGCGACGCTTGAAGTGGGCGCCGTCAAATTGGTGGTTTGCAGCCCGCCTGCTGTCACGTTCAACTGCGCGCCGTTGCTGATAGTCAGATTGTTCACGACGTCGGTGCTGCCGCCCACATTGTGCGTTACCACGCCATTGTTGATGAACACGTTATCGATCGCCGTCGGCAGGTTGCCGGTGCTCCAGCTGGTGAGATTGTTCCAGCCCCCTCCCTCGCCACCGCTGAAGGTCAGGTCTTCGGAACCGGTCATGGCCAGCGCCAGTGATCCCTTGTAGTCGACCTTGATCATTTGCAGGCCGCTGCCGGTATTGACGATGTCACCGAGCACGTGGCTGAAATAGGAGGAACCGGCGTTGGAGCCGGCGAAAGTAATCGGTGTAAAACGCGTGTTCAGCGTCGGCACATAACCGCCCAGCAACTTGGTTTGCAACGTACCACCGAGCTGCACCATCAGCCCGTTGGTGGTCAGGAGGTCATAGCTGGTATCGCCGGCGACGTCGAGGTTGAGCACGCCTGTGACACCCTGCGTAAAGTTGCCGGTGATGCCAAGCGTCCCCACGGTTCCGATTCCACCCGGCGACAGCACGCCATTGTTGGTGAACTGGCCGCTGGCGGTGATCGATCCTGTGCCGGAAAGCGATGCGCCATCGTTATTGGTAATCGTGTTGAAACCGAGGCTTGCTCCAGTCAACACGACACGGCCATTATTGGACAAATCGCCGCCGGTGATCGCGGCGCCGGATGCCAGTGAAAGGTTGCCGGTATTTTGCCAGTCGCCACCGCTAAACGTAGCGCCGGCGCTCAAGCTGATGTTGCCGGTCAGATGGTCGCTGTTGCCGTTCGTGACGCTACCGCCGCTGGTGACGTCGCCAATGACAGTCATGTTGCCAAAATTGGTTACGCCGTTGTTGAACCCGATCGCGGTGACACCCGTATAACCATTCGGTTTGTTCGCGGTGGAATCGAGGCTCATCGTCCCGAGGTTGGTCACCGCTCCGGTCAGGAATGTCGTGTTGTAGTTGACGTTGAGCGTACCTTGCGCGTTGTTGGTGAAGCCGCTGGATGCCTCGACCCGGCTATTGGTAATGTTGAAACTGCCTGAATTGTCTACTGAGTTGTTAATTCTGAAATAGGCGTCCGTCACGCCAATGGTTCCAGTGTTGCTTACGGAACCGTTGCTCATGATGTTATTCGAGAAATTCATCTGGCCGGAATTGGTGAAGCCATTCTCGAACGTGACATAACCCGCAGAACCATTGGCCGTTACCATCCCCGCATTATTGAAGCCACCTGTATGAATATTCGACAGGTAGTTCAGGTTAAGCACAGCGTTCAACACGTTAGTGAAGCCGTTAACCGTGTTGATCGTGCCGTTGGTGACGGTGAACTGCCCTGCATTGGTGATCTTGTCGGTAGCGCTTACGCTGCCGTCAATGAAGGTTGCCGTACCGGTAGCGGTGTTGGTCAATGTGCTGACATTCAACGTCGATGCATTGATCGTGGCAGTCCCGCTATTGGTCAACGCGCCGGCGTTAAGCGTCGATCCGTTGCTCAAACCCAGCGAGCCGGTGTTGTTGAAGGCGGTGGCGGTGATGCCCTGAAACATGCTGGCCATCGTCAGGACGCCACTGTTGGTGACATTGCCCAGCGAGCCGCTCACATTGGCCAGGTTCACTGTTCCCTGATTGGTCAGTTTGCCGCCAACACTAAGCGCAGAATTGTTGAGCCCGACCGTACCGCTGTTGTTCAAATCGCCGGCCAGGCTCACTCCGGCGTTATACACGCTCGTCAGTGCGCCTCCGCTGTCAATCGTGACCGTGCCGGCGTTGAGCATACCGCTCTGGTTGAGGTCGATGGTTGCGCCGCTCTTGATGGCGAGATTACCGTTGCCGCTGTTGCCACTGCCGTCGCTGACATTCAGGATGCCGCCATTAAGCCTGACCAGCGCACCACTGACGTTCGCCGTATGATCGCCGGCGATGCCACTGAGGTTGCTGTTGAGGTTCAGATTCAGCGCGCCGCTGGTGCTGGTGATGTCGGCATTGATGGCGATACTGTTGTTCGCGTTGAGCGTCAGGCTGGCAGACGAACCGCCGGTCTTGTTGATTGCCGCATTGACGGTGATGTTGCCGCCGCTGGCCGAACCGCCCGCTCCTGTCGCCAGCGTGACGCTATTGCCCATATTGAGCTGGGTGGCAATGGTGCCGGCCTCAATGGTCGCACTACTGCCCGTCGATGTGATCACGTTACCGCTGGTGGAGGTGGAGGACGAGCCGGACGCGACCACGGTCAGGTCGTAGGGATCAATGAACCATTCGCCTCCGGTGCCGACGTTCGGCACGCTGACCACGTCCAGCGACTGCTTGCCGGAAGTTTCT
>NZ_LFLU01000038.1 GCF_001189965.1 Herbaspirillum rhizosphaerae
CACGTCGCCGTGCGCAAAATTGATCAGGTTCAAGACCCCGTACACCATCGTGTAGCCCAGGGCGATCAGGGCGTACATGCTCCCTAAGACCAGGCCGTTGATGATTTGCTGGATGAAGATGTCCATATGTCTCCTATGCTCCCTTTTTTCCGCTCCGGTTGCGACGGAACGGTTCTTTGTGAATCTGAAAAAATCTTTCCTGCGCCGGTTCAGGTCTGCAACATATCGCGCACTACACGCGCCGCTGCCAGATCCCATGATGCTTGTCCCACAGTCTTGAATACCGGCATGCCGCGATCCGACGGAATCGGCTCGCCGCGACCGGCGAGGATGTCGCCGATGTTGCGCACTTTGCTCCAGTCGACGCCGGCCTGAATCAGGTCGCCCGCCTCATGTTTGGCGCCGTCAACATCGTCGACGACGATGGTGCGTTCAGCCAGCAACGACGCCGGGAATTCCACCATGTCGGGCTTGAAGGCCCCGACGCCGATGGCCAGCGTGTGCGGCGCAAGTCTGGGCGGGATCACGGCAGTGCGCGAAGTCGTCAAAGCGATCAGCACGTCGGTGGCGGGCAAGTCGTTTTGCATGGCCTCGGCAGACAAGGGACTGGCGACGATGCCGCGATCGATGTGGCGCGTGCTGAGCGCGCTGCAGAACGCCTGGGTGCGGGCGATATCGCGCGCCACGATCCAGAATTGCGTGACGCCGAAATATTCCACCAGCGCGTCGGCATGCGCCGCCGATTGCACGCCGGTGCCGATCAGCAGCGCCGACTTCGGCTTGGCCGGCGCCAGCGTCTGGATGCCGAGCAAGGTCATCGCCGCGGTGCGGCGCGCCGTCACGGTCGGGCCGTGCAGCAAGGCGATGCGGCGGCCGGTCTGGGTTTCGAATACGACCACTTCGCCCTGGATCACCGGCAGGCCGTGCCTGGCGTTGTCGGCGTGGACGGTGATCAGTTTGGTGACGCTGAGGTCCGGGCTGACGGCCGGCATGCTGAGCAGCACGCTGGCGGCGTCGATCGGCACGACCTGACGATCGGGCGCGGTAATCTGGCCGCCGGAATATTCCTGCGCAGCTTTTGCCAGCGCCGGCACCAGGCGGTCGAACGGCAAGGCGTCGGCGGTTTGTTGAGCGTCGAGAATGTGCATCGTCTTACCTCAGGAAGAAGCCGGTCGGGAACGGGTCGGACTCTTCCAGCACCCATTGGTTGGTGCTCATGATGTGGGCCGAGCCGGTGACTTCGGTGAAGACGGCGTCGAGTTCGCCGACCTTGGTGGTGCCGGTGACCTTGACACCGAAGTTGCTACCGACGATGCTGCCGTTGACATAGTTCTGGTTCAGCGCCAGCTTGCCGCGCTGGAACAACTGCGCCGCGCGGCCGGAAGTGCCTGTGCCGGTGGGCGAGCGATCCACTTCGCGATCGGCAAAGATGCAGACGTTGGACTGGTCGGCGCCGGGGAAATTGGGCGCGCTGTCGATGATGGTGCCGTATAGGGTGTTCAGGCCGGGTTCGAGCGGATGCTGGATTTTGACCTTGGCTTTGACGGCGGCCTTGGTTTCGGCGCCGAGTTGGATCAGTTGGCGCACCAGTTCCGGCTTGACGGTCAAGTTGGCCTGGTCGGCGTTGATGTAATAGTAGAAGGCGCCGCCGAAGACGATGTCGCCGGTGATCTTGCCGAAGCTCGGGGTGTCGACTTCGACGTCGCGCTGATAGATGAAGGACGGCACGTTCTTGAAGGTGACCTTGCCGGCGCGCTGGCCGTCCCACTCCACGCTGGCGTCGATGAAGCCGGCCGGCGCGTCGAAGCAGATGCGGGTCACCGGTGAGGTGCGCTCAACATAGCCCATCTCCACCAGCACTTTGCCCAGCGCGATGATGCCGTGGCCGCACATGTCGCTGTAGCCTTCGTTGTGGATAAAAATAACGCCGAAATCGGCATTCGGCGTCAGCGGCGGAAACAGGTAAGCCCCGTACATGTCGGCGTGGCCGCGCGGCTCGTTCATGAGGAACTGGCGCAGGTCGTCACGGTTTTCTTTCAGCCAGCTGCGCTTTTCGAGGATGGTCGCGCCGGGCACTTGCGGCAGGCCGGACACCAGGATGCGCAGGGGTTCGCCGCCGGTGTGGGCGTCGATGGTCTGGACGGTGCGGGTATAGCTGAGCATGAAACTTCCTTCTACAAAATCCTAGAAACTATTCGCAAGGGGGAGTGTATTGCATTTCCCGTTGCGTGCGCCGTATTGGTGATACGGATGCATCAATGCCTGCCCGGTCACGCAGGACCGGGTTGCAGCCGGTTCAGACCCGCCTGCAATGCAGGGGGCCGGAAACGGAATTACCTGGGGATCATTTCAGGGAAGCAATCGCAACTTGATGATTCAACTTGGCGATTGTTCCCTGGCAGAAATGAAACGTGGAGGATGACCGATCAGTAGCTGGTCAGAGCAACCGGCACGCCGTCCTTGAAGCGGAAGATCGTCACTGGCGATTGCTTCAGGTCGTGCTTGTCGTCGAACTCGTACTGGCCTGCCACGCCTTTGTATTTGATTTTAGCCAGCGCAGGGCCGTAGACCTTTGGTTCAACCGAGTTGGCCGCCTTCATGGCCTGAGCGATGACCATCATGCCGTCATAGAACGAGACTGCGTAGACTTCTGCAGGACGGCCGAACTTCTTTTGGTAGTCGTCAGCGAAAGCCTTGCCTTCCTTGGCCTTCTCCAGCATGGTGCCGCCTTGGGTACAGTAGACGCTTTCGCCGATGGCGTCGCCGCCCAGACGGCCCATTTCAGGCGAGCAGATGCCGTCGCCGCCCATCAGCAATGCATCGATGCCCAGTTGCTTCATCTGACGCTTGATCGGACCGCCTTGTGGCGCGTAGCCGCCGATGAACACGGCTTGCGGCTTCTTGCCCTTGATCGAGGTCAGGATGGCGGTGAAATCGGTTGCCTTGTCGTTGGTGAAGTCCTTGCTGACGACCTTGATGCCGTTGGCTTGGGCGATCTTGATGAATTCTTCCGCCAGGCCTTGGCCGTAGGCGGTGCGGTCATCGATCACGGACACGGTCTTGATCTTCAGTTCCTTGGCTGCATACAGGGCCATCTTGCCGCCCAGCTGGCTGTCGCTTGCGGCAACGCGGAACAGTGTCTGGAAACCTTGCTGGGTGATCTTCGGATTGGAAGCAACAGTCGCGGTGACGATGCCGGCGTCGTTGTAGACGCGCGAGGCTGGAATGGTCACGCCCGAGTTGTAAGGACCGACGATGGCCTTGACGCCCTGGTCAGCCAGCTTTTGCGCTACGCCCACGCCCGACTTCGGATCGGCCTGGTCATCTTCCGCGACGATTTCGAACTTGATCTTTTTGCCGCCGATGACGAGACCTTGCGTGTTCAGACGCTCGACCGCCATTTGCAAACCGCCCTGGTTGTCCTTGCCGGCCGAAGCTTGTGGCCCGGTCAGCGGACTGCTGAAACCGATCTTCACTGTTTGCACTTCCTGAGCAGATGCGAATGCCGGGATGATGGCAAGTGAAGCGGCGATGATATGCATGCGGTTATACATGTTGTTTCCTCTCTTGGTTGAAGGTCAGGCTTGGGATAAATCGCTGAATTCAGGCCGGGCGGCAACAAAGGCAAGACGGTCGCAAGGCGCAACTGCAGATAATGGCATGGCGGGTGGGTCTCTCTTCTGTGCTTTGGTCGGCTCGTCGCGTCCGGGAGATCTGAAGTCCGGTCCGGCGCAACACTTTTTATGGTGCTCGATTCTATTTACTCTTTGATGATATTAGTCCCGATAATTGCCCTTATAATCAGAATTTAATTCAGCTATTCTTCATTACACAGAAGAAAATTCAGATTCTATGGCTAGAACTCATTTCGTCAATCTCCGTGAGTGCGAACGCGATTGTTTGGGAGGTAGTGCAAGGCGCGTCGCGCAGCCAAGACTGGGCGTCTTGGCAAGCGGCGCAACGCAGCAATACCCCCAAACAAGCCGTTCCCTCCGGGTTCA
>NZ_LFLU01000039.1 GCF_001189965.1 Herbaspirillum rhizosphaerae
TGAATAAAGTCTATCCCGACGCGTCCAGCGCGTTATCCGGCATCGTCAAGGACGGCCAGACGATTGCCGTCGGCGGCTTCGGCCTGTGCGGCATCCCTGAAGCGCTGATCGCCGCCTTGCGCGACTCCGGCGTCCAGAATCTGACCGCCATCTCCAACAACGCCGGCGTCGACGGCTTCGGTCTCGGCCAGTTGCTCAGCACACGCCAGATCAAAAAGATGATCGCCTCCTACGTCGGTGAAAACAAAGAGTTCGAACGCCAATACCTGGCCGGCGAACTGGAACTGGAATTCACCCCGCAAGGCACGCTCGCCGAAAAACTGCGCGCCGGCGGCGCCGGCATCCCGGCCTTCTTCACCAAGACCGGCGTCGGCACCCTGGTCGCCGAAGGCAAGGAAATCCGCGACTTCGACGGCGCCAACTACGTCATGGAACGCTCGCTGGTGGCCGACATCTCGCTGGTCAAGGCGCAGAAGGCCGACAAGGCCGGCAACCTGGTCTTCAACAAGACCGCGCGCAACTTCAACCCCAACGTCGCCATGGCCGGCAAGATCACCATCGTCGAAGTCGAAGAACTGGTCGAAGTCGGCCAGCTCGACCCGGACCAGATCCACACCGCCGGCATCTTCGTGCACCGCATCGTGGTCAACGCCGCGCCGGAAAAGCGCATCGAACAACGTACCGTGTCGAAATAAGGAGAACTCAAATGGCATGGACCAGAGACGAAATGGCAGCACGCGCCGCCAAGGAATTGCAGGATGGTTTTTACGTCAACCTCGGCATCGGCTTGCCGACCCTGGTGGCCAATCACGTCCCCAACAACATTGAAGTCTGGCTGCAATCGGAAAACGGCCTGCTCGGCATCGGCCCTTTCCCGACCGAAGACAAGGTCGACGCCGACCTGATCAACGCCGGCAAGCAGACCGTCACCACCATCCCGGGCTCATCCTTCTTCAGCTCGGCGGACTCGTTCGGCATGATCCGCGGCGGCAAGATCAACATCGCCATCCTCGGTGCGATGCAAGTGTCGCAACAGGGCGACCTGGCCAACTGGATGATCCCGGGCAAGATGGTCAAGGGCATGGGCGGCGCGATGGATCTGGTGGCCGGCGTGGGCCGCGTGGTGGTGCTGATGGAGCACGTTGCCAAAGGCAAGGACGGCAGCATCTCGCAAAAGATCCTCAAGCAATGCAACCTGCCGCTGACCGGCGTGGGCGTGGTCAATCGCATCATCACCGATCTGGGCGT
>NZ_LFLU01000004.1 GCF_001189965.1 Herbaspirillum rhizosphaerae
GCTTAGTTTCCTAAGCAGGTTTTTGTATTTTGGCGGAGTGGACGGGCTCGCCTACATGCTGCAGGCCGCTGATGCGCTTGCAAGCGCATCCCTTCGAGCCCCGCCGAGAGCCGCGCAGGCGGCTCTCTCCACTCCGCTGGTGAGACATGCCCGATGGGCATGAAATGGAAATACAAATAAAAAAACCTGCTTAGTTTCCTAAGCAGGTTTTTGTATTTTGGCGGAGTGGACGGGGCTCGAACCCGCGACCCCCGGCGTGACAGGCCGGTATTCTAACCAACTGAACTACCACTCCTAAACTATTGCTGACCGTTTGAGATTCTGGTGGGTGCTGAGAGGCTCGAACTCCCGACCCGCGCCTTGTAAGGGCGCTGCTCTACCAACTGAGCTAAGCACCCGCACCTAACTCAAACAATCACTCGCCATCTGTCAATGACGAAAGACCGCTAGTTTAGCGCATCTTTCAAAGCTTTGCCAGGTTTAAATTTGGGTACTTTCGCTGCCTTGATCTTGATCGCGTCGCCGGTACGCGGATTTCGGCCGGTACGCGCCGCGCGCTTGCCGACGGAAAAGGTACCGAAGCCAACCAGCGTGACGCTGCCGTTCTTTTTCAATGTGGTTTTCACTGCGCCGATGACGGCATCAAGCGCTCGGGCCGACGCTGCTTTGGAGATATCCGCAGACTTGGCAATGTGATCGATCAATTCGGTTTTGTTCACTTACGCCCCTTTAGACAAAGATTGGATTTCGCAACGGCGTCTTCCTCTGTGAATGAAGCCAGACGCTCATCACACGCAATGCAGAAAAATCTGCAGAAGGTATTAAACAAGCCGCAAATCCTTGTGTCAAGCGGTTTACAGAGGAATGACGCAGTGTAAAAAACCGGTCTTAACAAATACGTAAAACATTTTTATCTTTTGCCAACGACATAAAAAAAGCGCTCCGGAGAGCGCTTTTTCAGCTTGCCCGGCAAACCATCGGTTTGCCGGGCAATCAGGACAACATCAGTGTTTCACGACGCTGGGATCTGTCGATTCTTCCTTCGGCGTCACCGCCGCGACAACCGCTTCCTCTTCAGCCAAAGGGGTCGGCTCACGCTCCAGGGCAATTTCCAGCACCTTGTCGATCCAGCGTACCGGCACGATTTCCAACTTGTTTTTCACATTGTCGGGAATCTCGGTCAGATCCTTGACGTTTTGCTCAGGGATCAGGACCGTCTTGATGCCACCGCGATGCGCCGCCAGCAGTTTTTCCTTCAGGCCGCCGATCGGCAACACTTCGCCGCGCAAGGTGATTTCGCCGGTCATCGCCACGTCGGCGCGAACCGGGATGCCGGTAAACACCGACACCATCGCCGTCGTCATCGCAATACCTGCCGAAGGACCGTCTTTCGGTGTGGCGCCTTCGGGAACGTGAATGTGGATGTCGCGCTTCTCGAACACGTCGCTCTTGATGCCAAGCTTCTGCGCGCGGCTGCGCACGACGGTACGCGCTGCTTCGATCGACTCTTTCATCACGTCGCCCAGAGTACCGGTGCGAATCACGCCGCCCTTGCCCGGCATGGTCACGGCTTCGATGGTCAGCAAATCGCCGCCCACTTCGGTCCATGCCAGACCAACGACCTGGCCGACCTGGTTGTCTTTTTCGGCGATGCCAAAATCGAAACGACGCACGCCGAGGAATTTGTCCAGATTGCGCGAAGTCACGGTGACCTTCTTTTCCTGTTTCTTCAGCAGCAGCATCTTCACGACCTTGCGGCAGATCTTGGACACTTCGCGTTCCAGCGAACGTACGCCGGCTTCGCGGGTGTAGTAGCGAATGATGTCGCGGATCGCCGATTCGGCCACGGTGATTTCGCCTTCTTTCAGACCATTGTTCTTGATCTGTTTCGGCATCAGGTAGCGTTGCGCAATGCTGGTCTTTTCATCTTCGGTGTAACCCGACAGGCGAATGACTTCCATCCGGTCCAGCAGCGCCGGCGGGATGTTGAAGGAGTTCGACGTCGCCACGAACATCACATCCGACAAGTCGAAATCGACTTCGATGTAATGGTCGGAGAAGGTGTGGTTCTGTTCCGGATCCAGCACTTCGAGCAAGGCCGACGACGGGTCGCCACGGAAGTCCATGCCGAGCTTGTCGATCTCGTCCAGCAGGAACAGCGGGTTGCGCACGCCGACCTTGGCCAGGCTTTGCAGAATCTTGCCCGGCATGGAGCCGATGTAGGTACGACGATGGCCGCGAATCTCGGCTTCGTCGCGCACGCCGCCCAAGGCCATGCGCACGAACTTGCGGTTCGTTGCACGGGCGATCGATTGCCCCAGCGAGGTCTTACCCACGCCCGGAGGACCGACGAAGCACAGGATCGGCGCTTTCAGCTTGTCGACGCGCTGTTGCACGGCAAGGTATTCCAGAATGCGTTCTTTGACCTTGTCGAGGCCGTAATGGTCGCCTTCGAGGACTTTCTCGGCGTTCGGCAAGTCGTTGTTGACCTTGGATTTCTTCTTCCATGGCAAACCGACCAGCGTGTCGATGTAGTTGCGCACGACGGTGGCTTCAGCGGACATCGGCGACATCAGCTTGAGTTTCTTCAGCTCGGATTGCGCCTTTTCCAGCGCTTCCTTCGGCATCTTGGCGGAGAGGATCTTCTTCTCCAGCTCTTCCAGATCGGCGCCGTCTTCGCCTTCGCCCAGTTCCTTCTGGATGGCCTTGACCTGTTCGTTCAGGTAGTACTCGCGCTGCGACTTTTCCATCTGGCGCTTGACGCGGCCGCGAATGCGCTTTTCAACCTGCAGGATGTCCAGTTCGCCTTCCAGCTGGCCGAGCAGATGCTCATGGCGCTTGGCGACGTTGAAGATTTCCAGGATGACTTGTTTTTGCTCGAGCTTGAGCGGCAGGTGCGCGGCGATGGTGTCGGCCAGGCGGCCGGCGTCGTCGATGCCTGCCAGCGAGCTCAGGATCTCGGGCGGGATTTTCTTGTTCAGTTTGACGTACTGGTCGAACTGCTGAACGATGGTGCGGCGCATGGCTTCCACTTCGGCCTCGTCGCCCAGTTCGGATTCGACTGGTGTCAGATCGGCAACAAAATGGGTGTCCAGCTCGCTGATGTGGTGAATGCGTGCACGCTGTGCGCCTTCGACCAGCACTTTGACAGTGCCGTCAGGCAATTTCAGCATTTGCAGGATATTGGCAACGCAGCCGATTTCGTAGATGTCGTCAGCCGACGGCTCATCCTTGGCGGCGGCTTTCTGGGCGGCAAGCATGATGCTCTTGCCCTGCTCCATTGCGGCTTCCAGAGCCTTGATAGACTTTGGACGACCGACGAATAAAGGGATCACCATATGCGGGAAGACAACAACATCCCGCAACGGCAACAGAGGCAATTGCGTTTGTTCTGTGAGAGTAGAAGTCGTCATGGCGAGCCTTATCAAAAGTTACTGTTAGTGATGTTGGCGCGAGCTGCTAAAACACAAGCCCAAACTGAAATAAAAACACGACAACTTTTTGGCGTAATGCACTTGGCAAAGTAAAAACTGCGGTTGATAAAGTAATAAAAAGACAAGGATTCCGCAAACAAAAAAAGCCACACACGAAGTCGCCCTCGGGTGGCTTTACGATGGAAGCCGAAGTGATGTTCGCGGTTTATTGTACCGCTTTTAGTTGCAACGGATTCCATCCGGTATTTTTTGCTCCCGGATGGCTTCCGCCTGTGATCAGCCTCCCGAAACCTTGGGCTGTTCGTGGTAGATCAGCAAAGGCTTGGCGCCGTTGGTGATGGTGTTTTCGTCGATGACTACCTTGGCGACATTCTGCTGGCTTGGCAGCTCGTACATCACGTCCAGCAGCGCATGTTCAAGGATGGAGCGCAGACCCCGCGCACCGGTCTTGCGCGCCAGCGCCTTCTTGGCGATGGCTTGCAAGGCGGCCGGGCGAATCTCAAGCTCGGCGCCTTCCATTTGCAGCAGCTTGGAATATTGCTTGATCAGCGCATTCTTCGGCTCCAGCAAAATCTGGATCAGTGCTTCTTCGTTCAACTCGTTCAACGCTGCGATCACCGGCAAACGGCCGACCAGTTCCGGAATCAGGCCGAACTTGACCAGATCGTCCGGCTCCGCATGCAGCAGCACTTCGCTGGCGGTCTTCTGGGTCTGGCTCTTGACGCTGGCGCCAAAACCGATGCCGCTCTTTTCGGAGCGTTCGGAAATGATTTTCGTCAAACCATCAAATGCGCCGCCGCAGATGAACATGATGTTGGTGGTGTCGATCTGCACGAAGTCCTGGTTAGGATGCTTGCGGCCGCCTTGCGGCGGCACCGACGCCATGGTGCCTTCGATCAGCTTCAGCAGCGCCTGCTGCACGCCTTCGCCGGACACGTCGCGGGTAATCGACGGGTTGTCGGACTTGCGCGAGATCTTGTCGATTTCATCGATGTAGACGATGCCCTTCTGGGCCTTCTCGACTTCGTAATTGCAGTTCTGCAGCAGCTTCTGGATGATGTTCTCGACGTCTTCGCCGACATAGCCGGCTTCGGTCAGCGTGGTCGCATCGGCGATCACGAACGGCACGTTCAGCATGCGTGCGAGCGTCTGCGCCAGCAAGGTCTTGCCGGAGCCGGTTGGACCGACCAGCAGGATGTTGCTCTTGGCCAGTTCGACATCGTCCTTCTTGCCGAGATGCTTCAGACGCTTGTAGTGGTTGTACACGGCAACCGACAGAATGCGCTTGGCAGTCTGCTGACCGATCACGTACTGGTCGAGCAATTCGGAAATTTCTTGCGGCGTCGGCAAATCCGATTTGGCACCGGCAACCGACTCGACGCTGGAAGCTTCGTCGCGAATGATGTCATTGCACAGATCGATACATTCGTCGCAAATGAAGACCGACGGACCTGCGATCAGTTTCTTGACTTCATGCTGACTTTTGCCGCAAAACGAGCAATAAAGCAGCTTTTCGCCACTGGAAGATTTTTTCTCGGACATATAGGGCAAATGTGAATAGAGTTCGGCTTGATCATACCTGCGATTTCATGATTCGTCACGGAATCGCCATATTTGCGCGCCAGTAAAAGCAGGTTCTAGCCTACTCCATATGCGTCCGCAAACAAAAAAAGCAATGAGGTGGAAATCCGGCCTTAATCTCGGCATTGATACGCACCATCGACACACGGCATTGACAGTGTTTACATGACGGGCGTTGATGCAGTGCAAAAAGAAAATGCCCGAACCGAAGTTCGGGCATTTGCTGAAAACACAAGAAACAAGGCGGTCAGGAAAGGACGGAAACCGTCCATTCAAAACCGCTCATGACGCCATTACGCGCGCTTTTCCAATACCTGATCGATCAGACCATATTCAGCGGCAGCAGCAGCCGACATGAAATTGTCGCGATCGGTATCCTTGCCGATCTGATCGATCGTACGACCGGTCTTCTCGGCCAGGATGGCATTCAGACGTTCACGCAGGTACAGAATTTCGCGTGCCTGGATCTCGATGTCCGATGCCTGACCTTGCGCGCCGCCCAGAGGCTGGTGAATCATGATGCGCGAGTTCGGCAGCGAGAAACGCTTGCCCTTGGCGCCGGCGGCCAGCAGGAAAGCGCCCATCGAGGCAGCCAGACCGGTACACAGCGTGGAGACGTCCGGCTTGATGAATTGCATCGTGTCGAAAATCGCCATGCCGGCCGAAACCGAGCCACCCGGGGAGTTGATGTACAGCGAAATATCCTTGTCGGGATTTTCGCTTTCCAGGAACAGCAGCTGCGCCACCACCAGATTGGCGGTCGCATCATTGACCGGGCCAACCAGGAAAATGATGCGCTCTTTCAGCAGGCGCGAATAAATATCGTACGCACGCTCGCCGCGGCCGCTCTGCTCGATCACCATCGGGACCATGCCGAGCATTTCTGTATCCAGTGCAGACTGCTTGATGAAACCTGTCATGTGCATTTCCTTATGCGTAGTAGTCTTCTCTGATGTTACCCGAGAAGGTCGAATTACGCTTGCGGCTGATTGCCCATCAAGGCGTCGAACGCGACCGATGTCTCGGAAACTTTGGATTTACCCAACACGTAATTGACGACGTTTTCTTCCAAAACAAGAGCTTCGACTTCAGCCAGACGGCGACGGTCGCTGAAGTAGTACTTCAGGACTTGTTGCGGGTCTTCGTAGCTTTGTGCGAAGTCTTCGACTTGCGCCTTGACTTGTTCTTCAGTGGCTTCCAGCTTGTTGACCTTGACGACTTCAGCCAGGATCAGACCCAGGCGAACGCGACGCTCAGCTTGTGCAGCGAACAGTTCGCGCGGCAGTTGCATGCCCTTCGGATCCATGCCGCGTTGCGCCATGTCTTGATGCGCCATTTCAACCAGACGCTCGATGTCTTGCTCGACCAGCGCCTTCGGCACTTCCAGTTCGCTGACCTTGATCAGGGCGTCCATGACGCTGTCTTTGGTCTTGGCCTTGGTACGGGCGCTGACTTCACGTTCCAGATTGCGCTTGATGTCTTCACGCATCTTGGTCAGGTCGCCGTCTTCAATGCCCAGCGACTTTGCGAAGTCTGCGTCGACTTCCGGCATGTGCGCCCATTCCAGCTTCTTCAGCGTGATGGTGAATTCTGCAGTTTTGCCTGCCACGTCCTTGCCGTGGTAGTCAGCCGGGAATGCCAGCGGGAAAGTCTTGGACTCGCCGACCTTCAGGCCGATTGTCGCTGCTTCGAATTCCGGCAGCATGCGACCTTCGCCCAGCACGAACGGGAAGGCATCAGCCTTGCCGCCCTGGAATTCAACACCGTCGATCTTGCCGACGAAGTCAACCGTGGCGCGGTCGCCGTTTTGTGCAACCGGCTCGCCGCCGTCGCCGTGCGCGCCTTGCTCGCCCTTGACGTGGTAGTGCACGCGTTGCTTGCGCAGGATGTCCAGCGTCTTGTCGATCTCGACGTCGGAAACAGCGGAAGTTGTCTTCTCGACTTCAGCCGCGGACAGATCGCCGACCACGACTTCAGGATAGATTTCGAATGTTGCGTCAAATGCCAGCGAACCTTCAGCCACGCCTTCGCTGGTCTTCGGTTCGATCTTCGGATAGCCGGCAACGCGTAAATTATTTTCAACTGCGATGTCGTTGAATGCGCGACCGACCTTGTCGTTCAGCACTTCGGTTTCGACTTGGTAGCCGAATTGAGCGGCGACCATCTTCATTGGCACTTTGCCTGGGCGGAAGCCTGGCGCCTTGGCGGTGCGAGCGCGCACTTTCAGGCGTTTTTCAACTTCAGCCTGCACGTCGGCCAGTGGGAATGTCAGGGTGATACGGCGCTCAAGTTTGCTCAGAGTTTCGACTGCAGTTGCCATGTGAATCGTCCAAAAATTAATAAATTCCGTGGTGCGGCCCGGAAAGAACAAGCATGAAAATCATGCCTTTTGCCCTGCCCGGCCGCGCTAAAGTCCGCTATTTTATACGGAAAAGATGCCGTTGCGCCAAAACGCCCCGGTTCTGTTAATAAAAACGGCCGGCGCCGCCTGCAAAGCGTGCGCCGCCCCTGCCTGCGCGCCTTGCCTGTCAACCCTGCGCCGCGGAGAAAAGCGCCTCTACCGCGCGGCCGATTGCCAGCACGCGCGCATCGTCGCCATGCTGGCCGCAAATGCTGATGCCTACCGGCAATCCGCTTTCAGACGGACACGGCAGATTCAAGGCGCAACCATCCAGGAAATTGATCACGCTCGGATTGCGCAATACCAATCCATTGGTTGCAAAGAAAGTGTCGTCGCTGTCTTGCAAAGCCTGCACCAGCGGCGGCACCACCGGCACGGTCGGCATCAGCCACGCATCGAATACCGACAGACGACGCTGCGCCTGGGCAATGATGCGCCGGCGCGCCGCAAGCAGATCGAGATAATCGGCGGCCGTCTGCTGGGCGCCGCGGCGGATGCGCACCGCCACGCGCTGGTCGTACTGGCCGGCCGAACTCTCCAGCAACTGACGATGCCAGGCCCAGGATTCGGCCGCGCTGAAGCCGCCGCCGGCGTTGATCGCCGGCAACTCTTTCAATTCAGGAAAGGAAAAGCGCTGGATCAACGCGCCGGCACTTTGCAATCGTGACAAGGCCGCATCGAAAGCGGCGCGTACGGTGGCATCCATGCCGTCGCCGACGAAATCATCCGTGACGCCAAACCGCAATCCCGCCAGCGGCACAGCATCCGTTTCCAGAGTCTCGCCCGACAAAATGGCGTCGACGATGGCGCAGCAATCCACGCTGCGCGACAAGGGGCCCGCCGAATCCAAGGTCGTCGACAACGGCACCGCCCCCTGCAGGCTCACGCGCCGCGCGGTCGGCTTGAAGCCCGTCAAGCCGCAAAACGCAGACGGAATACGGATCGAACCGCCGGTATCCGTACCCAGCGCCGCCACAGCCATATCCAGCGCCACCGTCACCGCGCCGCCGGAAGTCGAACCGCCGCTCACCCGCTGCGCGTCCAGGGGATTGCGCGGCGTGCCGTAATGCGGATTCAGGCCGAGACCGGAGAAAGCGAACTCACTCATATTGGTGCGACCGAGCAAAATCGCGCCGGCCTGCCGCAAACGCGCCACCGCAGGCGCATCGGCCTTGGCCGCCGGGGCGTTCGCCAGCGCTTTCGATCCCGCCGCAGTAACCTGCCCCTGCACGTCGAACAGATCCTTGATCGACACCGGCAAACCTGCCAGCAACGACGACACATTGCCGGCGGCCCGCGCAGCATCGCTGGCGCGCGCCGATGCCAGCGCCCGGTCGGCGTCGACACTGATGTAAGCGGCGCCGCCCTGATCGCGATACGAGGCGATGCGTTCCAGCGCCAGCTCCACCAGCTTGACGCTGGTGGTCTGCCCTGCCTGCAATTCTGCTGCGAGTGCCCTGATTGTCTTCATTTCTTATTTCACCGGAATAGGAGTGGATGCGGCGACAGGAACGGCGGTAATCGCATTCATCGGACTACCGTCGATCAGCTTGTCGGAATAGGTCAAATATACCAAGGTGTTGCGCTTGACATCGACCAGCCGCACGATATGCAGACGCTTGAACAGGATCGACATCCGCTCGGAGAATACGTCTTCCTGCTGCGGCACCGTTCCCTTGAACGTCACCGTCGCCGCCACCTGGCGGCAGGCGATGGAAGCCTCCGACTTGTCCTCGGCCAGGCCGACCGTGCCCTTGACGCCGCCGGTGCGAGCACGCGAGACGTAGCACGTCACACCGACTACCTTCGGGTCGTCGTAAGCCTCGA
Source organism: Herbaspirillum rhizosphaerae (assembly GCF_001189965.1). Lineage (GTDB taxonomy): Bacteria > Pseudomonadota > Gammaproteobacteria > Burkholderiales > Burkholderiaceae_D > Herbaspirillum > Herbaspirillum rhizosphaerae. The sequence continues at coordinate 9,244 of NZ_LFLU01000004.1, forward strand.
CGGCGATGCGATCGTTCTTTCCCAACCAGCGAAACGCCGTGCTGACGTCGCCCAGTTCTTGCGCCCGTGCCGGCAAGACGATAAACGCGGACATCAACGACGCCGCAACGGCCAGATTCAATACTTTACGCATAAGCTTTCCTGCCTGAAGAAGAAATCGACGAAGCCAAGACATTAACAGATGGCGCGCATCCGCCGCATCGAAGAATCACCGGATTCGCAGGTATCAGCCGGCCTCATCCATCGGCGCAAAACGCGGCACGCACTTGCCGTCGACTTCGATGATTTCGTGAAATACCTCTTTCGGACGAATCCAGACCGTACCGTTGGCGGCGCGATAAACAACCATCGGCGTCAGATCCGATTCCAGCGTCGCGTCATGGAGAAACTCGTAAATACCGCCCTTGTAATGCTGGTAGCGCATGCGAACCTCAACAGAAAATTGAATGACCAAAATGAAAACGCCCGGAACAAGATGCGACCGAAGTCAGTACATTCTTGCCGGGCGAACATCACAACATAAACAAAGGGAATGTTGGTGCGAGGGAGGGGACTCGAACCCCTACACCATTGCTGGCGTCAGGACCTAAACCTGGTGCGTCTACCAATTTCGCCACCCTCGCTGAAAGGTGCATCACCGACCGGACTGCGTTGGGACTTTTCAGCGTATTTGCCGGAAAACCAAGCCCTGTCAATGAGGTAGCATTTTTATTGCAGCCCGCTATTCTACTGCAAGCTTGGCAGACTGTCTGCGTTTTTTATACGGCCGTGACGCAATTTTCACGCGGCCGCCGGCGCTTGCTTTGCTGCCAAAACCGGCATGTCGAATCCGCATCGACACGCGCCATCAGCAGATATACAACTCTTCGGAAATCGGCGCCGGCAGATTTTTCCATTACTATTCGGGACAGAAAAAGTCGGCAGCAAGCGCATCGTCTTCGCATCGCTGCGCCCGCCCTCACCTACTCCACCGGATATCCGTTGCATGGCCGTTGACCATTACGAAAATTTCCCCGTCGCTTCGATCCTGCTGCCGGCCCGTCTGCGCCCCGCCGTCAAAGCCATCTATGCCTTCGCGCGCAGCGCCGACGACATCGCCGATGAAGGCGACGCCGAACCGGCGCAACGGATTGCCGCGCTGACCGCCTATGAAGAACAACTGGACCGGATCGAAGCGGGCCAGCCCAGCGTCGCCCCCTTGTTTGCCGCGCTGGCGCATGTCATCCACGAATATGCGCTGCCGCTGACGCCATTTCGCGACCTGCTGTCCGCATTCAAGCAAGACGTGACGACCACCCGCTATCCACACTTCGACGCTCTGCTGGATTACTGCCGTCGCTCCGCCAACCCGGTCGGCACGCTGATGCTGCATCTCTATAAGGCGGCCACGCCTGAGAATGTGCGGGATTCGGACTCCATTTGCTCGTCGCTGCAACTGATCAATTTTTGGCAGGACGTCGCCATCGATTGGAACAAGCAACGAATTTACCTTCCGCTCGACGATCTGCAAAGCCATGGCGTCAGCGAGCAGGATATAGCCGATGCCACCAGCAGCCCGGCCTGGCGCGCATTGATGCAATTTGAAATCGCACGCGCTCGCAGCATGATGATCAAGGGCGCGCCGCTGGCCAAGCGCTTGCCGGGACGCGTGGGTTGGGAGCTGCGCCTGGTGGTGCAAGGCGGCCTGCGTATTCTGGAACGCCTGGAACAAACGCAAGGCGATGTCTTCAGGCACAGGCCGCAACTGCGAGCCTGGGATTGGTGGCTGGTGTTGTCGCGTGCAGTCTGCATGTAGTCGACGCTGGCACGAGTGCCGGGAACGCAAAAAAGCCTCTTCATGGAAGAGGCTTTTTTACGTCGGCGCAACGAGATTTCGTGCTCGCCGCGCCGGAAAGGGAAATTACGAACCCTTGTTCAGATCACTCTTGGGCTGAGGCTGAGACAACTGGGCGTTGCGCTCTGCCGTGGCATCCTTCTTTTCCTGCTTCAGGGCCTGCTTCGCGGCCTTCTTGTCGGCGCGGGCTTGCTGATTGGCGGCCTTCTTTTGCGCCTTGTAATCGGCCTTGGCATCGGCATCAGACTGACGCTTCTGTACATAGGGGTCGCCGGAGACGCCGTTGGCCGTCGAGGCCGGGGCGACCATGCCAGGCGAAGCAGGCACTTGCGTGGTGTTCGCGGTTTGCGCCATGGCGCCGCCGGTCATGGCGAGGAATGCAGCAGCGATAGCGAGTTGACGTGTTTTCATAGGTGAATCTCCTTATTGTGGTTTCAAAATAATTCCGCCGCCCGGCCAGTACCGGAGAGATGCTTCACAATGTCTGTCAGACATCGCCGGACACCGCTCCCACACTGGCTTTGCGAGGGGCATGCAGTAATAGAAACCGGAAATTCAGCTTGGTTCGCCGCCATTTGAAAGCGAATGTTAAAGCGCTTGCATAAAGCACTTTTCACGCGTTCGCGTTGCGCAACCGGATCAGGCTCGTGCTCAACGCTTTTGATGTCTTTTCTTGTAAATCATCTTGGCATCCGCCAGTGCGCGCTCCTGCGTACGCATTGCTTCGTGATCGTCATGCGCAACGAAAAAATCGTTGGCTTGCGCCTTCACCACCATCTTGATCGCATCGGCGTCGTCGACGTCGTACAGTTCCGCGATGAGCGTCGTCACTTCGTCCAGATATTCTTCGTAAGTCATTGCTTGCCTCTCTCTTTGATTGCTCGTGCGCATTGCCCTTGCCCTGCCCGAAGCGCGCAGTGTATGCGCCCCACCCCGCACAAGTCTATCGCTGCGCACAAAATATTTACAGCAAGATCGGGATGAGCGCTTGCTATTCAAATTGATACTCTGTAGACTTCGGCCTCTCAGACGCGGGGTGGAGCAGTCTGGCAGCTCGTCGGGCTCATAACCCGAAGGTCGTAGGTTCAAATCCTGCCCCCGCAACCAATACCGCAACAAGGGCTTGCACATCGTGCAGGCCCTTTTGCTTTGCTTCCGGCCTTTGTGCCGTTGCTGTTGATTCTTTATATCGCGGATGCTGTCGCTGATCGCCTGACTCAAGGCTGCTGACCATGCCGCTCTGTTAGACTTCCCTCACTTCCGTTAGCGCTCAGGTCCAATCATGGTGAACACGACACCCTCGCCCTCCCTTCCTTTTTCGAACCTGGCGCTCATGCCCGCCATGCTCGCCAATCTGGACGCCCTCGGCTATCGCGAGATGACCACGATCCAAGCGGAGAGCTTGCCCACGGCGCTGGAAGGCCGCGACCTGATTGCCCAGGCCAAGACCGGCAGCGGCAAGACCGCCGCATTCGGCATTGCCATGCTGCATCGGCTGAATCCGGCCTATTTTGCAATCCAGGGCCTGGTCGTCTGCCCGACGCGGGAACTGGCCGACCAGGTGTCGAATGAATTGCGCCGCCTCGCGCGCTTCACCGAAAACATCAAGATCCTGACCCTGTGCGGCGGCACCGCCATGCGTCCGCAAATTGCATCGCTGGAACACGGCTGCCATATCGTCGTCGGCACGCCCGGCCGCATCCGCGATCACATCGGGCGCGCCACCATCAACCTCAAAGCCGTCCAGACGCTGGTGCTCGACGAAGCCGACCGCATGGTCGACATGGGATTCTACGAAGACATCGAAGGCATCGTCAGCGCCTGTCCTTCGCGCCGCCAGACGCTGCTGTTTTCGGCGACCTATCCGGACGATATTCGCAAAGCCAGCGCGCGCTTCCTGCACGAGCCGGTCGAGATCAAGGTGGAAGCCCAGCACGACGGTGAAAAAATCGAACAACGCTTCTTCGAAGTCTCGGCCGAACAGCGCAATTTTGCCGTCGCGCGCCTGCTCCAGCACTATCAGCCGGTCTCGACGCTGGCCTTCTGCAACACCAAGATCCATTGCCGCGAGCTGGCGGAAGAATTGCGCGCGCAAGGGTTCAGCGCACTGGCCCTGTACGGCGACCTGGAACAGCGCGAACGCGATGAAATCCTGGTGCAATTCGCCAATCAAAGCTGCTCGGTGCTGGTCGCCACGGACGTGGCCGCGCGCGGGCTCGACATCGCCAACCTGAGCGCAGTCATCAACGTCGACGTCACGCGCGACACGGAAGTCCACATCCACCGCATCGGCCGCACCGGTCGCGGCCAGGACAAGGGCCTGGCGCTGAATCTGTGCATCCCGACCGAAAAGCGCTGGGTGAAACTGATCGAGGAATATCAGAAGGCGCCGGTGCAGTGGTTTGACCTCAATGCGCTGGACACCAATGAAGACAAAGTGCTGCGCGCGCCGATGCGGACCTTGTGCATTCAGGGCGGCAAGAAGGACAAGCTGCGCCCCGGCGACTTGCTTGGTGCGCTGACCGGCGATGTCGGCCTGACCAAGGAACAAGTCGGCAAGATCAACGTATTCGAATTCTCAACTTATGTGGCGCTGGATTACCGCATTGCCGAGAAAGCCTATGCACGCCTGAGCGAAGGCAACATCAAGGGCCGCAACTTCAAGATGCGCCTGATGCGCAGCGCCTGAAGGCAGCCCGAGCGCCAACCTGCAGCAAATAAAAAAAGCAGCCTCGCAGGCTGCTTTTTTATTTTCCCACCGGCGCGATGGCGTCAGATCAGCAACGCCTGCGTCAGCGAGCGGATTTCGTCGGCGGAATCGTCCAGCACTTCGCGCAGCGACTCGTCGCCGATGAATTCGTCGACGATCGTATCCGGCGCACGGCCTGCTTCCAGCAAACTCTTCTGGAACGGCGACGGCACCGGCGACAACTCCTTGGCCAGCAGCAGCACGTCGCCCAGGGTTTCCGGCGGCAACACGCGAATGCCATGCCACAACGACTCCACCGCCGCCACGACGGCTTCCGGAATGCCGAGCTTCTTCAGCACCGCGCGACCGATCATCTTTTCGCCGTATTCCGCCCAGTCTTCGGAATTGCCGTCGAGCAGTCCCGGGAATTCATCCGTGCGCGACAGCAGGTAAAACCCGCCGACTTCATGGACGATGCCGGCGAACATGGCGGTTTCCGGATCCAGTCGCGTCAGCTTCAGTGCAATCACCTGAGCGATCGCGGCGACGTTGGCCGTGTGCTCCCACAATTGCGCCGCCTTGACGCGCATTTCCGGATCGGAGATGTTGCGGCCCAGCTGACGCACGATGACGGCGGTCGTAATCGCGTTCAGGGTTTTGAAGCCGAGACGCATGACCGCCGTGCGAACGTTGTTGATTTCACCGCCGGAGCGGTTGTATGCGGCCGAATTGGCGATCGCCACGGTACGCGCCGACAGCAGCGGCTCGGCCATCACCAGTTTGGCGGCGGCCTCGAGATGGCAATTCGGATCGTTAAGCGCTTGCTGCAGTTTGATCGATGCATTGACGTTGGTAGGGAATACCAGTTCGCCGCGACCGGCCTGCGTTGCAATGCTTCTGAAAGCTTCCAGTCTGTTCATGAAGAATTAGTCTCCTCGCCTTGATATAAGCTACTCACCCCCGCCGCATCCGGCAATCTTCCTGTGAAGAAGCTTGCGCCGGTCCGGCCTCGTGTCTTTTCTGTCGCCTGTCTGCGGATCCGCCGCTGCGACACCGTTGGTATTTTGTGTTTTTATCAACAGCATCCGGATACCTGTCGCAGCAATAAAAGCAATTGCCGCCAGTCATGCCTCGTTGCCCCCAGCTTAATGTACAAAGTCGGCTGCTGCAACCAGATATATCGGGGTCTTTCCCCTCTGTTTTCCGCGTTTAAAACGCGCCCGGCGCGCGAAGCAGATTGCCCTTCGCCCCTCAGTCGGCTAGCATAGCGGCTTCGCGCATTGCGCCCGCTTTCATCGCCATCCCACTTCATGTCTCCTGACGACTATTGCCAGCAAAAAGCTGCCCAGAGCGGTTCCAGCTTTTACTACAGTTTCTTGTTCCTGCCGCCTGAGCGCCGACGCGCCATTACTGCACTGTACGCCTTCTGCCGCGAAGTGGACGATACCGTCGATGAAATAGAAGACGCCGGCGTGGCCCGCACCAAGCTGATGTGGTGGCGCAAGGAAATCGCGGCGATGCTCAACGGAAATCCCAGCCATCCGGTCACGCTGGCGCTGCAGCCGCACGTGGCGACCTACGGCCTCAAAGGCGAGCACCTGCAGGCCATCATCGACGGCATGGAAATGGATCTGGACCAGACCCGCTACCTCGACTTCCCCGGCCTGCAGCGTTATTGCTGGCACGTCGCCAGCGTGGTGGGCATTTTGTCGGCCAGCATCTTCGGCGTCACCCAGGGCGGCACGCTGCTGTTTGCGGAAAAACTCGGACTCGCGTTCCAGTTGACCAATATCATCCGCGACGTCGGCGAAGACGGACGCAAGGGCCGCATTTATTTGCCGGTCAATGAATTGCAGCAATTCAACGTTACCGCGGCCGATATTCTTAATGCTCGCCACAGCGAAAATTTCGAGAAACTGATGCTTTTTCAAGTCGAGCGCGCCCAGCGCGTATATGACGAGGCGTTCGCACTGCTTCCCAAACAAGACCGCCGCGCCCAGCGCCCCGGCCTGATGATGGCGGCGATATACCGCACGCTGCTCAATGAAATCGAACGCGACGGCTTCCATGTCTTGAATCAGCGCATTTCGCTCACGCCGATACGCAAGCTCTGGCTGGCCTGGAAAACCTACATCCGCGGCTGAAATCGCAGCAAATATTGCCCGCCGGGCGACTGAACTTTCAACCTGTCGAAACGTCAATTTACTTTCCGAAATTGGCAGACAGAAGATGAAACGCATTTATGTACTATCCCTGCTCGCGGGCGTCGCTTTTGCCGTTTGCGTCTTGATGAGCCCGGGTTTCAACGCGCTGCTCAAGCGCGTGGGCAAAGACGAGTTTTACGTATACGTGGTAAATCCGGGAAAAAAGATGCTGCCGGATGCCCATGCCGGGGAGCACTATGAATACCGCCTCCCGGCCGTCGAAGAAAACGGCATGCAAAAGACGCTGACGTTCACGGCGACCAAGCAGTTGTCGCTCGACACCTATCTGCGGCTCTATGTGTCCTCGGCCGACCAAGTCACCGCCTGGGAAGAAGTCCCGCTGCAAGAATTACCGGACCGGATCAAGAATGGGAACATCCCCTGATAACAATAAGCAGGATCACATCGCCGTCATCGGCGGCGGCTGGGCCGGCTGCGCCGCTGCCGTCAGACTGGCGCAAGCAGGACGACGCGTCAGCCTGTTTGAAGCCGGCCGCACCCTCGGCGGCCGCGCACGCCGCGTCGACATCGACGGCCGCACGCTGGACAACGGTCAGCACATCTTGCTCGGCGCCTATCGCACCACACTGAAACTGATGAAAACCGTCGGCATCGATGCCGGCCAGACCTTGCTGCGCCTGCCGCTGCAAATGCGTTATCCCGCACATACGGACGGCATGGACTTCATCGCCCCACGCCTGCCCGCTCCCCTGCATGTATTGCTTGCGCTGATCCGGGCCAAAGGACTGACGCGCGACGACAAAATGGCGCTGGCGCGTTTTTCCACCACTGCGCGCTGGATGGGCTGGCAGCTGTACGAAGACTGCAGCGTCGCCGAATTGCTGGAGCGCTATGAACAGACCGAGCGCCTGACCCGGCTGATGTGGACGCCGCTCTGCATCGCCGCGCTGAACACGCCGCCGCAGCGTGCCTCGGCGCAGGTCTTCCTGAACGTGCTGCGCGATAGCCTGGGAGCACGCCGCGCCGCATCGGACATGCTGATTCCGCGCACCGACCTGACCTCGCTGTTTCCCCAACAAGCTGCCGCGTTTGTCGAGCAGCGCGGCGGCGAGGTCCATTGCGGCCACGCCGTTGATGCAATCGCGGCCTTGCAAGAAGGCTGGCAGATCCGTTTCAGGCAAAGCGGGCAGACCGCATCGTTCGACGGCGTCGTCATTGCCGCCGGCCCGGAAGCCGCAGCCGATCTGCTGGAAGGGATCAGCGACACGACCGCGCTGCGCGCCCTGAACTACGAACCGATCACCACCTGCTATTTGCAATACCCGCCGCAGGTCCGCCTCGATCAGGCCTTCTACGCGTTGCTGGACGATCCGCAGCAAGCGGCATGGGGCCAATTCGTCTTCGATCGCGGCCAGCTCGGCGCCGGCGACTCCGCCGACTCCACCGACTCCGGCCTGCTCGCCGTAGTGGTCAGCGCCGCCGGCGATGCGCTCGCGCAGGGCCATGCCGCATTGACCGCAGGCATCACTTCGCAACTCGCGCAACAGTTGCAAAATCCGCTTCTGGAAACGCCGCTGTGGAGCAAGGTCATCTCCGAAAAACGCGCCACGTTCTCCTGCACGCCGGGCCTGTTACGCCCGGACAATAGCGCCATGCCGCCCGGGCTGGCGCTGGCCGGCGACTATGTTGCCGGCGACTATCCCGCCACGCTGGAAGCTGCCGCGCAAAGCGGCATCAAGGCCGCCGAACTGTTTTTATAAGCAGCCGGGCCGTCGCGGCAATGTAAGCGGAGTTTGATTCAGCGAAACTTTTCATCTTTGGCGCCAAAGGGATTCACCCCATGACCGCGTGGTTTGTTCTACGATACGGTCAAAATTCATATTTACGGATTCCATTTTCGGAGAATAAACATGCCCGTCATCACCTGTGTCGAAGATTTACGCGTTCTGGCAAAAAAACGGGTACCCAAGGCGTTTTACGACTATGCCGACAGCGGCTCCTATACCGAAAGCACCTACCGCGCCAACACCGACGACCTCGCTGCGCTGAAGCTGCGCCAGCGCGTCGCCATCAACGTTGACCAACGTTCCACCCGCACCACCATGATCGGCCACGACGTCACCATGCCGGTGGCGATCGCCCCGACCGGCCTGACCGGCATGCAATGGGCCAACGGCGAAATGCTGGGCGCGATCGCGGCGGAAAAATTCGGCATTCCTTTCACTCTGTCGACCATGAGTATCTGCTCGATCGAGGACGTCGCCAGCGTGACCACCAAGCCGTTCTGGTTTCAGCTCTATGTGATGCGCGACCGCGGTTTCGTGAAGTCGATGATCGATCGCGCCAAGGCCGCCAAGTGCTCGGCGCTGGTGCTGACGCTGGACTTGCAGATCCTCGGCCAACGCCACAAGGATCTGAAAAACGGCATGTCGGTGCCGCCGAAACTGACGCTGGACACGCTCATGGATCTGGCAGGCAAGCCGGGCTGGGCGCTGCGCGCGCTGACCGGCCGCAAGACCTTCGGCAACCTGGCCGGCCATATCACCGGCGGCGGCAGCGGTATCCAGACGCTGAGCCAATGGACCGCCAGCCAGTTCGATCCGACCCTGAACTGGGACGACGTCGCCTGGATCAAGGAACAATGGGGCGGCAAGCTGATCCTCAAGGGCATCCTCGACGTCGAAGACGCCAAAATCGCCGCACAAACCGGCGCCGATGCGCTGGTCGTCAGCAACCACGGCGGCCGCCAGCTGGACGGCGCGATGTCTTCCATCGAAGCGCTGCCGGCGATTGCCGAAGCGGTCGGCGACCAGATCGAAGTCTGGTTCGACGGCGGCATCCGCACCGGCCAGGACATCCTGAAGGCCACCGCGCTGGGCGCCAAGGGCACCATGATCGGCCGCGCCTTCCTGTACAGCCTGGGCGCCATGGGCGGCGAAGGCGTGACCAAGATGCTGCAAATCCTGCAGAAGGAACTGGATGTGAGCATGGCGCTGACCGGCACCAGGGACATCAAGGATGTCGGCCCGCAGATTCTGATTCCGCGCCGCTGACAGCAACACTCGCAGCAAAGAAAAATCCCGGCCCACGTCAGACGCGGCCGGGATTTTTTATGACTGCCGGAATGATGGCGATACGGTTTACTGTCCTGGCCGCTGTTGCGACCATGGCGTGTGCTGACCGGTCAATTCCTCGACGACCTCTTTCTGATCGAAATGACGCGCCAGATCCAGCGCGGTCATGCCGTCAACATTCTTCAGGGTGATATCCGCGCCCTCTTCCTTCAGCAACCGCACCGCGAACAAACGGCCGCGCACTGCCGCCAGCATGATCGGCGTCATCTTGTCGTCGGGCGACTCGGCGTCGATGTAGGCGGATGCGTCGAGCAGTTGCTTGATGATGTTGGGATTGCCGTTGATGGCGGCGTAGTGCAAGGCCGCCCAGCCGGGGCGGTTGACTTCCACTTCCTTGTCCAGCAACAGTTTCACCACGCGCTGATTGCCGTAAAACGCGGCGATCATCAGGGCGGTGTCGCCATTCTTCGCCTTGACTTCCAGATCGATGCCCGGCGTATTGAACAGCACGTCGAAGGCTTTCATCGAATCCTCGCGGATGGACAAGGTCAGCGCCGAATAGCCACGCTGCGGCTCGATCACGTTGGGGCCGAGGCCGCGCTTGATCAGCTCCTGCAATTCGCGCGGCGCGTCCATCTTGACGGCAGTGATGTAATCCTCATAAGAACCGGCCTGCGCGGCAGGCGAGACCAGTACGGCTGCCGCCAGTGAGGCAATCGCGAGAAAACGGGTAAGGAGCGACTTCAGCATGCAGCGTCTTTCATTTGGCCATCTTGAACAAAGTGAAAAAGTTCTCGCTGGTGTGACGCGCGACTTCTTCCACCGGGATACCGCGCAAGTCGGCGATGAATTCTGCAACGTGGCGCACCAGTCCCGGCTCGTTGGTCTTGCCGCGGAACGGCACCGGCGCCAGATAGGGCGAATCGGTTTCGATCAGCATGCGTTCCAGCGGAATGGTGCGCGCCACTTCCTGCAAGGCCTTGGCGCTCTTGAAAGTGACGATGCCGGAGAAGGAAATATAAAACCCGAGCTCAATGGCGGCGTCGGCCACTTCCTGCGACTCCGTGAAGCAATGCATGACGCCGGCAACGCCGCCGGCGGCCGGACTGGCGCCCTCTTCGCGCAGGATGCGGATGGTGTCTTCCGAGGCCGAGCGGGTATGGATGATCAGCGGCTTGCCGGTGATGCGCGAAGCACGGATATGTGTGCGAAAACGTTCGCGCTGCCATTCAAGATCGCCTTGCAGGCGGAAATAGTCGAGGCCGGTTTCGCCGATGGCGACGATGCGCGGATTGTCGGCCAGTTCGACCAGTTTCTCGACGCTGGGCTCCGGCGTGTCTTCATAGTCGGGATGCACGCCGACTGAAGCGTAGATGTGTGGATGCTGTTCCGCCAGCGCCAGGACTTGCGGAAATTCAGGAAGGTTCACCGATACGCACAAGGCGTGGCTGACGCGGTTCTCGGCCATCTTGCCGAGAATATCCGGCAGACGGGCGACGAGTTCGGGAAAATTGATATGGCAGTGGGAATCGATATACATGATGGGCGCTATTTTACGCCATCACCCCGGCACAGTCCCTGCGGCGTCCCGGTTCGGCGATGCCTGCCCGTTCTCAGGGCGGGCTACTTCGCCACCGGGCGCTTGGCCAGCTTGCGCTGCAGCGTACGGCGATGCATGTTGAGCGCGCGCGCGGTGGAAGAGATATTGCCCTGATGTTCGGTCAGCACGCGCTGAATGTGTTCCCACTCGAGACGCTCGACTGATAATGGCGCAGCGCTGTCGGCGATGTCGCTGCCGACATCGTTGGCGCTGTGCTCCAGCGCTGAAAGGATGGAGTCGAGATTGGCCGGCTTGGCCAGATAATTGTCGGCGCCCGCCTTGATGGCCTGCACCGTGGTGGCGATGCTGGCGTAGCCGGTCAGCACCAGCAGACGCGCATGCGGCAGTTGCTGCCGCAGCGATGCAATCCACTGCAAGCCCGAATCCTGCTGCAATTGCAGATCGATCGTGGCGTAGGCGAAATCGGTGGTTGCTGCAGCCTTCATCGCCTCTTCGCCGCTATGCGCCACCGTCGCCGTGAAGCCCCGGCGCGACAGCGAACGCGCCAGCGTCGAGGCAAAGACGTCGTTGTCGTCCAGGATCAGGAAGGCTGTGCTCATTGTCTGTTTTCCTGCGAAGGCCGGTTTATAAAGAAATCGTCAAGGTCGCGCTGACGCCGCGCATGCCGTCGGAAGCCAGCGCCAGCTTCGCACCGAGCTGCCGCGCCGTGGCAAAGGCCAGCATCAGTCCTATCCCCTTGCCGCCGGTGCTGCTGCGCACCGGCTCATAGCCGAGCCGTTTGAGCAGGTCAGGCGCAATGCCCGGCCCGTCGTCAACGACGCGAATCATTGCTTCACCGCGCTGCATGCTCAGCGTCATGTCGATTTTCCCACCTTCATTGACGGCTTGCGCGGCGTTGTCCAGCAGTGTCAGCAAGATCTGTCCGACCAGTTGCTGGTTGTTCACCGGTCCCGTTTCGGCGGGCAAAGACAGATGTATCGACACGGCCGGATGGCGCAAGCGCCAGGCATCGACGAAATGCCGCAGCCAATCCGTCAGCCGCACCGGCGCCGAGATGTCGGCATGCCGCACCTGTACGTCCATGCCCATGCGATCAAGTGCGGTTTTGCAGGCAGCGATCTGTTCTTCCACAATGGCCAGATCGTCGCGGTACATCGTCAAGGCGCCGTTACGCCCTGCCTCAATCCTCAACTCTCCCGCGATCACCGCGACTGTCGCCAGCGGCGTACTCATTTCATGCGCGGCGCTGGCAGCCTGCGTTCCCAGCGCGACGATGCGCTCATCCTGCAATTGCTGCTCGCGCGCCTGCGCCAGTTGCGCGTCGCGGGCGCGCACCGTCGCCGACATGCGCGTCACGAACCAGGTGATCAGCGCCGCCGACACCAGAAAATTCACCCACATGCCCGCCAGGTGATACGCCATCGCCTGATCGTGGTCGTGGATGTGCAGCGGCTGATACAGATAAGTCAGCCCGGAATAACAGGTAAAAGAATACAGCGCCAGCATGAAGGCGTAACGCGGAGCGAGGATCGCCGCGGCAACCGCCAGCGCAGGCAGATAAAAGGAAACGAAAGGATTGGTCGCCCCGCCCGTGAAGTACAGCAAGGCCGACAAGCCGCTGACATCGACGAAAAGCTGAAAAAACAGCTCCGGCTCGCGCACCGGATACGCCAGACGCATGCGCCACCAGGTCAGGCCGTTGAACGCCAGCATCAGCGCCAGCACCGCACATAGCGGCGTCAGCGGCAGACTCAGTTCCATCCCCAGATACGCGCCGGCAACCAGCAAAACCTGCGCCAGCGTCGCGATGCAACGCATCCAGAACAGGCGCAGCAAGATTTGGTGCTGCGGCAAGGGGCGGGAAAGGGAAAGTATCGGCATGAGGGAATTATATGTCGCCCTGCTCGCGATGCGGTTTGCACCTGCCGGCAGGAAACTTGCCAGCTGTCATCTTCTGCTAGGCCACGCGCTTGCCCAGAATCACCAGATCCCGCTCGATGCCATCCAGCGTCGCCACGCGCGGCATGTCGGCCCAGCGCTCAAACGAAAATGCTTCAAACAGCTTCAGGCTGGGCTGGTTGTGCCCGAACACGAAACCCAGCAGCGTATGCACCTTGATCGACGGCGCAAAAGCGATCGCCTGTTCGAGGAAATAACTTCCCAGCCCCTGGCCGCGCGCTTTTTCGTGGAGATAAACCGACAGCTCGGCGGTGCCGGAATACGCCGGACGGCCGTAGAAGTTGGAATACGACAGCCAGCCGATGATCTCGCCGTCGCGCTCGGCCACCCACAGCGGGCGCTTGTCGGGCGTATGTTCGTCGAACCAGGCCTGGCGGGATTCCACGGACACAGGTTCGGTGTCGGCGGTGACTTCGCGCGAGGCGACGGTGCTGTTGTAGATGGCGACGATGGCGTTCAGGTCTTCCTGGCGCGCCAGGCGATGGGTGTAGGTAAAGCGCATGGTGAAAACGTAGTGAATGAATCGGTTGCTCGGTTTGACGGTACCGAACGCCGCGCCTCAGGCAAACAGCGTCGAATACTCGATCAGCATTTCTTCGATGAACAGTCTCGCCGACAAAGGATGGTCGGCAATCGCACGGCGCTCATTGGCGGCCTTCAGCGCAGCGGCAATCGTCACGGTATCGACGCGGCCGCCCAGCGCGCCCAGCTCTTTGCCGTAGCGCGGATAGTAGCGAATCGGGCCGCCCGACTTCAGCGAGAACAGATCGTAGAGCCAGCGCTGTTGCCAGCCCACCAGATCGGCGACCGGGATTTTTTGCAGCCGCTCGGCGGTCTTCAGCGCGACGTCGATGCCGGGATGACACAGCGCGCGCAGGAACTCGTCCATGGTCTCGCGACCGTCGCCTTGCGAGGCGTTGAACGCTGCCAGCGGCGCGCCGCCCTGCTCCGACAGCCAGACGTCGGCGTCTTTCACATTCTGCTGCTTCAGCCAGGCCAGGCCGTCCTCGTGCGACGGCAATGCCAGCGCGAATTTGCGGCAGCGCGACAGGATGGTCGGCAGCAAGCGGTCGAGGCGATTGGACACCAGCAGGAACATGGTGCTCGGCGGCGGCTCTTCCAGGGTTTTCAGCAAGGAATTGGCGGCAGCGGTATTGAGCGCCTCCGCCGGATACAGCACGACGACGCGCATGCCCGAGCGATGCGTCGACACGTTCATGAAATCGGACAAGGCGCGGATCTGGTCGATCTTGATTTCCTTGGAAGGCGTCTTGCTGGCCTTGGCAGTCTTCTTCTCTTCGCCTTCGCCGTCATCGGCAGCATCCTCGCCGTCGAGGATTTCGGGACGCACGCGCCGGTAATCGGGATGGTTGTATTGCGAGAACCAGCCGCAGGAAGCGCAGGCGCCGCAGGCATGGCCGTCAGGCTGCACGTCTTCGCACAGCAGCGATTGCGCAAACGACTCGACGAAATCGGTCTTGCCGATGCCTTCCGGCCCATAAAACAAAATGGCGTGCGGCAAGCGGGCCCGCAACTGCTGGAGTTGCAGCCAGCTGTCCTGCAGCCAGGGGAAAACGGTATTGCTCATGCGTGATCAATCATGGATAAAGCGTTGATCGGAAAAAAGTGCATCTCAGACATCCGCCAGCAATTGCGCGATTTCTTGCTGAATGTCGGCGATGGGACGGGTCGAGTCGATGACGCGGAAACGCTGCGGAAACTGCTTCGCCCGGCGCAGATATTCGGCGCGCGTGGCGGCGAAGAAATCGGCTTTTTCCTGCTCGAACTTGTCCAGGGTGCGCTCGGCATCCAGGCGCGCGCGCGCCACTTCCAGCGGCACGTCGAACAGCAGCGTCAGATCCGGCTGCAGATGCGGATGCACCCATTGCTCCAGGGCGTCGAGCTTGTCCAGCGACAGATGGCGGCCGCCGCCCTGATAGGCGAAAGTGGCGTCGGTAAAACGGTCGGAGATCACCCAGTCGCCGCGCGCCAGGGCCGGTTCGATGACCTGGGCCAGATGCTCGCGGCGGCCGGCGAACATCAGCAGCGCCTCGGTCTCCAGATGCATCTTCTGATGCAGCACCATGGAACGCAGGCTTTCGCCCAGTTCGGTGCCGCCCGGTTCGCGCGTGGCGACGACCGTCAGTCCGCGTGTGCGCAGCAGGTCGGCGACGAAAGCGATGTGCGTCGACTTGCCCGCGCCGTCGATGCCTTCAAAGGTGATGAATTTGCCTGATGCCATGTGGTCTGTCTTCGTCAGATAAAAAATGATGCAGCGTGAAGTTCTTGCGATACAGGTCAGCGCCGATCAGCGTTGATATTTGTTGACCGCCTGATTGTGCTCGCTCAGGTTGCTGGAAAAATGGCTGGTGCCGTCGCCGCGCGCGACGAAGTACAGCGCGTCGGTCTTGTCCGGATTCATCGCCGCCGCCAGCGAGGCCGCGCCCGGCAAGGCGATCGGCGTCGGCGGCATGCCCTTGCGGGTGTAGGTATTGTACGGCGTGTCGGTCAGCAGGTCGCTCTTGCGGATCACGCCCTGGTAGCGCTCGCCCATGCCATAGATGACGGTCGGATCGGTTTGCAGCAACATGCCGGTTTTCAGGCGATTGACGAATACGCCTGCCACCAAGCCGCGCTCGGACTTCTGCCCAGTTTCCTTTTCGACAATGGATGCCATGATCAGGGCGTCGTACGGCGTTTTGTAAGGCAGCGACAGGTCGCGCTTGCTCCAGGCTTCGGCGAGACGCTTGTTCATCAGCGCAAACGCCTGGCGGTAGATCTGCATGTCGCTGGCGCCTTTGGCGAACAGATAGGTATCCGGGAAGAACAAGCCCTCCGGCGCTGCGAATTCGGTGGTCAGCCTGGCCAGCAGCTCGCTGTTGGAAAGCGCGGCCGTATCGTGTTTGAGTCCCTTGTGCTCGGCGATGGCCTGGCGCATCTGCCTGAAGCTCCAGCCTTCGATGATGGTCAGCGACTCCTGCGCGAACTCGCCGCGGACCAGTTGTTCCAGCAGGCGCAACGGCGTGGCGCCCGGCTTCAGCTCATAGCTGCCGGCCTTGATGCGACTGCCCTTGCCGCTGCCGCGCGCCAGCAAGGCGAACAGGATAGGGTTGACCGGCGCGCCGGCGTCCGCGATCTGCTGGGCGGCGCCATTGATGCCCGCGCCCGGCGTGATGGTGAATTCGACCGGCTTCTGCCCTTCTTCAATGATCGGCTGGCTCAGCCAATAGGCGCCCCCGCAGGCAAGGGCGACACACAGCAACAGGAGAGTGTTAAATATTTTTTTCATTGTTGAGGCAAAATCCGGCGCAATCAGACGCGTTTTTCCAGCGCCACTATAATCGAGGCATCAATGATAATCGCTGTATAGCCCAGTAACCTAATTTATGACCGAATCGACTCAAGCATCCACGCCCTGGCAGGCATTTCTCGAACAGCAAGGCGCCCACATCGAGGCCGCAAACGGCCCGGAAGTCGCCTATTTCGGCGCGGCTGCCACGGCAGAGTTGCCCGACAACTTCGTTGCCCCGCTGACCGATCTCGGCCTGATCTCCCTGAGCGGCGACGATGCCGCCAGTTTCCTGCATAACCAGATTACCAACGATGTCGAAAAACTCGACCTCGCCACCGCCCGCCTGGCCGGCTATTGCACACCCAAGGGCCGTCTGCTGGCGACCTTCCTGATGTGGAAGGATGCCGGCCAGATCGTATTGCAATTACCGCGCGCCCTGCAGCCGGCGATCCAGAAGCGCCTGCAGATGTTTGTGATGCGTTCCAAGGCCAAGCTGGCCGATGTCAGCGAACAGTACGTCGCGCTCGGCCTGGCCGGCAACGCGGCCGCCGAGGCCCTGCAGCAATGGTTTCCGCAATTGCCGGCGCAAGCCTATGCCAAGACCGACAACGACAACGGCACGCTGGTGCGCGTCGCGGACAGCCGTCAGGCCCCGCGCTATCAATGGATCACCTCGGTTGAGCAGGCGATTGCCGCCTGGCCGGCGTTGACGCAAAAACTGAACGCCGTCGGCACCCACGCCTGGCGCCTGACCGATATCTATGCCGGCGTGCCGGTCATTACGCAGCCGACGCAGGAGCAATTCGTGCCGCAGATGATCAATTTCGAGCTGATCGGCGGCGTCAACTTCAAAAAAGGCTGCTATCCCGGCCAGGAAATCGTCGCGCGCAGCCAGTATCTGGGCAAGCTGAAGCGCCGCAGCGTGCTGGCGCTGGTCGACGCGACCGATGTGCGCGCCGGCGCCGAAGTATTTTCCAGCGAAGATCCGGGCCAGCCGTGCGGCATGGTCGTCAATGCAGAAGCGGCAGGCGCGGGCAAGTCCGCCTGCCTGGTGGAAATCAAACTGGCGGCCAGCGACAGCGGCACCATCCATCTCGGCGCCGTCGATGGTCCTGTGCTGCAATTGCAGCCTCTCCCTTACGAACTGGCGGAACCGCAGTAAGCGCCCGGGATTGCCGATGGATCTGTATATCTATTACCGTGTGCTGCTGAGCGATAGCGAACAGTTGCAAAAGCAGGCCGGCGCCATGCAGGCGCAGTTGTCGCAGCAATACAAGGTCGCCACGGAACTGAAGCGCCGCCCGCAGGAGCAGGATGGCAAGCACACCTGGATGGAGGTTTATCTGGATGTGCCCGACGGTTTTGAGTCGGTGCTGAAGCAAAGTATCGCCGCCAGTCAGCTGGACAAGCTGATCGACGGCCCGCGCCACACCGAACACTTTCTGGACTTTTCACCATGTGTCTGATCATTTTTGCGTGGAAAGTCATTCCCGGCATGCCGCTGATCGCCGCCGCCAACCGCGACGAGTTTTATCAGCGCCCGGCCAGCGCCGCAGGCTGGTGGGAAGACCGCCCGGACGTCTTTGCCGGCCGCGACCTTCAAGCAGGCGGCACCTGGCTAGGCGTGACCCGCGACGGCCGCTTTGCGGCGCTGACCAATGTGCGTGCGCCGTCGGAAAAGCGGCCCGATGCGCCGACCCGCGGCAAGCTGGTCTCCGATTATCTGTCCGGCGCATTCACGCCGGAACAATATGTCGAACACATCCGCCCCGGCGCAGCGGAATATAACGGTTTCAACCTGATCGTCGGCGATCGCGAAACCCTGCTGTGGTATTCCAACAAGGGCGACGACGACCCGCGCAACGGCAAGCCGCTCGGTTACGGCGTCTACGGTTTGTCTAATGCCCTGCTCGACACGCCCTGGCCCAAGGTGACGCGCGCCAAAGCGCAGTTCGCCAGCCTGCTGTGCCAGGGCGCGCCGGAAGAAACCTTCTTCGAACTGCTCAGCGACAGCACGCGCGCCAACGATTGCCGCCTGCCGAGCACCGGCGTCAGCCTGGAATGGGAGCGCACGCTGTCGTCGATCTTCATCTGCTCGCCCGACTACGGCACACGGGCATCGACTGTCGTGCGCGTGCCCATCATCGGCGAACCGGTATTGAGCGAACACGTCGTCGATCCCATCACCTCCTGCCAGGCCGCACCTGCCACCGAGACGCAGAAGAAGACTTCGCCATGCAAGCCGAAGATCAGACCGGATGCCGAAAGCCCGAGCTGACGATCGGATTAATGACAGTTATATGACAAGATATAAACAAAACGGATAACTGATATTTGAGAAATAAAGTAGTCGGATTTTGTGCGGAGCATTAAAGTTACACCTGTCTCCTCCAATTTCCTCCTTAAAGAATTGGATTTAAGCCCGCGCCGCAAGGCCGCGGGCTTTTTTTTCGCCTTCCGACATCCGGCTGCTGCAGCCACTTCCGCCTGCGGCCTCGCCTCATCCGCAATCGCTGCGCACTCCCCGCCCACCGACAAATCTTATCGAAAAAACATGCTGCACCGCAGAATGACTATTGTGCGCAAAGGGAACACAATAGCTCGAAATAAATCCAGTCCTTGAGAGGCTGTGAGGAGACCAAGACCCGTAACGTTCCCCCCTTCGTTATGGGTCTTTTCTTTTGTGCGCGCACTTTGCATCTGCTTCGGCAAATAAAAAACGGCGGCAGGACAATCAAGTCCCGCCGCCGTTTTTTTACGTCCTCCTGCAAGCCGGAGGACGCCTCAATCATCAGTGATGAATCTTGGCTTCCGTGCGATCCAGCACGGCTTCCGGCGAGTTCGCCTCTTCCGACGTTTCGTTGTTCAGCTGCGCATGCAGACGCTTTTCGTCCAGTTCATTGCTCCACTTCGCGACGATGATGGTTGCCACGCCGTTGCCGATGGTGTTGGTCAGGGCGCGCGCTTCGGACATGAAGCGGTCGATGCCGAGAATCAGGGCCAGGCCGGCGACAGGCACATGGCCCACCGCAGACAAGGTCGCTGCCAGCACGATGAAACCGCTGCCGGTGATGCCGGCGGCGCCCTTCGATGTCAGCAGCAAGACCGCCAGCAAGGTCAGCTCCTGCGTCAGCGTCATCGGCGTATTGGTTGCCTGCGCGATAAACACGGCCGCCATGGTCAGGTAGATCGCCGTGCCGTCCAGATTGAACGAATAACCGGTAGGAATCACCAGGCCGACGACCGTCTTCTTCGCGCCCAGGTTTTCCATCTTGGCCAGCATGCGCGGCAGCACCGATTCCGAAGACGAGGTGCCCAGCACGATCAGCAGTTCTTCCTTGATGTACTTGACGAACTTCCAGACGCTGAAGCCGTGCAGACGGGTGATGATGCCCAGCACGACGAAGATGAAGATCAGGCAGGTCAGGTAGAACGTGCCCATCAGCTTGCCCAGCGACAGCAGCGAACCGACGCCGTATTTGCCGATGGTGAACGCCATCGCACCGAACGCGCCGACAGGAGCGGCCTTCATGATGGTGCCGACAACGGCGAACAGGACGTGGGAGATTTTTTCGATGAAATCAAAAATCATCGTGCCGCGGCCGCCGAAGCGATGCAGCGCAAAGCCGAACAGCACCGAGATCAGCAACACCTGCAACACGTCGCCCTTGGCGAACGCGTCCACCATGCTGACCGGGATGATATTCATCACGAAATCGATCGTGCTGGTCATCTTGCCCGGGCCGGTGTAAGCCGTGATGCTCTTGGTATCGATGGTGTTCGGATCGATGTTCATGCCGGCGCCCGGCTGCAGCACATTGACCAGCACCAGGCCGACGATCAGCGCCAGCGTGCTGACGACTTCAAAGTACAACAGCGCCAGGCCGCCGGTCTTGCCGACCTTCTTCATGTCTTCCATGCCGGCGATGCCGAGCACGACCGTGCAGAAGATCACCGGTGCGATGATCATCTTGATCAATTTGATGAAGCCGTCGCCGAGCGGCTTCATTGCCTCGCCGGAGGACGGGTAGAAATGGCCCAGCAGGACGCCGATGACAATTGCCACCAACACCTGAAAGTAGAGTGATTTATAAAGTGGCGTCTTGCCCATGCGGTTCTCCGTTTATTCTAGGATCTCAGAAAGCTTACACAGTCGACATTGCCAAAGAATAAAGCCGCAACTGTCACTGCGGGCGCAAGTATGCATTAGCAGCATACCCCTAGATATTGTGGGAAACCACAACAAAACAACGAAACATAGCCAGAAGACAACGAAAAGTTTTCTGGCCGTCGGCAGTCGCCATCGCGGCAAAACAAGCACGCGGAAATTGCTGCAATGCAGAAAACTGCTGACAGTTACCTGCCATGGAGGCCGGCGGTGAATCCCGTAGACGATCAGGCAAGCCGCAACTCGCCGCGATCGCCCCACTACTTCGGTCCGTCGGACAGACGCTGGCCCGATCAGGCCAGCGTCGCCCGCATGTGAATATGCGGAATACCCGCCTCCATGAACTCGTCGCCCTCCTGCGCAAAACCGTGGCTGCCATAGAAAGACGCCGCATGCGTCTGTGCATTCAGCGCAACTTCATGATCGCCGCGTTGGCGCGCCGCCGCCATCAGCGCCTGCAATACCGCGCCGCCGACACCCTGGCCGCGGCCGGGCTTGCGCACCGCCATGCGGCCGATGTGACCGTCGGGGAGCAAGCGTCCGGTGGCGACCGGTGTGCCGCTTTCGTCGTAAGCGACAGCATGCACGCAGACGGCGTCCATCTCGTCCATTTCCAGTTCCGCCGGCACGTTTTGCTCGACGACAAAAACTTCATTGCGGATCAATGCCGCATCTTCGCGCAGATCGTTCCACGCAGCGATTTTGATGTTGTGTTTCATGTTCAGTCCTGTTGCGATGATGCCGGAGCAGCCGCGGCAGCTTGTCTATCATGCGCTTCGTGCGCTTCGTGCGTCAGCTTCTTGGCGATGTCGACGCGTTTGATGGCCTTGAATGTCCCCAGCGCCTTGGCGACCAACTGGTCGCCGTTCCACAGTTCGGCTTCGCAAAAACACATGGTGGTGGAACGGTGATAGGCCTTGCCGCGCGCGACGATGGTTTCACCGGCCTTTCCGGCCGGCTGCAGAAAGCTGGTGCTCATGTCGACCGTCGCCGACGACTTGGCGTCCGGGATGGCGGTGCGTGCCGCCAGCCCCATGGCGACATCCATCAATGTCATGGAAATGCCGCCTTGCGCGACATGCCAGCTGTTCATGAATTCAGGCTGCAGCTTGAGCGCCATGACCGCCTTGCCGTCGCCGTATTCCACGACTTCGACGCCGAGGCTTTCCAGATAAGGATTGCCGTTGGTGAAAACTTCAGAGAGTGAATAAGCCATGTCGCGCGAACTCAGACCAGGTAGTCCATGCATTGGCGTCCTTCGCGGATCGCGCCGATGAAAGGCTTGATGGCGATGTGATCCGGATGATCCTGATAAGCATCCAGCGCAGCTTTGGATTCGAACTCGGAATACAGCACGACATCGTAAGTGGCTTCCAGACCGGGCTGCGCCAGTGCCGCTTCGAACTTCAGGATGCCCGGCACCAGATTGGCGCAACCATCCAGCAAGTCCTTCATCTTGCGCGCGTTGGCGGCCTTGTCGGCGCCTTCGGCCTGATCTTTGAGTTTCCACATGACGATATGTTTGAGCACGGTATTTCTCCTGACTGCAAATGAGTAAAGGGTGAATGGTGAATCGCAAAGCCGTAATGATAAGCGAAGGCGGCCAGGCAAGCAGGCGATGCCGCCGCCCTGTTTTCGAAGGAGAAGCCGGCGCGTATTAAAATGACGCCCTTGTGCTGTCATTCGTTGTCATTTTCTTTTCTGGATTAGCG
Organism: Herbaspirillum rhizosphaerae; assembly: GCF_001189965.1. Taxonomy (GTDB): domain Bacteria; phylum Pseudomonadota; class Gammaproteobacteria; order Burkholderiales; family Burkholderiaceae_D; genus Herbaspirillum; species Herbaspirillum rhizosphaerae. The sequence goes on from NZ_LFLU01000004.1 coordinate 31,698, forward strand.
TTACCGTGATCAATCAACCTGTCGTCATGCTGGACTTCGAAACCACCGGCCTGAGCCCCGCGCAAGGCGCTCGCATCACCGAAGTCGCCGCACTGCGCATCGTCGACGGACGGATCGTCGATCGTTTCGTGTCGCTGATCAATTGCGACGTCGAGGTTCCTTACGAAATCACCGCGCTGACCGGCATCACGCAGGAAATGGTCGATTCGGCGCCATCGGTGGAGCGCGTCCTGCCGGAACTGCTGCGCTTCATCGGCAGCGATGCCCTTGCAGCGCACAACGCCAGTTTCGACTCCAAATTCCTGACGGCCGAAGCCGAACGCCTGGACATGCAGGCGAGCTATTCCGAACTGGTCTGCTCGCTGCTGCTGTCGCGCCGCTTGCTCCCGGGGCTGCCCAGCTACCGCCTGTCGAGCCTGGCCGACAATCTTGGCATCCGCTTCAGCGGCCACGCCCACCGGGCCGAAGCCGATGCCGAAGTCTCTGCCGAATTGCTGCTGCACCTGAGCGACCGTTTGCGCGGCCACTACAAATGCCCGCACATCGATCCTGGTCTGCTGGCCGCGATCAATCGCCTCCCCGCCGCCAAAGTCCCGGGATTCCTGCAAGAACAAACCGTCTGATTTTTGCTGCACCGCACCTGCCATACGCCTGCGCATCCGCTCCGGATCCCGGATTGCGCCTGTAAGCTTATGTAAGTTTCAAGCAAGTCCTGCGTAAGTTTCGCGTCGCACACTCCATGCGTGCACAAATGGCGCCTGCGCAGTTTGAGTCGCCCGTTTGTACATCCACATTAATAAAATCAAGGAGACAAGCATGGCGACAGCTTCCACTGCGCACACCATTACGCCTGAAGAGCGCAAAGTTATTTTTGCCTCTTCGCTGGGCACTGTGTTTGAATGGTACGACTTCTATCTGTACGGCTCGCTGGCAGCAATCATCGCCAAGCAATTCTTTGCCGGCACAGATCCCAACACCGCATTCATTTTCGCCTTGCTGGCATTCGCCGCAGGCTTCATCGTGCGTCCTTTCGGCGCGCTGGTGTTCGGCCGCCTGGGTGACCTGGTCGGGCGTAAATACACCTTCCTGGTGACCATCCTGATCATGGGTGCGTCGACCTTCATCGTCGGCATCCTGCCGAACTACAACTCCATCGGCATTGCCGCACCGGTGATCCTGATCATTCTGCGCATTCTGCAAGGCCTGGCGCTGGGCGGTGAGTACGGCGGTGCAGCGACCTACGTCGCCGAGCACGCACCGGAAGGCAAACGCGGCTCCTTCACTGCGTGGATTCAAACGACAGCAACTTTGGGCCTGTTCCTGTCGCTGCTGGTGATCCTGGGTGTGCGTACCGCCGTCGGCGAAGCCGCATTCGCAGACTGGGGCTGGCGCATTCCTTTCCTGGTGTCGATCATCCTGCTGGGCATTTCCGTCTGGATCCGCCTGTCGATGAATGAATCGCCGGCTTTCCTGAAGATGAAATCCGAAGGCAAGATTTCCAAGGCGCCGCTGACCGAAGCATTCGGCCGCTGGAAAAACCTGAAGCTGGTCATCCTGGCGCTGATCGGCATGACCGCAGGTCAAGCCGTGGTCTGGTACGCAGGTCAGTTCTACTCGCTGTTCTTCCTGACGCAAACGCTGAAGGTTGACGGTCCGCTGGCCAACATCCTGATCGCACTGGCGCTGCTGCTGGCGACACCGTTCTTCCTGATCTTCGGTTCGCTGTCCGACAAGATCGGCCGCAAGCCGATCATCCTGGGTGGCTGCCTGATCGCTGCCGTGACTTACTTCCCGATCTTCCAGGGTCTGACCCACTACGCCAACCCGGCATTGGAAGCCGCACTGCAAAAAGCACCGGTGATCGTCACTGCCGATCCTGCCACTTGCCAATTCCAGTTCAACCCGACCGGCACCAAGAAGTTCACTTCGTCTTGTGATATCGCCAAGGCCAAGCTGTCGGCCGCTTCGGTGAACTACGAAAACGTGGCTGCGGCGCCTGGCACGGTGGCCACCATCAAGATCGGCGACAAGATCATCACCTCGTATGACGCCGCCGGCCTGTCCAAGGAAGACGCTGCTGCTAAAGACAAGGCGCTTTCCAAGGAATTGGCTGACGATATCAAACTGGCCGGTTACCCAACCAAAGCTGATCCGGATCAGATGAACAAGCCGATGGTTCTGCTGTTGCTGTTCATCCTGGTTCTCTATGTGACCATGGTCTACGGCCCGGTCGCTGCCGCGCTGGTTGAGATGTTCCCGACTCGCATCCGCTACACTTCGATGTCCATGCCTTACCACATCGGTAACGGCTGGTTCGGCGGCCTGCTGCCAACCACGGCGTTCGCACTGGTGGCCTACAAGGGCGATATCTACTACGGCCTGTGGTATCCGATCGTGATCGCCCTGGCGACTTTCGTCATCGGTCTGCTCTTTGTCAAGGAATCCAAAGACAACGACATCAACGCCGAAAACTGACAGTATCAAGAGGGGGAAGCCGGACGGCTCCCTCGCTTGCCAGGAGTCTGAAAGTACAAGTGAGAGAGTACGTCGAGCCGGTCAGGGTGCAAATCCTGACCGGCTTTTTTCTTGTATCAGTTCCAGCAAACCTTGCGCGGCAATCGACAGGCTGCGCTCCTTGGCTTTGACGATCAGCAGCGGCCGCACCAGATTGGGCGCGTTCAGCGGAATCGCCACCAGATTCGGATGACGGAACTGGAACAGCGTCAGCTCCGGCACCAGACTCACCCCCAGCCCGCTTTCAATCAGGCCGGCGACGGTCGCCAGATGCTCCACTTCCAATCCGGTATTGATCACGCCGACCGGTTGCAGCAGCGCGTCGAGATGCTGGCGCACGCTGGTCGAGCGCGCCAGGTGAATCAGTTCGCAACCTGCCAGTTGCGGAATCTGGATGATGCGTTTTTTGGCCAGCTTGTGATCGAAGCCGGCATACGAGATAAAAAGGGTCTTCACACAACGGCTGCGTGTCGAACTCCGTCAGGTTCGGCCCCGGTGCCGTCAACGCAATATCGGCTTTGCCCTGGCGCAGATAGTTCAGGCAATGATCTGAAATCGCATCGAACAACTCCACCGTCACCCCCGGATGCCGGGCGCGATAAGCCGCCAGCACCGGCGGCAGCCAGCCCGCCGCCAGCGACGGCAAGGCAGCGATCGACACCCGCCCCTTGCGGCGCGCGACATAGTCGCTCATGTCCGCAAACGCGGCCTCGATATCGCTCATCAATTGCCGCGCCACTTCGACAAACAATTCCCCTTCCGGCGTCAGCGTGACATTACGGGTATCGCGTTCAAACAGCCGGGCGCCGGCGGCGGCTTCCAGTTTTTGGATCATCACGCTGAAGGCCGATTGCGACACGTGGCAGCGCTCGGCCGCGTGGCCGAAATGACGGCAATCGTTGAGCGCCAGAAACCCTTGCAACAGCTTGGTCGAGATATTTGCTTGCATGGCAATTCATTCATAAAACCGATTAATCAATCGGAAAAATGCACTTTACAACAAAATTGCGCGCCGCCTACACTCGCCCTGCAATCACATAGCGTCTGGACCAGACCTATATACCCATCCAGACGGATCGACAAGAATCCTCGGAAACCGCCAAGCGGTATTCCGCCAAACAAAAAACACCGGAGACACGCATGCTCGCCCTGCTCGGCTTTATCACGATCGTTTTGCTATTCACGGCCATCCTCACCAAGAAGATGTCGCCGCTGGTCGCCCTCATCGCCATCCCTATCGCTGCCGCCCTGATCGGCGGCTTCGGCATGCAGACGTCCAAATTCATCGTCTCCGGCGTCACCTCGATTGCACCGGTGGCCGGCATGTTCGTGTTCGCGATCCTGTTCTTCGGCATCGTCACCGATGCCGGCATGCTGGACCCGATCATCAGTCGCATCCTGCGCACCGTCGGCAGCCGCCCCAGCCGCATCGTGCCGGGCACGGCCTTGCTGGCGCTGCTGATCCATCTGGACGGCTCCGGCGCCGTGACCTTCCTGATCACCATCCCCGCGATGCTGCCGCTGTACAACCGCCTCGGCATCGACAAACGCATCCTCGCCTGCGTGGCCTCGCTGGCGGCCGGCGTCAACTTCCTGCCGTGGACCGGGCCGATGATTCGCGCGTCGGCGGCGTTGCACATCCCTGTCAGCGACATCTTTACGCCGCTGATTCCGGTACAACTGGTCGGCCTGGCATTCGTCTTCATCACCTCGTACGTACTCGGCCTGCGTGAAGAAAAACGCCTAGGCCTGAGCAGCGGCGCTGCTGCCGGCGTGGTGCAGGAACACGTGTTGAACGAAGAAGAAAAGAAGATCCGCCGTCCGCGCAATTTCTGGATCAACATCATCCTGACCGTGTTCGTACTGGGCGTGATGATCAGCGGCAAGGTCGACCCGGTCGTGATGTTCATGATCGGCGTGGTGCTGGCGCTGATGATCAACTATCCCGACGTCAATATGCAGCGCGCCCGCATCGATGCGCATGCCAAGGCTGCGCTGCTGATGGCCAGCATCCTGTTCGCGGCAGGCGTGTTCACCGGCATCATGACCAAGTCCGGCATGCTGACGGCGATGGCGAAGATGGCGGTCGGCTTCGTGCCGCCGTCGATGGCCTCGCATATCCCGGTCGTGCTCGGTCTGCTGTCGATGCCGCTGAGCCTGCTGTTCGATCCCGACTCGTTCTACTTCGGCGTGCTGCCGGTAATTGCCGAAGTCAGCCACCTGCTCGGCGTGCCGTCGATCCAGGTTGCACAGGCTGCGTTGCTGGGCCAGATGACCACCGGTTTCCCGGTCAGCCCGCTGACGCCGGCAACCTTCCTGGTGTGCGGCCTGGCCGGCATCGAACTGGCCGATCATCAGAAGTACACGATTCCCTTCCTGTTCGGCGCCTCGGTGATCATGACGATTGCCTGCGTGCTGCTCGGATTGTTTCCCTTGCTGTAAAGACTTGCCATGAAAATCATCCGCATCGGCGCGGGCGCAGGCTATTCCGGCGACCGCATTGAACCCGCCGTCGAACTCGCAGAAAAAGGCGAGCTCGATTACCTGATCTTCGAATGCCTGGCCGAACGCACCATCGCCATCGGTCAGCAGGCGCGCCGCGCCGATCCGACAAAAGGCTACGACCCACTGCTGGCCGAGCGCATGTATGCGGTGCTCAAATTGTGCGCCGACAAGGGCATCAGGATCATCACCAACATGGGCGCCGCCAATCCGCTGGCCGGCGCCGCCAGGATCCGCGACATCGCGAAGGAACTCGGCCTGCCGCAATTGAAGATTGCCGCCGTCGGCGGCGACGACGTGCTCGACATCTTGCAGAGCGGCGACTACCGCATCGAAGACAACGGCCTTCCGGTCAAGTCGCTCGGCGACAAATTGATCTCCGCCAACGCTTATCTCGGCGCGCAGCCGATTGTCGACGCGCTGAAAGCCGGTGCAGATGTCGTCATCACCGGCCGCATCGCCGATCCGGCACTGGCACTGGGACCGCTGATCCATGAATTCGGCTGGGCTACGGACGACTGGCAACGACTCGGCCAAGGCACCGTGGTCGGCCATCTGCTCGAATGTGCCGGCCAGATCACCGGCGGCTACTTCGCCGATCCCGGCGTGAAAGATGTCAAGGATCTGGCGCGCCTGGGCTTCCCCATCGGCGAAGTCAGCGAAGACGGCAGCGTCGTCATCACCAAGGTGGCAGGCTCGGGCGGACAAGTCACCGCCGCCACCTGCAAGGAACAATTGCTGTACGAAATCCACGATCCGCGCAGCTACTTCACGCCCGACGTGATCGCCGATTTTTCGCAAATCGTCATCACCGAAATCGGTCCCGACCGCGTCGCCGTCAGCGGCGGCAGCGGACGCGCCCGGCCCGACACGCTCAAGACCACGCTCGGCTATGTCGACAGCTATATCGGCGAAGGCCAGATTTCCTACGCCGGCCCCGGTGCGCAGGCACGCGGGCAACTGGCGCTCGATATCGTGAAGGAGCGCCTCGCCATCATGGGCCTGCAAAGCGATGAAATGCGCTACGACCTGATCGGCGTCAACGCCATCCACGGTGCGCAACTGTCTGCCGCAGCCGGCGAGCCATACGAAGTACGCGCACGCGTGGCGGGCCGCACAGCCAGCATGCGCGAAGCCGTACGCATCGGCAATGAGGTCGAGACGCTCTACACCTGCGGTCCCGCCGGCGGCGGCGGCGCTACCAAATCGGCGAAGGAAATCATCGCCGTGCTCTCGGCGCTGGTGCCGCGCGACCTGATCAAACCGACCATCCATTTCGAGGAGAGCTGACATGCTACTGCGTGACATCGCGCATGCGCGCGCGGGCGACAAGGGCGACATCTCCAACATTTCCGTGATCGCCTATGACATCGACGACTATTCCATGCTGGAAAAGCATTTGACGGCGGAGCGCGTGAAGGCGCATTTTGCCGGCGTGGTGCATGGCGAGGTCGTACGCTACACATTGCCGCATCTGGGTGCACTCAACTTTGTGATGCAGCAGGCGCTGGGCGGCGGCGTGACGCGTTCGCTGGCGCTGGATGCGCATGGGAAGAGTTTGAGCGGGGGGATATTGGGGATCGATATTTCGGACTGGTCTTGAGCGAGATACATTTTAGTAGCAGAGGTGCCTTGCCTGAGCGTACTGATGGTCCTACTGTGCGATGAGACCCTCATTGCAGCCGGCATTTTCAATAAACACCAACACGTCGGATATTTTCTCCTTGTTTAAAACATCAGCGCGCAGCACGGAAATAGTTTTATTTGTCTGCCGGAGACTGCGGACTGCTCCTGCAAAACTCGCTGGGGAAAGTTTCTTCAAGCCGCAAGCGGCATACATCTTCGCTTCATTTGTGGAAGATGTTGAGTGAAGAATTCTTTCAAAAATCTCGTGCGCATTTTTTGCGTTACGTATTCTTCTGTATAGATTTTCCCCGGTGCTGATGTGCCCCACGAAACCGACCATACCGATGGCAAAGGTATTGATTTTCTTGAGTTGCTCGACATCCTCTTGCAAGGAAGATTCTTCAACATCGACGGGACCGAATACACGTGTTTCAGCGCTTCCGAATCCACCTTGTGCAACAAGGTAGTAGCGTGCCGAAGAAGAACACACATAACAATCCACACCAAACAATTGATAGAAGTAATGCTGTGGATATGCCGGTAGTTGTGCCCCGAACGGAGCGATAACGCGAGACGAGTTCGCCAGAACATGCGTCGCCTCTTCTTCAGCGATTTCAGGAAAAGGAATCTTGCTGAGCGTGCTCAGATCTTTCACGAAAGCGTAGCGCTTGGCAAATTGTTTTCCGATACGGCCCGGCTCTTGCGCCGAAGAGAACGGTGTTGCGCCTGCGTACCAGATACAGGCAATTAGAATGTTTTTTTGGAAGATGGACATAGACAAAAAATATTGTTCAGCTTGAAATTAATACCGCTTCGTCGGTAGCAGTGACTCTTCCATCGTCAATATCGCTTGCCATCCATCAATCATCCAGCTGAGGCCAAAGCTTCACCAGCAACAACGGAACGAATATCGTCAACAAACTGCACAGTCCCAAACCCGCCCATGTCGACAGCAGCACCAGCATGCCCCCGATTGCTTCGGTAGATGAGGCAAGATGTCGAAACACCATGTAACCCATTGCGGCAGCCACGCTATAGCCAGTCAGAGCAATGGTGACCTGGAACCAACGCCGGTTTTCCAGAAGTTTTTTCTTCACCGACACAGTTTTCATATTCACGTCACATCTCAACGGGAGGTGTTTTATAAATCAACGAGGGAAACAGCTTTCCAACACTGATCTCAAGCATCCCGTTCAGGGCATCCCGGATTCCCCAGCTGGAGGCAAGAAATATGAAAATTCTGCCGAAGCCACTTCCATCGGCCGAACCGAAGAACGGACCGGGAAGTCCTCCCCATTCAAACAATGGATTGACCAGCAACATCGGCAGAAGCGTTAGGCAAGCTACGTACCATTGATTTTTATCGCGAAGATTCATATTGAGTCATCTTTCAAATGATTTTCAGCCAGCGTCATAAAGCCGTAGAAAATCCCAAACATATCGCCACGCATAGCAAAATATTTCTTGCCCGGCTGTGCACCGTCGCAGTGGATTTGCTGTACTTTTTTGGAAATAACAATAGAAAAAGAAATCGCAACTAGCCCGACCAAAACGAGATATGGCTGCGGGTCAGTCACCGCATTAATTCCTTCTACTTAATACAAATTTTTAAGAACTGGAATTGGAAAACAGGCGTGACAATTGGCTAGCCGATGCGAGTCCTATCAGATGTTTTGTTGACGGAGAACATTTACTCCGATCTGACAAGGACATCGATTGAACCAGAAACAGACGTCCGTTGACCGTGATGGCAAGTGATACCTGTCACTTTTCAGATTTCTTCTGCCGCAGCCTCATTCAAGCACCGACGTAAAAAGTTGATAAATCTGAAACATACAAAACATCAGGCGAGCCAAAATCACTCCCAGCATCACCACTTTTGGCTGTCCAAAACCCCCAAGATTTGGTATCGTCGCGCGATTCCTCGACTTTCCTATCTGCATTGACCTCCATGAAGACACCTGTCCGCCTCGGCACTCCGCTTTCCCCTTCCGCCACCAAAGTCATGCTGCTCGGCTCCGGCGAGCTTGGCAAAGAAGTGATCATTGCCCTGCAACGCCTGGGGGTGGAAGTGATTGCCGTGGACCGCTACGCCGATGCGCCAGGCCATCAGGTCGCGCATCGCGCGCATGTCATCAACATGACCGACGGTGCAGCGCTGGCGGCGCTGATCGAAAAGGAACAGCCTGATCTGGTCGTGCCGGAAATCGAAGCCATCGCTACCGAAACCCTGGTCGAACTCGAAAAAGCCGGTAAGGCGCGCGTCATCCCGACCGCCCGCGCCGCCTGGCTGACCATGAACCGCGAAGGCATCCGCCGTCTGGCCGGTGAAACGCTGAGCCTGGCGACTTCGCCTTACCGCTTTGCCGACAGCCTCGAAGAATTGAAAGCCGCCACCGAACAGATCGGTTTCCCGTGCGTGATCAAGCCGGTCATGTCGTCCTCCGGCAAGGGCCAGTCGAAGATCGACAGCGCCGCCGAAGTCGAAGCGGCATGGAACTACGCGGCCGCCGGCGGCCGTGTCGACTCCGGTCGCGTGATCGTTGAAGGCTTCATCGACTTCGATTATGAGATCACCCTGTTGACCGTGCGCTCGCTCAACGAAAACGGCGACACCATCACCAGCTTCTGCGAACCGATCGGCCATGTGCAGGTCAAGGGCGACTATGTCGAATCGTGGCAACCGCATCCCATGCACCCGACCGCGCTGGACAAGGCGCGCGACATCGCTCGCAAAGTCACCGAAAACCTTGGCGGGCTAGGCCTGTTCGGCGTGGAGTTGTTCGTCAAGGGCGAGATGGTCTGGTTCTCCGAAGTCAGCCCGCGTCCGCACGACACCGGCATGGTCACCATGGTCAGCCAGATCCAGAGCGAATTCGAACTGCACGCCAAGGCCATCCTCGGCCTGCCGGTCAACGTCGCGCTGCGCACGCCGGGCGCCTCTGCGGTGATCTACGGCCAGCACGACGCCAAGGCCATCGCCTTTGAAGGCGTGGCCGATGCGCTGCGCATCCCCGGCGCGGACATTCGCCTGTTCGGCAAGCCTGAATCGTTTGAGCGCCGCCGCATGGGCGTGGCGCTGGCTGCTGCGGACACCGTCAACGATGCACGCATCCGCGCCAAGCAGGCTGCCGCCAAGGTCAAGCCGGTCAAGACCAGCTAATCCGCCGTATCGGCATCGCTGCGCGCTCGCGCGGCGATGCATCCCTCCTGCTGTTCCCCCTGCTTCCCCGCTGACATCGACCTGTGCGATTGCCGACCACGATCCGCAACTGATTGGCGGCTATAATCGTGCATTCCTTTCAACATCTTCCTCAGCTCCCATGAAATTCGATGTCGCCATCATCGGCAGCGGACTTGCCGGTTTGTCGGTTGCCCTGCATCTTGCCGAAAAGAAAAACGTAGTCGTGATCTCCAAGGGCGAACTGCTCGACGGCGCCAGCAACTGGGCGCAAGGCGGCATCGCTGCGGTGCTCGATTCGGGCGACAGCCATGAACAGCACATCGACGACACGCTGATCGCCGGCGCCGGGCTGTGCGACGAAGCCTCGACCCGTTTCATCGTCGAGCACGGCCGCGCAGCGATCGAATGGCTGATCGAACAAGGCGTGCCTTTCACCCGCGACGACAGCGCCGAGCTGGGCTATCACCTGACGCGTGAAGGCGGCCACAGCCAGCGCCGCATCATCCACGCCGCCGACGCCACCGGCCATGCGGTGCAGGTCACGCTGGAGCAACGCGTGCGCGCCCATCCCAACATCACGCTGCTGGAGCATCACTGCGCCATCGACGTCATCACGACGAAGAAACTCGATCCCGCCGCCAAAGGCACGCCGCGCTGCGTCGGCGTCTATGTACAAGACATCAGGCAGGGCAAGGTCGTCACCATCGCCGCCGATCACACCGTGCTGGCCACCGGCGGCGCGGGCAAGGTGTATCTCTATACCTCCAATCCGGATTCCGCCACCGGCGACGGCATTGCGATGGCGTCGCGCGCCGGCTGCCGTGTGGCCAACATGGAATTCATCCAGTTCCACCCGACCTGCCTGTATCACCCTTACGCCAAGTCCTTCCTGATCAGCGAAGCGCTGCGCGGCGAAGGCGCCCTGCTGAAGCTGCCGGCCGGCGCCGGTGCAGCTGCGGGCACCCGGTTCATGCCTGAGCACGACGCGCGCGCCGAACTCGCGCCGCGCGACATCGTCGCCCGCAGCATCGACTTTGAAATGAAGAAACGCGGCCTCGATCACGTCGACCTCGACATCAGCCATCAGCCGCCGGAATTCATCAAGGAACATTTCCCGACCATCCAGGCGCGCTGCCTGGAGTTCGGCATCGACATCACCAGACAGCCGATCCCGGTCGTGCCGGCCGCGCATTACACCTGCGGCGGCGTCGTCACCGACATGTCGGGCCGCACCGATCTGCCCGGCCTGTACGCCGTCGGCGAGACTGCCTACACCGGCCTGCACGGCGCCAACCGCCTGGCCAGCAATTCGCTGCTGGAATGCCTGGTGCTGGGACGCGCCGCTGCGCACTACATCGAGCAACAGGCTGCCGCGCCTGAACTGGCCTTGCCGGCCTGGGACGAAAGCCGCGTCACCAACGCCGACGAAGAGGTCGTGATCTCGCACAACTGGGACGAGTTGCGCCGCTTCATGTGGAATTACGTCAGCATCGTGCGCACCAACAAGCGCCTGGAACGCGCACAGCATCGCATCCGCCTGCTGCGCGAAGAGATCGACGAGTACTACGCCAACTTCCGCATCACGCGCGACCTGCTCGAACTGCGCAATCTGGTGGAGGTGGCGTCACTGATCGTCAACAGCGCGCTGGCGCGCAAGGAAAGCCGCGGCCTGCATTACAGCCTGGACTATCCGGACACGCTGGCGAAGGCCTTGCCGACGGTGTTGTCGCCGCAAAAATAAATGCAGCGGCCCGGGGTTCGGGATAATAATAGGAAAGAACTGGCAGAAAAAGCAGCGGCAGCCGCACCAACCAGACTCGCAGAAGGAGGAGATGATGAGCATCACGCGTATCAATACATTCCGGGCGCTCGACGATCATGTCGATGAATTGAAAAAATTCCTGCTGGCGCTGCTGCCGACCATCCGCACATCGTCCGGTTGCCAGTCCTGCCAATTGCTGCAAGACCAGACCATCCCGTCGCGCATGGTCATCATAGAAATCTGGGACACCATCGAAGCCCATCACGACTCCTTGCAGCATGTCTCGCAAGCCAGCATCGACGAAGTGAAAACCATGCTGGCCGCACCGCCGGTCGGCGGCTACTACCAGTAAAATTCCTGCTGTACGATCAAGCCGGAACCGGTTGCCGGCTCCTGGCACGTGAAGACGGCGAGACGATCCGACTCGCGCATGGAGCATTCACCCTGCAAGTTTTCTGCTTTTCATATTTTCCCTGCTTATCACGTTGCCGATACCGCATGGCGCGATTTACCATTGCAGCATCGCCATTCTTCCCTCCCATCGTGATACGCACGCCCTTCCTCACCCTGCCCCGCCTTGTCGCGGGAGTCGCACTGGCTGCCTTGCTCATACAATCGGCCATGTCTGCCGAGAACATCGACACCGCCATCAAGGAACCCGCCGCCAAGCCGCGCCCACGGATCGGCCTGGTGCTGTCCGGTGGCGGCGCGCGCGGCTATGCCCATCTGGGCGTACTGCAATATCTGGAAAAGCTGCACATCCCGGTGGATTACATTGCCGCCACCAGCATGGGCGCGCTGGTCGGCGGCCTTTACGCCAGCGGCATCTCGGCGGAAGAACTGGAACACCGCCTGGCGCAAACCAACCTCAGCGACATCGCCTTCGACCGCAACGAACGCGCCAAACTGCCGCAGTCGCAACGCGAGGATGATTTCCAGTATCCGATATCGGTTGCCGTGGGTTACGACGACGGCAAGCTGAAGCTGGCGCCCGGTCTCGTGCAAGGCAACAACCTCCTGACGCTGCTGCAAAACTGGACCGCGCAATTACCCGGCAATATTTCCTTCGACCGCCTGCCGATTCCATTCCGCGCCGTCGCCACCGACCTCGGCAGGGGCACCGCCGTGATTCTCGACCACGGCTCGCTGCCGCGCGCGATGCGGGCCAGCATGGCCGTCCCGGGACTCTTTGCGCCGTATCAGATCGACGGCCGCACGCTGGTCGACGGCGGCCTGGTCAGCAACCTGCCGGTGCAGGAGGCGCGCGACATGGGCGCCGACATCATCATCGCCGTCAACATCGCCACGCCGCTGCAGGATCCAGCCAACCTGCAATCGCCGACGGCCGTGGCGCAACAGATGGTCGGCATCCTGATCCAGCAAAACGTCAAATCGCAGAAAGCATTGCTCGGCAAAAACGACATCCTGATCGAACCTGAACTGACCGGCATGTCCTTCACCGATTTTGCGCGCGGCCGGGACGGCGTCAATGCCGGCTGGGATGCCGCCCAGGCGCAAAGCCGGCGGCTGACCGAACTGTCGCTGCCGCCGGAACAATGGCAAGCCTATCTGGCGACGCGCCACACCGACATGGCGCTGGCCAAAGGCACGCGCGTCGACACCATTGAAATCAAGACCACCGGCCGCATTCCGGCCGCCTACGTGCGCAACCGCCTGAGCGTCAAGGAAGGCGACGTCTACGACGCCGACCAGATCAACCAGCAGTTATCGCAACTCTCGACCAACGGCGACTTCAATGCATTGACGCAGGAAATGGTAAGCAAGGACGGTAAGAACGTCTTGCTGATCGACGCCGAAGAAAAATCCTGGGGTCCGCAATATCTGCTGTTCGGCCTGGGCATCTCCAACACCTTCGACGGTCGCGGCAGCGTCAACCTGCAAATCGGCCATCGCTATCCCTGGATGAATCAAAGTGGACTGGAGTGGCGCAACGACCTTGTCCTGGGCAACAAGCGCGCGAGCCTGCACAGCGAGTTGCGCCAGCCGGTCTTCGGCGCTTCGGGCCTGTACGTTTCGCCCTATGTCGATATCGGCCGCCGTTATGTCGATGTTTATCCGGACGGCAGCGACGCCAAGGCGTCGCCCATCACCCAATATCGCATCGATACTGCTATTGCCGGCGTCGACCTCGGCATGCCGCTGGACCGCCTGGGAGACCTGCGGCTGGGCGTCAGCTATCAGCACACCAAGTACACGCCGACCTATAACGTCTCTCTGGACAGCTTCGGATCGCTGTTCAATGCCAGCCAGTCCAGCCAGCCGGTGGCGCGTGCACGCCTGACGATCGACCAGCTCGACGACCCGCTGTTCCCGCGCAAGGGCTACTACATCTATTCGGAAGTCAATCGCGGTTTCGGCAATGTAGACAATCGCTACAGCGACGCGCAACTCAAGACGCTATGGGCCTTCAGCCGGGACCGCAACACGTTTAACGTCGCTGTGGAAGCCGCCAGCACCCTGTCCAGCAACAATGCGGGGCCAGGATTTTTCCTCGGGGGATTTCAACGCCTGTCGGCGTATGCCTCGGACCAGTTCTACGGCAATTATCTGCTGTACAGCCGCCTGACTTATCTGCGCGACCTGACCGACTACAGCCTGCTCGGTCTGCGCAACCCGGTGCTGGGCACCAGCCTGGAAGCCGGCAATGTCTGGCAGACGCGCGACGCTTTCGGCGACGGCCCGTACAAGAAAAGCCTGAGCCTTTTCCTGGGAGGGAACAGCCCTGTCGGCCCGGTCTATTTCGGGGCCGCGCTCGGCCAGCAAGGCGTGTGGAATTTGTATCTGCAACTGGGCCGCGTGTTCTGAGCGGAAGCTGAGGCGACGCCCGAATTACGCGTCGTCGTTTTTTTCTTCCGCGACTGCACCACGCATGCGCTTGCGCTCCGGCATCGGGGGAAAACCGAAAAACGCCAGCACGCTGTTGGCGACCTGATCGCGGTCGTTGTCGACGCAGATCATGTGGTAGCTGTTTTCCAGCACCACGGTGCGGGCATCGGGTATCGTCGCCTGCAGATATTCCGCCGAGCGCAGGCTGGTCAGTTCATCTTCGCGTGCATGCACGATCAGCGTCGGCGCCTTGATGTTCTTTGCGCCGGCGCTCACCCATTTCCGCAAACGGTCGACCTGACGAATGCAGGCCATCGGCACCCAGCGATAATGGAAATTGTCGCCGCGCTCGAACTTGGCTTTCACCACGGCGCGCACCAGCGTGTTCTTGATGCCGAACGGTTCGCCCTCTTCCACCTTCATGCGCGAAGCAACGCCGGGAATCAGGTAGAACAAGGGCCGCAGGCCGGCATACCAGGGCGTCGACCAGCCGTCGATATAGATAGGCGGCGCCAGCGTGACCAGCTTGCCCTGCTGCGCCGTGTGACCGACGCGCTCGCACACCGCCAGCGCCAGCAACGCGCCCATGCACATGCCCATGACATGCAATTGCTCGTACTGAGGCTGCAATTCGCGGTACTGCGCAACGACCATATCCATCCATTGCTCGGCGCGGATCGGGATGAGGTCCTCAGGCCTGGTGCCGTGTCCGGGCAAGGTCACGGCATGGGTATCGGCGCCAGCTTTTTGCAGGATCCTGTGCATCGATCCCAGATCGTATTGCGTGCCGCCCAGCCCGTGAATCAGCATCACGCCAACCTTGGCAGTCATTTTGCACTCCGGCCCTGTGCGAGATCGGCTGCATCGAAATGCCAGGCGCCCGCGACCATGACCAGACTGCCGTCCGGATCGCGCAGGCTGCGGCTCATGTCGGTCGCCCCGACGATGCGTCCATCGGCCAGCAACAGGCGGAACGGCATGTCTTCCCGCACATCGTCGCCATCATCGCCGTCGCTGTGTTGATCTTCCAGCCAGCGCTGGCGCAGGCGATGCTGATCCAGCGGGTGCACCAGCCTGAGCGCGTCATCCAGTGTCGAGAGCTGCTCCGGCGACAGGCCCAGCAGGCTCTGCGCGTCGCCGCTCCAGGCGATGGTTTTCTTTTCGGGGTTGATGCTATAGACCAGTTGGCGGCTCACCGTCAGCGCCAGTTCGACCTCATTCTTCCAGCGCGCCACCTCTTCATGCAACTGTTCGCGCGTGGTCTTCAGGGCGCTTATCAGCAACGACAGCAGCGAAGCCACCGCCAGGTAGACCTGCAATTCGAGCAAGGCATTGCTGGAATTCAGTCGGACCAGTTCGACGAAAGGCCCGCGCCCCAGCGAATTGTAGACAAAGGCCATCAGCGACAATACCGCCACCGACAAGGCGCCGCCGCGACCGCCCCACAGCAGGGCGACCAGCGCGATGAAGAACAACGGCAGATAGGTCGAGGAAAAATCGATATCGAAGATGATGCGGTCAAGATCGCTGTCGAAGGCGATGTAAGCAGTTGCAATCACCGCGATGAAGGCCGCCAGTCCCAGCAGAAATTCGGTTCGTGCAATACCGCCAGAACGCGTCGCGCGGAACTGCGACCAGCTCGCCAGCACCGGCGTCATGATCAGCATGCCGACCAGATCGGACATCGCCCAGACACGCAGGGTCGGCCAGAACGGCGTTCCTTGCGTCGTCACGAACCAGGCCGCGCCGAAGATCCCGCTGACCACGCTGGCGCCGACGCCGACCATCAGCAGGCCGCGAACGAAGTACAAGCCCTCCATCGGGAAAGGCGCGCGCCTGACCAGCCACACCGCGACCGCGGCAACGCCGATTTCGTCGAGGCAGAACAAGGCCATGCGCCAGAGTTCGCGATGCTCCAGCCAGCCCAGCAGAATCTGCGCCGCGAACAACAGCACCAGCAGCGGAAACCAGCGCGCCGTCGGCGTCAGCAGCAAGGCGCTGACCGTGATCCCGGCCGGCAGCCAGATGTATCCCGTCGCGACGAAAGAGCCGTTCAATGCATGCGACACATAGCCGAACACGAAGTACAGTGCAGCCCACAACAAAGGTGCGACGAGATTGTTTGATTTCACGATGGGTTCCCCGGAGACGCGGCATGCTGTTGCCCGCCGGGACGTTCCCGGGCAAGCGGATGCGGCATTTTAGCAGGCGACCGGAGCATTCCGGATGCCGGAAAAAAACAACCCGCAGGCCTCGACGGCGATGCAGGTCGTTCTTTAAAAACAGCGAGGTGCGAGATCTATGCGGCTTTCCGAAGAAAACGGGCAAGATCGCCCACTCGCTCAGCCGGTGATGCGCAGCGAATAGTCGATCGCCTGGATGTCCTTGGTAAGACTGCCGACGGAGATGCGGTCCACGCCGGTCTCGGCAATCGCACGCACGGTTTCCATGTTGATGCCGCCCGATGCTTCCAGTACGGCGCGGCGCGCCGTGATCATGACGGCTTCGCGCATCATGTCCAGCGTGAAGTTGTCCAGCAGGATGGAGGTCGCGCCGGCAGCCAGGGCTTCGCCCAGTTCGTCGATGCTTTCCACTTCGACCTGGATGGTGACACCTGCGTTGAGCTTGATGGCGGCAGTGACTGCCGCCGTGATGCCGCCGGCTGCGGCGATGTGGTTTTCCTTGATCAGGATGCCGTCGTACAGCGCCAGGCGCTGGTTCATGCCGCCGCCCACGCGCACCGCGTACTTCTGCGCCAGGCGCAAGCCCGGCAAGGTTTTGCGGGTATCGAGGATGCGTGCACGGGTGTCGCGGATCAGGTCGACATAACGGCGCGTCGCGGTCGACACGCCGGACAAGAGTTGCAGGAAATTCAAGGCGCCGCGTTCTGCCGTGAGCAAGGCGCGTGCCGGACCTTCGATGCGGCAGACTTCATCGTTGGCTTGCATGAGATCGCCTTCGCCGAACTTCCACTCGACGCGCAGACGCGGATCCAGGCGCGCCATGACGGCTTCAAACCAGGGTGCACCGCACAGCACGGCTTGCTCGCGCACGATGACGCGCGCCTTGACGTGTTCGTTCTCCGGCACCAGCTTGCCGGTGTGATCGCCGTTGCCGACATCTTCGGCGATGGCCAGATTGACGTTGGCGTCGAACGCCGCCGACAAGGCCGGATCGAAAGGCGCAAACGGATTGCGCAGGTTGCTGGTGCTGCTGACGGTGAGACTCATGCTGGGCCGATTCCTGCAAACAGTTTTTGTTCGTTTTCCAATGCGCCGGTGGCGCGCACATTGGCTTTCTTCTGCGCCGCAAAGTCCAGCATGCGGTCGATGCATACCACGGCCTTCTTGCCGATAACGGGATCGACGTGGATTTCGTTGCTGCCGGTTTCCAATACCTGCAACAGGTTTTGCAAACCGTTCATGGCCATCCAGGGGCAATGCGCGCAGCTCTTGCAGGTGGCGCTGTTGCCGGCGGTCGGCGCATCGATGAACATCTTGCCCGGCGCGGCCATGCGCATCTTGTGCAGGATGCCGTTGTCGGTGGCGACGATGAATTCCTTCGCATCCGAAGACTGCACGGCAGCGATCAGTTGCGAGGTCGAGCCAATCACGTCGGCTTGCGCGACGACGGCTTCGGGCGACTCCGGATGAACCAGGATCAGCGCCTTGGGATATTCCTTGCGCAGCAGCTCCAGCTCGACGCCCTTGAACTCGTCGTGCACCAGGCAGGAGCCCTGCCACAGCAGCATGTCGGCGCCGGTTTGTTTCTGGATATAACCGCCCAGATGCTTGTCGGGCGCCCACAGGATTTTCTTGCCCTGCTCATGCAGGTGCTTGACGATGTCGAGACCGATCGACGATGTCACCATCCAGTCGGCGCGCGCTTTGACGGCGGCGCTGGTGTTGGCGTAGACCACCACGGTGCGGTCCGGGTTGGCATCGCAAAATGCGGTGAACTCGTCGGTCGGACAGCCCAGATCGAGCGAGCATGTCGCGTCGAGATCGGGCATGAGGATGCGTTTTTCGGGGCTCAGGATCTTGGCGGTTTCGCCCATGAAGCGCACGCCGGCAACCACCAGCGTCTGCGCCGCGTGACTGCGGCCGAAGCGCGCCATTTCCAGCGAATCGGAGACGCAGCCGCCGGTTTCTTCGGCGAGGTCTTGCAGGTCTCCATCCACGTAGTAATGGGCCACCAGCACCGCGTTCTTTTCCTTCAGCAATTGCCTGATGCGCGCCTTCAGTGCCTGGCGTTCATCTGCCGTCGGCGTGGCCGGAACCTTGGCCCACGCGTTGGCGGTGCAGCTGCTGCCTGTCTCCATCTGCGGCCGTTCAAATTCGACGACCTTCATTGCGGTTGCTTGCATGGCTTTTGTGTGGCGCCGAAGCGCCTGAAAAGATTTACTGAATGCCCTGGCTGGCCAGATAGTCTTCGTAGCTGCCCTGGAAGTCGACGATCTCGTTTTCCTTCACTTCCAGAACGCGCGTCGCCAGCGACGAAACGAATTCACGGTCGTGCGACACGAAGATCAGTGTGCCGGCATATTTATCAAGCGCGATGTTGAGCGACTCGATCGATTCCATATCCATATGGTTGGTCGGTTCGTCCATCAGCAGGACGTTATGGCGGCCCAGCATCAGCTTGCCGTACATCATGCGCCCCTTTTCACCGCCGGACAGTACATTGACCGATTTCTTGACGTCATCGCCGGAGAACAGCAGACGGCCGAGAATCGAGCGTACCGCCTGATCGTCGTCGCCTTCCTGGGTCCATTGGCCCATCCAGTCGGTCAGGGTCTCGCCCTTGGCGAATTCTTCGGTCGGATCCTGCGGCATGTAGCCGACGTTGGCGTTTTCCGCCCATTTGACCAGGCCGCTGTCCGGTTGCAGGCCGGCGATGTCGCCGCCGATGCTGCGCAACAGCGTGGTCTTGCCGACGCCGTTGGCGCCGATGATGGCGATGCGCTCGCCGGCTTCAACCATGATGCTGAAGTTCTTGAAAATCGGACGGTCGTAGGTCTTGCTGATGCCTTGCGTTTCCACAGCCAGACGATGCAGCTTCTTCTCGCCGTCGAAACGGACGAAAGGATTGGCGCGGCTCGACGGCTTGATGTCTTCGACCTTGATCTTGTCGATCTGCTTGGCGCGCGATGTGGCCTGGCGCGCCTTGGATTTGTTGGCCGAGAAGCGGCGCACGAAGTCTTGCAGCTCGGCGACTTTTTCCTTGGCCTTGGCGTTGACCGACAATTGCTGCGCACGCGCTTGCGAGGACGCCAGCATGTATTCGTCGTAGTTGCCCGGATAGACCTTCAGCGTGCCGTAGTCCATGTCGGCCATATGCGTACAGACCTGGTTCAGGAAGTGGCGATCATGGGAAATGATGATCATGGTGGAGTTGCGCTCGTTGAGCATGTCTTCCAGCCAGCGGATGGTGTTAATGTCGAGGTTATTGGTCGGTTCGTCGAGCAGCAGGATGTCCGGGTTCGAGAACAGCGCCTGCGCCAGCAAGACGCGCAGCTTCCAGCCCGGCGCGACGTTGCTCATCGGGCCCTGGTGCTGTTCGATCGCGACGCCCACACCCAGCAACAACTCGCCGGCGCGCGCTTCGGCGGTGTAGCCGTCGTATTCGGCAAACTTGGCTTCCAGGTCGGCGGCCTTCATGTAGTCGTCGTCGGTGGCTTCCGGATTGGCGTAAATCGCATCGCGCTCGGCCATTGCGGCCCACATCTCGGTATGCCCCATCATCACGACATCCAGCACGCGCATTTCTTCATACGCAAATTGATCCTGGCGCAGCTTGCCCAGACGCTCGTTGGTATCCAGGCTGACATTGCCGGCTGACGCCTCGAGATCGCCGCCGAGGATTTTCATGAACGTCGACTTGCCGCAACCGTTGGCGCCGATCAGGCCGTAGCGGTTGCCGTCGCCGAACTTGACGGAAATGTTTTCAAACAGCGGCTTCGGGCCGAACTGCATGGTGATGTTTGCTGTGGATAACACTGAAAAAAGCCTTTACGTATGGAAATTGCCTGAAGCCAGGTGTAAACGCGTGATTTTACCATTGCGGGCCAAGTCCCGCGTGACTCTGCCTCACTGCCGTGCCGCGCGGAAATGGTTTTGAATTATTTGCGCGCAGCCGGGCTCTAAGAGTTTCGGTAACAAATGAACAACAAACGGACAATCCATGATCATGACGACAACACGATCGCCGGCCAAAAGCTGGCGCCATGCTCTTGCCGCAGCCGCCCTGGCCTGCGGCGCACTGGCCGCAGCCGGCGCCAGCCGGGCCGCCTACAACATCTGGACCAGCGAATACACCTTCGCGCGCGCCGACCTGCAGACTGCCATCGCTACCCAGTTTCCGCGCAAGCTGCGCTATATGGAGATGTTCGACGTCAACCTGAGCAATCCGCGCCTGAGCCTGAACGAAAAGACCAATCGTCTGATCACCACCGTCGACGCCCAGATCGACAACAAGCTGCTGATGAACAAACCCGTGACCGGCACGCTGGCCATGAGCAGCGCGCTCAAGTACGATCCCGCCGCGCGCGCCGTCAAACTGGATGCGCCGGCGGTGGAGAAAGTCGACATCGCCGGCGTTCCGGCGCAATACGCGCCGCAATTGAACGCCATCGGCAATGCCGCTGCGGAACAGGTGCTCAAGGATTACCCGATCTACACCTTCAAGCCGGAGCAGTTGGAAATGAACGGCAAACGTTTCGAACCCGGCGCCATCACGGTCCTGAGCGACGGCGTCAAGGTGGAAATCAAGCCTCAGTAAATTTCGCCGGCGCAGATGCGGACGACAACGCGGACGTCACGGTTGGATAACCGCTGAGCGTCAACGTGAAACCGCCCTCATCCGCCTGCAGCTCGGCATGACCGCCCACCGGCAGCGTCACGCGATCGGGGATGTGCCCGAACGGCAGGCCGGTCACCAGCGGCGCCGACAGGTGCTGGCGCGCATAGGCCAGCATCTGCTCGAAGTTGTAGCCGTTGTCGTAGTCCGACAAGCGGTAATTGGAAAAATCCCCCAGCAAGACCGCCTTCTGGCGCGCCAGCACCCCGGCATGTTCCAGTTGCAGCAGCATGCGCTCGACGCGGTAAGGATGTTCGTTGACGTCTTCGATAAACAGGATGCCGCCGTCGACCTGCGGGAAATACGGCGTCCCCAGCAAGTGCACGATCATCGCCAGATTGCCGCCCCACAGCATGCCCGATGCCTTGAGCGTCGGATTGCCGGCAGATACGGCTTTGATGGTCTGGGTCGGCTGCGTCATGGTGCGCCAGAAACTGTTCATGGTCATCGCGCTCGGCGTCTCGGTGCCGAAATCGCTGCACAGCATCGGCCCGGCAAACCCAGGCGCGCCGGTCTGCGCCAGCAAGGCCAGATGCAAAGCGGTGATGTCGCTGTAACCGATGAACAATTTGCCGCTGGCAGCCAGCGCGCGATAGTTCAACGCAGGCAGGATGCGCGACACGCCATAGGCGCCGCGCAAGGCCATGACGATCTGTACTTCCGGATCCGCCGCCGCCTGCTGGATATGTGCAGCGCGGCCGATGTCGGTAGCGCCGAAGCGCTGATGGCGCGCCGCATGATCGTAGTAGCTTTTGACTTTGCACCCCTGCGCTTCCAGCAAGGCGATGCCGCGGCCGACTGCGGCTTCGTCAGGCGCATAGCCGCCCGGCGCGACGATGGCGACACAGGTGCCGGGAGGGATGCGGATATCGGCAGGAAGCATGGATTCAGTCACAGCGTCAGTCACTAATTCAGTCATTGAGTTCTTCATCGGTTAGCTGCGCATGGGCGATGGCCTGGCGCTGCAGTCGCTCCTGTTTCAGGCGCTCGCGTCGTTCGGCAAAAAAATCCTTGAGCAACTGCCCGCATGCATCGGCCATCACGCCGCCGACCAGCTCGGTGTGATGGTTCAATTGTTCCTGTTCGAACAGATTGACCACCGAACCGCCGGCGCCGGTCTTGGGATCGGCTGCGCCATAGACGACACGCGCCAGTCGCGCATGCATCATCGCTCCGGCACACATGATGCACGGCTCCAGCGTGACGTACAACTCGCAACCGGGCAAACGGTAGTTGCCGAGTTTTTCGGCGGCGGCGCGCAGGGCCATGATCTCGGCATGCGCTGTCGGATCGTGTTTGCCGATCGGCTGGTTGAAACCGGTTGCGATGACTTCACCGTCCTTCACCACCACGGCGCCCACCGGCACCTCGCCCAGGTCCCAGGCGTTTTGCGCCTGCGACAAAGCCAGGCGCATGTGCTGCATGTGCTGTAGCTCGATGGCGTCGCTCATGATCTGGGGTCAGTTATGCAGTCAGCGATGCTTCAGTCCGCCGTCACTTCGGCCCAGCAATTGGGCGTCTCGTGCAGCACCAGTTTTTGCAGATGCAAGCCCGTGCCGTAAGCGTCTTTGTAGGCAGCATTGAGGATATCGAACGCGGTGCGCGCCAGGTTTTCCACAGTCGGAATACGATCAATCACGACGGTCTTGTGATCCGGCAGGCTGGCCAGGAAGTCGCGCACCGGCTTGTCTTTTTCATACACCAGGAAAGCGTGGTCCCAGACATCGACCAGATACTGCTTGGCCAGTGTCTTGATGTCGGAGAAATCCATGATCATGCCGTTGTCGGAGCTGCCTTCGACTTCGATGACCTTGCCCACCAGCGTGATCTCCAGCGTATAGCGATGGCCGTGCAGATTGCGGCACTGGCTCTTGTGGTCGGGGATGCGGTGGCCTGCATCGAATTCGAGTTTACGTGTAATGGTCAGCATGAACGCTCGGTAATGTTGAAAACGGGGTCAGATTGTAAACAAACGCATGGCGCGACGGCGCCGCCGTCGGCTATAGCGGGTATACGTTTGCAGTGTAAGCCAATGTGCAGCGACAAATGATGCAATCAGGGAATCTGCAGCAACTTGTGGGTCTGGATGCTCAGCTTCCACCTGGGATTGCTCTTCACCAGTTCGATCGCCAGCTTGGTATTGCGCGCGGCGTCGGGGCCATCCATCGGTTGCAGCAGGAAGTGTTCAAAGTCCAGTTGTTCATAATCGGACAACACCTGCGCCTGCTGCGGAATGACGACCTTGAGTTCGCTGCCCTTGAACACCTTCAGCTCGGAACCCATCTTCGGGCTCACGCAGATCCAGTCGACGCCCGGCGGAACCGGGATCGTGCCGTTGGTTTCAATCGCGATCTCGAAACCGACTGCATGCATGCTCGTAATCAGCGCTTCGTCCAGCTGCAGCAGAGGCTCGCCGCCGGTGAACACCACATATTTGCTGGCGGCATACGTCGCCGGCCAGAGATTGTCGATGGTCTGCGCGAGCGCATCGCTGGTCTTGAACTTGCCGCCGCCCTCGCCGTCCGTACCGACAAAATCGGTATCGCAGAACTGGCAGATCGCCTTGCTGCGATCTTCCTCGCGGCCGGTCCACAGGTTGCAGCCGCTGAAACGGCAAAACACCGCCGGGCGGCCGGCATGCGTACCCTCGCCTTGCAAGGTATAGAAAATTTCTTTGATGCTGTAAGTCACAATGATAGGGAGCGCTGGCGGCGTGGGCGCCGCGGGTTTCGGAGTTTGCCTGAGCGGCAGTCACAGAGCCTGCTGCTCCGGTTTTCCGTAAAGCGGCATTATAGCCTGTCCGGCGCATGCGCCGCTGGGAAAGGCGCGCAGCGCTGCCGTAAACCGTCTTCGCGCCAAACAACAACACTTCACGGCGACATTTCCTATAACGGCAGAAAAATATCACTATAATCAGTAAATACTTACTTACTAATACAGTTTTTCTGCCCATATGCAAAATTTTTGCACCATAGAACTGTTCAGTGACGACCAATGGACCGAAGCCGCCACGGTGAGCCTGACGGGGGATGCCGCGCTTGGCACGCTCGCGCCGACCTCCAGCGGATACGGCCTGGAATATGCCGTCGCCTGGCCAAACCGGCGCGATGCGCATGCGCTTTGCAGCGGCTTTCCCGTGTCATTCTCGGGCCTCGACCTGCAGCATTGGCCGGTCTTCCTGATCGACATGCTGCCGCAGGGCTATGGCCGGCAAGAATTGCTGCGGCGGCTGGACATGCCCGAAACCACCGAAGCGGCAGGCGACTGGCCGCTGCTGCTCGCCGGCGCAGGCAATCCGATCGGCAATCTGCGCATCAAGGAAGCGGCGCAATGGCTGCAACAGCAAGACGGCCCCTTGCATGGCTTCACCGATGACGACGTCGCCACACGCGCCGACGACTTCACCGAATATCTGGCACAGCACGGCCTGTTCGTCGCCGGTTCATCCGGCGTACAGGGCGAATGGCCGAAGATCCTGCTCACCCGTGCTGACGACGGTTTGCTTTATCTCGATCATGCACTGCCCGACGAACGTGCACGAGAGCATTACATCGTCAAATTCGGCCGGGGATCCAACGAGCGGCTGGCGCAAATCCTGCGGCAGGAAGCGCCTTACATGGATATCGCCCGCCATCTGGGCCTGCGCGTGCACGCAAAGCTGCGGATGCAGGATCGCGCCCTGTTCATTCCGCGCTTCGATCGCCGTGTCGACAACGGCAAAGTGCTGCGCCTGGCGCAAGAAAGCCTGGCGACACTCACCGACAAACCCCGCTTCGGCCAGGTGCCGACGCACGATGAGGCTTGCCTGAAATTATGCCAAGTGGCTTCGGATCCTCTGGCGGAGATCTGCGAATACCTGCGCCGCGACGTCGCCAACATCGCGCTGGCCAACAAGGACAACCACGCGCGCAATACTGCCGTTGCCCGCGACGCTGCCGGGCATATCGGCCTGACGCCGCTATTCGATTTTGCGCCGATGTATCTGCATCCGGACGGCATCTCGCGCCGCATACGCTGGTCGCAGCACGACAATGGCAGCCCGGACTGGCAAGCCGTCATCGACATGGTGGCGGAGCAAACCGGGTTGCCACGCATGCCTCTGCTGGAGACCTTGCAAGCCATGGCGGAACCGTTGCTGGAAGTCGCCGATCATGGCGGCGACTTCGGTTTGGAAAACGACGTGCTGGCCTACCTGCAACAGCATTTGCGCACGCACGCAAAACGCCTGCAGGCATTGCGCTAAACGATTGCACCGAACTGCGAGACAACATCATGGATAAACGCTTTAACCCGATCCCGATACAAGAACAGGTACACCTGCGCAAACAGGCCGTCGAAGAAGTGCTCGCCCATCCGGAATGGAATCTGGGCGAAGCTACGCGTCACCTGCGCACCACCATGCGCCTGACCATCAAGGAGATGGCCAAAGTGACCGGTCTGTCCGAACGCACGCTGCGCGACATCGAAAGCGGCCGCTCCGGCGGCACTATCGCCACGGCGGAAAAATTGCTGGGGCTGGTCGGCTTGCGGCTATCGATCAGCCGCATCAAAGGCTGATGCGCAGGTATGCTCCCGGATACGGAAGAACCAATGGCGTCGCAGAGACTCACACAAACCCGCCGTCCCGACAGAATCCGCTTAAGCACCTACAACACCATGTCCGCCATCATCCACTCGTTCATCCACCTGCTGTTCATCGGCATCATTGCCCTGTTTCCGGTGGTCAATCCCATCGGCAGTGCGTTCATCGTGAATCCTTACTTTGAACGCCTCAGCGCAGCCGACAGAAAAATAGCGGTCAGGAAGATCACGCTCTACGCATTTTGCGTCTGCACGGTGGCCCTGTTTGCAGGTCACTACATTCTGGAATTGTTCGGCATTTCCATCCCCGTCATCCAGCTCGGCGGCGGCATCATGATTTGCAAAATGGGCTGGGAGTTTCTCAGCGCCGACGATGCGGCGCCGCGGCCGGCGGCGGCAAGCGAGGGGGCAAGCGTGACGGCATCGGATTACGGCAGTATTGAACCCAAACTGTTTTATCCGATCACCTTCCCCGTCACCACAGGCGCCGGCACCGTCTCGGTGCTGTTCACCCTGAGCGCGCATAGCGCGAATGAAGACTTCAGCACCTATATGCTCAATACGACGGCGATCCTGCTGTCCATACTTTTCATGTGCGCGCTGGTTTATATTTTTTACATGCACACGAAAAAGATGATCACTCGCCTGGGCAGCAGCGGCGAAAAAATCACCAACAGGATTACCGCATTCCTGATCTTTTGCGTCGGCTTGCAAATCAGCGTCTCGGGCATCCAGGCGCTGATGAAGACCTGAAATCGCAGCTAGTTACGCCGAGCGCTGCCCAACAGCAGCCGCACCAGCATGTCTGCCGTATCGAGCAAACGCGCCCTGCTCTGATAAACCCGCTCCATCACCACCAGCCCGCGCGTAAACGTCGTGATCAGGCGCGCGGCTTCTGCCGGCGAAGTCATCAATTGCGTGGAGTCTTCCGGACGCGACAAGCGTTCCAGCAAAGCCTGTTCCAGCCTGTCGATCAGCTTTTGCAATACCTGCCGTATCGGTTCTTCGATCACTTCGCCGCTTAATGCGGTCTTGCTGGTCAGGCAGCCTCTGGTCGGTTCTCCTGCCGTCATCGAATCGATCACGAATTCAAAAAAATCCGTCAACGCTTCGGACACATCCTGCTGGTCCAGCGTCTTGACGACGCTGGCGATGAAACGGTCCATGTACAGATCAAAGACCTTCAGGAACAAGGCGTCCTTGCCTTGATAGGCGTGATACAGCGAGCCGCGCTGAACGCCGGTCACCGCCGCCAGTTCCTGCATGGTGGTTTCGGCATAGCCTTTTTTCCAGAACAGGCCCATGGCCTTGTCGAGGACTGCTTCTTCATCAAATTGCCGAACGCCGGCCATACCCTGCTCCGCTGTGTTGTTTCCGCTTGTTTCCGCTTATTTGCTCTGAACGATGACTGTAAATCATCATTGACACATATGTCAATGATGATTAGGATTACCCATTATTGACATTAATGTCAAACATTGAATTACCGCTTCATCGCTACTTTCACAACAAGAATTTGCCTTAGAGGAACATCACCATGTCTGCCGACACGACGCTTTCGCAACTTCCCGCTTCAGACCGTAATGCCGTCTGGCGCCACATTCTCGCCGGGCTGTGCGCCAGCCTGGTCAGCATCGGCCTGGCGCGCTTTTCTTATACGCCCCTGATCCCTCCTCTGATCCAGGCGCACTGGTTTTCGGCGGCGGACATCGTCTACCTCGGCGCCGCGAATCTGGCCGGTTACCTGCTGGGCGCATTGCTCGGCCGACCGATTGCGCGCCGGCTTTCGAATGTGACCATGCTGCGGCTGATGATGGTGCTGGTGACGTTGTCCTTCCTGGCCTGCGCCATGCCACTGTCGGTGAGCTGGTTCTTTGGCTGGCGGCTGGTGTCGGGGATTGCCGGCGGCGCCATCATGGTGCTGGTGGCGGCGACCGTTCTGCCGCACGTCCCGGCTGAACGCAGGGGTTCGGCCAGCGGCGCCATCTTCCTTGGCCTGGGCCTGGGCATCGCCGGCTCGGGAACGCTGGTGCCGCTGCTCCTGAATCTGGGCCTGTGGCAGACCTGGTTCGGGCTTGGCGTTGTCTCTGCGGTACTGACAGCGGTCAGCTGGTTCTGGTGGCCATCGTCTGCTCCGGTGCCGACGGCGCACCTCGCACATGCTTCTGCACCCGGCGAAAAAACAGCTTCCGGCACAGGCCTGCTCTACCTTCAATATGCATTGACCGCAGTCGGCGTGGTGCCGGCGATGGTGTTCTTCGTGGATTTCATCGCGCGCGGCCTGGGCGCCGGCGCGCATCTGGGTTCGCTGTTCTGGATTCTGTATGGCGTCGGCGCCATCTTCGGGCCGCCGGTCTACGGCTTTCTCATCGACCGCATCGGTGCGCGCCCGACCATGCGCTATGTGCTGTTGACGCAACTGCTGGCCGTCGTTGGCATCTGCGTGACGGACAACTACTGGTGCATCGCTGCGCTGACCTTGCTGATCGGCGCCTTTCCTCCCGGCGTGGTCCCGCTGATGCTGGCGCGCGTGCGTGAAACGATCGTTGGCCACGCTGAGCAACAGAACGTCACGTGGGGCCGCGCCACCACGGTATTCGCGGCGTTTCAGGCGGTCGCGGGCTATAGCTATTCGGCGATCTTCAACGCCACGGGCGGCAATCATCGCCTGCTCTTTCTCATCGGTGCTGCGGCAATCGCCATTGCCTTGCTTGCCGATCTCGGCTTGCCGCTGTTGAGCGGGCGACGCAAATCTGCCGCCTAGCCCGCAAGGCGCTCCAGTTCTGAACCGCGCCCATTTTTTACAAGATGCGCGCAGTACGGGCGCGCAAGCGCGGCGTGGCAAAATCGAGGAAGGCGCGCAGCTTCAACGGCAACGGCGCCTGCCCAGTGTGCACCAGACTGACGGGCAATGGCGCCGACTCGAATTCCTCCAGCACCATCCGCAACGCCTGCTCGCGGACCGCATCTGCAACCTGGTAAGACAACACGCGTATCAGCCCGACGCCCAGCGTCGCGGCGGCGATGGCGGCCTCCGCCGTGTTGACCGTCAAGCGCGACTGAACGGGCACCGACAGCTCGGACTTGCCTGCCCCGAATACCCAGGCCCGCATGGACGCGAGAACTTCAAACGTCACGCATGCGTGCCCGGCAAGATCCTCCGGCCTGGCGGGCACCCCATACGCCGCCAGATAGGCAGGACTGGCGCAGACCACACGCCGCACCGTCCCGACGCCCGTTGCCATCAAGGCGCTATCGGGCAGCTCGCCGATCCGTATCGCCGCATCGGCGTGCTCGTCCATCAGGTGGACTACACGGTCGGTGAGTATCAGGTTGATGCCGATCTCCGGATAGTGCGCGAGAAACTCGGCGACCACCGGCACCACATGCAAGCGCCCGAACGCCACGGGAGCGGTGACCACCAGTTCTCCTTTGGGTGAAGCGTACTCTCCCGTCGCCGCCCGCTCGGCTTCGCCGATTTCTTCCAGGATGCGCCGGCAAGCAGCCACATAGGAGATGCCCGCCTCCGTCAGCGACAGTTGCCGCGTCGAGCGATGCAGCAAACGCGTCTTCAGATGCGCCTCCAGTTCCGCCACCTTGCGGCTGACCGTCGCCAGCGGCATGTCGAGGAAACGCGCAGCAGCCGACAAACTGCCGGCGTCGACGACGGCAATCAGGATGGACATGGAGTCGAGGCGATTCATGTGTTATTACCAAATTTTGAGAGGATTATTCCCGATCTTATGGAATTCTCTTTATAAATGCAAACAAGTAAGCTGGGCCGTTCGTCATCGGAGCGCGGCATCCCGCCGCCCCGAACGCAGACTTCAAGGAGAACGCCGTGAACGGCCAGCCCATCACATCCGATAGCACCCCACCCGCAGTCGCATCGCGCGGCAAGATCATCATGATGGCGATCATCGCCGGCGCCGTCATCACCAACATCTATTGCACCCAGCCCATCCTGCCCCTGATTGCGTCCGGCATGCAGGTGGACGTGGCAACCGTCGATCTCGTCGCCGGCTCGGCGCTGCTCGGCTTTGCCGTCGGGTTGGCATTGCTGCTGCCGCTCGGCGATCGCTTCGACCGCCGCAAGCTGGTGCTGGGCCAGATCGTCGGCGCCTTCGTCTTCGCCGCCATGGCGGCGCTGGCGCCTGGCATCTGGGCGCTGATCGCCGCCTCTTTCGGACTGGGCATTGTCAGTTGCGTGCCGCAGCAGCTGGTGCCTTTCGCCGCCGTCATGTCGTCGCCGAAAAATCGCGGACGTGCAGTGGGAACAGTCGTCAGCGGCATCATGGTCGGCATCCTGCTGGGCCGCACCATCAGCGGCGTGGTGGGCTCAGCCTATGGCTGGCGCGCGGTGTACGGCGTGGAAGCGGCGTTCATGATTCCGGTGTGGATCGCAGCTGCGATGCTGCTGCCGCGCGGAGTGCCGGGCACCAACCTGTCTTATGGACGTTTGCTGGCGTCGCTGTGGCCGCTGGCGCGCGATCATCGTCCGATTCGCGAATCGATGATGGTACAGGCACTGTTGTGGGCCTGTTTCAATGCGTTCTGGGTCAATCTGGCGGCCTTGCTGGCGAACGGTCCGTGGCATCTCGGCAGCGCCTGGGCCGGCGGCTTCGGCATCATCGGCGCAGCGGGGGCGCTGGCGGCTTCGCTCGGCGGCCGCGCCACCGACAAGCTCGGGCCGCGCAGCGTCATTGGCGCCAGCATCGGCATCGTGACGGCAGCCTTCCTGCTGCTGGCCGGCGCGGAGACCTCGCTGGTGCTGCTGGTAATCGGCGTTATCGTGCTCGACATCGGCGTGCAGTCGGGCCTGGTGTCCAACCAGACCCGCGCCTTCGCCGTCGATCCGAAGGCGCAAGGCCGCATCAACAGCCTGTACATGACCGCGACCTTCTCCGGCGGCGCGCTCGGCGTGATGATCAGCGGCTGGCTGATGGCGCGCTACGGCTGGACCGGCATCGTGATCTTCGGCATCGTACTGGGACTTGTTGCTGCGCTGGTGCACTGGAACGGCAACGCGCGCCGGGCAGAGGCAGTCAGCCGCTGAGCGGCCACACGCGCAACACTTCGTGGCGGGACAGGCCGATATGGCTTTTGACCAGCGCGAAGTGGGCAATCTGAAAGCCGACGGGATCGATGGCAATACGCTCCACCCGGTGGCGCGGATCGTAGCCGAGGGTCATGTGCGGTTCGTAGGAGCGCTGCGGCGCAAAACCATGCTCGGCCAGCGCGCAACCGAGCGCGGTGCGCAGCTCGCGTACGCCATTGAGACCATCGCCGCCGAGCAGCACGAACGGCCCGCTGGGTGCGGAGAATGTCACGGCGGCATCGAAACGGGCGTCGATCGCGGGAAAACGCACTGCATCGGCTGCGCGGCATGCCGCCTCCACCATTTCCGCCACCTGCGCATCGCTGTCGTGCCCGACCAGCTCCAAGGTAATGTGAAGCCGCTCCGGTCCGACACGTTTGCCGGTGACGCCATGAGACGCCAGCAATTTTTCGGCAAAGGCATCCAGACGCGCCGCATCGGCAGCCTCAGGACGCAACGCAAAGAACCAGGTGTGCTGCGGCGGGACCACCGATGGACGCGGGCGGGACGGGCGCGGACGCGCTGCAGCTGCAGGTGGGGGAACCTCCCCAAACAAATCCTGTTCAGCCATGGCTTGCGGTCCTAGCGCTTGGTCGCCGCATCGGCGCGCGCCTTGTGCAGTTTCTTGTAGCTGTCGATCAGGCGATGGTGCCTGTCGAGACCTTCCAGTTTCATGCTGGTTGGCGTCAATCCGAAAAAGCGCACGCTGCCGTCGACCGATCCCATTACCGCATCCATCCGCGCGTCGCCGAACATCCGGCGGAAGTTGACAACGTAGTCGTCCAGCTCCAGATCGTCGTCGAGCATCACTTCCAGCACCACGTTCAAGGCCTGGTAAAACAAGCCGCGCTCGACCGTGTTGTCGTTGTATTGCAGGAAGGCGCCCACCAGATCCTGCACTTCTTCGAACTGCTGCAAGGCGAGCTGAATCAGCAGCTTCAGCTCAAGGACCGTCAGCTGGCCCCAGACCGTGTTTTCGTCGAACTCGATGCCGATCAGGGTGGCGATATCGGAGTACTCATCCAACTCGCTGTTTTCCAGGCGCTCCAGCAAGGCCTCCAGCGCGGCATCGTCCAGGCGATGCAGGTTCAACACGTCCTCGCGGAACAACAGGGCCTTGTTGGTGTTGTCCCAGATCAGATCCTCTACCGGATAGACTTCCGAATAGCCGGGCACCAGAATCCGGCAGGCCACGGCGCCCAACTGGTCGTACACCGCCACGTAGGCCTCTTTGCCCATCTCCTTGAGGATGCCGAACAGGGTGGCGGCTTCCTCGGCATTGGAGTTCTCTCCTTGGCCGGTAAAGTCCCACTCGACAAAGTCGTAATTCGCCTTCGCGCTGAAAAAGCGCCACGACACGATGCCGCTGGAATCGATGAAGTGCTCAACGAAGTTGTTCGGCTCGGTCACCGCGTTGCTTTCAAAGGTCGGCTGAGGCAAATCGTTCAGGCCTTCAAAACTGCGTCCCTGCAGCAACTCGGTCAGACTGCGTTCCAGCGCCACCTCTAAGCTCGGGTGCGCGCCGAACGAGGCAAAGACGCCGCCGGTGCGCGGGTTCATCAAGGTGACGCACATCACCGGGTAAATCCCGCCCAGCGACGCATCCTTGACCAGCACGGGAAAGCCCTGCTCTTCCAGCCCCTTGATGCCTGCCAGGATGCCGGGATATTTCGCCAGCACTTCCTGCGGCACGTCAGGCAAGGTGATTTCGCCTTCCAGGATTTCGCGCTTGACCGCCCGTTCGAAAATTTCGGACAGGCATTGCACCTGTGCTTCGGCCAGCGTATTGCCGGCGCTCATGCCGTTGCTGACGAACAGGTTTTCGATCAGATTGGACGGGAAATACACCACCTCGCCGTCCGACTGCCGCACGTACGGCAGCGAACAGATACCGCGTTTCACATTGCCGGAGTTGGTGTCGACCAGATGCGTACCGCGCAACTCGCCATCGGGGTTGTAGATTTCCAGGCAGTAGTCATCCAGGATTTCTTTCGGCAGCGCATCCTTGCGGCCGGGCTTGAACCAGCGCTCGTTCGGATAATGGACGAATTCCGCCCCGGCGAGGTTTTCGCCCCAGAACGCGCCGGCGTAAAAGTGGTTGTTGCTGATCCGCTCGATGTACTCGCCCAGGGCCGACGCCAGCGCGCTTTCCTTGGTCGCTCCCTTGCCGTTGGTGAAGCACATCGGCGAGTGTGCATCGCGGATATGCAGGGACCACACGTTCGGGATGATATTGCGCCACGAGGCGATTTCAATCTTGATACCCAGGTCCGCCAACATGGCCGACATATTGGCGATGGTCTGCTCCAGCGGCAGATCCTTGCCCAGAATGAAGGTGCTAGCTTCGGCGTCCGGCTTCAGGGTCAACAGGGACTGCGCATCGGCATCCAGGTTTTCGACTTCTTCGATGATGAAGTCGGGGCCTTCCTGCACCACTTTCTTTACGGTACAGCGCTCGATGGAGCGCAGGATGCCGCGACGATCGCTCTCTTCGATATCCGCCGGCAACTCGACCTGGATCTTGAAGATCTGCTTGTAACGGTTTTCAGGATCGACAATATTGTTTTGCGACAGGCGGATATTTTCGGTGGAGATGTTGCGGGTGTTGCAATACAACTTCACGAAGTAAGCCGCGCACAAGGCCGACGACGCCAGAAAATAATCGAAGGGACCGGGCGCCGAGCCGTCGCCCTTGTAGCGGATAGGCTGGTCGGCGATGACAGTGAAGTCGTCGAACTTGGCTTCGAGACGCAGCTTGTCGAGGAAGTTGACTTTAATTTCCATGATGGAATTCCAAAAATAATGCTCTAAATGATGTCGCCGCCATTATCCGCTACCGCGCTGTCGCCCGGCCCAGAATACAAAGCCCTGTAAAAACAGGGCTTTGTATTTAATCAACCAGCGAACGATCTATCCCGAAAAGAGATATCACTCCCACTCGATCGTTGCCGGCGGCTTGCCGGAAATGTCGTAGACCACGCGGTTGATGCCGCGCACTTCGTTGATGATGCGGTTGGATACGCGACCCAGCAGCTCATGCGGCAGGTGCGCCCAGTGCGCGGTCATGAAGTCCTGCGTCTGCACGGCGCGCAGCGCCACCACGTATTCGTAGGTACGGCCGTCGCCCATCACGCCGACCGACTTGACCGGCAGGAAAACCGCAAACGCCTGGCTGGTCTTTTCGTACCAGCTTTGGCCGTCGGCTTCCTTGGTGTTGCGCAGTTCTTCGATGAAGATCGCATCGGCGCGGCGCAGCAAGTCGGCGAATTCCTTCTTCACTTCGCCGAGGATGCGCACGCCCAGACCCGGGCCCGGGAACGGATGACGGTAAACCATTTCGTGCGGCAGACCGAGCGCCACGCCGAGTTCGCGCACTTCGTCCTTGAACAGTTCGCGCAGCGGCTCGAGCAGTTTCAGGTTCAGCGTTTCCGGCAGGCCGCCGACGTTGTGGTGGCTCTTGATGGTGTGCGCGCCCTTCTTGCCCTTGCCGGCGCTTTCGATGACGTCTGGGTAAATCGTGCCCTGCGCCAGCCATTTGGCGTTCTTCAGCTTGCCGGATTCGGCCTGGAACACTTCCACGAATTCGCGGCCGATGATCTTGCGCTTGGCTTCCGGATCGGTCACGCCGGCCAGGTGGCCCATGAACTGATCGGTTGCATCGACATGGATGACCTTGACGCCAAGGTTCTTGCCGAACATTTCCATAACCATCTTGCCTTCGTCGAGGCGCAGCAGGCCGTGGTCGACGAATACGCAGGTCAGCTGGTCGCCGATGGCGCGATGGATCAGGGCAGCGGCAACGCTGCTGTCGACGCCGCCGGACAGGCCGAGAATGACTTCATCGGTGCCGACTTGCTGACGGATCGATTCGACCGCTTCAGCGATGTAGTCGGGCATGTTCCAGTCCGATTTGCAGCCGCAGATGTCGTGCACGAAACGGCCCAGCAACGCCTTGCCTTGCACGGTATGCGTGACTTCGGGATGGAACTGCACGGCGTAGAAACGGCGTTCTTCGTCGGCCATGCCGGCGACCGGGCAATTGCCGGTCGAGGCCATCAGCTTGAAGCCGTGCGGCATTTCATTGACCTTGTCGCCGTGGCTCATCCAGACCTTCAGCATGCCATGGCCTTCAGGCGTGGTGAAGTCGGCGATATCCTTCAGCAATGCCGTGTGGCCGTGGGCGCGCACTTCAGCGTAGCCGAACTCGCGCAGCTTGCCGTTTTCAACCTTGCCGCCCAGTTGTTCAGCCATGGTCTGCATGCCGTAGCAGATGCCCAGCACCGGCACGCCCAGTTCGAACACCGCGAACGGCGCGCGCGGTGTGTCGCCTTCGGTCACACTGTTCGGACCGCCCGACAGAATCACGCCGGAGGCGCCGTAGTTGCGGATGAATTCGTCGCTCACGTCGTAAGGAAAGACTTCGGAAAACACGCCGGCTTCGCGCACGCGACGCGCGATCAGCTGGGTGACCTGGGAACCGAAATCGATGATCAGAATTTTTGAGTGCATGGCAGTGGAGGTAGGCAAGTTTGAAATTATTTCAGCGGCAAAAATAAGTCAAAAGGCCGCAACTCGAAAAGGAGCGCGGCCTTTTGTCTCATCCTTACTTTGCTTAGTCGGCGCGGTAGTTAGGAGCTTCCTTGGTGATCTGCACATCGTGGACATGCGACTCGCGCATACCCGCCGAGGTAATCTCGACGAACTCGGCTTTTTCGCGGAATTCATCGATGGTGGCGCAACCGCAGTAACCCATGGAAGAACGCACGCCGCCGACCAGTTGATACAGAATCGCCAGCACGCTGCCCTTGTAGGCGACGCGGCCTTCGATACCTTCCGGCACCAGTTTTTCGGCGTTGTTTTCGCCGTCCTGGAAGTAGCGGTCAGCCGAACCGTCGGTCATGGCGCCAACGCTGCCCATGCCGCGATACGACTTGTAGCTGCGGCCCTGGAACAGGATCACTTCGCCCGGCGCTTCTTCTGTACCGGCAAACATGCTGCCCATCATGACGCTGGAGGCGCCTGCGGCCAGTGCCTTGGAGACATCGCCCGAGAAGCGGATACCGCCGTCGGCGATGACCGGTACGCCGGTGCCTTCCAGTGCTTTGGCCACGTTGGCGATGGCGGAAATTTGCGGCACACCGACGCCGGCGACGATACGCGTGGTGCAGATCGAGCCTGGGCCGATACCGACCTTGACCGCATCCGCACCGTGTTCGACCAGCGCCTTGGCAGCTGCACCGGTAGCAATGTTGCCGCCGATCACATCCACATGCGGGTAACGGGTCTTGACCCATTTGACGCGATTCAACACGCCTGCGGAGTGACCGTGGGCCGTATCGACCACCAGCACGTCCACACCTGCTGCGACCAGCAGTTCGATGCGTTCATCGTTATCGGGACCGACGCCGACGGCAGCGCCGACGCGCAGCTTGCCCTGGCTGTCTTTACTGGCGAACGGGTGCGCCGTGGATTTTTGAATATCTTTGACAGTGATCAGGCCGCGTAACTCGAAGTTGTCGTTGATGACCATGACGCGCTCGAGGCGGTGCTTGTTCATCAGGCGCTTGGCTTCTTCCGGATCGGCGCCGTCCTTGACATAGACCAGCTTGTCGCGTGGCGTCATCTTGGCGCGCACTTCGGCGTCGAGGTCTTCTTCAAAGCGCAGATCGCGGTTGGTGATGACGCCGACCAGGCTGGCACCCTCGACAACCGGGAAGCCGCTGATGCCGTGCAATTCGGACAAGGCGATGACTTCGCGGATCTTCATGGTCGGCGGGATCGTGATCGGATCGCGCACCACGCCGGATTCAAAACGCTTGACCTTGGAAACCTCGCGCGCCTGCTCCTTCGGCGTCAGGTTCTTGTGAACAATACCGATACCGCCTTCTTGTGCGATGGCAATTGCCAGACGCGCTTCAGTCACGGTGTCCATTGCCGCGGAAATAAGCGGAATGTTCAGGCGAATGTTGCGTGTCAGACGCGTGGCAAGGGAAGTATCTTTAGGGAGGATGTCCGAATAAGCCGGGACGAGGAGCACGTCATCGAATGTGAGTGCTTTTTGGAGAAGACGCATAGCATTTCCTATAGGCGCAAAAGCGAATTATACAGAAAACTTTTGCACGCGTCGCGGAGACCTTGATTTTTCCGTCAAATATGCACCCGAGGTGTGGCGCGGCTGCACTTGTTGTCAAAAGTCGCCGCCACGCTCAACGGTTCAGCCGCCCTTCTTCTGCACCCGGCGCCGGCGCGAATCCATGGGGTCCGCAATCAGCGGCCGGTAGATCTCGATGCGATCATGCTCGCGCAGTACGGTATCGAGGGTTTTCAGCTTGCCGTAGATGCCGACGCGGCAAACGGTCAGGTCGATTGCTGTACACTCCCGCAGCAGACCGCTTTGCATGATGGCTTGCTGCACGGTAGCGCCGGCGTCGACACGAACCGGCTTGCGGATCTCCAGATTCGGCGTGGCATAGCAGATCTCGACTTGCAGCTGATCTTCTTGCAATTGCGCCGCTTCAGCCATATATCTGTTCTGCACGTTTGCAAAAAGAATCGACAAAGCTGTTGGCGATCATGCTGAATACCGGCCCGATCACCGATTCCAGAATGCGGCTCGAAAACTCGTACTGCATGTCGAACTCGATCTTGCAGGCATCATCGCGCAGCGCCTTGAAATTCCAGCGCGCTTCGAAATGCTTGAACGGTCCTTCCACCAGATGCATCGTCATATTGCTTGGCGGCACATTGGTGTTTTCGGTGGTGAAGGATTGCTTGAGGCCGTGATAGTTGATCTTGAGCTTGGCCTTGAGCTTGTCGCCTTGACGCTCTTCAACGTCGACGCCGCCGCACCAGGGCAGGAATTCAGGGTAATCTTCGACGCGGTCGACCAGCTTGAACATCTGCTCGGCGCTGTAATTGATCAGGACTGTTTTATGTACGACTGCCATGAAAGGTGGTCCGTTTGATAAAATCGCAAAGTTGAAATTTTAACCGACACCACGGATTTTCCGATTAGATGAGTATTGTTGATAATAAAAAAGCCTTTTTCGATTACTTCGTCGAGGAGCGTTTCGAAGCCGGTATCGTCCTGGAAGGCTGGGAAGTCAAAGCCATCCGCGCCGGCAAGGCGCAGATCAAGGAAGCCTATGTGACGATCCGCAACGGCGAGATTTTTCTGTTCGGCGCGCATATCAGCGCCCTGACCAGCACCTCCACGCACGTCCATCCGGAAACCACGCGCACGCGCAAACTGCTGCTCAACGCCGCGGAAATCGCCAAACTGATCGGAAAAGTGGAACGTTCCGGCTATACGCTGATGCCGCTGAACCTGCATTTCAGCAAAGGCCGCATCAAATGCGAAATCGGCCTGGCAAAAGGCAAGAAGCAGCACGACAAACGCGAAACCGAGAAACAACGCGACAGCCAGCGCGAAATCCAGGCTGCCATGAAGACGCACCGCCGCTGACCGGCGGCGCGTATCCTGTCGTCGATCGCGTCACTCGCAACGGACTGACGCTTTTTTGACCGCTATCTTTTATCCCCCGGCCGCCAGTCGCAGGCACTCGGCAACTTCCTCCGCCACACCGGACCAATCGCCCCGAATCTTCTGACGGAACACCTTGACCGTCGGATACCAGCGCGAGTTGCCGGTTTGCCATCCCCAGCGCCATTCGCTTTCGTAGCGCAACAACAGCCAGGCCGGCTTGCCGAGCGCGCCGGCCAGATGAATGACGGCGGTATCGGCGCTGATGACCAGGTCGAGATGACTGATCAGCGCTGCCGTTTCGGCCATATCGCTCATGGCGGCTTCGAAGCGGCGCATGCGTTGCCAGCTGTCGAGTTCAGCCATATCGCCTTCGGGAACGTCGCGTTGCAGGCTGATCAGATCCACCGGAATATCCGCCAGCGGCCGCAGATAGCGCAAGGGAATATCGCGCGTGTGATTCAAGGCGCCGACCTGCCTGCCGGCCCATGCCATGCCGACTTTAAAACGAGCTGAGTGCGGCCTCTGCCCTTCGCCGAGTATCGCGGCCCAGCGCTGTAGCGATTCTCTCTCGGCGCGCAGATAAGGCGCGCTGGCCGGGATCGTCGCCAGCTTCCAGCTCAGCGCCAGCGGCAGGCTCATCAGCGGGCAATGAAAATCATGCGGCGCAAGCGCCAGATCGTTCACGACAATCGCGACGTTGGGCAAGGCCTCGAACGATGAGAGCAAGCGATACAGCGCCTCCGGCACGCATACCGTTACTTTTGCCGCGCTCTCGGCAATCAGCGGAATGTAGCGCGCGAACTGTATCGTATCTCCCAGGCCCTGCTCGGCCCAGAGCAAGATGCTGCGCCCTTCCAGCGAAGGTTCGCCCAACCATGCCGGTATGTCCGGAAACATTTCCTGTCCTTGCAGCTGTGGTGTCCGCCAACGCGCTTCATGCCGCTGCCAGCCGCCGGCAAAGTCGCCTTGTTGCAGCAGGCAATGACTTTGCGCCATCTCCGCCTCCGGGAAATTGGGCTGTAATGTCAGCGCCTGCTCGTAACACCAGAGCGCCTGATTCAGGCAATTCATCTTTTGCAGGACGTTGCCGCGGTTGAAAATGGCTGCCGCATTGGCAGCCGAGTGCGCAAGAATGCGGTCGTAGCACAGCACCGCTTCTTCGTGGCGATTCAAATGGAGTAAGACGTTGCCGCGCTGATTCAGCGCTTGCTGATGCGATGGCGCAAACGCCAGCACCCGATCAAGGGACGACAACGCCTCGTCGAAGCGTTCGAGATGCGTCTGCAATGCTGCCTGCCGGCACCACTGATCGGCATCCTGCGGGTACTCTTCCAGCGCCATGGTGGATTGCTCCAGCGCCAGGAACAAGGCGCGCTGACGCGACTGGCGCGCCTCCAGCAGGGTTGGAAAACGTCTCAGGCAATCGTCGTAGGCGGCGATCGCTTCGTCATAGCGCTCCTGCGACAGCAGCAGGTCGGCGCGCCGCATCAACGCCGGCACGAAGCCGGGATCCAGCTTGATGGCGAGTTCCAGGGAGGCCATCGCCTCATCGGATTTTCCCTGCACATCGGCAGTAATGCTCTGCGTCAGCAGATGCATCAACTCTTGCAGATGTGCGGGGTCTTGCAAAAGCTTGTCATGCAGCATGTATCAGATCCATCCCGTCCATGCCGGCGCGCCAGGCTTCAGGCAACTCGCCATCAAATCTTCCATCCGGTTTCCCATCAATCATCCGGCTCATGCCGTCGTATTGATGATGTTGCCACTGGATGGCGTTGCGTGCAATTTAGTCGTGATGCTCTGCAGGAAACTGCTCAATGAAGTGCCGCCTGCATCGCCCAGCGCGCTCAGCAGATTGGCAAAGCTGCTTTCCAGATCCGTGTTCGTCGACGACGAGCTGCCCGAGGTGCTGGAGTCGCTGGCCGAGGCCGTGTCGGTCGAGGAGGTGCTGGATTCCGACGCCGACAACGATTGAACCAGCTTGGTCAGGTCCTCTTCCAGACGTCCGCCGCCTGGCGGTGGCGGCGGGCGATTGGCCGCTGCCGCAGCGGACGAAGCCGTGGCTGCCGCCACTGCCGAAGCTGAAGTGACGCTGTTGTCGTCGGTGCTGCTATCGGTCGTCGAGTTGGAATTGGACGCGCTTTCCGAATGCAATGCCGTCAGCAGGTTTTGCAGGAAACTGTTCAACGCTGCGTCGACATTTTGCGTCGAGGTCGTATTGTCGGTGGACGATGTCGTCACCGTGCTGGAAGTCGCCGTATCGGCTTCAAGCGATGCCAGCGCTTGCTTGATGGCATCGATAAAATCGCCGCCGCCTCCGTGATGCCGCGGCGGCGGAGGTGGAAAATCTGAAAAACTGACCGTCGCACTGGTCTGATCGACGCCGCTGGTTCCGCCCAGGTCGGCCAAGGAAAAAAGATTGCTGCTGGATACGCCGCTGATACTCATGTTGTTCTCCCTCTGACAAGTTGCCCCTTGCATAGACGGACGTCATTCTTTACCGTCATTTGCACCTCGCAGCAAAAACCCGGAAGGTGTTATCTGCCCGCTTGACAAGTATCGGCGATACGCACATGTAAAGCCCGGTCCGCGAGTGTAAATTGGAGTAAATTTAGATTGATCGCGGGCACTTTTCCGCAAAGCCGCAGCGATACAGACGGAGCGCGCCTGTCCTTCATTTCCGACACCCGGGAAACAGTGGTGTTTCCCACGGCAAAATGCCTCCGGATGGCAAGTAAAAGTGTGTAAAGATGCGGACACTAAACGTTACCGCAGTACCGTCTGCGAGGGTTTTGCGCATATGATTGAAAAATCCGAAATGCTGCAGCAACCAGAGAAAGAGAAACAAACAACGATGTCAAAAGTACTACTGATAGACGACGACGTTGAACTCGTTGATATGCTCAAGGAATATCTTGAGCAGGAAAAATTTGAAGTCCGCGTCGCCTATGACGGCGAATCGGGTGTTGCCGAAGCCTTGTCCAACCAATACGCCATTGTGGTGCTCGACGTCATGATGCCTCGTCTCAATGGATTGGAAACCTTACGCCGCATCCGCGCCAAGAGCAATCTTCCTGTCTTGATGCTGACAGCCAAGGGCGACGACACCGACCGCATCATCGGCCTGGAACTCGGCGCCGACGACTACGTTCCCAAGCCTTGCACGCCGCGTGAGCTGACCGCCCGGGTGCGCGCCATCCTGCGCCGCACCGTCATCGACAATCCCGATCACAGCCCCTACTCGCCGCTGGCAGTCGGCGCACTCTCGATGTGGCCGGAACAACGCCGCGCCACCTGGTCCGGCCAACCGCTGGAGCTGACCAGCAGCGAATTCAACCTGCTAGAAGTGCTGGCGCGCAATGCCGGCAAACCGGTCAGCAAGCAACACCTTTCCGAGCAAGGCCTCGGCCGCCCTCTGGCGCGCTTCGACCGCAACATCGACGTGCACCTGAGCAGCATCCG
Source organism: Herbaspirillum rhizosphaerae (assembly GCF_001189965.1). Taxonomy (GTDB): domain Bacteria; phylum Pseudomonadota; class Gammaproteobacteria; order Burkholderiales; family Burkholderiaceae_D; genus Herbaspirillum; species Herbaspirillum rhizosphaerae. Next base: position 73,618 of record NZ_LFLU01000004.1, read on the forward strand.
CCAGAAGATCTCCACGCTTGGCAGCGACAAATCCTGCATCCAGACCGTCTATCGCTTGGGTTACCAGTTCATCAAGGAGTAATCGGTGGGCCGGCTGTTCTGGAAGTTCTTTTTCTTCATCATGGTGGCGCAGCTGACCGCCATCATCGGCGTGGGCATCATGTTTTCGTTCGAGAACCGCGAACGCAATCAGCGCACCACCGATCTGGACCTGAGTCCGCCGGCCGTCTTCACCATCCGCTCCGCCGCCGCCACGCTGCAGTATGGTGGTACGGAAGCGCTGCGCAAGCTGATCCTGAATGCGGAACGCCATCAGGTCTATGCCGTCGATGAAAACCAGAAGGAACTGCTCGGTCGCGCGGTCAATCCCAAGCTGGTCGAAGAAGCGCGCGTGCTGCTGAGCACGGAAGTCCGGCGCCGCGTGGTGGAAGAAGTCAAAGCTGCGGACGGCCATACCTACCTGCTCTTTCTGCCGTCGCCGTTGCGCATGAGCAACTCACCTGAGCCGCGCCGTGACAACCCCCAAATGCAGCCCCCACCGCCGCCGTTCTTCTTTCCGATGATGCCGATGCTGGTGTCGACCGTCGCCAGCCTGTTCTTCGCGATGTTGCTGGCCTGGTATTTTTCGCAGCCGATTCGCCAGCTCAAATCCGCCTTTGCCAATGCCGCCTCGGGCAATCTGAACGACCGCCTGGCGCCGCTGATGAGCAAGCGCAGCGACGAGCTGGCCGATCTCGGTCGCGATTTCGACAGCATGACCGACAAGCTGCGCGCACTGATGGAAAGCCAGCGCCGCTTGCTGCATGACGTCTCGCATGAGCTGCGTTCGCCGATTGCGAGACTGCAGGCCTCGATCGGCCTGGCGCGCCTGCAACCGGAAAAAACCGCCGCCACGCTGGAACGCATCGAACGCGAAGGCGTGCGCATGGACAAGCTGGTCGGTGAATTGTTGACCCTGTCGCGGCTGGAAGCCGGCGTGACCGGCGCCATGGAGGATCACATCCGCATTGAAGACCTGCTCGGCGAAATCATCGACGATGCGCGCTTCGAAGCCGAATCCATCGATCGCCACGTGGAAGGCCAGATACGCAGCAATGCCGTCATCAAGGGCGGAGCAGAACTGCTGTACCGCGCCATCGAAAATGTCGTGCGCAATGCCGTCAAACAGACGGCCGTCGATACCGTGGTGGCCATCAATACCCGCGTCAACAAAGACAAACAGCAGGTCCTGATTTCCGTCGTCGACCGTGGGCCGGGCGTTCCGGAAGATGAATTGCAGCTCATTTTCGAACCGTTCTTCCGCAGTACGCGCACGCAAAAAAACACGCATGGCTACGGCCTCGGCCTGACCATCGCGCGCCGCATCATCGAGGCGCATGGCGGCACCATCCGTGCACTCAACCGCATCGATGGCGGCTTGTCCGTGAATATCATGCTGCCGTATGACAGCATCGATTCTGTCGCGCCCACCGCGTGCGGCGACGACCGTATCGCGTGAGAAACCGCATCTGAGCAAATCTAAAACAAAAAGCGCCTGACGATCTCTCCTCAGGCGCTTTTTGCATTTACCGCCGCCGCGCAAGCATATTGCCGGCGACATCTTGCGATTGCTTTTACTTCTGCTGCGCCTTCACGACCTGCATGGCGCTGGCGATCAATGTGCTCATGTCGCCGAGATTGGCCGGCACGATGATGGAATTATTGGTCTTAGCCAATTGCGAGAACGCGGCGACATATTGCTCGGCGACTTTCAGGCTGACCGCATCCGCGCCGCCAGGCGATTGAATCGCAGCCGCCGTCTTGCGCAAGGCTTCGGCGCTCGCCTCCGCAATCGCCAGAATCGCTGCAGCCTGGCCTTCGGCGCGATTGATCGAGGCCTGCTTTTCACCTTCCGATTTGGCGATGGATGCCTCGCGTTCGCCGGTCGCGATATTGATCTGTTCCTGCTTGCGGCCTTCCGATGCCGCGATGAGCGCGCGCTTTTCACGCTCGGCGGTGATCTGCGCCTGCATCGCATGCAGGATTTCCTTCGGCGGCGTCAGATCCTTGATCTCGTAACGCAACACCTTGACGCCCCAGTTTTCTGCGGATTCGTCGATGGCGCTAACGATGGTGGTGTTGATGTGGTCGCGCTCTTCAAAGGTCTTGTCGAGCTCCATCTTGCCGATCACCGAGCGCAATGTGGTTTGCGCCAGCTGCGTGATCGCCGCGATGTAGTTGGACGAGCCGTAAGAGGCGCGCATCGGATCGGTAATCTGGAAATACAGGATGCCGTCGACCTGCAATTGTGTGTTGTCGCGCGTGATGCAGACCTGCGGCGGCACGTCGAGCGGAATTTCCTTGAGGATGTGCTTATAGGCGATGCGATCGATAAACGGCACCACGATGTTGAGCCCCGGTCCGAGCGTCGCGTGATACTTGCCGAGCCGCTCCACCACCCAGGCGTGCTGCTGCGGCACGACTTTGATGGTCTTGACGACGAAGATGATCGCAATGAAAAAGATAACCAGCGTTACGCTACCGAACATAGAAATTCCCCTTGTGAATGAAGCTTACTGCACCACTGCATGCGCGACGATCAGACGACTGCCGCGGATTTCCCGGATGATGAATTGCCCGGCTTGAACTGCATTGCCTGGCGCCAGTTCCACATCCCATTCTGCACCGCGATAGCGGACGCGCGAGGTCGGCGTACCGTCGAGATCGGTCCATAGCTCGACACGCACGGTTTGACCGATGTCCAGGATGACGTTCGGATCGCGCGCGGCGGCCTCCTTGTTCATTTTCCCGAAGCGGCTGCGGCGCAGCAAACCTACCGCGACGAAGCCGACCACCGCCGCGGCCAGGAGTTGCCACTCGACAGCGCCGCCAAGCAAGGCAACGCCACCGCCGGCGGCCAGGCCAATGGCGATCATCAGCAAATAGAATGTTCCGGTAAAGAGTTCCACCCCGATTGCCAGCCCGGCCAATACCAACCATATCGCCCAGTCCATCATGTTGGGTTTCCTTTTTATGTGACGCAAGCCACTGCTTGCTGGCAAGACTTTAACAGCCTATCGCCCGATATTGCTCAAAAACAAAAACGCGGGCATAAAGCCCGCGTTTTTATGAGACCAGACAAGCGAACCTGTCTGACTTAGACCTGACTGGCGCCTACTTAGTGCCGGCAAGTTTCTGCCAGGTGTCGATGACCGAATCGGGATTCAGCGAAATCGATTCAATGCCCTGCTTCATCAGCCATTCCGCAAAGTCCGGATGGTCCGATGGGCCTTGGCCGCAGATACCGACGTACTTGCCCTTGGCCAGGCAAGTCGAGATGACCTTGGTCAGCAAGGCTTGCAAGGCAGGATCGCGCTCGTCGAAATCCGCCGCCAGCAATTCCATGCCCGAATCGCGGTCCAGACCCAGCGTCAGCTGCGTCAGATCGTTGGAACCGATCGAGAAGCCGTCGAAGAATTCCAGGAACTGTTCGGCCAGGATCGCATTGGACGGCACTTCGCACATCATGATGACGCGCAGGCCGTTTTCGCCGCGTGTCAGGCCGTTCTTGCCGAGCAGGTTGATGACCTTTTCCGCTTGTCCCAGCGTACGGACGAACGGCACCATGATCTCGACGTTGGTCAGGCCCATGTCGTTACGGACGCGCTTCATGGCCTGGCATTCCATTTCGAATGCTTCGGCGAAGTCGGCCGCCAGGTAACGTGCGGCGCCGCGGAAACCCAGCATCGGATTTTCTTCGTCCGGTTCGTAGCGCGAACCGCCGATCAGCTTCTTGTACTCGTTCGACTTGAAGTCGGACAAGCGCACGATGACCGGCTTCGGCCAGAATGCCGCAGCGATGGTGGCAATGCCTTCGGCCAGCTTGTCGACGTAGAACGCCTTCGGCGATGCATGGCCGCGTGCGACGGATTCGACCGCCTTCTTCAGGTCGGCATCGATGTTCGGGTATTCCAGAATCGCCTTCGGATGCACGCCGATGTTGTTGTTGATGATGAATTCCAGACGCGCCAGACCGACGCCGCCGTTGGGAATCGACTGGAAGTCGAATGCCAGTTGCGGATTGCCGACGTTCATCATGATCTTCAACGGAATCGGTGGCAGCTCGCCGCGTGCGACTTCGGTGATTTCAGTTTCCAGCAGGCCGTCGTAGATCTTGCCTTCGTCGCCTTCGGCGCAGGAAACGGTGACCAGATTGCCGTCTTTCAGGATATCGGTGGCGTCGCCGCAACCAACCACTGCCGGCACGCCCAGCTCACGCGCAATGATCGCTGCGTGACAGGTACGGCCGCCGCGATTGGTGACGATGGCGGCAGCGCGCTTCATGACCGGTTCCCAGTTCGGATCGGTCATGTCGGCGACCAGCACGTCGCCCGGTTGTACGCGTTCCATTTCGGACGCATCGCGAATCACGCGCACCGGACCGGCGCCGATCTTCTGGCCGATGGCGCGGCCGGTTGCCAGCACGGCGCTGGAGCCCTTCAATTTGAAACGTTGCTGCGCATCGGTCGCTTTTTGCTGCGACTTCACAGTTTCCGGACGCGCCTGCAGGATGTACAGCTTGCCGTCGCGGCCGTCCTTGCCCCATTCGATGTCCATCGGACGCTGATAGTGCTTCTCGATGATGGTGGCGTACTTGGCCAGTTCGACGATTTCGGCGTCGTTGAGCGAATAGCGGTTGCGCATTTCAACCGGCACGTCGACGGTCTTGACCGAGCGGCCGGCCTTGGCTTCGCCGGTGAATTCCATCTTGATCAGCTTGGAGCCGATGTTGCGGCGGATGATCGGCAGCTTGCCTTGTTCCAGCATCGGCTTGTGGACGTAGAACTCGTCCGGATTGACGGCGCCCTGCACCACTGTTTCGCCCAGGCCGTAGCTGGAAGTGATGAAGACCACGTCCTTGAAGCCCGATTCGGTGTCGATGGTGAACATCACGCCGGCGGCGCCGACGTCGGAGCGCACCATGCGTTGCACGCCGGCCGACAGCGCGACTTCAGCGTGGGTAAAGCCCTTGTGGACGCGATACGAGATGGCGCGGTCGTTGTACAGCGAAGCGAACACGTGCTTCATCGCTTCAAGCACGTTGTCGATGCCGACGACGTTCAGGAAGGTTTCCTGCTGGCCGGCAAAGGATGCATCGGGCAGGTCTTCTGCAGTTGCGGACGAACGCACGGCGAAAGACATTTCACCGGTGGAATCGGCAACCAGTTGATCGTAGAAGGATTTGATCTGCTGTTCCAGCGCAGGCTGGAAAGGCGTATCGATAATCCATTGACGAATCTCCGCACCGGCTTGCGCCAATGCACGCACATCTTCGATGTCCAGCGTGACGAGACGATCTGCAATACGTTGGGCCAGCGTAGCGCCGCCACTCACACCTTCGGCACTGTGTTCCAGAAAGTCGCGGAAAGCCTGCGCCGTCGTGGCAAAACCACCTGGCACGCGGACTCCGGCACCGGCCAGCTGGCTGATCATTTCACCCAGCGACGCGTTCTTGCCGCCGACGGACTCGACATCCGTCATGCGAAGATTTTCAAAGGAGACTACGTATGCTGCCCCCTGGGTAGAACCCATATTTACTGCGTTGGACATAACAACCTCTAGTTTGATGATAAGAAATCTTCGCGCGGCCGGCAGTCGTCATTTGTTCTTTGTTATTTTTGGACGAAGGCGACATAATCGATACAGCGGCTTGGCTCAACACTTGTTGCATGATCCGACGCAATTGGCGCGCGGCAGTTCCGACGGCGTTTGCAAAGGCAAACATCCAGAGGAATTCGGTCAACTTGCGCAGCACGGTCAGGATCATTTTGAGCTAGCTTCTCAATCTGTTGCATGGCATTTTACAGGGTAGCCGGCAATTTTTTCATCCGGTCTCTTATTTTTTATTGTTTTCTTTTTAACAACACTATGCTCGATCTTGCACCGCCTGCCTGCCCCGTCCCTTTGCCTCCGGCCAACCGCACCGTGTTCTTCGTATCCGATGGTACCGGCATTACGGCGGAAACCCTGGGACACTCCGTCCTCAGCCAGTTCGAGCTGCGCTTCAAGCAGGTGCGCCTGCCCTTCGTCGATACGCTGGACAAGGCTTACGACGCCACGCGCCGCATCAACGAAGTCGCCGAAACCGACGGCAAGGCGCCGATCGTCTTTTCAACGCTGGTAAAGGCGGATTTGTCGGCCGTCATCCGGCAGTCGAAGGCGATGCACATGGATTTGTTCCAGACCTTCGTCGAGCCGCTGGAGCAGGAACTGGGCGTCAAGTCGACCCACACCATCGGCCGCAGCCACAACACGGCCGATTCGGAAGAGTACAAAAATCGTATCGAAGCGATCAATTTCTCGCTGGCGCACGATGACGGCCAATCAAACAAGAACCTGGCCAGCGCCGACGTCATCCTGGTGGGCGTGTCGCGCTCCGGCAAGACGCCGACCAGCCTCTACCTGGCCATGCAATACGGCATCAAGGCGGCCAACTATCCGCTGATCCCGGAAGATTTCGAGCGCGACAAACTGCCGAGCGGACTGGTGAATTTCAAGAAGAAGATCTTCGGCCTGACGATCGCGCCGGAGCGCCTGTCGGAAGTACGCAACGAGCGCCGTCCCGGCAGCAAATACGCCGCCATCGAGAATTGCCGTTACGAAGTCAATGAAGCGGAAAAAATGATGCGCCGCGAAGGCATACGCTGGATGTCGTCCACCGCCAAATCGATCGAAGAAATTGCCGCCACGATTCTGCAGGAAATCAAGCCGGAAACACGCTAGCCCCCACGCGTGCAAGGCCGGCGCGAATCAGCCGGCCGCTCTCGTGAACTGCGTGTGCAGCAGATAGTCTTTCTGCGGTCCTTCGATACGCGTATGCAGATCGAAGCGGCCTGCATCAATCAGCACATAGCGACCGTCGTAACGATCCGCAATGCAGAGATGCGTCTCCAGCGGCAATAGCGCCTTTTGCGCCGGATCGTATCGGTAACTCTGATAAGCCTGCCCCGCCTGCATGCCATCGGCAAAGGCGACATGGACGATGTCGTCCTCCACCCGATAGTCGAAACGCCGGGTAAACGACACCACGCGCTGATCGGCCGCCAGACGCAACCGGCCGGATTCCTTGTACTGCAAACCGTACGCTTCGTGGGGATGGAATTCTGCCTGGCCGTCGGCTTCGCCGATGAGCATGTTGTCGACGCCAAGCATGCTGCGCGTGAAGCGCCAGTTTCCGCTGAAATAAGCGTAGAGATCAGGATGCATGCGCGCGACCGTCTTCGCTATCAACAGCAAGCTGGCGAACCGCGCTCAGCGGCCGCCCTGCCTTTGCCGGGCTTGCTCAAAAAAACACACGGCTGCCGCTGCGGCAACGTTGAGCGACTCCATCTGACCGAGATGCGGGATCACCACTTTGATGCCGGCTGCCTCCATCAGATCGTCGGCGACGCCCTGCCCTTCATGGCCGAACAGCCAGGCGACTTCTTGCGTGAGATCGATCTGATAGATAGTTTCCTGTGCATACGAACTGGTCGCCAGCACCGGGATCTTGCTGGCCTTGCTGAGGCTCAGCAAATCGGCACCCTCAAAAATCTGCAGCAGGAAATGTGCACCCATACCGGCGCGCAACACCTTCGGCGACCAGGCCCCGACCGTGCCGGCGGAACAGAATACCTGGCGAATGCCGGCGGCGGCAGCGCTGCGCAGGATTGAGCCGAGATTGCCGGGGTCCTGCAAGCCGTCGAGCAAGACCGCCGACGTTGCCAACACTGAGGGTGCTTGCGGTTGCGGCGTCGCGATGACAAGCAACAAGCCGACGCCATTTTCGACCTGGCTCAAGGCCTGATACAGCGCATCGGGCAAACAAATGCATAGGCTGCCGGCGGCTTCGCACTGCGCCAGCAGCGGCGCAACTTCGGCGTGATAAAGCGCACTCTCGGCAACAACGCACTGCTCGGGCGTGCCGCCCTGCTGCAAATACGCCTCCGCCAGATGCACGCCGTCGAGCAGGCTGCGCCCGGCTTTGCGGCGCGCCTGGGCACTGGCGGCGAGCTGCTTGAGTTCTTTATAAACTCCGTTGTCGCGAGAAGAAATCGACTTCATCCGCCCTCCTCAAACGCCGGCCAACAGCGCGCGCACGGGCGCGTAAGACTTGCGATGCACCGGCGACACGCCGTGCAGGCGCAGACGCTCCAGATGCAAGGCGGTCGGGTAACCCTTGTGCTGATCGAAAGCGTAGTGCGGATATTGATCGTGCAAGACCCGCAAGGCGGCGTCGCGTGCCGTCTTGGCAAGAATCGACGCCGCCGAAATCGCCGGCACCTTGTCGTCGCCCTTGACGATGGCTTCCGAACGCGTCGCCATCACGGGGCAACGGTTGCCGTCGATCAGCGCCAGCGTGGGAACGGTCTTCAATGCTTCGACCGCCCGCCGCATGGCGAGCATGCTGGCGTGGAGGATATTGAGCTGATCGATTTCGTCTTCAGAACATTCTGCAATCGCCCAGGCAATCGCGTGCTCCCTGATTTCAATCGCCAATGCGTCCCGGCTGGCTTCGCTCAGTTTTTTGGAATCGCGCAGGCCGACGATAGGCCGTGCAGGATCCAGGATGACGGCCGCAGCGAAGACCGGCCCGGCCAGAGGGCCGCGCCCGGCTTCGTCGACGCCGCAGATGATTTCGCCGGCGTAATCGTCAAGCGCAAACAAGGATAAATTGGTATCGTTTTTTCTGGCCATGATCGCCTAAGCTCCTTGCGCAAAACGGGTCGTCTGCCGGCGATCCAGCAAGGCGCATACCGCTTGCGCGCTGACGTTGGCGGTGTCGCGCAATAAAGAGTGATGCATGTCGGTAAAGCGCTGGCGCAGGCGTTGCAGATGCGCCGGATCGTCCAGTTGCTGCCACAGCGCATCGGCCAAGGCTTGCGGCGTGGCGGCATCCTGCAACAGCTCCGGAACCACAAACTCGCGCGCCAGAATATTCGGCAAGCCGACCCACGGCTGATAATTCATGTGCCGCATGATCTCGTAGGAAGCACGCATCATCTTGTAGGCAATCACCATCGGTTTCTTGTAGAGCGCGACTTCCAGCGACGCCGTACCGGAGGCGACCAGGACTGCATCCGCCGCTGCCATTGCGCCATGCGACTGCCCGTTGACGATCAGGATGTCCAGATCCGCACAATTGTTTTCCGCGATCAATTGCTCGAAATAGGCGCGCTGCTTGTCACCGGCCATGGGCGCCACGAATTGCAGTCGCGGCTCGCGCTGCTTCAGCAATCTGGCTGCACCGAGAAAACTCGCCGTGTTGTACTTGAGCTCCGACATGCGGCTGCCGGGGAGAATCGCGACCACGCGAGTATCCTGTTGCAAGCCAAGGGCTACGCGCGCGGCAGCCTGATCGGGCTCCATGGGAATGACTTCCGCCAGCGGATGCCCGACATAGGTCACCGGCACGCCGGCCTTGCGGTAGATTTCTTCTTCGAACGGGAAAATCACCAGCATGTGTGACACCGCGCGCGCGATTTTCTTGATGCGTCCGCCGCGCCAGGCCCAGATTTGCGGGCCGATGAAATGCATGGTCGGAATGCCGGACTCGCGCAACTGCTGCTCCAGCCCCAGATTGAAGCCGCCATAATCGACGCCGATGAACACCGCCGGGCGCTCGGCCAGCAGTTGATCGCGCAAGGCGTTCTGGATTCCCTTGATTTCGCGATAGCGCGGGATGACTTCGAACAGGCCCCGGACAGTCAGCTTGTCCATCGGCCAGTCGCTGATGAAGCCGTGCTCCGCCATGTGCGGACCGCCGATGCCGTGCAGGCGCGCATCCGGCAAACGCGGACGCAGGCCGGACAACAAGCGGCTCGCCAGCAGGTCGCCCGAGCTTTCGCCGGCGACCATGGCGATCGACATCTTATCGGATGATGCCACGAGAGGACGATGCGATGAATTCACGCATCAGGCGGATGTATGCAGCCGATTCGGGGGATTTTTCTTCTTGCAGCAGCAATTCCTGCCTGGCTTCTTCCAGCGGCAGGCTGGAGCGATAGATGGCCTTGTACGCACGCTTGATGGCGGCGATCTGCTCCGGCGTGAAACCGCGACGCTTCAGGCCTTCGCTGTTGATGCCTGCCGGCACGGCGCGATTGCCTGCGGCCGTGACGAAGGGCGGGATATCCTGGCTGACGGCTGCAGTAAATGCCGTCATGGCATGCGCGCCGATATGGCAGAACTGATGCACCGAGGTAAAGCCGCCGAGGAATACCCAGTCGCCCAGATGCACGTGACCGGCGAGCGTGGCATTGTTGGCCAGAATGATGTTGTTTCCGAGCTGGCAATCATGGGCAATATGCACGTAGGCCATGATCCAGTTGTCGTCGCCGATGCGGGTCACGCCTGCATCCTGCGTCGTCCCCAGATTGAAGGTGACGAATTCCCGGATGGTGTTGCGATCGCCGATTTCCAGACGAGTCGGCTCGCCGGCGTATTTCTTGTCTTGCGGCGCAGCGCCCAGGGAGCCGAACTGAAAAATCTGATTATCGCGGCCGATGGTCGTATGGCCTTCGATCACGACGTGCGGGCCGATTTTTGTGCCGGCGTCGACGCGCACGTTGGCGCCGATCACCGAATAGGCACCGACCTCGACCGTTGAATCGAGCTGAGCGCCCGACTCAATAACGGCGGTAGGATGAATGCGCGACATGGCTTAGCCTGCCTGGCTGGCGTCGTTGGCATTGCGCATGGTGCACATCAGGTCGCCTTCGACAGCAACCTGGCCGTCAACTGTCGCGACTGCCTTGTATTTCCAGATACCGCGCGCGCGGCGGGTAATTTCCACGTGCATCTTCAACTGGTCGCCCGGCTCCACCGGACGCTTGAAGCGTGCATTGTCGATACCGACGAAATACACCACGGTATTGGCGTCAGGCTTGCGGCCTTCAGTCAGGAAGGAGAGCAAGGCAGCGGTCTGCGCCAGCGCTTCGATCATCAATACGCCCGGCATCACAGGCTTGTGCGGAAAATGGCCGTTGAAAAATTCTTCGTTGACGGTCACGTTCTTGATGGCGGTGATGTCCTTGCCGCTTTCCCAGGTAAGAACGCGATCCACCAACAACAGCGGATAACGGTGCGGGAGGTATTCTTTGATTTGATTGATATCGAGACTAGTCATTTTTTTGCTCAGTATTGTGCTCAGTAAGCGGCTCTGTAAGCGATTTGATCGTTTTTTCCAACGCACGGATTTTCTCACGCATTGTGCTCAGATTGCGCACTAATGCTGCCGATTTTTCCCATTCTCCGTGCTTGGCGATAGGGTAAAAGCCGGTATATTGCCCTGGCTCCAGGATCGAACGGAGCGCCAGCGTGCCTGCCGAGACGTGCACCTTGTCGGCAATCGTAATATGGCCGTGAATCATCGCCGCGCCGCCGATCGAGCAATATTTGCCGATTTTGGCACTGCCGGCGATACCCGCACAGGCTGCAATCGCGGTGTGCGCGCCAATATGACAGTTGTGGGCGATCTGAATCTGGTTGTCGAGCTTGACGCCGTCTTCCAGCACCGTATCGGACAAGGCGCCGCGGTCTATCGTCGTATTGGCCCCGATTTCGACGTCGCTGCCGATGACCACCCTGCCCACCTGAGGAATCTTGATCCAGGCGCCGCCTTCGTTGGCAAAACCGAAGCCGTCCGCGCCGATCACGACACCCGAATGCACGATGCCGCGCTCGCCGATTTCACAACCGGCATGAAACGTCACGCGTGCATAGAAATGCGTATCTGCGCCAATGCGTGCATTGCGTCCGACATAACTGCCGGCATCAATCACAACACGTTCGCCGATGACGGCGCCGGCTTCAATCACGACTTGCGGTCCGATCGTCGCGCTCGCCGCTACCTGGGCGGTGTCGTCTACGCAGGCGCTGCGGTGAATGCCGGCGGTAACGGGCACGGCTGCCTGTGCGGCGAATAACTGCGCTGCACGGGCAAAATAGGCGTAGGGATTCTTGACGACGATGCGCGCGCCCGGATAAGCGGCGACAGCCGCGTCGTCCACTTCGGACAAAATCAGGGCGGCAGCTTGCGTCTGCTCTGCCTGGGATCGGAACTTGGGATTGGAGAGGAACGTGATGTGCGACGATGTCGCACCATCCAAAGGCGCGATGCCGCTGACGTCAATCTGCGCATCGCCTTTTAGCTGGCCACCCAAGCGTTCGACCAACTGTTCTAGCCGAATACTCATCTTGGCCTTCTTAGATTATTGCACTACCTGCTCAAGCAGCGCAGATTGGCGATTTCTCTTCGGGACAATCTGCGTGCCTGGGGTAAGCATGATGACGATTTGAACCGGCTTACTTGGCCAGCTCTTTCAGAACCTTGTCGGTGATATCGATGCGCTTGCTGGCGTAGACTGCTTCCTGGAAAACGATATCGTATTTTTCAGCTTCGGCGATCTGGCGAATCACCTTGTTGGTGCGCTCCAGAACAACCGACAATTCTTCATTGCGACGCTGATTCAGGTCTTCGCGGAATTCACGTTGCTTGCGCTGGAATTCCTTGTCGATATCGGCCAGGTCGCGCTGACGCTTAACGCGCTCGGACTCGGACAAAACAGCGGCATCCTTGTCCAGCTTGTCCGACTGTGCCTTCAGGCGTGCAGCCATGTCTGCGATGTCTTTTTCGCGCTTGGCGAATTCGGCTTCCAGCTTGGTTTGCGCAGCCTTGGCAGGCACGGCTTCACGGAAGATGCGCTCAGTACTGACAAAAGCGATTTTCGATTCTTGCGCCTGCACATTTGCAAACGACAACATGCCGACAGCCAGCGTTGCGGCTTGGATCGACATCAGTGATTTAGTAATAAACTTCAAGATCATTCTCCGTAATACAGATTTCTATTATGCCACGAGCTGATCGGCTGATCAGAATCCGGTGCCCAGTTGGAACTGGAAGTTTTGCGCCTTGTCGCCGGTCTTCGCGTTCAGCGGCTTACCGTAGCTCAGCTTCAGCGGACCGATTGGCGAGATCCAGCTGATACCGAAACCGGTGGAATAGCGCAGATCGTTGATTTTAATACGCTCGCCATCGGCAAAGACGTTACCGCCGTCAACGAAGGTAAACCAGCGCAAACTACGATCCTGTCCCGAACCAGGGAACGGGAATTGCAACTCCACGTTGGCGATCAGACGCGATGCACCGCCCATGGAATCGCCGTATTGGTCTTTCAGGTTACCCAGGGACGAAGCCTCATATCCGCGAACCGTACCGATACCACCGGCGTAGTAGTTCTTGAAGATTGGATAAGGCTTGCCGCCAAAGCCCTTGCCGTAGTCAACTTCGCCGTTCCAGGCCAGCGTCGCGGCATTGCTCCAGAAAGGCTGGAAGTATTGATGCTGATACGTCGCACGATAATACTGCAAGGTGCCGATACCCGAGACTTCCAGGTTGGCGCGCTGGTATACGCCCTTGGTCGGCACCAGTGCGCTGTCGCGGCTGTCGCGCTGCCATGCGACGGTCAACGGGAAGCTGGTCGTGGTGGCGGTGCCGATGCCGCAAGTGCCGTCATTGACGACATCGCATCCTCTTGCGCCGGTGCCGCTGCCGAAGTCGCGCACATACTGACGATACAGGCTCGGGCTGGAACTGTCGGTGTCGACCTTGGTATTTTCAATACCGACGCCGAAGAAGACGCGGTCCAGCTCGGAGAACGGCACGCCGAATTTCACGCTGCCGCCGATCGTCTTCACGCGATAGTCACCTGTGGTGTATGCCGACGGACGAATTGTCCGCAGGAACACTTCATAGGTACGGCTGATGCCGTCATCCGTGAAGTACGGATTGGTCTGCGACACCGCGATCGTGCGATAACGGGAGCTGGTGTTGACTTCGATACCGACGGTATTGCCGCTGCCGAATGCATTTTCCTGCGAAATCGAACCGGTCAGGCTCAGCTTGTCCGTTTGCGAGAAGCCGGCGCCGATCATGATGTTGCCTGTCGGCTTTTCTTCCACCTTCATGTTGACATCGATCTGGTCGGTGCTGTTCGGCACTTCCGGCGTCTCGATGGTGACTTCCTTGAAGTAGCCCAGGCGGTCGACGCGGTCGCGCGACAACTTGATCTTTTCGCCGTCGTACCAGGAATCTTCAAACTGGCGGAATTCGCGGCGGATGACTTCGTCGCGCGTCTTGGTATTACCGGCAATGTTGATATGGCGCACGTACACGCGCTTGCCCGGATCGACCATGATGGTGAAGGCAACTTCCTTCTTCTCGCGGTCGACATTCGGATTGGCGTTGACGTTGGCAAACGCATAGCCGAAATTGCCGAGACGTTCGCTGATCTTCTTGGTGCTGTCGGTGAGCTTGGTGCCGGAATACACGTCACCCTTTTTCAACTGAACCAGCGCTGCCAGGTCGCTCTGCATGCCGAACATTTCGCCGTCGAGCTTGATGTCGGAGACCGTGTATTTTTCGCCTTCGTTGATGTTGATGGTGATGTAGATGTCTTTCTTGTCAGGCGTGATCGAGACCTGAGTAGATTCGATCTGCATTTCAAGATAGCCGCGATCCAGATAATAGGAACGCAGCGATTCGATATCGCCGGCCAGCTTTTGCTTGGAGTATTGATCCGCCTTGGTGTACCAGGTGAACCAACCCGGCGTAGTCAATTTGAGCTGGTCGCGCAAATTGCCGTCGGAGAACGCCTTGTTGCCGACAATGTTGATTTGCCTGATGCGCGAGACGTCGCCCTCATCCACGGCAAAACTCACCGCAACACGGTTACGCTCAACAGGGGTGATCGTTGTGGTGACCTTGGCGCCATACAGACCGCGCGACAAATATTGGCGCTTGAGCTCCTGCTCCGCGCGATCGACTTGCGATTTATCAAAAATACGCGATTCCGCAACGCCGATTTCCTTGAGCGCCTTGGTCAGTTGTTCCTTGTCGAATTCTTTGATGCCGGTGAAGTCGACACTGGCAATCGCCGGACGCTCTTCCACCTGGATCACCAGCACGTCGCCTTCGGCTTCGACACGAACGTCCTTGAAGAAGCCGGTCGCGTACAACGCCTTGATCGCGGCAGTACCCTTTTCGTCGGTGAAGGTATCGCCCACTCGCACCGGCAAGTAGCTGAACACCGTACCGGCTTCGGTACGCTGAATGCCTTCGACGCGAATGTCCTTGACCACGAACGGTTCGACGGCGAATGCCTGATTGCAGAAGGCAAGCGCAGCAACGGCGATCAGGCTACGGGAAAAGGTCGGTGCAGGGAAATGCGCAGAATGTAAGTTCATTAGCTATCGTTTATTAACTATGTTTTTGCCGACAATTTTTAACAATAGTCGAACATATGTAAAGTCAAAAGCCATCCTTGCCATCAGGACGGCTTGGGACGAATCCTTAAAACATCAGACGGACAATGTCGTTAAATGCAGCAACGATCATCAACGTCATCAAAATACCCAGACCAGCACGTTGAGCAATTTCCCCAAAGCGCTCAGAAACAGGACGTCCGGTCAAAATCTCCAGCGAATAATACAGCAAATGGCCGCCATCTAAAACCGGGATGGGCAGCAGGTTCATGACACCGAGACTGATGCTGATAAACGCAATGAAGCTCAGATAGCTGACCAGCCCGACTTTGGCAGTCTGTCCGGCGTAGTCGGCGATGGTAATCGGGCCGGTAATATTTTTCCATGAAACCTGGCCGACGATCATTTTCCCTATCATCTTCAGCGTCATTGCGCTGGTGTCCCAGGTTTTCTGAGCGCCCTTGGCGATCGCCGTCCACGGGGCATCGCTGACGACGATCATTTCCGGCGCCAGCGGCACTTCCACCTTGATGCGCCCTATCGTCTGGCCATTGTCGTTCAGCGTATCGGGCGTCACCCGGATGTGGAATTCGCTTTGGCCGCGCATGCCATGCAGCAGCAGCGGCTTGCCGGGAGAAGAGCGGACCAATTCTACCAGCGCCAGACCGTCTTTGATCTGCATGCCGTTCACGTCGAGAATCAGGTCGCCCTTTTGCAAGCCGGCCTGCATTGCCGGGCCTTCCATGATCTTGCCGAGTATGGCCGGAGGACGCGCCAGCGTCAGGCCCAGCTTCGCCAGGAAATCGCTTTCGAGATCCTTGCTCGTTACGCCATCGAGCGGCAAATTGACCGAATCCAGCAGTTTGCCGCCGTTAAGCCCATTGTTGATGCGCTCCACATCCAGGCGCGCAGGCGTCTTCTCGAGCACGTGCTGCATCAGCTCCCAGCGCACTTCCGACCAAGCCTGAACCGGCACACCGTTGATTGCTGTAATCGTTTCGCCGCCGCGCAGGCCGGCCTGATAAGCAGCCGTCTGCTCCGCCATCGGGCGCAGCTTGGGGACTGGTTCGGGAATGCCGTGCATGAACAAGCCGGCAAACAAGAGAATGGCGAGGATGAAATTGGCCACCGGGCCGGCGGCAACGATGGCGATACGGCGCCAGACGGACTGACGCGTGAATTCGCGCTTGAGATCCTGCGGCGACATGTCGCTGACATCCTGCTCGCGGGCGTCGAGCATCTTGACGTAGCCGCCCAGCGGCAAAATCGACAAGGCCCACTCGGTCTGATCGCGACCGAAGCGGCGGGAATAGATCACACGCCCCATGCCGACGGAAAAACGCAAAACCTTGACGCCGCACAAGCGCGCCACCCAGTAATGCCCCAGTTCGTGCACGACGACCAGCGTACCGAGCGCGACCGCGAAGGCCAGCAGAGTGTGCAACAGGTTCATGACAGAAAGATCATAAAGACAAGCAGGAGTGCGCGAACGAGCGTGCCAGCTGATCTTGCTCAATCAGGGCGTCGATATCGGTGACGGGACCATGGGGAAGTTTATCCATGACGCGGGCGATCACTTGATCAATCATGCGGAATCCGATTTCTTGATTCAGGAATGCCTGGACGGCAACTTCGTTGGCGGCGTTGAGAATCGCCGCCGAGCTGCCCCCGGCTTGCAGTGCATCATACGCCAGTTTCAGACACGGAAAACGCCCAAAATCCGGACGCTCGAAAAATAACTGCCCGATCTGAGCCAGATCCAGCTGCGCCACCCCGGATTCAATCCGTTCCGGGTAAGCCAGCGCATTGGCGATGGGGGTACGCATATCCGGATTACCCAACTGCGCCAGCACGGAACCGTCTATGTAGGACACCATCGAGTGAATCACGCTTTGCGGATGAATCATGACCTCGATCTTGTCGGCCGGCGCGCCGAACAGCCAGTGCGCCTCGATGACCTCCAGCCCCTTGTTCATCATGGTGGCGGAATCCACCGAAATCTTGCGTCCCATGACCCATTTCGGATGCGCCACCGCCTCTTCCGGTGTCACGCTATCCAGGGTAGCAACGTCGCGCTTAAGGAAGGGGCCGCCCGATGCCGTCAACAGTATTTTGGAAATCCCCGCGTCCGGCAGCGACCGGCGATAGTCGTGCGGCAGGCACTGAAAAATGGCGTTGTGTTCGCTGTCGATAGGCAGCAAGCTTGCCTTGTGCTGCGCCACGGCGTCGATCAGCAACTGGCCGGACATGACCAGCGCTTCTTTGTTGGCCAGCAGGATTTTCTTGCCTGCGCGTGCAGCCGCCAGCGTCGACGCCAGACCTGCAGCGCCGACGATGGCCGCCATGACAGTATCGCACTCCGCAGCACCGGCCACTTCGCACAGCGCCTGCGCGCCGTAGAGCACCTCGGTGCGCAACTGGCCGGCCTTGAGTTTTTGCTGTAACGCCTGCGCCGCCTGCGCCGTACCGACCACCGCCAGCTTGGGATGAAAACGCAGGCATTGCTCAGCCAGCTCATCCACACGCGAGTGTGCAGTCAGGGCATAGACCCGATAACGGTCCGGATGGCGTGCAATGACATCCAGCGTAGAAACGCCGATGGAACCGGTAGAACCGAGAACGGTAATTGCCTGCATGAAATTCCTACAACCAGAGATCGATCAGCGCCGCCAGCGGCAAAACCGGGATCAGGGCATCGATCCGATCCAATACGCCGCCGTGACCGGGCAATAAATTACTGCTGTCCTTGAAACCGGCACGGCGCTTCAATTGAGACTCGAACAAATCGCCGACAACGCTGGCCGCGACCAGCAAGGTCATGACGACGATGAAGCCAGGCCAGCCAAAGCGCTCATACAAACGCCCCGAAAATGTATCGCCGTCGAGATAGATGACCACGGCAGCGGCAATCACCAGCACCGCAAGCCACCCGCCGACAGCGCCTTCCCAGGATTTGCCCGGGGAAATCGATGGTGCCAGCTTGTGCCGGCCGAAACCCTTGCCGGCAAAATACGCGCCGATATCCGCAACCCAGACGATCGCCATGACCGACAGCAAATACAAGGGAGAGTGTTGAAACAGGGAAACAATCGCAATGAAACAGCCCATGAGCGCCAGCGTGTATGTCACGCTGAGCAGGCGGTTTCCGGAAGTGCCCAGCGCCGGTAAGCCAAGCTTCAACGCCGGCACGAAGCGAATCACCCACAGCGCCACGCACAAGCCGAACAAGCTGCGCACGCTCGGCAAGCCGCTGACGAAAATGATGATGGCATAACCGACTGCCCAAAACCCGGCCCAGACTTGCGGCCGCGACAGGCGAAACAGGCGCAGCCCTTCCCAGGCGCCGGCGGCAAAAAAGGCCAGCGTCACAGCAGCAAACGCAAAGAAATTATTCAAAAAGAGGATAGGCAACAGAATTGCCAGGAGAACCAACGCCGTGATGACACGCGTTTTTAGCATCAGGAGGCCTTTTTCTGCTCGACCAATTGCTCGCTGGTGCGACCGAAACGCCGTTCGCGCTGGCGATAGGAGTCGATCGCCTTGTCCAGCTCCGCCCCATCGAAATCGGGCCAATAGGTCTCAGTAAAATACAATTCGCTATAGGCAAGTTGCCACAGCAGGAAGTTGGAGATGCGCTCTTCGCCGCCGGTACGGATGAACAGATCCGGTTCGGGGGCGTAAGCCATCGCCAAATGGGGAGTTAATTGCTCTTCGGAAAAATCGGTGGCGCCAGGCTGCTCCTTGATCATCTTGCCGACCGCTTGCATGATGTCCCAGCGACCGCCGTAATTGGCGCAAATCGTCAGCGTCAACCGCGTGTTGCCGGCGGTCTGCGCCTCGGCCTTGGCGACCATATCTTGCAGCTTGGCGTCGAATCGACCGAGGTCACCCACCACGCGCAGACGAATATTGTTCGCGTGCATCTTGCTGACTTCGCGTTCCAGCGCCGTCATGAACAAACGCATCAGCAGCGAGACCTCGTCGGCGGGACGACGCCAGTTTTCAGAACTGAACGCAAACAGCGTCAGGTATTCCACGCCGCGCTGCGAGCAAGCCTCGACGATCGTGCGCACCGCCTCGACGCCCTTGACGTGCCCTGCCACGCGCGGCAAAAAACGTTTGGTCGCCCAACGCCCATTGCCATCCATGATGATGGCAACGTGGCGCGGCACCGAGGAAACCGGCGGCACAGCCTGGGTTGAGCTTTTATGAGTCATACAGTGTAAAAAATCCGGGTGAGCGATGTTGCCGGCGCCGGCCTGGCCAAGCCTGGCGGCGCCACATCGAATGAATCATCGCATAAGCTGCAGCGACGATGCGCCTACACCGTCAGAACTTCTTTTTCTTTTTCTGCCACCAGCTTGTCGACTTCGGCGACGAACTTGTCGGTCAGCTTCTGGATATCGTCCTGGCCGCGACGCTCGTCGTCTTCCGAACAAACCTTGTCCTTGACCAGCTTCTTCAAACCTTCGTTGGCATCGCGGCGAATGTTGCGAATCGAAATTTTTGTATCTTCCGCTTCGCCCTTGACCAGCTTGACCATTTCCTTGCGGCGCTCTTCCGTCAGCGGAGGAGTCGGCACGCGGATCAGTTCGCCCTGCGTCGCCGGATTCAGGCCCAGATCGGCTTCGCGAATCGCTTTTTCGACCGCGGCCAGCATTTTCTTTTCATACGGCTGTACGCCGATGGTACGGGCGTCGATCAGCGTCAGGTTGGCGACTTGCGACAATTGCGTCGGCGAGCCGTAGTAGTCGACCTGGACGTGATCCAGGATACCGGTGTGGGCGCGACCAGTACGCACTTTGGCCAGATCGGCGCGCAGCGACTCGATCGACTTGGTCATTTTTTGTTCGGTGCTCTTCTTAACGTCAGCGATGGTCATGCTGCTCTCCTATCATCTCAAACTATCTTACAGTATTCGAAAAACGAAATTATTTATACGTGAACCAAAGTGCCTTCGTCCTCGCCCAGCACGACGCGCTTGAGCGCACCCGGCTTGACGATGGAAAACACCTTGATCGGCAGCTTCTGATCGCGGCACAGCGCGAATGCCGTGGCGTCCATGACTTGCAGATGCTTGGCAATCGCTTCATCAAACGTGATGGTGCTGTAACGCGTCGCCGAAGGATCCTTCTTCGGATCGGCAGTATAAACGCCGTCCACCTTGGTGGCTTTCAGAACGATTTGCGCGCCGATTTCCGAGCCACGCAATGCCGCTGCGGTATCGGTCGTAAAGAATGGGTTGCCGGTGCCGGCGGCAAATACCACGATCTTGCCTTCTTCCAGGTATTGCAAGGCCTTGGGGCGAACATAAGGCTCGACGACCTGCTCGATGCCGATCGCCGACATGACACGCGCCGTCAGGCCGGCCTGACGCATGGCATCGGCCAGCGCGAGGGAGTTCATGACTGTTGCCAGCATGCCCATGTAATCGGCAGTGGCGCGATCCATGCCTTGAGCGCCGGGCGCTACGCCGCGGAAGATGTTGCCGCCGCCGATGACGATGGCCAGCTCGACTCCCAACTGGCTGATCTCGGCCACGTCGGCAACCATGCGCTCGATGGTGGCGCGGTTGATGCCGTAGGCATCGTCGCCCATCAGGGCTTCGCCGGAAAGTTTGAGGAGTACGCGCTTATAGGCTGGTGTCGTCATGTGCTGGGCTCCGTTTGCTATCCGATTAACTGATTCTGTCCGTCCTGCTTATTGCTTGCGGCCTGTAGCCGGCTTGCCGCTTATCACTTCAGCGACGCACCGCACAGGCGAGGACGTTATTGTATGCTGCCGTACTCTGCTGCCGGGGACTTGCTTACATTTTGAAATGCCTGCCAACGCAGATATTTCCAACTATTTCTTGCCGGCCCCGCCGCCTCCCTAAATCGAGAGGCTTAAAAAAACGGGCCTCTCGGCCCGCTTTCCTGTTTCTTACTGCGCTTGCTTGGCGGCAGCAACCTGGGCTGCCACCTCTGCTGCGAAGTCATCTTGCTTCTTCTCGATGCCTTCACCCACCACATACATGGTGAACGACTTGACCGAAGTATTCGCGGCCTTCAGCATTTGCTCAACAGTTTGCTTGTCGTTCTTCACGAAAGACTGGTTGAACAGCGACACTTCCTTCAGGTACTTCTGCACCGAACCGTCAACCATCTTGGCGACGATGTCAGCAGGCTTGCCGGATTCAGCAGCCTTCAGCGAAGCAACCGAACGCTCTTTTTCGATCAGATCAGCAGGAACCTGATCCGACGACAGCGCAACCGGCTTCATCGCTGCGATGTGCATTGCAACGTCTTTACCGACTTGTTCGTCAGCGCCGTCAAAGTCAACAACCACACCGATACGTGTGCCGTGCAGGTAAGAAACCAGCTTGCCGGCTGTTTCGAAACGCTGGAAGCGGCGGATCGACATGTTTTCGCCGATACGGCCGATCAGCTCGGTACGTGTTTCTTCAACTGTCTTTTCACCCAGCGGCAGTGCAGCCAATGCGGCCAGATCGGCAGGATTCTTTTCTGCGATCACTTTGGCGACGGCGTTTGCCAGACCGATGAATTCATCGTTCTTGGTGACGAAGTCGGTTTCGCAGTTGATTTCCACCAGGGCGCCAACGCCGCCGGCGATGTAAGTTGCGACAACGCCTTCCGAAGTGATGCGGGAAGAAGCCTTGGATGCCTTGCTGCCCAGCTTGACGCGCAGGATTTCTTCAGCACGAACCATATCGCCTTCGGCTTCGGTCAGTGCCTTCTTGCATTCCATCATCGGCGCGTCGGTCTTCGCGCGCAGTTCGCCTACCAATGCTGCGGTAATTGCCGCCATATATTTCTCCTAACTAAGTAGACATGCCGCCATCAGAGACGTCACATCAAAAATTCGATCAATTTACTCAAAAAAAAGGGGCGAACTGCGCTTACTCTCGCTGTTACCCCTTTTCTTATCGCCCGCCGCTGAAGCGCCTGCGGGCGTCACAGGCAAATTAAGCCTGTTCGTTCACTTCAACGAATTCGTCGCCACCGTTCTTGACGGCTTCGACAACTTCGTTCACTGCATTGGCACGGCCTTCCAGGATTGCGTCGGCAACACCGCGAGCGTACAGCGCGATCGCCTTGGCGGAGTCATCGTTACCAGGAATGATGTAAGTCACGCCTTCCGGG
Source organism: Herbaspirillum rhizosphaerae (assembly GCF_001189965.1). Classification (GTDB taxonomy): domain Bacteria; phylum Pseudomonadota; class Gammaproteobacteria; order Burkholderiales; family Burkholderiaceae_D; genus Herbaspirillum; species Herbaspirillum rhizosphaerae. The sequence continues at coordinate 96,042 of NZ_LFLU01000004.1, forward strand.
GAGTGGTTGGTATCAACCACGCCGATAACAGGGATGCCCAGCTTGGCGGCTTCAGTGATGGCGCCCTTGTGGTAGCCGACGTCGATCACGAAAATAGCGTCAGGAATGCCGCCCATATCCTTGATGCCGCCGATTGCCTTTTGCAGCTTTTCTTGTTCACGGCTGAACAGCAGAGCTTCTTTCTTGCTCAGCTTTTCGTTGGAACCGTCAGCGATTGCCGCTTCCATGTCCTTCAGACGCTTGATCGAAGTCTTGATGGTCTTGAAGTTGGTCAGCATGCCGCCCAACCAGCGTTGGTCGACGTAAGGAACACCTGCGCGTTGCGCTTCTGCTGCAACGGTCTCACGCGCCTGACGCTTGGTACCGACAAACAGGATAGTGCCGCGGTTGGACGACAGTTGGCGCACGTACTTCAGCGCTTCCTGATACATGCCCAGGGTCTTTTCCAGGTTGACGATGTGAATTTTGTTGCGATGACCGAAGATAAACGGGGCCATCTTTGGGTTCCAGAAGCGTGTTTGGTGACCGAAGTGGACACCGGCTTCCAGCATTTCGCGCATAGTTACGGACATAAATTTCTCCAGGGTTAGGGTCTGGAATCCATTCGGTCATTCGAGCCTGCGTAGTGCTTTAAACACTGCTTCACATGAAGCTGCCGACCCAAACACCCTTTGGCGAACGGATTCGCGATTCAACTTAGTTTCAAATAAACAACTCTTTATTACTTCAAGACAACACCGGCACAGACACATGCAAAACGCCCGCAGCCACACCGATACTCGCCTTCCAACCTGAGCAACTCAAGTTAGCCGAGCATTCTACCTCATCCGGAGAATCCATTCAAGCTCCGAAAGCATTGTTTTCATTAGCTTTTGCCCGCCAGCCCGGGCCAATCGCCGCCGACAGAACCGCCCTGCCTCGTCTATAATCTCTACTTAATGATTTTTAAGCGAATTGCGACAATTTTATGGGCTCCATTTCCATCAAAACCGCCGAAGACATCGAAGGCATGCGCGTTGCCGGCAAACTTGCGGCAGAAGTACTCGACTACATCGCCCCCTTCGTCAAGGCAGGCACCACAACCGGCGAACTGGACCGCTTGTGTCATGAATACATGACGAATGTGCAAGACACCATTCCGGCGCCGCTAAATTACTGCCCTCCAGGCTACACGCCTTATCCGAAGGCCATCTGCACCTCGCTCAACGACATTATCTGCCACGGCATCCCGGGCGACAAAGTGATGAAAAACGGCGACGTGCTCAATATCGACATCACGGTCATCAAGAACGGCTACCACGGCGACACCAGCCGCATGTTTTACATTGGAGAACCATCCATTCTGGCGCGCCGCCTCACCGAAATCACCTACGAATGCATGTGGCTGGGCATCTCCAAGATCAAGCCCGGCGCACATCTGGGCGACATCGGCCATGTGATTCAGCAGCATGCTGAGAAAGCCGGCTACAGCGTGGTCCGCGAGTTTTGCGGGCACGGCATCGGCAAGGTATTCCATGAAGAGCCGCAAGTGCTGCATTACGGCCGCCCCGGCACGCTGGAAAAACTGGAAGCCGGCATGATCTTTACCGTGGAGCCGATGATCAACGCCGGTCGCCGCGATATTCGCGAAATGGGCGACGGCTGGACCATCAAAACCAAGGATCGCAGCCTCTCCGCGCAGTGGGAGCACACTGTATTAGTGACCGAAACCGGCTTTGAAGTCCTGACCATTTCCCCGGGCATGCCTGCGCCGCCGGCATTCATCCAGCAACCGGCCGCAGTCGCCGCCTGATCTCTTTCGCCGATCGCCTATGCCCTCTCTTGCCGTCAGTCTCAAAAAACAATTAAAAGCAGCACGCCAGCAGGCCATTGAGGCCTTCCAGGCCGACGGCAAGACCGAGCATTTACTGACGCAGTTGCGCCGCAACGTCGACGCCGCCCTCACCGAAGCCTGGGAAAAATGCGCGCTGCCGCACGATATCGCCCTGGTGGCGGTCGGCGGCTACGGACGCGGCGAGCTGTTCCCGCATTCGGATGTCGACGTGCTGATCCTGCTCGATCAGACGCCCGACAAAGCCATGCAGGCGAAGCTGGAGTCGCTGGTTCAGCTGTTCTGGGATATCGGCCTGGAAATCGGTCACAGCATCCGCACGGTGGACGAATGCCTGGCCGAATCGGCGGCCGACATCACCGTGCAGACCAGCCTGCTGGAAGCACGCCTGGTGACCGGCAATAAAACACTGTTCCAGTTGCTGCAACTGCGCTGCAACAGCGCCATGGATCCGCGCGCCTTTTTCCAGGCCAAAACCCTGGAAATGCAGCAGCGCCATGTCAAATACGAAGACACGCCTTACAGCCTGGAGCCCAACTGCAAGGAAAGCCCCGGCGGTTTGCGCGACCTGCAAGTCATCCTGTGGGTGGCCAAAGCGGCCGGATTGGGCGACTCCTGGAGCAAGCTGGCGCAACGCGGACTGCTGACCGCAACGGAAGCACGCCAGCTGACGCAGAAAGAACGCGCCTTCAAGGACATCCGCATCCGCCTGCACATTTACAGCAACCGCCGCGAAGACCGCCTGGTGTTCGACATCCAGACGCCGATTGCGGAAAGCTTCGGCTTCAAAAACACCGACACGCGCCGCGCCAGCGAATACCTGATGCAACGCTATTATTGGGCCGCCAAGGCAGTCACGCAGCTCAATACCATCCTGCTGCAGAACATCGAAGCGCAACTGTTCCCGCAAGAAGTGGTGCCGCAAAAGATCAACGAGCGCTTCAACGAACTCAACGGTTTCCTCGACATCGCCCACGACAACGTCTTCGAAGACACGCCGTCGGCCATGCTGGAAGTTTTCCTGACCCTGGCCCAGCATCCGGAACTCAAGGACATGTCGGCGCGCACCATGCGCGCGCTGTGGCATGCACGCTTCAAGATCGACAACGCCTTCCGCGCCAACCCGGCCAATCACGCGCTGTTCATGCAGATACTGCAAAGCAAGCGCGGCATCATGCACGCGCTGCGGCGCATGAACCAGACCAGCGTGCTCGGCCGCTATCTGCCGAACTTCCGCCGCATCGTCGGCCAGATGCAGCACGACCTGTTTCACGTCTACACCGTCGACCAGCACATCCTGATGGTGGTGCGCAACGTGCGCCGCTTCACGATGAGCGAGCACGCCCACGAATATCCGTTCTGCAGCCAGTTGATGGCCAACTTCGCGCAGCCGTGGATCCTGTATGTCGCGGCGCTGTTCCACGACATCGCCAAAGGCCGCGGCGGCGATCACTCCAAGCTGGGCATGGCCGATGCGCGCCAGTTCTGCGTCCAGCATGGCGTTTCGGAAGAGAACACCGAGCTGGTGGTCTTCCTGGTCGAGCAGCACCTGACCATGTCGCAAGTCGCGCAAAAACAGGATCTTTCCGACCCGGACGTGATCCAGCAATTCGTCAATACGGTCAAGGACGAGCGCCACCTGACCGCGCTCTATCTGCTGACCGTCGCCGACATCCGCGGCACCAGCCCGAAGGTCTGGAACGCCTGGAAAGGCAAGCTGCTGGAAGACTTGTATCGCATGACCCTGCGCGTGCTCGGCGGCGAAGCGCCGTCCGCCGACCGCGAACTGAAAAACACGCAGCAGGAAGCCATCAAGACCTTGCGCCTGTACGGCCTGCCCGCCGATGCGCATGAACAATTCTGGCGGCAACTGGACGTGGCCTATTTCCTGCGGCTGGATGCGTCCGATATCGCCTGGCAAACGCGTTCCTTCTACGACAAGATCGACAGCACCGTACCGGTCGTGAAATGCCGCCTGGCGCCGATCGGCGAAGGCGTGCAAGTTGCCGTCTACACGCCTGACCGCCCCGATTTGTTCGCGCGCATCTGCAGCTATTTCGACGAAAAGAATTTCAGCATTCTCGACGCCAAGATTCACACTACCAAGCTCAACTACGCGCTCGACGCCTTCCTCATCAGCGCGCCGGTGTTCGCCAAAAACTACCGTGACATCATCAACCTGATCGAGCACGAGCTGGCGCATCTGCTGCAATCCGACGGCCCGCTGCCGGCCCCTACCCGAGGACGCCTGTCGCGCCTGTCTCGCACCTTCCCGATCAACCCGTCGGTGGATCTGCGCCCTGACGAGCGCGGCCAGTTTTACCTGCTGTCGGTCTCAGCCAATGATCGCAACGGCTTGCTCTACACGATTTCCAACATCCTGGCCAAATACAAGATCAACCTGCACACCGCCAAAGTCATGACCCTGGGCGAACGCGTGGAAGACGTATTCCTGGTCGACGGCGCCGCGCTCAACCATCCGCGCAACCAGATCATGCTGGAAACCGACCTGCTCAAAGCCTTGCGCATTTGACGCGCCGCAATTCCAACGCCGCCAGCACCATTACTCTTTTCTCTTCAACACTGCACTGACCCTGCTGAATTTATCCGATTGCCGCCATGACTGAACCAGTACGCCTTTCCAAACGCATGTCCGAACTCGGCCTGTGCTCGCGCCGCGAAGCGGACGAGTGGATCGAAAAGGGCTGGGTGCGCGTCGACGGCAAAGTCGTGTCCGTGCTGGGCAGCAAGGTGCTGCCGCATCAGCGCGTGACGGTCGAGCGCCAGGCCGCGGCAGAGCAATCGAAACGCGTGACGATCCTGATCAACAAACCGGTCGGCTACGTCAGCGGCCAGGCGGAAGACGGCTACAAACCCGCCGTGGCGCTGGTGGAAGCGGCAACACGCTGGGCGGAAGATCAGGTCGACACGCAATTCCACCCGACCCAGCTGCGCAGCCTGGTGCCGGCCGGACGCCTCGACATTGACTCCGTCGGCCTGCTGGTGCTGACGCAGGATGGACGCATTGCCAAGCAACTGATCGGCGAAGACACCAGCGTCGACAAGGAATACCTGGTGCGCGTGCAGTACACCAAACCCGGCAAGCTGCCCGACAGCGACCTCAAGCGCCTCAACCATGGCCTGTCGCTCGACGGTAAGGCACTCAAGCCCGCCAAGGTGCGCTGGCAAAACGACGACCAGCTCAGCTTCACGCTGAACGAAGGCAAGAAGCGCCAGATCCGCCGCATGTGCGAACTGGTCGGCCTGAAGGTCGTCGGCCTCAAGCGCGTACGCATCGGCGGCGTCAAGCTGGGGGATTTACCGCCCGGCCAGTGGCGTTACCTGCGTCCGGACGAGCAGTTCTGACATCCTGAGCACAATAAAAAAACCGGTTGCAGCCTTGGGCGACAACCGGTTTTTTATTTGGAGCCGGGCTTTCCCGACAGGCTCAGAGGAAGCGATCCAGAATCTTCCTGCTGTGCTTGTCCAGCGCCTTGGTATCGCGAATCAGGAACTGGATGCCGTGACTGTCGGAAATCAGCAAGGCAGATTGCGGTAGCCGGCGAATATCCTCTTCGCCTTTGAGCGTAAAGGAAGTGTTGCCGCGATTGGTTTCCACGTCCCACACGGTCGGCGTCGCGAAACTGGAGACGCCGATGATGCGGCCGATTTCCGGCATGAATTCGCGCGTCGCCAGTTCCGCCTCGATCATCTTGCGAATTTCGGGAGACACGTCCGACCAGCGTTCGATCCAGGCCAGCTCGTGTCCATCGGCACTCACCAGCGCAATGCCTTCGTCCGGCGCGCCGATCGGAAATGCGCGCACAGGGATCGCACCCTCATGCTCGCCGCCGTCCGCATCGACAAACACCAGACGACCGAGACCGTTATGGCGCAGGCTGAAGTTGTGCGCCGGCGCTTGTATTGCATCATTCATTTGCGTATCCATCATCAGCCGCCCTTCTCTTCATCGCCATCATCGCCGCTGTCGTCGCTGCCCGGAACTTCTCCCTCCGGATTGCGTGCCTGGGCCTGATACAGACGATAGTAAGCGCCTTGCTTGGCCATCAATTCTTCATGCGGACCGACTTCGACCACTTGTCCGCGATCCAGCACGACCAGGCGATCCGCCTTGCGCAAGGTGGACAGCCGGTGCGCAATCGCGATCGTGGTGCGTCCCTTGACCAGATTGTCGAGCGCCTTCTGGATCTCTTTCTCGGTCGTGGTGTCCACGGACGAAGTCGCCTCATCCAGAATCAGGAAGCGCGGATCGATCAGCAAGGCGCGCGCAATCGAAATACGCTGGCGCTCGCCGCCCGACAACGCCTGCCCGCGCTCGCCGACCAGCGAGTCGTAGCCTTGCGGCAAACGCAGGATGAACTCATGCGCATGCGCGGCACGTGCGGCGGCAATGATTTCGGCACGGGTGGCATCGGGCTTGCCGTAAGCGATGTTCTCGGCGATGGTGCCGAAAAACAGGAACGGTTCCTGCAGCACCAGGCCGATATTGCGGCGATATTCCGAAATCGGCAGCGAACGGATATCGACGCCGTCAATGCGAATCGAGCCTTCCGACACGTCATAAAAACGGCAGATCAGATTGACCATCGTGCTCTTGCCGGAGCCGCTGTGACCGACCAGGCCGATCATTTCTCCCGGAGCGATCGCCAGATCGACTCCGCGCATCACCGAGCGATTACCGTAGCGGAAACCGACATTGCGCAGTTCGATCGAACCCTTCACGTGTTCGATATGCACAGGATTGGCCGGCTCCGGTACGCTGGAGACGTGATCGAGGATATCGAAAATCCGTTTGGCGCCGGCGGCCGCTTTCTGCGTCACCGACACGATGCGGCTCATGGAATCCAGACGCGTGTAGAAGCGGCTGATATACGCCAGGAAAGCAGTCAGCACACCGACCGTGATCTGGTTATGCGACACCTGCCAGATACCGAACACCCACACGACGAGCAGGCCGATTTCCGTCAGCATGGTCACGGTCGGCGTGAACAGCGACCAGATTTTGTTGACGCGGTCGTTGACCACCAGGTTGTGGCGGTTGGCTTCTTTGAAGCGCGCCGCTTCGCGCTTTTCCTGTGCGAACGCCTTGACCACGCGAATGCCGGGAATCGTATCGGCCAGCACGTTGGTCACTTCGGACCAGATGCGGTCGATCTTTTCAAAGCCGTGACGCAGGCGGTCGCGCACCACGTGGATCATCCAGGCGATGAACGGCAGCGGCAACAAGGTCACCAGCGCCAGCCACGGGTTGATCGAAATCAGGATCACCGCAGTCATGATGATCATCAGCACGTCGATGATGAAATCCAGCAAGTGCAACGACAGGAAGACGCAGATACGGTCGGTCTCCGAGCCGATGCGGGCCATCAGGTCGCCGGTGCGCTTGCCGCCGAAATATTCCTGCGACAGGCGCAACAAATGTTCGTAGGTCGTGGTGCGCAGATCGGCGCCGATGCGTTCGCTGACCAGCGCCAGGATGTAGGTGCGACCCCAGCCCAGAATCCAGGCCACCATGGCCGAACCGAGCAGGCCGCTCAGATACAGTCCCGCCAGATGGGAGTCCAGCGGCGCGCCGTTCTGGAACGGAATCAGCACGTTGTCCATCAGCGGCATGGTCATGTAAGGCGGCACCAGCGTGGCGGCGGTCGACGCCAGCGTCAGCAGGAAACCGAGCAGCAAGGAGCCCTTGTACGGCTTGGCGAAACGCGTCAGACGGAACAACGCCCAGGTCGACGGCGGCGCTTCCTTGGCTTCCGGACAGATGGCGCAGGTTTCCTGCCCTTCCGGGATCGGCGCCTTGCATTGCGGGCACACGTCCAGTTCTTCCTGCACCACTTGCTGACCGGACACGTGCGTATCGCGTTGCAGCTCGAATTGATTGATCAGGCGCAGCGCTTGCGGGTTTTGCGCCAGGGTATAACGCCAGTGCGCCAGGCGCGAGGCGCCGTCCTGCAACTCCAGACTGCCGACGCCGGCGTGGTCGTGGTGCTTCAGAACCGAGCCCGAGCGGTAATCCCAGGCAGTCCAGGCCTGACCGCTCCCATGGGTCGCAAGCAGGCGGCGGTCGGTGACCAGCACCAGCCCGCGCGTGAATTTCAGCGAAATGTCGAGATCAAGCTCCAGCCAGGCGACGATTTTTTCATCGGACGCCAACTGGGCCTGCACTTCCGCGCGCCATGGCGCGGGCAAATTGGTAGAACTTGGGATGAGGGATTCTTTGTTCATCTAGACGGCATGTATGTCCTGTGCGGACAGTGAAGAATGGTTTTGCTGGCAACTTTTTGCCGGCAATCTATGCCGCGCATATTATATCGTATGGCTTTGCCACCCCGACAACGCACAAGGCCGTCCCGGCGATGACAGCCCGCACGTCCTTTCCACTCTTCAAGCTGACGAAATCCTGATTATTTTGCATGCAAGACGGGAAACACTCTGCGACAATATCGTTACATTTTGTGTAGATCGGCAACTTCGGGAAGGGGCCGGTAACCAATCGTAAAGAGAACAGTGCATAAATAACAAAAATTCCGGCCAATATTCGCGCGCCTTGGCTGTGAGGCTCTTCGCTGTCAGCTTATTTAGTCCGCATTTTATTGAGACCAAGTAAACCAATCACGGCTTTATGCGTTATTCATGCTTGGATCGACAGAACAGACAACGCTTAGCGGCAAACCTGCTTACCCATGAAAAATATAGAATTTCTCCGTATCCTCCCCTTGCACGGCCCCAACATCTGGACCTATCGGCCGGCGCTGGAAGTCTGGATCGACATCGGAGAACTGGAAGACTTTCCGTCGAACATCATTCCCGGCTTCAATGAACGCCTGACAAGCTGGCTCCCGTCACTGGTCGAGCACCGCTGCAGCTACGGCGAACGCGGCGGCTTCCTGCAGCGCCTCAAGGAAGGCACCTGGCCCGGCCACATCATGGAACACGTCACGCTGGAGCTGCAAAACATGGCCGGCCTGCCCGGCGGTTTCGGCAAAGCGCGCGAAACCTCCGTGCGCGGCGTCTATAAAGTGGTCGTCCGCGCCCGCCACGAACAAGTCACCCGCGCCGCCCTGTATGCCGGCCGCGATCTGGTCATGGCCGCCATCGAAGACAAGCCCTTCGACGTCAACGCCGCGGTTGAAAAACTGCGCGACATGGTCGACTCGCTGTGCCTCGGCCCCAGCACCGCCTGCATCGTGGACGCCGCCGATGAGCGCCGCATCCCGTCGATTCGCCTGTCCGAAGGCAATCTGGTCCAGCTCGGCCACGGCATCAAGCAACGCCGCATCTGGACCGCCGAAACCGACCAGACCAGCGCCATTGCAGAAAGCATCTCGCGCGACAAGGACCTGACCAAGACCCTGCTGCAATCCTGCGGCGTCGCCATTCCCGAAGGCCGCGTCGTCGACAGCCCGGCAGACGCCTGGGAAGCTGCCGAAGACATCGGCCTGCCGGTGGTCGTCAAACCGTCCGACGCCAACCACGGCCGCGGCGTCTTCATCGACCTCAATACCCAAGCCGAAGTCGAAACCGCCTACAAGGCTGCGCTGGAAGAAGGCAGCAGCGTGCTGGTGGAACGTTTCATCCGCGGCAACGAACATCGCCTGCTGATCGTCGGCGGCAAGCTGGCGGCGGCGGCGCGCGGCGAACCGATCTTCGTCATCGGCGACGGCAAGTCGACCGTCTCGCAACTGATCGACGTGGTCAACATGGATCCGCGTCGCGGCGATCTGGAAGAACATCCCCTGAACCCGGTCATCCTCGACCGCGAACCGGCCGCTCGCCTCGAACTGGAACGTCAGGGACTGACCGCCGACTCGGTACCGCCCGCCGGCAAAAAGGTCTTGTTGCTCCGCAATGGCAACGTTGCCATCGACGTCACCGATCAGGTCCACCCGAGCGTGGCCGCAACCGCCGCGCTGGCCGCGCGCGTGGTCGGGCTCGACATCGCCGGCGTCGATCTGGTGGCGGAAGACATCTCCAAACCGCTCGATGAACAACGCGGCGCCATCGTCGAAGTCAACGCCGGCCCCGGCCTGCTGATGCACCTGAAACCGTCCGAAGGCACACCGCGCCCGGTCGGCCAGGCCATCGTCGAGCATCTGTTCAAGCCGGAAGACACCGGCCGCATTCCTATCGTCGGCATCACCGGCACGCACGGCAAGACCACCATCGCACGCCTGGTCGCCCGCATCATTCACCTGAGCGGCAAGCACGTGGGCCTGGCCTGCGGCGACGGTCTCTATTTCGGCCAGCGCCTGGTCGAAAAAGGCAATCGCGCAACCTGGGGCGCCGCGCACCGCGTCCTGCTCAACCGCGCCGTGGAAGCCGCCGTGTTTGAAAACGGCAGCGTCTCCATCCTGTCCGAAGGCCTGGCCTACGACCGTTGCCAGGTCGGCGTGGTCGCCAACATCGACCCGGCCGACAGCCTGCCCGAGTACTACATCGACAACGCCGAGCAAATGGCCACCAAGGTCAAGCGCACCCAGGTCGACGTCGTGTTGCCGGACGGCGTTGCCGTCCTCAATGCAGAAGACCCGCTGGTGGCCGACATGGCCGGCCTGTGCGACGGCGAAGTCATCTTCTTCGGTTCCGATGCCGCCGGTGCGGTCATGGCGGAACACCTGAAGCAAGGCAAGCGCGGCGTGTTCGTGCGCAATGGCGACCTCATCCTCGCCAGCGGCGACAAGGAAATCCTGGTCAGCGCCGTGGCCGCGATCCCGATTACCGGCGGCGGCGCGGTCAGCTTCCAGATCGAGAACGTTCTGGCTGCCGTTGCCGCAGCATGGGCGCTGGGCATCTCCGCCGATCTGATTCGCGCCGGCATCGAATTGTTCGGCACCGAGCAGGCAGAAGAACAAGACAAGAAGCGCAAGGCCCAGACCGCCTGATCGTCTCGATTGGCGATCAGTCACAGTTACTACAGTCACAACCGGCCGGCATGGCCCAAGACACATTCAGGAAGACTCGTTGATGGACGTTTCACGTATTCGCGTACTGCGCGGCCCTAATCTCTGGAGCAGGCACACTGCGATAGAAGCTATCGTCTCCTGCACCGAGGCCGAACGCGCCATTGAAGGCATCGCAGGCTTTGAAGTGCGCCTGCGCGCGCGCTTCCCGCACATCGGTTTCCTGCAGCCTGCCGGCGAAGCCAAGGCCGTCTCCATGGCGCACGCGCTGGAAGCGGCGACCCTGGGATTGCAATCGCAAGCGGGTTGCCCGGTCACCTTCAGCCGCACCGTCCCGACCGTCGAAACCGGCGTCTATCAGGTCATCGTCGAATACAGCGAAGAAGCCGTCGGCCGCCTCGCCTTTGAACTGGCGCGCGAACTCTGCCTGGCCGCCGCCGAAGACAAACCTTTCGACCTGGCCGATGCGCTGGCCCGCCTGCGCGAACTCGACGAAGACGTCCGCCTGGGACCAAGCACCGGCTCCATCGTCACCGCTGCACTCAAGCGCGGCATCCCGTTCCGTCGCCTGACCGACGGCAGCATGGTGCAGTTCGGCTGGGGCAGCCGCCAGAAGCGCATCCAGGCCGCCGAAACCAGCGACACCAGCGCCATCGCCGAATCGATTGCACAGGACAAGGAACTGACCAAGATGCTGCTGCACGCAGCAGGTGTGCCGGTCCCTAACGGCCGCGTGGTCGAAACCGTGGAAGACGCCTGGGCCGCCGCACAGGAAATCGGCGCTCCGGTCGTCATCAAGCCGCGCGACGGCAACCAGGGCAAAGGCGTCGCCGTCAACATCAGCACGCAAGCGCAAGTCACCGCGGCGTTCAACGCCGCGGTCAAGATCAGCGATGAAATCATCGTCGAGCGTTACATGCCCGGCCACGACTATCGCCTGCTGGTGATCGGCAAGCATCTGGTCGCCGCCGCCCGCCGCGATCCGCCGCAAGTCATCGGCGACGGCGTGCACACCATTCGCCAGTTGGTGGACAAGGTCAACAGCGATCCGCTGCGCGGCGAAGGTCATGCGACTTCGCTGACCAAGATCCGCTTCGACGATATCGCTCTGGCGACCCTGACCAAACAGAATTACGACGCCGAATCGATCCCGCCACAAGGCGCGCGCATCGTTCTGCGCAACAACGCCAACCTGTCTACCGGCGGCACCGCCACCGACGTGACGGACGACGTCCATCCGGAACTGGCGGCACGCGCCATCGCGGCAGCGCAAATGGTCGGCCTCGACATCTGCGGCGTCGACATCGTCTGCAACAGCGTGCACAAGCCGCTGGAAGAACAGGAAGGCGGCGTGGTCGAAGTCAACGCCGCGCCAGGCCTGCGCATGCACCTGACACCGTCCTACGGCAAGGGCCGTGCGGTCGGCGACGCCATCATTTCGACCATGTTCGCCGATGGCGACGATGCGCGTATTCCCGTCGTGGCGGTTGCCGGCACCAACGGCAAGACCACCACCGTGCGCCTGATCACGCATCTGCTCGCACAAAAAGGCCTGCGCGTCGGCATGACCAATACCGACGGCGTCTATATCGACAAGCAACGCATCGACACCGGCGACTGCAGCGGCCCGCGCAGCGCACGCAACGTGCTGTTCCATCCCGACGTCGATGCCGCCGTGCTTGAAACCGCCCGTGGCGGCGTCCTGCGCGAAGGCCTCGGCTTCGATCGCTGCAACGTTGCCGTCGTCACCAACATCGGCATGGGCGACCATCTGGGCCTGAGCTACATCAGCACGGTGGAAGACCTGGCCGTGGTCAAGCGCGTGATTGTAGAAAACGTCGCGCCAACCGGTTACGCCGTATTGAATGCGGCCGATCCTATGGTCTCCAGCATGGCGCAGTCATGCCCGGGCGCCATCATCTTCTTCGCATTGGATCCGCAACATCCGATCATGGCGACGCAGCGTGCACAAGGCCACCGTGTCGTCTTCCGCGACGGCAATGACATCGTGGCGGCACAAGGCGATCAGGAATACCGCCTGGCGCTCGGCAACATCCCGCTGACCCGCGGCGGCACCATCGGCTTCCAGGTGGAAAACACCATGGCGTCGGTCGCCGCAGTCTGGGCACTGAATCTGGACTGGGAAATCGTCCGCGCCGGCTTGCGCACCTTCATCAGCGATGTCGGCACCGCGCCCGGTCGCTTCAACATGTTTGACTATCGCGGCGCGACGCTGATCGCCGACTACGGCCACAATCCGGATGCTATCAACGCGCTGGTCAAAGCTGTGGAAAGCATTCCCGCCAAACGCCGCTCGGTGGTCATCAGTGGCGCCGGCGATCGCCGCGATATCGATATCCGCCAGCAAACGGAAATCCTCGGCGACGCCTTCGATGAAGTCGTGCTGTATCAGGATCAATGCCAGCGCGGCCGCGCCGATGGCGAAGTACTCGCCCTGCTGCGCCAAGGCCTGGTTAATGCGCGCCGCACCACCGAAACCAAGGAAGTCTTTGGCGAGTTCCTGGCGATCGACACGGCACTGGCATCGTTGAAAGAAGGCGATTTGTGCCTGATCCTGATCGATCAGATTGAGGAAGCGCTGGAGCATATTGCCAAGCGCGTCGCGGAAGGCTGACCGGACCGCGAAGTCGTCGCAAAAATGAAAATCGCGTGTTGAAGTCAGACTTCACACGCGATTTTTTATTGGCTGCCGACTATCCGGACCGCAAACATGACCCGATCATTCAGTCATCGTCATTGGGATCCAGCTCGGGAAACAGAATTTCCGTGAAGCCGAAACGCGAAAAATCCTTGATGCGCATCGGATAGAGAATACCCCACAAGTGATCGCACTCATGCTGCACCACGCGCGCATGAAAGCCGTCGACGGTGCGGTCGATGCGGCCGCCGGTTTCGTCGAATCCTTCGTAGCGCAGGCGGCTCCAGCGCGGCACCACGCCGCGCAGGCCGGGCACCGACAGGCAACCTTCCCAGCCTTCTTCGGTCTCGCCGCCGAGTTGGGTCAGCGTCGGATTGATCAGCACGGTTTCCGGCACTTCCGGGGCGTCCGGATAGCGCAGGTTTTTCTTGAAACCGAAAATCACCAGCTGCAAATTGACGCCGATCTGCGGCGCCGCCAGTCCGGCGCCATTCACCGCGCGCATGGTTTCGAACATGTCGGCAATCAGCGTATCCATCTCCGGCGTACCGAACTGCTGCACCGGCTCGGCCTGGCGCAGCAGGCGCGGGTCGCCCATTTTCAGAATTTCGCGTATTGCCATCCCTGCTCTCCTTGCTGCTGTTTATGCTGCGCTCAGGCGTTGATATCGAGTTGCTTGAGGTATTCGGTGAAGGCGGCTCCGGTTTCGGCATGCTTCATCCCCATGGCGACCATCGCCTTGAGATAACCGAGCTTGGAACCGCAGTCGTAGCGCTGGCCTTCATAGCGATACGCCAGCACAGTCTGCGCATGCATCAGCGCCGCGATGCCGTCGGTCAGCTGGATCTCGCCGCCGGCGCCCTTGCCGATGGTTTCCAGGTATTCAAAGATACGGTTGTTCAGCACGTAACGGCCGACCACGGCCAGCGTCGACGGCGCGACGTCCGGCGCCGGTTTTTCGACGATGCCGTTGACGCGCTCGAGATTCGGCTGATAAGCCGTTGCACTGACGATGCCGTATTGTTTGGTCTCACTGCGCGGCACGTCCTGGACCGCCAGCAGGCTCAGGCCTTCGCGCTCATAGACTTCGGTCATTTGCGCCATGACCGGCTTGTGACCAACACCCACATCCATGAAGTCATCGGCCAGCAACACCGCGAAAGGCTCGTCGCCGACCACCGGACGCGCGCACAGCACCGCATGACCCAGGCCCAGCGGCGCGGATTGGCGGATGAAGATGCAGGTCACGTTCTTGGGAATGACGTTCTGGACGATATCCAGCAACTGTTGCTTGCCGGCTGCTTCCAGCTCGGCTTCCAGTTCGTAAGCCTTGTCGAAATGATCTTCGATGGCGCGCTTGTTGCGGCCGGTGATGAAGACCATCTCGGTAATGCCCGCCGCGACCGCTTCTTCCACTGCGTAGTGGATCAGCGGTTTATCAACGATGGGCAGCATTTCCTTGGGCTGCGCCTTGGTTGCCGGCAAAAAGCGGCTACCCAGACCCGCAACAGGAAATACGGCTTTCTTGATTCTTTTAGTCATTGCAGCTCCAAATAAAAATAGATATATCTGTCCGGCATTTGTCGGCATTATCGCCCACTATCGCCACGCCCGCCGCTTATCTCCGGCGATTACCCGGCTGCAGCATCCACGCCGGCAGCGTCGGCCGCATCTTGCGGACCGCTCTGCACCAGCGCCACCAGCGCATCCTCGTCGAGAATGGCGATGCCCAGCTCTTCCGCCTTGGCCAGCTTGCTGCCGGCTTCGGCGCCGGCGACAACATAGCTGGTCTTCTTCGATACCGAACCGCTCACCTTGCCGCCGGCGGCTTCGATCAATTGCGCCGCGTCGTCGCGCGACATGGTCGGCAGCGTGCCGGTCAGCACGAAAATCTTGCCGGCCAGCGTCTTGGCCTGGATTTCAACGCCAGCGCCTTCGGTCCAGTGAATGCCGGCCGCGCGCAATTGATTGACCAGCTCGACGTTCAGGCCGTCTTCAAAGAAACTGATGATGGAACGCGCCACCACAGGACCGATGTCGGCGACTTCCAGCAATTGCGCTTCCGTTGCCGCCAGGACTGCATCCATATTGCCGAAATGACGCGCCAGTTCCTTGGCGGTCGCTTCGCCGACATGGCGAATGCCCAGCGAATAGATGAACCGTGCAAGCGTCGTCGATTTGGATTTCTCCAAGGCATCGAGTACGTTCTGCGCCGACTTTTCCGCCATACGATCAAGTTCGGCCAGCGAGGTCAAACCCAGGCGGTACAAATCGGCGGCGGTCGTAATGACGTTTTTGTCGACCAGCTGATCGATCAACTGGTCGCCCAGACCGTCGACATCCATCGCGCGGCGCGACACAAAATGCTGCAAGCCGCCCTTGCGCTGCGCCGAACACTTGACCCAGCCGCCGGAGCATCGTGCGATCGCTTCTTCTTCCAGCCGGATGATGGGCGAACCGCACACCGGGCATGCCGTCGGCATCTCAAACGGCCTCGCGTCAGCAGGACGCGATTCCGCGACATACGCCACGACCTCGGGAATCACATCGCCGGCGCGGCGCACGATCACCGTGTCGCCGATCTGGATATCCTTGCGCCGCACTTCGTCTTCGTTATGCAACGTCGCATTAGTCACCGTCACGCCGCCGACAAATACCGGCACCAGCCGCGCCACCGGCGTGATCGCGCCGGTGCGGCCGACCTGGACTTCAATACCCTGCACCACCGTCAGCGCTTCCTGCGCCGGAAACTTGTGGGCCAATGCAAAGCGCGGCGCACGCGAAACGAAACCGAGCTGTTGCTGCTGATCGAGGCGGTCCACCTTGTACACCACACCGTCGATCTCATACGGGAGTTCGCCACGCTTGGCACCGATGCCGCTATAAAACTTCAGCAAGCCTTCGGCGCCATGGACTACCGCTCTTTCCTTGCATACCGGGAGGCCCAGCGACGAATACCAGTCGAGCAACGCCGAATGCGAGACAGGCATATCCATGCCCTCCAACACACCAATGCCGTAGGCAAAAAAGCGCAAAGTGCGTTGTGCCGTAATCTTTGAATCGAGCTGGCGCAAGCTGCCCGCAGCCGCATTGCGCGGATTGGCGAATTCCTTCAGCCCGGCATCGCGCTGGCGCTGATTGAGTTTGGCGAAATCATTCTTGTACATCAGCACTTCGCCGCGCACTTCCAGCACCTGCGGCGGGTTGTCGCCATGCAGGCGCAACGGAATGGCGCGTACGGTGCGGATATTTGCCGTGACGTTCTCTCCCGTTGTGCCGTCACCGCGCGTTGCCGCGCCGACCAGCACGCCGTTTTCATAACGCAGGCTGATCGCCAGGCCATCGAACTTCAACTCGGTGGCGTAAGCGATGTCCGTCAGCGAGGACAAACCATCCTGGACGCGTTTGTCGAAGGCGACAATATCTTCCTCATCAAAGCCATTACCCAAGGACAACATGGGAATGGCATGACGCACCTGCTCGAACTGCGGCAGCGGCGCACCGCCCACGCGCTGCGTCGGCGAATCCGCCGTCGCCAGCTCGGGATGTTGCTGCTCCAGCGCTTGCAGCTCGTGGAACAGCTTGTCGTATTCCGCATCGGGAATACTCGGATCGTCGAGGACGTAATAGGCGTGATTGTGGCGGTCCAACGCCGCCTTGAGGCTAGCCGCCCGCGCGCGCCAATCATCTGCCGGCGCGGGTGCTGAAAATGAATCTGGGTACATGGTGAGGGGCGCTTGGTAGGGAAGCGCTCAGGCTTAACTGAACAGACGCATGGCGCGCTTGGAACCGGCAGGAATCTCGGCCGACTCCATCGCGCTGTAAAACGCACTGACCTGCTCGGCGATGTCGCTCAATGCGGCATCCGACAACAGCTGGTCGCTGTCGTCCACGACGGTGCCGCCCAGGCGCATCGCCAGCGAACGCGCACAAGCGATCATGGCGCCGTAGCCGTCGCGGGCCGGACCGACGCGCGGTACGTCCAGCAACAAGGTCAGGCGATCGGTGGTTTCTGCCGCGCCGGTGGCGTTGGTCGACATCGAGAACAGGACTTCGCCCTCGCCGTCCTGCATCACCAGGTGACCGTCGGTGCGGCGGTCGAAGCCCTGGCGCGTGAGCGCCGCCAGCAAGGTGCTGACGTTCCATGGCGCGCCGTTGGAGCGCACGTTCACGCCCAGCTGCACGTCGTGGTCCATGATGAACTGATGCAGCGCTTGCGCGGTTTTCATCACGTCGATCATGTCCGGGACTTCCGGTTCGGCGCCGATGGAATCGGTGAACTCGCGCAAGCGCATGATCAGCTCGGAATACTCCAGCTCGTTCAGCGCATTGTTGCGATTGGCCAGCTGCACGCCGGCCAGCAAGGCGTTGTACACGCTGCCGTGGGTGATCGCTTCCCATTCGCCGTCCACGGTGCGGCCGACGAAATTCACTGTCTTGTTGCCGACATGGCGCAGGTTTTGCACCCCCGGCAGAATCTTTTCGCCGCGCACCGACAAATCGAGCGCGATCGGGATGATGCAGTCGACCAGCTCATCCACCGGCAGCTCGCGTTGCGGTTGAGCAGCGGCAGCTTCTGCAGCCGGTTCCCCGGCGTACATGGTCGAATCGCTGAGCGAAGCCTCGACATGGCTCAGGTCGGCTTCCAGCTCATCCGCGCCCAGCGGATCGGCCGGGTAGTCGGAATGGCTGTCAACCGGCGTATCGAGCGACAGATAGGGCTCGATCGACTCGTCGTCGGAGGCGGAAAACTGCGGCTCGGCCGGCTGATTCAGCGGTGGATTGTGTGGATTCGGCACCGGCTTGGGACGCTCGTACAATTCCGGCTCTAGCCGGTCGTCCTCATACATGGACGCCGGCGATTTCGCCATCGGAGCGGTTTGCAGCGGGGCCGCCGCAGGCATGGGCGCTGCGGCGGGCGCTGCCGACACGGGCGCCTGATACGGCTTTTGCGCAGGCGGCAAAGGCTGCGACTGTGCATCGGCATTCATCAGCACATCGTCGTGATCCGACGAAAACGCGCGCTCGACGGTCTTGCGCGTCTTGTGCTCTTGCCATTTGTTATAGGAGATCACGCCGACGACGATCACGCCGCCGATGACGATCAGACTGGTCTGGAGATCTGTCATGCCGAATGTACCTTGGAATTATTCTTGAAAGTGACGCGCGCAGCGGCGCGGCTCATCACTGGACCGGCGCAAGGCGCCAGATCAATACGATCAAACATGTTCGGTTCGATAAAACTGGTCATAGCTGGTCTTTATGGATTCCTGAGAGTCGACAGATATTTGCACTGGTGCTGCAATGAAACCGGTACAACGCTGTCGTTACCATCTTGTTATTCTTTGCCTGAATCGCTTAGCAAGTCGTGCTAAAGCCCTTGTATGACAAGCCGTTTAGGGTAGTGTTCCGTTATAGGCTTGTCAAGCTGCACAAGCCCCGCGACATCCCGGCGCAAGCCGAAAAAACTCCAACTTGCGCCGCGTCCCTGCCTACCCCGTTCCGGCCGTCATCGCCGGACATCAGGCAGCCTGCACCTCCGAGGTGAAATTGGCTGCCGCTTCCATGTCCACCGCCACGATACGCGAGACGCCCTGCTCCTGCATGGTCACGCCGATGAGCTGATTGGCCATTTCCATCGCGATCTTGTTATGCGAGATGAACAGGAACTGCGTATTCGACGACATGCGCTTGACCATATTGCAGAAGCGCTCGGTGTTGGCGTCGTCCAGCGGCGCATCCACTTCGTCCAGCAGGCAGAACGGCGCCGGATTGAGCTGGAACATCGAGAACACCAACGCCGTCGCGGTCAACGCCTTTTCACCGCCGGACAGCAGGTGAATCGTTGCATTTTTCTTGCCTGGCGGCTGCGCCATGACCTGCACGCCGGAATCGAGGATTTCGTCGCCGGTCATGATCAGCTTGGCCTGGCCGCCGCCGAACAGGATCGGGAACAGTTCGGCGAAGTGGCCGTTGACCTTGTCGAAAGTATCTTGCAACAAGCCGCGGGTTTCGATATCGATCTTGTGGATCGCGTCCTGCAGCGTGGTGATGGCTTCGTTCAGGTCGGCGTGCTGGGCGTCGAGGAAATTCTTGCGCTCGGACGCGGTCGCCAGCTCATCCAGCGCGGCCAGGTTGACGGCGCCCAGTGCGGCGATCGCATTGGTCAGGCGCGTCACTTCGCCTTGCAGATAGGATGGGCGCATGTCGTCGGTCAGCTTCTCCGACAACGCCGCCTCGTCAGCCTGGGTGCTGGCCAGCGCTTCCGTGAATTGCTCCTGATTCAGGCGTGCAGCCTGTTCCTTCAATTGCAGTTCGGTAATGCGGTCGCGTTGCGGTTGCAGGCTGCGTTCGTTTTGCAGGCGCGCTTCTTCGTGCTGACGCAGCTTTTGCGACAACTGATCGAGTTCGTGACGGGCATCGGCCAGCGCACGTTCCTGATCGGTGCGCTTGTCCAGCAAGGATTGCAGACCGGCCTGCGCCGCCTGGTCGTCGAGGCTTTCGAGTTCCAGGCTGCCCTGTTGCATGCTGGCAAACAATTGCGCCGCCTGCTCCAGCGCGGTGGCGATGTTGCGCTTGAGTTCGTCGATCTTGTTGCGCTGGGATTTTTCCGAAAACTCGGTTTCCTGCGCAGCGCGTTCCAGCTCGCGCAGGCGCTGGCGGGCATCGTTAAGCTGTTGTTCTTTGCCGAGATAATCGGTCTGGCCGTTTTCGTGCGATTCCTGCAGCTCGGCCAGCTCGATGTCGAGTTGCTCGAACTTGGCTTCGGACTCGGTCTTGATTTGCTGCTGTTCGGTTTCCTGCGCTTCGATTTCGGCGAGGTCGGCGACGATTTGCGTGCTGCGTTGATTGAAACGCTCCTGCACTTCCGACAGCTTCATCACTTCGATCTGCAGGCTGTGTGCAGCCTGAGTCAAACCGGCGGCGCGCTGACGCAGTTCCTGCAGGCGCTGCGTGGCGTTGGTCATGGCCGCATCGGCGCGTACAGCACGCGACTTGGCTTCTTCCGCCAGCATGTATTGCGCACGCTGCTGCTTGGTGATGTTTTCGATTTCCTGCTGGCGCGCCAGCATGCCGTCCTGCTCCGAATCGGAGGCGTAGAAACGCACGCTCGACTGGCTCACGACGTGGCCTTGCTTGGTCACGAACAAGGCGCCGTTCGGCAGTTTGCTGCGGTCGACGAAAGCGCTGGCGGTGTCGTCGGCGATGAAGATGTTGTGCAGCCAGTCCTGCATCAGCGTGCGCAGGCCCGGATCGTTGAGTTGCAGCAGATTGATGAAAGGCTTCAGGCCGTTCGGCGCCGGTTCGGAAGGCTGGCCGGCCGGATTCGGTGCGAACAGCGCCAGCTTGGCCGGCGGCGCATCGTTGAAAAAGGCCTTGGCCCAATCCAGGTTCGATACTTCCAGCGCCGACATGCGCTCGCGCAGCACGGATTCCAGCGCGGTTTCCCAGCCGGCGTCGATGTGCAGCTTCTGCCACAGGCGCGGCAGATTGGCCAGCTCGTGCTTTTCCAGCCAGGGCTGAACCTTGCCTTGCGTCTGCACGCTTTCCTGCAATTGCTTCAGGGCCGAGAGACGCGCTTCCAGTTGCGCCAGTTCGGTGGTTTCCTTGCTGACCAGCTCTTGCGCGGTGCGGCGTTCTTCTTCCTGCTTCGGCAACTGCTCTTGCGCTTCTTCGAGATACATCGACGCTTCTTCCAGCGAGGCCTGTTTCTCTTCCAGTTGCAGCTTGAGATTGGACAAATGCGCGTCGTCCGGCATGTTGAGGCCGTTCTTTTCCTGCACCAGGCGCTCGCGGCGCACGGTGAGGCCGGACAGGATGTTGGAGGCGTTGCGCTGATGCGCCGACTCCAGTTCGATCTGCTGCTGAATCTGCATGATCTTGCCGCGCGACTCAGTGGTCTTGAGCTGCGCTTCGCGCCAGGCTTGTTCCAGCGTCGGCACCTTGTCGGTCGCGTCCTGCACGGCTTGCTGCGCCTGCTCGACGCGCATGCCCTGCTCTTCCAGCTGGATCTCGGCTTCGGCCAGGTCGTCCTGATGCTGCGTGCCCTGGCGCTGCCATTGATCGCGTTGCGCCGTCAGCGAATTCAGTTGCGATTGCAAACGGCTGCGCGATTCGATGACGAACTTGATCTGCGCTTCCAGGCTGCCGATTTCGGAGTTGGTCTGGTACAAGTGACCTTGCGCCGTATGCAAGCGGTCGCCGGCGCCGTAGTGTGCCTGGCGCATGTGTTCCAGCTCGGTTTCGACGTGGCGCAGTTTGGCAGTTTGCTCTTCGAGGTCGATCTGCGCGCGCTCGATTTCGCGGAAGTATTTTTCCTGCTCGGCCTTGGCTTCGTTCTTGCGCAACAGCCACAGCAGTTTTTGCTTCTCTTCCTGATCGGCGGTGAGCTCGTTGAATTTCTTGGCGACGGCCGCCTGCGCCTCCAGCTTTTCCAGATTGCTGTTGAGTTCGCGCAGGATGTCTTCGAGACGCGTCAGATTTTCGCGCGTGTCGTGCAGGCGGTTTTCGGTTTCGCGGCGGCGTTCCTTGTACTTCGATACGCCGGCGGCTTCTTCCAGGAAAATGCGCAGTTCTTCAGGGCGCGCTTCGATGATGCGCGAAATCATGCCCTGGCCGATGATCGCGTAAGCGCGCGGGCCGAGGCCGGTGCCGAGGAAGATGTCCTGAATGTCGCGGCGGCGCACTGCCTGGTTGTTGATGTAATACGAAGACGTGCCGTCGCGCGTGAGCGTGCGCTTGACGGCGATTTCTGCGTATTGACCCCATTGACCTGCGGCCTTGCCCATGGCGTTGTCGAAGATCAGTTCGACTGACGCGCGGCCGGCCGGCTTACGGTTGGTGGAGCCGTTGAAGATGACGTCCTGCATCGATTCGCCGCGCAGCTCGGAGGCCTTGGACTCGCCCAGCACCCAGCGCACCGCATCGATAATGTTGGACTTGCCGCAGCCGTTCGGGCCTACCACGCCTACCAACTGCCCCGGCACCTGGAAATTCATCGGATCGACGAAAGACTTGAATCCTGACAATTTAATGGAATTTAAGCGCACGTTATCTACAATTTCACAGAGTTTGACGGAAGCAGGCAAATTCGCCCGCAATAGCCCGGTATCATAACATTCCGGGAGGGAAAACCGCTGAAATCAGGGCCCGCAACCGCATCTCGATCGGCATTCCTGACAGCGGCAAAGGGCGAAAAGCAGCGAGGCAATGGCGACAAATGCAAAACGGCTTGCCTGATTGCTCAGACAAGCCGCTTGGGCCCGCCGCTGAAGTCTGCCTGCAGACAATGCAAGTCCGGCTTCTAAGCGATCAGAATGTTTCCCAATCGCCATCATCGCCAGCCGGCGACTTCGGCGCTGCCGGTTTCGCGTTCGCGGAAGGCAATGCACGAACCGGAGCCGCCTTGCGTGCCGGCGCCGGAGCTGACGCTGTCACAGGCTTGCGAGCTGCGGCTGCGGCAGCAAGCTTAGCGGCAGGCTTGACCGCGTTCGCCGCCGGACGAGCGGCAAACGCCGGCGCTGCCGGCGCGACCTCACTTGCCTGGAAAAAGGCAACCGCCTCCTTCAGTCGGCGTGCCTGCTCTTCCAGCGAACCGGCCGCCGCCGCTGCCTGTTCAACCAGCGCCGCATTCTGCTGCGTGGTCTGATCCATTTGCGTGATCGCCATGTTGACCTGGCCGATGCCGCTGCTTTGCTCTTCGGTCGCCGACGAAATTTCACCCATGATGTCGGTCACGCGCTGCACCGCATCGACCACTTCGCCCATGGTCTGGCCGGCGCGCTGCACCAGTTCCGAACCGCTGTCCACGCGCGTGACGGACACTTCGATCAGGTCCTTGATCTCTTTCGCCGCTTGCGCGCTGCGTTGCGCCAGACTGCGCACTTCAGATGCGACGACGGCAAAACCGCGCCCCTGTTCGCCGGCGCGCGCCGCTTCGACCGCTGCGTTCAGCGCCAGAATATTGGTCTGGAAAGCAATACCGTCGATCACGCCGATGATGTCGGAAATCTTGCGCGAACTTTCCGTGATGCCTTGCATGGTGTCGACCACTTGCCCGACCACTTCGCCGCCGCGGCGGGCGATGTCGGAAGCGGTATGCGCCAGTTGGCCGGCCTGGCGCGCGTTGTCGGCGTTCTGCTTCACGGTCGAGGTCAGCTCTTCCATGCTGGACGCAGTTTCTTCCAGCGACGCCGCTTGCTGCTCGGTGCGCGAAGACAGGTCGAGATTGCCGGCCGCAATTTCCTTGGCGCCGGTATCGATGGATTCAGTGCCGGTGCGGATGCCGCTGATCACCGTCGACAGGCGTTCACGCATGACGCTCATTTCATAGAGCAGGCTGCGCTTGTCGCCCGGACGCGTCTTGATGTCCATGGTCAGATCGCCGGAGGCGATGCCCGAGGCAACTTCAACCGCATACGCCGGCTCGCCGCCGAGGCTGCGCGTGATGTTGCGGATGATCGCCAGCATCATCGCCGAAACGATCACGCCGACCACGATCAGGATGCCGGCCAACTTCATCAGGTTCTGATAAAAGTCGCTTTCCACGTCATTGAGGAACACGCCCGACACCAGCAGCCAATCCCATGGTTCGTAGTAAATCAGGTAGCTGACTTTTTGCGTGCGGTTGGTATCGTCGGCGCCCGGCAGACGGCCCATGTAGTTGACGAAGCCGCGCTGCTGCGACTTGCCGACCTTGACCATTTCGACGTAGTAGAGCTTGCCGTCGCTGTCCTTGCGGTCGGAGACATTCTTGCCGACCACGCTCTTGTTGGTCGGGTGCATCAGCACGACCGGCTTGGAGTCGAAGACGAAAATGTAGTTGTCGTTGTCGTAACGCATGGCGGAGATCCGCGCCAACGCATGTTTCTTGGCGTCCTCGACCGTCGTATTGCCGGCAGCGACTTCCGCGGCATAACTCTTGAGGATGCCCTCAGCGGTTTCGACCACGCGCTTCAGGCCGGCTTCGCGCTCATGGATCATGTTTTGGCGGGTATTGAGCGCCGACCATGCGGCCAGCACCAGCAGGCCTATCCACATGACGACCAAGGCCAGCAACAGCTTTGCCTTTAATGTTTTCATTGTTACAACTCCGTTCAGTATGCAGTATCAGGGGGAGATTTATTTTTGAACCGTCAACACTAACTTACTTCACGGCAAAGGTATCCGGAGAACAAGGCGGTTTACTTCGTGCGATTGCAGCATTTGAAAAGAACGACGCCCCTGGCATGAGCACCGCCCCCACTATCGCCCCCTTGTGGTGCATGTCATGCAAGCTTTCCAGCGCAGCTTGAACACTGAGTGAATCCCTGTGCGCGATGCATCGGCATCGCCGGCCTTCAGCGTTCAACGACGACTCGGCCCCAACAGATCCGTGTGTTCAATCATTCTTTACCGAAGGTCTGGACAGGCACCCATTTTTTCTGTTCTGCGCGATACATCGTGTAGAAAGGATTGATCAAATTGCCCAGGGCATCGAATGAAATTGTCGTGCTTAGCCCCGGGTATTTGATGGTGTGCAGCGCCGCCACTATTTTCGCCGGCTCCAACGAGTTGGCTTGTTTGATTGCGGCAATCAGGACGCCTGTTGCATCGTAGGCGAAGGGTGCGGAAAACCCGATCTCACCCTGGAATCTGGCTTTGTAATTTTTCTCGAAAGACTTCCAGCCGCGCATTTTTTCCGTATCTTTCCCGGGCGACAATCCGAACGTGTTATCGCCGTCGTCGCCGACGAGTTGCAAAAATACAGGTCCGACGGTGCCGCCTCCCGTCAGCAGTTTCGCCGCTATGCCTTGCCGCTTCATGCTACGCGCCAGCACTGCAGTCTGCGCGCCCAGCCCGCCGAAAAAAATGAGATCGACGTTTTGCTGGTTCTTGATATTGTTTAATGCCGCATTGAAATCCGACGTCTTGCTCGACACCACTTCCCTGGCGACAATGTCCCGGCCATTTTTCTGCAAGGCTTTGACGAACTGATTGGCAAGGTCGCGCCCAAAAACAGTGTCGTCATCGATGACTGCGATGCGTTTGGCGCCCAGCGTCTGCATGGCATAGCTGGCGGCGTGAATGCTCCCTTCATCATCATGTCCGATGATCCGAAAGCTGTTGATATAGCCGGCCTGCGTATAAGCATGCCCGGTCGAACCGGGGGCGATCTGAGGGATTCCCGCGGCATGATACAGGCTTGATGCGGCGATGCTGGCGCTGGTGTTCCAGTGCCCGATCACGCCCACGACGCCCGACTTCACCAGATAATCGGCGATCAGCGCCGCCGTGCGCGGGTCGCCGCGATCGTCTTGCGGCAACAGCTTGAAGACAATGGTCTTGTTATTGATTTTGAGACGGCGTGCATTGGCTTCATCGATCGCGAGTTGGGCGGCATTCTCCATGCCCTTTCCTGCCGGCGCATAGTTGCCGGAAAGCGGTGCGGCGAAGCCGATGAGGACGGTTTGCGAGTTGTCGTCCGCCGCGACAGCCTGCACGGCAAAGACCATCGCTGCAATTCCACACCATATTTTCGGGACTATCGCGAAGTAGCGCATGTTCTGACCCCCTTGATTTTTTTATGGACAACTGCATGAATGCACTTTTTTAGTCAGTGCATTACTGATGCGCAAAAAATCACCCGGACGCGAATAGGCGCGGACAAGGACGAACGGAGTCAAAACCCTGCATTCCCCCATTGAATCCCGGCGCAGACCTGTCGTTGCCGTGTATCAATCCCGTGCATCAATCCCGTGTATCAATTCCTTTTATTTTTAATCGTTTTTTGATGGCTTCATCATGGCCAATTTCCGATACCTTGTCAAAATAGACATGCATCGCGCCGGAGACAGCCGGCCCGGTCCGCATTCTCGCCGCAACAATCAGTATAATGTCGCCCTATCCCTCTCTCGCTACGCTCCTCCGTGAATCCATTACTCGACAAGCTGCAGCCCTATCCCTTCGAAAAACTGAAACATCTGTTTTCCGACGTCACACCGAATCCCGACTACCGGCACATCAGCCTGGGCATCGGCGAACCGAAACATCCGACGCCCGCTTTCATCAAGCAAGCGCTGACCGACAACCTCGCCGGCCTGGCCAGCTATCCCAGCACGATAGGCTCGGAAGCCCTGCGCGGCGCCATCGCCGGCTGGCTGGAGCGCCGCTACGGCTTGCCGAAAATCGATCCGGCCACGCAGGTGCTGCCGGTCAACGGCTCACGCGAAGCGCTCTTCTCGCTGACGCAGACCGTCATCGATCCCTCGCAAAAAGACGCGCTGGTGATCTGCCCGAATCCGTTCTACCAAATCTATGAAGGCTCGGCTTATTTGTCGGGCGCGCAACCTTATTTCGTCAATTCGGACCCGGCGCGCAACTTCGCGCCCGATTTCAGCACCGTGCCGGACGATATCTGGCCGCGCGTGAAACTGGTCTTCCTGTGTTCGCCGGGCAATCCGACCGGCGCCGTGCTGTCGCTGGAAGATTGGAAGAAGCTGTTCGACCTGTCCGACCGTTACGGCTTCGTGATCGCTTCCGACGAGTGTTATTCGGAGATCTATTTCAAGGAAGAAGCACCGCTGGGCGGCCTGGAAGCTGCGCACAAGCTGGGCCGCGGCTACGACCGCCTGATCGCCTTCTCCAGCCTGTCGAAGCGCTCCAACGTGCCGGGCATGCGTTCGGGCTTCGTCGCCGGCGACGCGGCGATCCTGAAGAAGTTCTTGCTGTACCGCACTTACCATGGCGGCGCCATGAGCCCGTCGATTCAGAATGCGTCGATTGCCGCCTGGAACGATGAGACCCACGTGCAGGAAAACCGCGCCAAATACATCAAGAAATTCAGCCAGGTAACACCCCTGCTGCAGGAAGTGCTGGATGTCTCCTTGCCGGACGCCAGCTTCTACCTGTGGGCCAAGGTCGACAAACTGACCTCAATCACCGACACGGAATACGCCAAGCGCCTCTATGCCGAATATAATGTCACGGTATTGCCCGGCAGTTATCTGGCGCGCGAAGCCAACGGCGTCAATCCGGGCCAGCAACGCATACGCATGGCGCTGGTCGCCGAAGTGGAAGAATGCCTGGAGGCGGCACAACGCATTGTCGCTTTCACACGCAAACTGGCGGCCGCATAACGTTTTCAGCACCTCAGCCATCCCGGGCGCAGTTTCCATCGAGCATTCCAGCATCAAAGAAACGACGGCCCGGTTTTTATTCATTTTCAACCTAGATAAAACAAGATGACACAATCCATCCAGCAAATCATCGATCAGGCGTGGGAAGACCGCGCCAGCCTGTCGCCGAAGACCGCTCCTGCCGACATCCGTAACGCCGTGGCGGAAGTCATCGTCGGCCTGAACGAAGGCACCCTGCGCGTGGCGGATCGCCAAAGCGTCGGCCAATGGCAGGTCAACCAATGGGTCAAGAAAGCCATCCTGCTGTCGTTCCGCCTCGAAGACAACGTGCCGGTCAGTTCCGGCATCCCCGGCTATCCGCAGTTCTACGACAAGGTGCCGACCAAGTTCGCCAACTACACCGCTGAAGATTTCGCCAAGGGCGGTTTCCGCGTGGTGCCGCCGGCAGTTGCCCGTCACGGCTCCTTCATCGGCAAGAACGTGGTGCTGATGCCGTCCTACGTCAACATCGGCGCTTACGTCGATGAAGGCGCCATGGTCGACACCTGGGCCACCGTCGGTTCCGCCGCACAGATCGGCAAGAACGTCCACCTGTCCGGCGGCGTCGGCATCGGCGGCGTGCTGGAGCCGGTGCAAGCCGGTCCGGTCATCATCGAAGACAACTGCTTCATCGGCGCCCGTTCGGAAGTCGTCGAAGGCGTGATCATCGAAGAAAACTCGGTGCTGTCGATGGGCGTGTACATCGGTCAATCGACCAAGATTTACGATCGCGAAACCGGCGAAGTGCATTACGGCCGCGTGCCTGCCGGCTCCGTCGTGGTGCCGGGCAACCTGCCGTCGAAAGACGGCAAGTACAGCCTGTACGCCGCGATCATCGTCAAGAAGGTGGACGCGCAAACCCGTTCGAAGACTTCGATCAACGAACTGCTGCGCGGCGCGTAATCCGCCTCATGCATTGCCGGCCTGCGCCGGCAATGTTGTTTGCAGCAAGATCAGAAACACGGCCGGCATGGCATGACGCCGGCCTTCACTTTTTGTAAGACAGGATGTTGATTTCATGAGCACGCAAGTCACTCTCTACGGCATTCCCAACTGCGACACGGTCAAGAAGGCGCGCACCTGGCTCGATGCCAACGGCGTCGCGTACACCTTCCACGATTTCAAGAAGGCCGGCCTCGACGCCGGCCTGGTCAAAACCTGGCTCAAGGATATCCCCTGGGATACGCTGGTCAATCGCAAAGGCACGACCTGGCGCGCCCTGTCCGACGAGCGCAAGGCCGGCATTACCGACAACGCCAGCGCCACGGCGCTGATCGTGGAGATGCCGTCCATCGTCAAACGTCCGGTGCTGCACACCAGCGGCCAGCCTACGCATGTCGGCTTTACTGCAGACCTTTATCAACAGATTTTCAAGAACTGATTGCACGAATTCATCATGAGCAAAACCCTTGCCCTGACCCAGGAACTGATCGCCCTCTCCTCCGTGACGCCGGAAGACAAAGGCTGCCAGGCGCGCCTGGCTGAACTGCTGGCGCCGCTCGGTTTCGTCTGCGAAACCATACAGTCCGGCGACGTCACCAACCTGTGGGCGCGCAAGGGTACGGCGCAGCCGCTGCTGGCGTTTGCCGGACACACCGACGTGGTGCCGACCGGCCCGGTCGACAAATGGCAATCGCCGCCGTTCGTGCCGACCCAACGCGACGGCAAGCTGTTCGGCCGCGGCGCGTCCGACATGAAGACCTCGATTGCGGCGATGGTGGTCGCGGTCGAAGAATTTGTCGCCGCGCATCCCGACCACAAGGGTTCGATCGGTTTCCTGATCACCAGCGACGAAGAAGGTCCGGCGACTGACGGCACCGTGATCGTCTGCGACAAGCTCAAGGCGCGCGGCGAACAGCTCGACTACTGCATCGTCGGCGAACCGACCTCCGCCAAACAACTCGGCGACATGATCAAGAACGGCCGCCGCGGCACCATGTCCGGCAAGCTGACGGTCAAGGGCATCCAAGGGCACATCGCCTATCCGCAACTGGCGAAGAATCCCATCCACCTGGCGGCGCCCGCACTGGCCGAGCTGGTTGCCGAGCAATGGGATGCGGGCAACGAGTACTACCTGCCGACCTCGTGGCAAATGTCGAACATCCATGGCGGCACCGGCGCATCGAACGTGATCCCGGGCGAAGTCGTGATCGATTTCAATTTCCGCTTCTCGACCGCCAGCACGGTGGAAGGTTTGCAGCAACGCGTGCACGCCATTCTCGATAAACACGGCTTTGACTATGACCTGAAATGGACCGTCGGCGGCCGTCCTTTCCTGACGCCGCGCGGCAACCTGAGCGATGCCTTGTCGTCGGCGATCAAGGCCGAAACCGGCCTCGACACCGAGCTGTCGACCACCGGCGGCACTTCCGACGGCCGCTTCATTGCGCAGATCTGCCCGCAGGTGATCGAGTTCGGACCGCCGAACGACAGCATCCACAAGATCGACGAATACATCGAAGTACGCTACATCGATCCGCTGAAAAACATTTATCGCCGCACCATGGAAAACCTGTTGCTGTAGACCTTGATCAACAGCAGCAAACCAAACCCTGGCAGGACCTTATCCATGTACAGACCGAGAATATCGATCATGACACCAAACAATTTCGCTACCGTGCGCGACATCCTGCGCTATGCCATCACGAGCTTCAATACCGAGAAGCTGTTCTTCGGCCACGGCACCAACAATGCCTTCGACGAAGCCGCCTATCTGATCCTGCACACGCTCAAGCTGCCGCTGGATCAACTGGAACCTTTCCTCGATGCGCGCCTGCTGCAAGGCGAGATCGACAACTTGCTGCGCGTGATCATGCGCCGCACGGAAGACCGCGTCCCCGCCGCCTACATCACCAACGAAGCCTGGCTGGGCGGCTATCGTTTCTTCGTCGATGAGCGCGTGATCGTGCCGCGTTCCTTCATCGCAGAACTGATTCCGGAACACTTTTCGCCATGGGTGCAGGATCCGGCGCAAGTCGCCAACATCCTCGACGTGTGCACCGGTTCCGGCTGCCTGCCGGTCTTGCTGGCCGATGCCTTCCCGCAGGCGCATGTCGACGCCGTCGACATCTCGGCGGAAGCGCTGCAAGTGGCGCGCCGCAATGTCGACGATTACGAACTGGGCGGCCGCATCAACCTGGTCGAGTCGGATTTGTACACCAAGCTGCCGGCACGCAAGTACGACCTGATCATCAGCAATCCGCCGTACGTCAATTCGGATTCGATGAGCAAGCTGCCGAAGGAATACCTGCAGGAGCCGCAAATCGCGCTGGCCGGCGGCAAGGACGGCATGGACCTGGTGCGCAAGATCGTCAAGGGCGCCGCCCAACGCCTGACGCCGAACGGCGTGCTGATCGTCGAAATCGGCAACGAGCGCGCCTACGCCGAAGCAGCCTTCCCTGATCTGGAACTGACCTGGGTCTCGACCAGCGCCGGCGACGACATGGTGTTCCTGCTGACAGCGGATCAGTTGCAGCATCTGGCGTAATTGCCGGCCTCGTTTCTGTATTGCTTATGTTTCGCTCCTGTTTCGTTTTAACCTGATTTTTCTTCTTTGATTGCAGTTCCACGATGATTCGTTTTCAGCAAGTTTCCCTGGCCCGCGGCGTCAAGCCGCTGCTGGAGAATGTCGACCTTACGCTCAACCCGGGCGACAAGATCGGCCTCATCGGCGCCAATGGCGCCGGCAAATCCAGCCTGTTCGCCATGCTGCGCGGCGAACTGCATGCCGACCAGGGCAACATCGACTATCCAACGAAATGGCGCGTCGCCTACGTCGCCCAGGAAACCCCTGCGCTTGACCGCCCCGCCGTGGAATACGCGATC
Organism: Herbaspirillum rhizosphaerae; assembly: GCF_001189965.1. Classification (GTDB taxonomy): domain Bacteria; phylum Pseudomonadota; class Gammaproteobacteria; order Burkholderiales; family Burkholderiaceae_D; genus Herbaspirillum; species Herbaspirillum rhizosphaerae. Next base: position 127,434 of record NZ_LFLU01000004.1, read on the forward strand.
GACGGCGACGTCACCCTGCGTCGCCTGGAAGCGCAACTGGCAGCGGCCGAAGCCGAGCCGGAAAGCGCCGAAAACGGCACCCACATCGCAGAACTGTATGGCGCGCTGGCCGACGCCGACGTCTACACGGTGCGCTCGCGCGCCGAGCAGCTGCTGATCGGCCTGGGCTTCACGCTGGAACAAATGGAGCGCCCGGTCGCGAGCTTCTCCGGCGGCTGGCGCATGCGCCTGAATCTGGCGCAGGCGCTGATGTGCCCGTCCGATTTGCTGCTGCTTGACGAACCGACCAATCACCTGGATCTGGACGCCATCATCTGGCTGGAAGACTGGCTCAAGCGCTATGCCGGCACGCTGATCATCATTTCCCATGATCGCGACTTCCTCGACGGCGTGGTCAACGTGATCGTGCATATCGACGACCGCAAGCTGAAACGCTATTCCGGCAATTACTCCGCATTCGAACGCCAGCGCGCGGCGCAGCTGGAACTGGCGGCCGGCATGATCGAGAAGCAGATGCGCCAGCGCGCCCATTTGCATTCCTTCATCGATCGCTTCAAGGCCAAGGCCAGCAAGGCCAGACAGGCGCAGAGCCGCATGAAGGCGCTGGCGAAGATGGAAGAGCTGGCGCCGCTGCGCGCGGCGGCGGAGTTTTCATTCGAGTTCCGCGAACCCTTGTCGGCACCGAATCCGCTGCTGGTCATGGAGAAGGTCAATGCCGGTTATCGCATTGAAGATCCCGAGACGTATGCCATCAGCGAAAAAATCATCGTCGGCGGCATCGATTTTTCGCTGCAGACCGGCCAGCGCATCGGCCTGCTCGGCGTCAACGGCGCCGGTAAATCGACGCTGATCAAAACCATCGCCAACGAACTTGACCCGATCGCCGGCACAGCGCAATTCGGCAAGGGGCTGGTGATCGGCTACTTCGCCCAGCATCAGGTCGAAATGCTGCGTCACGACGAGTCGCCGCTGTGGCATCTGGCGCGCATCGCGCCGGATGTGCGCGAGCAGGAACTGCGCAACTTTCTCGGCAGCTTCAACTTCAACGGCACCATGGCGTCGTCCAGCATCGCGCCGTTTTCGGGCGGCGAAAAAGCCCGTCTGGCGCTGGCGCTGATCGTCTGGCAACGCCCCAACCTGTTGCTGCTCGATGAACCGACCAACCATCTGGACCTGGAAACCCGCGAAGCGCTGACCATGGCGCTGGCGCAGTTCGAAGGCACGCTCGTTCTCGTATCCCATGATCGCCATCTGCTGCGCGCCACCACCGACCAATTCCTGATCGTCGCCGACGGCAAGCTGCAGCCCTTCGACGGCGACCTCGACGATTACCGCGACTGGCTGTTCAAGACCAAGCTGGCGGCCAAGAACAGTGCGGCGGAAGCAGCCCAGGCTGCAGCTGCCAAGCCGAAAGCGGAACAAAAGGTCGAAAAGAAAGCGCCCGAACCGGTTGCCGCGACCGCTGCCGTGGTAGCGGTCGGCGACCGCCGCGAACAAAAGCGCCTTGACGCCGAAGAACGCCAACGCCTGGCCGGGTTGAAGAAACCGATCGAATCCCGCATCAAGCGACTGGAAGAACAGATCGCCAAATGCAACGAAAAGAAGGCCGTCATCGACGCTCGCCTGGCCGATCCGACCATCTACGACGCCGCCAACAAGGAAGAGCTGAAGAAACTGATCACCGACCAGGCCTATTGCACCAAGGAACTGGAGCAACTGGAGGAAGACTGGCTGGGTCAGCAGGAAGCCTTGGAGCAGTTGCAGGCTTGATGTTTTCAATGCTCAGCGTCAAGAGGCTGGAGAAAAGGCGAGCCGGCTAGGGTGTAGCAGGGAATTCGCACAGCCTGCTGTACGCCTGCGCAACGGTCCACGCATGCATGCGTGGATGCGCCCTGCAAGGGCATCGACGCAGACAGTACGCTAGTACGGCAAGGAGATGCAACAACGCCAGATCGTCTTTTCTCCAGTCTCGCCATATAAACTTCTTACATAGATGTCTTTGGTCTTAGCTTGCAAAACGATTAAGCTGCTCGCATATCGGATTTCCACCGATCAATATAATTATCGTCAAAGGAACAGACATGACATCCAAAACACTCCGCAAACTGTCCCCGTTGCTGGCCGGCCTGCTGCTGGTTGGCGCGACCGTCGGTGCACACGCTGCCGACCTGCTGGATACCGTCAAGGCGCGCGGCACGCTGAAAGTCGCCCTGGAAGGCAACTATCCGCCATTCAACTTCAAGGATCCCAAGACCAGCGAACTGACCGGCTTTGAAGTCGACGTCGCCAAGTTGCTGGCAGCCAAGCTGGGCCTGAAGCCCGAATTCACCACGACGGAATGGAGCGGCATCCTGGCGGGCCTGGGCGCCGGCAAGTATGACGTCATCATCAATCAGGTCGGCATCACCGACGAACGTCAGAAGGCGTTCGACTTCTCCGATCCGTACACCCTGTCGAGCGCGCAGCTGATCGTGCGCAAGGACGAAAAGCGCCAGTTCAACAGCCTGGAAGACCTGAAGGGCAAGAAGCTGGGGCTGGGCCAGGGTACCAACTTCGAACAAAAAGCCAAGAGCGTTCCCGGCATCGACGTCAAGACCTATCCCGGTTCGCCTGAATACCTGGCCGATCTGGCCAGCGGCCGCATCGACGCGGCACTGAACGACAGCCTGCTGGTCAGCTACCTGCTGAAGTCTGCAAACCTTCCGCTCAAGGGCGGCTCGCCGATCGGCACCGTCGACAAGATCGGTATTCCTTTCCAAAAGGGCAACCCGCAATTCAAGGCGGCCTTGAACAAGGCGCTGGCCGATATCCAGAAGGACGGCAGCTTCAAGCAGGCGTCGATCAAGTGGTTCGGCATTGACGTAAGCAAGCCGCCAGCCGCACAATAGGCCACTGAGTAAGCCACCGAGTTCTCTTGAAACCGATATCCCCGCAACAATGCGGGGATATTTTTATTGCGTCGACGAAAAATGGAAATTTGGGATTTGCTGCATCAGGCAGCGCCGATCATGCTCAAGGGCACGGGCTACACGCTGCTGTTCGCCTTGGCATCGATGGTCGGCGGCCTGGTATTGGGATTTGTGCTGGCGGTCGCACGCATCGTGCCGTGGAAGTTCGTCCATTGGCCGGCGGCCGTCTACGTCAGCCTGATGCGCGGCACCCCGCTGCTGGTGCAAATTTTCGTCGTCTACTACGGCCTGCCCAGCGTCGGCATCGAGTTCTCGCCGCTGATGGCGGGCGTGCTGACCCTGAGCCTGAACGCCAGCGCCTACTTGTCGGAAAGCCTGCGCGGCGCCATCCTCGGCGTCGGCAAAGGCCAATGGAGCGCCAGCTACAGCCTCGGCCTGACGTACATTCAGACCTTGCGCCATATCGTGGTGCCGCAAGCCATCCGCATCGCGGTGCCGTCGATGAGCAATACGCTGATCAGCCTGATCAAGGATACCTCTCTGGTGTCCGTCATCACCGTCACGGAATTGATGTTGTCGACCAAGGAAATCATTGCGGTGACCTTCCGTCCCTTGCCGCTGTATATCGCGGCAGCCATGGTCTACTGGTTCCTCAGCATCTGCTTCGAAGCCTTGCAGCATCGACTGGAGCGTCGCCTGGAACGCGCGCACCAGTGAGCGCCGGCAAATAAAAAACCCGGACGATTAAGTCCGGGTTTTTAGTATTCAGGGAAGTGAAATCTGACGAAGCTCAGCGTTTGACGCGGTAGATGTCCTGTCCTGCTTCATCAATCTGGCGCCGCAGTTCGCGACGCTCATCGGGACTCAATTTACCGCGACGCTGGTTGGCGTCCTGCTCAGGCGGCGGGCGTCCGCCGCCGTTGCCAAAACCGTTTCCGCCCTGATGGCGAAAATCGCCAGGCTGGTTCGGCATCCCGCGCCCGGGTTCGGGAGGACGCGCAAACGCGGCGGTAGCACCGAGCAACACAAACGCTGCAGCAACACCAAGTTTTTTTAAAACTGCAATATCCATAACGGCATTTTTCCACATTTTGGACCAACGACAAAGTGCATTCATCGATGTACCCAGTGTAGGTTGCTTGGCCGGATGGTATAAGATGATTAAGGTAAGGTATGTAACAGTTTGTAATCTTTGGCTGCTTACATGTTGCCGATCTCTGTGAAGACGCTACCATAACGCCATGAATACGACCAACACAAGCTCCCCCGCTACTCCGGCCCACCAATCCAAAGTTCTGGTGGTGGACGACGACATCCGTCTGCGTGACCTGCTGCGCCGCTATCTGACCGAACAGGGTTTCAACGTGGTCACGGCAGAGAATGCGCAGGCGATGAACAAACTCTGGATCCGCGAACGCTACGATCTGCTGGTGCTGGATCTGATGCTGCCCGGCGAAGACGGCCTGGCGATCTGCCGCCGTTTGCGCGGCGCCGGCGATCAGACGCCGATCATCATGCTCACTGCAAAGGGCGAAGACGTGGATCGCATCATCGGTCTCGAAATGGGCGCCGACGATTACCTGCCGAAGCCATTCAACCCGCGCGAGCTGGTGGCGCGCATCAATGCCGTGCTGCGCCGCAAAGGCCCGGACGAATTGCCGGGTGCGCCTTCAGAGTCGCCGGAGTCTTTCGAGTTCGGCGAATTCGTCCTCGATCTGGGCACACGTACGCTGAAGAAAAAAGGCGAAACCGTGCCGCTGACGACCGGCGAGTTTTCGGTGCTCAAAGTCTTTGCCCGCAATGCCCGCCAGCCGTTGTCGCGCGAAAAGCTGATGGAAATGGCGCGCGGCCGCGAATATGAAGTATTCGACCGCAGCCTCGACGTGCAGATCTCGCGTCTGCGCAAACTGATCGAACCCGATCCGGCCAATCCGCTGTACATCCAGACCGTGTGGGGCCTCGGCTACGTCTTCATCCCTGAGGGCAAACCGCGCTGATGCGCTTGCCCAGCCTGTCGGATTCTTCGAACCCGTCCACCGGGATTCACACTATGAGCGATCAAGCGCGCCAACGATGGTTCAGCAATGGACTGTTCTGGCGCACCTTCTTTTTGCTGACCTTCCTGATCACCGCCAGCATGGTGGCGTGGGTGGCGAGCTTTCGCATGGTCGAGCGCGGCCCGCGTGCTGAACAGCTGGCCGCGCAAATCGTTTCCGTGGTCACGATCACCCGCGCCGCGCTGACGCATTCGGCGCCGGAGATGCGCCGCGAACTCTTGTTCGACCTGGCCAGCAACGAAGGCATCCGCATCTATCCGCTGGAAAAGTCGGACAAGATCGCTCCGCCCGACGACTCGCCGGTCCTTCCCGAGCTGGAATACTACGTCAAGCAATCCATGGGCGACGACACGCAATTTTCGTCGAGCGTCAACGATGTCGACGGTTTCTGGATCAGCTTCAAGATCGACGAAGACCAATACTGGCTGATGCTTGACCGCGGCCGTCTCGATCGCACCTCCAGCCTGCAATGGCTGGGATGGGCTTCGATTGCGCTGGTACTGTCGCTGATCGGCGCGGTGTTCATCTCGACGCTGATCAACCAGCCGCTGGCGCGACTGACAGCCGCCGCACGCGCCATCGCCAAGGGCAAGCAACCGGATCCGCTGCCCGAATCCGGGCCGACCGAAATCAGGGAAGCCAACGGCAGTTTCAACCAGATGGTCGACGACCTCAACCGCATCGAATCCGATCGCGCCGTGATCCTTGCCGGCATTTCGCATGACTTGCGCACACCGCTGGCGCGCATGCAGCTGGAGGTCGAAATGGCCCACCTGTCCGACGAAGCGCGCGACGGCATGCATTCCGACCTGGCGCAGATGGACGCCATCATCGGCCAGTTCCTCGACTACGCAAAACCGTTCGACAGCAGCAGCTTCACACCGGTCGATCTGTCCGGCCTGCTGGAAGATGCCGCCAACCACAGCAAGCGCCAGAACGAAGTTCGTGTCACGACCGCGATCATGCCGGGCGTGGAAATCATGGGCAACACAGTCGAACTCGAACGCACGATCGGCAACCTGATCGAGAACGCGCGCCGCTACGGCAAGACGCCCGATACCGAGGTCGCGGATATCGACATCCTGTGCAAACTGGACGGCCATAACGTGAAAGTTGAGATCGCCGATCACGGCGCCGGTGCACCGGAAAGCGAACTGGAACGCCTGCTGCGCCCTTTCACGCGCCTCGATACCGCACGCGGCCAGGCCAACGGCTCCGGCCTCGGACTGGCCATCGTGAACCGGATCGTGATCCGCCATAATGGCAAACTGCACTTGCGCAATCGCGAAGGCGGTGGTCTGGTGGTGCAGATGATTTTTCCTCAGCCGCCACGCAGCGCGCATCCGCGCAAATAAGCCGGACGATGGGAGTGCGACGCCACGGCCGAGCGGCCCTGATGCTGACAATGGCCTGCTGGAGTGCTTGCCTGAGCAACAGCACCGCGTCGGCTCAGACGCGCGTTGATCGCACCCTCAGCGTACAACCGGCCGGCACACCGCCCACACCGCTGATCGGCGATTTTTCCACTGCGACGACAGCCGTGAAACCGGTCGCACCGGTCTCGGCGCCCACGCCTCCCGCCCCTGCAGCGCAACGTCGTGCCAGCGGTTCCTACGTATCCGACGCCATGGGCGCAAGCATCCTCGCGAAAAATGCCGACTACGAAACCACCTTCAGGATCAACGCGCCCGTACCCGCCGGCAGCACGATCAGCAATGTGTCGTGGCGCTACGGCCTGTCGAGCAAACCCGTGGGATTTGAAGCTGTGCTGTGCTGGAACAATCAACAGCGCTGCTGGAACGTGACCAACAACGCCAGCGGCAGCACCGTGGCCTTCAATGGCAAAGATGCCGCCCGGCCGTTCACGCTGCACTATAGGGTCAAAGGAAGCGGCCCGCTGGGACCACCGGCGCAGGGTGAAATGAATCAGGTCATCGTGACCTACGACCTGCCCTGATCATTACGCACAGCAACGCAAAAAAATAAGCGCCCGATCCGGGGCGCTTATTCATGGTTTGATTCACCGGCTTATTCGTCGATGTTGCGGATCTTTTGCAAGGCTTCATCGATACGCTCTACGGCAACCACTTTCAATCCTTCGACCTCTTGCTTGGGCGCATTCGCCTTGGGAATCATGGCGATCGAAAAGCCCAGCTTGGCCGCTTCGCGCAAACGCTCCTGGCCACGCGGCGCCGGACGGATCTCGCCCGCCAAACCGACTTCCCCGAATACCACCAGGCCGCGCGGCAGCGGCTTGTTGCGCATCGACGAATTGATCGCCAGCAGCACGGCAAGGTCGGCCGCCGGTTCGGTGATCTTGACCCCGCCGACCGCGTTGATGAAGACGTCCTGATCGAACGCAGCAATCCCGGCGTGCCGATGCAATACCGCCAGCAGCATGGCGAGACGATTCTGCTCCAGGCCGACCGACAAGCGGCGCGCATTGGGAACGTGCGAACTATCGACCAGCGCCTGGATTTCCACCAGCAGAGGACGCGTACCCTCTTGCGTGACCATGACGCAAGAGCCCGGCACCTGGCTGTCATGCTGCGACAAAAACAGCGCCGATGGATTGGAAACGCCCTTGAGCCCCTTTTCCGTCATGGCGAACACACCCAGCTCGTTGACCGCGCCGAAGCGATTCTTGAACGCCCGCACCAGGCGGAAACTGGAGTGCGTGTCGCCCTCGAAATACAGCACGGTGTCGACGATATGCTCCAGCACGCGCGGCCCCGCCAGCGCGCCTTCCTTGGTGACGTGGCCGACCATGATGATGGTGGTGTCGGAAGTCTTGGCGAAACGCGTCAGCTGCGCCGCGCATTCGCGCACCTGCGCCACCGAGCCGGGCGCCGAACTCAAGGCGTCGGAATACACCGTCTGAATCGAATCGATGACGGCGACATCCGGCTTGTGCTCGGCCAACGTCGACAGGATTTTCTCCAGCTGAATTTCAGCCTGCAGCTTGAGATCCTTGGCATCGACCGCCAGACGCTTGGCGCGCAAGGCGATCTGCGAGCCGGACTCTTCGCCGCTGACGTAGAGGACATGCTTGAGTTTGGAAATGTTGGCCAAGGCTTGCAGCAGCAGCGTCGACTTGCCGATCCCCGGATCGCCGCCGATCAGCACCACGCCGCCCGGCACCAGCCCGCCGCCCAGCACCCGATCGAACTCTTCGATGCCGGTGCCGAAACGCGGCACGTCGATTGCTTCGATGTCGACCAGCGACAGCACCGGCGCCGTCTGCGCCAGGCCTTGATGCTGATTCGAATAACGATTGGCGCCGGCGGTTTCGACCAGCGTCTCCACCAGCGTGTTCCACTGACCGCAGGCCGGGCATTGCCCCGCCCATTTATTGCTGATGCCGCCGCATTCGGTACAGGTGTAATTGGTTTTGGCTTTTGCCATATCAGTTCTTTTCCCGCACGGTGACGCGTGGCGCCAGGGCGCACATCAATTCATAGCCGATGGTGCCTGCCGCAAAAGCGACGTCGTCAATCGGCAAAGCCTCGCCCCACAGGACAACGTGGCTGCCGACGCCGGCGCCGGAAATCTGGGTCAGGTCCACGATCAGCATGTCCATGGAAACGCGGCCGACAGTGCCGGTCTTGACGCCATCGACCACCACCGGCGTGTTATTGGGCGCGTGGCGCGGATAGCCGTCGGCATAACCGCAGGCGACGATGCCGATCTTCATCGGCTTGTCTGCGACAAAACGGCTGCCGTAGCCGACCGCGTCGCCCGGGCCGATTTCCTGCACGGCGATGATTTCGCTTTCCAGCGTCATGGCAGGACGCAGGCCGAAGTCCTGAGCCGTACCGCCGCCCGGCGTGCCGCCGTAGAGCATCACGCCCGGGCGCACCCAGTCGTATGCCAGCTCGGTGTGCAGCAGATCGGCAGCGGAGTTCGACACGCTGCAAGAACCGGCCAGCCCTTGCGTGGCCGCCTTGAAGCGCCTGATCTGTTCCGCCAGCGGCAGATCGGGATTGGACGCGTCATCGGCATTGGCAAAGTGCGTCATCATGGTGATACTGCGCACGCAAGCCAGTTTCTGCAGCCGTTCATAAGCAGCGCGGTAGGCTTCCGGCTTGAAACCGAGGCGATTCATGCCGCTGTTCATTTTCAGGTGCACATCGAATTGCGTGCCGGCCGCAAGCCTGGCGGCTTCCAGTAATTGAATCTGCTCATTGCAGTGCACGGCAAATTGCAACTGGTGCTGTTCCAGCACGGCGATGTCGTCCGCATCGAAAAAGCCTTCCAACAGCAAAATCGGCTTCTTCCAACCCAACTCGCGCAGTTGCACCGCGTAATTGACTTCAATCAACGCCAGGCCGTCCGCATCGGCAAACGCGCGGACCGCGCGCGACAGTCCATGTCCATATGCCTGCGCCTTGACCACCGCCCACGCCTTGGCGCGAGGAGCTCGCGCTTTCGCGACTGCAAGATTGTGTTGTAGTGCAGAAATATCGATGGTGGCTACGAGTGGTCTTGGCATGGAAGCAGGTAAAGGCAGATAAGTGAATATTGGACAGAAACGCGATGGCGGCGGCAAAAATCCGACCATTCGGGAACAAGAGTCCATTTTACCGGACCAACTTGTTTCTATGAAGCAGATGCGCCGAAGCCTGGTTGCAGCATACTGCTCTTCCCGCTCCTTATATTCACTCATCATACTTATCACTGGCATGTCATCTTTTCATGGTATAAAGCAAGCCGGAGATAATTTGTCACATCTTGGATACGGATGAATCGCGGCTTCTACACAATCATGGCGGCGCAGTTTTTTTCGTCGCTTGCCGATAATGCCCTGCTTATTGCTGCTATTGCACTCCTTGCGGAGATGCATTCTCCGGCATGGATGACGCCGCTGCTGAAATTGTTCTTCGTGCTGTCGTACGTGCTGCTGGCGGCCTTCGTAGGCGCGTTTGCCGATGCATTCCCCAAAGGCAAGGTCATGTTCATCACCAACCTGATCAAGGTGGTCGGATGCGCATTGATGTTCTTTACCGTCCATCCCCTGATTGCCTATGCCGTCGTCGGTTTTGGCGCTGCGGCGTACTCTCCGGCCAAATACGGCATCCTGACCGAACTGCTGCCGCCGGAAAAACTGGTCGCCGCCAACGGCTGGATCGAAGGCCTGACGGTCTGCTCCATCATCTTCGGCACGGTGTTGGGCGGCGCGCTGGTCAATCCGCATGTATCCTCGGTGTTGCTTGAGTTCGATTTCCCGGTATTCGACTTCAACATCAACACCCCGACCGAAGCAGCGCTGTGCGTCATTACCGTGATTTACATCATCGCCGCGATCTTCAATCTCAACATCCTCGACACCGGCGCCCGTTACGCCCACCAGCAGCACAATCCCATCAAACTGATCGCCGACTTTTCCAATTGCTTCATCACCCTGTGGCGCGACAAGCTCGGCCAGATTTCGCTGGCGGTGACCACGCTGTTCTGGGGCGCCGGCGCAACGCTGCAATTCATCGTGTTGAAATGGGCTGAAAAGTCGCTGCACATGCCGCTGGACAAGGCTGCGATCCTGCAAGGCATCGTCGCCCTCGGCGTTGCGCTGGGCGCCGTCGGCGCCGCCCGCTTCGTGCCATTGAAAAAATCGCTGACCGTGATGCCCCTGGGCATCGTCATGGGCATCGTCGTGATCGCCATGACTGCGGTCACCTCGGTCTGGATCGCCTACCCGCTGCTGATCATCATCGGCGCGCTCTCGGGTTACTTCGTGGTGCCGATGAACGCCCTGCTGCAACACCGCGGCCACGTCCTGATGAGCGCCGGCCACTCGATCGCGGTACAGAATTTCAATGAAAACCTGTCGGTCCTGACCATGCTGGTGCTGTATGCGCTGATGGTCAGACTCAATCTCAACGTCAACATCGTGATCATCATTTTCGGCGTCTTTGTCGCCAGCATCATGTATCTGATCATGCGCCTTCACGCAGCCAACCAGCGCGACCACGACTCGCTGGCGTTAATCGGCGAGCACAAGCATTGACAGATTGACCGGCTGATCGACTGCCGCCCGGCTGAAGTGGGGACTTCACCCGGCCTGCAGCAATACCTGAAGCACCGCACCGTTTCTGCCATAACAAAAAACAGAGGATCCATGCCCCTGCCGCATCTTACGCAACCACTTGCACAACGACTCCTGCTTTCCATTTCGCTGCTCGCCCTGCTCGGCGCCTGCGCCTCGCCGGAAGAACGCGCCGCCAAACGGCAACTGAAGCTGGAACGCCAACAGCAAAAAGCGCAGCGCGTTGTCGATCGCGCCAACGACAAAAAAGACCAGGCAATCACCGATCCTGCCGCCAGGCAAAAAGCCGCACCCGATGAATTGCTGAAAGCCTTCGCAAACTGCGACGGATCAATGTTCAAGGTCGCCGCGCAGTACAAGGCCGAACTCTCAGGGAACTGGCCGATTGCCACCAAGGGCGACATCGGCAATATCCTGGTCCCTGACCGCGGTTCTCCGGACAAGCACTTCGCCGCAGCCAGAAACAACCCGACCATGCTCAATCTGCCCGTCAGCGGCTATTTCGATGAAGTGATGACGCTGGGAACCGGCAGCAGCCCGAACTATTGGTGGGGCTTCTTCAGCCCGCTGTCGCCGAGGGAAGCCTATCGCATCCTGTCGCTGCGCCTGCCCGAACTCAAACGCCTGCGTGCCGACAAGGATGGCGCTTATGTACGGCTCGACCGATGGGACGGCGCCAACTGGCGCAGGGTCACGAATGCCGCCAGCTATCGCGGTGCGGCGACGGAGACCGCAGAACGCGTGCTGATCATCGACAAGTCCGACCAGGCGGCGTATCCCGGCACCCGCATCGCGTGCTCGCTGCAAGGTCCGGTGCCGGCCCCGACATTGCTGTTGTTGCGACCGGATCTGCAGTAAGCGGATAACGCCGCTTCCGGCTTCGAAAAATAAAAAAGCGCGTCTTCCAACGCGCTTTTTTATTTTCCGGCCTGATCGAAGCAAGCGATGCCGCATCGACGCCGTCTCAGTATTTGACGACAGCATGCTGCACGCGCTGCGCTGCCTTCTCCTGCCAGTCGTCCGGCACGATAAAGCCGCGCTGGCGCTCCAGCACGACGTCGCCGTGCCGATCGCAGACGGCAATCATCACCGGCGCCAGCGTCTCGGCAAAACACAGGGAAACAGCTTCATGCAGCTGATCCGCCGACAAGGCCTTACCCGCCAGCGCGCGCGCCGGCGCCAGCCATTCGAGGCGCGGCAGCACCAGATAGTGTTCGGCCAGCGATAAATCCAGGGCCGACAGTTCGCACCAGAATCCGCGGCAATGTCCGGGCGCAACGCCCAATCCCGGCGGCAGCGGCGTGGAGGCGGCAAGCTCATCGCGATAAAACAGCCATCCCTTGACCAGCGCCTGCGCCTGCGTCACCGGCTGCGGCAGGTAGCCGGCAGCCGCCGGATGCTCGGCCAGCTTCAGTTGCTGCTGCATGATCTTGTCCATCTTGGCGCCCAGCGAATCCGCGAGATTCGGCCCGACGAAAGCTTCGGCCTGCATCTGCGCCTGATGCGATTCCAGCAGATAGAACTTGGTCGCAAACTCCCAATGCACGGCGCCGGTACGCTGCGCGTCATGCACCAGAAAATCGAATTCGCCTATCGTGTCGTTGGGGCCGTTGCGGACCTGCACGTTGTGTGCGATCAGCCGCCCCGTCTGCTGCAGATAAAAAGTCAGCAGCTTCTCGGCGTAACGTCCCAGTCGCGCCGACGGCTGGGCGTTGATCAGCACATACAGGGCACGCGGATTGCGATCCAGGGCGTGCAGCCAGGTGATGTCCATTTCGCTGAGCGGTCCCAGCGTCGCGATGCGGCCGCTCCAGCGCGCCGCATGGATGTCCAGCAAATCCGGGGCTTCCAGCAGCCAGGCCAGTGCGCGCACATGCGGATCGCGCAAACTGCTCCAGCGTTCATGAAATTGCGATTGACAGGTCCGGCCGGGCAATACAGCCCGGTGGCTTGACTCTGACGATGGCTCAGTTTGCTCAGTTTGCTCAGTTTGTAGTGTCGGCATAAGTAGTCATGGCAAGGCAGAGATCGGCCCAGGCCTTGCTCTTGTCGCCAAGCTGCCGCAACAGGTAAGCCGGGTGGTAGGTGACAACCAGCGGCAAGTCCCGATAGCGATGGACGGTGCCGCGCAACTTCGATACCGGCGTCGCCGGGTCCAGCCCCAGCAGCGACAAGGCTGCGGTCTTGCCCAGCGCGACCAGCACGGTAGGCTGTATCAGGTCGATCTGGCGTTGCAGATACGGAATGCACGATGCAACTTCCTGCGGCGACGGCGGACGATCCTTGCCGTTTTCGTCGGTGGGACGGCATTTGACGATGTTGGCGATGTAGGCGTTCTCGCCGCGCTTGAGGCCCATGGCGACCAGCATGTTGTCGAGCAGCTTGCCGGCCGGGCCGACGAAGGGTTCGCCCTGCATATCCTCGTTGCGTCCGGGACCTTCGCCGATGAAGAGCCATTTGGCCTTTTCGTCGCCGACGCCGAACACCGTTTTCTTGCGCCCTTTGCACAGGCCGCATTGCTGGCAATCGGCGACCGTTTCCTTGAGCTTGCCCCAATCCATCGTGGCGATGGCGGGATTGATCCTGACGACCGGTTCGTCGTCTTCCTCATCGTCATACGGCATGAAGCCGCCGGAGACCATGTCGGCCCCATCCATTTCGCTCAGCCACGGCGGCAGGCCGTCGTCCGGCGCTGATGCAGACGACTGGGCCGGCGCAGACGGGCGCTGCTGGATAGCGGCCGCGGCGGCGAGAATGGCGTCGCGCTTGGAGACAATGACGCGCTCCGGCTGCGCTGCCGGCGATGCCGCCGCCGGCGCAACGGCGGATTCCGCCTCCGCCTGGACAAGCGAAGCCGGCTCGGCCTCTTCCATTGCGGCTGCGTCGATGGACTCCACAGGCAGATGCCGCCGGACCCAGACGGGGCCGACGCCGATTTCTTCCAATACCCGGGCCGAAGCGGCCAATGTGTGCTGACTCATAGCGGTAAACTCATCACGATCGCGTCTTCGCGCGTATGTTGATCGACCGGATAGTAATTCTTGCGGCGGCCGATTTCAACGAAACCATAGCGTTTATAAACATGCAGCGCGCGCAGGTTCGACACCCGCACTTCCAACAGCATGATCGTCATCTTATGCTTGCGCGCCAGATCGACGGCGCAATCGAGCAGCAAATGCCCGAACCCTTCGCCTTGCAAATCTTGCGCCACGCTGATGTTGAGCAGGTGCGCCTCGTCCACCGCCTCCATCACCAGGAAATATCCCAGCAGCCGCCCGGCCGGATCGCGCATGGTCAGCGTCTGATAACCGCTGAACAGCGAGTCGAGGAAGTTGCCGCGCGTCCAGGGATGCGCGTAAATCTTGTCTTCGATCTGCACCACTTCGTCCATGTCGGCGACCTGCATGGCGGCAAACTCCAGCGCTCCGAACTTGCTCTGCAACGTTTGCAGCAAGGCGTCGTTCACGCCGCGCCTTTCGCCAGGGTTTTTTCCGCATCGCGCACCTGCCGTTCCGCCGTGGTCAGCGCGACCTTGTTGCGCAAATACAGCGGCTGCGCATCTTGCAGGGGAATCGTGCGCCCCTGCTGAAAAGCCCTGGCGCCCAGCGTCGCGACCTGCGATGCATGCGGCATCACTTGCGCCATGCCGTTCGCAGCAAATGCTTGCGCGGAAAAATCCTGCGCATACGCCGTCAATCCGTTGCCGCAAGCCTGCACGGCGCCTTGCGCCTGCACGTTCGCTGCGGCCGACAAGGTCGGCTCGACCACGATCCGCCAGCCATCGGCGTGATGACGATACTGCGCCCAATACACCTCGCCCATGCGCGCGTCCAGAATCGACAGCACGTCGGTCGATTGCGCCGTCTCGAAACACGCTTGCGCCATGGCTTCCAGCGTCACGACAGGAATCACCGGCAAATCGCTGCCGAACGCCAATCCCTGCACCACGCCGCAAGCCGTACGCACGCCCGTGAAGGAACCCGGGCCGACGCCGAAAGCAATCGCGTCGCAGCGCGACAGCGCAATGCCGGCCTGCGCCAGCAGCAGCTGAATCATCGGCAAAATGGTTTCGGAATGCGTTTGCACGCCCAGCGATTCGCGGGCGATCAGCTCGTCGCCGTGCAGCAAAGCGGCGGAGGCGAGTTCGGTCGAGGTTTCAAGGGCAAGAATGATAGACATCCCGCTATTTTACCGCGCCGGGGCAGCCCCGGCCTTGCGAGAAAAGCACTTTTCGGGACTGAATCGCTGCGCCGCCCTCCTTTGCGCCGATTTTTCTCATCCGGAGTAGAATAGGCCGCCTTATGTCCTATCAGATTTTTTCCGACAGCAACCGCGAAGAACTCGCCGCCGCCCTGCGCAGCGGCAAGTGGGTGGTCGCCTGCCTGTGCGCCGGCTGGTGCGGCAGTTGCCGCGAATATGGCGTCAATTTCGCCGCATGGGCCGAACGCAGCCCGGAACACCACTTCGTCTGGATCGACATCGAAGACCAGGCCGACCTGGTCGGCGATCTCGACATCGACAATTTCCCGACCCTGCTGATGCAGCAGGGATCGACGGTCAGCTTCTTCGGCACCATGGAGCCGGATACGCGCCAATCGGAGCGCCTGCTGCAGGCGCTGACGACCAAGACCGGGGAAGAGCTGGCGCGCGAGGCGCACAGCAGCGACGAGCGCCGCAGCTGGCAGGAATGCGATCTGCAAAAACGCCTCAACGCCCTGTCCGACGCCGGCTGACCTTCGTCGCGTTCACAGCCAGGGATCCGACTCCGGCTGCGGAAACTTGTCCATGATGAAGTCCACAAAACTGCGCACCTTGGCCGACAGCAAACGCCGGCTCGGATAAGCCATCATCACCGCAACCTGCCCCATCTGATAATCCGCCAGCACCCGCTGCAGCTTGCCGCAGCGCAGGTCGTCGCCCAGACTGAAGGACGGCCGCATCGTGATGCCCATGCCGGACAGCGCAAAGTCGCGCAGCAAGATGGCGCTGTTGGACACCAGCTTGCTGGTGATCGGGATGTCGCGGATACCGTCTTCGGTCTTGACGTGCCAGTAATGGCGCAGATGTTCGTGCGAAAAATTGAGGCAGGCGTGGCGCGAAAGATCGTCGGGCGTTTCCGGTGCGCCATGCTTGGCGATGTACGACGGCGAGGCGCACAGCACGACTTCCGCCACGCCGATCTTGCGCACCACCATGCTGGCGTCGAACTTTTGCAGACTGCTGAAGAAACCGATGTCCAGGCCTTCTTCGACCAGATCCATGGTGCGCTCGGACAAAGAAATGTCGAGCACCACATCCGGATAGGCCTGGGAATATTCCGGCAACAGCTTGCCCAGTTGCCCCTGGCCAAAACCGACGTGCGAATACAAGGACAAAGTGCCGGCCGGCTTTTTGGTCTCCATCGCCACGATCGCTTCGGCTTCCTCGATTTCCGGCAGAATGTGCCGGACTCGTTCGAGGAAAGCCTGCCCCGACTCGGTCAGCGACAAGCGCCGCGTCGAGCGATTCAGCAAACGCGTGCCGAGATGGTTCTCCAGGTCGACGATATAGCGCGTCACCACCGCATTCGACAGCGACATGATCTCCGCCGCCCGGACAAAACTCCCCTGCTCCACCACCTTGGCAAACACTTTCATTGAGTGCAAGCGATCCATTTCAAGCCCCTGATTGTTTCTTTAATCGAAATAGTGCATTGCCATTAAACCCATTTTTCCCGGCCTAAGCAATAGATACACTTGCTCCATCGATGACGGACATGCAGCCACAAGCCAAATCGCCCGCTCATCGACGTGCAACTTTCATTTACTGTTTTAGGGAGAATTACCATGAACACCAAGCAAATCACTGCCGCTATCGTCCTCTTTGCCGCTGCCGGCGCCGCCATGGCTGAATCGCCATTTCCACCGGAAACCAAGTTCGTGTCGACCAAGACCCGCGCTGAAGTGACTGCAGAACTGCAACAAGCGCAAGCACAAGGCCTGATCACCAACGGCAACAACTACCCGATCGTCATCCAGGCGCGCAGCCCGCTGACACGTTCGGACGTCGTCAGCCAATCGAAGTCGGCCGGCGACAATAGCGTCTACGCCGGTGCTTAATCCAGTCGATACCCTGCGTTTCTCGTTGTAAGCAGCAAGCAATACTGCGGCGCCGCCCGCAACCACCGTCTACCTTGGTCGGACTGCCACACGGCAGCACCATGGTGGATGGCGTGTCCGACATCCTCCTGCGCATTTCCCTTCTGCATCAAATTCTGTAAAACTGCCCCGGAATCGCCCGAAAACGCCCATTTTCAGTGCCTTTTGCTTGTTATTTCGGGCCTCAGCATGTAAAGTCGAGGGTTTGTTTCCTCCGGCCTTTGTGCAGATTTTTGGCAATTCCGGCAACAAATAGCAGCGCCAATAGCAGTACTCAGTCACGCAATTCAGACCTACCTTTCCTATGGCTTTATACGTTCACAAATACGGCGGCACCTCGATGGGCTCGACAGAGCGCATCAAGAACGTCGCCAAGCGCGTTGCCAAGTGGCACGACGCAGGCCACCAGATCGTTGTTGTTCCTTCCGCAATGTCTGGTGAAACCAATCGCTTGCTGGGTCTGGCCAAGGAAATTATGGCCCAGCCCGATTCCCGCGAACTGGACATGCTGGCCTCCACGGGCGAGCAGGTTTCCGTGGCCCTGCTGGCCATGGCGCTGCAGGCAATCGGCAAAGAAGCCGTCTCCTACGCCGGCTGGCAAGTGCCGATCAAGACCGATTCCGCCTTCACCAAGGCCCGCATCCGCTCGATCGACGACGCCAAGGTGCGCAAAGACCTCAACGCCGGCAAGATCGTGATCATTACCGGCTTCCAGGGCGTCGACGCCGACGGCAACATCACCACGCTGGGCCGTGGCGGTTCCGACACCTCGGCCGTGGCTGTCGCCGCCGCCATCAAGGCTGCCGAATGCCTGATTTACACCGACGTCGACGGCGTGTACACCACCGACCCGCGCGTGGTCAGCGAAGCGCGTCGCCTGAACACCGTGACGTTTGAAGAAATGCTGGAAATGGCATCCCTGGGCTCCAAGGTCTTGCAGATCCGCTCGGTGGAATTTGCCGGCAACTACAAGATGCCGACGCGCGTATTGTCGTCGCTGACCGACCCACTAATGTCGCTGGAAGAAGAAACCAAGTCCGGCACACTGATTTCGTTTGAGGAAGACACCAAGATGGAACAAGCAACCATTACCGGCATCGCGTTCAGCCGCGACGAAGCCAAGATCACCGTACTCGGCGTACCGGATCGCCCAGGCATCGCCTACCAGATCCTCGGCCCGATCGCCGACGCCAACATCGAAGTGGACATGATCATCCAGAATCAGTCCGTCGAAGGCAAAACCGATTTCACCTTCACCGTGCCGCGCGCCGAATACGCCAAGGCTGTTGAAGTCCTGAACGCCAGCGTCAAGGCCCACATCGGCGCCGCCAGCATCGTCGGCGACACCAAGGTGTCGAAGGTCTCGGTGGTCGGCGTCGGCATGCGCAGCCACGTCGGCATCGCCTCGCAGATGTTCCGCACGCTGTCGGAAGAAGGCGTCAACATCCAGATGATCTCCACATCCGAAATCAAGATCTCGGTCCTGATCGACGAAAAATACATGGAACTGGCCGTGCGCGCATTGCACAAGGCCTTCGATCTGGAAAATGGCAAGTGAGCGGCAACTGAGTAGCAAGTAAGCGGCAAGTAAGCAGTAACCTGCGTCTCTGAAATTCTGTCGGATGGAAAAATAATTCTTCCAAAATTGCAGAGTTTCATTGACCAAATCCGCATGAAAAGATATTATGCGGGACTTCTTTGCTGAGGCAGCGCAGTATCTGCCTACAGCGTGGAGACGTGGCCGAGTGGTCGAAGGCACTTCCCTGCTAAGGAAGCATATGGGCTTAAACCTGTATCGAGGGTTCGAATCCCTCCGTCTCCGCCAGAATACAAACACCCGCTTCGGCGGGTGTTTTTATTTGTACTTCCCGTTTTGTTTGCGCAGCCCCCTACCCGAGATGAGTAAGCCGCCTGCGCGCTTACGCGAGGGATTCGAAGGGAATCGCTTGCAAGCGATTCCGCGGCCTGCGAAACGCAGACGAATCCCTTCGTCTCCGCCCCCTCCTGTAGATTTGCATCGCAAATCTACACCCCCACTTTTGACCGCATTGGGTGCCTGCTCACCGCAAAATAAATGATGAAGTAAAATGGAATTATCTTAAAAAAATATGAATTTTATTCATTCATCATGATTGACCGCATTCATCTATCCATCGTGCAAGAGGTGGAAAAACAAGGTTCGCTGACTGCAGCTGCAGGCGTCCTGCACGTGACACAGTCGGCTTTAAGCCACAGCATGAAAAAGCTGGAGCAGCAGCTGGGCACCGACATCTGGCTGCGCGAAGGCCGTAGCCTGCGCCTGACCCAGGCCGGCCAATATCTGCTGGCGGTGGCCAACCGGGTGCTGCCGCAGCTGGATCTGGCAGAAGAACGTCTGCGGCAGTTCGCCCAAGGTGAGCGAGGCGCGCTGCGCATCGGCATGGAATGTCACCCCTGTTACCAATGGTTGTTGAAAATCGTGTCGCCCTATCTGGCCGCGTGGCCGGATGTGGACGTGGACGTAAAACAGAAATTCCAGTTTGGCGGCATCGGCGCGCTGTTCGGTTACGAGATCGACCTGCTGGTCACGCCCGATCCGCTGGACAAGCCGGGCCTGGTATTCGAACCCGTGTTCGATTACGAACAAGTCCTGGTTGTGGCCGGCAACCACAAACTGGCCAAAGAGGAATACATCAAGCCCAGGCAACTGGCCAATGAGGTACTGGTGACCTATCCGGTGCCGGTCGACCGCCTGGATATCTACAGCATGTTCCTCGCGCCGGCTGGAATAACGCCCAAACGCCATAAGGCGATCGAGACCACCGACATCATGCTGCAGATGGTCGCCAGCGGCCGCGGCGTGGCTGCGCTGCCGCGCTGGCTGGTGCTGGAATACGCAGACAAGATGGATGTGGTGCCGGTCCGCTTGGGCAAGAACGGCATCGCCAAACACATCTTTCTGGGTGCGCGCGAGTCGGACGTGAGTATCGATTACCTGCGCGCGTTTATCGAACAGGCGAAAAGGCCCGCCTTGGCTTGATGCTTGACGCTGCCGTGGCAGCCTGAACACGGTTGTCCTGTCGTCACCGGCGCTCCGGGCTGAACAGGCTTTCGGGCCATTCCATTCATCATTCTCTGCCTCTCCGTGAGAGGCGTCTCTTTCACGCCTGCCCCATTTCACAGTGCACGGCCGGCTGTTCTCCGAAGCGAACGAACCAGCTGATCCCGCACGGCCTTCGCCAGGTTCGCCTGGCGACTCCGTCGCATCCATTTGGAACGCATCATGAGCGTAACTAATGCTTCCATGAGATCAAATCATTTTTATTCATCGATGGCGCAGCATAAAATTCGTCTCACATATCGGCAATGCAAAAACTGCTGAATCAAGACACCAGAAAATAGCAGTGGAAAGTGCTGAAGAAAACAAGAAACAACCGCAGGTTTTATCTCAGGAATTAAGGCGCCGGATCACCATGAGTAAAGAATTCACATTTGCCATCAAGAGCGTTTGTTTTGATGAAGACTATCGTCCTTCAGACACGACGCGCATCACCACCAACTTTGCGAATTTGGCCAGAGGAGCGAGTCGCGAGGAAAACCTGCGCAACACCTTCAGGATGATCGACAACCGTTTCAACGCCCTGGCGCATTGGGATAACCCCCAAGGCGATCGTTATACGGTCCAGCTTGAAATCATTTCCGTTGAGCTGAATATCGATGGTGAAAGCAGTGGCAATGCCCTCCCCTTGATTGAAATATTGAAGACGAATATCGTCGATCGAAAAACCAGCGAACGCATTGAGGGCATCGTCGGGAATAATTTTTCCTCTTACGTGCGGGATTATGACTTCAGCGTGCTGTTGCCGGAGCACGCCAGGAATCAGCCCGCATTCGGTACGCCGGATAATTTCGGGGATCTGCATGGCAAGCTGTTCAAGTGCTTCGTCAATTCAGACACTTACAAAGAGCATTTCGCCAAACCGCCGGTGATATGTCTCAGTGTGTCTAGCAGCAAGACCTATCATCGGACCGAAAATCAGCATCCCGTACTGGGCGTGGAATACCAGCAGGATGAATATTCCCTGACGGATGACTATTTCAAGAAGATGGGGATGAAGGTGCGTTACTTCATGCCATCCAATAGCGCCGCGCCGCTGGCGTTTTATTTCTCCGGCGATCTGCTGGGTGATTACACGAACCTTGAGCTGATCAGCACCATCAGCACGATGGACACTTTCCAGAAAATTTACCGGCCTGAGATTTACAACGCAAATTCTGCGGCCGGGAAATCCTATCAACCCAGCTTGAAGCATCAGGACTATTCATTGACCCGGATTGTCTATGACCGGGAAGAACGTAGCCAGCTGGCTATTGCGCAGGGAAGGTTTGTTGAGGAAAACTTCATCAAACCATACCAGGCCGTTCTTGAGCAGTGGTCCGCTAATTACGCTCTCTGACTAATCAAAAACATAAGGTCATCTACTGTGAAAAAATTGTTACCCACTTCAACGGCCGGCAGCCTGCCCAAACCATCCTGGCTTGCAGAACCCGAGAAACTTTGGTCGCCCTGGAAATTGCAAGGCGACCAATTGAGCGACGGCAAGCAAGATGCCTTGCGTTTGTCGTTGCAAGAGCAACTGCACGCCGGGATCGATATCGTCAGCGACGGTGAACAAACGCGCCAGCATTTCGTGACGACGTTCATTGAGCATCTCGACGGCGTTGATTTCGAGAAGCGTGAGACCGTGAGAATTCGCGATCGCTATGACGCGAGCGTACCGACGGTGGTTGGCGCCGTCTCTCGCCAGAAGCCGGTGTTTGTCGAGGATGCCAGGTTCTTGCGTCAGCAGACCAAACAGCCGATCAAATGGGCGCTGCCGGGTCCCATGACGATGATCGATACGCTGTATGACAGCCACTACAAAAGTCGCGAAAAGCTGGCCTGGGAATTCGCCAGAATTCTCAATCAGGAGGCGCGGGAATTAGAGGCTGCCGGTGTCGATATCATCCAGTTCGATGAGCCCGCATTCAATGTCTTCTTTGATGAGGTGAACGAATGGGGCGTCGCCGCCTTGGAACGGGCCATTGAAGGGCTCAAGTGTGAAACCGCGGTCCATATTTGCTATGGCTATGGCATCAAGGCCAATACAGATTGGAAGAAGACGCTGGGATCGGAGTGGCGGCAATATGAAAAAGCCTTCCCCAAGCTGCAAAAATCCAGTATTGATATCGTCTCGCTGGAATGCCACAACTCTCATGTTCCAATGGATCTGATTGAGCTCATTCGCGGCAAAAAAGTGATGGTCGGCGCCATTGACGTGGCAAGCAACTCCATTGAAACGCCCGAAAAAGTCGCCAACACCCTGCGAAAAGCACTGCAGTTCGTCGATGCCGACAAGCTCTATCCTTGCACCAACTGCGGCATGGCGCCCTTGCCGCGTCACGTCGCAAGAGGCAAGCTGAATGCGTTAAGCGCAGGCGCAGAAATCGTCCGCAGAGAACTTTCGAACTAGTTCTGAAGCAGACAAATGGCCGTCGTGAGCTGCTCGCGACGGCCAAACGTGAAGGATGGCGTGGGGGATCCGGCCGGTTTTGATCGATGGGTCGCCTGCACGCTGGCCAAGGAGGAAGTCGGCCAACATGACTGGACCACTTCAGGCCTTCCTTGAGACTTTCGAACTGCATCCGGCATTGAGCACCTACCATGTCACTTCCCAGTACAGCTATCGAGCCGTTGCGCTTTCGCGAAGCGCTCGGGCACTACGCATCCGGTATCACGGTGATTACCTCACACATCGATGGCGAGCCGATCGGCTTCACTTGCCAGTCGTTCCATAGCGTGTCGATGAGTCCGCCGCTGGTGTCGTTCAGCGTCATGTCCGGTTCAGCCAGCTATCCCAAAATTCGCCGGGCGGGTCGATTCGCCGTGAATATCCTGTCAGATGAGCAAGTCGGGATTTCCAACCAGTTCGCCCGGCGAGGCACGGACAAGTGGCGCGGAATCGAATGGCAGGAATCGCCCTTGGGCAATCCGGTCATTGCCGGCAGCCTGCACTGGCTCGATTGCGAAATTTACGCCGAACACGTCGCAGGCGACCACCTGATCGTGATTGGCGAAGTGAAAGCATTAAACCTGCAAGAAGCCGCTGCAGCGCAGCCCTTGCTGTATTTCAAAGGACAATATCGCAACATCGCCGTGCACGGCGTGGTTTGAGCGTTTGCCTTCGTTGCCTGGCATCCTCTCTCGCATCTTCCATTTGCCGCCGGCTATCAAGCTTCGCTCGTCGAACGGTTGCCCAATCCAAGTCTCCGCCAGAATACAAACGCCCGCAATCGCGAGCGTTTGTATTCTGGCATTCGACGCAATGAGCCCTCTTCAAGCCCTCATATAAGCCCAACCCTCAGCCTGCCGCCGGGCGATATGCAATACCGCTGCCGGCACAACTTCGACGCCCTCAGGCGCGGTCAGCTGATTGGCCGTCAGCGTATTGCGGCAAACGCGCAAATGTCCGTCGAGAGGGTCCGGCTGGCTTAACGCTGCCGCTACCGCACCGGCATTGATCACCAGTTCCACCTGGGCGTCAGGCGCCAGCTTCAGCAAATTGGCGAGATTGCGGCGGGCGCGCTCAAGGGCTGTCGCAGTCGGCGCATGAATGAGTAATCGCAAGGTTTCCATATCGGGCTTTGCATAAAGGATGAGGTTGGGGGCAGGAAGCTGATGACAGAAACGCTATTCCACGCCCAGCCACGACGACAGATGCGTCACGTAGTGCGCAAACTCGGCGGAGTTGCGATCACGCGGGCGCGGCAAGTCGATTTGCAGATTTTCCACAACGGTCGCAGGCCGGTTCCCCAGCACGACAACGCGATCGGCCAGATAGACAGCCTCGTCGATATCGTGCGTGACGAACATGACTGCCGTATGCGTGGTTTCCCAGATGCGGATCAGCTCGGTCTGCAACTTGCGCCGGGTCAGCGCATCGACGGCGCTGAAGGGTTCGTCCATCAACAAGATATCCGGCTCGACCGCCAGCGCCCGTGCAATACCGACGCGCTGGGCCTGGCCGCCGGAGAGTTGATGCGGCCAGCGGTCGTACAATTCTGCCAGGCCGGTAAGCCGCAACGCTTCCGCCACCCGTGCAGCGCTTTGGGCCTTGTCGATGCCGAGCGTTTCCAGTCCGTAGGCGATGTTCGCCTCTACCGTGCGCCAGGGCAGCAGACGGCTATCCTGAAACACGATCGCGCGGCGGCGACGGCCAGGTCGTTGCGGCAGATTGAAACGCATCTCGCCGGATCCCGGCGCCAGCAAACCGGCGGCCGTGCGCAGCAAGGTCGATTTGCCGACGCCGGAGCCGCCTACCACCGCGATAAAACTGCCTGCCTCGATATCCAGCGACAGATCCTGGATCACCGGCATCCCGGCGCCTGGATGCGTGTAGGAGAGGCGATCGAACTCGATTACGGACGCCATGACAGCACCCTCCTTTCAACCAGCGTGTACAGCAAATCGGTGGCCGCGTACACGGCAGAGATAGTCAGCATATACACCACCACCGCATCGTAAGCGCCGACGCCGGCGGCGGCGTTCATCTCCTGCCCCATGCCGGGCACGCCAAGCAGCTCTGCCGCGATCAGCGTCATCCAGGCTTGTCCGATGCCGGTGCGAATGCCGGACAGCAGCCCCGGCGCAATCGCCGGCAAGGTGATGCTGATGGAGCGGCGCCAGTAGCCGCCCTGCCCGAAACTGCGCGCCAGCTCATAGAAACGCGGATCGATGTTGCGCACCGCGCTATAGGTCGCGAAATAGTTGACCCAGAATACCCCGATGGCAATCACGAACGCTGCACCGGCATGGCTGACCTTGAACCAGGCAATCGCAAACACCACCCAGGCCAGCGGCGGAATCGGCCGCAGAATGCGCGATACGTAGGCCTGCAACATGTCGAAGCGCTGCACCGTGGCGGCAGCCAGTCCGACCACAATGCCGCACACTGCGCCGAGGCCGAGTCCCCACACGTAATGGATCAGGCTAGAACCGATGGCCGGCAGCAGCCGGTCGCTTTGCCATTCGAGCAGAAAGGTTTCCGGCAGCAGGAAGGGATCGGGAAGAATGCCCGGGTTCACCCAGCCGAATACACCGACCGCCTTCCACAGCAGCACGAACAGAATGACGCCGACAACACCGTAGCCGATGCGCGTCGGCAGAGAATAGGAGAGTGTCATCGTCAGACCGTCGACAAGAGAAAATCAATGCGCGGCGGCGTCATAGAAGGTGGTATTGAACATGTTGGGGACATCGACTGCCGGTCCGGACAAGGTACCGGTCTCGGCCTGGAATTTTTGCAATGCCAGCGTGGCGGGAATGATCAGATTCGGATCGGCGACAAACTGGCCTTTGGAATTGCGAATCGCCTGCTCCACCAGTTTGACCGGCAAGCGGCCGCCGCCGACATATTTTTGCACCATCGGCGCAGCCTTCGCAGGCTCATTCTCCAGCATCCTGGTTGCAGCAATGTGCGCCGCCAGCAGCGCCTTCACCAGCGCAGGCTGCTCACGCAATACTTTTTCACGAACCAGCAAGACGGCGCCCGGCTGCTTGGGAAACAGCTCCGATCCGCGCGCGATCACTTTCGACTTCGGCGACTTATTCAGCACATTGGTCGTGGTCGGTTCCAGAATGACGGCGCCATCGATGGCGCCCGTCAGCAAGGATTCCTGAATCTGCGATTCGCCCTGGTAGATCAGCTTCAGCTGAGACGTATCTGCGCGCACGCGGTTGCGCAACCAATACTGCAAAGCCGCCTCCGGTACAGCGCCTTTGGGATAGCTGGCAATCACCGCCTGGCGGCCCTTGTCTTTTGCAAAACGTGTGAATGCGGAAGCCGGATCGCCCGAAGCGAAGTAAGGCGCCAGATTGCCCAGCGCCACAAAACTGACCTGTTCCACGATGTTGGATGCCACGACCTTGATATCCGCGCCCTTGGCGCGCGCCACCAGCGCCGGACCGATGCCGACATAAGCGATATCGAGCTGCCCCGCCAGCAACGCCTGCACCATGGCAGGTCCGCTCTGGAATTGCACCAGCTTGGGCGCGCCGGCGTCTTTCGGGAATGTCCCCTGCTCCATCGCGATGAACAGCTGGGCGTCGGGAAGAATCGGCATGTAACCGACTTCAAGCGGCGCCGACATGGCGGGCTGTGCGCCAAGCAAAGCAACGGTCAGCACCGGCAACATCCAGGCAAATACTCGCTTCATTGTTCTCTTTCTATGGGGTAAGGAAGGCGCATCGGGTAGCCGCGCATTATAAATTATTCTGTCTGCCGGCCTGCGCCCGGAGCTTCAGCCGGCGGCGCGCAAGCCTTTTTGCACCTGCCATGACAAGGGCAAGGTCAACAGCAGGATCACCGCCAGGCTGATCAGCGCAAACGAAATCCCCGCCGTATCGCCCAACCAGCCGAACACCACCGGCGCCGCAGCACCGCCCGCAATGGTGCCGGTATAGAACAAGGCGAAGGCATGTTCGTGCTTGCCCGGCTCCGCCAGTTCCGGCACCACGCCATACAGTACGGATGACGTACCGTTCAGCGCCAGTCCCAGCAAGGGCAGCATCAGCATCACGCCCGGCAACGGCAAGAATACCGCCGCCACGATCAGTAACGACGTCGCCGATTCGGTGATCCAGACCGTCTTCATCATGCCGATGCGCGCGCCCAGATAGCCGCACAACAGTTTTCCGAAAGCACCGCCGACGAACAGCAGCGACAGCGCAAGGCCGATGCCGGCCGTACCGGCGCCTTTGCTCTTGAGCAGAAACGGCAGGAAAGTCAGGAAGCCCATGCGCACCGCGCTATCGAGCGTGCCGGTCATGAGCAAGGCCCGCAGTCCGCTGCGGGAACCAAGGCCGATGGAAGTTTTCACTTTTTTTGCTTTCGCCAATGCCCGTTCGTCCCGCACAGGAATCAGCCACCATAGCAAACCAGCCGCCGCCAGCCCCAGCAAGCCCATCAGGGTCACGCTGGTTTGCCAGCTCATGACCACCAGCGACAGCCCGACCAGTCCCGGGATCAGCGTCTTGCCGATGTCGCCGGCAAAATTGTATTGCGACAGCGCTTCCTTGACGCCGCCGCCGGCCTGGTGCGCATCGGTGACCAGCGATGATGCCAGCGGATGCTGCGTGCTGGCGCCCAGTCCGCCCAGCACCAGCGCAATCATCAGCACCGCCAGTCCGCCGGCCTGTCCGGCAATCAGATAGGCCACGCCCGCCAGCGCCGTACCGCCCACCAGCATGCGTTCGCGCCCCCAGCGTCTGGCCATCCTGCTGGCCAACAACTGGAACGCCGCCATCGTGCCGGAATACGATCCGCGCAGCAGCCCCACCAGCGCATAGCTGATGGAAAACTGCGTCTGCCAGATCGGCAGCAGCACATAGATGAGATCGGTCAGCCCGTCGTGAACGGCGTGCGCGCTGCAGGCGGCGATCAGCGAGCGGCGGCGGACGGATGCATCGCTGATGTCCACACTGCCGGGGAGGGATGCGGCGTTGGTATCCTTCATGATTCTTTTGCGCGGGAGAAAGACGGAAGCCGCCAGTTTACTACCGTCTCCGGCATCGCGTCATACCCGCCGATGCCGCCGCGCATACCCGACTTATCCCGAGATCGCGTGCTCTTCTTCCAGCTTGTCCCACGCGCTGGCGGTATGGCGAATCTCTGCGCGTATCGTCTGCGGATTCTTCAGCAGATTCAGAATCGGGCAAGTCTTTTCAACCGTCTCGAACAAGGCCTGCACGCTCTCTGCGCTCGCCGGCGACACCAGATGGACGGTGTAGCCGATGTCGTGCGGATAGATCGGGATATCTTCATATCCCGGACGCCCGCCGCGCGGATCGATCTTCCCCGTGACTTCGACTTCGAGCGAATCGACCGGCACCTGCTGATGCGCGGCGTGGATCAGGAAGATGTGCGTCACGCAGGAACCCAGCACGCCCAGTTGCAATTCAGGAGAACTCGGTCCGAGGTTGTAGCCGGCGAAATCCGGCGGGCTGTCGCTGATGATCTGATGGTCGCGGATGCGGATGCGGCGCACGCCGCTGCGTCCTTCAGCGCTGACTTTTGCCGCCAGTGCCGCCGGGCCTGCGTCGCCGGCAGTGATAAGGGCTTCGCGCGCCAGCACGGCGCTGCGCTTTTCGGACAGATAGTGATTGAGTGTCGTCATGGTCTCTTTCTTTGTAGGAGGAAATGCGGATTGGATGCACGCAGCCGGTAGTCTCCCGCCGCCGGAGAGCAGCGGCAACGAAGGTTTTTACATATCCATATTTGCCGTATTACGTTTGATGGCAAGACGCACTCTGCGCATAAATAAACGCATTCTTATTCTTTGACCATGCCGACTGCGGTCATTAGTCTTCACTTGTTTCGTCGGCGGCGCGTCTGCATTGCCAAGACATGTGCAGCGCTCGTCTTGCCGTTCCGGTCAACCAAGTGGGAGTTACCAATAATGAAAAAAAACAGCATTGTTCCAGAGTCCGATATCCTCTCTTCATGGTCGCGCCGCGACGTATTGCGTGCCGGTGCAGCCGCCGCGCTGGTGGGCGCCGGCGCTTCGCTCGCCTCGCGCAACGCCTGGTCGGCGCCGCCGCGCAAGCTGACCTTCGCCTGGAGCGCCATTTCGTTCTGCCTCTCGCCGGTAGTCGTGGCGCAGGAACGCGGCTTCTTTGAAAAGAACGGCCTCGATGTCGAATTGCTCAACTGGGGCGGCTCCACCGATCAACTGCTGGAAGCGCTGGCAACCGGCAAGGCCGACGTCGGCGTCGGCCTGATCCACCGCTGGCTCAAGCCGCTGGAAGCAGGCTTCGACGTCAAGATCGTCGGCGCAGCCCACGGCGGCTGCCTGCGCATGGTGGGCGCCAATCAGGCCGGCGTGAAAGATCTCAACAGCCTCAAGGGCAAGGTCATCGGCGTCTCCGACCAGAACAGCCCGGCCAAGAATTTCTTCGCCATCCATCTGGCCAAAAAAGGTTTCAATGTCGAGAAAGACGTGGAATGGCGTGTCTATCCGGCCGACCTGCTCGACGTCGCCGTGAAGAAAGGCGAGATCCAGGCCATCGCCGACGGCGACCCGAACATCTTCCTGATCGAGAAGCGCAACAAAGGCGTCTTCACCGAAATCGGCAATAGCGCCATCGGCGAATACAAGGACAAGATCTGCTGCATCCTGGGCGCACGCGGCGATCTGGTGCGCAACGACAAACCGGCTGCAGCCGCCGTCGTGCGTTCCATCGTGCAGGCGTCGGAATACGTCGCCGAGAATCCCAACGAAGCCGCCAAAATCTATGCCAAATATTCGCCGAAAGTACCGGTTGAAGACCTGCGCGCCCTGCTGACCAGCCTGACGTATCACAACCATCCGACCGGCAAGCCCTTGCGCGATGAAGTCGAATTCTTCGCCCGCGATTTCCACACCGCCGGCGTGTTGAAAAAATCGACCGATCCGGTGCGGCTGGCCAATCACGTCACCTTCGATCCGCTGGCCTGATCTGCAACGTAAAAATGCAACGCAAACGGAGTTCACCATGACAACTTCCACGACCAACGATGTCTTGCTCAGGGCCGGCCAGGCCGGTCTGTTCGACGGCGTACGCGCATCAGGCATTTCCGGCATCTGGCGCACCGGTTTGCTTGCGGCGGCCACCTGGCTGCTGCTGGGCTTGATCACACTGCGCTGGCCCAACAAGGAAGTCGGCTTCAGCGACTGGGCCTTCACCGATGAGTTCGGCTACGCCGCAGTGGCAGTCGCCGTGCTGCTGGCAGTACTTGCCCTGAGCGGCGACCGAGCGGGCCGCGTGGCGCAACTGCTGCGCCCCGCCGGCCAATGGCTGGTCGCAGCGCCCTTGCTGCTGGGCATATGGGAAATCCTGACCGCCAAGCTGGGTGTGCTGCCCACGCCCTTCTTCGCGCCACCGCAGAGCCTGATCGAAGTCTACAGCGAAGACTGGCGCCGTCTCGGCATCAGCACCGGTTACTCGCTGCGCCTGCTGGTGCACGGCTTCGCTGCCGGCGGCCTGGTCGGCTTTCTGGTCGGCGCCACCATCGGCTGGTCGCGCGTGGCGGGCTACTGGGTACATCCGGTGTTGCGTTTCCTCGGCCCTGTGCCGGCGTCGGCATTGCTGCCGCTGGCGTTCTTCTTTGCACCGTCCAGTTACGCGGCGGCGGTCTTCCTGATCGCACTGGCGACCTCCTTCCCGGTGGCGGTGCTGACCTGGTCCGGCGTGGCCTCGGTGAACAAGAGCTACTACGACGTGGCGCGCACGCTGGGCGCATCGGAGTGGTTCCTGATTCTGCGGGTGGCAATTCCTGCGGCCCTACCGCAAGTCTTCGTCGGTCTGTTCATGGGACTCGGCGCAGCGTTTTCGGTACTGGTGACGGCTGAAATGATGGGCGTGAAGGCCGGCCTCGGCTGGTATCTGCAATGGGCCCAGGGCTGGGCAGCCTACAGCAACATGTATGCGGCGCTGATCGTGATGGCGATCCTGTGCTCGAGTCTTATCACCCTGCTGTTCAAGGTGCGCGACCGCGCGCTGTCGTGGCAGAAAGGAACCGTCAAATGGTAAACGTAACGGTGACAACGCTGGAACAGCAACCTCAACAAGCGCCAGCGCAAAGCAAAGCCGGCGCACGCATCGACATCGAACATGTCAGCCACTGGTTCAAATTGCCCAATGGCGTGCTGCAGGTGCTCGACGATATTTCCCTGACGGTGGAGCCAGGCGAATTCGTCGCCCTGCTCGGTCCCAGCGGCTGCGGCAAGTCCACGTTGCTGCGCCTGGTTGCCGGATTGGAGCCGGCAACCACCGGGCAAATTGCACAAAACGCGGAGAAGATCACGCGCCCCGACCCGTCGCGCATTGTCGTGTTCCAGGATCCGACCCTGTATCCGTGGCGCAAGGTGTGGGACAACGTTGCGCTCGGCTTGCAGGCGCGCGGCCTGTTGAAGGAACAACGCCAGCGCGTCGACGATGCGCTGGCGCTGGTCGGCCTGAGCGAATTCGCCGACGCTTTCCCGCATCAGCTGTCGGGCGGCATGGCGCAACGCGTGGCGCTGGCGCGCGCGCTGGTCAACGATCCGCAATTGCTGGTACTGGACGAGCCGCTGGGCAAACTCGATTCGCTCACCCGATTGCAGATGCAGAGTGAACTGGTATCGCTGTGGCAGCGCAATGGCTTTTCCGCGCTGCTGGTGACGCATGACGTGGAAGAAGCGCTGTTCCTCGCCAACCGCGTGATCGTCTTCAGCGACCGCCCCGCGCGCATCCGCGCCGAGCTCAGGGTTGACTTGCCGTATCCACGCCACCGCGGCGATCCGCGGCTGGCGGAGCTGCGCCATGAAGCCTTGCGTCATCTGGGATTGGATGCAAGCTGGTGATTTTTTCTTCGTTGTCCGACTGGATCAATCTGCTGCTGAGTGCGATCCAGGTTTTGCAAGAGAGTTTTCTGCATGCGCTGGCGGCGCTGGGATTGGCGCAAAGCAGTCACGGCCAGCCGGCCTGGCCTTTCTCCCATCGTCTCAGCGGCGAGGTCATGCTGATCGATCGCAGCGTGGCGCGGCAACTGCTGAGCGCGCTGGGATGGTCTGCCGCGGCCTTGCTGTCGTTCGCCATCGCCTGGTTGTGGCGGCGCGGCCGCCTGGCGATGCTGCTGGTCGCCGCGGTCATCGTATTTTTCACTTCATGGCCGGACCGCCGGTTGCTGCTGGCGCCGGCCGAACCGACCAGCTTTCACGTTTCTCCTTCCGGCTTCAGCGCCGCGGCCATCGTCCACGGCAAGCAACTCTACGACCAGCGCTGCGCCGCTTGCCATGCCGCCGATGGCAAGGGCGACACGCCGCTGGCGCTGTCAGCGCCGGTCGCACCGCCCAATCTTGCCAGCGGCCTGTTGTGGCGACGCGCCGATGGCGAGCTGTTCTGGAAGATCGCTTACGGCATGCATGATCGCCACGGCGCGACCACCATGCCTGGCTTCACGCGCCAGCTTACAGATAACGATCTGTGGGACCTGATCGATTTCATGAAGGCCAATGCCGCCGGCGCGAGCATCCGCGACATCGGTGCATGGGATCAGCCGGTCGCCCTGCCGACGCTCGCCGGCGGCTGTGAACAATCCTCGCAACCGCCCACCACATCATCGAACCCATGGCCCGGTCAGCGCGTACGCCTGGTGCTGGCTTCGGCAAAACAGCCTGCATCGTTCCCGCTCGACGACCCGCGTCTGCGCAGCGTGATTCTTGCCGACGGCGCAGTCTCTCTCCCTGCATCGCACGCGGGCGCACCGGCCATCGATTGCCTGCTGCATTCGGACGACGCCTGGCAGGCGCTTGCCATCATCACCGGCGTTTCCCCCGACAAACTCGCCGGCACACAATTGCTGACCGACCGCGACGGCTGGCTGCGCGCGCGCAAGCAGGCCGATGACAATGGCAACTGGTCCGAGTCCGACATCCTCTGCCGGGCGCCTGCGACGATGAACAAGGACAATGCAGCCGGCGGTCTCGACAGCCTGATCGCAGCGATGGATGCGGAGCCGGTACGCTTCGTCAAAGGCGGCTTCGTGCATGCGACGCAATAGCCGTCCAAAGCAGTCTGCGCGCAGCCTCTGGCGATGACGCTTCTCTCGGATGACATCAGAACAAGCACACCTGGAAACACACAATGTCCCTCTTTAATTTACTCAGCATTTCCTCCGGCTTGCCGGAGGCATGGCAATCCACCGTCCTCGGCCAGGTCGGACCGGCACGCATCAAGGTGCTCAGGATGAACGAGATGTCGTACGAGGAGGAAGTGCACGATTACAACGAAGGACTGTTGGTCCTCAGCGGCCGCATGCTGCTGGCAGTCGCGGGAGAAACGGTGACCGTCAGCGCCGGTGAACTCTACCTCGCCGAAGCAGGCGTGGCCCATGCGGTCTTGCCCGGCAGCGACGGCTGTCTGGTGATTGTCGACGTGTGATCCGCAGCGGCGGAGGCGTACTCTCCGTCGCAGAGTCCAAGAAATAAAAAAGCCCGGTTTCCCGGGCTTTTTAACGTCATCGGATAGCGATGATGGCGAACATCAAGACGTCAGAACGCCGGAACGACAGCGCCTTTGTACTTCTCTTCAATGAATTTCTTCACTTCAGGCGAGTTCAGCGCGGCGGCCAGCTTCTTGAATGCCGGGCTGTCCTTGTTGTCTTCGCGCGCCACCAGCAGGTTGGCATACGGCGAATTGGCGTCTTCGATGAACAGCGAATCCTTGACTGGGTTCAGCTTGGCTTCGATCGCATAGTTGGTGTTGATCAGCGCCACGTCGACCTGGTTCAGCACGCGCGGCAAGGTCGCTGCTTCCAGCGCGCGAAATTTCAGCTTCTTCGGATTGTCGGTGATGTCCTTTTGCGTGGAGGAGATGTTGCTGGTGTCCTTCAGCTTGATCAGACCGTTGCGCGCCAGCAGCAGCAAGGCGCGGCCGGAATTCGACGGATCGTTGGGGATGGCGATCGTCGCGCCGTCCGGAATATCTGCGGTCTTCTTGTATTTCAGCGAATACGCGGCGAACGGTTCTACGTGCACCTTGGTGACCGGCACTTCGATGTCGTTCTTGTGGCTCTTCTTGAACTCGTTCAGGTAAGGCTGATGCAGGAAGAAATTACCGTCGACCTGTTTTTCATTGGTTTGCGCAGCCGGCTGGACGTAGTCGGTGAACACCTTCACCTGCAGATCGACGCCTTCCTTGGCCAGCGTGGGCTTGAGGAATTCCAGGATTTCGGCATGTGGGACCGGCGTTGCGGCGATCACCAGCTTGTCGGCTGCCTGCGCCCCGCTGATGGCAAGGTAAGACAACGAGGCTGCGAGCAGAAGGGATAATTTGCGGGACATGTAAGACTCCTTTTTTATTTACGTGTGAAATGCAGGACCAGGCGATCGCCGAAGAACTGCAGTAACTGCACCAGTACCACCAGGACCGCGACGGTGACGATCATCACCTCGGTCTGGAATCGTTGATAGCCGAAGCGAATCGCAAGATCGCCGAGGCCCCCGCCGCCGATCACGCCCGACATGGAGGCATACGACATCAGCGTGATGGCAGTGATCGTGACGGCTGCAAGCAAGCCGGGAAGCGCCTCCGGCAGCAAGGCGCCGAAGATGATCTGATAGGTGCGCGCGCCCATCGCCTGACAGGCTTCAATCACGCCGCGGTCGATCTCGCGCAGGACGTTTTCAACCAGACGGGCAAAGAACGGCGCGGTGCCGATCACCAGCGGCGGGATCGATCCCTCGACGCCGAGCGAGGTCCCCACCAGCACCAGCGTCACAGGAATCAGGACGATCAGCAGGATCAGGAAAGGCACCGAACGCAGCACGTTGATCACAAACGACAGCACGAGATAGACGCCGCGCTGCGGGATCAACTGCTGGCGCGCCGTGATGAACAACAAGATTCCCAGCGGCAGACCGATCAGGACGGTAAAGAACAGCGATGCGCCGGTCATGACCAGCGTCTCCAGCGTGGCCTGCCAGACGTCGCTCCAGTCGACGATGGAGAAGTCGATCATGACAGCACCTCGTGATGAATCTGATACTGATCGAAATGCGCAAACACGCGCCGGATGTCGTCGTCGCTGCCGTTGAGTTCCACCAGCAGCTGTCCGTAAGGCGTGTCCTTGATGCGCGAGATCGTGCCTTGCAAGATCGTGATCAGAGCCTGCGTCGCAGCAGTGATATTGGTCAGGATAGGCTGGTAGGTAATGTCGCCGACGAAGGTCAGGCGCACCAGCTTTCCCTTGAACTGATCGGCGCGCAAATCGGATTCGTTGTCGAAGATATGACTTTCGGCAACCAGCTTTTGCGTCACCGCATGCTGCGGATGCAGGAAGACATCCGCTACCGTCCCGGTCTCCACGATGCGGGTATCGTCGATGACCGCGACGCGATCGCAGATGGTGCGGATGATCTGCATCTCGTGCGTGATCAGCACGATCGTCAAGCCGAGCTTGCGGTTGATGTCGAGCAGCAGGCGCAGGATGGCTTGGGTGGTTTCCGGATCGAGCGCGGAAGTCGCCTCGTCGCACAACAGCAGATGCGGATAATTGGCGAGCGCGCGGGCGATGCCGACGCGCTGCTTTTGTCCGCCGGACAACTGAGAAGGATACTTGTCGCGATGTTCGCTCAGGCCGACCAGCTCGAGCAATTCCGCCACGCGCCGGCGGCGCTGCTCCGGTGTATATTTGCCGGTGACCTTCAGCGGCCAGTCGATGTTGGCGGCGACCGTCTTGGCGCTGAGCAGATTGAAATGCTGGAAGATCATGCCGACGCGCTGGCGCAGCTTGTGGAGATTGGCGCTGTCGAATTGCGTGATGTCTTGGTCTTCGATGAAGACGCTTCCCGAAGTCGGACGCTCAAGCAGATTCAGCGTACGTATCAGCGTACTTTTTCCTGCGCCGGAGCGACCGATGATGCCGAACACTTCGCCTGCTTCGATCTGCAGGTTGATATCGGTCAGTGCTGTGATGTCCCGGTTGGCAACGTGGTAGGTTTTATGGAGATGCTCGATGCGAATCACGGGATGACAGGGATGAGTTATTGAATAAGATGCGGTCAGTCTAACAATGGAAAAACAGGCTGTGAACGCATAAATCCGCCGATGCATATCTGGTTTTGTAATAAGAAAAATACGCGCACTCATCTGCACAACCGGCAAACAACAATCCCGTATAACCGTCTCTCAAACACCGCATATGCATAGCCGGAAATATTCGTATTGCGGCGCAAACGCGACTTCTATACTCGGACGACTTTCCACTTCGTCACGAATAAAATGAAAAAAACATTGCACGCTCTGGCCTTTACCGTATTCGCTGCATCGACGCTCCTGACGGGAACCGCCGTCGCACAAAACAAGGAAGTCGTCATCGCCTATCAGGACATGGTGGTGCCGTGGCGCTATGCGCAGGATGCGCAGACGCTGGAGCAAAAGACCGGCTACAAGGTCACCTTCCGCAAGCTGGCCAGCGGCGCCGATGTGATCCGCGCACTGGCGTCCGGTTCGGTGCAGATCGGTGAAGCCGGCTCGGCGCCGATTGCATCCGGTCTGTCGCAGGGCCTGGAGATCGAACTGTTCTGGATCCTCGACAACATCAACGACGCGGAAGCGCTCGTAGTGCGCAACGGCAGCGGCGTCAAGAGCCTGGCCGATCTGAAGGACAAGCGCATCGCGGTGCCGTTCGTCTCCACTTCGCACTTCCATACCCTGCTGGCGCTGGAAAACGCCAAGGTCGATCCGCGCAGCGTGAAGATCCTGAACATGCGTCCGCCTGAGATCGCTGCCGCATGGGAGCGCGGCGACATCGACGGCACCTTCATCTGGGATCCGGTGCTGGCGAAAGTGAAGAAGAACGGCCAGGTGCTGATCACTTCCGGCGAGATCGCCAGACAGACCGGCAAGGCGACCTTTGACGGTATCGTCGTGAGCAAGACGTTCGCCCGCCAGAACGACGCCTTCCTCACCGAATTCGTGAAGACGCTGGCGGCGACCGATGACAACTACCGCCGCAACAAGGCGGCATGGACTGCTGATTCGCCACAAGTCAAAGCCGTTGCGAAATGGTCCGGCGCGGAGGCGGCTGAAGTACCTGCCAGCCTGGCGCTGTATGAATTCCCGACACTGGAGCAGCAAGCCTCGGCGCAATGGCTGGGCGGCGGCGCGGCCAAATCGCTGGCCGCCACGGCCGCGTTCCTGAAAACCCAAGGCACCATCCAGACCGTCTTGCCGGATTACAGCACAGGAGTGAATGCAACATGGGTACGCAAAGCAACAGCAGCACGCTGACCCCTCCGGCGGCCCAGACGCAGACCGGCGGCCGGCTCGACATACGCCGGCTGTCGGTGCGTTTTGCATCGACGGCCCGGGATGAGGTGCGAGACCAGGCGCTGGCCTTGTCCCATGTCGATCTGGCCATCGCGCCGGGAGAATTCGTGGTGGCGCTGGGGCCTTCCGGCTGCGGAAAAACGACGCTATTGAATTGTCTCGCCGGATTCGTGCAAGCGTCCCAGGGCGAGGCCTTGCTTGACGACGTTCCGATCACCGGCCCCAGCCCGGAACTGGGCGTGGTGTTCCAGAAGCATGCCCTGCTGCCGTGGCTGAACGTGGTCGACAACGTCGCACTCGGCTTGCGTTTTCGCGGCATTGCGCGCAGCGAACGCAGCGCCGTCGCGCTGGAAAAACTGCGGCTGGTCGGGCTGGAGCAATTTGCACAATCGCCGGTCTATCAACTGTCGGGCGGCATGCAGCAGCGCGTCGGCATCGCCCGCGCGCTGGCCAACGATCCGCGCGTGCTGCTGATGGATGAACCGATGGGTGCGCTTGATGCCTTGACGCGCGAGTCGATACAGGAGCTGCTGGTCGAGGTGTGGCAGCGTACCGGCAAGACGATTTTTTTCATCACGCACAGCGTGGAGGAAGCCTTGTTCCTGGGTTCGCGCGTGATCGTCATGTCGCCGCGTCCGGGCCGCATCGCGCATCAGTTCGAGCTGCCTTTTTCACGCGACTATCTGGCGTCAGGAGATGCCCGCGCGGTCAAGTCGTCGCCGGATTTCATCGCGTGGCGCGAACGTCTGTTGCAACTTGTGCATCAGCCATCCTGATATCTTTCAAGGCTTCCGATCATGACTCCTCCTTCGTCGTCGCCTGTCGCTCCGGATACCTTCTGGAGCGATGCGGCTGCACCTTCCCCCGCATCTGTTCAGATCCCCGTCGCAACCACGCTGTTGCCGGCGGCGAAAGTCTATCCGCGCCCCGGCAGCGGCAAGACACTGGGCGTCACCATCGTAACGATCGCGATTCTTTTTCTGGCCTGGTGGGGCATCACTGCGCAGGCGTGGATTCCGCCGCTGTTTCTGCCGTCGCCGTCGGCAGTGTGGAATGCGGCAGTACAGGCATGGAACGGCAATGTGCAAGGCGGCCTGCCGCTGTGGCAGCATCTGGCGTGGAGCCTGCTGCGCGTGTTCGGCGCCTTCGTTCTGGCCGCAGTGACCGCCGTGCCGCTTGGTTTGCTGATGGGTACCAGCAGCATCGTGCGCGGCGTCTTCGATCCCTTGCTGGAGTTTTACCGGCCCTTGCCGCCGCTGGCCTATCTGCCGCTGATCGTGATCTGGTTCGGTATCGATGAGACGGCAAAGATTCTACTGATTTTTCTCGCCTGCTTTGCGCCGATCGCCGTGGCCACGCGCGCCGGCGTCGCCGGGGTGCTGTCGGAGCAATTGCATGCCGCGCTGTCGATGGGCGCGAGCCGCCGGCAACTGCTGCGGCATGTGATCCTGCCGGCGGCGTTGCCTGATATCCTGACCGGCCTGCGCATCGCCATCGGCTTCGGCTGGACCACGCTGGTGGCGGCGGAAATGGTGGCCGCCACGGCCGGCGTCGGACAACTGGTGTTGAATGCCTCCAACTTCCTGCGCACCGACATCGTGATCATGGGCATCGTGCTGATCGGCATCGTGGCGTATCTGTTCGACCTGGTCATGCGCCGGCTGGAACACAAGCTGGTGCCGTGGAAGGCGCATCGCTGATATCTCAATTCACTTTCGTGATGCACTACCCTGGCAGCTGCTGAGGTAGGCGCAAAACATGTCAGCCATGGCGTCGGCGTAGACCTTGATCTGCGCCGGCGTACGCGCGCTTTCCGAAAAATCCTTGCCTACCGCGCTTAGCGTGGCCGTGATCAGCTCGCCGGCCATGGCGCGCGTCTTCTTCGATGCATCGGGCAACACCTTCAGCATGAAGCGCTGAATGACGCATTCACCGGCGGCTTTTGCGGCCTGCACTTCGGGGGCGTCCCGATACAGCGGTGCGGCGTCGTTGAGCGCCACGCGCATGGCGGCTTCCTCGCATTCCGAACGGATGAAGGCATGCACCAGGATACGCAATCGCGTCAGCGGCGGCTTGCGGACATCTTCCAGGATCGTGCGCAGCAAATCGGTAGTCTGCTGCCACTCGTCGCTTTGCAGACGGAACAAGATCGCCGCCTTGTTCGGAAAGTATTGATACAGCGAGCCGACGCTGACGCCGGCCCTCTCCGCCACGCGGGTGGTGGTGAAGCGTTGCGCCCCTTCCTGCGCCAAAACCTGAATAGCGGCTTCAAGCACCGCCGCAACGAGGTCGTTCGAGCGTGCCTGCTGGGGCTGTTTTCTAGAGGAGAGCTGGGCTTTTCGGCGATCGGTCATAAGTGGAATGGCAATGCGAATAGGAAACCTGAAGACTTATTCGTATTATACCTACTCCCATTTCAACTACATTTATCGCTATGACGACCTTAACCACTACCCCGCTTGCTCCCTTGTTGTCGCGCCTGTTCGACGAAGCCAAAGCCGCCTCGACAGACGTGATGGCCGCCGTGGCCGATCTCTCCGAATCGGAGCGCACCCGCCTGATGCGCAGCAAGACCGACTACCGCGATCTGTATGCGCGCTTCAGGCATGTCGGGCTGCCGGTCTCGCGCGAAACCGGCACGCTGCTCTATATGCTGGCGCGCAATTGCCGCGCACGTTCCATCGTCGAATTCGGCACCTCGTTCGGGATCTCTACCCTGCACCTGGCGGCCGCCTTGCGCGACAACGGCGGCGGTCATTTGATCACCAGCGAGTTCGAGCCGTCGAAGGTGTTGCAGGCGAAGGCCAATCTGGAGGACGGCGGCCTGCTCGATCTGGTGGAAATCCGCGAAGGCGATGCCTTGCAGACGCTGAGCGTGGATCTGCCGGAAACCGTCGACTTGCTGCTGCTCGACGGCGCCAAGGCGCTCTATCCGGAGATCCTCAGCCTCATCGAGAATCGCCTGAAGCCGGGGGCATTCATCGTTGCCGACAATGCCGACTACAGCCCCGACTATCTGCAGCACGTGCGTTCTCCCGGGAGCGGCTATATGTCAGTGGCTTTTGCCGACGACATCGAATTGTCGATGTGGACCGGCAAAGTGCATCTGTAAACCGTACTGAATCCTGCCGATCCAAGGCAGGCGCCGGCCCTTGCATAAGCCTGGAGGTCGCTATCGTCCCAGCCTGAAATTGACGGTCTGCGGCCGGCCCGGCAAGTTCAGGCTGGCCCGCGCCGCCGGCGCCTGACTGAGGACTTTGCCGCGGCGAATCACGAATCTGCGTGCCGCACGCAGGCGGATGGCCTCGATCGGATCGGCCGCATCCAGCAACACCAGATCGGCATGGCAGCCGACCTGCAATCCGTATCCGTCCAGACCCAGGATGCGCGCAGGCGTTTCCGTCACCGCCCTGAAGCAGTCGCGCATGGCCTCTTGTCCTGTCATCTGCGCCACATGCAACCCCATGTGGGCGACTTCCAGCATGTCGCCCGAGCCCAGGCTATACCAGGGATCCATCACGCAATCGTGGCCGAAGGCGACGTCGATGCCGGCGGCCAGCATCTCCGGCACGCGCGTCATGCCGCGGCGTTTCGGATAGCTGTCGTGACGCCCTTGCAAGGTAATGTTGATCAGCGGATTGGCGATGGCGGCAACACCTGCCTCCTTGATCAGCGGCAGCAGCTTGCTGACGTAGTAGTTGTCCATGGAATGCATCGACGTCAGATGCGAACCAGCCACCCTGCCCTGCAGTCCCAGGCGTTGCGTGTGATAGGCCAGCGTCTCGATATGG
Source organism: Herbaspirillum rhizosphaerae (assembly GCF_001189965.1). GTDB lineage: Bacteria > Pseudomonadota > Gammaproteobacteria > Burkholderiales > Burkholderiaceae_D > Herbaspirillum > Herbaspirillum rhizosphaerae. The sequence continues at coordinate 168,241 of NZ_LFLU01000004.1, forward strand.
CGCGACAGCGGATCGTCGGATTCATCGCAGTGCATGTCGACCCGCAAGCCTTTTTCGGCGGCGAATTCGCACAGCAACCGGACCGACTCCGCGCCATCGGCCATGGTGCGTTCAAAATGCGGAATGCCGCCGACCACATCCACACCCATGGCAATCGCGCGCTGCAGATTCGCGAATGCGGTCGGACTGCGCAATACGCCGTCTTGCGGAAACGCCACCAGTTGCAGGTCGAGATAAGGCGCGACCTTTTCCCTGACATGCAGCAAGGCTTCCACCGCCAGCAAGCGATCGTCGCAGATATCGACATGCGAGCGGATCGCCAGCAAACCGCGCCCGACCGCCCAGTCGCAATATTGCAAGGCGCGCTCGACCAGCGCTTGCTGCGTCAGTTCAGGCTTGAGTTCCCCCCACAGCGCAATGCCCTCGAGCAGCGTGCCGGACGCGTTGACGCGCGGCAGGCCGTAGCTCAAGGTGGCGTCCATGTGGAAATGGGCATCGACGAACGGCGGCGTCACCAGATCGCCGGCGGCGTCGATTTCCTGTGCGCCCTGCATGGCGATACCTGCACCAATGGCGGCAATGCGCCCGTCTTCGATGCCGATGTTCACGCCTGAACTGCCGTCCGGCAGACTTGCATTGCGTATGACCAGATCCATCCGAAATCTCCCCAGAGTGGTAAGCGGCAGGTCAGCGATAAGTCAAATACAGGTCATCAGGCCGTGCGCTTTGCCGTGACTTTTGTTACGCGTATTCCTACGTCTCTTCCGTATTTGACCGTATTTGCACCTTGCACAGCCTAAGCTTACTGCAGCGCCGCAATTTTGGGGAACATTGGCGCGCGCATCGCGTCTGCCTGCATGCAGATGCAAACAATCCAGGCAGACCAGCCTTTCGTGAACAGGCCATTATGTTGAAAAAACTCAATCGCATGTGGCTGAGCAGCGTCAGAAAAGCCGGCAAGGCGCAACAAGCCAGGACGGTGAATATGTTCAAGGCCATGCTTGCCCAACCCAGCCCGGTCAAGGCTGTGCGGGTGAAATCATCCGCGTCGGCGGTACCGCGCAAGCCGAAGGCGGCAATAAAGACTGCGGCACTGCCAGGCACGTGGAGCAACGCCTATTGCTCAACTGACACCGTCCCTGTGCGCCGCATGCGTTACTGGCTTTACCTGCCGCCGGCGGAGACTGTCCCGGCATCGGGCAAGCCGCTGCTCGTCATGCTGCACGGCTGCGAGCAAAACGCCGCCGATTTTGCCGAGGGAACGCGCATGAACCGGCTGGCCGGCGACAAGGGCTACGCGGTGCTGTATCCGCAGCAGTCGCTGCGCACGCATCCGAACCGCTGCTGGAAATGGTATGACCCGGCCACGCAGCGCGGCGGCGGCGATATCGCGCTGATCGTCAGGATGATTCGTCATGTCATCGAAGAACACGCCATAGACCCTCGCCGCATCTACGTATGCGGCATCTCGGCGGGTGCGGCGATGGCGCAGATTCTTGCGCTCACCCATCCGGAACTGATCGCGGCGGTCGGCATGCATTCGGGGCCGGTATTCGGCGTCAGTCGCACCGCGATGGGTGCTTACGGCGTCATGCAGCACGGCAGCGCAAACTCGCTGGCGCCGATCGTCAAGGTATTGGAAAAGATCCCTGCCTTTCCTCCGATGCCGGCGATCCTGATCACCGGCGACGATGACAAGGTCGTTCGATCGCTCAATCAGATACAGCTTGCGGGACAGTTTATCCGGCTTAACCACGCAGCCGATCTCACGCCCTTGCCGCCCGTTGAGAAGAAATTCGGACGCGTATCGAAGAAGCATCCACGCAAGAACACCATCCAGGTTCGCGATTTCGTCGCGGGCAAAGCAGTCCTGGTCAGATCGATACATATCGCCCGCCTCGGCCATGCCTGGAGCGGCGGCGACGACAAGTTGCCGTTTCACGCCAAGGGGCCGGACGCCGGAAAGCTGATGCTTGCGTTTTTCTCACGGCATCGGCGCAAGGCCTGAGGTTCCTGATCGACGGCAACAAAAAAGCCCGCAGTTGGATTGCGGGCTTCCTGTTTTGCCAATCCTGCCGGCGACTATCTTGTCTGTCCGGCCTGAGCGGTCGCGTCGCTTTCTTCCGGCCGGCTGCCGTAACGCTGCGCCATGACGGCGCATACCATCAGCTGAATCTGATGGAACAGCATCAGCGGCAGCAACACCATGCCGACGGTCTGGCTGGCGAACAGCACCTTGGCCATCGGCACGCCGCTGGCGAGACTCTTCTTCGAACCGCAAAAGACGATGGTGATTTCATCTTCCTTGTTGAAGCCCATGCGACGGCTGCCGAATGTCGTCAGCGCCATGATGATTGCCAGCAGCAAGGCGCTGATCGCGATCAGGCTGATCAGCATGGTCGCCGGCACCTGGCGCCACAGGCCTTGATTGACGGCTTCGCTGAAGGCCACATACACCACCAGCAGCACCGAACTCTGATCCACCCAGCGCAACCAGGACTTGTTCCTGTCCATCCAGGCGCCGATCCACGGGCGCGCAATCTGACCCGCGACAAAAGGCAGCAGCAATTGATAAACGATCTTCAGGATGGAGTCGAGCGAGGAGTGCTGGGCGTTATGCGCCACCACAATCACGCTCACCATCAGCGGCGTCAGGAAGATGCCCAGCAAATTGGAGGCGGAGGCGCTGCAAATCGCCGCCGGCACATTGCCGCGTGCGACCGAGGTAAACGCGATGGACGACTGCACCGTCGACGGCAGCACGCACAGGAACAGGATGCCCAGGTAGAGATCGGGCGTAATCAGCAGCAGCAATGCCGGCTTCAGGATCAGGCCCAGCAACGGGAACACCGCGAACGTGCACAGCAAGACCGTTACATGCAAACGCCAGTGCACCATGCCGGCCACCACTGCCTGGCGCGACAACTTGGCGCCGTGCATGAAGAACAGCAAACCGATCATGAAGGTGGTCAGCCAGTCGAAACCGACTGCAACGTTACCTGTAGCGGGGAAAAAGCTGGCGGTGATGACGACAGCCAACAGCATGAGCGTCAGGTTGTCGGGCAAAAAGCGAGGGCGGGCCATAGAGATATCTGCTGAGTTGTTCTGATTACCGTCCGTGGCGGACGAAACCCGCTATTTTACGCCACTCGGCAGCGTTGTCTGCCGGGGCATCGGCATCGGGCAGGCAAAAGCGGTGGAATTGGCACAGAGACGCCGTCAAACGGGTATGTTGCTTTGACGGCTGCGATGTCCGAGTTACGACAAGTAAGCCGAATCCGGTTTGAAATTGCTTACCAGATCCAGAACATCAGCAGCCAGGCGTAATTGACCAGCGCCAGTGCGCCGACAATCGGCACCAGGGCCAGCACGCGCTGCGGAAGCGATGTGGAATGCTCGCCGATGACTTTCCAGGCAAGCCAGACGCTCCAGAGCGTCATGACGCTCAACAGCGATGCGCGCACATCATTGGCCCAATCCACCGGCCAGTGTTCGGCGCGCAGCAGACTGATGGTTGTCGCCGACAAACCGACGAACACGCCGCAACCCGCCAGCGGGATGGCCGATTGCACCAGGTGATTGAAACGGGAGCGATCCCATTTGCCCAGGATGCGGTTACTCAGGGCAAACAAGGTCGTCAGTGCGGTACCCAGCACTAATGCGGTGACCATGATGTAGGAAACCACCATCGCGCCGTCGAGCCAGCTGAACACGTCGCTTTGCTGCGGATAATTGGTCAACAGCCACCACGGCGCATTTGTGTCGAACGGCCACATGATGTCGCGGTCGATCAGCCAGGTGGCGATGAATTGCTTGGCTTCCACGAACCAGGGGCTGGCGCTCCAGTGGAAAGCGCCGATGGCGATACCGAACAGGCCGTACAGCACCAGCGCGCTTTCCCACAGGTTGTTGTTCTTGCGACCGACCTTGACGATCTCGACGGTCGGCGCACGCCATGTCAGTGCAATCGCCTCGCGGTGACCGCTGCAACGACCGCACATATGGCAATCGGCCGCGCCCTTCATATTGCGTAGCGGCACCAGCGGCGCGCAATTGACGGGAATGGTCTTCTTGCCGTGCGTATCGTAAGAAGCGCGCCAGGCGTCTTCGTTGACTTTGTAGTGGAACGGCGCCAGCTTGGCCAGCAGGCCGAATACGCCGTTGACCGGGCACAGATACTTGCACCAGACGCGCTTTTCGCGGCCGTAGAGATAGCCGACGATCATCGCGCCCAGCGTCGAGCCGCCGAGCACCAGCAGCACTGCCTTGGGATATTGATAGACGCTGACCATCTGGCCGTACACCGTGGTCAGCGCAAAAGCCACGAACGGCCAGCCGCCCCAACGCATCCAGTGCGGGATCGCCTTGCCGCGGCCGAACTTGCTGGCGAACTCGGTGAGTGCGCCTTCCGGACACAGCACGCCGCACCAGACGCGCCCCATGAGCACCATGCTGACCAGCACGAACGGCCACCAGATGCCCCAGAAACAGAACTGCGAAATCAGCGTCAGGTTGGACCAGATGTGCGCGGTTTCGTCGGGCAGCGGGAGAAAAATGGGAACGAGAATGAGGATGGCATACACCAGTACGACGACCCACTGGATACCGCGGATCAATGCGCCGTTGCGGCGCATCCAGTCACCCGTAAGCGCCAGGCGGGTATTGGGAAGCGTACAGGTGCTCATATCGTCTTATGCAGCTTGCTTGTTAACTTGCGGTTTCTTGACTTTGCCAAGCGCGGAGGATACCACAAGCCAATAAATGACATAGATGGCAACGCTCATCAATGCAGGATGCGCGCGGTAGCCCGTCAGCGTCGATACAAGGCTGCCGAAGGTGCTGGAATCATCCAGCAGCCAGCTGGTGTCCCACACCGGCGCGGTCAGCGAAGAAACAAAACTCAGCGACGAGAACCAGTCCGAACTTTCCAGCAGCAAATCGAGCAGTTTCTCGACGCCGGTCAGCAGCAAACCGGCAGCCAGCAACAGCAGGATGATTTCGGTGACCTGGAAGAAACGGCGCCACGAGAAAATCTTGCCGCCCAGTTGCAGCAGATAGAAGGTCAGGAAAGCCAGGGCAAAGCCGATCACGCCGGCAAAGATCAACGCGCCGCGGCTGGCATCCTGCTCGCCCATGCCGATGCCGTACAGGAAAACCGCCGTCTCGCTGCCCTCGCGCGCAATCGCCAGCGCCACCAGCAGGAACACACCCCACCAGTTGCCCGCTTCCGTGCTTTCCTTGAGGGACGATTCCATATCCTTCTTGAGCGTGCGCCCATGCTTGCGCATCCAGAACACCATTTGCACGATCAGTACTGCAGCGATCAGCACCATGCCGATCTGGAAATAGGTTTGCGCGTCGCCCGCCAGCAATTCGCTGAAGCCCAGCAAGGCAGCACCCAGCGCCACGGCGGTGACGACACCTGCCGCCACGCCGGCCCACAGATACGGCAAGCCGCGACGTGCAGCGGCGTCGCCGTTGTTCAGCCAGGCATACAAAATACCGACCACCAGCAAGGCCTCGACGCTTTCGCGCCAGACAATAAACAGGACCTGGCCCATTACTTTCCTTTCAATGACTCTTTATTTGGCGACGATCACGCCTTGCGGCATGTTCAGATGGAAGTCGTCAAAGAATTTGTATTCGCCGGGACGCAAGGGCGCAATCACGACAAAAGACTGTGCGCCGGGCGCGAGGACTTTTTCCTTGCGCAGCTCGACGCTTTCGAATTCGGCGGCGCTCTTGCCGATGTTGTGGATTTCGATCTTGATGCGCTGTCCGGCAGGGACTTCGATGCGCGCAGGAATGAACTTGCCGTCCTGCATTTCAAGCTTGAAAGTCAAAATATCCGCGGCGAAGACGCTCGCGGCAAACAAACTGCATACCAGACCGATCAGACCGGCCACGAATGGTGTTTTACGCGCTTTACGCAAAGACATCCTTTGCTCCTACGTTGCAAGGTCCTGCATCTGACCCGTCAACAAGGACTGGCAAATGCGCGGACCGGGTCAGCATGGCATGCGCAAAACGACGTCTTGCGCATGCCTCGTTCAGATCACGACTGCAGATCAGTAACCGCCCTTTTTGCCGACGCCGGCGAAGGTGAAGTCATACGACAGTTCGAAAGGCTTGAACCATGGCGCAACGCCGGTTTCCTTGTCGACGTGGCGACCGAAGTGTCCCGATGGCGGTGCAATAGTCAGTTTCAGCTTGTACTTGCCCGGACCGTCGAGCTTGACGTTGTCGCCGTAGTGAGGACCGTCGCTGGCCACCATCGGCATCATGTCGCCCTTGATGACCTTGGCCGAACCGGCCTTGGTCAGTTCGAACTTGATGTTCAGGTAAGGCATCCAGTCGCCTTCGGCAAAACCGTTGGGATTCTTGGCGACGGCGCGGATATCGGCTTCCAGGTGAACGTCGGATTCTTCGGCTTTACGCATCATGCCGTCCGGTTCCATCTTGATCGGCTGCAAGTAGACCGCGCTGACTTCCATACCGCCCTGAATCTGCGGTTTACCGATAGGATATTCGGCTGCGCCGGCAGCAGACATCGCTGCAAACATGGCGGCGGCGACTGCGATTTTTTTGATACCGATCATATGATTTCTCTCCGACTCGTTAGATGATAATGATTACCATTAAAGTATAGCATCATCTGAGGTAACGCACCTCATACCATCGTATGAGAAGTGCAAGAAATACGGAGCGAAATCGGTTCAGGCAGCTTGCTGCAAAATGCGCAGGCAATAAAAAACCCGCACCTTGCGGCGCGGGTTAAATCTAATTCAGGGGATGAATTAGAGGGGGGAGTCCGTACGATATACCCGCCCTCACCTCGCCTCCAGACCTCTTACAAACTGTTACGGGTATTAACAAGTCTTGACGTCCCGCTGGGGCGATCTCGCCAAAAGCTTGACCAGTCTGGGTTCTAAGCATCTCAATCAAATTGTCTACAATCTACAGTTTACAATAAACGGCTGGCATGCAAAAATCCCCTCTATTCAATCTCAACTGCATATCGCTTCACTGCGGAAGGCAACAAGCCTCATGGACAAACTCACTCCCCTGCAACTGGTGCAGTCGAATTCGCTGACGATGATCATTCAGGACGAAATGGAAAAACTCATCCTGCGCGGCGAAATCGACGTCGGCGGCCGCCTGAACGAGAGCGAGCTGGCGCAGCGTTTCGGCATCAGCCGTGGGCCGATTCGCGAAGCCTTCCGCGGCCTCGAGGAATCCGGGCTGGTGCGCCAGGAAAAAAACCGCGGCGCCTTCGTGCGCGAAATCTCCATCGAGGAAGCCGACGAAATCTACGACCTGCGCGAAGCCATGGAAGACCTGATCGGCCGCAAGCTGGCGCAGCACATCTCCGAAGAGCAACTGGCCGAGCTCAGACGCCAGGTCGAGCACATGGAAGAAATCGCCGCCAGCAAAGATGCCGCGCTCTACCATCCGCTCAACCTGCAATTCCACGACACGCTGGCGAGCTTCACCGGCAACGGCAAACTGCTCGCGGTATATCGCAAGCTGACCAAGGAGTTGCTGTTGTTCCGTTTGCGCGGCTTGTCGGCCGGCGGCGGCATGGCAGTCTCCAGCCAGGAACACCGCGACATCGTCGACGCCATCGCCGCACGCGATGGCGAAAAAGCCGGCGCGACCTTGCGCCGCCACGCTGAGCTGAGCCGCGCACGCATGCATCGCGCCGTCAACGGCGCCCCCAACTAAGCAAAGAAGCGACTCCCGATAAACCGACACGCGCAATCATCCGAGGATCCAGCATGAACAACACCGTGAACGTGAACCGGCGCAATTACCGCTGGCCCGATGTACCCGTCGTGGTGGTGTGCGTCGACGGTTGCGGGTTCGACTATCTGACCGCGGCAGTCGACGCCGGCGTCGTGCCCTTCATCGGCAGCATGCTCAAGGACGGCAGCCATTTCATCGCCGACAGCGTGGTGCCGACCTTCACCAATCCCAACAACCTGTCCATCGTCACCGGCGCGCCGCCGGCCGTGCACGGCATTTGCGGCAACTACTTCTTCGATCCCGCCAGCGGCGAAGAAGTGATGATGAACGATCCGAAATACCTGCGCGCCGACACCCTGCTCACCGCCTTCGCCGATGCCGGCGCCAAGGTCGCGGTGGTGACGGCAAAGGACAAGCTGCGCAAACTGCTCGGTCACAAACTCAGAGGCATCTGCTATTCGGCGGAAAAATCGGACCAGGTCAGCATGGCCGAGAACGGCATCGATGATGTGCTGGCAATGGTCGGCCTGCCGCTGCCCTCGGTGTACAGCGCCGGCTTGTCCGAGTTCGTGTTCGCTTCCGGCGTCAGGCTGATGCAGCGCTATCGTCCCGACCTGATGTACCTGTCGACCACCGACTATGTGCAACACAAGGCTGCGCCCGGCACGCCGGATGCCAATGCGTTCTATCAGATGATGGACGGCTACCTGCAACAGCTGGACGAGATGGGCGCCGTCATCGCGCTCACCGCCGATCACGGCATGAACGCCAAGCACGCACAGGATGGTTCGCCGAACGTGATCTACCTGCAAGACGTGCTTGATGATTGGCTCGGCGCAGACAAGACGCGCGTCATCCTGCCCATCACCGATCCGTATGTGGTGCATCACGGCGCGCTCGGTTCTTACGCCACGATACACTTGCCGTCCTGTCTCCATGCGCAGGAACTGATGACGCGCCTGGCTTCATTGCCCGGTGTTGAAATCGTGCTGGACCGTGCGGAGGCTGCCGCCCGTTTCGAACTGCCGCCGGACCGCATCGGCGACATCGTCATCATCTCGCAGCGCGATACCGTGCTCGGAACGGCGGCAACGCGCCACGACTTGTCCGGCCTTGACGTGCCGTTGCGTTCACACGGCGGCTTGTCGGAGCAACAGGTGCCGCTGATCCTGAATCGTCGCGTCGAAGGTGTGGCCGGCAACCGCCGCCTGCGCAATTTCGATGCCTTCGATCTGGCGCTCAACCACGTTACCGCCGTCGCCGCGAAACAAGAGAACGCAGCCTGAATGCCGTTGTGTTCACCATGTCACATTGGGCTGATACGATGACGTCTACCCTTTCGTAGGCGCTCGTCCGCACAACATTGTTCACATGAACCTGTGTTTATGAAGTTGTTAATGAGGTTATTTCCATGGCACTGAATCTGCAAGACATCGACCGCCTGTTCCGTCAACACGGCGACACCCAATACACCGGCGAACCGGTCACGCAATCGGAACACGCGCTGCAGACCGCGACACTGGCCGAACAGGAAGACGCGCCGCCCAGCCTGATCGTCGCCAGCTTCTTGCACGACCTCGGCCACATGCTGGAAGACAACGGCGACACGCCGACCATGGCCGGTATCGACGATCTGCATCAGTACCGCATCCTGCCCTTCCTGCGCGATCTGTTCGACGAAGACGTGCTGGCGCCGATCCGTTTGCACGTCGACGCCAAGCGCTATCTCTGCGCTGTTGACCCGGCGTATTTTTCCGCGCTGTCGGCCGACTCGGTGCGCAGCCTGAAACTGCAAGGCGGCATCTTCGATGAAAAGCAGGCGGAGGATTTCATCGCCATGCCTTACGCCGCCGATGCGGTGCGACTGCGACGCTGGGACGATCTGGCGAAGAAAGCCGACTACCTCACGCCGGACTATGCGCATTTTTCGCGCTACGTAGCGCAGTGTGCGCGCGCATGATGCGGCCCCGATAAATTCTTGCCACCCAACCCCATGTCTTTTTTGCCGCCCGCCCCGCTGTTCACCCTGCCCGCCGACACAGCGCAACTGCAAGAATTCCACGCTTTCATCAGTGAGCTGAGCAAGATCAGCGGCGCCATCATTCGCGGCCACTATCTCAGCGGAACGGCTGTCGAATCGAAACCGGATCAATCGCCGGTCACCGCCGCCGACCGCGACACCGAACAGGCGCTGCGTGCCGCGATCATGGCGCGCTATCCGCAGCACGGCATCATCGGCGAAGAATTCGGCCCGTATCAGCAAGACGCCGAACACTGCTGGACCCTCGATCCCATCGACGGCACCAAGGCCTTCGTCACCAACTGCTATATCTTCGGCACGCTGATTTCACTGATGCGCCATGGACGCCCGATCATCGGCGCGCTACACAGCCCGCTGATGGAGCATCTGCTGGTCGGCACCGCCGCCGGCACCACGCTCAACGGCAAGCCGGTCAGCATGCGCAGCTGCAGCGCCGTCGGCGACGCCATGCTGCTGGCCACCGATCACTGGGACATCTTCAAATATCACAATGGCCCCGCCTTCGAAGCCTTGTCGCGGCAAGCGCGCCTGTATCGCGGCTGGGGCGATTGCCACGGCTACTTTCAGCTGGCCACCGGCGGCGCCGACATCATGCTCGATCCGGTGCTGAAGATCTGGGACATCATGTCCTTCATTCCCATCATCGAAGGCGCCGGCGGACGCATCACCGACTGGCAAGGCAACACGCCGATCGGCGCGGCGTCGATTGTGGCGACGGCCGGCGCCATTCACGACGACGTGCTGCGCGCGCTTAACCCCTGAGACCGTCCATAGGACGCGGCAGCCAGATGCGGAAAGTCGATCCGGGATCGTCCGTGTCGAGCAGCGTCAAGGTGCCTTTGTGCATTTCGATCAATCGCTTGGCCAGCGCCAGTCCCAAGCCCGTTCCTGACTGACCGGACACGGCGCGGCCGCGATAGTAGCGTTCGAAGATCAGGGCGCGCTCTTCCGGCGGAATGCCGGGCCCGTTATCGGCGAAGTCAATCGTCCAGCCATCCTCCGCCGTCAATGCCGTAACGCGTATCTCCGCTTCCGGTTGGGTGTACTTCACGGCATTATCGGCGAGCGTGCGCAAGGACAGGCGCAGCAAATCACGATCACCCCAGATGAATTCGGGAACACTCTCCTGGTTCAGTACGAACACGTGCCCGTCTGCCAGGGGCTGGGCGGCGACAATGGCATCTTCCAGCAGCGGCAGAAGCAAAGTCTCTTCGGCCCGCACGCCATACGAAAAAATATCCAGCCGGTTGCTGCTCAGGTAATTATCGAACAGCGAGGAAAGACGATCGGTCGCCTGGCGGATTTTCTCCAGCCGCGCCTGCGTCTTCACCGACGCGTTGCCGTTGAGCGCCTCGCGCGACAGGTTCTGCGTGGTTGCATCGATCACAGCCAGCGGCGTGCGCAGCTCATGCGATACCGTCGCAATGAACTGACGCTGCTCCTCGTAAGCTGCACGCTCATGCGACAGCGCCGTCTCGACGGTCTTCATGGCCTGCAGCAAATCGTCGGTGCGCGCGGCGACTTCGCGTTCCAGCTCCTGCTCGGCGCGCTGCGACATGGCGAGCAACTGTTTCTGCGCCTGATCCTTGGCTGTACGCAAGGCGTAATAACGCCGACTGATCGCGTAGTAGACGATCAGGAAAAACACCATGGAACTGATGAAAACCGAATACTCCGTCAATCCGCTGCGCTCCACATAACCCAGCACTTGCAGAAAGCGCACGAACAATCCGGCAAACAACAGCACGCCCGTAATGAAGAAGGCATAGCGAATCTCGCTGGTGCTCTTGAGCGCCGGCTTGAGCAGCACGCCAAAAGTCAGCGGCGCCACCAGGAAGGTCACCACCACCAGCATGTTGGCCATCGCCGCCGCGTTATGTCCCATCAGAATCGCAATCGCCAGCACAAGCGCATACAGGCGGACGGCGCCGACATAGCGCCGCGACAGCCTGGGATAAAGCTGCGGCATGCCGAGAAAACGGAACAGGAAATCGATGCAGGCCGGCATGCTGAACGCAAACGCCAGCCCCAGCATCGGCTCTGCCCACTCGGGATGATTGGGGAAGATGTACTGATACAGCAAGCCGGTCTCGCCCAGCGTCAGCAGAATACTGCTGAACACATAGATGCCGAACGCACGGTAGACCCCGTCGCGCACCGCCAGCTCAAACCACAGGCTGGCCAGCATCAGCATGCCGTAGACACCGAGGAACAGGCCCAGCATCATCTGCTCGCGCCCCACTGCGGCGACGAATTCGGACGGCAGCCACAGGGTCAGGCGCGCGGCCACCGTGTTGTGAGTCCGTATCTTGAGATAGAAAGTCTGCGCGCCTGTGATCGGCACGCTCAGACGGAACACCGGATTCTTGTACGCCACTTCGCGCTGTGCAAATGGCACCATCATGCCCGCTTCGCGAAGACTGTAGCTGCCGTCGGGGTTGGGCATGTACAGCGTGAGATGCTCCAGCGTCGCCGGTTGCACTTCCAGCAACCAGGTCGCCTGACGGCGCGGTGCGCGGCGCGCATCGAAACGCAGCCAGACATCGGCCTTGAGCAAGCCCTCGTTGAGTTCGCCTTTCAAGGGGACGAAACGCTCGCTGCCGGCGCGCGACGAGACCTCTTCGAAACGCATCGACTTGCTGGCGTCGATCAGAATATCCAAATGCCCGGCCAGCTCTTCGCGGCTATGGTCGAGCACCACCGGCGCCGCTGCCCACGACGGCAGCCACGTCAACAACGATGCCAGCAGAACAAGCAGACGTCCAGATTTCACAGCCGGTACCAGACAAGAAGAGAGAATCGCCACGGGACGGGAATTGCCGCCCGTCCGCAAGACACATGACACATGGCGCGGACCAGGCCGCATCATAGCAAGTCCGGCGGGTTCACGTTCAGAACGTCGCCAACGCATTCACGAACCAGCCCTTGCTACGGTAAGACATGTCGGTCAGGTCGTCTGAGAAGTTGGTGAAGTTGTAACCCACGCCGATCTTCACATGATCGGCAACATGGCGATAGACACCCACCAGATAGCCGGAACGCGCATCCCCGGCCTCTTTCACGCGCAAGCGGCGTGCTTCGAGCAGGGCATCCCACTCCTTCACCAGATGCAGGTCGGCACGCAGCACCCACAGATCGGCGCGGCTGGAGAACCAGTCGCCCTCGGTCTTGGAAGCGCGCAATTGCCCCAGCCGCATGCCGTACTTGACGCCCACCGACAGCCATTTGACCAGGTCGTAAGTGGTGTCGACATTGAGCACATGGCTCTTTTGCGAATAGTCCAGCGCGCCGCCGGAGACGCTGTCGACCTGGCCCGGAGACGGCAGGTTGTAGAAGTAGGTGTACTTGAACAAGGTATTCCAGCGGTCGTTATCGACCGGACGGTAGGCTGCGCCCAGCACGGTTTCCGTGTAGTCGCCATCGTAGAACGCGCCCTGGCTATTGCTGCTGCGCGACAGGTTGAACTTGCCGAGCAGGCGCCATGCCGGCGTCCATTGATATTGCGCCGAGTTCTTCAGCAGCCAGGTGCGGCGACTATTGTCGCCTGCCGCGCCGGCGCAGTTGCCGTTGATGTCGGTAGTCAGGCAAGTGCCGGCCGCCGTGCCCAGCGTCGAGGTCTTGTCGTTGCGGAATTCGAGCGCGCTGGAATATTTCAGGCGGTCGTCCTTGTAAGCCGCACTCAGGCCGATGGCGTCGCGCTTGAGATCGCCCGACACCGGATCGGACAAAGTGCCGGTTTCGTATTTGGCGCCGAAGGTCCAGCGCTTTTCCGGCGAGAAGTCGACACCGAAAGCATGCGTCAGGCTCTTGGGTCCGGCGCCGCTGGACCAGCGTGTTTCGCCGAACATGCCGACCTGATCGCTGTAGCGGTAGTGCGTACCCGCCGCCAGCGTGCCCTGCCGTCCGGCGTAGTTGTTGTCGTTGCTCTCGGTCTCCATCGTATAAGTCAGATAGACCGTGCTGCGGTCGTCGACCTGATAGTCGCCCGACAACCGTCCGCCCACGCCGCCGCTGCCGGCCGAACCTTCGGCGCCCAGGCGCAGACGATTGGTGGCTTGCCAGCTGCCGCCGATGCCGGCGCGGTCATTCTCGCCGCGGTCGCCGGAACGCGCCACCGTTCCCTGTACGAATCCGTAGCTGTCCCAGGGCTTGTACTTCAAACCCGGCACGCGCGCCGCAGCCACGCCGGCGGCGGAAGTCGCATCGGCGGTCGCCCGTGTCTCCGTGGTGCCGATATTTCCCGAAGGCAGCAGGTTGGATGCGGGACCGGTTTGCACGCCGCCGGACAGCGGCAGCGTACCGTTGGCAGCGTTGTTGGTGTTGGCACCGACGTTACCATTGAGGTTGGCATTGCCATTGTTCGCGGCAGAGCTCGCCCGCACCGCAACCGGCGTCGCCACAAACACCGGCTGACTTGCCTGGGCGGCCAGCATCGCCGCCAACTTTTCCTGCTCGCCGTCTTCCAGCGGCCGGTAATCCACGCGCACGATCACATCGCTGCGCGTGCCGTTCTGGCTCAGCAGCGGACTTGCGTTGAAGATCACGCCGTTAGCGTTGGTGGTGGAACGCTGGTCGCGGCGTATGCCTGCAGAAATCCCCCACTCCGCGTCGATCTTGTGACGCACTGCGGCTTCCGCCGCATTCGCGCCCTGACTGGCGGCGTCGCGATTGTCGACCTTGGCGCTGAGCTCGGTCTTGTCCGTCACCGGCACCGTGCCGGAAAATCCCTGCTGCCTGGTCGCTTCGCCGCCCGGCGTCGCCAGCCCCGGGCCGGAGAATCCGGCGCCGCGCTGTTGCCAGTAGGCGGACAAGCGCCCTTGCATGTCACTGACATCGGCCAGATCGACCGCTGCATCGAGGCGCTCGGCGTTGGCGGTCTGACTGCTCATCAGACTCTGCGCAAAATCGTAGCCGCCGGTCTGCGACGTCAGCGCCGTGGTGCCGAGACCGCTGGAACGCGCCACTTCGGCTTTCAGCCAGGTGCCCGGTTTGTAACGCAGCGTGGCGTCGATGCCTTTGAGGTTCTGGTCGCGGCCGCTTTCTCCCTGGCGATACAAGCTGGTGCCCACGCGCAGGTTGTCGTTGAACCAGTGGCTGGCGCGCAGGCCGATTGCGCTGGAACTGACTTCGGTCAGGCCCGGCACGTATTCATAGGTCGCGATCAGATAGACCGGATTGCCGTTGGCAGTCGCGGTCTGGACCAGTGTGCTGCCGTCGGACACCGAGGGCAGCGGCGCGCGCAAGGTCACCCGTCCCTGCAGGTAATCGATTTCATAGTCCTGCGCCGGCGTCAGCGGCGTGCGCTGGATCGCCAGGCCGGAATCCTTGTCGCGCACTTCGATCCACAAGCGCTCGGAACCTTCGGTCGCATCCAGGTGATGCAGGTAGTACAGCGAGCCGCCGGTGCCACGGAATTCTTCGCGCGACTGCAAGGTTCCGGGATCGGCGACGAAGGCGTTGACGGTGGTGCGCTTCTCGCCGTAGGTGGTGGTTTCCTTGTCGTTCCACAACACGTTGGCGCCGTAGAGGCCGCGGCTGTATTGCGTCAGTTCGGTGCCGGTCCATGCGGTCTGGAAGTTGCCCCACATGGCGTAGGAGCTGTCCTTCTCGATCTTGACGAAAAACTTGCCCTGGGTCGGCGCATCGTCGACGATGGTGCTGTCGTCGCCATAGACGGGGTAATAACGATCAGGATCAATGCGGCGCAGCAGGTAGTTCGGATCCTTGGTCTGGAAATTGCTGAACAGGTCGCGCAAAGGCTGTTCGCGCGTATCGGCGCTGGCAGTGAGCAAATAGTCGCCCTTGACCTTGCCTTTGAGATAAAACGCGCCGCGGCCGTCGACCCAGGTCTCATTGTTGTAATGCGACGTATCGGTGGTCACCAGTTGCGCCGGCCCCGTGGTGCGATCCCGTCCCATGGTGATGTCCGCGACGGCGAAATAGAACCAGTCCTTGTCCGCAATCGACAGCTTGCGGCGGAAGCTTGCGCCCTCTCCAGCCGCGTTCTTCACGGCCACCTCGACCTGATGCGGTCCCGGCGGCAGAATCTGGCGCAGCACGAACTTGCCCTTGTCGTCGACCGGCACATGCATACCCATGGCCGTCACGGTTTCATCCGGCTTGATCTTGTCGCCGCTGATGGTGACGGCGCCGCCGCGCGCTTCGATGTTTTTCAGATGCAGGCTGGATTCGCCCCAGCCGGATAGCTTCTCGCGCACAAGATGCTGTGCGTCGAACAGCGGATCGGCGCGGTCCAGCAAGTGCAAAGGCTTGAGCAGCGTCTCGTCGAAGCGGTCGCCGGCGTCGTACACGCGCACCAGATACATGAGATCGGACGGTGCATTGTCAGGCGCCGTCCACTCGACCGGATCTCCCACGTTGAACGGCACCACGGCCAGCGGCGCCTCCTGCGCATTTTGTCCCTTGACGAACACGCGCAACTCCGCCCGCCGCAGCCACCACGCATAATTGGTGTAGCTGCCGAAATAGATCTCGCGGCCGCGCACGGCGGTGCCGGAGACAGCCCACACGTTCAGGGCCGGCGACACGTTGAGCGGATCGAACTTGATCTGGATGTCGGCTTTTTCCAGCGCGACGTCGACGCAGCGTTGACGATCGGCTTCCTGCATGCCGGCGTTCAGGTCCATCGGCTGACCGTCGACCGTGATCGAAAACGGCAAGCCGCCTGCGGCAGGTACGATTGCACAGGGGTTGTGTTTAACCAGTTCTTCGTGCATCTCCGCCGGCACAACTGCGGCTTCTTCGGTGTACCAGACGCGGATCTCCACGCGTCGATTCTTCGCCATGCCGGCGGCATCCGCATTGCTGGCAACCGGTTCCGACTCGCCCTTGCCGCTCGCCGTGAAGGCCTCGGCGGGAATCAGCAAACCTTGCTTCAGGTAAGCAGCCACTGCCAGTGCGCGCGCTTCCGACAAGGCCTGGTTGTCGCGATAGACCGGACGCAGCGCCGGTGCGATGCGCTGGCTGTCGGTATGGCCGACGATGGCGATGCGAATGTCGCGCTTGTCTTGCAGGCTTTGGATCAGGCTTCCCAATACTTCCTTCGAACGCGCCAGCAAGGCTGCCTTGCCCGATTCGAAATAGCTGAACTCAACCGCGTCTTCAATCACGATGCTGCGCTGCGCTTCGCCTTCCGGCACGGCATTGCCGAGCATCCGCTTGCGTTCGGCAACGCTGAGTGCGGACGGTTGCAGCTTGTCGAAGCCGCCGGATTGCTTTTCGCTGTTGGGCGACACGGCGGCGGCCAGCGTGCGGCTGCGGTCGACCATCTTGCCGCGGATATCGATCGCCTCGTCGCGCATACCAGCGACTTCCTGCGCCCGGATCGGCAGATAGACCATACCCAGCGCGCTCAACAGAATGGCCAGGCGCTTTGCCTTCAAATTCATGCGCAGTCCGGTGCGATGACCAGAATGACGATCGGAGTAAGGTCGGGTTTTCATTGCTCACCCTCGGTTTCGATATTGAGGGTGTATTCGCCTTTCAAGCTTTCCCATCGTTTGCGCAGTTGCTGACGAATCGCTTCGGTTCTTTTTCTGATCAGTGCGGCATCGTCGCTGCCCGGCTGATAGGCAAGCCGCACCACCGAAGGCTTGAGCTTGAGTTGCGCGGGCAAGGCGTCGAACTGTTTCTGCCACTGGGGACGCAGCGTCGTCTCGCCGGAAACGAAGGCATCGTCGCTGAGTTCCAGGCGGATCACGCGATGAATGGTTGCGCCGAAATTCAGGCGCGTGACCTTGCCGCGCGTGATGCGGACGTCGCGCGGATTCTCGGTCGTGACGCGATAGCCGGTCGGCAGAGAACGTTCATCAAGCTTCATGACGAAGTTGGAACCGCGGTCTTCATTCGGGATGTCCGGACATGGCACGTGAAAGCGCCCTTCCGAATCGGTCGTCACCAGCAAGCCGCGCGGCGTCACCACGCGCACGGCGGGAATGCCCGGCTCGCCCTGGTCCTGATAGCCGTTGGCGTTGCGGTCGTCGAACACCTTGCCGATGATGTCCGGGCAATCGAAGGTCGGATCCGGCACGATGCGCACAGTCGCCGTCGCCAGCTGCGACAGCATCAGGTTGCCCGGATTGCTGAGCGCCCAGGCCTGATTGGTGTAGGAACCTTCGCCGACGCCGGAACCGACGGTCAGGATCAGGCGATAGGTCTTCTTTTCCTTGGGCGCGAAGTTTTGCCTGGGCCAGGTCAGCAGACGGCCATTGACGACGGGTTCCGCCGCAGCGCCGTTCAGCGTCGCGCTGCCCAGGCGGTATTTGAAGCCGGGCGGAATCTGATCGCGGATGTCGACACTGGCGATTGCTCCCGACAGCATATTGGTTGCCGTCACGGTGTAAGGCACCAGATCGCCGCGTGCAACGTTGACCAGCGGCGTGGTCTTGGTCACCAGTATCGTGCTGGTGTTGCCCGGATCAAGCGGAATATGGTTGTTGAGAATCGGCGCCGATACGCCGTTGGTGATATTGAAGCTGAAGTAGTACTGCGTGGTCGCAGCACCGCCCGCCACGATGCCGACGCAGGCCGCCGGATTGGCGGTCGGCACCGACACGCCGGGTGCGGTGCCGCTGGCCTGCACGGCGGCAGGATTCGGAATCGCACCCACCACCGCAGTGCCGGTACAGGCCGGCATCGACGTCGACGGCGCAGCCAGATAGCCCGGCGGCGACGTCACCGTGAGCGTATAGACGCCGCTCGGATACGCGTTTTGCAGCAGGAACTGATAAAAGCCATCGCTTCCCACGGTCTGCGTTTGCAACGCCGTACCGCCGACCAACTGTACGCTCGGGTCAAAACCCGCCGGTCCGGTAATGCGGATGACGGCGCCCGCAACCGGCACGCGCGTCACCGAATCGTAAATCACGCCGGACGGATCCAGCGGCAGGTTTTGCTCGATCACCTGGTCTACCGCGGCGATGGTGATATTGCTGATCACCCCGCCGGTGGCCGGGATGATGCCGCGGTTGCCGCCGGAGGTCGGCACGGCCGGGAGATGGTTGCCGTCTTTGTTAAACGTGATCGTGAAATTGGCGCCGGTCGGCAAACCGCTGGTTTCGTAACCCGGACAATGCAAATTATCGAACTGATAAAAACCGTTGGCGTCGGTGGTCACGGTGCAGATCGGCACACCGCCCTGCGACAACTGCACCGTCCAGCCGAACTGTCCCGTCGCACTGCCGTCGATAGGACGATTGCGCGAATGATCGCGGTCCAGATAGACGTAGCCGTTGACGATGGGCTGCATCACCGTCGCGGCGCTCAGTTCGCCGAAGTTATAGTTCGGCAATACGTCGCCGGCAATCACGACCACGTTGCGGATGACGTCGACGTTGCTCGACAAAACCGGCTTGCCCGATGACGCGACGCCAGGATTGCCGCTCGCGATCGTCGTACGGCCGTCCTTGTACAGCGACGGTTGGGTTTCGGTAATGACATAACCGGCCGCGTTGCTCGGCTGCAGATTGGCAAAGCTGTAGCTGCCGTCAGCGGCCGTCGTCGCGGCGACATTGACTGTGGCGCCATTGCTGTCGGTACCGCTCAGCACCACCGACACGCCGGCGATGCCTGCCTCGCCTGCATCGACGACGCCGTTGTTGTTGGCATCGATATAGACCTTGCCGGAGACGACGCCGATCAGGATGGGAATTTCAGCGAAGTCGTTGTCCACCGAAATCGTATTGGCGCCGGTCAGATTGATCGCTGAAATGATCGAGGGCACGACACCCGTTGCGGTCGCCGTGCCGCCCGTCGAACCGGCTGTCGTGATGCCGTTGGTGGTGCGGGCCGGTTGCGTCGGCTCGGTGACGACATACGTGCCTTCGGCCAGGCCGGTGAAGGTGTAGCGGCCATCCACGCCGGTGACGACGCTGCGCGGTGCAATCGCCACGCCGTTGATGTCGGTCCCGATCAGGGTCAGCGTGACGTTGGCGAGACCGCTATCGGTGCCGTTGAACAAGCCGTCGTTGTTGGCGTCGCCGAACACGCGTCCGGATACCTGGCGCCCGCTCGGGACTTCCGCGAAGTTATTGCCGGTGCTGCCGGTTGCCGGCGGCAACACGATATTGGCAATCACGCTCGGCGTCACCGTCACTGCGGTCGACGTGCCGGCTGTGCCGCTGTTGGCGACCGCACCGGCAATGGTGCGTCCGTTGACGGTGCCGACCGGCTGCGTCGGCTCGCGCACTGAATACGTTCCCGGAGCCAGGTTGGTGAAGCTGTAGGCGCCGGTGGCATCGGTGGTAGTGGTCGCCACCACCGCGTTGAGATTGTTGAGCAGTTCAATAGTGACGCCGGCGATGGCGGTATCCGCGAGATCCTGCACGCCGTTGTTGTCCTGATCCAGAAACACCTTGCCGCTGATTGATGACAAGACGACTTCAGCGAAGTTGTTGCCGTTCGACGATGTGACCTTGCCGGTGCCGTCCTTGAGCAGAACGATGTTGGCGATCCGGCTTGGTGTCGTGGCAATGCCGGTGGCGATGCCCGGCGTGCCGAACGCGGCGTTGGTCAGCGTGCCGGTGGTCGTGATGCCGTTGGTGGTGCCGGCCGGTTGCGCGGTTTCCGTCACGGTATAACTGCCGGCGGCAAGCCCGCTGAACACATAGTTGCCCAGCGCATCGGTAGTTGTCGTGACCGGCGTGATGGCGGCATCGTCGCCGCCTCCCGCCACGCCGTTGGCGCCGTAGCTGGTGCCGGTAAGCGTGATCGATACCGACGGTAACGCGGTATCGGTGCCGAGTTCGAAGCTGCCGTTGGGAACGACGTTGTTGTCCTTGAACACCTTGCCTGTAATCGAGCCCAGCGGCGTGACGTCGAGGTTGGCCGACGCCGGTTGCACGTTGTTGCCGATGCTGGTGGTCAGTGCGCCGCTGGCGATGAAATTGTTGTACGAACCCAGCACGCTGCCGGTCACGTCGACATTGATCGTGCAACCGCCTGCCGGAATGCTGGCGCCGTTGGCGTAAGTCACCGTACCGCTGCCGGCTGCCGCAGTCACGCTGGCCATGGTGCAGGTGCCGCCGAGATTGTTGGGCGTCGCCACGACCAGGTTGCCGGGCGAGGTCGGCAGCGTATCGACCAGCGCCGAGCTCAGTGTGACGGCGGAGGCGTTGGTGTTGCCGAGGACGATGGTCAGCGTCGATTTGTCGTTGGCGGCAATCGCCACCGGGTTGAATTGCTTGTTGACCGTCGGCGGATCGAGCAGGCTCAGCGTGGCGCTGGCCGGCGCGGTGTTGGTCACGCCTTGTGCAGTCGTCATGGCGCCGGCGGGAATGGTGTTGACATAGACGCCGCTGATATTGCTGACGACATCGAATTTGAGCGTACACGCAGCGCCGCCGGTGGCCGGCAAGGTAGCGCCGGTCAGCGTCACCGATGTGGCGGAGACCGGCGCCGACACCAGCGCCGCGCCGCAGTTGGTCGCCGAGGCGTTGGGCGTTTGCGCGACCACGACATTGGCCGGCAGGACATCGGCCAGCACGGCGCCGGTCAACGCGACGTTGTTGCCGTTGCCAAGCGTGATCGTGACGGTGGACGGTATGCCCGGTCTGACCGACGCAGGTGAAAACGTTTTGGCGACGGTGACGGGCTGGCGTACTTCCAGCGTTGCCGAACTGGCCACCGGATTCGAGACCGGGCTGCCGCCGACGACGCCGGTGAAGTCGCCGACCTGGATCGTGTTGACGAAGCTGCCCGCCGCTGCCGCGACGACGTCGATTTCCACATCGCAGGTCGTCGACGTGCCGGTGGCCGCAGCCGCCAGCGTGCCGCCGCTGATGCTCAAGGTGGTCGCTGTCGGCGCGGTGACGACTGCGCCGGTACAGGTCGTGGATGGATTGGCGCTCGCCGGCACCGTGATGCCGGAGGGGAAGTTGTCGACTGCGCTCAGGTTGGTCAGTGCGATGGAGCCAGGATTGATGAAGGTCAGGCGCAGGCGCGTGCGGTCGCCCGGCTTGGTGACCGCCGGATTGAAGCTCTTGATGACGCCGATGTTGCCGCCGGCGGCAAGACTGGAAACCGTGGCAGTCGTGTTGCTGATGCCCTGGCTGGTCGTCACGGCGCCGATGGGAATCGTATCTTGCACCGTGCCGGACGTATTGAGCGTGACGTTGGCGGTGATGACGCATGAGCCGCTGGCCGGGATCGATGCGTTCGACAGATTCACCGTCGTGCCGCCGGCCACGCCGGTGACGATGCCGCCGGCGCAGGTGGTCGCCAGATTCGGCGCAGCCGCCAGCCGCATTCCGGTCAAAGCGCCGCCAGAGGTGCCGTCGACGGTGAAATAATTGGGCAGCGTGAGATTGCTTACCGCCAGCGTGCCGTTGTTGATGGTGACCGTCAGGACACTGGCAGCGCCCGGCGCAGGGAGATTGTTCGGCGTGATGTTGTTGGTGACGATGACCGAACCGCCGGTCGTATTGTTCAAGGTTGCCGTCACCGGCAACACGTTGCGCACACCGCCGGTGGCCGTCACATCGCCCACGGCGAGCGTGTTGGTCCAGTTGCCGCCGCCGGTCGCCACGATATCGAACAGGAAATCGCAAGCGCCATGCGCCTGCAGCACCACGCCGCTGATCGAAGCGGAGTTCGCACCCGCCGTCGCCGTAATGACCGGCGTCCCGCCGCAGGTGTTGTAGGCATTGGACGGCGTCGCCACCACCATGCCAGCAGGGAAAGTGTCGACCGCACTGACGTTGTTGAGCGTGCCGATGTCGACGTTGCTCAGGTTGATGCGCACCGTGGACTTGCCGCCGGAACGGATCGTGTTCGGTGAAAACACCTTGCTGCTGCTGAGCGCCGAGGTGTAGGTCAGACTGGCATTCACGGGTCCCGGGCTGCTGATGGCGGCAGACGTGCCGTCGGCGTAGCTTTGCGTGCCGCTCAGCGCGCCGGCCGGCAAGGTGTTGACGTAACTACCGGCCGGACCGATCACCTTGACCTGTACCTGGCAGGTGCCGAAAGCGCCGGTGCCGTTGGTGGCCCGCGCGGGAATGGTCGCGCCGCTCATCGTGATGCTGGTGCCGCCCGGCGTCGCCGTCAGGGTGGCGCCGGCGCAGGTGGTCGACGCGCTGGCAGGATTGGCGATCACCACTTGCTGCGCGCCGGTGCCGGGAAGATTGTCGGTGAAGCCGGCGTTGGTGATGGCCTGCGCGGTGATGTTGGTCAGCGTCAGCGTGAGCAGCGACACGGTGCCCTCGCCTGCCGTCGCCGGATTGAAATTCTTGGCGATGGTGATGCCGGAATTGGTGGTCGAGACAGCGGCGTTGGAAGCGCCAGTGTTTTTAATCGTGCCGGTGCCGACGCTATTGGCGGGAATCGTATTGTTGAGCGTCACGTTGATGCCGGAGCCCTTCGGCGCCATGGCCCAGAACGTGACGGTACAGACCGCAGCATCGGCGCCGGTGCCGGCAGGCACTGTCGTGATCGTAAATTGCGGATTGGTCTGCGACGCAGGCAAAGCAGGAATGTTGCTCGACAGGCCGACGCATCCGGCGCCCGACAAGGCCGGCGGCGCCGGCAAGGTCGGCAAGGCAAACACGCCCGCCGGCAAGGGGTCGCTCAGCACCACATTGCTCAGGCTTTGCGCCGAATAATTGCTGATGCGGACGGTGTACTGAATCGGATTGCCCGGCGCGACAATGGTCGGGCTGACATCCTTGTTGACTAGCAGTTGATCCACCACGGTCACACTGGCCGCGGTCTGCTGGCTGATGATGGTGTTGTCGGTGGCGGTGACGGCGCCCTCCGCGATGGTGTTGGTGAACGTCTGCGGTTGTCCCGGTGTTTGCAAGCTTCCGGTAAAGGGCACGCTGATCTGGCAGTTTCCGCCTGCGACCATGGTCCCGCCGCTCATGGTGAAACCGGTGGCGGTGCCGTTGACCACGATCGTGCCGCCGCAGGTGTTGGTGGGCGTACCGGTAATTTTCAGGCCGTAGCCGGCGTTGCCGATGCCGTCGATCAAGCTGTCCGGCAGGCTGGTCAGCGTGAGCGGCGAGAGACCGTCGTTGTCCAGCGTGATTTCCATCGTCGACGGCTGACCGGCGCTGACGGTGCCGAGGACGAAGCGCTTGAACACGCGCAGTACGGAATTGATGTTGAGGTTGGCGGTCGCGTCGCCGCCGGGGACGAGTCCACGCTTGTTGCCGAAATCGCTGTTGCGGTCGATACGGTTTTGCACCGTGTTGCTGTAGACGCCATTGGTGCTGGTGCCGACCACATCCACCGACAGCGTGCACGATCCGCCGGCGGCCACCGTGCCGCCCGATGCCGTCAGGGTGGTCGTCCCTGCCGCCGGTGCGAACGCCGGCGCGACGCCGGCGCCGGTACAGCTTGCCGCCGCATTCGGCGTGGCCGCGACTTCGAGGCCTGCCGGCAAGGCATCGCGCAAGGCATAGGCCGGCGTATCGCCGGCACCGTTGAGCGGCAGGTTGACGGTGCCGCTGCCGTTGGCGATGACCATGCTCAGCCGCACGGTCTTGCCGCGCACCACCGTCCCTGCGGAGAAGCTCTTGCTGATCGTCGGCAACGCCATATCGTTGACGGTGATCGATTGCTGGGCCGCGCTGATGTTATCGACAGCACCGGTGTTGTCGGCGCCGCTCACCGTATGGGCGGCGATGGTATTGACGAACGCGCTGTTGCGCACCAGCGAAGTCACTTCCACATCGATGTCGCACTCGCCGCTGTTGCCGCCCGACAGCGCCGCCGGCACCGTCCCGCCGGCAAAGCTGATTGTGTTGCCGCCCAAAGGCGCAGTCACCAGGCTTAACGGGAGCGTGCTTGTCACGCCGCTGCCATCGACACAGGTGATCGCCTTGACGCCGACGCCTGCAACTTTGATCTGCGACGGCATGGTATCGGTGAAACTGACGCCTGTCACAGCCGCCAAAGGATTGCTATTGGTCAGCGTAATCCGGAATGCCGTCACGTCGCCCGGATTGATCGGGTTGGAATAGGTCGGCGTGATGTTCATCGATACATCCAGCGCGGCCTGCGCCTGTCCCGCGGCAGTCAGCGAGACGCAGGCGAAAATAAGCGACGCTGCGGCGCAGAGGGGACGGTCGACAACAGACGCGACGAAACCGACGAATCGGCCGAAGAAGGACAAACGGCGCATGACAAACTTGATCTTTTATTATTGATTAAATAGACTGCAAACATCCCCCCGGTGAATCAGCTCACCGGTCCCTGGCAGCAGCCCGCAAGGTTTCCGCATTACCTGCAAACATTTCCGAACGCCGGGATTCTGATAGAAATTCCGCAGATTTTTCTGACAAGTTCCGACCGCTCCTGACAACTTCTGACAAATCCTGACGCGCCTTCACGTACTTTCTTGCACAGTGGTAATATCCATCCCCAAATAAAGAGAAAACGCCGGAGACATTTAGGAGCTCAGGGGTAGGGATATGGCGAGGGTATTGCTGCTGGAAGACGAGGCCGATCTGCGTGCGGAAGTGGCCGACTTTCTCCATAGCGAAGGACATCAGGTACTGGAAGCCGGCAACGTGGCGGAATTTTGCCCTCAGATCGACATGGCGGACATCGCCATCATCGATGTCGGCCTGCCCGACGGCGACGGCTTCGATGTCGCAGAAGTCCTGCGCAAATCCCACCCGCAAATCGGCACCATCATGCTGACTGCGCGCGGCAGCATCGACGACAAGATCAAGGGTTTAAAAAGAGGCGCCGATCAATATCTGATCAAGCCGGTACGCCTGAGCGAACTGTCGGCTTACGTCGCCGCCATCGGACGCCGCGTCGCGCGCACGACCTGGCAACTGAATCTGATCGAACGCTGCCTGCACGCCCCCGGCGGCCACTCGGAAAACATGAGCGCCCTGGAGATGACGCTGCTGGAACTGCTGGCGCGCAATGCCGGCCAGGTGGTGCATCGCCCCGCTATCGCCAAGGCTTTCGGCACCAATTGGATCGATTACGACGAACGCCATCTCGATCAGTTGGTCAGCCGGCTGCGCCGCCGCTGGCAAAACCACACCGGCGAAAAACTCCCGCTGCGCACCGAACACGGCCAGGGCTACAGCTTTTGCGTCGACATCGAGGTGCTCTGACGACAACCGGCGCGTTGCACCGCCATCGCTTCCCCTCGCACGCTCCCGATATCCTCGCTCTCCCACACGCCATGGTCGCACTGTCCGACGCCATGTCGCGGCGGCTTCCGACTGCCGCGGCGATGAGATGGGAATAGGCTCTGAAGACGTCGCCCACTTCGGTGTCGACCCTACGTCCAGGAGCAGACAATGAAACAAAAATTGATCGCCATCATCGCAGTGGCCACATTCAGCACCGGCGCTTATGCGCAAACCACAAACCAATCGGGTAGCGGCGTGAACAGCGGCCTCAGCGGAAGCGGCAGCGCAAACGTCACAGGCAATGCAAACAGTACTGGCGCCACCAACGGCGCCATGAACCAGTCCGGCAGCAAGGGCAAGTCGAAATCGAATACCAGCGGCCAGCGTTCCAATCAAAGCACCGGCACAGGCGGCGCCAACGGCATGACTGCGCCGGGCGGTTCCAACAGCGGATCGGCGGGCGCGAATGCCGGGCTTGGCGGCAACGTCGGCGCAGGCGTGGGCGTGGGTGGCGCCGGTGTGGGCCTAGGCGTCGGCGGAAACGCGGGTGCAGGCGCTGGCGCTGGCGGAAGCCGCTGATAGCGCCTGTCGTCCCGCCTGATTCCCGTTCAGGCTCCTTACGCTCTGCAGCATCGGTGATGCAGATGCTGCAGAGATAATTGATAGCGCTTCCTGAATCTGCCTTGCCATAGAAAGGGCCTGTTTCCGAACAGGCCCTTTTGCATGAGGCTCTCAAAAAATGCGCTCCACGAACCGCTTCGCAATATTGGCAAAGTAGAAATTCTTTCGCCGGTTTTGATATTGGCCTTCAGTTTTTTTTCATTATTCCGGATCCCTCGCCGGTGCTAGCATCCCCTCCAGTCCAATAGCCGCGATCCCGGCGCGCCAAATGATTTGCCGCGCCGCGCAGGCACAAGAACGAAAAAACAGGAACGAGAGACGCATGAAAAACTGGAAAGTCGGGACACGCTTTGCCGCAGGCTTTGGCGTGGTGCTGGTATTGATGGTGGTTGTCGCTGCGATGGGGATCTGGCGCTTGCAATCGGTTGCCGACGCCACCAACGCCATGATGCAAATGCCGCTGGCCAAGGAGCGCCTGATCAGCGACTGGTATTCCAACATTGCCACCTCCATCACCCGCACGACGGCAATTGCACGCAGCACCGACCTGAGTCTGGCGACCTATTTCGAAGCGGCGGTCAACGATTCCGCCAAACGCGCCGGCGATTTGCAGGGCAAGGTGCAAGGTTTGCTGCGCACGCCTGAAGAACAAAAACTGTTCGCTGATATCGATGCCGGCCGCAAAGCCTATCAGGCTGCCGGCAGCAATATCCTGGCGCTGCGCGCGGAAGGAAAACTGTTTCAGGCGAAGAACGCCTTCGAGAAGGAGTACCTGCCCAGCGCGACACGCTATCAGGCATCCATCGACAAATTGCTGCGCCTGCAGCGGCAAGGCATCAATGACGTTGCCGTCGGCATCGATGCAACCTATCGCTCCAGCCGCCTGATCTTGCTGGCGCTGACCGGCGTTGCCCTGCTGTGCGGGTTGCTTGCCGCGATGCTGCTGACGCGCAGCCTGCTCCGGCAACTGGGCGGCGAACCGGCTCACGCCGTGCACGTAGCCGACCGCATTGCTGCGGGCGATCTCACTGAACATATTCCACTTCGCGCCAATGACGATTTCAGCCTGATGCATGCGATGAAAACCATGCAGGCCAATCTGGCGCGCTCGGTCGATCACATCAAGCAATCTGCCGAAACCATCGGCACGGCGTCGAAGGAAATTTCCGTCGGCAACCTCAACCTGTCGTCGCGCACGGAGCGTCAGGCCGGCTCCTTGCAGGAGACGGCCTCCGTCATGCAGCAACTCACTTCGGTCGTGAAAAAGAATGCCGAAAACGCGCAGCACGCCAATCAGTTGGCGACATCTGCTTCACAGGTCGCAATCGCCGGCGGCAACGCGGTGAATCAGATGGTCGGCACGATGGCGACCATCAATGAATCGTCGCGCAAGATCGTGGACATCATTTCGGTGATCAACGGCATCGCGTTCCAGACCAACATCCTGGCGCTCAATGCAGCAGTGGAAGCGGCGCGCGCCGGTGAGCAGGGCCGCGGTTTTGCGGTGGTCGCCACCGAGGTGCGCGCCCTCGCCCAACGCTCGGCAAGCGCGGCAAAGGAAATCAAGGGATTGATCGACGACTCGGTCGGCAAGATCGTGTCAGGCAGGACGCTGGTGGAAGAAGCCGGCGCCACTATCGGCCAGGTAGTAGAAAGCATCCAGACCCTGAGCCGGTTCGTCGCCGACATCAGCAACGCCAGCGCCGAGCAAAGCACCGGCATTGAACAGGTCAATCAGGCCATCATGCAGATGGACGACGTCACGCAGCACAATGCGGCGCTGGTGGAAGAAGCTACCGCCGCCGCGCAGTCGCTGCTGGACCAGGCGGGGTCGCTGGTGAAGGTGGTCAACACGTTCAAGCTTGCGTCATCGCGGGAAGTGATCCTGCTGGACTGATGCACGACGCTGGCGTCTCGACTCAGATCAGATTCTGATCGATCCAGTCTGCGGAAAAATCGAGGATGTAGGCAAGCGCATCGTCTTCATTGGCAAACTCGGTGGACGGCAATTCACGTACATAGCGGACTTCGCCGCTGCCGTCGTAGCCGGCCTTGATCGTGAAGCAGGCGGCGTATTGGCCGTTCTCCTGAAGCACAACTTGCGGAAAGATGGCATGCCCTTTGTAAGGCAGTTTGTGTTCTGAAGTCATGTGATTCTCCACTGTGGGCGCTGCACGTCAATTACGGCGGTGAAAAACAAAAGGGCCCGTCTTTCGACGGACCCTTCATGTTTTGGTGCGGCTGGCAGGAATCGAACCCACGACCCCTTGGTTCGTAGCCAAGTACTCTATCCAGCTGAGCTACAGCCGCGTAAGAGGCGAGATTATATAGGGATTTTCGATTGCTGCAAGTGTTTTTTCATCCGTCCCCCATCATGCCATTAAAACGGCTTGAGCACGACCATGCAGGCAATCACCGCAACACCGGCAATCGTCAGCAATCCCGAATGTTTCAGCAGCACGGACGCTTCCAGATCCGGCGTGTCGGCGAGACGCCGTATATAGCCCGACTGCATGCCGTGCAATGCCGACAACATCAGCACGACCACCAGTTTGACGACCAGCCATCCCGCTGCGTGCCATTGCCCGAAATACACCAGCGCCACACCGAGGATCCAGGCCAGGCCCATGGCCGGCGATGTCACGCGTTGATCCCACTGGCGGATGGCTTGCAGCAGACGCATTTCCACACGAGAGCGGTCAGGCGCGGAACGCTGCGTAATGTTCAACGCCAGCGCCATGATCAGCATGCCGCCGATCCAGGTCATGACGGATGCGATATGAAATGCCTTGATCCATGAATACATCATCTGGTTTGCCCCCTTCCGTTTGTGTAAGACAGACAAGCTTGTTGTCCCTGGCAATACGCCTGTCTCTGCGCAAAGCATTTTAAGTCACATCGGGACCTGCTTGAACCTGCTTACCCGCTCGCCGTGAGAACGCAAACGAACGCATCGCTGCGATTAAAAGAAGAGAATGAAAAGACCGGACGGTCGCGGAAAGGACACGAAAAGCGCGCGGAAAAGAAAAAAGGGCCCATCTTGCGATGGACCCTTTATATCTGGTGCGGCTGGCAGGAATCGAACCCACGACCCCTTGGTTCGTAGCCAAGTACTCTATCCAGCTGAGCTACAGCCGCGAAAAATGAAATTATAGCACCACTTTAGATCAAAAAGGAAGAGCTGCGCCCAAAAACTTCTGAAAACGGCCTCCGCAATGAACTTTTCGGCATTTAACGGGGCCTTGAAGCCCTGCTCCGGCGTATCTATCTTATGATTTCAGCTTGATTCATCGCCACCGTGGAATTTACCGATATGAGCGACAGTACCGTACCCGGGCGCCAGACCGATTCTACCGGGGAACGCATAAAAGAAACCGAACGCGAACGTATCGCCAGGGATTTGCACGACGAACTGGGCAGTCGCCTCACCGCCATCAAGATGGCCGTGGCGCAGTTGGGGCAGCAAGGGCAAGATGCAGCGGATGCCGCCTCGCGCGATGCCTCAGCACAAGAACAGCGGCAATTCGCCGATCAGCTCATCGACGACGCCATCGGCGCCATGCACGACATCATCGACGACCTGCGCCCCGCCGTGCTGGATCTTGGCCTGGCGGCTGCGCTCGAATGGCTGGCCCGGACATATTCCAGACAGACCGGCGTTCCCTATCGCATGCTTACCGACAATGACCTGCCCGAAACGCTGCTCGACTCGTTTCAACTGATCAGCCTGTATCGCATCGCCCGCGAAGCCCTGCACAATGCCAGCCGGCACGCGCAGGCCCGCAAGGTAGACATCAGCCTGACGCATACGCCCGGCCTGGTTGCCATGGAAATCACCGACGACGGCGTCGGTCTCGACAATGCCGCACATGCATCAACGCAGGCCGAATCCTCCGGCATCCGCGGCATGCAGCATCGTGCCGCCGCCATC
Organism: Herbaspirillum rhizosphaerae; assembly: GCF_001189965.1. Classification (GTDB taxonomy): domain Bacteria; phylum Pseudomonadota; class Gammaproteobacteria; order Burkholderiales; family Burkholderiaceae_D; genus Herbaspirillum; species Herbaspirillum rhizosphaerae. Next base: position 198,692 of record NZ_LFLU01000004.1, read on the forward strand.
GGCGCATCGCTGACACTGCTGCCTGGCGAGCAAGGGGGCCTGAAACTCCGCGTAACGCTTCCTGTCCTATCGGCCGCTAACCTTATAAAATAGCGCTCACATTCAGTCCGACGAGAGACGCTTCTTACATGACGAAAAAAAACAGTGCCGCCATTAAAGTCGCCATCGCCGACGATCACGCGATCGTGCGGGAAGGACTGAAACAGATCTGCAGCAGCACCAAGGACATCGTCGTCGTCGGCAGCGCCGAAAACGGTCTGGAAACCATCAAACTCTGCCGCCTTGGCAATTGCGACGTGCTGTTGCTCGACATCGTGCTGCCGGACCGGACCGGTATCGACGTGCTCAAGCAAATCAAGAAGGAAATGCCGAAGCTGCCCGTATTGATTCTCTCCATCCACCGCGAAGACCAGTATGCAATCCGCGCACTGAAAGCAGGTGCTGCCGGGTTTCTGAGCAAGCAGGCGGCGCCGTCCGATCTGATCAACGCCATCCGCCAGGCGGCTGCCGGCCGCAAATACATCAGTCCTTCGCTGGCCCAGGAACTTGCCAACCAGATCGGCTTCGACCACGAAACGCCGCTGCATGAAACCTTGTCGGACCGCGAATACCAGACCATGGTCATGATCGCCTCGGGCAAGACCGTGAGCGATATCGCCTCGGAATTATTGCTGTCCGTCAAAACCATCAGCATGTACCGCTCGCGCGTGCTGGCAAAGATGAAGCTGCGCCACAACGCCGAGCTGACGCACTATGCGTTGAAAAACAACTTAGTTGAATAAAACCGGATAAAGCCCCGCCCCGAGTACACCGCCTGACGGTAAAATGCGTTAAAGGAAGACGTCCGGCCCCAGCCTCAAGCCCTGCCCTGTCCCGCACCACCTCTCATTCTTGATGGATGTAAAGAATGACAAGAAACAGGATAGGGCGACACGGCGCCGCCAGACCCATTCTCAATCCGTTTGAATAAGAAGCCGCACATCAGGCATGTCCAAAAAGCCAGCTCAAAGTCCCGTCGATATCGCGCGTGAAGCGTTCCAGCAGCTTGCTACGCGACGCGTTGCCCCCACTCCCGAAGCTTACCGCGAAGCCTACGAAGAAATCGCCGGCACCAATAGCGGCATCAAGCCCGAAAGCGTGCTCGCCGCCTTTGCCGTCCATCTGACGCAGCAACCCGGCGATATCGGCAAGTTGGGGCAGCGCCTGTCCACCTCCATCGACAGCAGCGACTGGAAAGAGTACGGCGACGAACTGGATCACTTTGTCGAACAGTACTTTCCTTCGCGCAATCTGGTGCCTCACGGCGAACTGGTGCCGATCGACATGGAGCGCCAGTTCATCCGCGACAGCAAGAAGGAAAAAATGCTGCGCGAAGCATTGGCGCGCGTGCTGATCTTCAACCTGGCGTCCTTGCTGCAGGATGCGCCCGACCTGGTGCTGGAATCCAAGACCATCGGCAACGACCTGAAAACGGCCTTCTCCGAACAGGCCATGAACGACGTCATCGGCCGCATCAAGCAGATGAGTTTCCAGATCGAGCTGAAAACCGAAGACATCGCCCAGCAGCAGGAGCTGCTGATGCGCCTGTTCCAGCTGCTGCTGGAAAACATCCACGGCCTGCTGGAAAAGGGTTCGTGGCTGAGCAGCCAGATTACCGCCGTGCAGGAACTGATTACCGGCCCGATCAGCAAAACCTCGCTGGCCGACGCCACCAAGACGCTCAAGGAAGTCATCTACAAGCAAGGCTTGCTGAAGAACACCCTGTCCGAAGAAAAGGTCACGGCCAAGAATCTGATGCTGACCTTCGTCGACCGCCTGAGTGCGATGGTGTCGACGACGGACAACTATCACAAGACGATTACCGGCTTTTCTCAGCAAATCAGCCAGGCATCCGACATCAGCGACCTGAACTCGGTGCTGACCGGCATCATGAACGCCACCAAGGATGCACAGGACGAAGCCCTGCGCTCGCGCGACGAGATGATCAACGCGCGCCAGGAAATGCAAAAAGCCGAAGCACGCATCCAGGCGCTGGAATCGCAGCTGGTGCACATGGGCGAGCTGGTGCGCGAAGACCAGTTGACCGGCAGCCTGAACCGGCGCGGCATGGACGAATCGCTGGAGCGCGAAGTGATCAACGCCGAGCGCCGCAATACGCCGCTGTGCATCGCCCTGCTCGATCTCGACGACTTCAAGCGCATCAACGACACGCACGGTCATGCCACCGGCGACGAAGTGCTGGTGCATCTGGTCAATGTGGTCAAGGATACGCTGCGCAAACTGGACGTGATTGCGCGTTTCGGCGGCGAAGAATTTTTAGTGCTGTTGCCGGAGACGGAACCGGCCGAAGCCATGCAGATCATTACGCGCGTGCAGCGCGAGCTGACCAAGCGCATCTTCATGCACAACACGCAGCGCTTGCTGATCACCTTCAGCGCCGGCATCGCCTATCGCGCGGCGGGCGAAGGCCAGGCCGATCTGATCAAGCGCGCCGACGTGGCGCTGTACAAGGCAAAGAACGCCGGCAAGAACCGCGTGATTCTGGCCGACTGATTCAGGCCAACGCTCCCTTAAGCCGCTTGCCCTGACTGAGGCCGGCGCCACGCGCGCCAGCCGGCAATCGCCAGCAGTACGAACAAGCCGTACAGCACTGCCGTCAGCGTCAGATGCTTGTAGAGATACAGGCCGACATAGAGCACGTCGACGGCGATCCAGACCAGCCAGTTTTCGATCTTCTTGCGCGACAGCAGAAATTGCCCGACCAGACTGCCGGCGGTCAGGAAACCGTCCATGTGCGGCACGTCCGTATCCGTAAATCGATGCAGGAAAACCGACAGGACGGCGAATCCCAGCAGCCACGCCAGCACCGACCACAGCACGCCGCGCGCAGACAGGCGCGACACCTGCAAGGGCTGATGCGCAGTACCGCCGCGCAGCCATTGATACCAGCCCCAGACCGATACGGCGACAAACACGCATTGCAGGCCGGCGTCGCCATACAGGCGCGAGTTGACGAACACCACCCCATACAGCGCCGACGACAAGATCGAGAACAGCCAGGCCCAATGGTTCTGGCGGATGTTGAGCGCGACGGTGATGATCGCCAGTAAAAAGGAAATGAGTTCCAACGGCGTTGTAACCAAGCCGGCGAAGCCGAGCAACGGCAGACTATCGTTGAGAGACATGAAGACGATCCCTCCTAGCGGGAGGGCGAGGAGGAAGATGCAGAGGATGAGGACGAAGATGGCGGCTTCACGGCGCCGGCCGAACCTGAGGCCGCCGCTGCAGCAGTCGCAGCGGAATCCGACGAAACAGGAGCAACCGGAGAAGCCGGCGGCGTTCTGGCGCCGCCAGGATTGCCGTCCAGCACCTGAATGAACACTTCATTCTGCTTGATCATGCCCAGCTCATAACGCGCGCGCTCTTCCACCGAACCGGTGCCCTGCTTCAGGTCTTCCACTTCGGATTCAAGCTTGGCGTTGCGCGCCTTGAGTTCGTTATTTTTCTTTTGCGCCTGCTGGACTTGCTTGTCCAGGTCCCATACCCGCAACCATCCGCCTTTGCCCAACCAAAGCGGATATTGGATCAGCACCAGGAGCGCTGTGAGGCAGAGGATGATCAGGCGCATCGGAAGAATGCCGGGTGATTGTCCGGCAGGCGAATGCTGCCGGACATCTTGCTTACTTCAGATTGTAGAAAGCCGAACGGCCAGGATAGCTGGCGATATCGCCGAGGTCTTCCTCGATACGCAGCAACTGGTTGTACTTGGCCATGCGGTCCGAACGCGACATCGAACCGGTCTTGATTTGCAGCGCGTTGGTGCCGACAGCGATGTCGGCGATGGTCGAGTCTTCGGTTTCGCCCGAACGGTGCGAGATCACGGCAGTGTAACCGGCGCGCTTGGCCATTTCGATGGCGGCGAAGGTTTCGGTCAGGGTGCCGATCTGGTTGATCTTGATCAGGATCGAGTTGGCGATGTTCTTGTCGATGCCTTCTTTCAGGATCTTGGTGTTGGTGACGAACAGGTCGTCGCCGACCAGCTGGACCTTCTTGCCCAGGGTTTCAGTCAGCAGCTTCCAGCCGGCCCAGTCATTTTCAGCCATGCCGTCTTCGATGCTGATGATCGGGTACTTGTCGCACCACGACGCCAGCAGGCCGGTCTTTTGCGCCGATGTCAGCACCATGTTCTCGCCTGCCAGATGGTAGTTGCCGTCCTTGTAGTATTCGCTGGCGGCGCAGTCCAGGCCCAGGGCGATCTGCGTGCCTGCTTCGTAGCCGGCTTCTTCGATCGCTTGCAGGATCAGCTGGATGGCTGCTTCGTGGCTGGCCACGTTAGGCGCAAAGCCGCCTTCGTCACCGACCGAAGTCGCCAAGCCCTTGGCGTGCAGGATCTTCTTCAGGGTGTGGAACACTTCGGCGCCGTAGCGAATCGCTTCGCGGAAGCTCGGTGCGCCGACCGGGATGATCATGAATTCTTGCAGATCGAGATTGTTGTCTGCGTGCGCGCCGCCGTTGATGACGTTCATCATCGGCACCGGCATTTGCATCGAACCGCTGCCGCCGAAATAGCGGTACAGCGGCAGGCCGGCTTCTTCAGCAGCAGCCTTGGCTACAGCCATCGACACGGCCAGCGTGGCGTTGGCGCCCAGGCGCGCCTTGTTTTCGGTGCCGTCGAGGTCGATCAGCGTGCGGTCCAGGAAAGCCTGTTCGTTGGCGTCCAGGCCCATGATCGCTTCGGAGATCTCGGTGTTGATATTTTCGCAGGCTTGCAGCACGCCCTTGCCGAAGTAACGGCTCTTGTCGCCGTCGCGCAGTTCGATCGCTTCACGCGAACCGGTCGAGGCGCCGGACGGCACAGCGGCGCGGCCCAGCACGCCGGATTCCAGCAGGACGTCGCATTCGACAGTAGGATTGCCGCGCGAGTCGATTATTTCACGGCCGATAATATCAACGATTGCACTCATTCAAACATCTCCATCAAGCAAGGTTTTAGCAAATTTTTATAGAGAGAAGTCCGGCTTGTGCGCCCCGACAGTCGCAACGTCGGGGCACGCAGGCCGTTCAGCTTCAGGAAAAATCGTTTTCCAGGAAAACCGACTTCTTCACGATGCGATCCAGTTCGATCATCGTGCCCAGCAGCTCCTTGATACGAGCCAGTGGAACAGCGTTGGGGCCATCGGATTTGGCCTCGGCCGGGTTCGGATGTGTTTCCATAAACACGCCGGCAATACCTGCCGCAATCGCCGCGCGGGCGAGTACGGGTACGAATTCGCGCTGGCCGCCGGACGACGTGCCCTGCCCGCCCGGCAACTGCACCGAGTGAGTGGCGTCGAACACGACCGGAGCGCCGGTTTCGCGCATGATCGCAAGGCTGCGCATGTCCGAAACCAGATTGTTGTAGCCAAAGGACACGCCGCGTTCGCATGCCATGAAGTTGTCTTCCGGCAGGCCGGCTTCCTTGGCCGCCGCGCGCGCCTTGGCGATCACGTTGACCATGTCGTGCGGCGCCAGGAACTGGCCTTTCTTGATATTGACCGGACGCCCCGACTGCGCGCAGGCGCGGATGAAGTCGGTCTGGCGGCACAAAAAGGCCGGCGTTTGCAGCACGTCGACAACTTCCGATACCGGCTTGATCTCGTCGATTTCGTGGATGTCGGTCAACACCGGCACGCCGATCTGCTTCTTGACCTTGGCCAGGATTTCCAGGCCTTTTTCCATGCCCAGACCGCGGAACGAGGTGCCGGACGAGCGGTTGGCCTTGTCGAAGGACGACTTGTAGATGAACGGGATGCCCAGTTCAGTCGTGATCTCTTTCAAGGTGCCGGCGGTATCCAGCGCCATCTGTTCCGATTCGATCACGCAAGTGCCGGCGATCAGGAAGAAAGGCTGATCGAGGCCGATGTCAAAACCGCACAGTTTCATGCTTTTCCTTTTGCTGCCGTCGCGTCATGGTGCGCCAGCGCAGCCTTGATGTACGAGATGAACAATGGGTGGCCGTCGCGCGGAGTGGACTTGAACTCCGGGTGATACTGCACGCCCAGGTACCACGGGTGCGCATTCTCGCCGCCGGTGCGTGGCAATTCCATGATTTCGCACAGGTCTTCGCTCGGCGTACGCGCCGACACCACCAGACCGGCCTCTTCCACGCGCGGCAGGTAGAAATTGTTCGCTTCGTAACGGTGGCGGTGACGCTCCGTTACCTTGTTGCCGTAAATCTCTGCCGCCAGCGTACCCGGCTTGACGTCGCAGGTTTGCGCGCCCAGGCGCATGGTGCCGCCCAGATCCGAATTGGCGTCGCGCTTTTCGACCTGGCCGTCGTGGTTTTGCCACTCGTCGATCAGGGCCACCACCGGTTGTTCCGTTTCCGGATCGAACTCGGTGGAGTTGGCCTTGGTCAGGCCGGCCTTGTTGCGCGCATATTCCAGCAGCGCCACTTGCATGCCCAGGCAGATGCCGAGGTAAGGCACCTTGTTTTCACGCGCGAATTTCGCCGCAGCGATCTTGCCTTCCACGCCGCGCTTGCCGAAGCCGCCCGGCACCAGGATCGCGTCGTACTTCGCCAGCTCGGCAGTGCCGGTGGTTTCGATCTCTTCCGAATCCAGGTATTCGATATTGACGCGGCTGCCGGTATGGATGCCGGCGTGGCGTAATGCTTCGGTCAGCGACTTGTACGACTCGGTCAGATCGACGTATTTGCCGACCATGCCGATGGTCACTTCGTGCGAAGGATTTTCTTGCGCGTGGATCAGCTTGTCCCACACCGTCAGATCTGCCGGCTGCGGCGACAATGCCAGTTTTTCGCAGATGATGTTATCCAATCCCTGATCGTGCAACATCTGCGGAATCTTATAGATGCTATCTGCATCCCACACCGAAATCACGGCGTCGGCAACCACGTTGGAGAACAGCGAAATCTTGTCGCGCTCGTCGTCGGGAATGCGGCGGTCCGCGCGGCACAGCAAGGCGTCCGGCGAAATACCGATTTCACGCAGCTTTTGCACGCTGTGCTGGGTCGGCTTGGTCTTGAGTTCGCCGGCCGAGGCCAGGTAAGGCACCAGCGTCAGATGCACGAAGGCGGCGGCGTTGCGGCCGGCGCGCAGGCTCAGCTGACGCGCTGCTTCGAGGAACGGCAGGGATTCGATATCGCCGACGGTGCCGCCGATTTCAACCAGCGCCACGTCGAAACCTTCGGCGCCGCGATGGATGAAGTCCTGGATTTCGTTGGTGATATGCGGGATGACCTGCACGGTCTTGCCCAGATATTCGCCGCGACGCTCCTTGCGGATCACCGATTCATAAATCTGGCCGGTGGTGAAATTGTTCACCTTCTTCATCTTGGCGGTGATGAAACGCTCGTAGTGGCCGAGATCCAGATCGGTTTCGGCGCCGTCGTCGGTAACGAAGACTTCGCCGTGCTGGAATGGGCTCATCGTTCCCGGATCAACGTTGATGTAGGGATCGAGCTTCAGAAGGGTGACTCGGAGACCGCGCGATTCGAGGATCGCAGCGAGAGACGCGGCGGCAATTCCCTTACCCAGGGAAGACACGACGCCGCCAGTGACAAATACAAACTTGGTCATTACAAAGAAGTGCCGAACGGCACGTGCGGGAAATTCAAATTATACCCCAAACCGTCCGCTTTTGATCCCCCTGTTTTCAGGGGCCGTCAGATTTCCCGCCGGAAAACCCGCAATTTCATTTCCCCCAAAGCAAGGCCTGAATCATTTCATGCGTGGCGCCCGCGGCTGCGCCGGGCGACTCCATGGGGAACAGATGCCCGCCCGGAATCTGCCTGAAATGCGGCCCGACCAGCTTTTTGGTAGCCGCCAGTCCGGCCAGGCGGCATTCCACCGAGTCCGTGCCGCCGACAAAGCCGACCGGCACCGGATATTGACGGCGCGTCAGGGCGCCGAGGTGATGCGGAATTGTCCGATAGACAGCAGTTTCGGTCTCGCGGGTAAAACGCAGCTTGACGCCGCCGGACGGCTCCGGCTCCACGCCGGCAGTGACGTAGTCGCGCAACACGCGCTCCGGCCAGGCGGCGAACATGGCCTTGGCGGCATAGTGCTGATACGCCGCCTCCATGTCCGGCCAGGCGTTGCGGCGCTTGATGGAGGCCACCGCCGGCGAACGCTTGCTCTCGATCTTGAGCAGCTTGAACAGATGCAGCGCCGAAGCGCGCCACCCCGCCACGATCGGCGAATCCAGCAACACCACGCAACGCACCAGGTCAGGCCGCTTGCGCCCCGCCAGCAGGCTCAGGATGCCGCCCATGGAATGGCCGACCAGGATCACCGGTTCGTTATAGCGCTGCGCCAGTTCTTCGCCCAGTTCCTTGCCCAGCTTGCGCCAGCCGTCGTCAACCGGATACTTGGGATTGTGCGCATGCATGGGCAAGGCGCGCACGTCGTAGTGCTCCCGCAACTGGTCGAAAAACATGCCGTAGGTTCCCGCCGGATAGCTGTTGGCGTGGGCAAAGTGCAAAATCGGTTTGTTCATGATGGAAATGCAATATCTGTTTATTCGTTACGACACGCTGCCGGCGCCTCAACTGTTACAAACCTTGTCATGTCGCGGCGGGCAAGTTCATTCGCACCATGGAGATGATCCACGCCGGCTCAATGAAAGGAATGATTGCCTGCACAGCATCGTTGCCGTCGTCCAGATGACCGACGTCAAACATGCTCCGGCAAGCCTCGCCGGCCGGAACGTCCCCATTCCCGATCAAACCATAAAGCAAATCGTTCCATGCGCTGTAAGAGGATAGCAGAACCATAGATGGCGGCACATCGAGTTCCAGCATGAGGATCCCGGCCTGCCGATCTGCCTCGCTGAACAGCTCAAGCGCGCAATCGGCAACGCTCACGTCGCCCGCAAGCCTCTGCCAGCACCATACCGGGGCCGAATTGACGGCCTCACCGCTCCGCCCTTCCCATACCGCAACCAGCCAACGATAAGCTGGCAACCAGGCCTGTTCGACACACGTCCAAGGGACGACATAACGTTCGCCGCTTGTCAACGCGGCCTCCCGTTGCGCCAATTGAAACGTCAGCAATTTCATCTGTTCATCTGCTCTCAGCGTCCATACCAGTAACGCGCATGTTCGCGCCGGTATTCCTGGACGCTGACGCCCTTGTCGAACAAGACGGTAACCGCGCCGGATTCGTCGTTGCGCATGCGGCGAATTCCCATCTGGGCATAGCGTTCGAAAACCGCCGGCTTGGGATGATTGAAGCGGTTGCGATAACCGACCTGGAACAGCGCCACCTCCGGACTGACGGCGCGCAGGAAGGCTTCCGTGGATGAGGTGCCGCTGCCGTGATGCGGCGCCAGCAGGACGGTAGCGCGTAAATTGGCGACGGCGGCGCTGTTGACGAGTTCGTCTTCCTGCGTCGCTTCGATATCTCCGGGCAACAGGATGGAATTTTTACCCAAAGTCACCTTCAGCACGCAACTGCGCGCGTTCGGCTTCCATTTGTCGCTATCGTAGATGGATTGCACCGGGTACAGCATGCTGAACTCGGCGCCGTCCCAGCGCCAGCGCTGCCCCGCCAGGCAACGCCGGTGATCGGGCGCGGCCTGCACGACAGGACTGGCCGGCGACAAGGATGAATACACGCGGTCGACCGCGATATCCTTCAGCACCGACAAGGCGCCGCCGGCGTGGTCGCTGTCGCTATGGGAAATCACGACCACGTCCAGATGGTTGATGCCGCGCGACTTGAGATACGGAACGATGACCCGGTTGCCGCCGTCGGACTCCGGCGAGTAAGCCGGGCCGGTGTCGTACAACAGACGGTGCTCCGCGGTTTCGACCAGCAGCGCCATGCCCTGCCCGACGTCGAAGGCGGTGACCTGCATCTTGCCTTCTTCCGGCCAGGTCGGGGTATTCAACAGCAGCGGCAGCCAGCCGAACAGACCCAGCCAGCACGCCGACCAGCCGCGCGGCGCCAGCAGCAGCATGGTTCCCGCCAGCGCCAGCAAGAACATCCACAGCGTCGGCAGCGGCGTTTGCCAGACGGCATAGGGCTGGCTGCTCAACCAGCCCAGCACGCCCACCAGCCACTCCACCATGGCGTGCGCCGACCACAATATCCAGTCCGACAAGGGCGGCGGCAAAACGCTGCCCAGCAGCGACAACGGCGCCACCACCAGCGTAATCAGCGGAATCGCCAGCGCGTTGGCCAGCGGGCTCACCAGCGAATACTGGCCGAACAGCAGCAAAGTCAGCGGCAGCAAACCCAGCGTCACCACATATTGCGTGTATGCACCTGCGCGTATCGCCCGCCACAGCAGCACCGCGCGCGATGGTTTGCGGTGGCGCTCGACTGCTGTCATCACTACCGGTTCGGTCGCGGCATCGCTGCCGACGCGCCCCGACGAGGCAAACAGGATGATCGCCACCGCGCCGAACGACAGCCAGAAACCCGGCCACAGCAAAGCCCAGGGATCGGCCAGCAACACCACGCCGAGCGCCAGACACATGACATAGGAGATATGCGTCAGCCGCCCCGTCCAGAACGCCGCGCCGACCACCGCCAGCATGTACAGCGTGCGCTGTGCGGGAATGCCGAAGCCGGCCAGCAAGACATAAATCAGGGCGGCCGCCAGGCCGGACAGCACCGCGACCTTGGGCGCGGGCAGGATCAGCGGCAACTGCGCCCGGGTGAAGAAAGAACGACGCCACAAGAAACTGAAGAATGCTGCAAACAGCCCCGCAATCATCGTGATGTGCAGCCCGGAAATGGCCACCAGATGACCGATGCCGGTACGATTGAAAATCTCCCAGTCGGCCCGGTCGATGGCGCGCTGATCGCCGATCACCAGCGCCACGATGACGCTGGCGTATTTCTGTTTGGGCAAAGCGGCCAGAATGCGGTCGCGCAGCCAGCCGCGGCAATACTGGACGATATTGCCCGGCGTCTGGACAAACGGCTGCAGACGCTGGTTCTTATACGCCAGCTGGGTATCGGAACGCACGGTGCCGGTCGCGCGCAAGCCCTGCTCCAGCAGCCAGACTTCGTAATCGAATCCATTCGGATTGGCAGCGCCGTGCGGACGCTTCAGCCGGACGGTAAGTTGCCAGCGTTCGCCCGGCCGCACCTGGGGAACGGCCGTCAGCGAGATCGCGCCGGCGTCGCTGAACGGCCCGGCCGCATACCAGGACAACGACAAACGGGACGGAACCGGCGGCACCCCGTTGGCTTGCGGCGCGATGGTTTCGACCAGGAAGTTGAAGCGCACGCCACGATCGAAACGGTACGGCAGGCTATCGACCGTACCGACGATCGTGACATCCTGCCCTTCCCACGCCGACGGCAGCTCCTGATCCAGATAATATTGGGCGTACAAGCCGCCCCAGGCGAAGCCGATGCATATCCCGGCGATGTTGAAAACGGCAATCCGCAGCACGGCGCCGAAGCCGGTCTTGCCCAGCCGCCAGCCCATCAGCAGCAACACCGCCGCCAGCACCAGCAAGCCCATGAGCCACTGGAAAACCGGCAACTCGGCCTGCATCTGCAACAACGCTATTCCTGCGGCAAAACCGAGAATCGCGCTGCGCATGGCTTAGCAGACCGCTGCCAGACGCGGCATCGCCGCACGCGCATTGGCAGCCGTCGCCAAGGCGATATCTTCGGTGCTCATCCCGCGCAATTCAGCCAGCACCTCGCCGATACGCGGAATCTGGTCCGGCGTATTGCGCGCCGGATGCAGCCAGGCCGGGGAAATATCGGGCGCATCGGTTTCCAGCACGATGGACTCCAGCGGCATGTCGGCCGCCAGGCGGCGAATCTGCAGCGAGCGCGGGAAGGTCATGGCGCCGCCGAATCCGAGCTTGAAACCCAGTTCAATGAACGCCTGCGCCTGCTGATGACTGCCGTTGAAAGCATGCGCGATGCCGCCGGGCACCGTGATGCGACGCAGGTATTTGAGGATGATGTCTTGCGAGCGCCGCACGTGCAGCAGCACCGGCAGAGCATATTCGCGCGCCAGCTTAAGCTGTTCGCTGTAGAAGTGTTCCTGCTTGTCGCGCAGGGCGCCTTCCTTCAACTCCGGGACGAAGAAATCGAGGCCGATCTCGCCGATGGCGACGAAGCGTTTGTCTTCCAGCGCTGCTTCGACCGTCTGGCGCAAGGCGTCGAGATCGCTCTGCTCCGCCTTGGGCACATACAGCGGATGAATCCCCAATGCATAGACGCAATTGCTGCGCCGGGCCGCCAGTTGCGCCACCGCCTGAAAATTGAAGGTCGCCACCGCCGGCACCACGATCATGCCGACGCCCTGCCCGGCCGCCTGGTCGGCGACGGCAAGTTCTTCGCCGGCAAATTCGCCGGCATCAAGATGGCAGTGGGTATCGATCCACATAAGCGACAGGACGGAAATAATGAAAATGACGGCCGTATTCGGGACGCTTAACGACGACGGGCCGGAAAAACCGACCCGCCATTCTTATATCATGTTCAGGCCTGTATTCAGGCCTCAGGCCGCCTGCATCGAACGTCCCAGCTTGCGCAGGAACTCTTCGCAACGCTCCAGTTGGGCGATCGCAACGAACTCATTCGGCTTGTGCGCCTGGATGATGTCGCCGGGGCCGCACACGATGGTCGGGATGCCGATGCGCTGGAACAAGCCTGCTTCGGTCGCATAGGCCACCTTGCGCTTCTCGTTGTCCTGCGTCAGGGCGCGCACCAGCGCAGTGATGGCTTCCTGCTCTGCCGTTTCCAGCGCCGGGCTGCCGGCAATCACGCCGATGTCGATTCGGGCGTCCGGATATTCCGCCTGCATTTTCGGCAGCAAGTGGTCGCGCACGTAATGCGTGATCTGTTCCTGGATCTTGTCCGGCGACATGCCTGGCAGATTACGGAATTCATAGGTGAATTCACACAGATTCGGAATCGTGTTGATCGCGATGCCGCCGCGGATCTGGTTCGTCGTCATGGTCGAAAACGGCACGTCGTACAGCGTGTCGTAAGGGCCGTTGACCTTGTAGGCATCGGCGAAATCGCGGATGGCGCAGATCAGGCGCGCGGCGTATTCGATGGCGTTGCATCCTTGCGGCGTCAGCGACGAGTGCGCCGACTTGCCGTGCACGCTGCACGAGAAAACATTGATGCCCTTGTGCGCCACGACGACTTGCATATTGGTCGGCTCGCCGACCACGCAGCCTTCCGGATGAATGCCGCGCTCCTGCAACTCGGCCAGCATCGACGGCGCGCCGGCGCAGCCGATTTCCTCATCGTAGGAAAACGCCAGATGCAGCGGCTTGGTGCGCGGCATCGCGAGGAATTCCGGCACCAGCGCCAGCGAAGCGGCGATATAGCCCTTCATGTCGCAGCTGCCGCGTCCGTACAGCAGGCCGTCGCGCTCGGTCAGCTTGAACGGATCGCTGTCCCAGTTCTGGCCGTCGACCGGCACCACGTCGGTATGTCCCGACAGCACGATGCCGCCCTGCGTGTTGCCGGCTTCCGGGCCTTGCGTGGCCGGCAGCGTGGCGAACAGATTGGCCTTGGTGCGCTCCTTGTTGTGCGCAAACCAGGGCGTGATGCCCTGCTGCTGCAGGCTGTCGCGCACGGTGGTGATCAGTTCCAGATTGGAGTTGCGGCTGGTGGTGTCAAAGGCGACCAGCTTTTCCAGCCATTGTCGGGTGTTCATCATGATGTCAAAACTCAGGTAAATGGATTGGATGGCAAAACAGGTTTGCCACGATAAAAATCATGGTTCAGGCTGGTCATTGATTTGCTCCGTCAGTTGCGACAGGGCAGTTGACTGCGCCGCCGGCGCTGCGGAGGCTTCACTGTCTACCTTCGCCAGCCACGTTGCAAAGTGCTGCCCCAACGCTTCTCCGACGTCCTGCAAAATGGCGCACGTGCCGAGCACGGGTCCCAAAAGACCGCCGCGCGAGCGTTCTTTTCTCTGTGTCGACTGGACGAGGCGGCCATCCTGCATGAGATCAGCGCGCACCGTGATGCCTTTGGAGCCTGTCCATCCACCACCGCCAATGCCCTGAACGCTGATGATGGTCAGCTTCAACACTTTTCCCGTAGCCATTTTGGCAGGATCTTGCACTTGTTGCGCGTCGGGACGCTTTTCAGCGATTTTTTGAAAAACATTGTCGCCGACGATAGACTCAACGGCACAGTCATTCTTGACGCGCGGCACCACGTAAGCATCTGAATCATAGGCAGCGGGAACCTGCACCTGCAAAGGCTCGTTCGCCTGCACTATCGGACTGACGAGCCATAAGCCTGCCAGAACGATTCCCCCGATATTTTTCTTGTTCACTGCGCCCCTTATTCCCAGAGTTGCAAGCCGTTTTCAGACAAGCGCAGCACGCGGCCGCAGCGGCGCGCCAGCTCGATGTCATGGGTGACGATGACAAAAGCCGTGCCCAGGGTTTGCGACAATTCAATCATCAGTTCGAACGTCTTGTCCGCCGTCGAGCGGTCCAGATTGCCGGTCGGCTCGTCGGCCAGCACGCAAGCCGGTTTGGTGACCAGTGCGCGCGCCAGGGCGACACGCTGGCGTTCGCCGCCGGACAGTTCGCCCGGCACGTGGCGCACGCGATTTTCCAGGCCGACGCGCGTCAGGATTTCGCGCGCCTGTTCCTGCGCCTGATCGCGCTTGACGCGGCGGATCATCAGCGGCATGGCGACGTTGTCCAGCGCGGAAAACTCCGGCAGCAAATGGTGGAACTGATAGACGAAGCCCAGCGCCGCATTGCGCAGGTCGCCGCGGGCTGTTTCTCCCAGGTTGGCGAAGTCCTTGCCTTGCAGGCTGACGGTGCCGCCGGTCGGCGTGTCGAGGCCGCCCAGCAAATGCAGCAGCGTCGATTTGCCGGAGCCGGACGCGCCGACGATGGCAACCTGCTCGCCGGACTTGACGTCGATATCCACGCCGTTGAGCACCTTGACCGAATATTTGCCTTGGGTAAACGTCTTGCCCAGTCCGCGACAAGACAGGACGATTTGATTGCTGGTGATGGGATTACTCATAACGCAGGGCCTCCGCCGGTTTGACGCGCGCTGCCGCCCAGCTTGGGTACAGCGTCGCCAGGAAGGCCAGCACTACCGCCACGCCACCTATGGTCCAGACATCCGACCAGATCAGGTCGGACGGCAATTCGGAAATCACGTAAATGCTCTTGGGCAAGAACTGCACGTGCAACAAGCGTTCGATGAACGGCACGATGACGTCGATGTTCAACGCCACCAGCACGCCGAAGCCGACGCCGAGACCGGTGCCGATCAGCCCGACCAGTGCCCCCTGGATCACGAAGATCTTCATGATCGATCCCGGCGACGCGCCCAGCGTGCGCAGGATGGCGATGTCGGCCTGCTTGTCGGTCACGGTCATGACCAGCGTCGACACCAGATTGAACGCCGCCACCGCGATGATCAGAGTCAGGATGATGAACATCATGCGCTTCTCGGTCTTCACCGCAGCGAACCAGTTGCTGTTTTGCTGCGACCAGTCGCGCAGGTAGAGATTGCCGTTGAGCGTCTTCGACAGCTCATACGTCACCTGCGGCGCCTGCAGCATGTCCTTGATGCGCAAGCGCACGCCGGAAGGCGCATCGAGACGGAACAGCCGCTCCGCATCTTCGATCTGAATAAAGGCCAGCGACGAGTCGAATTCGTAGTGCCCCGCTTCAAAGATGCCGACCACGGTGAACTGCTTGAGCCGCGGCAGCACGCCGGCCGGCGTCACCTGCCCCTGCGGCGCGATCAGCGTGACCTTGTCGCCCAGGCCGACGTGCAGGCTGCGGGCCAGCTCGCCGCCCAGCACGATATTGAATTCACCCGGCTTGAGATCGGAGAACTTGCCCTGCTTGACCTGGCCGGCGACATCCGACACCTTGGGCTCTTCCGACGGCAGCACGCCGCGAATCACCACGCCGCGCACATTGTCGTCGCGCGTCATCATGGCCTGCGCCGCCACATACGGCGCGGCGCCGATGACTTCCTTGTTCTGGAAGGTCTGCTTGGCCACGGCCTGCCAATCCTGCATGGCGCCGGAAGCGTCGAACACTTCGATATGCGACAGCACCGACAGCATGCGGTCGCGCACCTCTTTCTGGAAGCCGTTCATCACCGACAGCACGACGATCAGCGCGGCAACGCCGAGTGCGATGCCGGCCATGGAAATCAGGGAGATAAAGGAGATGAAACTATTGCGGCCGCTGCGCTTGCCGGCGCGCGTGTAACGAATGCCGACCAGCCATTCGAAGGGTAAATTTTTAATCAGACTCAAACCTGGACTCACTTTTCACGAAGGAGGATTGCCGGAACGGCTGCAACAACGATGCAAAACGGGAAGTTCGCAAGAAAACCGGAGGAAAGACGGCAAATCCACACGGTAAAAACGATGCCGAACGACAATGCGCCAGTTTGCCACACTCTCCGGCATCTTTCACTGTTGTCGTTCAGCGCCGCCTCACGGATCGCCAGGTCAGATCGCAAAAGTGCGACTTAGTTTTGCCGCGAGCGTTTATTTACCTTTCGCTGCTGCTTCCTCATAGAGGCTTTTGGAACGAACCCAGGGTTTTCGCCTACAATCGCGGCATGAATCATCTCGATATCCTCATCCCTTTCGGCCTGCCGCAAGCCGAGTTGGCGCGCGATCTGACGCGCCAATGCAAAGCCCCCGCACTGGCCATGTTGTTGGCGCGCAGCAAGAATACCCATCCCCTGCAGAGCCTCGATCCGTTTTCCCGCGCCTTGCCGCATGAGCACTGGATCAGCCGCCGGTTCGGCCTGACTGCGGCCGACGGCAAGGACGAGCGCAGCAACAGCCCGCCGGCTTCGGCTGCGATCCTGTGGGCGCACGGCCGCCAGGCGATGGAAGGCCACTGGTTTGTACTGCAGCCGGCGCACATCCACGTTGCCCGCGATCATCTGGTGCTGACCGACATCGGCCAGCTGGAACTGGACGAGGCGCACTCGCGCCGCTTGTTTGAATCCGCGTTGCCGCTGTTTGAAGAAATCGGCCGCACGCTGATCTACATCGACGCTGCTACCTGGATGATGCGCGCCGACGATTGGGCCGGCCTGCGCACCTCGTCCCCGCAAGCCGCCAGCGGCCGCAACATCGACATCTGGATGCCGGAAGGCCCGGGCGAGCTGGCCTGGCGCAAGCTGCAAAATGAAGTGCAGATGCAATGGTTCTCCGAATCCATCAACGAAGAGCGCGAAATGCGCGGCAAGAAGGCCGTCAACTCTATCTGGATCTGGGGCGGCAGCGACGCCGCGACCGCCTCATCAGTCTCCACGGCATCCGCTTATCAAGCCGCTTTCGGGCTGAACGGCTGGCCGCAGGCATTGGCGCCAGGCGCATCCCCACAAGCAGACATCACTCCCGACACCATTTTGGCCGCAGCGGGCGAACGCGGCCTGCTGATGCTGGACGACTTGCTGGAAGCAGGCCTGGCCAACGAATGGGGCGTCTGGCTGCAGCGCGTGGAAGCGCTCGACGCCGCCTGGTTCGCGCCGCTGCTGCAGGCGCTGCGGGAAAAACGCCTGGATAGCCTGTCGCTGATCCTGACCGGGCAGGACAAGCTGCTGCACCTGACTGCCACAGCCTCGTCGCTGCGCCGGTTCTGGCTCAAGCCCTCGCTGGGCAAACTCGCTGCGCAAGGTTAAACAGATGATCCGCATTACCACCCGCTCCTACGACCCGCGCCATGTCGACGACCTGATCCACAGCGGCATCCATCCCGTGCTGGCGCGCGTCTATGCCGCCCGCGGCCTGCTCAGCACCAAAGACCTGTCGAGCGAACTGAGCGCGTTGATTGCACCGTCCGGCTTGTTGCACATCGATGCCGCCGCCGTCTACCTGGCCGACGCCATCGCCGCCAACAAGAAGATGGTGATCGTCGCCGACTATGACTGCGACGGCGCCACCGCCTGCGCGGTCGGCCTGCGTGGCTTGCGCAGCCTGGGCGCACAGGTCGACTACATCGTGCCGAACCGCTTTGAATACGGCTACGGCCTGACGCCGGAAATCGTCGAACTGACCATCCGCGAAAAATCGCCCGACATCATCGTCACCGTCGACAACGGCATCGCCAGCATCGAGGGCGTCGCCGCCGCCAAGGCGCGCGGCATCGACGTCGTCGTCACCGACCACCACTTGCCCGGCGACAGCCTGCCGGACGCGCGCGTGATCGTGAATCCGAACCAGCCTTCGTGCGGCTTCCCCAGCAAGAACCTGGCCGGCGTGGGCGTGATGTTTTATGTATTGCTGGCCCTGCGCGCCGAGATGCGCAAGCGCGGCATCTTCGATGCGCAAACCCAGCCCAAACTTGACACCCTGCTCGATCTGGTCGCGCTGGGCACGGTCGCCGACGTCGTCAAGCTCGACGCCAACAACCGCATCCTGGTCGCGCAAGGATTGAAGCGCATGCGCGCCGGCCGCATGCACGCCGGCATTGCCGCACTATTCCGCGCCGCCGGACGGGAAGCGCGCCGTGCCACGCCGTTCGACCTCGGCTTTGCCGTCGGTCCGCGCCTGAATGCCGCCGGCCGCCTGGCCGACATGGCGCTCGGCATCGAATGCCTGACCACCGACGATGAAGGCCGCGCCTGGGAAATCGCCCAGCAGCTTGACGCCATCAACCGCGAACGCCGCGACATCGAAGCGGGCATGCAAGACACCGCCCTGCTGCTGCTGGACGACTTCAACCCGCAGGACCGGCGCACCATCAGCGTGTTCGACGCCTCCTGGCACCAGGGCGTGATCGGCATCGTGGCCTCGCGCCTGAAGGACAAGTTTTACCGCCCGACCATCACCTTTGCGCCCGGCGACGAAGGCCTGATCAAGGGATCCGGCCGCTCGATCGCCGGCTTCCACCTGCGCGACGCGCTCGATCTGGTGTCCAAGCACGCGCCGTCGGTGATCACCAAATTCGGCGGCCACGCCATGGCGGCCGGCTTGACGATCCGCGCCGAAGCCTTCGATGCATTTGCCGATGCGTTTGAAGAAGTAGGTAAGGATTGGTTAAGCCAGAACCAGCTGGAACGCGTCGTCGAAACCGACGGCACGCTGGAAGATGCCTACTACTCCGTCAATTTCATCAGCCTGATGGATGAGCAGGTCTGGGGCCAGGGTTTTGCACCGCCGGTGTTCTGCGATCGTTTCCGCGTGGTGAACCAACGCATACTCAAGGAAAAACACCTTAAATTGCTGCTGGAAAAAGACGGACAGAAATACGATGCGATCTGGTTCGGCCACGCCGATGCGTTGCCGGATTACGCCACAGTTGCTTTTAGATTGGATGCCAACGAATATAACGGTACAACCAAGGTACAGTTGATGGTGGAACACGCGGAACCCGCTTAGCCCGCACCGTCAGCAAACTGACAGGGAGCTGGTGTGAAATGGGCAGACTGGCGGCAACGATAGAGTGCCCGAACGGATGGGCATAAACAGGCAGCGCAAGCATAGGCAAAAACCAGCAGCGACTTTATGTCCAAGACACCTCTTCCGCTCCATCGCATTCAAAAGCCCCCCATGACGCCGCAACGCCTGCGTCGCCTGATGCTGATCGGGTCGCTCGTGCTGCTGGCAATATGCTGGACGGTGCTAGCCATGCTCAAGCCCGCGACGCAAGGCAAGATCGTCGTCACCGCCGGCGCACCGGGAGGCATCTACTACAACTACGCCGAGCGCTATGCGCAAATCCTCAAGCGCGACGGCATCACGCTCAATATCCGGCCGTCTTCCGGTTCGGTGGAAAACTTCCAGCGCCTGCGCGAAGAAGACAACGAATTCCAGGTCGGCTTCATCCAGTCCGGCACCGGCAACAGCGAGCAGGCGCCCGGCATCCAGACCATCGCCGCCATCTCTTACGAACCGATCTGGGTGTTCTATCAGGGCTCGGCGACTTATGACCGCCTGTCGCAACTGCGCGGCAAACGCATCTCGCTGGGCCTGCCCGGCAGCGGCCTGCGCATCGTCGCCAACGATCTGCTGACGGAAAACGGCATCACTACCAACAATTCCACGCTGGTGGAATTGAACGGCACCACCGCCTACGAACAACTGCTCAACAACAAGATCGACGCCGCTTTTTTCATCGGCCGCGCCGACAGCGAACTGATCCATACCCTGCTCAACAGCGGCATCAAGCTGATGAGCTTTTCGCAAGCCGACGCGATGGTGCAAAAATTTCCGTCGCTGTCGAAGATCACCTATCCGCGCGGCGCCACCAGCCTGATCAATGACAACCCCTCGCGCGACGTCACGCTGCTGGCCGCCACCGCCATGCTGGTGTCCAAGGAAAGCCTGCATCCGGCGCTGGCCTATCTGCTGCTGGACGCCGCCAACGTGATCCACAACGCGCCGGATTTTTTCACGCCGCGCAATTACTTCCCGAACCAGAATATCGAAGACTTCACCATCTCCGACGAGACGCGCCGTTATTTCAAATCCGGCCGCCCTTTCCTGCAGCGTTACCTGCCGTTCTGGCTGGCCAATTTCATCGAGCGCCGCTTCACCATCCTGCTGCCGTTCATTGCGGTGCTGTTCGGTCTGATTCAGGCGGTGCCGCGCATCTATGAAGCCAGCATGAAAAAACGGCTGGTGGTGTGGTACAAGGAAATCCATTTGCTGGAAGAAGAGATCTGGAACACCAAATCGCCGTCGGAAGAGAAACTGGCGGAATGGCATCAGGAGATCGAAGAGATCGACGCCAACGCCAACCAGATCGATATTCCTCAACGCTATTACGGCGACGTCTACGCGCTCAAGCAAGCCATACGCGTGGTCCGCGACCGCATCAGTGAAGCCGCGCATCAACGCGAAATAACAACAACATCTCTGTCACCGCAATGAACTTCAAACGCTTCACCAACAGTCTCGTCACCCGCCTCGTGCTGTTCGGCACCCTGGTCATCTTCGCCAGCGGCATCGCGCGCTATTACGTGCTGACCAACTTCCTGCACGAAGATCTCACCGAAGTCGCCGCCGAACAGCAAAGCACCATCGCCAGCTACCTGGCGCAAGACATCAACCACCGCATCATGGAGCGCCGCCACTATCTGGAGCAACTGGCCGCTTCGCTGCCGCCGGAACTGATCACCCAACCGGAAAAACTGGCCGGCTGGCTGCGCGAGCGGCAAGACTTGCAGCCGCTGTTTTCGCAAGGATTGTTCGTCGCCAACACGGACGGCGTCATCCTCTGCGACTACCCCGCCGCGGCCGGACGCTCCGGCTTGTCGATCAGCGGCTTTCCCGACTTTCATCTGGCCAAGGGCGGCAAGTTCATCATCGGCGAGCCGCTGCTGAGTCCGGCATCGCAGCAAGCCATCATCCCCATGCTGGCGCCGCTGAGGGACCACAGCGGCAAGCTTGTCGGCATCCTGGGCGGCACCACCGGGCTGACCGCCGCCGGCTTCCTCGACCATCTGCAGCAGGCCCGTCTGGGCAAGTCCGGCAGCTTCATCCTGGTGTCTCCGGCCAAGCGCCTCATCATCGCGGCGAATGATCCGGGCACGGTACTCAAGCCGTTGCCGCAAGTCGGCGTTGACCCGATCCTCGACAAAGCCGTGGCCGGTTACCGCGGCACCGGCATCGGCAGCAATGGCACGGTCGAAGAAATCAAGGCCATCGCGCCCGTGCCGAGCACCGGCTGGTTCGTCGCCGTGCGTCTGCCGGTCTCTGCCGCCCTGCCGACTGTCGAACATGTGCAGGCCTTCATCTTGCGCGGCGGGCTGGCGCAGGCGCTGGTGATTTTTCTGCTGATCATCCTGGTCGTCGTCTGGTTCTTTCAACCACTGCGGCGCGCGGCGGACCAGGCCGAACGCATGACGCGCGGCGACTTGCCGCTGACGCCGTTGCCGGTGGCGCGCGCCGATGAAGTGGGCCATCTGACCATGGCCTTCAATCGCCTGCTGTCCCGGCTCAAAGTCCATCAGGCCGAACTCCAGCACCAGGCGCACCACGACATCCTCACCGGGTTGCCCAATCGCGTCATGCTGGCCGATCGCATGCAGCAAGCCATTGCGCACGC
This sequence comes from Herbaspirillum rhizosphaerae, assembly GCF_001189965.1. GTDB lineage: Bacteria > Pseudomonadota > Gammaproteobacteria > Burkholderiales > Burkholderiaceae_D > Herbaspirillum > Herbaspirillum rhizosphaerae. Next base: position 220,701 of record NZ_LFLU01000004.1, read on the forward strand.
CAATCGCGATCGCACCGGCGTGGCCTTGCTGTTTTTGGATCTGGACGGTTTCAAACCGATCAACGACACGCTGGGCCACAAGGCCGGCGACCAGGTGCTGCAGGAAATCACGCAACGGCTGTTGCGCGTGGCGCGCCACAGCGACACGCTGGCACGCGTCGGCGGCGACGAGTTCGTACTGCTGGCAACCGACCTAGGCAGCCCGCTTGACCATGGCGCCCGCGCCCTCGCCGAAAAATGCATCAACGTCGTCGCCGAACCGCTGAAGCTGCCCCAGGGCGACTATCAATTGGGCGTCTCGATCGGCATCGCCGTCTGCGACAACGACTGCGATCCCGACATGCTGCTGCAAGCCGCCGACAAGGCCATGTACGACGCCAAGAACCAGGGACGCGGCTGCTACGTGATCGCTCCGGGCAACGCTTGCGTCTGAGCCGCCGGGGAAAACGCCATGAATAAAGCTGTCATACACAGTATCGAAGACGATTCCGGCATGCATTGCGTCGACATTGCGCAGCATGCCGACGATGTATTCACGTTCAAGGTCTTCCGCAAGGATCCGGAAGATGAAGGAAAATGGACGCTGGTAAGCGACTATTCAAAGACGGCTTACGAAAGCGAGCAAGACGCCCTGCAAGCCGTCTGCGACAAACTGCCGTGGGTGAAAGAACAGCTGTCGAGACACACCAATAGCCGATAGCAAACTGCCCCGGCATATCGCAATGACATGCAGGGGCAGCGTAAAAAATGCGGTATTACAATGCCGTCATCAGAAATCAACCGACATCGTTGTGACGAAAGTGCGAGGCGTGCTCAGCACCAGATAGCCAGAGTTCGATGCGCCGCCGGCGGATTCCCAGTAGTTCTTGTTGGTCAGGTTTTCTACGGAACCGCGGAAAGTCACGACACGGCCCGCAATCTGCGCGGTGTAGCGCGCGCCGAGATCGTAGCGCACCCATGACGGCACTTGCTGCTTGTTGGCGGCGTCCAGATATTGCGTCGATGTGTAAGTCGTGCGGCCGTTGATGGCCAGGCCCTTCACCCCGGGAATATCCCACTCCGCACCGACGTTGGCTTGCGTCTTCGGAACGCCGATGGCGTAGTTGCCGTTATTGGCGCTGACGGAAGTCTGTTCCTGCTTGGCGCGCAACAATGTCAGACCGGCCAGCAGGCGAACACTCTTGAGCGGTTCGCCGACTGCGGTGAATTCGACGCCGCGATTGCGCTGCTCGCCGTTGGTGCTTTCAATATTGCTTGCGGTGTCCTTGTAGGCCAGCGGTTTCGTTGTTGTAAAGAAGGCCACGCCCAATGCCACCTTGCCCGCATCATATTTGGCGCCGATTTCCTTTTGCCTGGACTTGTAAGGCGACAGAATCTGTCCGAAGTTGGCGGCGGTGGTGTCGGTGATCTGCTTGCCCTGCTGCAGGCCCTCGATGTAATTGGCGTACAGCGACAGATTCTTGAGCGGCTTCACGACCAGACCGGCTACCGGCGTCACGGCGCTTTGGTTGTAGCTCGTTGTCGACAGCCTGGTGACATAGGAATAAGAATTGGCCTTCAGGTTCTGATTGCGCGCACCCAGCGTCACCGAAATCATGTCGTCGTAAAAGGACATCGTGTCGGCGATCGCCACACTCCACAATTGCGTCTTGCTGGTGGTTTGCGGGCTGGACAGATTGCCGCCGGTGGTCGAGGTCAATACCGGTATCGCGCTATAAGTCGGCGAATAGATGTTGGTGCTCAGACCTCCGGTGGTGCTGGTGGCAAAGGCGTTGCGGGAATCCTGCCAGTAACTCGACGCCGTCGAACTGATCGTATGGGCGACAGGACCGGTGTTGAATTTGGTGCGCAGGCCGATTTCGCCGGTACGCACAGTATCTTCGCGGGCATTATCGAAACGGCGCGCGGTGGCCGCGCCGTTCATGTTGGCGACGGTCGGGCCGGACAGCGAATTGTTTTCCGTGCCGTAACGCGTGCCCAGCGCCGCCCACGCCATGGTCTTGTCGTTCAGATCCCATTCGCCGCGCACGGTGCCGAACTTGTCGCGCTCATTCGAGAACACCCACGGCTGGCCGAAATTGGTGGAACCGCTCGGCGCCGTCGGCACGGAGGTGAATGTGGTCGGAACCGAAACGCTCGGGCGTGGGTTCGTCAGGTTGTTTTCCTGATAGCCCATGTCTGCGGACAGACGGAAACTGTTGCCGCGATAGTCGAGACCGATCGTCATCAGATTGACTTCGCGGTTTTCGCCGTTGACCGCGGTGCCGCCTTCGCGGCGCACACCGTTGATACGGATCCCGATCCGGTCGTCCGGACCGAAACGGCGGGCGATATCCGCCGCCACATAGGTCTGGCCGCCGGTTTCGTAACCGGTGGTGAATTGCGTGACCGGTTCCGAACCGGCACGCTTGGGCAACAGGTTGATGGTGCCGCCGAGGCCGCCGTCGCCGGGAGCAGCGCCGTTCAGGAAGGCGCTGGCGCCCAGGAAAACTTCGACGCGCTCGATCATCTCGGCAGCCACATACTGGCGCGGCAGGATGCCGTATAGACCGTTATAGGACAGGTCATCCGAATTGGCGATGAAGCCGCGGATCATGTACGACTCCTGATAGTTGCCGAAGCCGCGCGTAACGCGCACCGCCGGGTCGTTCTTGAGCACATCGCCGACGCCGCGAGCCTGCTGATCCTTGATCAGCTCTTGCGTGTAGATGGTGCTTTTGAAGGGCGTGTCCAGAAAGTCCTGGGTTCCCAGAAATCCGACCCGCCCGCCACGGGCGACCTGGCCGCCGGCATACGCTTCCGACAGACCTGCCGCTGAAGCATCGGCAGAAGCGTTCACCGTCACCGAAGGCAAGCTCCCCTCCGCTTTGGCCGGCTCGGCTGCGGTGGCCGTCTGTGCCGATGCAAATTGGGGAAGCGATGCAGGAACGATGAAAGCTAACGCCATGGCCATAGCCATGGGGGAAAGACGTGGGTACATAAAATCCTTTGAGAAGCCTCTGGAACCGGTTGTCTCGCGATGGGCGAAGAGCGGCCGAGGACGGGAATTGGCAAGTTTTCATGAATTATAAGTGATAACAATTACCATTTGCATTCTCAATTATTAAATTCTACGCGTTATGTTGCATGACTCATACACCAGAAGGCGACAGGACTTGCGATCAATGTGCCGGTATTAATTTGCGCAAAAAAGAAGGAAATGGCGCAGTTGAAGTTCGCGTTGTCTGCCAACGCGACACCTGCCGGCATGCATCGAAATATCGCCATATCTCTGTCATCCGGCCGCGCCTGAAAATGATGCAGAGCAATCGCACGCCCCTCCTGAAGTGCACTGAGATGGGACGAAAAAATGCATGGCCACAGCTTAAAAAGGTGCAGGCATGATTTCTATTTTCCCAGTATTGACAAGGGTTTCCGGGCAATCTGACTTATACTTTTGACGGCAGAGTTCGATATCCTATCCGTGCACGTCGGTACGAACGCGTCCTGCTGCATACGCTGCACACGCAATACAAGTCCAACACATTTAATTGGGAGAAAAAATGAAATTTGCGAAATTCCTGGCGCGCTGTTCTGTTACTACGCTGATGTTCGCTGCATTCGCTGCATCCGACGCCAACGCCGATGCGTTGGCAGACATCGCCAAATCCGGCACCCTTCGTATCGCCGTCCCCCAGGATTTCCAGCCTTACGGTTCCGTCAATTCCGAAATGCAGCTGCAGGGGTTGGACATTGATGTCGCCAAGCTGATTGCCAAGAGCATGGGCGTCAAAGTGGAACTGGTGCCGGTCGCCAGCGCCAATCGCATCCCTTATCTGCAAACGCACAAGGTCGACCTGGTGATCTCGACGCTGGGACGCAATGCGGAACGCGACAAGGTCCTGGATTTTTCGCAACCGTATGCGCCGTTCAACAACAGCGTGTTCGGCGCCGCCGACATCAAGGTCAGCGGCCCTGCCGACCTGGCGTCGCAGGTCGTGGGCGTGGCGCGCGGCACGTTTGAAGATATCCAGCTGACCGCTTCCGTGCCGCCCAGCGCCACCATCAAGCGCTATGAAGACAACAACACGCTGATCTCGGCCTATGTGTCCGGCCAGGTCAAGCTGATCGGCACCGGCGACTTCGTGGCGATCACCTTGGGCGAAAAAGATCCGGCGCACAAACCGGTCTTCAAGTACGTCATCCAGGAATCGCGCTGCGTGGTCGGGCTGAACAAGGGCGAACCGGCTTTGCAAGCCAAGGTCAACGACATCCTGACCAAGGCGAAGAAGTCCGGCGAACTCAATACGCTGGTCAAGAAGTGGCTCAACGTGCCGCTGCCGGACAAACTGGCCAACGCTTACGAATAAGACGCCCGTCCCTCCCTGCACTCGCAATCATGTCCGGCAATCCTCATGCGAGGATTGCCGGAGTCAACTCCATCCCCTGGCAGTCCTGCTCCGCCAGCCGCCCTCCCGTAAAGTACGCCGTTAGCTGGCGAACGCTCCCGCCGACTCCCGGTGCGCAGACGGCGAATTCGCTTCGAACTTCTTCCACACGCGCCGCAACTGGCGGCCGGAATGGAAACCCGATTTCTCCGCGACGCGCTCGATGTCCAACGGCGATTGCGCCAGCAGGTCACGCGCCAGCGCGATGCGAATGCGGTGGATGTAATCGATCAGGCTGTCGCCGGTATGCTCGCGAAACAGGCGCGTCAGATGCCGTTCGCTGGTGCAGGCGATGTCGGCCAGTTGCGCCACGCTCCAGTCTTGCGCGGGGTCCTTGATCACGGCGTTCTGTACGCGATGCACCGCCGGATGCAAATGATTGCGCGCCGTCAGCCAGGGCGACAATTGCGGATCGCTGCCGGTACGGCGCAGGTACACCACCAGCGAACGCGCCACCGATGCACTGCAGGCGTGGCCGGCGATTTGCGCGACGAGATGCAGCGCGAGATCGATGCCGGTGGTCACGCCGGCGCTGGTGCAGATGGCGCCGTCTTCGACGAAGATGCGATTTTCCAGCACATCCGCCTGCGGCGCAAAGCCGCGTAATTCGTTGATGTGGCTATGGTGAGTGGTGCATTTGCGCTTGCCCAGCAAACCCGCGTACGCCGCCAGCAAAGCGCCGGTGCAGATGCAGACCAGCCGGTGATGCGGTCGGTAGTGCTGCTGCAGCCAGCGCACTGCGGCCTGGTCGGCGGGATTGCTGAAGTCGTCGTCCTTGTCGATGCAGCCGCTCAGGACCAGCATGGCATTCTCGGGCAAGCCGTCAGGCAGAGCTTCGATGCCGGTCAGCGTCAGCCCGACCGAGGTCGCTACTTCACGATGGGCGCTGATGAAACGCAGGTCGAAGTATGGCGGGCAGCCGGATTTTTCGGCGAAACGGTTGGCGTAGCGCAATACCTCGGCCGGACCGATCAGGTCAAGCGTGAGCGCCGATTCCCGCAGCAAGAAATAAACCGGGATGGTGGCGCCCCGTGTCGTTGCCTGTTCCATGTTTCCCTCTGCTGGTGAGACGTGAGGAAACCATGGTAACGCATGCACACCTCCCTGACCATGCCTGCCGGGGACATGGACCGGACAAATTCCGCCACGCGATAAAGCCGAGTTTTCTGTGAATCAGGAATACAGCGTCGGCTCCGGCAACAGATGTTCCAGCGCATAACGGCCGACGTCGCGCAGCTTGTAGTCGATGGGATCATGCAAAGTATGGGTGCGCGCATTGCGCCAGAAGCGATCCAGCCCCAGGGTCGCCTTGGTGGCGCGCGCGCCGCAGACGTCGAATACGTCTTGCCCTACCGCCAACGCCGTGCGATGCGCCAGCACCTTGGCCTCGGCAACCGCCAGCGCCGCCCTGCCGCGCTGCTCGGCGACCAGTGCCGGACCGATGCGCCAGACCTTGTCCAGCTCGGCGCCGGCTTCATCCGCCAGCGCGCGCGCGGCGCGAATCTGCAAATGCATCTCGGCGTAGCGATGGATCACGTAGGGGTCGTCGGCGGCGCGCTGCACACCGGCGGCAAACCACGGCCGCCCCTGATTGAGCGTGTAATCGCGCGCCTGCTCGAATGCGCCTTCGGCCATGCCGAGGTAAAGATTGACCAGAATCAGTTGCGCCACCACGCCGCGCAGCGAGAGAAAAGGCGTTGATACGCCGTCGGGCCGGAACAGCACCTCGCTCCACTCCAGACGCACCTGCTCGTAACTGACTGACGTGCTGTCGGTCTGGCGCTGGCCGATGGGATCCCAGTCGTCATGGATGGTGATGCCTTCGCGTGCCGTCGGCAGCACGGCGATGAGGATCTTGCCGCTGGGCTGATGCAAGGCAGTAGTGAGCAGGCGATGCGAACCGAGCGTGCCGGAGCAGAATCCCTTGATGCCTTGCAAGATCAAGCCGCCGTCCTGTTCAGTAGCGATCAGGCGCGGATCGGCGGGATTGGCGGAATTGCCCCACCAGTGATTCAGGGCGACCGTTTCGCGCAGATAGAGCGCCCGCTGTTCATCGGAACCGTAAGACAGCACACCCGACAATTGCAAGGTCTGGAACGCCAGCAGATGCGCCATCGCGCTGTCGACGCGGGCAATGCGGCGCACGATGGCGAGCGTATCGCTCCACGATGCGCCGATGCCGCCGTATTCTTGCGGCACGACCAGCAGCAGCAAGCCGTTCTGGCGCAGCAATTCCTTTTGTTCCGCCGCATGGCCGCCGGCCCTGTCGCGCTCGGCGGCGGTGCGCGCCAGTTCTTGTTCGATGGCCGGCAAGGCGGCGTGGATGGTGTCCAGGGTCCAACGGGTCATGGCGAAGCTTTCGGCGAATTTCAGTGAGCGGAAGTGTCGAGGCTGGGCGTCAAATACGAAACAAATTTTTTCGCATATCGATATGCGCCGGACGGTCGCCGGCGGCAAACCGGTCAAGCTGCATCAGGCTGCATCAACGCACCGGCAGGAATTGCAGGAAAGAGCCGCCCAGCAGGTTTTGTACGTAGCTGATGCCGGCGCGACGGTATTTTTCGGTAACGAATTCCGCCAGCAGATCCAGGCGGCCGACGATCTTGCCGAATTCGCGCTCAAAGCTGAGATTGCGCTCTGTCGCGCTGATTTCGTCGGACAGCAGCAAAGGCTGGCCGGCGGTGTTGCGGCGATTGGCGAGCATCCAGACCGCGATTTCGATATTGCGCGCGGCGTTGTAGAGATATTGGGCGTCGAGGCCGTCGATGAGGAAGAACTCGATCTTGCCGCCATGGGCCGTGATGATCATGTCGGCGGTGGCGTAGATGAATGCGGCGACGCGGTCCGCCTTGAAGTCGGGCGACAAGGCCAGCGACATGGCGGCGATGTCGTGCTTGCCTTGCAGGTCGGCCCAGGTCTGGCGTTTTTCGACGGCTTCGCGCACGCGTTTGAGGACTTCCTCGCGGCTGGCGCCGGATTTTTTCCACTCGGCCGGATTGCGGCGGTAGAGCTTGTCCATCAGCAGATAGAGGCTCTCCAGATTGCCGCGCATGGCCAGCGTCGCCATGCGGTTGGTGTCGGACTGCCCCATTTCGCGCGAGCTGGCGGAAGCGCCTTTGACTTCGCCGTGGTTGGTGGGCGCCGACGAACAGGCGGCTAGCATGGCCGCCAATACAACGATAGACAACATGGACGAGCGAACGGCGGCGGTTGGTCTCATTTTTTGCATTCCGCTATGACTATCAGATACGGAAAGGAGTTCGACCGCGATTATCTCCGTGGCGATCGGTACTCCAGAAATCAACATCCCCCGGCATTCTGACCGGAGCATGCCCGCCAGCATATAACGACATACCGAGAATGCGCTGACTTTTTTGCAAACCCGCCGGCGCCCCCTCAAACGGACGTAAAAAAAGAGAGGCCGCAGCCTCTCTTCCTTGAGTCAATCAAGCTGCCTGATCAGGCCTGCGCCGGCAACTGCATCCCGGTCAGATAACCGACCGTGGCGCCGAAGCGGTCTTTGTAGTTGGCGCGTACCAGCGGATCCAATGTGTCCTTGACCTTGTCGTGCAGCGGCTTTTCCCAGTCGCCGGCATGCTGGAAGTTGCTCATGACATAGGTCCAGCCGTTGATTTCATCGACCGCATGCAAGCCGGTCGATTCGGCGCCTGCCGGGCAGGACAGGACGCGCGAGAGCTGCTTGCTGTCGACGTTGTAGGCCCACAGGAAGTTGTTGACGTGCATGCCGCTGTCTTCGCCGATGAAGAGCGTACGCAGCTTTTCGGAGAACTTGATGTTGTCCGGATTGGCGATCTTGTCGGCATGCGCCAGATTGCCCAGCGCGTCGGGCTGCTTCAAGTCTTCTCCGACCAGAGCCGGCGGCGGCGCCATGTCGACCGGCACCCAGGCGCTGTCGATGGTGCTGCCGGACAGATCGTTCTGGCCGCCCTTCATGTTCAGCGCATACACCGCACCGGCCTTCGGGCCTTGCACCTTGATGCCGCCGGAGCCGTCGAGCATCGAGGTCTGCACGTAGGACATGGCCGAGTAAGCGATCTTGTCTTTGGCGTTGACGGTGGTGCCTTCCATCTTGGTGAAACCGAGGCTGCCACCCTTGAGCGCCGCGTAGCGGTGGGTTTCGAGGAAGGCGGCGGCCTGCTCCATGCCTGGCTTGAGCTTGATCCAGTTGGTTTTGCCGTTGAACGGGATCTTGGCGTAGGTGGCATCCTGCGGGTCACTGGTCTTGACGTCCATGATGTCGGCAACCTTGAGCTTGTCGGCCAGCGCCTTGATCTCCGCGCTGGTGGCGTGACCCAGCTTGACCCATCTGAGCGTGCCGGCGCCGGGGCCGACGCCGGAAGTCTGGGTCCATTTTGCAACGTAGAGCGTGCCTGCCGACAGATCGGCCTCGCGATCAGCGATGAACATGAACAAACCGCCGTTGGTCGCATCGTCACCCATCAGCACGGTGCGGCGATCCGGCATGACCTGCACCAGCTCATGCGAAATGCGGCCGAGGCAGAAATGCTTGACCACGCTGCCGCTACCGTCGGCGTGGACGGTGATTTCCGGCAGATGGCCATAGTGGTAAGGATTGGCCTTGGCGGCATCGCCGAACAGGTTCTTGCTGAAGGCCTGGAACTGCACGTTGCTCGCGATGGCGGCGGCGTCCGGTTCGTACTCTTCGCTCGACAGATGGGTATTCCACGGCGACAGGCTGGCGCCGCAGGTGATCCACAGGCCGTTGACCGAGGAAGTGTCGACGTTGTGGTATTTGACGAGCGACAATTTGCCGGTCTGGGGATCCTGGTCCAGCGTCAGCACCGCGATCGGAGACGGCAACTGCCCGTACATGGCAGCCTGCTTCTGATCGCGCGTGGTGTATTCGAACTGCACCACGGCAAACACGGCATTGCCCTTGACGCCGGCTACTTGCGCGCCCTTCATCGTCAACAGCGACGAGCCGTCGGGGCAGTCGGAGAAAAAGTGACGCTCCTTGCCCGGCACCGAGCGATCGATGATCGGTTGATTGTTGATGTCGTAGTAGCCGCCGGCCAGCATCTTGCCGCCCTTACCGTCCGGCACCATGTCGCCGGTCATGAAAAACGGCTGATAGGCCAGTTGATAGCTTTGTTTCGCGCCATTGCCGAACACCACGTCCAGGCTCGACTGCACGGTCGTGGCGGCCATGGCCGCCGGATTCGCCAGCGAAGGCGCCGGCATGCTGCTGAAGGCGGCCGAGGCGAAGCCGCTGCGATTGGAGGCGGTCGCGCAGCCTGCCAGCAGGCCGGAGGCGGTCATGGTCAACGGCAACAGCGGTGCGCTGGCGAAGACTTTGAGCAAATCGCGACGTTTTGGCTGGATTTCAGAGGCGGTTTTGGCGAGTTTCATGGCGATTTTTCCTTTTGGATAACGAGCTGACAATTCAAGCTGACAATTACCTGACGGCAATCGCGTGATGCTAATCGCCGAAAATGACCTCTTTGTGACACTGAAAATACCCTCTCCGGTCTTGTATAATGCGAGGTTTGGTTTGCAAAAGACATAATCATGGAAGCAGAACGCCTCAATTCCCTCCAATCCCTGCTGGACGACCTCGCGGTGCGTGCAGCTGAATTACGGAGGTATCTTTGACTTCGATGTGAAGTCGGAGAAACTCGACCAGGTCAACGGCGAATTGGAAGATCCGGAAGTCTGGAACGATCCCAAGCGCGCGCAAGATCTCGGCAAAGAAAAGAAATCGCTGGAAAACATCGTCCATACGCTGATCAAGATCGACGGCGACCTGGGCGACACGCGCGACCTGTTCGCCATGGCGCGCGAGGAAAAAGACGAAGACACGCTGATCGCCATCGAAGCCGATGCGGACACCATCAAGGGTCTGGTCGAAGGCATGGAATTCCGCCGCATGTTCAGCAACCCGATGGATCCGAACAACTGCTTCATCGACATCCAGGCCGGCGCCGGCGGCACCGAAGCGCAGGACTGGGCGTCCATGCTGCTGCGCCAGTATCTGCGCTACTGCGAACGCAAGGGCTTCAAGGCCGAAATCCTGGAACAGTCCGACGGTGAAGTGGCCGGCATCAAGACCGCCACGATCAAGGTCGAGGGCGAATACGCCTATGGCTTCCTGCGCACCGAAACCGGCGTGCACCGCCTCGTGCGCAAATCGCCGTTCGACTCCGCCAACGGCCGCCATACATCGTTCTCGAGCTTGTTCGTGTACCCGGAGGTGGATGAATCCTTCGAGATCGACATCAATCCGGCCGACGTACGCGTGGACACCTACCGCGCGTCCGGCGCCGGCGGCCAGCACATCAACAAAACCGACTCCGCGGTGCGCCTGACGCACGGCCCGAGCGGCATCGTCGTGCAATGCCAGAATGACCGCAGCCAGCACCGCAACCGCGCCGAGGCGTGGGACATGTTGCGCGCCAAGCTGTTCGAACTGGAACTGCGCAAGCGCATGAGCGAGCAGCAAAAACTGGAAGACTCCAAGACCGACGTCGGCTGGGGCCACCAGATCCGTTCCTACGTGCTGGACCAGTCGCGCATCAAGGACTTGCGCACCAACTTTGAAATGGGCAACACCAAGGCAGTGCTGGACGGCGAGCTGGATGGCTTTATCGCCGCTTCGCTGAAACAAGGCGTCTGATCCTCGCAGCATCCGGCGTCCCTACGTGGCGCCGGCTCTTCAGCGCCTTTAGCTCCCACGCTTACTAACGAATTCTCGACACCATGACCACACAAAACGACAACGCCGCTCAGCCAGCGCAACAACAGCCGCCAGTAGATGAAAACACCATCATCGCCGAGCGCCGTTCCAAGCTGAATGCGATCCGCGAGCAAGGCGTCGCCTTCCCCAACGATTTCCGCCCGGAACACAAGGCGGCCGAACTGCACGCGCAGTACGGCGAGCTGGATAACGAAGCGCTGGAAGCCAATCCGGTCCAGGTCTCCATCGCCGGCCGCATGATGTTGAAGCGCGTGATGGGCAAGGCCTCGTTCGCCACACTGCAGGACTCGTCCGGCCCGCGCGCCGACGGCCGCATGCAGCTCTACATCACCAACGACGTCACCGGTCCGGAAGCGCACGGCGCCTTCAAGCATTACGACCTGGGCGACATCCTCGGCGCCGAAGGCACGCTGTTCAAGACCAAGACCGGCGAGCTGTCGGTCAAGGTGACCAGCCTGCGCCTGATCACCAAGTCGCTGCGTCCGCTGCCGGACAAGTTCCACGGCCTGTCGGACCAGGAAACCAAGTACCGTCAGCGCTACGTCGACCTGATCATGAGCGAAGACACGCGTCGCACTTTCAAGGCGCGTACCGCCGCGATGTCGTCGATCCGCCGCTTCATGGAAAAGAACGACTTCATGGAAGTCGAAACGCCGATGCTGCACACCATCCCCGGCGGCGCCGCGGCCAAGCCTTTCATCACACATCACAATGCGCTGGACATGCAGATGTTCCTGCGTATCGCGCCCGAGCTGTACCTGAAGCGCCTGGTGGTCGGCGGCTTCAACCGCGTGTTCGAAGTCAATCGCAACTTCCGCAACGAAGGCGTTTCGCCGCGTCACAATCCTGAATTCACGATGATGGAATTCTATGCGGCCTACGTCGATTACCAATGGCTGATGACGTTCACCGAACAGGTGATTCGCCAGGCGGCGATCGATGCGCACGGCACGGCCACGCTGACCTATCAGGGTCGCGAGCTGGATCTGGCCAAGCCGTTCCAGCGCCTGACCATCACCGGCGCGATCAAGAAGTATGCGCCGGAATACACCGATGAACAATTGAACGACATCGACTTCCTGCGCAGCGCGCTGAAGAAGTTCGGCGTCAAGACTGATCAAGCGCCATTGGCGAAAGCCGGCATCGGCGCACTGCAACTGGCGTTGTTCGAAGAAACCGCCGAGTCGCAGTTGTGGGAACCGACTTACATCATCGACTACCCGGTCGAAGTGTCGCCGCTGGCGCGCGCATCCGACACGGTTGCCGGCATCACGGAGCGTTTCGAGTTGTTCATCACCGGTCGCGAAATCGCCAACGGTTTCTCCGAGCTGAACGACGCCGAAGACCAGGCAGCGCGCTTCCAGGCGCAAGTCGCCGCCAAGGATGCCGGCGATGAAGAAGCCATGTATTACGACGCCGATTACATCCGCGCGCTCGAATATGGCATGCCGCCGGCCGGCGGCTGCGGCATCGGCATCGACCGCCTGATGATGCTGATCACCGACTCGCCGAACATCCGCGACGTAATCCTGTTCCCTCATCTGCGTCGCGAAGACTGAACCTTAAAAAGGAACGCCCGGAAAACAACTGTTCCCTTGGCGTTCCGGCAAGAAATCAACAGCCCAGACCTGCAGCCCGTAAGCGCACCTCTCGTGCTCCTACGGGCTGTTTCCGTTTGTCTTACAAACGCCTTACAAGTTTTTACAACTGACACACTATCCGCATTTTTTCACTGAACTTTGTCGTCCATAATCGCCTCACATCAACACCACAACACAAATATAAAGAGGCCCATCATGGAAGTCGTCAAAACCCCCAGCCGCATTCATCCCTTAGTCGCCACTGCAGCAGTGGCAGTCACTTTGGTCAGCCTGGTTGGCGTCGCCGCCATTACCGGCCTGCTGCCGACATCGAGCAGCAACAATGCGCCCCAGCAAGCCATGTCGGATACGACGGCGCCGCAGTCGCAACAGGCCATGCAGCAAGCACAAAATAATATGCAAGCTGCACCGCAAGTTGCACCGAAACCAAACTATGCCGCGCAACCGCAACAAAGCAGCGGCTACGGCACGCCGGCGCCAGTGGTGCGCTGCTCCAGCTGCGGTGAAGTTCAGGCGGTGCGCGCAATCCAGCACACGCCTAAGGCCAGCGGCGTCGGCATCGTTGCCGGTGCAGTGCTAGGCGGCGTTCTGGGCAATCAGATCGGTAATGGCAACGGCCGCACTCTGGCAACAGTTGCCGGTGCCGGCGCAGGCGGTTACGCAGGCAACGAAGTTGAAAAGCGTACCCGCACCACAACTACCTACGTCGTTGACGTGCGCATGGAAAACGGCAGCATCCGCTCCTTCCCGCAATCCAACGAAGGCTGGCGCGTCGGCGATCAGGTCCGCGTCGTGAATGGTCACCTGACCGGCCGCGGTTAATCATCTTCCCGGGCGTCAACGCAGCACAATAGCAACACGCATCAAAGCCGTGCTCACCTTGTTGGTGACACGGCTTTTGTATTTTCCAGGCATTGTTTTCACTGAAAAATACTCAGCATTACATCGAAATATTTCTAGTCATCCGCATTGTTTTTGCACTCCACATAAGGCAGGCCTTCTCCGCCTTGAACATTTCCTATGAGCACCATAAGATCAATTGACGATGCCGTCGATAAATGGTCTTTGAAATGCGCGATCAGACTCTTTCCCGCCTCACTCCTCTTCGCCTTCGGTTTCTTGCGTGGATACTGCTCATCTGCATACTCCCTCCCTTTGCCGGCGCAAGCGAAACCATCAAGAGAATCCAGGACAAGCGCACCGTGGTCGTGGCTTTCATGGGCGTGGTCGATAACCTGTCGCCCTTCGTGCTCATCGAACCGGATGGCGAAGTCAGCGGCTATTCCATCGACATTTGCCTGAAGATCGTACAAGGCATCAGGCAGGAGATGAAGCTCCCCACTCTCAAGGTTCAGTTTTTCCCCGTCAACATGGACACTCGTTTCAGCGCGCTGCTCAACAATCGTGCCGATCTCGAATGCAGCGTCAGCACCAATAACGCCGAGCGGCGCAAGAAATTCTCGTTCACCATTCCGCATTTCTTTACGAGCGTACGCATGCTGGTACGAATGAATTCCGGCATCAAGGATTGGAGCGACCTGCGCAACAAGCGCATCGTCACGACCAAAAGTACCGGAATAACCGACATCGTCACCAAACGCAGCAACATTGTTGCACTCAACCTGAGCATCACCGAACTGGACTCCGACCAGGAATGCGTCAGAATGCTCGAACAAGGTCTTGCCGATGCCTTCATCATGGATGAGATTTTGCTGTACGGCGCGCGCGCGAGCGCCAACAATCCGGACAAGCTCGTCATTACAGGCGTATCGCTGTCCGTCGAACCCTACGCCATCATGTTTCGAAAAGACGATCCCGAATTCAAGAAAATGGTCGACCGGCAAATGGCCAAACTCGTCGCCAGCGGAGAAATCGTCAGGCTCTATAACCGCTGGTTCATGCAACCCATCGGGCCCGATCGCAGATCGCTGAACATGCCGATGAATTACATGCTGCGCGACTCGCTACGCTACCCGACAGACAAGATCACCAATTGAATTGCGTTGACCGCAAATCGGCGGCCAAATCAGGGCCTTGAATGAAAAACAAAAAGAAGAAAAAGAGTCGAATCGCAGGACGCGTCGAGTTTGAATTAAAACCGGAAACTATTTAGAAGAAGTGGCCTGCCCTAAGGGAATCGAACCCCTAACCTATGGCTTAGAAGGCCATTGCTCTATCCGGTTGAGCTAAGGGCAGATCAAGAGGAGCCAAGTAAAAAATACGCTACTTGAAATCGTCTTCGGAAATGAAAACGGGCTGTCTTTCGACAGCCCGTTTATGTGTGGTCGGAGTACAAGGATTCGAACCTTGGACCCCCTGGTCCCAAACCAGGTGCGCTACCGGGCTGCGCTACACTCCGAGAAGCGAGATAATATCCCGATAGGGGTATTCGGTCAACACCTTCTTCACATTTTTCTTCAAATATTTTACTTTTTTCTCTGCCTACGCCCCTCACGTGTTTGTCCGTCAGACATCTCCGACATTCTCCATCGTGCGCAATCTCAATCTCCGTCTGCGTTTGAATGCTGAAACACTCCTTGCAGTTTGGTTACACCTTGTTTCGCTTTCCTGATCGAAGATAACTGCATGCATGCGATCAATAGTCGTCATTCGATTTCAGCACGCGCAACTTCTTATATTTTTTACTGCGCGACTTTCTGAAACGAACATGAATTGACGACTGACTCAGTTGCACCTTAGCTGCACTATTCGCACCACCGCACCGTCAGGAGAAATCTCGTGAATAAAAAAAGCCTCGCCTGGATCGCCACAGCAATTTTTTCGCTGGCGTCCGGCATGTCGCAAGTCTCCGCGCAAGACATGAATCGTCCGCCGGCCGTGTTTACCCAGGAAGACCTGGATCAGATGCTGGCGCCGATCGCCCTCTACCCCGACTCTCTGTTGGCGCAAGTATTGATGGCGGCAACCTATCCGCTGGAAGTGGTGCAAGCCGCCCGCTTCATGGACAGCCGCCCCGGCCTGCAAGGCGACGGCCTGGCGCGCGCCATTGCGCCGATGCCGTGGGATCCCAGCGTCAAGTCGCTGGCGCAATTCCCTTCCGTGCTGGCGATGATGAATGACAAGCTGGACTGGACGCAGCGCCTGGGCGACGCTTTCCTGTCGCAACAGGCCAACGTGATGGACACCGTGCAAAACCTGCGCGTCAAAGCGCAAATCGCCGGCAACCTGCAATCGAGCGACCAGCAACGCATCCTGGAACAAGATCAGATCATCGTGATCGAACCGGTCAATCCGCAGGTGATCTATGTGCCTTATTACAATCCGACCGTCGTGTACGGCGGCTGGTGGTGGCCGCAGCGCCCTCCTGTCTATTGGGCGCCGCCGCCACGCTATCGTCCGCCCAACTATAACGTTTCGATCAACGTCGGCATATTCTTCGGCGCGGGAACCGGCATCGTCCGCTCGGTCTACAGCGACGCCCGCCCCGACTGGCGGCAACATCATGTGCTGGTAAACAATGTGCGCATCAATAACGTCAACGTCACCAACAACGTGACCAGGAATGTCACTGTCAACAACCAGCCTGTGGTGTGGCAGCACAATCGCCGCAATGGCCCGAATGATCGCCGTCCGGACGTCGGTAATGTGTCGCGCCCGAATGTCGCACCTGCCGCCCCTCCCGCACCGGCACCCCATGTGCAGAATGCGCCCATGCCGGCGGTAGCACCGGTGCCGGCGCGTCCGGAACAGCGTCCGGGCCAGCCGCCGGTTACCGCAGGGCGTGACAATCGCGACAATCATGACAATCGCGACAATCATGACAATCGCGACCGTCCCGACCGCAATCCGCACAACGAGCAACGGCCGCCGCAGGCACGGCCTCCGCAAGCGCTGATGGCGCCGAACAATCCGCCTCAAGCGCAACAAGCCGCGCCTCGTCCGCAACCGGCGCCACAGGCGCATGCGGCCCCGCCCGCACCGCAGATGCCGCCGGCCCGTCCGGTTCGCCAGGAAAACGAACATCGTCAGGAACGCCCGGAACAGCATGCCCAGCAGCCGCAACAACGCCCGGCGCCCGAAGTTCGCGCACCGGCGCCACGTCCTCCTGAAAGACAGGAAGCGGCGCCACGCCCCGAACAACGGCCGCAACGCGATGAACGCGCCAATCGCCGTGACGACAAGTAGCAGACAGGCAATGCCCGGCTGCAACATGAGGCGAGCAGACTGACGCGCGGGCCGACGAACTTGGCTGAATACGGCGCTGAATACGCTATAATCTCGGCTTCCGAGACGTGACCAGACGCTATCCGAAGGGTTGGATCCTCCAGCCCTTTTTCGTTTCCGTCACATCCATACCAGCGACCTCGCTCTCAATGACCGCGCAGTCCGCTCATGGCTCTCATCGCTAACGCCTTACGACCCACCGACTCACGATGCAAGACATTACTTCCGATTTCGAGAACGAAGACGCCGGCTCGCGCAGCAAGGCTCCGCTTGAGCTGATCGCGCGCGAAGTGGCGCGCCGCCGCACCTTCGGCATTATTTCCCACCCCGATGCGGGCAAGACGACGCTGACTGAAAAACTGCTGCTGTTCTCGGGCGCGATCCAGCTGGCCGGCACCGTCAAGGCGCGCAAGAGCGGTCGCCACGCCACCTCCGACTGGATGGAAATCGAAAAGCAGCGCGGCATCTCGGTGGCCAGCTCGGTGATGCAGTTCGAATACCGCGACCATGTGGTCAATCTGCTCGACACCCCGGGCCACCAGGACTTCTCGGAAGACACCTACCGCGTGCTGACGGCGGTCGACTCCGCCCTGATGGTGATCGACGCCGCCAAAGGCGTGGAAGAACAGACCATCAAGCTGCTCAACGTCTGCCGCATGCGCAACACGCCGATCATCACCTTCATGAACAAGATGGACCGCGAAACCCGCGACCCGCTTGAGCTGCTGGATGAACTGGAATCGGTACTGAAGATTCAATGCGCGCCGGTGACCTGGCCGATCGGCATGGGCAAGAATTTCCGCGGCGTGTATCACCTGCTGCGCGACGAAATCATGCTATTCAAGGCCGGCGAAGAGCGCGCCGACGGCAGCGTCGAAATCATCAAGGGCATCGACAATCCCAAACTGGTGGAAATGTTCCCACTGGAAATCGAACAGCTCAAGATGGAAGTCGAGCTGGTGCATGGCGCATCGCATCCGTTCAGCCTGGAAGACTTCCTGGCCGGCATCCAGACGCCGGTGTTCTTCGGTTCAGCGATCAACAACTTCGGCGTACGCGAAATCCTCAACGCCCTGCTCGACTGGGCGCCGGGTCCGGGCGGACGCGACGCCACCGTGCGCAGCGTGGCGCCGAACGAAGCGCCGTTTTCCGGCTTCGTGTTCAAGATCCAGGCCAACATGGACCCGGCTCACCGCGACCGCATCGCCTTCCTGCGCGTGTGCTCCGGCCGCTTCGAGCGCGGCATGAAGCTCAAGCATCTGCGCCTGAACCGCGAGATCAAGGTGTCATCGGTGGTGACCTTCATGGCATCGAGCCGCGAACAGGTGGAAGAGGCCTACGCCGGCGACATCATCGGCTTGCCGAACCACGGCAACATGCAGATCGGCGACAGTTTCTCCGAAGGCGAACTGCTGCAGTTCACCGGCATCCCCTACTTCGCGCCGGATTTCTTCCGCGTCGCGCGCATCCGCAATCCGCTCAAGATCAAGCAGTTGCACAAGGGCTTGCAGCAGCTCGGCGAAGAAGGCGCAGTGCAGGTCTTCAAGCCGACCAACAACAGCGACCTGATCCTCGGCGCAGTCGGCGTGCTGCAGTTTGAAGTCGTGGCGAGCCGCCTGCTCAACGAATACGGCGTCGACGCCGTGTTCGAAGGCACCAGCATCAGCAGCGCACGCTGGGTGACCTGCGAAGACAAGAAGATGCTGGCCGATTTCGAGAAATCCTCGGCCGGCTTCAACCTGGCGCACGATGCCGCCGGCAACCTGGCCTACCTGGCGACCTCAGGCGTCAACCTGCGCCTGACGCAGGAACGCTGGCCGGAAGTCACCTTCCACGCGACGCGCGAACACGCCGCCAAGCTGGATTGAGCATATCGGGACCGCCCGCGCCGCAATAAAAAATCCCCGCCAGATGCGGGGATTTTTTATGACCGGTGAGGCCGGCGAGATAATCGCCAGACAATCAACGCATCAGGCATTCACGCGAATCGAGAAGTCGACGCCGACGCCGCTCCACCATTCCTGCTCTTTCTGCATCCAGTACGACACCGTCGGGTGGTTCCGCACCCAGTCGCTCTTGATTTCCAGATCGATGCGATTTTTCATCTTCAGGCGAATATCGTCCCAATCCAGCGTGATGTGCGAGTGCATGAACATCACCGCCAGACGCAAGGCCAGCACCGCCTTGGCGAAATCGGCATCGGACAGCACCTCGCCGATTTTGCGCAGATTGCCTTTCTGACCGAGGATCAGCGTGCTCATCACGCGCTGCTCGCGGGTAGTGAATCCGGGCAGATCGGCATTTGCGATCAGATAGGACGAATGCTTGTGGTAACTGCTTTGCGACACCACCAGACCGGCTTCGTGCAGCAAGGCGCTCCAGTTCAGGTACTTGGAATAGACCTCGTTGCCGGGCTTGAGCATCTCGAAAAATCCGAGCGCCGTCTCTGCCACCTGGCGCGCGCGCAACTCATCGATATGGAAACGGCGGCTGAAATCATCCACCGATTGCTCACGGCGATCGCGCTGCGTGGCGCGCAATTGCAAGTCCCACATCACGCCCATGCGCAGACCGGCTTCCACCGGCGTGATCACGGAGATGTTCAGCTCCTGCATCAAGCCGATCAACACGGCCAGACCGCCCATGATGACCAGCGCGCGGTCCGGTTTCATGCCGGTGAGTTCGATATTGCTGGCGTGGCCGAAGGCGATCAGGCGCTGCTTCAGTTCTTCAACGCTGGCCGGCGTGACGCGACCGTCGCCCATGCCGTTGCGGGCAATCGTGTCGGCGATCGCGCGCATGGTGCCGGACGATCCATAGACCTTGCTGCGATGCTGGGCGCCGAACGGCACGACGGCGTCTTCCACATGCGAGCGCGCCGACAGGATGGCGCGTTCAAAGGATTCTTCGTCGATGACGCCGTCGGAGAAAAATGCCTGACTCTGATTCACCGTGCCGATGCCGAAGGATTCAACCCGCTTGATGTCGCTGCCGCGACCGAGGATGACTTCGGTGGAACCGCCGCCGATGTCGATCACCAGGCGGTCCTCATCCGGCAGCGCCAGGGCGCCGGCGACACCCATGTAAATCAGGCGGCCTTCTTCCTCGCCGGAAATGATTTCCACCGGATAGCCGATGGCGCGCTCGGCGTCAGGCAGGAACTCATGTGCATTCTTGGCCACGCGCAAGGTATTGGTGGCCACCACGCGCACCGCGTCCAGCTGGTAATCGCGCAGGATGGTACGGAAACGCGCCAGGGATTCGACCGCGCCGGCGATGGCCTGCGGCGTCAGCTTCCCGTTCTTGTCCAAGCCGGCTGCCAGGCGGATGGGGTCGCGCGCACTCTTGATCACGCGTATCGAATCACCCTCATGCTTGCCTATGTGCATACGGAAGCTGTTGGAGCCAAGATCTACTGCTGCAAACATTCAATCCCTTTCAATCGGGGGTATTTCCGGAAATTATTTAGCAAATTTTAAAAAATGCTGGCGAACTGACACAATAGTTGCCTAGCATGACAGTTTCATGACATCCGCACGAATCTGACAATACATCGCAAAAGACCTTCTCGTCATCTTGAAAAGCCGGCAGATACGCGGCCTTGCATACATCGGGCAATACAAACATGCTCGCAGCCAACGGGGAAATAAGGTCTAATAGCGCCAGCCCATATTTTAACGATTTAAACATGCCCGGTATTCTTTATCTCGTACCCAACACCCTGGGTCCGGCCGACACGGCGGACGGCGATGTACTCGCCTCCATCCTGCCGGCCGAAGTGCAGGCGCTTGCCGCACGCCTCGACTATTTTGTCGCGGAAAACGCCAAGACCACGCGCGCCTTCCTGAAACTGATCAACGCCAATTATCCGTTGAGCAAACCTTTGCAGGAAATCAAGATCGCCGAACTCAACGTCAACACCGAAGCGGCGGCGCTGCCGGCTTTGCTGGCGCCGTTGCTGGCGGGGCAAGATGCAGGATTGATTTCGGAAGCCGGCGTGCCGGCGGTGGCCGATCCTGGCGCCAATCTGGTCCGGCTGGCGCATCAGCAAGGCATACAGGTGCGCCCGCTGGTCGGCCCCTCGTCCTTGTTGCTGGCGGTGATGAGCAGCGGCCTGAACGGCCAGAGCTTCGCCTTCAACGGCTATCTGCCGACCGACGCGGCGCAACGCGCCAAACGCATCAAGCAACTGGAAGAGCGCTCGCGCCAGGAAAAGCAGACGCAATTACTGATCGAGACGCCCTATCGCAACGGCGCCATGCTGGAAGCGCTGGCCACTGCCTGCAACGGTACGACGCTCATCAGCGTCGCCACCGATCTGACGCTGGCGAGCGAAGCCATCAAGACGCAGACGGCCGGCAAATGGAAAAACGATATCGCTGCGGGCAAAACGCCGGACTTTCACAAGAAACCTACCGTGTTTTTGCTGCTGGCAGACTAACAATCAGGTCACTGCTTGCGCCCCATGCTGGCGTTAATCCAGTCAGCAATACGCGTCACGACTTCCTGCTCAATGCCGTTGTAGCCGTGATAGGCCATGGCTTCGCAAGGATCGCCCTTGCTGATCCCGCCACGCACGCTGATCAGTTCTTTTTCAGGCACCGCGCTCAGCGCATCCATCAGACGCGGCACGTCGCTGAATGCACAGACCTTGCAGTTATCCTGCTCGTGATGCAGAACCAGCACGGGAATGCGCAGACGCTGCAGCGGCATGTCGGGGACGGCGCTCCCGCCCCTGTTCTCGCGCAGAAGGGTCGACGTCAGGACCAGTCCGTCCGGGCCGCCGCCGGCCTTGTCCAATTGCGTCGAGATAAAGGCGGCAGACTGCGTGCCGCGGCTGGTACCGACCAGCCAGACCGGGATTTCCGATTGTTGACGCAGCCATGCCATGACAGCCTTGATGTCTTCAACATGCTGGGGAGTCTCGCGAAAGCCGGTGAGAAACGGATACGATTGCCGGTCCGACGGCGCATCCACGACGGCAACGGCAAATCCGTGCTTAACAAATAGCTGACGCGTACGCACGAGAAAATTACCTCGTCCGGCGTCCAATTTCCCTTCGGGAGAGATACGCAAAATCCCGTCTCCTCCTGAAAACAAGATCACGGATGCGACGGGATGCGGAGGAGCCAGATAAATAAAGCGCTGCGTCGCGCCGGGACGTGTCGGCAAGTCGACAACCTGACGGGAGAACTGTGGCGCCGGATTTTCCTGCGACCATGCTGTCGCCACGGCAAACGGCGCCAGCAAGATGATCAGGGCAAACGCTCGGAGCACACGAAGCACTCCAGCGACAAGAGCAAGACTCCCCGGATGTCTGATCGCATGCATTGCAGCCTCCTGCATTGAATTCGTTGCCGATGAAAAAAGGCGACGAAGCCGTCGCCTTTTCATGAGCAAATATACCCCAACTAACGCAACTGAATCGCGCCGCCCGACAACATCGACTTGGCGACGCCGCTGCCGACCGCTACGCCGAACTTCTTCAGCACGCGCTCAGGCAGACCTTCGGTCTGGGTGTAATCGACCAGGTCTTCCGCCTTGATCACGTCGCGCGCCACGCTGTCGACGGTGCCGTAGCCGTCGGCCAGGCCCATTTCAACCGCTTTGGAGCCGATCCAGAACAGGCCGGAGAAAGTTTCCGGCGTTTCCTTCAGGCGCTGGCCGCGGCCCTTGCGCACGGCGTCGATGAATTGCTGGTGAATGTCGCTCAGCATTTGCTGGGCGTATTCCTTTTGCTTGGCGTTTTGCGGGCTGAACGGATCCATGAAGCCCTTGTTCTCGCCGGCAGTCAGCAGACGGCGCTCGACGCCGACCTTGTCCATCAGGCCGGTGAAGCCGAAGCCGTCCATCAACACGCCGATGGAGCCGACGATGCTGGCCTTGTTGACGTAAATCTTGTCGGCCGCGGCAGCGATGTAATACCCGCCGGATGCGCACATTTCTTCCACCACCACGTACAGCGGCTTCTTCGGATATTCCTTGCGCAGGCGCACGATTTCATCGTTGATCATGCCGGCTTGCACCGGGCTGCCGCCGGGGCTGTTGATCTTGAGGATGACGCCCATCGAATCGTCGGCGGCGAAGGCCTTGTCCAGCGCCGGGATCACCGCTGCGGCCGAACCGCGGCCTTCGGCCTCGATGGTGCCGTTGATTTCAACCAGCGCGGTATGCGTGCCGACCGGCTCCGCGTCCGACTTGGTGTAATTGAATGCGGTCCAGATCACGAAGACGAACACGGCCAGTCCGGCGATCTTGAAGAAAATGCTCCAGCGGCGGCGTGCGCGCTGCTCCTTGACGGCGAACAGCGCCAGCTTTTCCAGCACGTCGCGCTCCCAGCCGCCCTTTTTGTCGTCGGCAGCGGCCGATGTTCCGGTAGTAGGCGGCACCGGCGGCGGCGATGCAGGAGTTTGCGGCGGTTGCGCTTGAGGATTTTCGAATTCGTTATTGCTCATATCGTCACTCTGATAGACAGCCCGAAGAAAGCCAACATGCCGGCTTCGGCTGCCTGGGTTCCCGCATGGCTTATGCCAGCGCGGGCCTTACATAATCATCGGGCGTCCAGAAGATGCCGCCGTCTTTCTCGAACACCGTGATTTTACGCAAACGCGCGCCGCGGCAAGGGCCGCCTTCGCATTTTCCGGTCTCCGGCGCATACACGGCGCCATGGGTGGCGCACATGATATACAGGCCGCTGGATTCGAAGAACTCGCCTTCGTCCCAGTCGAGTTCGATCGGCACGTGCGCGCAGCGATTCAGATAACCGTACACCGCACCGCCGTAACGCACCACGAAACCGGTCGCGTCGTCGCCATGCACCGACACGGCAAAGCGCTTGCCTTTGCCGCCTTCTTCGATGTCAGCCGAATCACATACCGGAATCGCTACTTCATCCATTGCAGGTTTCCCCCGATGTTGCCATGCGTTGCTAAGCGTTTTCGTTGAGCCACTGATGCAGGACCTTGATCGAACCGGCGCTATACAGCGGATTCAGCGCCTGCAACTGCTCGACCGGATGCGCGCCGAATTCTACCGCAACCCCGGCCGCACCTGCATTAATGGCCATCTGCAGATCGTGCGTGGTGTCGCCGATCATCAGCGTGCGGTTCATCTCCTGGCCCAGTTCGCGCGTGAGTTCCTGCAGCATGGCAGGATGCGGCTTGGAGAAAGTTTCGTCGGCGCAACGCGTCGCATCGAACATCGACAGCAGCTTGGTGCTGTTGAGCGCACGATTCAGACCGACCCGGCTCTTGCCGGTGGCGACCGCCAGGAAATAGCCTTGCTGCCCGAGATCCTCCAGCATCTCCTTGACGCCGTCGAACAGGGTCAGGTCCTTGTCCTGGCCGAGGTAGTGGTGACGGTAGCGCTCCACGATGCGCGGGTAGTACTTGGGATCGACATCGGGAATCGCCGCCTGCATCGCATCCTGCAAACCCAGGCCGATCACGTAGGAAGCAGCGCTTTTGTCGGGAATCGGCAAGCCCAGATCGCGGGCGGCTGCCTGGATGCACCTGACGATGGTCGACGTGCTGTCCATCAGCGTGCCGTCCCAGTCGAACACGATTAAATCAAATTGCTTTCTTGCCATGTCTCACTTTTCAACATAATCAAAATAGGTGTACCGGCGGCTGGCCACAGTCCCGATCAGGCAGTCTCCGCCCCGGCGTCGTTTGCATCCAGGCTTTTCAGGAAGCGCAGGCACTCCGGCGGCAAGCCTGCCTTGAGCGTCACCGTCTTGCCGCTGTCCGGATGCGTAAAACTGATCTGGTGCGCATGCAAGAACATGCGCTTGAAGGCGACGCGTTCGCCGTCCGCCTTCTGCAATGCTTTGTTCAGCGTGAAATCGCCGTACTTGTCGTCGCCCACGATGGCAAAACCGCTGGCCGACAAATGCACGCGTATCTGATGGGTGCGACCGGTTTTCAGTTCCGCTTCGAGCAAGGCAAATTCGCCATAGCGGCGAATCAGCGAAAACACGGTGTGCGAAGCCTGGCCGTCATCCTGCACGCGCACGCGGCGTTCGCCGTCGGCAGTGCTGTATTTGTGCAGCGGCAGCTTGATGTGCTGGCGCGCATTCTTCCAGTCGCCATGCACCAGCGTCAGATAGCGCTTGTCGGTCAGGCCGTCGCGGATCTGCTCGTGCAGGTTGGTCAGTGCAGAACGTTTCTTGGCCAGCAACAAAACTCCCGAGGTGTCGCGGTCGAGACGATGCACCAGTTCCAGGAATTTGGCGTCCGGGCGCGAGGCGCGCAGTTGCTCGATGACACCATAACTGACGCCCGAACCGCCATGCACGGCAACGCCGGCAGGCTTGTCGATCACCAGCAGATGATTATCTTCCAGCAATATCTTGAATTCCGCGCCGGGGGCGACGGCGGCCGATGCCTTTTCGGCAATACGGATCGGCGGCACGCGCAGGACGTCCCCGTCTTGCAGACGATAAGTCTGGTCGATACGGCCCTTGTTGACACGTACTTCGCCGGAGCGCAGGACACGGTAGATATGGCTTTTGGGCACGCCCTTGCAGACGCGCAAGAGGAAATTGTCGATGCGTTGACCGGCTTCCTCTTCCGAAATCGTGAGCAGCTGGACTTGCGGCGAAGCAGGTGCAGATTGGGTAGACGCTGGTGATTCAGGCTTTTCAGGCGTCTTCCCAGAAAATCTCGCTAAGTCCTTCATTTTGAATATATAATCGCTCGACGCTGGTCAGAAAACCGGTGTCAGTGTAAGAATAAAAAAGACCATTCTACACAGAGGCGTCTTCATCAGCCTCGCTAATTTGCAAATTTGATGGGGGGAACCACGAAAAATCGCAGCATGCGGCGACAGGGTCCTGTCGGCAAGCCTCGTACACCCTACGAAGACATTGTGGACGCGACATTTCTCCGCGCGGATTGGACGGTTCCTCAAAAACGTGTACGCATCATCCCTGCGCGAGTCCAGTTTGCACCGCAGTTGCAATCGGATAACGCACTTGGATGTTGAACAGATGTGTTTGGATTATCAGGATAAAGTCTGGCAAGACCTTCAGTTGAAAAACGAAGTGCTTGCCGGTTGATGCAAGTGAACCCGATTCGCCGATTTGCCAACTTTTAGAAAAATGCTTCGTTTGGCTCTTGATGACAACTTACCGTCCACAGCGACCGTGACCGCCTCATGCGGAACGGCAAGCGTGGATACGGAGTTGCTCGGCTTCCCGGTTCACCGCATCCGCGCCCCGTTGTGCATGAGTGCCGCCGCCAAGGCGCACTCCACACACTAAGGCAATTCCCTCCCCCAATCACTTCGTTCTCGCGTACATCCTTGTACTTATGGCGTACTTTTAAAAAGCGCCATTACGGCCTCAGTGCCACGGAGTGAAAAACATGAAACGTATGTTGTTCAACGCTACGCAGCAGGAAGAGTTGCGCGTAGCCATCGTTGACGGTCAAAAACTGATCGACATCGATATTGAAGCCACCGGACGCGAACAGCGTAAATCCAACATTTACAAAGGCGTCATTACCCGCATCGAACCTTCCCTGGAAGCCTGCTTCGTCAATTACGGCGAAGAACGCCACGGCTTCTTGCCGTTCAAGGAAGTTGCCCGCACCTATTTCAAGGAAGGCATCGATGTCCGCAATGCTTCCATCAAGGAAGCCCTGCGCGAAGGCCAGGAAATCATTGTCCAGGTCGAGAAGGAAGAACGCGGCAACAAGGGCGCAGCCCTGACCTCGTTCATCTCCCTGGCCGGCCGCTACCTGGTCCTGATGCCGAACAACCCGCGCGGCGGCGGCGTTTCCCGCCGTGTCGAAGGTGAAGATCGCCAGGAACTGCGCGAAACCATGGACAAGCTGGACCTGCCCAACGGCATGTCCGTCATCGCCCGCACCGCAGGCATCGGCCGCAACGTCGACGAACTGCAGTGGGATCTGAACTACCTGATGCAACTCTGGCGCGCCATCGAAGGCGCCGGCCAGTCCGGTTCCGGCGCGTTCCTGATTTATCAGGAATCCTCGCTGGTGATCCGCGCGATCCGCGACTATTTCCAGCCTGACATCGGCGAAATCCTGATCGACACCGACGACATCCACGAACAAGCCCAGCAGTTCATGGCGCACGTGATGCCGGACATGGTTCACCGCGTCAAGCGCTATCACGACGACGTGCCGCTGTTCTCGCGCTTCCAGATCGAACACCAGATCGAAACCGCCTACTCGCGCACCGTGCCGTTGCCTTCCGGCGGCGCCATCGTGATCGACCACACCGAAGCCCTGGTTTCGGTCGACGTCAACTCGGCCCGCGCCACCCGCGGTTCCGACATCGAAACCACCGCGTTCTACACCAACCTTGAAGCCGCCGACGAAGTGGCCCGCCAATTGCGCTTGCGCGATCTGGGCGGCCTGATCGTCATCGACTTCATCGACATGGAAAACGCCAAGAACCAGCGCGAAGTCGAATCCCGCCTGAAAGACGCCCTGCACCACGACCGTGCCCGCGTCCAGATGGGCAAGATCTCGCGCTTCGGCCTGATGGAATTGTCGCGCCAGCGCCTGCGTCCGTCGCTGTCCGAAGGCAGCCACGTGACCTGCCCGCGCTGCAACGGCACCGGCCACATCCGCGATACCGAATCGTCCGCATTGCAAGTCCTGCGCATCATCCAGGAAGAAGCAATGAAGGAAAACTCCGCCGCCATCCATGTGCAGGCGCCGGTCGACGTCGCCGCTTTCCTGCTCAACGAAAAGCGCGGCGAAATCCTGAAGATCGAAACACGCCACCGCGTGACGGTCATCATGATCCCGAACAAGCATCTGGAAACCCCGCACTACAAGCTCGAGCGCATCAAGCACGACGATCCGCGCCTGGACGACGCCCAAGCCAGCTACGCCATGGCCGAACAAGCCGAAACCGACATCGGTTACAGCAAGCGCCAGAAGGAAGACGTCAAGCCGCGCCAGGAAGCCGTCGTCAAGGGCATCACCCCCGACCAGCCTGCCCCTATCGTCGAACGCAAGGTCGCTGCTCCGGCAGAACCGGCGCCGACGCTGGCGCCGGAATCGGGCTTCTTCAGCAAGATCTGGAGCTTCTTCCGCGCCAAGCCGGCAGAACCAACACCTGTCGCCGCTCCGGTTGAAACCAAGACCCCGCAAAAGCGCGAACACGCCGACCGTAACGGCCGCAACCGCAATGGTCGCAACCGTAACGGCCGCGGCCGCAACGAGCGCGAAGAACGCGACGGCGCTGCACCGGAAAAGAATGCCCGCGAAGAATCCGGCAAGCAGGACGCTGAAGCCAAACCGGCGCGTCAGCCGCGCCCACCGCGTGAGCCGAAGGAAGCGCGTGAACCGCGCGAGCCGCGCGAAGGCGCAGAAGGCCGCGGCGATCGCGAAAATCGTGAACCGCGCGAACCTCGCCAGCCACGCGAAGCCCGTGAAAACCGCGAGCCGCGCGAAGGTACCGAAGCACGCGAACCGCGTCCGCCACGCCAACCGCGTCCACCACGCGAAGAGCGCAAGGATCTGCCGAAAGCTGACGAGGCGTTGCCATTGGAAGCCGCACTGGCAACCGGTGTCGCTGCCGTAGCAGTCGAAGGCGCCGAATCCGCGCAAGTCGTCGGCAATCAAGTCGAAGGTACGACCGAAGAAGGAGAACCACGTCGTCGTCGTCGTCGCGGCGGCCGTAACCGTAATCGTCGTGATCGCGAACAAGGCGATAACGTCGGCGGTGAAAACGCTGAAGGCGAACTGGCAGACGGCGAAGAGTCGGCACCAGTTGCGGCACAAGCGGCAGCTCCGGCTGACGATGCAGCAGAACGCCCTTGGTACGAGAAAGCCCCGGCAGCACCGACAACACCAGCAGTGGTGAATACGGTTGCTGAAGTGGCGGCTCCCGCCGTTGCCCCGGTCGTCACTCCTGCCGCCGAGCCTGTTGCAGCAGCACCTGCAGTCGAAACTGCACCGACACCTGCACCTGTTCAGGAACCGGTCGTGATCGCTGCGGAAGCGCCTGTGGCTCCTGCTCCGGTTTTTGCTGAACCTGTTGCTGAATCTGTTGTGGAAACTGCCCCAGTTGCACCGGCCCCGGCTCCTGTCGTCGCCGAAGCACCGGCAGCACCGCAACAAATCAGCCTGTTGCCTGAAGCAGCTGCTCCGGCAGCCGTGGAAGCAGCACCGGTTGAAGCTGCTCCGGCACCAGTTGTTGCCGCCCCTGCCCCTGCGCCGGCTCAGGCAACTGTCCAGGCCGCTGCGCCAGCCGCCAACGGCAAGCAGCAATGGAATGACCTGCACGACATGCTGTCGTCGGCCGGCCTGACCCTGGCAAGCACCGATCCGGAAAAGCTGCGCGCCGCCCAGGCTGCCGCCGCCCAGATCGTGCCGCCGGTGCACGTGCCGCGCGAACGCAAGCCATTGCCGCCGCAATCGACTGATCCGCTGGTTCAGGTCGAAACCCGTCGTTGATGCATCCGTCGGCATGCACTGATGCCGACGCTGCACTGAATGAAAAAAGGGAGTGAAAACTCCCTTTTTTCTCGTCTGCCGTTTCGGTAATAAAACAAGCAGAAACCGCCTGCACGCGCAATGACTGCAATCGGCATTTTTTGCCGTTCAGAAACAAAAATCCCGCGCAACTATACGCTGTGCCTTGCTGCGGATATTGGTTCTGTACACTGTCTAATCCCCGGCCTCGTGCTATCGTAGCGAGTATGAACAAGCGCATCATTCCCATCTTCGACGAACGCCCGATCGGCGGCTCCGCAGCCATTCCCGCGCTGCTGGAAGCTCCGACCGGTTTTCTGACCGATGCCTTGATGCGACCGCTGCACGACCTGCGCATTTCGGTCACCGACCGCTGCAACTTCCGCTGCGTCTACTGCATGCCCAAGGAAGTGTTCGACAAGGATTACAGCTTCTTGCCGCACGCCTCGCTGCTGTCTTTTGAAGAAATCACCCGTCTGGCCACGCTGTTCGCTGCCCACGGCGTCGAAAAGATCCGCCTGACCGGCGGCGAGCCGCTGCTGCGCAAGCACCTGGAGCGCCTGATCGGCATGCTGCATGCGATCAGGACGCCCGACGGCCGCGAACTCGACCTGACCCTGACCACCAACGGCACCCTGCTGGCGCAAAAGGCGCAGGCCTTGAAAGACGCCGGCCTGAAACGCGTCACCGTGTCGCTGGATGCGCTGGACGACGCCAACTTCAAACGCATGAACGATGTCGACGTCTCGGTCTCCCAGATCCTGCACGGCCTGGAAGTCGCGCACAAGGTCGGCCTGGGTCCGATCAAGATCAACATGGTGGTCAAAAAAGGCGTCAACGATCACGAAATCCTGCCCATGGCGCGCTATTTCAAGAACACGCCATTCGTCCTGCGCTTCATCGAATACATGGACGTCGGCAGCTCCAACGGCTGGCGCATGGATGAAGTCGTGCCGTCCAGCGACGTCGTCGCGCGCATCCACGCCGAAATGCCGCTGGAAGCAATCGATGCCAACTACGCCGGTGAAACCGCACAGCGCTGGCGCTACAAGGACGGCAGCGGCGAAATCGGCGTCATCTCCAGCGTGACGCAGGCTTTCTGCCACGATTGCAGCCGCGCGCGCCTGTCCACCGAAGGCAAGATCTACACCTGCCTGTTCGCCAGCGAAGGCCACGACTTGCGCGGCCTGCTGCGCGGCGACCGCAGCGATGCCGAGATTTCATCCGCCATCGCCGGCCTGTGGCGCCGGCGCGGCGATCGCTATTCCGAACTGCGCAGCGAAAACAAGGGCTCGTCCACGACATCCATGCCGCAAGTCCGCAAGGTGGAAATGTCGTATATCGGCGGGTGATCGCCGTGCCTATCGCGCCTCGGCAGATTACGGGACTGACCACAGGATTGATACTGGCCGGCGGACGCGGCAGCCGCATGGGGCACGTCGACAAAGGCTTGCAGGCGTTTCGCGGCAAGCCCCTGGCGGCGCATGCGCTGGAGCGTCTTTCCGCGCAGGTGCATCGCCTCGCCATCAATGCCAATCGCCATCAGAACGACTATGCGGCGCTGGGAGCCGGCTTTGACGCCCCGGTGTGGCCCGACCTCCTTTCGGACTTTCCCGGCCCGCTGGCGGGGCTGCACAGCGGCCTGACGCATTGCACTACCGACTACCTGGCCGCCGTCCCCTGCGATTCGCCATTGCTGCCCGCAGACCTTGTTGCCAGGCTCGCCGAAGGGCTGGCACAGGACAACGCCGACGCAGCGCTCGCGGTAACCGGCCACGATGACCAGCAGCAACGCCATCCGGTGTTCTGCCTGCTGAAAAAAACGCTGCTGCCGTCGCTGTCGCAATTTTTGCAGGAAGACGGCCGCAAGATGGACCGCTGGTTTGCCGCCATCCATACCGCCGAAGTGCATTTCGACGACGAAGCCGCTTTCAGCAACGTCAATACCTTGCAGGAGCTGCAGGCATTGGAATTGGGCGGGAATCAAATAGCAGAATCAGCAAAAACAGCAAAATCAGCAAAATCAGCAGAATCGAAAAACTGGAATCAGAATAAATGACTCAGCTCTCCCTGTCCGACATCGTCAGCTGCGTTTCGGGTTACGACCCCGACGCCATGACCGTGCCGCAAGCGCAGAAGATCATCCACGACTTCGTACAGCCGATCGCCTCGGTGGAACAGGTCGCCATCCGTAGCGCCCTCGACCGCACGCTGGCGACTGACATCGTCTCGACCATCGATGTCCCGGCCAACGACAATTCCGCCATGGACGGCTACGCCCTGCGCGGCGACGATCTGGCCGACGCCAAGACGCTGAGCTTGCGCATCGTCGGCAGTGTGCATGCCGGCCAACGCTTCGACGGCGCCGTCGCCGGCGGCGAATGCGTGCGTATCATGACCGGCGCTGCCATGCCTGCCGATTGCGACACCGTCATCCCGCAAGAATTTACCGAGAACGCCGGCGACACCTCCGTGACCATTCCGGCCGGCCGTGTGCGCCGCGGCGACAACCGGCGCCTGCGTGGAGAAGATTTGCGCGACGGCCAGGTCGCGCTGCGCGCCGGCAAGATCCTGCGTCCGGCCGATATCGGTTTGCTGGCCTCGCTGGGCGTCGCCGAAGTCGGCGTCAAGCGGCGTCTGCGCGTGGCCTTCTTTTCCACCGGCGACGAATTGCGCTCGGTCGGCGAGCCGCTGGATCCCGGCTGCGTCTACGACTCCAATCGCTATACGCTGTACGGCATGCTGACGCGCCTCGGTTGCGACATCATCGACATGGGCGTCGTCAAAGACGATCCGGTGGCGATGGAAGCCGCCTTTCGCAGCGCCTGCGAACATGCCGACGCCGTCATCACCTCGGGCGGCGTATCGGTCGGCGCCGCCGACTACACCAAGCAGACCATGACCAAACTGGGCGACATGCTGTTCTGGAAAATCGGCATGCGTCCCGGTCGCCCGATGGCCTTCGGCCGTATTGCCTCGCAAGGCCGCGGCGCTTACCTGTTCGGCCTGCCAGGCAATCCGGTGGCGGTCATGGTCAGCTTCTATTTTTTCGTGCGCGATGCCTTGCTGCGCATGTCCGGCGCCACCGCCAGTCCGCTGCCGCGGTTGAAGGTGAAATCCTTGTCCGCCATACGCAAGAAACCGGGCCGCACCGAATACCAGCGCGGCATCCTGGCGGCCGATGATGACGGCGAATGGAAAGTGCGGCTGACCGGCGCCCAGGGTTCCGGCATCTTGCGCTCCATGTCGGACGCCAACTGCATCATCGTGCTGGATGACGCACAAGGCGACGTGGCCGCCGGCGACGCGGTGCAAGTCGTGCTGTTCGACGGCTTGACGTAACGGGGCACGGCGATGTCGCTGCTCCTGCGCTTTCGCCAACTGCATGACCATGCGCGTGCCGAACCGCTGGTCTCGTGGGAATTGCGCCGCGACAGATTGCAGCGCCTGCGCCATTTGCTGATCCGCCACCAGCACGACATCGCGACCGCCATCAGCCATGACTTCGGTAACCGTTCACAGCACGAAACCCAATTCCTGGAAGTCTTCACCAGCCTGCAGGCCATCGATCACGCGTTGGCGCATGGCCATATCTGGATGCAGCCGCAGTCGCGCCGCACGTCTGTCTGGTACCAGCCCGCGCGCAACGTCTTGCTGCCGCAGCCTCTCGGCGTGGTCGGCATCATCACGCCCTGGAATTATCCGCTGCTGTTGACCATCGGTCCGCTCAGCGCTGTACTCGCAGCCGGCAACCTGGCCATGATCAAGCTGTCCGAACACACCCCGGCATTCGGCGCGCTGTTCGATCAGTTGATCCGGCAATCTTTTTCGGACGATGAAATCGCCGTCATTCATGGCGACGCCGGTGGAGGCAACGGCAACGTCGCACTGGCGCAGGAATTCTGCGCCCTGCCTTTCGACCATCTGGTCTTTACCGGTTCGACCGCAGTCGGCCGCGAAGTCATGCGCGCCGCCAGCGCCAATCTGACGCCGGTGACATTGGAGCTGGGTGGCAAGTCGCCCGCCATCATCGGGCCGTCCGCCGACTTCCGCCATGCGGTTACGCGCATCATCAGCGGCAAGTTGCTGAACGCCGGCCAGACCTGTATTGCGCCCGATTACGTGCTGCTGCCGCAAGGACGCGAACAGGCCTTCATCGAATGCGCCCGCGACGTCGTGGCCCGGTTCTATCCATCCCTCAATGACGAGCGCCTGCCGACCGACGATTACACCAGCATCGTCAATCAGCGCCACTATGAACGGCTGGCATTGCTGTGCAGCGATGCCCAGCAACGCGGCGCGCTACTGACTCCGCTGAGCCGGCGCGCGCCGCACGCATCGACGCGCCTGCTGCCGCCGCTTGTGGTGACGCAGGCCACAGCCGAGGCGCGCATCATGCAGGAAGAAATTTTCGGCCCGCTGCTGCTACTGGTCACGTATGAAAAAATCGGCGACGCCATCGCGACCGTCAACGCCGGGCCGCGTCCGCTGGCGCTGTATGTGTTCGATCAGGATGAACGCATCGTCGACCGGGTGCTGCAACAGACCGTCTCCGGCGGCGTTACCGTCAACGACACGCTGCTGCATATCGCGCAGGAAGACCTGCCCTTCGGCGGCGTCGGCGCGTCGGGCATCGGTGCGTATCATGGGGAAGAAGGCTTCCGGCGTTTTTCGCACATGAAGCCGGTATTCAGGCAAAGCCGCCTCAATGCCATGCGGCTGTTCAGTCCGCCTTACGGCAAGGCGTTTGCGCTGTTGATGAAGTTGTTGATTCGCTGAGTCTTTGTCGGTCTCATAAGACCTATAGGACACTGGATCCCAGCCTTCGCCGGGACGACAGATTGTAGTTACAGCAATTCGCTCTGGCCGTCGCCGTCGGCTTCCGGCTCTGCCGTACCCAGCAACTTCTGCGCGGTATCGCTCGGCAATGCCTCCACCGACTTCAGTTTGCGCGACATCTGACGAGTACGCGTTTCTGCTTGCTCGATGTTCTTGGCTGCGCGTTCCAGCGTGCTCTTGGTCGCTGCCAGCACATCGCCGAACTTGGTGAACTCGGTCTTCACCGCGCCCAGCACCTGCCACACTTCCGACGAACGCTTCTCCAGCGCCAGTGTGCGGAAACCCATTTGCAGGCTGTTCAGCAAGGCAGACAAGGTCGACGGCCCGGCGATGCTGACGCGATGGGTGCGCTGCAAGTCATCCGACAAACCGGGACGACGCATGACTTCGGCGTACAAGCCTTCGGTCGGCAGGAACAGAATCGCGAAGTCGGTGGTGAGCGGCGGCGACAGGTATTTTTCGGCGATGGTCTTGGCTTCGCCGCGCACTGCGCGTTCCAGCTCGCGCCCGGCCTGCGCCACGCCTTCGGCATCGGCGCGGTCGGCAGCCTCCGCCAGGCGTTCGTATTGTTCTTTCGGGAACTTGGCGTCGATCGGCATCCATACCGGCGTGCCGCCGTCATCGTTGCCGGGCAGCTTGATCGCAAATTCGACGCGCTCGCCGGTGTTGGGTACGGTCTCGACGTTCTTGGCGTACTGGTCGGGCGTGAGCATCTGTTCCAGCAGCATTTCCAGCTGGACTTCCCCCCAGGTGCCGCGCGTCTTGACGTTGGTCAGCACGCGCTTCAGGTCGCCCACGCCGATGGCCAGCTGCTGCATCTCGCCCAGCCCCTGATGCACCTTGTCGAGACGGTCTGACACCAGCTTGAAGGACTCACCCAGACGCTGCTCCAATGTCGCGTGCAGTTTCTCGTCGACGGTCTTGCGCATCTCTTCCAGGCGATTGCCGTTGTCGAGTTGCAGGTCTTTGATCTTGGCTTCCAATGTGGCGCGCACTTCCGCCATGCGCTGCGCATTGGATTCGGTCAGCGTGGACAAGGTCTGGTTGAGCGTGTCGCCGAAACGCTTGAGCGACGCCGCCTGTTCTTCGCGGCTGGCTTGCGCCTGCAGGTTCATGGTCTGGCGTATGCCGTCGAGTTGCTGGGCGTTGGTCTCGTTGAGCTTGACCAGTTGCTGCGCGAAGCTGTCGATCTGGTTGTTCTGCAAGGTCGCCACGCTGGTCATCTGCGCCGCCAGCGTCTGTTGCAGCTGGCCGAAATTGCTGCCGAGTTCCTGGCGTGTGTTCTGCGCATTGCTCTGCATCTGCTCGCGCAATTCGCGCTCGCTGCGTTCGGCCAGGTCTTGCTGATGGCGTTGCAGTTCGCTCTTCATCTGCTGTAACGGCGTGGCGATGTCGATGCCGCCACGGCTGCGCATCAGGATCAGCACTTGCAGCACGATGCCGACGGCAACGAGGGCAATGAGGATGAGTTCAGTTTGTGTCATGTTGTCGTGTTATTGATTCATTCAGGCTTGTTGCGCATCCAATCCGCTGTCTGGAAGAAAGATTCCATCAGCCTGGTGCGCAAAGTTTCGTCGAGGCCGGTATCTTCCATCGCCCAGGCCATGCAGCGCAGCCATTGATCGCGTTCGGAAATGCCGATGGCGAACGGCAGATGGCGCGCCCGCAGGAAAGGATGGCCGAAACGCTCGATATACAGATTGGGGCCGCCGCTCCAGCCGGACAAAAACCAGTAGGTCTTGTCGCGCGAACCGTCCAGCGAAGGTGGGTGCAGCGCGCGGATGCCGGCGAATTCCGGCTCAAGGTCCATCAGATCGTAAAAACGATCCACCATTTCGCGCAGCTTGTCCGCGCCGCCGATCATGTCATAGACAGTCGGTTGATTGGGGTCTTCGATTTGCATAGACCGAGATGATAGCGCAGCTGCCGTCCGGCCGCCCGTTCAGCCCGGTCTTTGCGGGCGATATTTATGCTTCGCGCAAGGTCTGCAGCGGCGGTCTTGCCAGAACGCTACGCAATCCGGCCCAGCCGCCGAACACCGCGCAGGCAATCCCGATCGCGCCGCCGGCAACCCACAGCCAGGGGCTGAAACTCCATTCGAAGTCGAACACATAATGCGCCAGCGCCCAGCCGATGCCGGCGGCGCCGCTGGAAGCCAGCAAACCGGCCACGCTGCCGATCAGCATGACCTCGATGCGCTGCGCCCTCGCCAACTCCTTGCGCGTTGCGCCCAGCGCCCGCAGCAAACCGGCCTCGCGCACCCGCTCATCCTGCGTGCCGACCAGTGCGGCGTACAAGACCAGCACGCCGGCGGTGAGCGTGAACAGAAACAGGAATTCCACTGCGGCAATCACCTGATCGACGATGTCCTGAATCTGCTTGAGCACGCTGCCGATATCGACCACCGTCAGGTTCGGATAATCGCGCGTGAGCACATTGCCGAGGCCGGCCTTGGCATCCGGCAGATGGAACGCGGTGATCCAGGTCTGCGGCATGTCTTTCATCGCCGCCGGATTGATGATCACGAAGAAATTGACGCGCAGCGAGCCCCATTCCAGTTTGCGAATGCTGGTGATCGGCACGGTCGCCAGCTGGCCGGCAATGTCGAACTGCAACTGATCGCCCAGCTTCAGCTTGAGCGTCTTGGCCAGGCCTTCTTCCACTGAGGCTTCGGGCTTGCTGTCGTCATACCATTTGCCGCCGACGATGGTGTTTTGCGCCGGCACGTCGCGCATGGTCGAGAGATTGAATTCGCGATCCACCAGACGCCTGGCGCGGTCTTCCTGATAGCTGTCGTTGGTCACCGGCTTGCCGTTGATCTGCACCAGGCGTCCGCGGATCATGGGATACAACTGCACCTTCTGCAAGCCTTCCTGCATCAGCTTTTGCTGAACCACATCTTTCTGGTCGGGCTGGATGTTGATGACAAAGCGATTCGGCGCATCGGCCGGCGTCGACTGGCGCCATGCGCCGATCAGGTCGCCGCGGATCACAGTAAGCAGCAGGAGCGCCATCAAACCCAATCCCAATGCGACGATCTGCATGGTGGTGGCGCCCGGACGGCGTTGCAGGCCGTCAATCGCAAAGCGCCAGCTCTGGTTGTCGAACAGGCCGCGCAGCGACTGCACGCTCTTGAGACAAGCCCACGCGATCAGTGCAAACAAGGCAAAGCCGCCCAGGAAACCGGCCGCCGTCATGGCCCCCAGTTTGACGTCGCCCGCCTGCCACAGCAGCAAACCGGTGAAGACAACCACACCCAGGATGTAGGTCGCAATACTCATGGCTTTGGGCGCCGACGACTCACGCCGGATGACGCGATTGTGCGGCACGTTGCGCAGTTGCAAAAGCGGCGGCAAGGCGAAGCCGACCAGCAGCAGCAAACCGATGGCGATCCCCTGTACCGCCGGCCACCAGCTGGCGGGCGGCAAGGCTGGCGGCATGAAACGTCCCAGCCATTCCAGCAAGACAAAGTGCGCGGCGAAACCGAGCATCACGCCCAATGCGCTGCCGGCCAGACCGACCAGGACGAACTCTTGCAGGTACATCAGCGTGACCTGGTTTTGCGTCATGCCGAAACAGCGCAGCATGGCGCAGGCATCCAGATGGCGCAGCATGAAGCGGCGCGCCGCCATCGCCACCGCAACCGCCGCCAGCAACGCCGACAGCAAGCCGACCAGCGAGAGGAATTGCTCTGCGCGATCGAGCGTGGCGCGCATTTCAGGACGGCCCGATTCCAGCGATTCAATACGTACGCCTTTGATGTTGCCGTCGTCGATGGTCTTTTGCAGCCATTGCTGATACGCCTGCACCTGCGCCGGCGCACCGGACAGCAGCAGACGATAGGTGACGCGCGATCCGTATTGCACCAGCCCGGTTGCGGCGAGATCGGGCATAGCCAGCATCACGCGCGGCGCGAAGTTGACGAAGGCGCTGCCGCGATCCGGCTCGACGGCGATGACGGCCGCGATGCGAAATGATTTGTCGCCCAGCTTGAGCGTATCGCCCACCTTGACCTGCAGCGCGGAGAGAATATTCGGATCGACCCAGACGCTGCCTGCCGGCGGCACGCCGTCAGCGACACGGTCTGCAGCGCCGGCTGCGTCGGCGAGCTTGAGCTGCCCCCGCAAAGGGTAAGCATCGGAGACGGCCTTGATCGACGACAGGATGGAGCGCGCCGTGTCGCCCTCGCCCGCAATCGCCATGCTGGGGAAAACAACAGTCTGCGCCATGTGCAGATGGGACTGCGCCGCCTTGTCCTGCCACTCGGGACGCAAGGGCTGATCCGCACCGACCAGCAAGTCGGCGCCCAGCAGCTGATGCGCATCCCGGACCAGTCCCGCGCGCATGCGATCGACAAAAAAACCGACCGAAGACAAGGCCGCGACGGCGACGATCAGGGCGATCAGGAGGAAACGCAACTCGCCGGCGCGCCAGTCACGGCGCGTCATACGCAACGATAAAGAGAACATGCAGATCCTGGCGGGAGGAAAATAAAAAACGAAAATGGAAAAACTCAAAATCACGCGAAAAGCAAACCTGCCGACAGGATAGCGCATGCCGCACGTGGCAGCACGGCAGCGCCATCCCGTTTCAGTTGAAACGTACGCGCATCAGGCCGCCAGCGATGCCATGTCGATCACGAAACGATACTTGACGTCGCTTTTGAGCATACGCTCATAGGCGATGTTAATGTCCTGGATCTTGATCATTTCGATCTCCGAGGTGATGTCATGTTCGGCGCAGAAATCCAGCATCTCCTGCGTCTCCTTGATGCCGCCGATGAGCGAGCCGGCCAGATGACGGCGCTTGAAGATCAGGTTGCCGACCGATGGCGAAGGATGCGGCAGTTCCGGCACGCCGACCAGGGTCATGGTGCCGTCGCGCTTGAGCAGCACCATGAAAGCGTCCAGGTCGTGCGGCGCCGCCACGGTGTTGAGGATGAAATCGAAGCTGTTCAGATGCTGCGCCATCTGCTCGGCGTCTTTGGAGATCACGACTTCATCGGCGCCGAGTTTCAGCGCGTCCGCAGCCTTGCCCGGCGATGTCGTGAAGAGCACCACATGCGCGCCCATGGCGTGGGCGATCTTGACGCCCATGTGGCCGAGACCGCCAAGCCCGACGATGCCGACCTTGTGGCCTTTGCCGACCTTCCAGTGACGCAGCGGCGAATAGGTGGTGATGCCGGCGCACAACAAAGGCGCGACGGCTGCAGGATCAAGTTTTCCGGAAACATGCAGCACGAATTTTTCGCTGACCACGATGTTGTTGGCATAACCGCCGTAGGTCACGCCGCCGATGTGTTTTTCTTCGGCGTTGTAGGTGCCGGTGAAACCGTTCTCGCAATACTGCTCCAGCCCTTCGGCGCAGCTGGCGCAGGATTGGCAAGAGTCGACCATACAGCCGACGCCGACCACCTGCCCTTCCTTGAATTGCTTGACGTGGGAACCGATCCTGGTGACGCGGCCGATGATTTCGTGGCCGGGCACGACCGGATAGACCGTGCTGTGCCACTCGTTGCGCGCAGTGTGGAGATCGGAGTGGCACACGCCGCAATACATGATCTCGATTTGCACATCGTGCGCGCCGGGATCGCGGCGTTCAAACGTGTAAGGCGCGAGTGCGGACTCTGCGGTTTTTGCTGCATAACCAAGGGATGTCAACATGATGAATCCTTTCTGTTCGGGAGGCCTGGGAGAGAAATGCACAGTATGGCAGCGGCAGCGCTGCCGCAATTTCCGGAAAGCGGGACTTGCTTCCGGAGTCTGCTGCCGGAGGAGAAACAGCGACGGTGATCAAGGTTGATGTGATGATGCGGATGACAATGCCAGGCTATGGTAATCCCGTTGAAGAATCCTTGCCGGCGAGTACCGCGTCAACTAACGCAGCCACAGCGCGACGCCGCCCAGCGCCAGCAGCACGCAGGCGGCATACAGCATCTTCATCCGCGTCCGCAGATTATCCAATGCGGCGACCAGTTGCGCGTTTTGTTCCGCCAGCGTATTGATCAGGGCGGACGCTTCCAGCTGCTCGGACTCCAGCTGCGCGATGCGTTGCGCCAGATGCGCAGGGCTGCCGGCTTCGGCCTGATTTTCTTCCTCGGCGCGCACGGCCTTGGCCTTCGACTTCTTGGTGCGCGACCACAAATCCTTGGCGCCCTGGACTACCGTCGGCGTCGCCTGCACGACATCCGACCACGGTATCAGTTTGAGCGCTGCGATCCAGTTGATTGGCATTCCTCGACTCCATCTTTGATTGAACTCAATACAGCAGGCACCTTCTAAGAACCTGCCGCGTCGCACAAGCGCCGCTGGCGCCAGCCGGCCCCATCCGTACATTTACCCGTTGCGGCAGGCAGACCACTTGCCAATGTCGCCCATCGGGTAGACACTCATCACCAGTCAAAGTTGAGGAAAGAAATGAAATTATCTCTATGGCGCATTGCCGCCCTGCTATCGCTATCGACACTGAGCATCGCCGCCCACGCACTCGATTGCGACAAGGCCACGACGCAAAGCAATATGGATGCATGCAGCTCGCAAGCGCTCAACAAAGCCGATGCCGAACTGAACCAGACCTACATCGACTACCGCAATCGCCTCAACAAGGCCCAGCAAAACCAGATCCGCGACGTCCAGCTGGCGTGGATCAAGTACCGCGACCTTGCCTGCAAGTATGCCAGTTCCGGCACCGGCGGCTCGGCGCACGGCATGGCGCTGCAATCCTGCCTGACCCAGAAGACCCAGGAACGCACCCAGGAGCTGAAAGCGCTGTCGTCCTGCCCCGAAGGCGACATCGCTTGCCCACGCTGATCCCGGGGCTGTCAACGCGGGCGGTTTGGCAAACGTTCATAGGCTGGCAATACATTGCATGCTGTAATGCCTCAAAGCGCAGAACACGGTATCAGAATCGCACCAACCACGTTATCCCTTATTGGAGAAACCCATGAAAAAGCTGCTCGCCGCCATCGCCGCCATCGCCGCCGTCACTATCGTCCTTCCCGCCCTGATGCTCAGCCCTGTCGCCATGGCAGAGACGGCCCAGCAAAGCAAGATGACAACCTGTAACAAGGACGCCACCGGCAAAAAAGGCGATGAACGTAAAGCTTTCATGAAAGATTGCTTGTCCAACAAGCCTGCTGCGCCAGCCGCGCCAATGACGCAACAAGACAAGATGAAGAGCTGCAACAAGGACGCCACCGGCAAGAAAGGCGATGACCGCAAAGCCTTCATGAAAGAATGCCTGAAGAAAGACAAGTAATACGTTACAAGTAGTTCAGTACGTATTTCTGCTGCATCTGCGCCCGCCTGCCGGGCGTACAACAAAAAGCCCGTATCAGACGCTGTCTGATACGGGCTTTTTTTGTTCGCGGCCGCTATGACCGGCGCGCCATTACAAGTCAGGACTGGCTGCGCTTGAAGAAGAACAAACCTGCGCCCACCAGCATCAGCACGCCGCCGAAAAAGCGATTCTGCACCTTGACCGCCTTGGCATCGCGGAAGAAACGCTGCATGCGGCTCGCGGCAAACGCGTAGCCGTGCATCACCACCAGATCCACCGCCACCATGGTGATCGCCATCAGAAGCAGTTGCAGCCACAGCGGCTGGTCATGATTGATGAACTGCGGCAACACCGCGACCATGAAAACGATGCCTTTCGGATTCGTGGCGTTGGTCAGGAAACCGGTCATGGCGCGCTGCCACCAGGCCGTGGCGACCACGGGGCGCACCGCTTGCTTTTCGTCGATATGCACCGGTGCACGCCATTGCGACCAGCCGAGATAAATCAGATAGGCCGCACCGAGAATCTTGATGGTGTTGAAAGCGGCTTCCGATGCCACCAGCAGCGAGCCGACGCCGGCGCCGGCGATCACGAGGATCAGCACCAGTGCAATTTCCAGACCGAGAATCGTGGCGCTGG
Source organism: Herbaspirillum rhizosphaerae (assembly GCF_001189965.1). Lineage (GTDB taxonomy): Bacteria > Pseudomonadota > Gammaproteobacteria > Burkholderiales > Burkholderiaceae_D > Herbaspirillum > Herbaspirillum rhizosphaerae. The sequence continues at coordinate 262,861 of NZ_LFLU01000004.1, forward strand.
TTCTGCGCACGCCGTAATTCAATCCATGACTCATTGACAAGACCGCGCCCGAACCGGGAGAGATAGCAATCAGGCAAGCCGCCAGAAAAAATGCAAACCACGTTTGAAAAGCCATGCCCTACTTTCAGCAAATAATCAGACCAGCATTATAAGGACTGCTGCAGTAATTCGCTAAGCCCCTGCTTAGCCGATCTGAACTCCGCGGCCCGATTGTCATCAGACGGATATCGTTGTTCCATTTGAAAATAAATTAATAAGGAGTACGACATGAACATCCATCTTTCCTTCGGCCCGCTGGTAGCGCTGATTGCCGGCATTCTGATCCTGGTGATGCCGCGCCTGCTGAACTTCATCATCGCTATTTATCTGATTGTGATCGGTCTGGTCGGCTTGTTCGGCTCGCACGGCTGGCCGTTCTCATAATGCGTGTCGCGTGACAAATGAGCGGTGAAAAACGACAGCAACAGACGCTTACAAATATGACATCTTTTGAAACACTTTGACGTCGTCGCTTCGGTGGCAGGCTCGTTAATGGAAGTAAGGCGCAGCAAACAAGCTGATCAAGCAAAGCAAACGCCGAGACTGAAAAACTTCTCTTTAAGGAAAATTGCCATGAACTCGAAATCCATCATCGTTGCTGCTCTGTTCTCCGCTCTGACACTGCCAGTGTTCGCTCAAACCGGCGCTCCTGCAGCGACCACGCCTGCTGCTGCAACCGCAGCGCCAAAGGCGACTGCCAAGCACACCAAGGCAAAGCACACTGCAAAGAAGGCCAAGGCCGCTGCAACGACAGCCGCCAAGCCAGCGACAACGTCGGCAACCGAAGCTGCTCCAGCCAAGACCAAGTAAGCGCAGGTCCGTTTCAAACAAACACGCATGAGCTGAAGTAACAGCCAGAACCAAGAAACTTATTAAAGGAAAACCACCATGAAATCGACATCCATCATCGTTGCAACTCTGCTCTCCGCTTTGGCTCTGCCAGTGTTTGCCCAAACCGGCGCACCTGCTGCGCCGGCAGCACCGGCCGCAAAGACAGCGCCTGCAGCGGCAACCGCTGCACCGAAGGCTGAAACTGCCGCCAAGCACAAGAAAGTGAAACACGCTGCCAAGAAGGAAAAAGCCGCAGAAGCGCCGGCCGCCAAGCCGGCAACTGATGCTGCTCCTGCCAAGGCCAAGTAAGCCAGAGTAAGAATCATCGCGGCATGCATGCGGTGAAGTAAAAGCTCAGGGAGTAAAAACAAAACGGCTTGCCACTGAACATGGCAAGCCGTTTTGTTGTCTGCAGTCGCCTGCTCTTTGCGCGCATCCGGCGCTGCGATATCAGCTCAGATCCGCCTGCCATCGCAAGGCGATGCGTGCATCCCGGGCCGCACTCTCTCCGGCTGGCGTTTCGCGCTGTGCATGGCAATCCATGCCGATGCCCGCTGCATACAGAATCTGCTCACCGGCAAACACCATCGGCAAGTAGGGTCGCTCCCACGCCGGGATATCCATCGCCTGGTAGTGATACTTGACGCTCTTGGTCGGACGATTCCAGGCCAGCTTGACGCGTTCGCCGCCGCTGCGCAGACGCACGGACAAGTGCTGCTCGCGCAACCACACGGCGTTGAACCCCACATCGGCCGTATCGAAAAACAAGCTGCCGCCAAATTGCGGGAAATGCAGTTTCGGCTCGCCGCGCCAGACAAACTCCAGCGGCTCCGCATTCTGGTCGAAAGCCGGACGCCGCGGCGTCAGAAAGACGCGATCGCGGTAACGCCGGATATGGCAATCAGGATGCGTGACGCACAATTGCGCATCGGACTTCGCTTCCAGCAATTGCGTGCGCAATTCCAGCAGCCATGCCGACGACGGCATGCGCAAATTGCGCAGGGAAAACCAGTGCCGCAAGAGGTTGTCGATCCGGTCGATATCGAGCTGGCGCAAGGCCGGCACGCTCAGGTATTCGCCGTCCAGGCATGCCGCCAGATCTTGCTGTGCCAGCGTCACCAGCAAACGTTGCGCCGATTGCGCATGACTGGCCGAACGCGTGAAACGCTCCTGGAAACCGGGAAAGAGTTCAGCCAGCGTCGGCATGATCCGATGCCGCAACACGTTGCGGACATAGCGCGTGTCGTTATTCGACTCATCATCGACGAAAGGCAACGACTGCGCCTCAGCGTATTGTTCCAGCTGCGCCCGCGACGCATTGAGCAGCGGTCGCGCCAGCAGCAGTTGATCATTGCCGAGCAAGTTCGCCGCAGCGTTGGCCTGATCCATGCCGGACATGCCCGCCACGCCGGAGCCGCGCAACAGCTGCAGCAAAATGGTTTCCGCCTGATCGTCCTGATGGTGCGCCGTCAGCAGCAAGGTCACGCCGTGCACGCGGCACAGTTCGCCGAGCGCGTGATAGCGGCCGATGCGGGCGGCCTCTTCGACACCGCTCTTGTCGAGATTCTTGAGCGCGATATTGCGTGTGTCGAAAACGGCGCCGGCCTGTTCGCATTGTCGGCGGCAGTGTTCCTGCCAGCTGTCGGCGTTGACGCTGATGCCGTGATGAATATGAAACGCAAACAGGCGCACGTTCTGCTCGCGCGCAAAGGCGGCGGCGAGATGCAGCAGCACGCTGGAATCGAGTCCGCCGCTATAGGCAATGGCGATCGCAGCAAACTTTGCTGAAAAAACGGAGTGGTTATTACCAGCCGAAGCCAGCGCCTGCAATGCTTGCGTCAGTTCTTGTCCGAGGGTGATCTTGGCGCCGGAGGAGGCAGACATGTGGAGCTTTCGTGCAAACGGAAGATGGAAGGAAGCTGCAAGCGCAGCGATCAATACCCCGCCGGCAGATTCATACTGCTTAAAAACTGCAATGGCGGCACAAACCAGGGTTTATGCCGCCATGCGGATTATGACTGTGCCTGCTGCGTTTGCTGAAGCGGTGTTATCTGCTTCAGCAAACGCATGGCCATACGCGTCTTACTCTTGCGTATTCAATTCCTTGAACTTACCGTAGCTCATCAGCTTTTCATGGCGAGCCGCCATCAGTTCCTTGGTCTTGACGCCCTGGAACTGACGCAGCGTGTCGGCCAGCGCGCGCTTGAGCAGCGACGCCATCTGCTTCGGATCACGATGCGCGCCGCCCAGTGGTTCGTTGACGATCTTGTCGATCAGGCCCATGGCCTTCAGACGATGCGCGGTCAGGCCCAGCGCTTCGGCTGCGTCGGAGGCGCGATCGGCCGTCTTCCACAGAATCGATGCGCAACCTTCAGGCGAGATCACCGAATACGTTGCGTATTGCAGCATCAGGACCGAGTCGCCGACGGCAATCGCCAACGCGCCGCCGGAACCGCCTTCACCGATGATGGTGGCGATCAGCGGGACTTTCAGTTCTGCCATGACGTACAGATTGTGGCCGATCGCTTCGGATTGGCCGCGCTCTTCCGCATCAATGCCCGGGAACGCGCCCGGCGTATCGACAAAGGTGAAAATAGGCAGATTGAATTTTTCGGCGACTTTCATCAGGCGCATAGCCTTACGATAGCCTTCCGGTTTCGGCATGCCGAAATTGCGCATGGCGCGCTCTTTGGTATCGCGTCCCTTTTGGTGACCGATCACCATGCAGGCCTGGCCGTTGAAACGCGCCAGACCGCCGACGATCGACAAGTCGTCGGCGTAAGTGCGATCGCCGTGCAACTCGTGGAAGTCGGTAAAGATTTCATTCACGTAGTCCATGGTGTAAGGACGTTGCGGATGACGCGCGATTTGCGACACTTGCCATGGGGTCAGCTTGGCGTAGATATCTTTGGTCAGTTGCTGGCTCTTTTTGACCAGGCGCTCGATCTCTTCCGAGATATCGACTGCCGAGTCGTCTTGCACAAAACGCAACTCCTCGATTTTGGCGTCCAGCTCGGCGATTGCCTGCTCGAAACCCAGAAATGTCGTTGTCGACTTGCTCATCGTATTCCTTTACTCATTTTCATGAACAGGCGGGAGTATAACAGCCCTCGCCGCCCTATTCGCGTTGCCGCATCGTCAAGATGGCGATCGCGGCGCCCGCCTCGCTAATTCTTCAGGATGCAGCGGAATCCAGGCTGCGCCACAGATACCAGGTGGCAACAGTGCGCCACGGCTCCCAGTTGGCGGCGACTTCGCGCGCATCGCTGCGCGACACCGGTTCGCCGGAAAAATAACTGTTGCTGATGCCCTTGAGCAATCCTGGATCGTCCAGGGGCAGGACATTCGGTCGCAGCAGATTAAATATCAAAAACATCTCGGCTGTCCAGCGGCCCAGGCCGCGGATCTGCAGCATCTCGGCAATGACGTCTTCGTCTTCCATCTCCGCCCATTTGTCGGGATGGACGGTCTTGGCCTTGAAGTGATTGGCGAGGTCGAGAATGTATTCCGCCTTGCGTTTGGACAGGCCGCAGGCGACAAGATTCTCCGAGCCGGCCTTCAAAACCTGCAAGGGCGTACATTTGGGACATTCTTCCAGGAAACGCTGCCACACCACTTGCGCGGTCTTGGTGGAAATCTGCTGGCCGATGATGGAGCGCGCCAGCGTGGTAAACGCATCGCCGCGGCCGGTCAGCTGCAAGTCCCCGAACTGCGGAATCAGCTTGCGCATGATGCGGTCGCGCTTCATCAGCTCGGCCTTGGCGTCCTCCCAGTACGCCGGTACGCTGATCGCCTGATCAGCCGAATTGTTTTTTGTCATTCTTGTCAGCCTCGTCGCCATTCGGTCAGACCGCCTGGTTTGTCTTCGAGAATCACGCCTGCCGCAGCGAGTTCGGCACGGATGCCATCTGCTTCGGCGAAATTCTTAGCTTTTTTGGCGGCGACGCGCGCCGCGATCTTTTCTTCAATCTCCGCTTCGGAAAGTCCGTCGGCATCGCTGCCGATACGGGCCTTCAGAAAATCGTCCGCCGGACGCTGCAACAATCCGATGACGCCGGCCAATGCTCTCAGTTGCCGGGCCTGCGCAGGCGACCTGGTCTTGTTGACTTCATTGGCGAGATCGAACAATACCGCAATCGCGACCGGCGTATTGAAATCGTCGTTCATCGCCTCGGCAAAACGCACTGCGTGCGCCTCAGTGTGGTCCACCGTCGCCACGTCGTCTACGGCCACATCTTTCAATGCCGTGTAAAACCTGGTTAAGGCCACACGCGCATCGTCCAGATGCGCATCCGAATAATTCAGCGGACTGCGGTAGTGCGCGCGCAGGATGAAAAAGCGTACCACTTCAGGATCATACTTTTTCAGCACATCCCGGATGGTAAAGAAATTGCCGAGCGATTTCGACATTTTTTCATTGTCGACGCGCACAAATCCATTGTGCATCCAGTAATTGACGAAGCCGTGCTGATGCGCGCCTTCCGACTGGGCGATTTCGTTCTCATGATGCGGGAATTGCAAGTCCTGGCCGCCGCCGTGGATGTCAAAATGATCACCCAGCAAGTCGTTGGCCATGGCCGAGCATTCGATATGCCAGCCCGGACGCCCTTTGCCCCAGGGCGAGTCCCATTTCACTTCGGCGGGCTCGCCTTCCTTGGAGGCTTTCCACAGCACGAAATCGAGCGGATCGCGCTTGCCGGTGTTGACGTCGACGCGTTCGCCGGCGCGCAGGTCGTCCAACGATTTGCCGGACAGCTTTCCGTAGCCCGGAAAATCGCGTACCGAATAATTCACATCGCCGTCGCTGCCCTGATAGGCCAGGCCGTTCTTCTGCAATTTCTGAATCAAATCCAGCATCTGCGGCACGTAAGCCGTAGCACGCGGTTCGTGATCCGGTCTTTGCACGCCGAGCGCGGCCGAGTCTTCATCCATGGCGTCGATGAAACGCTGGGTCAGTTGGCCGATGGTTTCACGGTTTTCGATGGCGCGATGAATGATCTTGTCATCGATATCGGTGATGTTGCGTACATAAGTGACGTCAAAGCCGCTCGCACGCAGCCAGCGCTGCACCATGTCGAACACCACCATCACGCGCGCGTGGCCAAGATGACAATAGTCGTAGACCGTCATGCCGCACACGTAAAGACGGACCTTACCTGGTTCGATTGGGGAAAAGACCTGCTTATCACGCGCCAGCGTGTTATAGATTTTCAGATTGCTCATGGATGGGAGATATCGGTTCCGGCGTTATTCGTAGTGTGTTTCATCGTGCTGAAGTGACGGCGCTGATCGCGGTCTGCCAGCACGGCTCAATGCGCCCGCGCTTATTCTTTTATAGCGGTAAACAACATGAATACAACACGATTGCCAAAACCCTTTTTGTAGTGCTTCTTTGATAAAATGCGTCTTTTCGTTTGAGTATAGCATTGATGAAAACCATGCTTCTTGCATCTCCGCACCCATATCGCAATGCATTGCGTGGCATTTTGAGCAAGACCGTTATTCTATCCGGCTTGATCGCCGCAATCTACTCGGCGCAAGCAAGCGAAGTCTCGGACATCAGCAAACTCATCCGCACCGGGCAGTATCCCGAAGCCCTGGCAAAAACCGACGCCGTTCTGGCAAAGCACCCGCGCGACGCGCAAATGCGCTTTGTGAAAGGCCTGATCTTAGCAGAACAGAACAAGTCCGCCGAAGCAATCGCCATCTTCAGCAAGCTGACCGAAGACTTCCCCGACCTGCCTGAGCCGTATAACAACCTGGCCGTGCTGTACGCCGCCAATGGTCAATACGACAAGGCGCGCGCCACGCTGGACATGGCGATTCACACCAATCCGACCTACGCCACGGCGCTGGAGAACCTCGGCGACGTCTACGCCAAGCTGGCCAGCCAGGCCTACGACAAGGCCTTGCAGATCGACCCCGGCAGCAATGTGCCGCAGCCGAAACTGACGCTGGTCCGCACCCTGACCGGCAATATCACCGGCGGCACCATTCCCAAGCTGGCGAGCGCCAATACCAACGGCAGCAAGTCTCCGGCTGCCACCACGCCTGCGGCGCCGGTAACGCCTGTGATTGTTACGCCGACACCCGCGCCGGCGCCGGAAGTCAAGAAGCCGGAACCAAAGCCTGAGCCTGTCGCCCCGGCCAAGCCGGCGCCTGCACCTGTCGAAAAGCCGAAGCCGGTTGAAAAACCGGTAGAGAAACCGGTCGAAAAGCCTGTTGAAAAACCGGCTGAAAAGCCCGCAGACAAGGCTGAGAAACCAGGCAAGGCGGACAAGGCCGCCGAAAAAGCGGCAGAGAAGGCTGAAAAAGCCGCCGAAGCCGCGCGCGCCGACAAGGACAAGGCAGTCGTCCTCAGCGCCGTCAACAACTGGGCCAAAGCCTGGAGCGACATGGATGTGAAGTCCTACCTGGCGGCATACGCCGGCGATTTCCAGACGCCCAAGGGCGAGTCGCGCAAGGAATGGGCTGACGAGCGCCGCGCCCGTATCGAGGAAAAAGGCCATATCAGCGTCAAGGTCGACGTCCCGCAGGTTACGATTAAAAACGACACCGCCACCGTCCGCTTCCGTCAGATATATAATTCCAACCGTCTGACAGTAAACAGCCGCAAGACACTGATCCTGGTCAAACAGGGCAACAAGTGGCTGATCAAACAGGAGCGCTCGGGAGGGTAATGGTTCGTTTCGCTGCACATCAAGGCAAGGGTCTGCCCTTGCCATCAGCCCTTGTACGGTTGATTCTGGCTTGCCTGGCGTTGACGCCGGTTGCAGGCAGCGTTGCTTCCTCTTCGGCAATACCGCCGCAAGCCTTGCAGTCGGAGATGCGCAAGCCCGATCCGGAAGCCTTGCTGATCGAAGTGTACAAAGACCTCGGCAACAACCGCCTGCAGGAAGCGCAGGCCAAGGCCGACGCGCTGGTCGCGGCTTATCCGCATTTCCGCCTGGGCCATCTGGTGCGCGGCGACTTGCTGATGATGCACGTGCGCCCGGTCAAAAGCTTCGGCGCCATCGCCGATGCGCCGGCAGACAAGCTCAAGGACCTGCGCGCCGAAGCCATGGTGCGCATCCGCTCGCTGCAGGAGCGTCCCAATCCCAGCCTGATTCCCAAGCCGGTCTTGCAGGTCGGCGACGACCAGAAGAACGTGCTGGTGGTCGACACCTCGCGCTCGCGCATGTATGTCTACGAAAATCAGGGCGGTCAGCTCAAGTTCATGACCGACTACTACATTTCTCAGGGCCGCTACGGCGTCAACAAGTCGCGTGAAGGCGACCAGCGCACACCGATCGGCGTGTACTACGTCAACGCCCGCATCCCCGGCCCGAAGCTGCCTGATTTCTACGGCACCGGCGCCCTGCCGCTCAATTATCCGAACGAATGGGACAAGCGCAACGGCCGCAGCGGCTCGGGCATCTGGCTGCACGGCACGCCATCCGACAATTTCAGCCGTCCGCCGCTGTCGTCCGACGGCTGCGTGGTGCTGGCCAACCCGGATCTGCAGAGCCTGTATGCGACGGCGGAAGTCGGCAAGACGGTCGTCGTCATCAGCGACGGCGTGCAGTTCGTCAACAAGTCGGAATGGGACAAGGAGCGCAGCTCCGCCAGCAAGTTCATGGATCAGTGGCAGCAAGACATGGAAGCCTCTGACGCCGACAAGGTGTTGGCCAATTACTCCCCGGCTTTCCGCTCCAACCTCGGCGAAAGCCTGAGCACCTGGTTCGGCCGCCAGCAAAAAAGCCTGAACGGCGCGCGTCCTTCCAGTGTCAAAGTGCGTGATCTGAGCCTGTACCGTTATCCGGGCAAGGACGAAATGATCGTCAGCACCTTCATTCAGGAAACTTCCGTCGGCAAGAACAAGAATGCGGTCCGCAAGCGCCAGTACTGGCAAAAAGAGGGATCGCAATGGAAGATCGTCTACGAAGGCGCCGCCTGATCGGCCTTATCCGGACTCGTCATCGCGGATCGTCGCAGCACCGGAGCGATCCGCGCATTGACGGCAAGCCAGACCGTTTTCCATCCCATTCACTTAGCAAGGAAGCACCATGATTCAAGTCCTGTCCCGTCGCAAACTGCTGCAATGCATCGCTGCCCTGTCGCTGTCCGGCGCCGCCCTGATGGCGCACGCCGCCGATGCGCCGCGCGTGCAGCTCAAAACCAGCATGGGCGATATCGTGCTCGAGCTGGATGCGGACAAGGCGCCGATCACCGTCGCCAACTTCCTCAAGTACGTCAAGAGCGGCCAGTACAACGGCACCATCTTCCACCGCGTGATCGGCAGCTTCATGATCCAGGGCGGCGGCTTCGACCAGAACATGCGCGAAAAGCCGACCCAGGCGCCGATCAAGAACGAAGCCAAGAACGGTTTGAAAAACGAGGCGTATACTATCGCCATGGCGCGCACGTCCGACCCGCAATCCGCTGCAGCGCAATTCTTCATCAACGTCGCCAACAATAGTCCGCTCGACTATCCGAGCCGTGATGGCTGGGGCTACGCAGTATTCGGCAAGGTAGTGCAAGGCACCGAGGTGGTCGACAAGATCAAACAGGTTCGCACCGGTAGCAGCGGCATGTTTGACGATGTGCCTGTGACGCCGGTCGTCATCCAGTCGGCGACTGTGCTGAAATAAGCGGAAGTAAGCCGAGGCAAACTCAAGCAAGCGTCTGCACCTGTTTTTGGCATTTCATTTTTATTATTTACACAAAAGGGATTCTCATGGCTGTTCTCTTCACCACCAACCACGGCAACTTCAAGGTCGAACTGGACGCAGAAAAAGCGCCTAAGACCGTTGAAAACTTCCTCGCCTACGTCAATTCCGGCCACTACACCGGCACCATTTTCCATCGCGTGATCGACGGCTTCATGGTGCAAGGCGGCGGTTTCGAGCCAGGCATGAAACAAAAGCCAACCAACGACCCGGTTGAAAACGAAGCCAAGAACGGCCTCAAGAACGAGCCGTACACACTGGCCATGGCCCGTACTTCGGCGCCGCATTCGGCATCGGCCCAGTTCTTCATCAACGTCAAGAACAACAGCTTCCTCGACTTCCCGGGCCAGGACGGCTGGGGCTATTGCGTATTCGGCAAGGTCGTCGAAGGCATGGATATCGTCGACAAGATCAAGGCCGTCAAGACCACTCGCTCCGGCATGTTCGCCGACGTGCCGGTTGAAGACGTCGTGATCGAAAAAGCCGAAGTCGTCTAAGCCGACGCCTTCACTTTCTCCGATGACGAACACTTCATCTGTACAAGAAGCGCAACCCCGAGCGGTTGCGCTTTTTATTTCCGACCTGCATTTGCAGGCCAGCCTGCCGCGCACGACGCAGGCGTTCCACGATTTTCTCGACCGGCATGCAAGCCGGTCCGAACAGCTTTACCTGCTCGGCGACATCTTCGAATACTGGGCCGGCGACGACGACATCGAGACGCCCTACAACCGCGACATCGTCAATGCGCTGCGCCGCGTCAGCGACAGCGGCGTTGCCGTCTTCTGGATTGCAGGCAATCGCGACTTTCTGGTCGGCCCCGCATTCGCCGAGGCCGCCGGGCTGACGATCCTCGAGGATCCTCACGTCATCCGCCTCGCTGGACGCGATATCACGCTGGCGCACGGCGATGCGCAATGCACCGACGACACGGCCTACATGGCGTTTCGCGCGCAAGTGCGTCAACCGGCCTGGCAACAGCACTTTCTCGGCATGCCGCTGGCCCAGCGCAAGGCCATCATTGAAGGCGTACGCCAGAACAGCAAGGATGCCAACAAGGAGAAGTCCTACGAGATCATGGACGTCAACGCCGACGCCATACGCGAGGTGTACGAGCAGACCGGCACGCAGACCCTGATCCACGGCCACACGCATCGCCCCGCCCTGCATGTCGACGAGTCCGGCGCAGCAACGCGCCTGCGCTACGTCTTGCCGGATTGGGAATACGACGTGGAACCTGCACGCGGCGGCTGGATGAGCCTGACTGCCGATGGCGTGCTGCATCGCTTCGATGCCGCCGGCAATGAGTTGACGTAAAGGCCGCCGAGCAGGCCAGCCCTATTCGCAGGGACAAAAAAAGAGGAGCAGATCTGCTCCTCTTTTTCATGCCGGCATTTGTTATTCGTTTTCAGATCCGCATCAAAACGGATTACGGCAAATCACTCCACCAGCTTGTTCAACTGCGCGGCATCGAATTTCTCCAACTCCTTGAGCTTCTCGCAGCCGATGCCGGCCGACTTGATCGCGGCCAGAATCACCTCGATCTGATGCTCTTGCGCAGCGGCCTGATCGATCAGGCCATGCAAGGCCTTCGACAAAGGATCGTCGCCGTTCGGCGTCACCCCGTAAGCCGCGAACATGCGCGCAGCAGCTTGCTCACGGGGATCCTGAGGCGCCTTTTGCACCACGCGGGCCGGATTGCCGACCGCCGTTGCGCCAGGGGGCACTTCTTTGACCACCACGGCATTGGAACCCACCTTGGCGCCGTCGCCAACCGTAAAGCCGCCCAGCACCTGCGCACCGGCGCCGATGATCACCCCGCGGCCCAGCGTAGGATGGCGCTTGGCGCCCTTGTTGAGCGAAGTGCCGCCCAGCGTCACGCCCTGGTAAATCGTGCAGTCGTCGCCGATTTCCGCCGTCTCGCCGATCACCACGCCGAAGCCGTGGTCGATGAAGACACGCCGGCCGATGGTTGCGCCGGGATGAATTTCGATCCCGGTGAACCAGCGCGCCAGCTGGGAGATGAAACGTCCCAGCCACTTCAAGCCGTTGGCCCAGCAGCTGTGCGCGATGCGGTGCAGAACGACCGCGTGCAAGCCGGGATAACAGGTCAAGACTTCCCAGGCGTTGCGCGCAGCAGGATCGCGTTCAATGATGCTGGAAATATCTTCTCGAAGTTGAGTAAACATAATGTGGCTGTCAATACGGAATGTGCAATCTTAATCGTTTACCGCCAGGCTTGCCGAAGACGGACCGGCTTTCCTGACGTCAAGAATGGGATCGCACGAGGGGATATTACCCGCCGGAGATCCCGGCGGGTTGCCCATTGCTACTTGGGCAGACGCTGCCGGCGCGCTTCGTACAGACAGACGCCGGAAGCGACGGAAACGTTGAGACTTTCAACCGAGCCGAACATGGGAATGCTGACCAGAATATCGCAGGTTTCGCGCGTCAGGCGGCGCATGCCCTCGCCTTCCGAACCCATGACCAATGCGGTCGGGCCGGAGAAGTCGCCGGCGTACAGATCCTTGTCTGCATCGTCAGCCATGCCGATCAGCCAGACGCCGCGATCCTTGAGGTCGCGCATGGTGCGCGCCAGGTTGGTCACGGTGATGTAAGGAACGGTTTCGGCTGCGCCGCTGGCGACTTTGGCCGCAGTCGCGTTCAGGCCGACCGCACGGTCCTTCGGCGCGATCACGGCATGTGCGCCGGCGCCGTCGGCCACCCGCAGGCAAGCGCCCAGGTTGTGCGGATCGGTGATGCCGTCGAGGATCAGCAGCAATGGCGGGCCTTCGACCACGTCGAGCAGCTCGTCCAGATTGCGCGCCAGCGACAGCTCGCCGGCCTTGGCGACGACGCCCTGATGGCGGCGCGTGCCGACGATGTTCGACAGGCGCTGATCGTCCGCCTGGATGATGCGTACGCCGGCGGCCTTGGCGGCGTGCAGCAGATCGCGCATGCGGGCGTCGTTACGCTCGGCATCGACATACAATTCCTCGACCGACGACGCCTCGTGACGAATGCGCGAGGTGACGGCGTGGAAGCCAAAAATCATTTTACTTTTCATGTGCCCTGCTTCTTCACTAAATACTGCTTCACTAAATAACTCACAAAATAAGTCACTAATTAAGTCGACGCCGAAAAGACCGAATCTCGCGACGCGGCCGCCTTCAGCGCATGCATAACGCTACTGCCGCGGCACCGTGTTAAAAAACACGGCGCCATCGGCGTTAGCGATTTTTCTTGCTTGGCCGGGAAAAACCCTTGGCCGGACGCTTGCGGTCCGACTCGATCCCGCCCTTCACACGCGGCAAAGCCTTGCCGGATTTGCTTGCTGCCTTCGGTGTTTTTGCACCCTTGGCGGTTTTTGCAGCCGCTGGGGCGGATGCTGGCGCTGCCTTTGCACCACCACCGGATCGGGCTGCCGGCGCGCCTTTGCCTGCGCCTGTCTTGCTGCGCGCCTGCTGCGCATTTTCAGCGCGGCGCGCTTCGTTCTTCAGTATCGTACGAATGCCGGGTTCGGTCACCAGACGCAGATCGATCTTGCGCGCATCCAGATCGACACGGCTGACCTGCACCGTCACGCGGTCGGTCAACTGGTAGCGAATGCCGGTGCGTTCGCCGCGCAATTCATGGCGTGCTTCGTCGTACTGGAAGTAATCCGCGCCGAGTTCGGTGACGTGCACCATGCCTTCGATATACAAGGCATCGAGCTGCACGAAAATGCCGAAGGTCGCCACGCCCGAGATCGTTCCGGTGAATTCTTCACCCAGCTTGTCGCGGATGAAATAGCACTTGAGCCATGCTTCGACGTCGCGCGAGGCTTCGTCGGCGCGGCGCTCGTTGGCGGAACAGTGGACGCCCAGCGCTTCCCAGATGGCGACGCTGCTTTCCGGCTTCTTCTTCCCGTTGGCGCGATCCAATGCCTGCGCCTTGCGGGCGGCGGGCGACAACATGGTGTTGAGCACGCTGGTGTCGATACCCTTGGGCTCGTAACGCTTGCCCAGCAGGATCGCCTTGATGGCGCGATGCGTCAGCAGATCCGGATAACGGCGGATCGGGCTGGTGAAGTGGGCATACGATTCATACGACAAACCGAAATGGCCGATGTTTTCCGGGCTGTACACCGCTTGCTGCATGGACCGCAGCAGCATGGTCTGGATCAGCAAGGCATCCGGACGCGACTTGATCTTCGGCATCAGCTCGGCGTAATCGGACGCGCTCGGGCTGTCGCCGCCGCCCAGGCTCAGGCCGATTTGCTTGAGGAAGGTCCGCAACTGATTCAGACGTTCCTTGGTCGGTCCGGCGTGGACGCGATACAAACCCGGGTGCTCGTGACGTTTCAACAGATCGGCGGCGCAGACGTTGGCCGCCAGCATGCATTCCTCGATCAAACGATGCGCGTCGTTGCGGGTGCGCGGCAGGATCTTTTCAATCTTGCCGACGGCGTTGCAGACGATGTAGGTTTCGGTCGTTTCAAAGTCGATCGCGCCGCGTGCATGACGCGCCTGCAGCAGCGCCTGGAACACTTCATACAGATGCAATAGATGCGGCACCAGGCCCGCGCGCTTGGCGGCTTCCGGGCCCTTCGTATTGGCGAGGACAGCCGCGACCTCGGTGTATGTCAGACGCGCGGCGGAGTGGATCACCGCCGGGTAGAACTGGTAAGCCTTGATCTCGCCCTTGGCGGTGATCACGGCGTCGCACACCAGCGTCAGGCGATCGACATCGGGGTTGAGCGAGCACAGGCCGTTCGACAATTTTTCCGGCAGCATCGGAATCACCCGGCGCGGAAAATACACCGAGGTGCTGCGCTCCAGCGCATCCACATCGAGCGCATCGTTGGGCTTCACATAATGGCTGACGTCGGCAATCGCCACGATCAGGCGATAACCCTTGGCGCGGCCGATCTTGATCGGTTCGCAATAGACCGCATCGTCGAAGTCGCGCGCGTCTTCGCCGTCAATGGTGACCAGCGGCACGTCGCGCAAGTCGACGCGATCGTTGAGATCGGCAGCCTTGACTTCACTCGGCAGCTTTGCCGCCAGCTTCTTGGCAGCTTCGGAAAACTCATGCGGCACACCGTATTTGCGCACGGCGATTTCGATTTCCATGCCCGGATCGTCGATGTCGCCAAGGATTTCTGCAATCTTGCCGACCGGCTGCGTGTAGCGCGAAGGCTGCTCGGTCAGCTCGACGCTGACCACCTGCCCCGCCTTGGCCTTGCCCGGCGAGCCGGCGAGGATCACGTCCTGGCCGATGCGCTTGTCTTCAGGCGCCACCACCCAGACGCCGTTCTCGTTGAGCAAGCGGCCGATGACGTGGGTATTGGCGCGCGACACCACTTCAACGATGGTGCCTTCCGGACGTCCGCGGCGATCGGTGCCGATGATGCGGGCCTGGACGCGGTCGCCATGCAAGACCTTCTGCATTTCTTTCTCGGGCAGGAAGATGTCGGCGCTGCCGTCTTCCGGCAAGAGGAAGCCAAAACCGTCGCGGTGGCTGCTGACGCGGCCTTCAATGAAATCGGGAGAATGCGTCAGCTTGTAGTTGCCGGCGCGGTCGGGCTTGATCTGACCGTCGCGTTCCATTGCATTCAGGCGTCGCGTCAGGCCATCCATTTCTTCCGGCTTGAC
The DNA here is from genome assembly GCF_001189965.1 of Herbaspirillum rhizosphaerae. Taxonomy (GTDB): domain Bacteria; phylum Pseudomonadota; class Gammaproteobacteria; order Burkholderiales; family Burkholderiaceae_D; genus Herbaspirillum; species Herbaspirillum rhizosphaerae. The sequence continues at coordinate 278,072 of NZ_LFLU01000004.1, forward strand.
GCTGAGCGCAGAAGCCAGTGTCATCGCGTTTTGCGCGCCCGAAGAGGTGCGCAGGATGCCGAGAATTTCCTCGCGGCTGGGGATGGTATAGGGAAATTGGCTCAAAAGTGTAATCAGGTAAATTGTTATTCATCAGTTTCGCGACAGCGGATCCGCCTGGCGAGCTGCTGGAATACGACTACGGGGCCTTGGCCCAGGGTGCAACATGCCCTAGTGTAACGGAGGTTCCCGGTATTTACCTAACATGCGCCCCCGATAGCGCCGTCCGCACCCGCCTCCTGAAAATAAATGGATGCCGGCACGCCAAGTGATTGACAAGTTCTGAAAATGGGCTATAATCTCGTTCTTTCGCGGTATTGCCCACGTGGCGGAATTGGTAGACGCGCATGGTTCAGGTCCATGTGCCGCAAGGTGTGGGGGTTCGAGTCCCTCCGTGGGCACCAAAACATAAAAGGTCGATTGATGAAAATCAATCGGCCTTTTGCGTTTTGGGGACCGCGAGCAAGGCGCCTGCGCGCCTTGCGGGTGGGACTCGAAGGTTTGGCCTTGCAAGGCCAAACGGGGTCGCGGAACGTGACCGAGCGCCCTCCGTGGGCACCAAAAACATAAAAGGCTGGTTGATGAAAATCAACCAGCCTTTGCGTTTTGGGGACCGTAAAAATCGCAAGCCCTCCAATTCAAAATCCTCCCGACCTCAACGTGGCGTCCAACAAACAATCGCTCGACTAATTCTTAGCGCGACCCTCGTTTTTTTGTTTTCGCATTTCAAAAATCTCATCGCCACTCAACAAGTTTTGCCTCAAGTGATCCAGTCGAATCTTCTTTCGTTTTTACGCATTATTTTGTTGACCGCTGGATTCAATATCAGTATTATTCAGCCCTTCTAAGCGCTAAGCACTTTTGTGTGAAGACGTTTTAGGCCCACGTGGCGGAATTGGTAGACGCGCATGGTTCAGGTCCATGTGCCGCAAGGTGTGGGGGTTCGAGTCCCTCCGTGGGCACCAAAACATAAAAGGTCGATTGATGAAAATCAATCGGCCTTTTGCGTTTTGGGGACCGCGAGCAAGGCGCCTGCGCGCCTTGCGGGTGGGACTCGAAGGTTTGGCCTTGCAAGGCCAAACGGGGTCGCGGAACGTGACCGAGCACCCTCCGTGGGCACCAAAATATTAAAGGCTGATCGATGAAAATCGATCAGCCTTTTGTATTTTGGGGACCGCTTTCTATCTCGCCAGATTCACCTTGCTCTTCACTGGTTTTCCCTCAGGCGGCCGCACCAACGCCCCACGCACCTCAAACTGCAACTGATCAAGCACCGCGCCATTTACATCCTGCAAGACCAGCTTGTGCTTTCCGGGCCAAGGCATCCAATCAAACCCCAGATCCGCAGATTTTTTTCCTGCCAATTTCAACGCCTTCCCATCAAGCAGCCACACCCCGTGCTTCGCACCTTGCGCGGTAAAACGCAAACGCTGATGCGTCGGCGGAATATCGGGATCGATCGCCACCAGCATGCCCGGCGTCGGATACGTGATCATCGGCGCGATCTCGCCCGACTTGGCTACCTGCAACAGGCGCTGACTGGTATCAGGCAAGAAGTATTCGGTGCGCGCCGCTTCCAGTTGATTCTCGAACCGGACTGGTTGCGCAATCACCGACGCCGGTTTCGCCGGTTCCTGCGAGCCGGACTGGCGGTGCAGATACTGCATCACCTCCTGCCAGACCGGCGCTGCACCGGTGACGCCGGATACATCCCACATCGGCGCGCCGGAGGCATTGCCGACCCACACGCCGACGGTGTAGCGCGACGAGAATCCGATACACCAGTTGTCGCGCATGTCCTTCGACGTCCCCGTCTTGACCGCCGTCCAGATGCGCGTCGACAAGGCGCTCTCCAGACCGAAGGTACGCGCCCGCGCACTGCGATCGGACAAGATGTCGCCGACGATGAACGCAGCGCCGCCATCCATCGCCTGTTGATACGTCACGCGCGGATCGTTCATCGCGGTGCGCACGCCGCTGTAACGTCCCTGATTCGCCAGCGCGCGATAGGCATTGGTCAGCGACAGCAGGCTGATATCGGCGCTGCCCAGCGCAAGGCTGTAGCCGTAGTAATCGCCCGACTCGCGCAGATTGAAGCCCAACGTCTGCAAGCGCCGGAAAAAACGCTCCGGCGTCACCATCACCAGCGTGCGCACGGCGGGAATATTGAGCGACGACCCCAGCGCGGTGCGCAGGCTCACCAACCCCTTGAATTGCCGGTCGTAATTCTGCGGAATATAGAGACCGGCAGAGGTCGCCAGATTGACCGGCGAATCGTCGAGCAGCGAAGCCGCCGTCAGCCATTTTTTCTCGATCGCCATTTCGTACAGGAAGGGCTTCAGAGTCGACCCGGCCTGGCGCAGGGCCTGCACACCGTCGACCTGCGCTGCGCCCGACAGCGATCCGCTCGATCCCACCCAGGCCAGGACATCGCCGCTGGCGTTGTCGATCACCAGCACCGCCCCGTCTTCGATATTGCGATCCACCAGTGCCGACAACTGGCGGCGCAAAGCATCGCTGGCAAATCGCTGCGTCGCTGCATCGATAGTCGAATACACCGGCTTGCCCGCGTCCTTCAGCAACTTGCGCCCCAGATGCGGAGCAAGTTGCGGCGCGGTCGCAGCGCCGCTGATTTCGCCCTTGGCCGTGGCGCGCGCCAGCACCAGTTCCGTACGTCCCTGCAAGCCATTGCATTCCTGCGGCGCGCCCTGCTCTTTCAGGATGGCGCAGGCGCGTTCCGTGACTTTCGCCGGTTTGGCGTTGGGGGCGCGAATCAACGCGACGGCGATGGCCGCCTCGCTCTGATTCAAACCGCTGGGATGCTTGCCGAACAGCACGCGCGACAAGGCATGTACGCCCACCAGCTCGCCGCGAAAACTGACCAGATTCAGATAAGCCTCCAGAATCTGATCCTTGCGCCAGTTGCGCTCCAGCGATTGCGCGATAAAGACCTGCGACACTTTCTGCGTCATCGATCGCGCCGACGACTTGCGGCGAAGATCGTCATAGATCAGACCCGCCAGCTGCATCGTGATGGTCGACGCGCCGCGCGTTTTGGTATTCCACAGATTGCCCCAGGCCGACGCCGCCACGGCGCTCCAGTCGACGCCGCTGTGCTGATAGAAGCGGCGGTCTTCGGAAGCGATCAGGGCGTTGCGCAAGGCCGGCGACACATCCTCCAACGCGATCCACGACAGGCGGCGCTCGTTGGGATTAAGCCGCAACTGCTGGATCAGCTCGCCATGACGGTCGTACATCGCGGCGTCCGAGGAACGAAAGGATTGCAGCACCTCGCCAAAATTCGGCACGGCATGCGCGACGCCCGGCGCTCCCGCCAGCAGCGCCGTTGTCGCAGCGAACCACAACGCTGCAATATGCCGTCGCGTCGTCGCTGACATCACGGCTCCTTGATGCTCAGCCTGGCGTTCGGGATTTCACCGAACATCTCGGGCGCATACATCGCCTCGACCCGCGTCGGCGGCAGACTGAATTCGCCGGCGTTGTTCAGGCGCACCGTGTAGGAAATGCTGGAACGCCCCTTCGGCATGCGCTCGTAGTAAGCGCGATAACCTTCGAAGCTGCGCTCTTCATACGCCAGCCACGCGTTGCTGCGCGAACGGCCGTCATCCTCGCCGCTGCGCGTGATCGCCGAGTCGCGCGCCAGGCCGGAACCCAGCAAGCTGGCGCCGCCGGGAATCGGATCGTTCAGCACCACCCAGGTCATGTCGGTCTGCGCGTCGATGTCCAACGTCACGCGCAAGACGTCGCCGCGGCTGTAAACGCCTTTCTGCTTCTGCTCGACCGGGACAACCGTCTTGGTGATGCGATAACCGCTGGAGAACGGCTGCTTCAACGGCACGGCGGCCAGGCTTTGCATGGTGATCCACGGTTTGCCGCTACCCTCTTGCGTGAACTTCAGCGTACCCGGCGCAGGCGTGCTCCAAGGGATCTGCACCTTGCCGCCGGCTGCGCCTGCACCGCTCCATGCATACGCATTGCTGCCCGCGTCGGACACGATGCGCGTCGTGCCTGCGACCTTCTCCGCCTCGAAGGCACGGCTGAATTTTTCCAGCGCCAGGCTGCCCCAGACGTTGGCGGTGGTCGTGCTCCAATGGCCGCGCTGTTGACGCTGGATGGCGCCGCTGATCAGCTTGGGCATGTCTTCGCGCCAGGCCGGATTGTTCAGCATGGTCAACACGAGACGATTGGCGTTGCTGTCGCCGCTGGCCATCAGCCACCACCAGTAATCGTTCGCCTCATCCGAGAAGCCCATGCGCGTGCCCTGATAATTCAGGCGCGAGCGGATGATCTGATCGGCTTCCGCCAGGCGCTTGTCGCGCTCTGGAATCGTCGTCACGCGCTGCAGGATAGCAATCCAGTCGAGCACCGCCGAGGTCGGCCACAAATTCGGATTGATCTGAATCGAACCGAGCATGGATGGCTGCACCCGGTGATAACGCGACAAGGCTTCCAGCGCCGCCAGCTTGCGCACGTCGAGATCTTTCTTCGGCGACCAGAAATCGCGCGTGAGCTTGCCGTCGACAAACGCCGCCAGACCGTCGAGCATCTTGTCGCGACTCTGCGCCGGCAAGGCATAAGCCGCTTCGTTCGACGCCGCCAGCAGATAAGCGGTCAGGGTATCGCTGCCGCGCCGCGCATTGGATTCGCTCGGCGGGAAGTAATAGGCCAGACCGTCGGCATCGAGGTAGGTCGGCAAGTCTGCCACCATCTTCTGCCACATCGCGTCGTCACGCAGACCGATGGCCTTGGAGGTGCGCTGCTCCAGGCAAGAGAATGGGTAATCAGCAAAGTATTTGCGGATGCCTTCGCTGCCGCCGGCCAGACTCGGCTTGAGCGAGATATTCAGTCCGCCGCGCCCCGGCAAACTGTCGGCAGGTGGCGCCACGCTCATCGCCGACGCCTTGTCGAGCTGGAACAAGCTCGCCTGCTGCACCGTCACCGGAATCGCCGGCACGACGCGCTGGACGAATTTGATGGCGTCCTTGGCGGCCGATATTGACGATACGGCTTGCTCCTGCGCACCGATTTCCCAGCTCAGTTGCGAGATGTCGGCAGGCACGGTCACCGGCCACATCACTTCACGTGCTTCACCGGCGGGAATGGCGATGTCCTTATCTTGCAAGGCAATCGTCGCGGCCGGAACTGATCCTGTCGCTTTAGCGTTCAGGCGCAGCTGCATGACGCGCGTGGTGGTGTTGCGCACGGTGACCATGGCGTTGAACTGATCGCCTTCGCGCACCAGCGGCGGCAAGCCGGAGATCACCTGCACGTCCTGCGACGAGCGAATGCTGGCCGAGCCGGTACCGAACAGACCTGCCCCGCTTTCCGCGACCGCAACAATGCGGAAGGAGGTCAACGCATCGTTGAGCGGCACATCGATCTGCGCCCTGCCGTTGGCGTCGAGCACGACGTACGGCTTCCACAGCAGCAAGGTGTCGAACAATTCACGCGTCGGCGATTTGCCGCCGCCGCCGCCCGCCGGCGTCGCTTTCTTGCCGTAGTGGCGCTTGCCGATCACCTGCATTTGCGCCGTCGATGTTTCAATGCCGTAGCTGCGCCGTTGCAGCATGGCCGAGAGCAGATTCCAGCTGGTGTTGGGTTGCAGTTCCAGCAAGGCTTCGTCCACCGCCGCCAGCGCGATCTCGGCGCCCGCCGCAGGTTTGCCGTCAGGCAGCGTAACCTGCACATTGACCTTGGCAATCGAGCGGATCGGATACGTCGGTTTGTCGGCAGTCACCGCGACTTTCAGCAAATGCGCGCCGCTGCCGACCGAGATCTCGGCGACGCCGAATTTGTAGGCGGGCTTGGCCAGGTCGACCATGGTGCCGGGCGCCTGATATTCCTTGAACTCGTGCCACCAGTTGATCGGTTCTTTCCAGCCCCAACTGAAGAAGGAATACCACGGCACTTCGCGCATGCGGCCGCGCACGGCCAGCACCGAAACGTAGACGTTAGGTGCAAAGCCGCCCTTGACCGGCAGGCTGATGGTCGGATCCTGTCCGTTCAGTTGCACCACCTGCGTTTCGATCACGCCCTCGCGCTCCACCGCCACCAGCGCAGTCGCATAGCGGAACGGCATGCGCACTTGGAATTTGGCGGTCTCGCCGGGTTGATAGGTTTTCTTCTCGGGCAGGATGTCGATGCGATCCTGGTTCTCGCCGTCAAACCACAACTCGCCCTGGCGCGTCACCCATACCGAGGTCTGCGCGAACGAGGCATTGCCGTTGCCATCCTTGGCGGTGGCGGTCAGTTCGACGTTGCCGGCTTCCGACAGCGACACGTCGCAAATCAGCACGCCGTGCTTGTCGCTCTTGCCGCTGCACAGCGTGCCGAGGTTTTGCGACGAGCGGGTATTTTCATATGCATAGAAGCCGCCGACCATGCGCTTGCGATGCGAATTGGTTTGCCTGCTCAGCGCAGTGACTTCGACGGGCACGTCCGCTTGCGGCTGACCTGCCGCGTTGAGCACAACCATGCTCACCGCCAGTTTCTTCTTCACCGAAACCCAGTCGCCGCCCTTGATGCCGATGACCACCGCCGACGGCCAGACCGTCACCAGGTTGGAGATAGTCTGGATCTCGCCGTTCGGATCGCTGTAGGTCATCTCGGTCAGCAGCTCGCGCGGCGTCTTGATGACCGGCAGCGACTTGACCGTGGTGCGGCCTGCGCCGTTTTTATCCAGCGTCACCGGCAGTTTGTCCGCAACGATTTTCTGATCGTCGCTGCCGGCATTGCCGTCTTCGCCGCCGTAGCTGCCGGCGCCAAAAGAGTAACCGTCATAACTCGGGAAACTGACTGCCTTCGCACGCATCAGGCTGCTGACGCGCACTGCTTGCCCCGAAGCGCCGCCGCCGTTGATGTAGTTGAGCTGGACGTCGATTGGAACTTCTTTCGGTGCAACCAGACTGGCGCCCTTGCCGCCGGTCACCGGCGTGATGCGCCCCTGCATCAGCGGCAGGCGGAATTCTTCGACGCGGAAGCTGCCGGTGCTGTAGCTGCCCTGCGCAGCGCCGCCTTCTTCGGCGTCGCCGTCATTGTTGCTGTCGCTGCCGCTCTTTGCAGCGCCGCTGTCGAGCATGACGTCGTAGCTGCCGAGCTTGGCTTCCTTCGGAATCGCAAAGGCCGTCTCGGCGTTTTTCTGATTGCGCCACTTCAACGGAAACTGGAATTCCTGTCCGCTGCCCTGATGGATGATGCGTACGCGTGTGGGCAGCTTGTCTTTGCCGGCCAGCGCGAAGCCGGTCATGCTTTCCAGACGGAACTCGTGCTTCATCGATACCGTTTCGCCGGCGCGGAACAAGGTGCGGTCAAAGATCGTGTGCGCGCGGGCATTGGCGCCGGACGAACGATCGGTCGGCAAATTGAAGCGCCACGACTCGATGCCGTCATTCCACGAAGTCAGTGCAAACGCCATGTCGGCGCGGCCTTTCTCGTCGGTCTTGCGCGCGCTGACAAACAGGCCGTTGATGGCGCCGTCTTCGTTCTGACGGCTGGCGCAGACGTCGTCGATCGGCTGGGCGATCATCGCCACGCCGATCGCATTGGTCTTGCCGCGCCACAGCTCATCGCCGCGGCAATTGGAGATGCGCACATCGGCATCCGCCACCGGTTTGGCCGTGTCGAGCGTGGTCACCCACACCGCATTGTTCTCGCGTCCGAGCTTGACGTGCACCGACAGGTTGGTCACCAGCGTGCTGGTGCGCACATACATCGGCGCCGGCTTGCCGAGCAAGGAGGCGCCGAGTTTTTGCGACTCCAGCTCGACCACATAGAAGCCCGGATCCTTCAACGGAATGCCGACCACTTCGAACGGCCGCTCGCCATCCTTCGCTTCAGACAACGCCGGCAGAGCCAAGGTCTTTACGCCCGGTTCTTTGGCCAGCAAACCGATGGCGCGCGTATCGGGCGTCTTTCCTGTCGTGTCGCCCCAGCGCTCGTGAAAACGATTGAGGCGCGTCAGCCAGGCGATCACGCCCTTGTCGCCGTCGACTTTGAGATTGGCGACCTTGCCGGGCAAGGCCTTGCCGTCGGTACCGCGCACCACAAGGTTCGCTTCGACGCGGCGCAAGGTGACCGGCAAGGTGGCGTCGGCATTCAATTCGATGATGCCGAACGGCGCCGCCGGGAATTTCGCCAGCGGCGGATAGCCGGCGGTGCGCGACTTCAGCGGAAAGGCCGAAGCATTGCTGAGCGCGCGGCCGCTTTCATCCTTGAAGCCCGATGGCAGATTGACGGTGAATTCGCCGTTCTCGGGGAACGGCGGCTTGAAGCTCAGGTTGTAGACCAGTTCTTCGGTATTGTTCTTTTCGAAGAAAGGCTTGAGCTTGCCGTTGCTGCTCTTGAGCTCCACCGCTTCGGCCAGCTTGCGCGGCACTGCGGACGAAAACGACATCGTCACCGGCAAGATCGGCGAGCACGCGGCATTGGCGTTCTCGCGTTCGCAACTGAGGCTGGCGGTGAATTCCTTACGCACATTGAATTTGAAAGTCTGCGGGATCGTCGTCGCGATACCGTTGACTGTCGTGATGCCCTTGTCCCAAGTCAGCTTGACGGCGGCATCATTGGGCAGTCGTTGCTGGCATTGCACGATAGTGACAAGTGCCGGATCAATCTTTTTGGCAAACTCCTGCAGCAAAGCCTTGCGTGTCGCGTCAGGGACGAACTTGGCCGGAATGCGTTCATGAATACCCTCCGCTTCGCAATACACGTGATCGCGCACGCTGTCCTGATTTGCCGCGCCGTTCTGGAACAAGATGAAAGCCTGCTCTTCCTCGATCTCATTTCCCTCCGGCATATGCCGTACCACGGCAGGTCCGCCGGTGTTGAACTGGAACACGCTCTTGCCGGTGACGGCTGCGCCGGACACGGCCTTGACGCCGGGCTTGAGCGTAAATGAACAACGTGTGCCCGGCGGCAGGTCGCGCTCGAAGTCATAAACCCAGTTCTTGCCGTCGGCCCAGCGCGAGGTGCCGGCGACGGCGCAGTTGACGTCGAACGGCGCGGCGGCCTTGGGATCGCCGAACTTGACCAGCGGCTCGGAAAACGTCGCGCGCGCCTGGCGGATCTGCGCGACCTCGCCTTGCGGTGAAAAGCCTGCGACATTGGCCGCTGCCGCCGGCGATGCTGCGCTGACGATTGCTGTCGCGGCCAATGCGTACACCAGCGTCGGGATCCATGGCGAAGTCCGGGAAATCAGGGGCATGCTTGCTCCGTTATCTTTTTAATCAGTTCTTGGGCGATGCTTCATGGTGACGAAGCCTTGTGACACGATCAAGACAGATTGTGATTCGAATGGTTCTGGTCCGATATCGCCGTCACAGCTTGCACTGCAAAAAATCGAGGAAGCAACTGATGCGCCTCGAAATTTGCGTATTCCGATAATACACAGCATGGATCTTCTGGCGAAATGCCGTGTGTGATTTCTCCAGCACGCGCACCAGACGTCCCGCCGCCACATCGGCATCCGACATGAAGTTGGACAGGCAGGCGATGCCTTGCCCATGGATCGCCAGTTGCCGGATCGTCTCGCCGCTGGAAGCGCGAAACGACGGCTTGATCGGATAACGATCTCCGTCCTCGTGTTGCAGCGGCCAATGATTCAATCCTTCCGGTTGCGTGAAACCGATCAGTTGATGATTGTCGAGATCCTTGACCGTTTTGGGCGTGCCGTGACGGCGCAGGTATTCCGGGCTGGCCAGCAGTTGCAGCCGCGCCGAGGTCAAGGGCTTGGCGTGCAGCGTCGAATCCTGCAACTCGCCGATGCGGATCGCAATGTCGGTGCGCTGCTCGACCAGATCGATGAAACGGTCATTGGTCGTCAGATCCAGCTCGATGTCGGGATAGGCTTCGCGAAAAGCGGCGACGTGCGGCACGATACAGTGCAGCATGAACGGCGCCGAGGCATCCACGCGCAGCTTGCCGACCGGCTTCTGGCTGCGGATGCGGATCGACTCTTCGGCACGCTCCATGGCGGCGATGATGTCGCGCGCCTGCGCCAGGAAGACCTGCCCTTCTTCCGTCAACTCCATGCGCCGCGTCGTGCGCGTGAGCAGGCTGGTGCCGAGTTTCTCTTCCAACCGCGTCAGGGCGCGGCTGATGCCCGAGGTCGTCTGCTCCAGCACTTCGGCCGCAGCGCTCAGGCTGCCGGCCTCGACAACGGCAATGAAGATGCGCATTTCATCCGATTGCATGGTCATTGTTGACTCCAATTCAAATATTTTTTGATTTTAACGGTATTTTTCTCAACAAAGATAGGCCTCACAATGCACTACGTCAAATAATCATCAAAGGGAGTTTTCATCATGCCGATTGCTTTATGGGCGCTGGCCATCAGCGCATTTGCGATAGGAACCACCGAATTCGTCATCATGGGCTTGTTGCCCGAAGTCGCCGCCAATCTGGGCACGACCCTGTCCTCGGCCGGCCTGCTGGTCACCGGCTACGCGCTGGGCGTGTTCGTCGGCGCCCCGCTGGTCACCGCCACCACCGGCAAGCTGCCGCGCAAGACCTTGCTGGTCAGCCTGATGGTGTTGTTCGTCATCGGCAACGTAGGCTGCGCCATTGCGCCGGACTACGCCACACTCATGATTTCGCGCATCATCGCCTCGTTCTCGCACGGCGCCTTCTTCGGTGTCGGCTCGGTGGTCGCCACCGGCCTGGTCGCCAAGGAAAAGCAGGCATCCGCCATTGCGCTGATGTTTACCGGCCTGACCGTGGCCAATGTGCTGGGCGTGCCTTTCGGCACCTGGCTGGGCCAGGCCTACGGCTGGCGTTCGACCTTCTGGGCGGTCAGCGCCATCGGCATCGTGGCCTTGCTGGCAACCGCCTGGCTGGTGCCGCGCTCTGACGACAAGCAGGATGCCGATTTCAGCAGCGAACTGCGCGTGCTGGGCCGTCCGCAAGTGCTGCTGGGCCTGCTGATGACGGTGCTGGGCTTCGGCGGCGTGTTTGCCGCATTCACCTACATCGCACCTATCCTGACCGACATCACGGGCTTCCTGCCGGGCGCCGTCTCGCCGATCCTGCTGCTGTTCGGTGTCGGCCTGGTGGGCGGCAATCTGCTGGGCGGCAAGTTCGCCGACAAGTATCTGATGCCGACGCTCGTGGCAAGCCTGGTGTTGCTGGCCGGCGTATTGGTGCTGTTCTCGTTCACCAGCCACTACAAGCTGGCCGCCGTGATCACCGTCGGTTTGCTGGGCGCCGCCGCCTTCGCCACCGTGCCGCCGCTGCAAATGCGCGTGCTTGAAAAAGCGACCGGCGCGCCGAATCTGGCGTCGTCGGTCAACATCGCCGCCTTCAACCTGGGCAATGCGCTGGGCGCATGGCTGGGCGGCGTCACCATCGATCACGGTCCCGGTCTGCATGCGGTGTCGCTGGTTGCCGCATCGATCACCGCCGGCGGCCTGGTCGTGGCGCTGATCAGCTGGAAGCTGGACCGCAAAGCTGTCCCGGCGGTCTCGCTGAAAGCTGCCAGCGAAGTTTGCTAAGCACGTCCATACGCCAACTCCGATCCGGGTATCCATCATGAATCCGCAAAAAACAGCTCTGGTAGTCGGCGCCCAAGGCGTCATCGGCCGCAACCTGATCGATCATCTGCGCGGCCTGGAAGACTGGAACATCATCGGCCTGTCGCGCCGCGGCGGCGAGTCGGACGAGCGCGTGCGGCAGATTGCGGTCGACCTGCTCGACGCCGCCGACGCCCGCGCCAAACTGGGCGGCCTGACGCAAATCACGCACATCTTCTACGCCGCCTATCAGCACCGCCCGACCTGGGCCGAACTGGTGGCGCCGAACTTGGCGATGCTGGTCAACACACTGGAAAGTATCGAGCCCGTCGCAGCCGATCTGCAGCATGTCAGCCTGATGCAGGGCTACAAGGTGTACGGCGGCCATCTCGGTCCGTTCAAAACGCCGGCGCGCGAAACCGATGCGCATTTCATGCCGCCGGAATTCATGCTCGACCAGCAGACCTGTCTGGAACACCGCCAGCGAGGCAAATCGTGGGCCTGGTCCGGCATCCGGCCGGCGGTGGTCGGCGGCTTTGCGCTGGGCAATCCCATGAATCTGGCGCTGGCGATTGCGGTGTATGCATCGGTGTCGAAAGAACTCGGCCTGCCGTTGCGCTTTCCCGGCAAACCGGGGGCCTATGACAAGCTGGTGGAGATGACCGACGCCGGGCTGCTGGCGAAAGCCACGGTGTGGGCGGCGACCGATCCGCGTTGCGGCAACCAGGCCTTCAACATCGGCAACGGCGACTTGTTCCGCTGGAGCGAGATGTGGCCGAAGATTGCCCGCTACTTCGACCTGGAGGCGGCGCCGCCGCTGCCCTTGTCGCTGAGCTCGGTCATGGCCGACAAGGCCGGCTTGTGGCAGCAGATCGTCGACAAGCACGATCTGGCGCCGCACCGCTTCGCCGACTTGTCGTCGTGGGAATTCAGCGACTTCGTCTTTTCATGGGATTACGACATGTTCGGCGACGGATCCAAGGCGCGCCGCTTCGGGTTTCATGACTATGTCGAGACCGAGGCAATGTTCATGAAGATCTTCGACGACTTCCGCCGCCGCAAGATCATTCCCTGATTTGAACATGCTTCATCCGTGAAAACGGCGGGCATAAAAAAAGAGCTTACGTTATTGCGTAAGCTCTTTTTCTTTGTCGCGGACGAACGACGAATTACTGCGACTCGCCCTTCTTGATCCACGCCGCCAGCTGATGCGGGCCAAGGCCGTCGTAGTCTTCGAACGGCTGATGAATCCAGGGATTGGTCGGCAGGTAGTCGAGGTGATAGTCCGGCTCGACGATGGAGCATGCCTTCCACCACAGCACGGCCGATTTGATGTCGGTCACGGCCGGATAGTGCTCCTTGAGGTGCATCTGCACCTTTTGCAGGGTCACGCCGGAGTCGACCAGGTCGTCCACCAGCAAGACACGGCCCGACAGGCTGCCCTTGGTGATGGTGATGTACTTGGCGATGTCCAGGCTGCTGCGAATGGTGCCGGCCGCTTCGCGGTAGGAGCTGGTCGACAGGATCGCCAGCGGCACGTCGAAGATGCGCGAGAACACATCGCCGGGACGCAGGCCGCCACGCGCCAGACACAACACCTGATCGAACTGCCAGCCCGATTCATAGACTTTCAGGGCCAGTTTTTCGATGCTGCGGTTGTAGTCATCCCAGGAGACCCACAGGTCTTTATCGTCGGATATTTTCATTTTTGAGTACTCGTCTTACGGAATTGCTTTTCTTGTGAGAACGGCGAACAACAGGTTGTTCGCCGCTCGTACTGAATTGCCGGATTGCTGGATTACTTGAACGGATGGCGCAGAACGATGGTTTCTTCGCGGTCAGGACCGGTGGAAATCATGTCGATAGGTACGCCGACCAGTTCTTCAATGCGCTTGATGTAGGCGCGTGCATTGGCCGGCAGGCCGTCCAGCGATTGTACGCCGACGGTGGATTCTTTCCAGCCCGGCATTTCTTCGTAGATCGGCTGGCAGGCGGCGGCTTCTTCAGCGCCGACCGGGAAGATGTCCACGGTCTTGCCGTTGAGGGTGTAGCCGGTGCACAGCTTGAGCGATTCCAGGCCGTCCAGCACGTCGAGCTTGGTCAGGCACATGCCGGACACGCCATTGATCTGCACCGAACGCTTCAGCAGCGCCGCATCGAACCAGCCGCAACGGCGTGCACGACCGGTCACGGTGCCGAACTCGTGGCCGACGGACGCCAGGTGCTTGCCGACGCCGGCATCGGTCGGCAGTTCTGCCGGGAACGGGCCGGAACCGACACGCGTGGTGTAAGCCTTGGTGATGCCCATGATGTAGTGCAGCATGTCAGGACCGACGCCGGCGCCTGCTGCGGCATTGCCGGCCACGCAGTTGCTCGATGTCACGAACGGATAGGTGCCGTGATCGACGTCCAGCAAGCTGCCTTGCGCGCCTTCGAACAACAGGTTGGCGCCCTTTTGGTTGGCGATGTGCAGGTCGTTGGACACATCGGCGACCATCGGCTTGAGACGCGGCACGTTGGCCAGCGCATCGTCCAGGGTCTTCTGGAAGTCGACCGGCTGGGTCTTCAGGTATTGGGTCAGGACGAAGTTGTGATAGTCCAGGTTTTCCAGCAGCTTTTCGGCGAAACGCTTTTCGTTGAGCAGGTCGGCAACGCGGATGGCGCGGCGCGCCACCTTGTCTTCATAGGCCGGGCCGATGCCCTTGCCGGTAGTGCCGATCTTGGCGGCGCCGCGAGCGGCTTCGCGCGCGACGTCCAATGCAACGTGGTAAGGCAGGATCAGCGGACAGGCTTCGGACACCTTCAGGCGCGAGGCGACTTCAACGCCGGCAGCTTCCAGCTTGTCGATTTCACGCAGCAGATCAGGCACGGACAGGACCACGCCATTGCCGATATAGCAAGCCACGCCGGCACGCATGATGCCCGACGGAATCAATTGCAGAGCAGTCTTCTTGCCGCCGATGACCAGCGTATGACCTGCGTTGTGGCCGCCCTGGAAACGCACCACGCCTTGCGCGTGATCGGTCAGCCAATCGACGATCTTACCCTTACCTTCATCGCCCCACTGGGTACCAATGACGACGACGTTCTTTGCATTGCTTTTCTGTAACATGGCTTAACCTAAGTTTTTGATAATCCAATTTCCATTGCTGAGCTCCACTGCGCGATCGCAATCAAACTCGTCCTGGTCGTTTTCGTGTCCGGGGAGACTCTGAATCACAATTTCCCCGGCCCGACGCAATTCCGCTATTTTCTCACGCAAACCGGCCTCGGTACCCCACGGTGCGCGAATTGCACGTTTTCTTTCCGCGCCCGGCATCAGACGTGCCAGTTCGCGCAAATCCATGGAAAAACCGGTTGCAGGACGCGCGCGTCCGAATGCTTCGCCGACGTGGTCGTAACGGCCGCCGCGCACGACTGCGTTGGGCAGGCCCGGCACATAGGCGGCAAACATCACGCCGCTGTGATAGTGGTAGCCGCGCAAATCCGCCAGGTCGATGGTGACGTTGGCTTCGCCGGCCAGTTGCGCCAGCGCCTGCAGCTCGTCCAGCGCCTGCGCGATGCCCGGCAACGGCGGCAAGGCCTTGCGGGCGCGCTCGATGACTTCGCTGTCGCCGTACAGTCCCGGCAGCGCCAGCAAGGCGCCGCGAGTGACGGGCTGATAATCTTTGGTCAATACTTGCAGGCCGGGAATATCCTTGGACTCCAGCAAACCGAACAATTGCGCCGCCTGCTTGTTGGCCTTCTCATCATTGGCGATGATGGCGCGCAGCACGCCGACGTGGCACAGGTCCAGGCGGACCTTGGCGATGCCGGCCAGCGCCAGCGAAGCCAGTGCCAGTTCCTGGATCTCCGCGTCCGCTTCCAGACCGGCATGACCGTAGATCTCGGCGCCGATCTGCAGCGGCTCGCGCGTCGCATGCAGGCCGGAAGGACGCGTATGCAGCACGCTGCCGGCGTAGCACAGGCGGGTCACGGAATCACGGTTGAGCAAATGCGCATCGATACGGGCCACTTGCGTCGTCATGTCGGCACGCACACCCAAGGTACGTCCCGACAGTTGGTCGACCAGCTTGAAGGTGCGCAGATCGGTATCCTGCCCGGCGCCTGTCAGCAGGGACTCAAGATATTCGAGCAGCGGCGGCATGACCATTTCGTAGCCGTACAGGCGGAAATTGTCGAGCATGCGGCGGCGCAATTCCTCAATCTTGCGCGCTTCGGACGGCAAGACATCGGCGATATTTTCAGGAAGAAGCCAGTTCGGCATAAAACGAATCAATCAGAAAAATGTGTTGGACAATGCATTCAGGCAACGCCCTTCTTACACGCGGCAAGGCACACACGTCAAAAGACGTGCATGCCTTGTAGGAATCGCATTTAATCAGGGAAACAAATATGTGGGCTACAAAATGGAAAGATGCCCTCAACAAGCAGCATCCATCCTTTACATCCTGACCCACATATTACGATCTTGCTCTCGGTCTTGCCTTATTTCTTGGTGCTGATGCCTCCCACACCCTTGAAATATTTGAAGAACTCGGAATTGGGATCTACTACCATCAAATCATGGCGGTTCTTGAAGCTTGCACGATACGCCTCAAGACTGCGATAGAACTTGTAAAACTCGGGATTCTGTCCGAACGCCTGGGCATAAATCTGCGAAGCCTTGGCATCGCCGGCGCCGCGGACTTTTTCGGCATCGCGATACGCTTCCGCCAGAATCACGACGCGTTGACGATCGGCATCGGCGCGAATCTTTTCCGACTCGGCGGCGCCGGTGGAACGCAATTCGTTGGCGACGCGGGCGCGCTCGGATTTCATGCGGTCGTAGACCGAATTATTGATCTGGTCGACATAGTCGACGCGACGCAGACGCACGTCGATAATCTCGGCGCCGATCTGCTTGGCTTCGATCGCGACCTTGCGCTGGATCGCATCCATTACCTTGCCGCGTTCGCCGGAAATCACTTCACGCACGGTGCGCTTGGTGATTTCTTCATTCAAGGCGGCTTTGACGATCTGCGACAGGCGGTCCTGAGCGCGACGATCATCACCGCCGAAACTGATGAAGTACAGACGCGGATCGACGATACGCCATTTGACGAAAGAATCGACCAGCACGTTTTTCTTCTCGGCCGTGATGAAACGGTCGGCATCAGGCGTATCCAGGGTCTGGATGCGCTTGTCGAGGTAAATCACGTTCTGGAACGGCGGCGGCAGTTTGAAGTGCAGACCCGGCTCGGTCACGACCTGCTTGACCTCACCGAGGGCAAACACGATGGCCGACTGGCGTTGCTCGACGACGAAGATGGTCGAAGACAGAAGCCAGAGGGCAACGATGACGGCAATAACGCTGGTGATCAGGCGGCTCATTAGCGCACCTCGCGATCACGGGAATCACGTGCATCCCGATTGCGGGAATCACGCTGAACATCGACTGAATACACTGGGTCGCTTCCTGGAAGTGTTGGCGTTGTCGCTGCGGCGGCCGGCGCGGTCGCTGGCTTGGCAGCATTGGCGCTGTCGGTTTGCTGGATCAGTTTATCCAATGGCAGATACAACAGATTGTTGCCGCTCTTGGCGTCCACCATGACCTTGGTCGTGTTGGTGAAGATCTGCTGCATGGTTTCCAGATACATGCGGTCGCGCGTCACCGCAGGCGCTTTCTGGTATTCGTCCAGAACCTGCTTGAAACGCGCGGCATCACCCTCTGCGTTGGCGACGATGCGCGAACGATAGGCTTCCGCCTCCTCCAGCAAGCGCGATGCCGCACCGCTGGCCTTCGGAATCACGTCGTTGGCGTAGGCCTGGCCCTCATTTTTCTGGCGCTCGCGGTCCTGACCAGCCTTGACGGCGTCATCGAATGCCGCCTGCACCTGCTCCGGCGGTTGTACGCCTTGCATGGTGACGTTGGTGATCTGCACGCCGGACTTGTAGCGGTCCAGAATCTGTTGCATCAGCTGGCCGACGTCAAGCGCCACCTTTTCGCGGCCTTCGTACAGGACGAAGTCCATCTTGCTGCGGCCGACGATTTCGCGAATGGCGGTTTCGGCAACCTGGCGCACCGTTTCATCCTGGTCGCGGTTGTTGAACAGCCATTCGGCGGCATTCTTGAGCTTGTATTGCACTGCGAACTGGATGTCGATGATGTTTTCGTCATCGGTCAGCATCAGCGCTTCTTTGAGTTGCTTGTTCTTGGCATTGCTGCGATAGCCGATTTCCGCCGTACGCACTTGCGAGACGTTGACGATTTCGTGGCTTTGCACCGGATAAGGCCAGCGCCAGTTGAAGCCCGGCAGCGTGGTATGGCTGTATTTGCCGAAGGTCATGACGACCGCGGTCTGGCCTTCCTGCACGATGAAGAAACCGCTGGCCAGCCAGAGGAAGGCAACGATCACCGCGATGACGCCGGCACCGATGCCCGCACCCTTGATGTCGCCGCGATTGAAATTGCCGTCGCCGTTGTCGGAGCCGCCACCGCCGCGTTTGCCGAACAGGCGGCTTACACGCTGGTTGAAGTCGCGCCAGAGCTGGTCGAGATCCGGAGGACCGTCTTCCGGCTTCTTGTTGCCATTACCGCCGTTATTCTGATTTTGACGGTTGTTGTCGTCTTGCGAACCGCGCCCCCATTGAGGGTCGTTCAGCGAGAATTTCAAACCGAGTTTTTTGAATAGAGAAACAAGCATGCGTTGCGATCCGGCTTAATAGTAAATTGAATCAAAAGGGAATGCCCGCCAACTTCGGGAACTGCTTAATCTGGCTTAATCAGGCCCGATCAAAGCGCCCGACGAACGACTGCAGCGACCTAATGCGCGTGCACATCTTGAGAATCGACAACCTGAGACTGCGCACTCCTGCGCGCCTCGATCGAAGACCTGAGTGAATCGGCAATTGCCTGCCGCAACAAATCCAGGCCTGCACCGGTTTTCGCACTAATAAAAACCCGGTGGATTCTACCATACTCGTCATACTCGACCGCCGGTTCCAGCTCGGCGGCGTCGATCTTGTTCCAGATCAGAATCTGCGGAATATGATCCGCGCCGATCTCTTTGAGCACAAGGTTGACTTGCTCAATCTGCTCCATCCGGACCGGGCTTGCCGCATCGACAACGTGCAGCAGCAGATCGGCGTGAATGGTCTCTTCCAGTGTCGCCCGGAACGCCGCCACCAATTGGTGGGGCAACTCGCGGATAAAACCGACGGTATCCGATATCACGACATGACCGACTTCGCCCAGATAGACGCGGCGCGAGGTCGTGTCGAGAGTGGCGAACAGCTGGTTTGCCGCATACACGCCGGCCTTGGCCATGGCGTTGAATACCGTCGACTTGCCGGCATTGGTGTAGCCGACCAGGGAAACGGAAAATGTATCGTTACGACCGCGTGCGCGGCGTTGCGTCGCATGCTGACGATGCAACTTGTCCAACTGGCCGCGCAAAGCCTTGACCCGGTCGCCGAGCAGGCGACGGTCGGTTTCCAGCTGGGTTTCACCGGGACCGCGCAGGCCGATACCGCCCTTTTGCCGCTCCAAGTGAGTCCAGCCGCGAATCAGGCGTGTCGCCAGATGTTGCAGCTGCGCCAACTCGACCTGAACCTTGCCTTCGTGACTTTTGGCCCGTTGGGCAAAGATATCGAGAATCAGACTGGTGCGATCGAGCACACGCGTCTTCAGCACGCGCTCAAGATTGCGCTGCTGGGCAGGAGACAAAGCGTGATTGAAGATGACAATGTCGAGTTGCAGATCGGCGACGGCGTCAGCGACTTCCTGAGCCTTGCCGGAACCGACAAACAAAGCAGCATCCGGACTGGCGCGCTTGCCCGTAATGGTGGTAACGGGCTCGGCGCCAGCGGACTTTGCCAGCAAAAACAGCTCATCCAGACTAGCGGCAAAATCGCTCTTGCCGAAATCCAGGCCGACTAGCGCGGCACGCATATCAAAATGCACACGGCGTAAAGCCGGCTGAATAAGCCATTATTCCGCTTCTGCCGAATCGAGACTCAAATTGACGGCGCGGGCTGGAACGACGGTGGAAATGGCGTGTTTGTATACCATTTGTGTGACGGTGTTGCGCAGCAGGACGACGTACTGGTCGAACGACTCCACATGACCTTGCAGTTTGATGCCGTTTACCAAATAGATGGAAACGGGGACGTGTTCTTTTCTTAAGGCGTTAAGAAATGGGTCTTGTAACAATTGCCCTTTGTTGCTCATGGCAGCTCCACTGTGTTGTTGTGATTAGGATTTGGAGGCACCTGACAAAATTTCAAGTGCTTTACCAATCTATGCGTTATGAATGTAAACGATTTCCTACCTACCGCCAAGATTTGAAACTACTTATCTTGCCGAATGAAAGGATTCTTGCTCGAGCGGAACTCGATACGGAGTGGAGTGCCAACCAGCGAGAAAGTTTCACGAAAATGCTTTTCGAGATAACGTTTGTAGCTCTCGTCCACGCCTTCAAGCGCATTGCCGTGGATCACCACGACAGGCGGATTCATGCCGCCCTGATGCGCATAGCGCAGTTTCGGACGGATCGATCCCTTGCGGCGCGGTTGCTGATGTTCGACTGCTTCGATCAGTGCACGCGTGAGCTTCGGCGTGGTCAGGTTGGACATCGCTGCAGCATAGGCTGAATCGATGGACTTCATCAGCGGACCGATGCCGGTCGACTTCAGCGCCGAGATGAAATGGAATTTGGCAAACGACAGGAAACTGAGCTTGCGCTCCAGATCCATCTTGATCTCGTCGCGACGATCGCTTTGCAGACCGTCCCACTTGTTGACGCCGACCACCAGCGCACGCCCCGACTCCAGCACGAAGCCGGCGATGTGAGCGTCCTGCTCGGAGATATCCTGCTGCGCATCGAGCAGCAGCAGGACGACGTTGGTTTCCGAGATCGATTGCAGCGTCTTCACGACGGAAAATTTCTCAATCGCTTCGAATACCTTACCGCGGCGACGGATACCCGCCGTGTCGATCAGCGTGTATTGCTTGCCGTCGCGTTCGAATGGAATTTCGATCGAGTCGCGCGTGGTGCCGGGCATGTCGAATGCAATGACGCGCTCTTCGCCGAGCAAGGTATTGACCAGCGTCGACTTGCCCACATTCGGACGACCGACGATGGCGATCTTGACGCCGCGTGCGACATCAACTTCTTCACCGAGATCGGGCCGCTGGGCAACGGCGATATCCAATGCTTCATCGACCAGATCGGCGACGCCGTCGCCATGCGCGGCGGAGATCACGTAAGGATCACCAAGGCCAAGCTCGTAGAAATCGGCAGTCACCGAGGTGTACTTCATGCCTTCGGCCTTGTTGACCACCAGCATGACCGAGCGCCCGGACTTGCGCAGGAAGTCCGTGATGGTCTTGTCGTGCGGGGTCAGCCCCTGGCGACCATCGACGATAAAGATCACGACATCGGCCTCGACCACCGCCTGCTTGGTCTGTTTGGCCATTTCATACATGATGCCCTCTTTGGCGACCGGCTCGAAACCGCCGGTGTCAATCACCAGAAAGGGGCGTTCGCCGACCCGGCCTTCGCCGTAGTGACGATCCCGGGTCAACCCGGGCAAGTCTGCGACCAGCGCATCACGTGAACGGGTGAGCCGATTAAACAATGTCGACTTACCGACATTGGGACGACCAACAAGTGCAATAACCGGCTTCATTAAATATTATTCTGCCGCCAAGGCGACCAGTGTTCCTGCTTGAGTTTGAAAAACGACGTTTTGCCCAACGGCAATCGGCGTCACTTGAATCGGGCTGCCGTCAGTGCTTGTACGTGCGACGAATGAACCATCGTCACGCGACAAGAAATGGATGTAACCCTGATAATCGCCCACTGCGACCGCTTTGCCAACAGCAATCGGCGCGGACAGACGGCGATAAGACAATTTGGTGTTGTGCCACATGGACGCACCGGTATCGCGGGCAAATTCGGTCACGCCGCCCTTGTCATCTGCGGAGAAGACGTAACGGTCATCCAGCGTCACGCCGGAGTCGCTCGAAAATTCCTTGCCCCAGCGCACGTTGCCGTTGCCGACATCGAAGCAGCCGATACGGCCCTGATACGCCACGGCGCACACGTCACGGACACCCAGTGCAGGCACGCCGGACACATCGGCGATGCGTTCGAGTTCCGTCGTACCGCGCGGATCGCCGACGGCGACTTCCCAACGCGGACCGCCGTTATTCAATGCCAGCGCCGACAAACGGCCGCCCGGCAAGGCGACGTAGGCGCTCTGCGAATCGAGCACAATACCCGGCGCCGTGCGCAGCGTCAGCGACGGCAGCGGACGCAGGATGCTCCAGCGACGCGCGCCGCTTTCCGCGTCAAACGCGGTAATACGGTTATCGATGCTGCGCACCACCACCAGACCGTAGCCTACTGCAGGCGCCGACAGCACTTCGGTTGGCGCCGACGCCTTCCACAGCGACTTGCCGCTGGCGTCAAAGGCCTGAACAACGCCCTTCTCGCCGACAACTGCAACCGTGGTGCCGTCGCTGCCGACACCGGCAGTCAGCGAACCTGCGCTGATGCGCCACATGGTCTGCCCGGTCGCCGCGTTCAGGCGTGTGACCGTGCCGTCGGCGCCTGCTGCAAACACGCTGTCAGCCGCATACACCGGGCTGAACACGAAATTGCCGGCTTTGCCGACCGAAGCAGTCCAGACGGTCTTGGTGCGCAAGGTTTGCTTGAACTCAAGCAATGCCGCCGGCGGATTCACTTCCTTCTTGCTGGAAAACAGCGAGCAGCCCGACAACAAAGCAACTGCAGCCAGCGCGCTCAGCTTGACAGCCAACGAACCTGCACGCAGGGAAACGACTTGTGACTCACGACGCATATTGTTTTTCCTCTTACCGAATTTCACGATGTTGGAGTGCGGTTATGGCGATGATCAGGCCGCAGCCTTGGCCGGGGCGCCGCCGATGGCGTCGAGCTTCAACTGAATCAGTTGGCGGCCCGGGCTGCGCTGGTCTGTTTTGTCCAGCGCCAGCTGGTAAGCCGCACGCGCGTCATCGCGCTTGTCTTGCGCCACCAGGATGTCGCCCTTGCGATCGGCGACGGCGCCGGCAAACTGTGCGGGGAAATCGCCTGACAGCAGTTTGAGCGCATCGTCGTAGGCCTTGGCGTCAAGCAGCACGCCGGCCAGGCGGATCGACGCGATCGCCTTGTATTCTGCATCGCGGCCGTGATCGATCACCCATTGCAGCTGCTTCTTGGCGGTTTCGCTGTCATTGGCGTCGAATGCAACCTTGGCGGACACCAGCGCGCTCATCTGCGCATAGGCGGTACCGCTGAATTTTTCCTGCATGTCGGTTGCTGCGCGCAATACCTTGGCATTGTCCTTGGCTTCGACGGCGCGTTGCTGCTCGTCGTACAGCTGCGACGCCTGCTGGGATTGCTTGTTCTGATAAATATTCCAGCCGCTCCAGGCTGCATAGGCTGCCAGTGCGATGATCAATACCCAGGTCAGAAGATTGCCGTACTTGCTCCACCACGCCTTGATGGAAGCCAACTGTTCTTGTTCTTCGAGATCGTATGCCATGAAATATGTCTAAAAATTAAGGGTGATAATGAACGTGGTCGTGATCATGGTCGTGGTCGCCGACGATCTGGTCCACCACATAGTCGGGCACGCCGTCGAATGGAATCGTGACCTGCTGGCTGCTTTCGCCTTCTTCCGCGCGCAGGCTCTTGACCGTTGCCGTCGCATTTGCCATTTCATCTTCGCCGATGATGACTGCAAACGCTGCACCGCTGGCGTCGGCCTTCTTCATTTGCGACTTGAAGCTGCCGCCGGCGCTCGCCGATGCGCAATGTAGCACAACATCCAGCCCGGCACCGCGCAATCTTTCCGCCATGACAAAGGATTGCAATTGCGCAGCCTCGCCCTGATGGACCAGATAGACGTCGCATTGGTTCGGCGCATATTGCTCGCCGCTGGCCTTCATCAGCTCCAGCAAACGCTCGACGCCCATGGCAAAACCGCAGGCCGGCGTCGGCTTGCCGCCGAACATTTCGATCAACGGATCATAACGACCGCCGCCGCAAACGGTGCCTTGCGAGCCGAGCTGGTCGGTGACCCATTCGAACACGGTGCGGTTGTAATAATCCATGCCGCGCACCAGGCGCGGATTGATGGTAAACGGAATGTTGTTGTGGTTCAGGATCTTTTGCACGCCTTCGAAATGCGCGCGCGACTCTTCGCCCAGATAGTCCAGCAACTTGGGCGCCGCATTGACCATGTCTTGCATGGTCGGATTCTTGGTATCCAGAATGCGCAGCGGATTCGAATGCAGACGGCGCTGCGCGTCCGTATCGAGCAGCTCTTTGTGCTGTTCGAAATAGGCGATCAGATCGGTGCGATGCTTGCTGCGTTCTTCGGCGTTGCCAATGGAATTGAGTTCGAGGCGAATGTCTTCCAGACCCAGATCGTCCCACAGGCGCTGACACATCATGATCAGCTCGGCATCGATGTCCGGGCCGGTGAAGCCCAGCGCTTCGGCTCCCACCTGATGGAACTGACGATAACGGCCGCGCTGCGGACGCTCGTGACGGAACATCGGGCCTGCGTACCAGAGACGCTTGGGACCGTCGTACGTCAGGTTGTGCTCAAGCGCCGCGCGCACCACGCTGGCGGTGTTTTCCGGACGCAGCGTCAGGTTGTCGCCATTCATCGAATCGGTGAAGGAATACATTTCCTTCTCGACGATATCCGTGACTTCGCCCAGGCCGCGCGAGAACAAGGCGGTAGGCTCAACGATGGGCGTGCGGATCTGCTGGAAGCCGTAGCTCTTCAACACCGAATGCACGGTATTCTCAAACAATTCCCACAACGGCGCGTCGGCAGGAAGAATGTCGTTCATTCCTTTGACGCCAACGATTTTTTCGATTTTCTTGTTTTCAGACATGCTTGTATTCAGTAAAGGTTATGTCGTCCGCAACGCCCGGGCGAGCACGGGATGCCGGCGATCAGCGCGACCTCAGGCCGCGGTTTGTTTGCTGTAATGCGATTGCACGTATTCCAGGACGATGGACTGGAATTCTTCTGCGATATGATCGCCGCGCAGCGTCATGCGCTTCTCGCCGTCGATAAAGACCGGCGCCGCAGGAGATTCGCCGGTTCCCGGCAGGCTGATGCCGATGTTTGCATGCTTGGATTCGCCGGGGCCGTTGACGATACAGCCCATCACCGCGACGTTCATGCTTTCGACGCCGGGGTAGACGCCCTTCCATAGCGGCATCTGCTCGCGCAGGTAGGTCTGGATCTTGTCTGCCAGATCCTGGAACACCGTCGACGTGGTCCGGCCGCAGCCGGGACAAGCGATCACCATCGGCGTGAACTTGCGCAAGCCCATGGTCTGCAGGATTTCCTGGCCGACAATGACTTCGCGGGTACGGTCGCCGCCCGGCTCCGGCGTCAGCGAAATGCGGATGGTGTCGCCGATGCCTTCCTGCAGCAACACCGACAAGGCCGCCGTCGAAGCGACGATGCCCTTGCTGCCCATGCCGGCTTCGGTCAGCCCCAGATGCAAGGGGTAATCGCAACGACGCGCCAGTTCGCGATACACCGCGATCAGGTCCTGCACGCCGGAAACCTTGCAGGACAAAATGATCTTGTTGCCGTCCATGCCGAGTTCTTCGGCGCGCTGGGCATTTTCAATTGCCGATGTCACCAGCGCCTCATACATCACCGCCTGCGCCGGCCAGGGTTCTTTGCGCTGGGCGTTTTCGTCCATGATGCGCGCCAGCAGCGCCTGGTCGAGACTGCCCCAGTTGACGCCGATGCGCACCGGCTTGTCGTAGCGGCAGGCGACTTCGATCATCTGCGCAAACTGGGTGTCGCGCTTGGCGCCCTTGCCCACATTGCCCGGATTGATACGGTACTTCGACAGCGCCTGCGCGCAATCGGGATAGTCGTTCAACAGCGTATGGCCGTTGTAGTGGAAGTCGCCGACCAGCGGCACATCCACGCCCATGCGATCCAGCTGCTCGCGAATCGCCGGCACGGCAGCTGCGGCCTCCGGCGAATTGACGGTAATACGCACCACTTCCGAACCCGCACGCGCGAGATCCTTGATCTGGATCGCCGTGCCGATGGCGTCGGCGGTATCGGTGTTGGTCATCGACTGCACCATCACCGGTGCGCCGCCGCCCACGATGACTTGCCGCTCACCGTAGCTGATGACGGTGCGACGGCGCTGGCGGCGAGCCAGCGGACCAGATGCAATCGGAAAAGATGAAGATGACATACGTGTTTATTTCAAACTCAGACGAGCTACATTATTGCCGGTCGCCTGCAAATCCAGCTTGGAACCACGCAAGCTGGCGTCAACGCCGGCAGCATTGCCGATCACCAGCGTTACCGGCTCCGTGATATCGAACGACTCCGAAGTGCCTGCCTTCAGCAGACGGGAAATTATGGTCGTCTTGTCGTTGCGGCGAATCTCGACCCATGAATCCTCGCGGAAAGTCAGTCGCAGCAAATCCTTGCTGTTGCTGATATTCAGCCCGCCCGTGACGGGAGACGCCGGATTCACCGGCGCCGATGCGACGGTCGCTGCAGGCTTTTCTGCAGGCGCAGTTTCAGGCTGAGGCGCGGGCGTCGAAACAACGCTGGCCACGCGCTCGGACACATTCGTGATCGCCGAGCTGGTCGCGCTTGCCGCACTTGTTACTGCCGACTCAACCTTTTCCAGTTTGCTCTTGTCCGATCCATCCTGGACTTCGGGAGGCAGATCCTGTGTTTCTGCCGCCTGCACCGGCGCTTGCGACTCTTCCGTCGCAGCGGTCTTGCTGGCGGCTGATTTCAGCCAGGCCATCTGCGGCACGCCGCTCAACAGATCCGTTTCGTGGATAGCGATTGCCGCCCCCGCCAGAATGACCACCAAAATGCCGCCCACGATCAATCCAGGCGATATTGCGCTGCGATTTCCCAGCGGCAGCGGCGACTCCGAAAACGGCGTCGACAAGGTGCGTTGCGGCACGATCGGTTCGTTACGGGCAGGACCTTCCTGCGGCAACATCGCTACCAGGGCATTGGCATCCAGCCCCAGCAGCTTGGCGTAGGCGCGTACAAAACCCCGCACGATGACCGCGCCCGGCAACGCGGCATAGTTATCGGCTTCAAGCGCGATCACTTGCCGGGTTGCAAACTTCAGCTGGCTGGCAGCATGTTCTACAGACCAGCCTTTGGCCTGGCGTTGTGCCGCCAATAGCGCGCCGGGTAATGCGACCTGCTTTACCTCTTCTGTTCCCGATACGAATTCGGGGACGGGCGCTTCATTTCCCTGCTGATCACTCATCAAATGCTCCACGTTGATAAGCCGCGTATTCTGACGAAGACGGATAGCGGCGGCGCAACTGCACCGCCAGATCATTTTCGGCTGATTGATTGCCTAGTTTACGTTCAATCTTGATGGCAAGCCATAGTGCTTGAACATCCAGGACATTATTCTTTGCTGCGAGACCGATATGAAAGCGAGCGCGCTCGAACTCATTCCGGTCGAAATACAGCCTGGTCAGATTCACATTCGTCGCAAGACTGGCAGGCTCGTACTGAAATGCCCGCGCAAAATAGCGCTCTGCAGCCTGCGCATCCTGCAATTTCATACTGCAGGCGCCGGCATTGGCAAGCGCCTTGCCGGGAGACTGGTAGGAACGGTTGCCGATTGCCGATTCAAAAAATGGCATCGCTTCGGCGGCACGGTCGTCATTGCACAAGAACCAGCCGTAGTTGTTGGCGAAGTCCGGATTACCCGGCGCCAGCTTCAGCGCCCGCAAAAAATCGCTCTCCGCCAGCTGGCCCTGCCCCATTTCCATGTAAGCCAGCGCTCTCACGCTATAGGCGTCGGCGAGATCGGGAAGCGCCTGCAAGGCCAACCCGGCCTCATCCACCGCCACGCCGAACTGACGCTGCTCGTAGTAGCCGATCGCCAGTTGCAGGCGGATGTCCGCGCGCGTTTGCGCATCGGCGCGCACCGCGACGCGAGGAAGACTGGGAACAGAATTATCCGGAGCGGCAGCCGCAGCCATGTCCGATTTGGAGGAAGCACATCCGGTCAGCAGCAAAGCAGGCGCCAGCGCAAACGCCACAAGGCTTTTCTGCCAGCTTCTCCTCACCCGGATATCTCCACGATGCGGCCGAAATCCTTGCCGAATTTTTGCTGGTATTCGGTCATCTTTTGCATGCGCTCCTGCACGCGCGTACGATCCTTCACCTCGCCGGCCAGTTGGCCGCACGCCGCGTCGATATCGTCGCCGCGCGTCTTGCGGATGGTCGTCACAATGCCGGCATCCATCAGAATCTGGGCAAACGCCTTGATCCGCGGATTATGCGAACGCTTCAAGCCCGACTCGGGGAAAGGATTGAAAGGAATCAGATTGAATTTGCACGGCACGGCAGCCTTGCTGTCGCCCCCGCCCTGCACCAGCGCAACCAGTTCGCGCGCGTGCGCGTCGCTGTCGTTGACGCCGTCCAGCATGCAGTATTCAAAGGTAACGAAATCACGCGGCGCGAATTCCAGATAGCGTTTGCAGGCAGCCATCAGTTCGTGCAGCGGATATTTTTTATTCAGGGGAATCAGACCGTCGCGCAAGGTATCGTTCGATGCGTGCAGCGACACTGCCAGGGCCACAGGGCATTCCTGCGACAGCTTGTCGATCATCGGCACCACGCCGCTGGTCGACAATGTCACGCGGCGGCGCGACAGACCGTAGGCGTTGTCGTCGAGCATCAGCTTCAGCGCGGTAACGGTAGGTTCGAAATTCAGCAAAGGCTCGCCCATGCCCATCATCACCACATTGGTGATCTGGCGCTCGCCTTTCGGGCCGGCCTCGACGCCTTTGGTCTTGCGCAGCTCAAACTCGGCCATCCAGAGCTGGCCGATGATTTCGCCCACGCTCAGGTTGCGGTTGAAGCCCTGCTTGCCGGTCGAGCAGAAACGGCAGTTCACCGCACAGCCGGCCTGGGTCGAAATACACAGGGTGCCGCGGTTTTCTTCGGGAATGAATACGGTTTCAACGGCATTGCCGTTGCCGACGTCCACCAGCCATTTGCGGGTGCCATCGGTAGAAGTGTGATCACTGATGATGGCCGGCGCAGCGACGAACGCGCGCGTGGACAGCTTTTCACGCAGTGATTTGGCGAGATCTGTCATCTCGGCAAAATCGGCCACACCGTACTGGTGTATCCAACGTTGCAATTGTTTGGCGCGAAACGGCTTCTCACCCAACTCGCCACAGTAAGCGACGAGTTGCGCGGGATCCAGATCCAGCAGATTGGTGAGAGCTGTTGTCATGACATGTACCACTTTTCGTTAACCTTGATGCATAGATCGCTAAACATCAAGGACAACTTGCTGCAAATTAACGCGAGTAGATGTTCAGCGCCGGGAAGAAATACGAGATTTCAACCTTGGCTGTTTCTGCTGCGTCGGAACCGTGTACTGCGTTGGCATCGATGGAATCAGCGAAATCGGCGCGGATTGTGCCTTTTTCTGCCTTCTTCGGATCGGTTGCGCCCATCAGGTCGCGGTGCTTCAGGATGGCATTTTCGCCTTCCAGGGCTTGCACGATCACAGGACCGGAGACCATGAAGTCAACCAGATCCTTGAAGAAAGGACGCTCGCGGTGAACCGCGTAGAAACCTTCAGCTTCCGCACGCGACAAGTGAATCATGCGCGCAGCGATAATTTTCAGGCCGGCGTTTTCGAAACGGGAATAAATCTGACCGATCACGTTTTTCGCAACTGCGTCCGGTTTGATAATCGACAGGGTGCGTTCAATTGCCATGTGTAAAAACTCCAATAAAAAGAAAGGGTTAAGCCGTTAATCAACAATTCAATCAACCTTTGATTCTAGCACGAAAAGGCCATTTATCAGCCTAATTTGCTGCAAAGCATGACATTTTGACAAATACAAGAGAAAATCCCTCATCGAACTTCGCGACCCGGAACATGTCCTACACAGGACTGTCGTGCTATGCTTGGTTCGCATTTATCGCAACTGGAGGAAGAATGAGTCAATACCCACAAAACGCATTTGAAACTGTCAGCACCGGCGCCGTCGTACGCAACCGCGTGCTGCGCAACACTTACTGGCTACTCGCATTGTCCATGATCCCGACCGTACTGGGTGCATGGCTGGGCGTGCAGATGCATTTCAGCATGTTCGCCGGCAGCCCGATGATCGGTTTCGTCGTGTTCATGGCGGTGGCATTCGGTTTCTTCTATGCAATCGAAAAAACCAAGAATTCCGGCCTGGGCGTCGCCGTGCTGCTCGGCTTCACCTTCTTCATGGGCCTGATGCTGTCGCGCCTGATCGAATACACGCTGGGATTTTCCAACGGCGGTACGCTGATCATGACGGCATTTGGCGGAACAGCGCTGATTTTCGGCGTGATGGCAACGGTCGCCACGGTATCCAAGCGCGATTTCTCGGGCATGAGCAAATGGCTGTTTGCCGGCCTGCTGGTGATCGTCGTGGCGTCGCTGGCAAATATTTTCCTGCAAATGCCGGCGCTGCAACTGACGATTTCCGTGGTGGCCATCGCGATCTTCTCTGCCTACATTCTGTTTGACGTGCAGCAAGTGATCAACGGCGGCGAAACCAATTACATCTCGGCAACACTGCGTATTTATCTGGACGTGTACAACGTGTTCGTCAACCTGCTGTCGATTCTCGGCATCTTTGGCGGCAACCGCGACTGATCTCGATTGACGCCCAATAAAAAGCCGACCTCCTGGTCGGCTTTTTTACGTCTTTCGTTCAGTCAGGCGACGAATCGATTCACTCATCCAGATCGAAAACCGCCATCGATTCCACGTGCGCCGTATGCGGGAACATGTTGACCACGCCGGCCAGCTTCAGACGGTAGCCACCGCCATTCACCAGCTCGCCGGAGTCCCGCGCCAGCGTCGCCGGATTGCATGACACGTATACGATCCGCTTGGGTTTCAGATGAGCGTGCTGCTCGCCAAGACCGGCGATCGCCTTGCATACTTCCAGCGCGCCTTCGCGTGGCGGATCGATCAGCATGCGATCGAACTTGCCCAAGGCGACGAAATCTTCCGTCGTCGCTTCGAACAGATTGCGGCAATAAAACGAGGTCTTTTCAGCGACATTGTTGACCTTGGCGTTGTCAGCCGCACGCTCCGTCAGCGCAGTGCTTCCCTCGATACCGACCACCTCTTTCGCCATCGTGGCAATCGGCAAAGTGAAGTTGCCCAGGCCGCAGAACAAGTCGGCGACGCGGTCTTCCGGCTGCGCATCCAGCAGGCGCAGAGCCCGCGCTACCAGCACGCGATTGATCTGGTGATTGACCTGCGTGAAATCGGTCGGCTTGAACGGCATGCGAATACCGAACTCGGGCAAGGTGTAATGCAGATTCGACTGCGGCGGATAGTACGGATAAGCGGTATCAGGCCCCTTGGGCTGCAACCACCATTCGACCTTGTATTCGTCGGCGAAGGCCTTCAGCTTGACTTCATCATCGGCGCTCGGCGGCTCCATCACGCGCAGCACCATCACGGTCGTTTTCTGGCCGTCGTCTCCTTCGCCGATCGCCAGCTCGATTTGCGGCAGGCGCTCAATGATGGATAGCGAACCGATCAGATGGCGCAGCGGCACCAGCATCGCGGAAACATGCGGCGGCAGGATTTCACAGGTTTTCATGTCGCTCACGAAGGGCGATTTTTTTTCATGAAAACCAACCAGCACGGTGCCTTTCTTGACCACGTTCTTGACCGAAATCCGGGCACGATAACGGTAACCCCAGGTCGGCCCGTAAATCGGACGCAACATGGTCTCGGCCTTGAGCTTGCTGAGATGCCAGAGATTGTCTTCCAGCACGCGCTGCTTCATGGCGACCTGCGCGGAAGGCTCCAGATGCTGCATGGCGCAGCCGCCGCAGATGCCGAAATAGTCGCATTGCGGCTTGACGCGCAACGAGGATTCGCGATGCAAGGCCGTCATCGTGGCGGCTTCCCACTTCGGCTTCTTGCGATAAGAGTGGAAGCTGACCTGCTCTCCCGGCAACGCGCCTTCGACGAACACGACTTTGCCTTGGGTGCCATCTTCGTTCGCCAGATGGCCGACGCCGCGCCCATCCATGTCGAGGGCTTTGATATCGATAATATTTTGCTGCATAGAAACTATAGATGCGGCCGCCGTCGCAGCCGAAAAAACTAAAACCGCTATTGTCGGCGATCCGGGGACCGGAGGGAAGCTAAAACGCCACCGGCGCGACTAGAACAGCGCGTCCTTGCTGACGCCGCGCGACACCAGCGTGCGTTTGAGCTTGATCAGCGCCTCTTGCTGGACCTGGCGTACGCGCTCGCGGGTGATGCCCATTTCGGTTGCGAGTTGCTCCAGCGTCGATGGGTCGTCGTTGTCGAGGCCGAAACGGCGCGTGATGACGATTCTTTGTTTATCCGGCAAGTTTTTGAGCCAGTCGCGAATCAAGATCGACATTTCATGCGATTCCGCCTGGGTATCGGGATTCTCATCCATCGAGCCCGGCAGCAGATCGATCAGGCTGGCCTGAGGATCGTTGTCCAGCGGCGTATCGAGCGAAGCGGCGTGTTCGGACAGGGTCAATACATCCTGCACGTCTTCCACCGGTCTATCCACCAGATGGGCGATATCTTCGGCAGTGGCGTCGCGGCCGTCGTGCTGCTGCGCTTCCAGATGGTATTTGGCGCGCAGGATCTGGTTGAGCTCGCGCACCATGTGTACGGGCAAACGCACCGTACGCGCCTGGTTCATGATGGCGCGCTCAATGCTCTGGCGTATCCACCAGGTAGCATAGGTCGAAAAACGGAAACCGCGCTCGGGTTCGAACTTGTCGATGGCGCGCATCAGGCCGAGATTGCCTTCTTCGATGAGATCGAGCAAGGCCACGCCCCGATTGATGTAATGCTTGGCAATCGACACCACCAGACGCAGGTTGTGCTCGATCATTTTTTGACGGGAAGCAAAATCGCCCTGCTTGGCGAGCGTAGCGAAGTACAGCTCTTCCGGGGCGGTCAGCAACGGCCGGGTGCCGATCTGATTGAGGTAATGCTGGGTGGTGTCGGTAGAGAGTTCGGCGGCGAGGACCTTCTTCAGCTCCTCCACGCCCTCGACGGCGACGACAACTTCCGCTTCGCCGTCGCCTTCGGCAGGCTCGCCCTCCTCAATCACTTCCAGATCGTCGGCAGCATCCATTGGCTCGACTGGGTCGTCCGATCGGGACTCGTCATCTGGCAGGTGATCTTGAGGGCGTGGGCTCATACGCTAACGTGGCGGCAGGTATTTCGACGGATCGACAGGTTTGCCTTGCTGACGAATTTCGAAGTGCAGCTTGACGCTGTCGCTATCCGAATTCCCCATCTCGGCAATCTTCTGCCCCTTGGTTACAGCTTGCCCTTCCTTCACCAATATCGTCTTGTTGTGCGCATAGGCCGACAAGAGATTGTTCGTGTGCTTGACGATCACCAGGTTGCCATAGCCGCGGATGCCGGCGCCGGCATACATGACCTTGCCCGCTCCGGCCGCCAGCACCGGCTGGCCGCTCTTGCCGGCGATGTCGACGCCCTTCTTGCCGCCCTCGAACGTGCCGATAACCTTGCCTTCTGCCGGCCACATCCACGAGACTGCGTCGTCGTCCGCTGCCGGCGCCGCTGCCGCAGGTGCCGGCGCCGGTTTATCCGCTGCATGCGCGGGCTCGGTCTTGGCCGGCGCTGCTGCCTGCGTTGTTGCCGCCGCAGGCGCGCTGGTCGGCGCAGTATCCGGTTTTTCCATTTCGGCCAATGTGCTGTCCGAATAGGCGCGCTTGTCGCCGCGCGGACCGATCTTGTTGCTGCCGACGCCGGCGACCGGCGCCGCAACGCCGTTATTGGCTGCCGTCGATGCGCCCAAGGGCTTGACTTCGATACCACCCGACGTACCGCCGACCACTACCGCGCCGGTTTGCACGCCGTCAGGCGGCGACACCCGCAGCACCTGATCGACCTTGATGTCGTTCGGATTGGTCAGGTTGTTCCAGGCGACGATATCGCGATAGCTCTGCCCCGACTCCAGCGCGATACGGTACAGCGTATCGCCCTTCTTCACCGTGTAATAACCTTTTCCTTCGGGACGCGCTGCTGCGGCGGCTGCTGCAGGCTTGCTTGCGTCGACAACCGGCTGGGAAGAGTTCCCCGTGCGATCCACCACAGGAGCCGCGATACGCGGCGTAGTCGAACACGCTGCAAGCAGACTGACGGAAATCCCCAGGCAAACCAAACGATTTTTTTTCATGCTCATTACATTAATTTTGTACAACGATAACGTTGACCCGCGCCTTGCGCGAGAAGTTCATCGGGACAAGCAAGGCCTGATCATGCGCCTTGTTGCCATTGGCTGTGCTGCTTATTTTGCTTATTCTATTTCTTGTTACACCGTGCCCGGACGCAGCGGCACAAAATGGCATTCTTCCAGGGTTTCGCTGGTCCACTCAAACTTGCTGATGCGCTCGATCAGCTGCAGCATTTGCTGACGCCCCCCGACCGGCGCCACCAGACGCCCGCCTATCGCCAACTGCTCCAGCAAGGCCTGCGGTACTTCCAGGCCGGCCGCAGCAAGAATGATACCGTCGAACGGCGCCACCTGCGGCAGGCCTAGCATACCATCTCCGTAATGCAAGCGGATGTTGGCGATACGCAGCGGCCGCAAATTGGTTTTGGCCAGTTCATGCAACGGTTTGATGCGCTCGATCGAATACACGTCCTTGGCCACCAGCGACAATACCGCCGCCTGGTAGCCGCAACCCGTGCCGATTTCCAGCACGCGGTCGAGCACCTTGCCCTTATTGTTGTCGCGCATGATTTCGATCATGCGGGCCACGATGTAGGGCTGCGAAATCGTCTGATGATGTCCGATCGGCAACGAGGCATCGATGTAGGCCTGGCTCGACAGCCCCGGATCCATGAACATATGCCGCGGCACCGCCTCCATCGCCGCCAATACCTTCGGATCGCTCACACCCTGCTTGGCTACCCGCGCCACCATGGCTTTGCGAACCGCGTCCGACACCAGCGGCGCTTGCCGGTTGGCGGTCGGCATCGGTGTCGGCAAGGCGCTGCGCGCGGCGGGCTTGCCGGCCGGCTGCGCGGATTGCGCCGATTGCGCGGCCTGCGCTTTGGCAGCCTGGCGGCCGGAATCCTGTGCGGCGTTTCTGGTGGCCGTCTGCGGCGTCACCACCGTGCGTGTCGGCGCGGCGAACTGCGTCGCGGTCCGTCCGGAAGCCGTCGCCGGCGACTTGCCTTTCTTCTCGACCACCGAAGACAAGGACAAAGGGAAACGACTCGATTTGCCGGTCATGCCAATGCCTTCTTCAGATTGGCCAGTTGCGCCGTATGCGTCAGGTCGATCTGCAGCGGCGTGATCGATACATGCCCTTGCGCCGTGGCGTGAAAATCGGTGCCATCGCCGGCGTCCTTGACGGCGCCGGCCGGGCCGATCCAGTAGATGTCCTTGCCATGCGGATCGCGCATCTTGTAGACCGGCTCCGAGGTATGCCGCTTGCCCAGCCGCGTCGCGACGCAAGGCTTGAGTTCTGCGTACGGCAGATTGGGAATATTGACGTTCAGCAGATAAGGTTTGGCAAGTTCTTCGAACTGGCGCTCGACGATTTCACGCGCGATGCGCGCGGCGCTGTCGAGATGCTCCCAGCCCTTGTGCAACTGAGAAAAAGCAATCGCCGGAATGCCAAACAGGAAACCCTCGGTCGCCGCCGCCACCGTACCGGAGTACAACGTGTCGTCGCCCATGTTCTGTCCTTGATTGATGCCGGACACGATCAGGTCCGGACGTTCCGGCAGCAAACCGGTCAAGGCGACATGCACGCAGTCCGACGGCGTGCCATTGAGATAATAAAAACCGTTGCCGGCACGCTCAACCCATAAGGGGCGATCAAGCGTCAGCGAGTTGGAGCTGCCCGAGCGATTGCTGTCGGGCGCGACCACCGTGATCTCGGCGATGGCGGACAAGGCGTCAGCCAGCGCCAGGATGCCTGGAGCCTGATAGCCGTCGTCGTTACTGATTAAGATTTTCATCCCGCCATTTTACCCGAAGCCCCCTGTCGAATTCGCAGAGAAATGCCGCGATGCATCGTAAAATATGGCGATGCTCGACCGGCGGCCGGAACGCCGGTCGCAGGCGTCGGATCAGTCGGTTTCGCTGACGGTCTGATAGACAAACGCGGACAAAATGAGGCGGTCGCGCGCCGATACGTCGACAAACTCCAGACCGTACTTGGCGTAGTTGGGATCGCTGTCGGCCTCGACCGTGCGCAGCACGACATCCAGGTCCAAGCCGCGTTCTTCGCCGGCAACGTTGATGATGAACTTGAGACGCCCCGTGGCATCCTTGGCGCAGCCGAGAAAACTGCTGACGCCGGATACGCCGCCAACGCTCAGATCGAGCAGATTGAGCGCCGCAGGCGGCGCCGAGGCGATCGTCAGGAAGGCGTCGACATCCACTTCCACGCGCGTATCCTGACGGATCACGGTGCAACGCACTTCACGCGGGCACGACAGATGCAGGTAGGGATACGGCAGGTTCTGGTACTTGAGCACGCTGGCGACGAAGGCGTAGGCACGCCGCCCCGACAGGGCCCGCACCACCACGATCTGGCCGTCGCGCAGGTGCATGTACTTTCCGTCTTTCACCGGCGCCGACACCAGCACGCTTTTGCCGGCCAGGCTGCCCATCAGGCTGATGTTGTAGCGCACGTCGGGCGCTTCTTTCAATTGCAGCGACAAGGCATCGCCGATGCGCCAGCGCACCTCGTCCATGGTGACGATGCTTTCTTGCCCGCGGCTCGGCGCAGGCGGACGCAGGCCTTTGGAGCGGCGGCGCTTTTGCAGCACGTCGCGCGATTGCGGCAAGGGCACCGAGTCGGTATCCGGTTCGGTGCCCCATTTCTCGTTGCGAAACAGGCCGTGTTCCAGCAAGCCGTCGAGCTGGCCTTGCGTTTCCA
Organism: Herbaspirillum rhizosphaerae; assembly: GCF_001189965.1. Lineage (GTDB taxonomy): Bacteria > Pseudomonadota > Gammaproteobacteria > Burkholderiales > Burkholderiaceae_D > Herbaspirillum > Herbaspirillum rhizosphaerae. Next base: position 314,647 of record NZ_LFLU01000004.1, read on the forward strand.
CCATGCTTCCGCGCGCCAGCAGCAGATCGCCGGCTTCGTTATAAATCGGCCACGGCGAACGCTGCCCGACAATGAGCTCGCTGGCGCGTAACGGTACTAATGCGGTGGATGCGCTTGAACTTGCCATGCATATCCTCGGTATGGGTTATTCACCGTGCAGATCGCGTCGGTGCGATCGCTGCTTCAAGAGTGATTCAAAATTCGGTCAAGATCGGTCAAGATTCGCCGGCCGCCGTCGCAGCCGCCGCCAGCTCTGCACGACGAACAAAAAATTCTTCTACCGCGGCGATCTCGCGCGTGCGCTTGAACGGCGGCAGACTCTGCCAGATGCGTCGGCCATATCCCTTGGATATCAGCCGGGGGTCGCAAATCATCAGCACGCCGCGATCGCTCTCATCCCGAATCAGACGCCCGGCGCCCTGCTTCAGATTGATGATTGCCGACGGCAACTGATGATGCATGAAACCGTTCAGCCCCTTTTTCTCCAGCTCTGCAATGCGTGCCGCCAGCACCGGATCGTCCGGCGGCGAAAACGGCAGCTTGTCGATAATCACCAGCGACAAGGCATCGCCACGCACGTCGACGCCTTCCCAGAAACTCTGGCTGCCGATCAGCACACCGTTGCCGGACGCGCGGAAGCGATCCAGCAACTCGGTGCGCCCCGCTTCGCCCTGCACCATCAACGGGAAAGGCAGGCCGCGCGTTTCGAACTCTTCGCGCAAACGTTCTGCCGCGCGATTGACGGCGCGTATCGTCGTGCACAACAGGAAGGTGCGGCCACCGGCAGCGATGATCGCCGGCAAGGCAGCATCGATCACGGCATCAGTGTACTCAAACGAATTGGGTTGCGGCAGATTGTTGGGCACATACAGCAAGCCTTGCTGCTCGTAGTCGAACGGGCTTGGCCATGACTGCGCAGGCTCATCCCACAAGCCCATCTGCGAGGTGTAGTGATTGAAATCGTTCTTCACCGCCAGCGTCGCCGACGTAAAGATCCAGGCGCGCGGCACGCCTTCGCGCTGCTTGTTGAAAATCGGCGCAATCGACAGCGGCGTGCGATGCAGTTGCAGCGACGAAGTGAAGGCTTCGACCCACAGCACATAGGTCTGCCCGTCTTCGCTGGCGGCTTTGTCCTGGGCGCCGTTCCAGTTGTCGAGCTGGCCCGACAGTTCGATGGCGCGGGTGCGGCATTGCTCGATGGTCTCGGCGCGCTCGGCCTGCTTTTCCAGCACGGCGATCATGTCGTCCATGTTGTCGCGCAAGGTTTCCAGCGCCGGGAAGAAGACGCTCGACGGCGCAATCTGATTGACCGCCAGGCGGACGATATCTTCCGGGAAAGCCAGACGCAGATCGCGCACCGCCTTCTCTACCGGCGACACCACCTTGGCCCAGTCGGCGCCATCGCGCGCGTGCGACAAGCCCTCCGCCAGCACATCGCGGCACAGCTCCAGCACTTGCGATGTCGACACGGTATCGCCGAAGAACATGGTCGCGGTTTCCGGCAATTGATGCGCTTCGTCGAAGATCACGGTATTGGCGGTGGGCAGCAACTCGGCCACGCCGGTGTCCTTGAGTGCGACATCGGCAAAGAACAAGTGATGATTCACCACCACGATGTCGGCCTGCTGCGCTTCCTTGCGCGCCTTCATGACGAAGCAATCCTGGTAGTACTGGCACTCGGCGCCGAAGCAGGTATCCCTGGTCGACGTGACCAGATTCCAGATCAGCGCCGTCTCCGGCACCGAGGACAATTCGGCTTTGTCGCCGGACGAGGTGGTCTTCATGAAACGCGAAATCTCGCGCAGATAGCCGACATCGTCGCGCGAGGTCATGCGGCCGTTTTGCAGCGTGCGTTCGAGATGAAAATGGCAGACGTAATTGGATCGTCCCTTCAGCAGCGCAACCGACACCGGCGCGCTCAAGGCTTTGCGCACCGTCGGGATGTCGCGCAGGTAAAGCTGATCCTGCAAATTCTTGGTGCCGGTCGAGACGATGACTTTGCCGCCCCAGAGCAAGGCCGGGACCAGATAGGCAAATGTCTTGCCGGTGCCGGTGCCCGCCTCTGCGATCAGCGTACGCTGACCGGCGATGGCGTCGGCAATGGCCTTGGCCATTTCTGTTTGCGAGTGACGCGGACGATAGCTGCCTACCTGGCCGCCCAGCGGGCCGCCTGCGCCGAAAAGCTGCTCAACCTCGGCATCATGGATACCATGTGGAACGGGTGCTGCGGTATCTTCGATGGAACTCACTGACTGACGCCTGTAAAGAGGTTGAACCAGACCACAAGGGAATAAATAAAGAAGCTCCGCCGCAGCGTTGCCGAAACGAACGGCATGCGCCGCCAGCGAGAGTTAACGTTCAGGCACAGAGCTGCGACTGCTTTCGTGCGTCAACCGCAGAACCGATCGCAAACGAGCGACGACGATCAGGCCGGAATATCCGGCATCAATTGCATTTTCAGCAACACGATATGATCTTTCAATTGCAACTTGCGCTTCTTCAAACGGCGCAATTGTAATTCTTCGTGACGGGTCTCCAGCGAAAGCAAGTCGATCACCGCATCCAGGTCGCGATGTTCGACTTCCAATTCGATAATACGGCGCTGTATATCTTCGCGGTGCGTCATGGTCATGGTGGCTTCTATTGCAAAATCGGCGCGGGCTCTGACAGCCGCGGCCAAGGAAACGAACTGTTGACAGTGTAATCCACCTGCCGCAGGTCAACAATCGTTGCCGGCATTGACTGGCGGCGAAGCGCTTATTTGGATGACGCCGCAACCGGTGCAGCAGGCGCCTGCTGTTGCTTGGCGGCACGCTCGCGTTCTTTCTCTGCCTTCTTGGCTTCGACTTCCTTGCGGTGCGCTTCCGCTTGCTTGACCTTTTCCTTGTAGGCTTGCTCGTTGGCCGCACGCTGAGGCGCCTTTGCCGCTTCTTCGGCCTGCGTCTTGCGTACTTGTGCTTCGTGGGCTTTCACGCGCAGATCGGCCTGGCCTTCAGCCTGGCTTTCGCGCTCGGCCACCTGCTTCTGCTTGGCCATGCTCTCCTGAATCTTTCGCTGCGAGGCTGCCGCCTTTTCCTTTTGATCCTGCGCGCGGCGAGCTGCTTCCTTCTCATCATTCGCGTGCTGTTCGGCCAGCGACTTGTCGCGGTCATCGGCCTTGGCCTGGCGCTTGTAGGCATTCGCTTCCACCTCGACATCACGCACTTGCTTCACCGCGACGCGATTGCGTTCCTTGGCGTCTTCCAGGCAGGACGATACGAAAAACCGGTGATAGCAGGCGCGCTGATCATCGATATATTGATCGTTGATCACCTGACGTTCCTTCTCGGCTTCAAGAAGAATGCTGTCGGCGGAGTCGACGGTCTGAATCGATCCCGACGGATAACGCTGATCGAATGTCGGCTGTCCGGGCGTTCCGTAGGCCTTCTCGGCTGCCGACGCCGCACATGGCAGCAGCGCCAGCAACGCCAGCAACGTAGCGGCGCAGGCAAGCAATTTGCGGGAGGAATGTTCAAAAAATAATTGCATGTAACCCTTATCCATATTCAAGCAAGCTTATCGGCGGCCAGACGGCGCTCGGAATCCATATATTCGCGCGATTGCATTTCAATGATACGTGAAACCGTGCGGTGGAACTCATTTGACAACGTGCCTGCGGTGTAAAGCTCTTCCGGCTCGACCTCGGCCGACATGATCAGCTTAACCTTGTGGTCGTAGAACACGTCGATCAGCCAGGTAAACCGGCGCGCTTCGGACGACATCGCCGCCGACATGCGCGGGATGCCGGACAAGATCACGGTCTGGAAGCGGCTGGCGATTTCTAGATAGTCGTTCTGCGAGCGCGGGCCGCCGCACAAGGTGGCGAAATCAAACCAGATCGCGCTGCCCGCACGGCGCAAGGCGCGAATCTCGCGCGCCTCGATATGTACACGAGTATCTTCGTCGGCGGTTTCCGCAACGGCGGCGAAGGCGTCGCGCAACTCGCTGTCGGTGGTGGCGTTGAGCGGCGAATGATAAATCCTGACCTGCTCCAGCGCGCGCTTGCGGTAGTCGACGCCGGCATCGATGTTCATCACGTCGAGCTTGTCGTTGAGCAGCTTGATGGTCGGCAGCATGCGATCGCGATGCAGGCCGTCCGGGTACAGCGTATCCGGCTGGTAATTCGAGGTCATGATGAACGACACGCCGTTGTCGAACAAACCGGTCAACAGGTTGTACAAGATCATCGCATCGGCGATATCCGAGACGTGGAATTCATCGAAACAGATCAGGCGATATTTCTTGGCGATGCGGCGCGCGACTTCATCCAGCGGATTGGCGATGCCCTTGAGCTCGTCGAGCTGGCGGTGGACATCGCGCATGAATTCGTGGAAGTGCAGACGCGTCTTGCGCACCACCGGGACGACCGAGTAAAAGCTGTCCATCAGGAAGGACTTGCCGCGCCCTACGCCGCCCCACATGTACACGCCGCGCGGCACGTCAGGGCGATTGATCAGCCGCTTGAAGGTGCTGGAGCGCTGCGATTTGAACGCGACCCATTCTTCGTAGGCGCGCTGCAGGCGATCGATCGCACGCTGCTGCGCCTCGTCTGATTTGAAACCACGCTCGCTTAGCGCATGATCGTAGAATTCGCGGACATCCATGGTTGATCTTTATTTTTGGTTCGCGTCATCCTGAGCATCCGGAATGAGCGCAATCGGCCGGGATAAAACACGATGCCGACTTCGTAAAAACGGGGACGACTAAAACAAAATGGGCGAGCCAGGCTCGCCCATCGATGAGGACCGGAGTTTACCAGTGAAGGTAAACCCGATTCATCAGAAGTTCAGCGCGCGCTTGTCGACTGCCAGTGCGGCCTCCTTCGTTGCTTCGGACAACGATGGGTGAGCGTGGCAGATACGTGCGATGTCTTCTGCGGAAGCACGGAATTCCATCGCCACGACGGCTTCGGAAATCAGCTCCGAAGCCATAGGGCCGACGATATGCACACCGAGGATTTCGTCTGTCGTCGCATCCGCCAGGAACTTGACCATGCCCGAGGTATCGCCCAGTGCGCGTGCACGGCCGTTTGCCAGGAACGGGAAAGTGCCGGCCTTGTAAGCAACGCCGTCAGCCTTCAGTTGCTGCTCGGTCTTGCCGACCCATGCGATTTCCGGCGAGGTGTAGATGACCCAAGGGATGGTGTTGAAGTTGACGTGACCGTGCTGGCCGGCGATACGCTCGGCAACGGCAACGCCTTCTTCTTCCGCCTTGTGCGCCAGCATCGGGCCGCGCACGACGTCGCCCACTGCCCACACGTTCGGCAGGTTGGTCTTGCACTCGCCATCCACGGCGATGAAGCCGCGCTCGTCCAGCTTCAGGCCAACGCCTTCAGCGTTCAGGCCGGTGGTGTTCGGTGTACGGCCGATCGACACGATCAGCTTGTCGAACACAGCCTTTTGCGCATTGCCCTTGTCGTCGGTGTAGTCGACGGTAACGTCTTTCTTGCCGGCCTTGATGTCGCCGATCTTGACGCCCAGGTTCACTACCAGGCCTTGCTTGGCCAGCAGCTTTTGCGCTTCCTTGGCGATTTGTTCGTCGACTGCGCCGAGGAATGTCGGCAGCGCTTCCAGCACGGTGACTTCCGCGCCCAGACGACGCCAGACCGAGCCCATTTCCAGGCCGATCACGCCGGCGCCGATCACGCCCAGCTTCTTCGGTACTTCAGTGATTGCCAGTGCGCCGGTGTTCGACAGGATCAGTTCTTCGTCGAACGCTGCGCCAGGCAAGGCGCGTGCGTTGGAACCGGTTGCGACGATGACTTGCTTGGCAGTGATCGACTCTTCGGTTGCACCGGCAACCTTGATTTCGTAGCCGTTGGCGTCGCCCTTGACGAAGCTGCCGCGACCGTGGAAGAAGGTGACCTTGTTCTTCTTGAACAGGTACAAGATGCCGTCGTTGTTTTGCTTGACGACGGTGTTCTTGCGACCCAGCATTTTTTCCAGATTCAGGCCCAGACCTTTGACTTCGATGCCGTGATCGGCAAAGGAGTGGCTGGCGTGCTCGTAGTGCTCCGACGATTGCAGCAATGCCTTCGATGGAATGCAACCGACGTTGGTGCAAGTACCGCCAGGTGCAGGACCGCCCTTTTCGTTTTTCCACTCATCGATACATGCAGTATTGAAACCCAGTTGTGCTGCGCGAATTGCCGCGATATAGCCGCCAGGACCGCCGCCGATGACGACCACGTCAAAATTTTTACTCATGTTTTATTCCTAATTCGTTGTGCGCGAGTCAGCAGACCCGCGGAGACAAAAAAAGCGCTGAACGCCGAAGCCTTCAGCGCCTAGCCGGCTCTGTGGGCCGTCGGGCAAGCGTAGCGAGCAATCCGAGGTCGTCGCGAGAAGCACAGCCGTACGAACGTACGGCGAGCGTCACAGCGGCGAGATCGGCTTGCGCAGTAGCTTGCCCGTTGGTCATTACAAGTCCAACAGCAAGCGTGCCGGATCTTCTAAAGCTTCCTTGATCGCAACCAGGCTCAGGACGGCTTCGCGGCCGTCGATGATGCGGTGGTCGTAGGACAGTGCAAAGTAGTTCATCGGACGAATCACGATCTGACCGTTTTCAACCACGGCGCGATCCTTGGTGGCGTGAATGCCCAGAATCGCCGATTGCGGCGGATTGATGATCGGTGTCGACAGCATCGAGCCGAAAGTACCGCCGTTGGACACAGTGAAGGTGCCGCCGGTCATTTCTTCGATCGACAGCTTGCCGTCCTTGGCCTTTTGACCGAATTCACCGATCTTCTTTTCGATGTCGGCGATCGACAGTTGATCCGCATCGCGCAGAACCGGCACCACCAGACCGCGTGGCGAACCGACTGCAACGCCGATGTCGAAGTAGCCGTGGTAGACGATGTCGTTGCCGTCAACCGATGCGTTGACGATCGGGTATTTCTTCAGTGCGTGAACGACCGCTTTGACGAAGAAGGACATGAAGCCCAGCTTGACGCCGTGTTCTTTTTCGAACTTGTCCTTGTACTTGGCGCGCAGGTCCAGCACAGGTTGCATGTTGATTTCGTTGAAGGTCGTCAGGATCGCGTTGGTGGCTTGCGATTGCAGCAGACGCTCGGCCACGCGTGCACGCAGGCGGCTCATCGGGACGCGCTCTTCAGGACGGTTTTCCAGGCTTGGCTTGCCAGGAGCAGCAACTTGTTGCAGCGCCGGCTTGGCGGCGGCAGTTGCAGGAGCAGCGGCCTTCGGTGTTGCCAGAGAAGCCAGCACGTCGCCCTTGGTGACGCGGCCGTCTTTGCCTGTGCCCGACACTTGCGCTGTCGACATGTTGTTGTCTGCCAGGATCTTGGCGGCAGCCGGCATGGCGACGTTGGACTTGTTGGCCAGCTCGGGAGCGGCAACCGGAGTCGGTTCGTTGGTCGATTGCGGTGCAGGAGCGGCCTTGATTTCCAGCGGGCTCACTTGCGCGGAGGCGTCGGTGTCGAGGATCGCGATGACTTCGCCCGCGACCACGGTCGAACCGTCGGCCTTGATGATCTGCGTGATGACGCCGGCTTCAGGCGCCGGCAATTCCAGCACGACCTTGTCGGTTTCGACGTCGATCAGGTTTTCGTCGCGTGCGACGGCTTCGCCCACTTTTTTATGCCATTGCAGCAGCGTCGCTTCTGCAACGGATTCTGATAATTGTGGGACTTTTACTTCGATTTGTGCCATGTAACTTCTCCGATTCGGGTTATTCAATAAACATCAGCGCGCATCGCCCTCGCGATGCGCGCTGTGCAAGATCTGATTACTTAGTCAGGACAAAGCCTTTGAGCTTCGAGAACGCGGTATCGATCAGCGCCTTTTGTTGCGCATAGTGCTTGTCGTAGTAACCGACCGCTGGCGATGCGCTGGCTGGACGACCTGCATACGCAAGCTTTTGACCGTCAGTCAGATTTTCAAAGATGTTGTGCTGGATTTGCAGCCATGCGCCCTGGTTTTGCGGCTCATCTTGCGTCCAGACCAATTCCTGGAAGTTCGGGAATTGCTTGAGCGCAGCAGCAAACGCCTTGTGCGGGAACGGATACAGCTGTTCGACACGGATGATCGCTGTGTCGGACTGGCCGCGCTCCTTGCGGGCGTTGACCAGATCGTAGTAGACCTTGCCGGAGCAAGCGATCACGCGCTTGACCTTCTTGGCGTCGATCTTGTCATCCAGTTCAGGAATGACGGTCTGGAACGAACCCTTGGCCAGATCGGCCAGCGGCGAACCGGCATCCTTGTTACGCAGCAGCGACTTCGGTGTCAGGATGATCAGCGGCTTGCGGAACAGGCGGATCATCTGACGGCGCAGCAAGTGGAAAATCTGCGCAGCAGTCGTCGGCTGGACAACTTGCATGTTGTTGTCGGCGCACAGCTGGAGGTAACGTTCCAGGCGTGCCGACGAGTGCTCAGGACCCTGGCCTTCGTAACCGTGCGGCAGCATTTGCACCAGACCGGAAGCACGGCCCCACTTCACTTCGCCGGAGCTGATGAATTGGTCCATGACGACCTGAGCGCCGTTGGCGAAATCGCCGAACTGGGCTTCCCAGATAGTCAGCGTGTTCGGCTCGGCAGTCGAGTAACCGTATTCAAAGCCCAGCACCGCTTCTTCGGACAGAACCGAATCGATCACGGTGTACGGAGCCTGGTTCTCTGCGACGTTTTGCAGAGGAATATAAGTACCGGCATCCCAACGCTCGCGGTTTTGATCGTGCAAGACAGCGTGGCGGTGAACGAAAGTGCCGCGACCTGCATCCTGACCGGTCAGGCGGATGGCGTAACCGGAAGCAACCAGCGAAGCGTAGGCCAGATGTTCGCCCATGCCCCAGTCCAGGTTCAGATCGCCGCGACCCATTGCTGCACGGTCGTTGATGACCTTCTCGACCAGCGCATGCGGCTTGAAGCCTTCAGGGATGGTGGTGATGCGTGTCGCCAGGCGCTTCAGTTCTGCCAGCGGCACGGCGGTGTCGGCAGCATCGGTCCACTTGCGGTTCAGGAACGGCAGCCAGTCGACGGCGTACTTGCTCTTGAAGTTGGTGATGACCGGATCGACAGTGTGCTTGCCGCTATCCATCGCATCACGGAAAGCCTTGACCATGACGTCGCCGCCGTCGGCCGGGATAGTGCCTTGCGCTGCCAGGCGTTCTGCATACAGCTTGCGTGTACCCGGATGTTGCGCGATCTTCTTGTACATCAGCGGCTGTGTCAGCGCCGGTGTATCTTGCTCGTTATGACCCAGCTTGCGGAAGCAGATGATGTCGACGACGATGTCCTTCTTGAACTGCATGCGGTAATCGACTGCGATCTGCGTGGCGAACACGACGGCTTCCGGATCGTCGCCGTTGACGTGCAGCACAGGCGCTTCGATCATCTTGACCACGTCCGAGCAGTACAGCGTCGAACGGGAGTCGCGCGGATCGGAAGTGGTGAAACCGATCTGGTTGTTGATCACGATATGCACGGTGCCGCCGGTGCCGTAGCCGCGAGTCTGCGCCAGATTCAGCGTTTCCATCACGACGCCCTGACCTGCGAACGCGGCATCGCCGTGCACCAGGATAGGCAGCACTTGCGAGCCGTCCTTGTCGCCGCGGCGATCCATACGCGCCTTGACCGAACCTTCAACCACAGGGTTGACGATTTCCAGGTGGGACGGGTTGAACGCCAGCGACAGGTGGACCGGGCCGCCCGGGGTGCTGATGTCGGAGGAGAAGCCTTGGTGATACTTGACGTCGCCGGCCGGCAGGTCGTCGGCGTGATGGCCTTCGAACTCCGAGAACAGTTCCTGCGGCGTCTTGCCCAGGATGTTGACCAGCACGTTCAGACGACCGCGGTGGGCCATGCCGATGACGATTTCCTGCACGCCCTTTTCACCGGCGCGCTGGATGGTTTCGTCCAGGGAGGCGATGAAGCTTTCGCCGCCTTCCAGCGAGAAACGCTTCTGGCCGACGTATTTGGTGTGGAGGTAACGCTCCAGGCCTTCGGCCGCGGTCAGGCGGTCGAGGATGTGCTTTTTCTTTTCAGCCGAGAACTGCGGCAGCGCGCGTGTCGGTTCCAGGCGTTCCTGGATCCAGCGCACTTCAGTCGGGTCGCTGATGTAGGTGAATTCGGCGCCGATCGAACGGCAGTAGGTGTCGCGCAGCGATTGCAGCAGGTCGCGCAACGATGCGGTTTCGCCGCCGAAATAGGTATTGCTGATATTGAACACGATATCCATATCGGAATCGCTGAAGCCGTAGAAAGTCGGCTCGAGTTCAGGAATGCTTGGACGTTCCTGGCGTTGCAGCGGATCCAGGTTGGCATAACGCGAACCCATGTCGCGATAGCCGGCGATCAGTTGTGTTGCAGCGACGCGCTTGCGACCCATTTCGGTATCGGCGGAAGCAACGACCGTGCGGATCGGACCTTGCTTGGCGCGCTCGGCGAACGACGCGATGACCGGAGCGTGGGCGACGTCGGGACGATTGGAGCCGTCAACTGCAGGCACGTGTTGCACCGCGTCGAAATAAGCACGCCAATTGTCTGGTACGGATCCGGGATTATTGAGGTACGCCTCGTACAGTTCTTCCAAGTACGGCGCATTTCCACCAAAAAGGTAGGAATTGAGATTGTATTGCTCGTAGAGCTGAGTCATATCTGGCTCACCTTTCTTCGCGTTTCGCGAGATTAGCGGGTTAATCTAACCTTCCGCGACACGGCCTGACCGGTTAGCGGATTGCACATCAAGTTGTGGGGAAGGACCATGTCTACCTGAACGTTTTGGGTTATCCAGTCAGCATAGGCAGAATTATATATCCTTATTTCCAATAAAAAAGCGAATCCTGAAGATTCGCTTTTTTATTTCTGTTGTTTGTTGTAACCAGCGGCAAGGCACTGCCATAGCCGCCGGGCAACTACCAACGAGTTGATGACAGCCTGATGACGACTTGATGACAAACCCCTTCGGATCAGCCCCAGCCGACTTCAGGCAACACCAATTAACGCTTGTCGATCGCTGGAACGTCGCGCTTTTCGGAGCCGACAAACAACTGGCGTGGACGACCGATCTTTTGTTCCGGATCGGAGATCATTTCGTTCCATTGCGCGATCCAGCCCACGGTACGCGCCATGGCGAAAATGCAGGTGAACATCGAAGTCGGGATGCCCAGCGCGCGCTGAACGATACCGGAGTAGAAGTCGACGTTCGGGTACAGCTTGCGGGACACGAAGTATTCGTCTTCCAGCGCGATCTTTTCCAACTCCATGGCCAGCTTGAACAATGGGTCGTCGTGCAGGCCCAGTTCATTCAGGACTTCGTAGCAGGTTTCACGCATCAGCTTGGCGCGTGGATCGTAGTTCTTGTAGACGCGGTGACCGAAGCCCATCAGCTTGACGCCGGAGTTCTTGTCCTTGACTTGCTTGATGAACTCAGGGATGTTCTCGACCGAGCCGATGCTTTCCAGCATGGTCAATGCAGCTTCGTTGGCGCCGCCGTGAGCAGGGCCCCACAGGCAAGCGATACCGGCAGCGATACAGGCGAACGGATTGGCGCCCGACGAACCGGCCAGGCGGACGGTCGATGTCGATGCATTTTGTTCGTGGTCGGCGTGCAGGATCAGGATACGATCCAGTGCGCGCACCAGCACTTCGTTGACCTTGTACTCTTCGCATGGATTCGCGAACATCATGCGCATGAAGTTGGCGCTGTACGACAGGTCGTTGCGCGGGTACACGAACGGTTGGCCGATGTTGTACTTGTATGCCATGGCGACCAATGTCGGCAGCTTGGCGATCATGCGGATCGCGGACACGTCGCGATGCACAGGATTGCTGATATCCAGCGAGTCATGGTAGAACGCCGACAAGGCGCCGACCGAACCGGTCAGCACGGCCATCGGGTGCGCATCGCGACGGAAGCCGCGGAAGAAGAAGTTCATTTGCTCATGCACCATGGTGTGCTGAGTCACCGTATCGACGAACTCTTCTTTTTGCGCTGCAGTCGGCAGTTCGCCGTGCAACAGCAGGTAGCAGGTTTCCAGGAAGTCGCAATTGACGGCCAGCTGCTCGATCGGGTATCCGCGGTACAGCAGCTCGCCCTTGTCGCCGTCAATGTAGGTGATCGACGAGTTGCATGCCGCGGTCGACATGAAGCCCGGGTCGTAAGTGAACTTGCCAGTGGCGCCGTACAGTTTGCGGATGTCGATGACATCCGGACCGATCGTGCCCTTGTAGACGGGAAAATCCAGGGATGGCGTACCGTCGGAAAACGACAGGGTCGCTTTGATATCTGAGGTGGGCATAGTTCTTCCTTCAGCTGTGATGATGAATCGTTAATCAAAAATCGCAAATCAACCGCTTTAGAGCCTGTTGCAAAATGGACTTCGCACCCTTCCCTGCCTGATGCTGCCGAACTTCATTTTGCAACAGCCTCTAATACAACGCCGGCCGCTTTTGAACCAATCAATATTGCCAGAACTCTGTGAAACGTTCAGGCGCTACGCAATTTTTTGAGCAAGGCGTGAACTTGAGGCAAGTCCACCGCTGCTTCAGGCTCCTTGCGCACAAGGAGTAAGTCCATCAGGTCGTTGTCGCCAAGATCCATCAGACGGGAAAACGCATCGACTTCGTCGTCGCTCATGCTCTCTTCGTTCGCGTCGAGAAAACGCGTCAGGATGAGATCGTTTTCCAGCAATCCACGACGGGCGCGCCAGCGCAGGCGTGCACGTTTGGCGGGATCGTCTTGATGGCTTTGGGACATGGATTCAATTCACTTCTAAGTAGTACAACGGGTGCAACGCGTGCAACTGATACGACTGACATTCATTTCAGCGCTTCCGACCAAACAATCGGACCGGTGCGAAAGCGTAAATCAAAGGCGGGAGTCGCCTCCCGCCTTTTCAACAACTCACTTCTTATACTGCGCGGCGAACCATCAGCTCCTTGATCTTGCCGATCGCCTTGTTCGGGTTCAATCCCTTGGGGCAGACATCGACGCAGTTCATGATGGAACGGCAACGGAACAGGCGATACGGATCTTCCAGATCGTCCAGACGCTGGCCGGTCGCTTCGTCGCGGCTATCGGCGATGAAGCGGTAAGCCTGCAGCAAGCCGGCAGGACCGACGAACTTGTCCGGATTCCACCAGAACGACGGGCACGATGTCGAGCAGCATGCGCACAGAATGCACTCATACACGCCATCGAGTTCTTCGCGCTGTTCAGGCGATTGCAGACGCTCTTTTTCAGGAGGAATGCTGTCGTTGATCAGGTAAGGCTTGATCGAATCGTATTGCTTGAAGAAGTTGGTCATGTCGACGATCAAGTCGCGGATCACCGGCAAACCTGGCAACGGCTTCAGAACGATAGGCTCGCTCAGTTCGTTCAGGTTGGTGGTGCAGGCCAGACCGTTCTTGCCGTTGATGTTCATCGCGTCGGAACCGCACACGCCTTCGCGGCAGGAGCGGCGCAGCGCCAGCGAATCATCGACGTCGGACTTGATGCGTTGCAGGGCATCCAGCAGCATCTTGTCGGTTGGCTTCAGCTCGACGGTCAGATCCTGCATGTACGGCTTTTCATCCTTGTCCGGATCGTAGCGGTAGATTTTAAATTTCAGAGTACGTGTCATGTTCTGACCTTTTAGAAAGTACGTGCTTTAGGTTTAAATGTCTCAACGGTCAACGGTTGCATGTTGACTGGTTTGTAGTCGAGACGATTCCCCTCGGAAAACCACAGTGTGTGCTTGAGCCAATTTTCGTCATCGCGCTTTTCATAATCGCTGTGCGCGTGGGCGCCACGGGATTCCTTGCGGGCGGCAGCCGACGTGATGGTGGCCTTGGCGGTTTCGATCAGATTGCCCAGTTCCAACGCTTCGACGCGCGCAGTATTGAACACCTTGGACTTGTCCTTGAACGAGACATGCTTGCAGCGCTCGTCCAGTTCCATGATCTTTTCACGGCCTTCGTTGAGCAAAGCATCGGTACGGAACACGCCGCAATACTTCTGCATGGTGGCGCGAATATCGTTGGCGACATTCTGAACGCGCTCGGAACCGGTGCTGCTTTCCAGACGCGCCAGACGCTCCAGCGCGCGGTCGGCTGCATCCGCCGGCAGATCCTTGTGGCTGCGGTCTTGCAGCTTGCTCTCGACAATGTGATTGCCGGCAGCACGGCCGAACACCACCAGATCGAGCAGCGAGTTGGTGCCCAGACGGTTGGCGCCGTGCACCGATACGCAGGCGCATTCGCCGATGGCGTACATGCCCTGCACGACTTCCTTGTACGAACCATTGTTCGGCACAACGACCTGGCCATACACGTTGGTCGGAATACCGCCCATCTGATAGTGGATGGTCGGCACGACAGGGATAGGCTCCTTGGTCGCATCGACGTTGGCGAACTTGTGCGCGATTTCCAGAATCGACGGCAGACGCTTTTGAATCGTGTCGGCGCCGATATGGCGCAGATCCAGCAGCACGTGATCCTTGTTTGGACCGACGCCGCGGCCTTCCTTGATTTCCTGGTCCATCGAACGCGAAACGAAGTCGCGCGGCGCCAGATCCTTCAGCGTCGGCGCGTAGCGCTCCATGAAACGTTCACCGTTGCTGTTGATCAGGATGCCGCCTTCGCCGCGCACGCCCTCGGTGATCAGCACGCCCGCGCCGGCCACGCCGGTCGGGTGGAACTGCCAGAATTCCATGTCTTGCAGCGGCAGGCCTGCGCGCGCCGCCATGCCCATACCGTCGCCGGTATTGATGAAGGCGTTGGTCGATGCAGCCCAGATACGGCCTGCACCGCCGGTGGCGAACAGGGTTGTCTTGGCTTGCAGCATCATGACTTCGCCGGTTTCCATTTCCAGCGCGACGACGCCGAGGACAGTGCCCTCTTGATCGCGGATGATGTCGATCGCCATCCACTCAACGAAGAAATGCGTCTTGGCGCGCACGTTGCGCTGATACAGCGTATGCAGCAGTGCGTGACCGGTACGGTCGGCTGCAGCACAGGCGCGTTGCACCGGCTTTTCGCCGAAGTTCGCAGTGTGGCCGCCGAACGGACGCTGATAAATCGTGCCGTCAGGATTGCGGTCGAATGGCATGCCGAAGTGTTCCAGCTCGTAGACGGCCTTCGGTGCTTCGCGGCACATGAATTCGATGGCGTCCTGGTCGCCCAGGTAGTCCGACCCCTTGACGGTGTCGAACATGTGCCAGTACCAGTTGTCTTCCGACATGTTACCCAGCGATGCGCCGATGCCGCCCTGGGCAGCGACCGTGTGCGAGCGGGTCGGGAAAACCTTGGACAACACCGCAACGTTCAGACCGGCTTCAGCCAGTTGCAACGAAGCGCGCATACCGGATCCGCCGGCGCCGACGATAACCGCGTCAAAGCGGCGTGTAGGGATTGTGGATTTGATAGCAGCCACGATTACATTCTCCACAAAATCTGCGCCGCCCATCCGGCACATACGATCAGCCACAGGATCGTGGCAACTTGCAAGACCAGGCGCACGGCGACCGGCTTGACATAATCCATCCAGATATCACGCACGCCGATCCAGGCGTGGTAGAACAAGGCCATGAAGGCTGCAAACGTCGCCATCTTGAACCACTGATGCGAGAACATTGCCGCCCAGCCGTCGTAAGAGAAACCGCTGGAGGTCAGGAAGCACACCAGCAGGACCACGGTGTACAAGGCCATGACGACGGCGGTAGCGCGTTGCGCCAGCCAGTCGCGCATGCCGTAATGCGCACCCACGACGAGACGCTTCGATCCGATATTATTGTTTGCCATTTTTAGAACGCTCCGAACAGTTTCAATGCCACGACGATCACCAGCGCAATGCTGACGACCAGAACGCCGCTCGACGACTTGCGTGCGCTGTCCTTGTCCAGACCGATATGGTTATCCATGATCAGGTGGCGGATGCCGGCGCAGAAGTGGTGGAGATAAGCCCAGGACAGGGCCAGGATGATCAGCTTGACGAACCAGTTGGAGGCAAAGCCCTTGAGGTAGTCGAAGGTGCCCTCGGAGAGCAGGCTGTTATCCAGCAAGTACAGGATGAACGGCAACATCAGGAACAAAAACAACCCACTGACACGGTGCATGATCGACACCAGGGCAGCCAGCGGCATGCGGTAACCAGCAATTTGGGTAATATTAATGTTACGAAATTGTGGCCGTGGTGGTTTAGCGGCTTCAGACATAACAAGGTTCTCCTCAGATTTAAAACAATCCTGCAATTTTCGCCGATTTCATGAACGTTCACCAACACTTATTCTGCTTCGCAGCAAATTAGGCTTTTTCACAGACAGCAGGCAGATGCGAGTAAAGGCCGGGCCTTTATCCGCTTAATTCAGCTCGCTCTGATAATGATGATTCAACGTCAAATACAAGCCGCGCCGCATTTCGACAGGCTTGTCGCCATACGTATACGAGGCGCGATCGACACTCAACAAAGGCGTTTGGGGCGGAACTCCCAGAAATCCCGCAGACTCCGGATCCGCCCCCACGGCACGAATCTGCTCTGCAGCGCGAATCATGCGTGTCCCGAATTCCGTTTCAAACAGGCCGTACAGCGGCCCTTTATATTCCATCAGCCGTTCCGCGGTCAGCCCTTTGAAAATAAGACCGGGCAACCAGATATCTTCGAGTATGGTCGGAACGCCGTTAAAGGATTTTACCCGTTTGATGAAGATGACGGAGTCACCCGATTTAATATCAAGCTGGCGCGCCACTTCAGCGGGCGCGCGCATGCGCTTGACCTCGATAATTTTGTTTTCCGCGCGTTGCGGCTCTTCCACATCCGCCGTCAGGCGCAAAAAACGGAACTGCGCATGCGTTTCATGATGCGTGGCAACAAACGTGCCCTTCCCTTGCCGGCGCACCACCAGATTTTCGGCCGCCAGCTCGTCGATCGCCTTGCGCACGGTTCCCTGGCTTACCTTGAAACGGCTGCCAAGTTCAACTTCGCTGGGGATCAGTTCGCCAGGCTTCCACTCGCCTGATTCCAGACGCTGCGTGATCAATGCCTTGATTTGCTGATAGAGGGGACTGAAGGTAGGAGCGGCTCCGGCAACACTGGTGCCCACGCTTTGCGCGTCGCTGTTGTTCAGATTGGGCAGGCTGGAGCTCATAACCCCAAATTTGACCACAAAAACCCTACTGGCGTCCAGCAAAAAGTATTCAATAAGATGTCTTATATAAGACATAAGATAGCGATTGACAGGGCACTCGGGCAAGCCTACACTCGCGGGCATATTCGGCGACGAGTACATCCCGGACAGACACATGCATCAACAGATCGGCCGGCACTTGCATCAACGCGCGCAACATCGACGCGATTTGCACTGTCGGTTCTCTGCTGAAAATCGGCAAAACAAGCTGACCGCCTGCGCTTTTCGACGGTATGATTACACTCTCTATAAAGAATACGAAGTAATTGTCGGCGTCTTCCGAGATGCCAGCAAGAAGCCCTGAAGCAGCCGCAACTGCGAAGTTAGGATCGGTTCAAGGCTTCATAGCAGCATTAAACGCTTTCTATCACCACTTTGGAGATTCAACATGGCTAAAGCCCCCAAGCGTGTTGCCGTTACCGGCGCCGCCGGTCAAATCGGTTACTCCCTTCTCTTCCGCATTGCTAACGGCGACCTGCTCGGCAAAGACCAGCCAGTGATCCTGCAGTTGCTGGAAATTCCGGATGAAAAAGCGCAAAAGGCCCTCAAGGGCGTCATCATGGAAATCGATGACTGTGCATTCCCGTTGCTGGCCGGCGTGACCGCGCACAGCGATCCGATGACGGCATTCAAGGATGCCGACATCGCCCTGCTGGTTGGCGCGCGTCCACGCGGCCCAGGCATGGAGCGCAAGGATCTGCTGGAAGCCAACGCTCAAATCTTCACCGTGCAAGGCAAGGCGCTGGACGCTGTTGCTTCGCGCGACGTCAAGGTTCTGGTGGTCGGCAACCCAGCCAACACCAATGCCTACATCGCCATGAAGTCGGCGCCGAATCTGCCGGCCAAGAACTTCACCGCCATGCTGCGTCTGGACCACAACCGCGCGCTGTCGCAAGTTGCGGCCAAAATCGGCCAACCGGTTTCGGCAATCGAAAAACTGTGCGTCTGGGGTAACCACTCGCCAACCATGTACGCCGACTACCGTTTTGCCACAGCAGACGGCAAGGCAGTCAAGGATCTGATCAACGACCAGGTCTGGAACAAGGACACTTTCCTGCCGACAGTCGGCAAGCGCGGCGCAGCGATCATCGAAGCGCGCGGCCTGTCCTCGGCAGCTTCGGCAGCCAATGCAGCGATCGATCACGTGCATGACTGGATCCTCGGCACCAACGGCAAGTGGACCACCATGGGTGTGCCATCGGACGGTTCCTACGGCATCCCTGAAGGCACCATGTTCGGCTTCCCGGTCACCACCGAGAACGGCGAATACAAGATCGTCCAAGGCCTCGAAATCGACGAATTCTCCCAAGAGCGCATCAACATCACGCTCAAGGAATTGTCGGAAGAGCGCGAAGGCGTCAAACATCTGGTCGGCTAATTGACCAGCACGCGGCGGGCTCACACAGCCGCCGCGTAAATTTTGCATACATTCGGAATTCAGCAGCAATGCATCCCACCCAGGTCTTGTTCCCAGGCACCCGACAACCGGTCTCGATACCGGTCTGCGATCATTACGCCGGCTCTGAAAAGCTGATGCGCAAGTCGATTGCTCTGCAACAAGAACTCGGCCCGATTTTTGATATCACCCTCGACTGCGAAGACGGCGCCAGCGCCGGCAACGAAGCCGAACACGCGCAACTGGTCGGCTCCCTGATCGCCGGCGACGACAATCGCTTCGGCCGCATCGGCGCCCGCGTGCATGACGTCACCAGCCCCTATTTCGAACAAGATGTCGCGACGATCTGCGCTACCGCCGCCGTTGCCAATGCCGCGCAACTGGCTTACCTGATGCTGCCCAAGGCGGACGGTCTGGCCGACGTGCAACGCGCCCTTGCCACCATCTCTCGCCACACCAGCGAAGCCGGCCGCCGCATGCCGCCGCTGCATGTGCTGATCGAGACCCACGGCGCGCTGGAAGACGTGCGTCTGATCGCAGCATTGCCGCAAGTTGAATCGCTGTCCTTCGGCGTCATGGATTTTGTGTCGGCGCACTACGGTGCGATCCCGAGCGCCGCGATGCGCTCGCCCGGCCAGTTCACGCATCCGCTGGTGGCGCGCGCCAAACTGGAAATTTCCGCCGCCTGCCACGCGCACGGCAAGGTGCCTTCGCATAACGTCACCACCGACATCAAGGATGCCGCCGTGGTCACGGGCGACGCCGGCCGCGCGGCGCAAGAATTCGGTTACACCCGGATGTGGAGCATCCATCCGAGCCAGATCAAGGCGATCGTGCAAACGCTGTCCCCGGCCGACGATGAAATCGGCGAAGCGGCACAAATCCTGCTTAAAGCCAGGGACGTGCAATGGGGACCGATACAACACGAAGGCACATTGCACGACCGTGCAAGCTATCGCTATTACTGGAGCATTCTGCAGCGCGGCCACGCCGGCGGCGCTGCTTTACCCGCGGCGGTTGCGAGCTGGTTTGCAGAGACCACGACAGCGACAACCGCCGCACCGATTTCAGCCACCCTGCAACATTGAACATTCACGAAGATCAATTGACCCGCAAGATGAAAAAATACCTGACCGCCCTGACACTCGTAAGCGCCCTCTTCGCTGTCGGCATGCCGCAAGCATTCGCCGAAACCGCACCGGCCACTACAAAAGCAAAAAAGACCGTCAAGAAGAAAACGCCTGCCAAGGCTGCTGCCGCACCTGTTGAAAAAATGCCGTTTTCGTCCGACGCCGACGACGATGAAAGCGAACCTGAAATCGGTGGCACCAAGTCTGCCGATTTCAACTGCGAAATGGGCAACAAGCTGACCATCTACAAGAACGATGACGACGACAAGCACATCGCCATTCGCTGGAACAAGCGCATCAACCGCCTGACCCGCGTCGTGACCACCACCGGCGCCAACCGCTTTGAAAACCGCAAGGTCGGCCTGGTCTGGATCGGCATCCCCGCCAAGGGCATCCTGCTGGATTCCAAAAAAGGTCAGCAACTGGCCAACGAATGCAAGAACGTAGAAGTGCCGACAGCGCAAGCGCCGGCAGCAGCAGCACCGAAGAGCTAAGCAGCAAACAGTAACAAGATTCAGCACGAATCCATCAGTACAGCAGTTCCGTATTTGCTGCGAAACCAATGGTTTCGCAGCGCAAGCAAACACTTATACCATCCGTAATCTAAGGAGAAGAGGCCATGTCCCGCAACACATTGAACACCCTAAAGGAATTCAAGATTTCTGGTTCCAAGAAAGGCAAGTTCTACTCCCTGCCCGCCCTGGAAAAGAAACTCGGGATCAACATCTCCCGTCTGCCAGTGTCGATCCGTATCGTGCTGGAGTCCGTCCTGCGTAACTGCGACGGTCAAAAAGTGACGGAAGAACACGTCAAGCAATTGGCAAGCTGGGGCGCAACTGCTGCACGCGTTGACGAAATCCCGTTCGTGGTTGCACGCGTGGTGCTGCAAGACTTCACCGGCGTTCCGCTGCTGGCCGACCTGGCCGCGATGCGTAACGTCGCCAGCAAGCTGGGCAAGAACCCAAAGAACATCGAACCGCTGGTTCCGGTGGATCTGGTTGTCGACCACTCGGTGCAGATCGACCACTACCGCGAAAAGAAAGCGCTGGACCTGAACATGAAACTGGAATTCGAGCGCAACAACGAGCGCTACCAGTTCATGAAATGGGGCATGCAGGCATTCGACACCTTCGGCGTCGTGCCTCCGGGCTTCGGCATCGTCCACCAGGTGAATCTGGAATACCTGGCGCGCGGCGTGCACAACAAGACCGGCGTCTACTACCCTGACACCCTGGTCGGCACCGACTCGCACACCACCATGATCAACGGTATCGGCGTAGTCGGCTGGGGCGTGGGCGGCATTGAGGCGGAAGCCGGCATGCTGGGCCAACCGGTCTACTTCCTGACGCCAGACGTGGTCGGCGTGAACCTGACCGGCGCGCTGCGCGAAGGCTGCACCGCAACCGATCTGGTCCTGACCATCACCGAACTGCTGCGCAAGACCAAGGTTGTGGGCAAGTTTGTCGAATTCTTCGGCGAAGGCACCAAGTCGCTGTCGCTGACCGACCGCGCCACTATCGCCAACATGGCGCCTGAATACGGCGCGACCATGGGCTTCTTCCCGGTCGACGAAGCAACCATCGACTACTTCAAGGGCACCGGCCGCACCAAGGCGGAAATCGACGCGTTCGAGTCTTACTTCAAGGCGCAGAACCTGTTCGGCATTCCTAAGGCAGGCGACATCGACTACACCAACGAAGTGTCGCTGGATCTGGGCACCGTGGCGCCGTCGCTGGCTGGTCCTAAGCGTCCGCAAGACCGTATCGAAATCGGCAACGTCAAGTCGACCTTCGCCGACCTGTTCGTCAAGCCGGTGGCTGAAAACGGCTTCAACAAGAAGATCGAAGACCTGACCAAGTCGTACACCAACGCCGATGGCATCGATGTCAAGAACGGCGACGTGCTGATCGCTGCGATCACATCGTGCACCAACACATCGAACCCAAGCGTGCTGCTGGCAGCTGGCCTGCTGGCCAAGAAGGCTGTTGAAGCCGGCCTGAAGGTTGCTCCGCACATCAAGACTTCGCTGGCGCCTGGATCGCGCGTCGTGACCAAGTACCTGGAAGCGGCCGGCCTGTTGGGCTACCTGGAAAAACTGGGCTTCGGCGTAACTGCATACGGTTGCACCACTTGCATCGGTAACGCCGGCGACCTGACACCAGCAATGAACGAAGCGATCGTCAAGAACGACATCGTGGCTTCCGCTGTGCTGTCCGGCAACCGCAACTTCGAAGCGCGTATCCACGCGAACATCCGTTCGAACTTCCTGGCATCGCCTCCGCTGGTCGTGGCTTACGCCATCGCCGGCAACGTCAACGTCGACCTGATGACACAACCGGTCGGCAAGGGCAAGGGCGGCAAGGAAATCTTCCTGGGCGACATCTGGCCGACTTCGCAAGAAATCGAAAAGCTGTTGAAATTCGCGATGAACGCGAAGGTCTTCAAGGAGAACTACGCTGACGTCAAGGGCGCACCAGGCAAGCTGTGGGAAGCCATCAAGGGCGTCGCCAAGGGCGAAGTCTACAACTGGCCGACATCGACTTACATCGCTGAGCCGCCATTCTTCGAATCCTTCACCGAAGTGCCGAAGGCTGCCGCAACCGGCATCACCGGCGCGCGCGCACTGGGCGTATTCGGCGACTCGATCACCACCGACCACATCTCCCCGGCCGGTTCGATCAAAGACTCCAGCCCAGCCGGCAAGTGGCTGCAAGCCAACGGCGTGTTGAAGGCTGACTTCAACTCCTACGGCTCGCGTCGCGGCAACCACGAGATCATGATGCGCGGCACCTTCGCCAACGTGCGTATCAAGAACCTGATGGTGCCTGGCGTTGAAGGCGGCGTAACGGTGCACCAACCGACTGGCGAACAAATGGCGATCTATGATGCGGCCATGAAGTACGTCAACGACGGCGTGCCAACCATGGTGTTCGGCGGCGAAGAGTACGGTACAGGCTCCTCGCGCGACTGGGCTGCCAAGGGTACGCAACTGCTGGGCGTGAAGGCGGTGATCACTCGCTCCTTCGAACGTATCCACCGCTCGAACCTGGTCGGCATGGGCGTGTTGCCGCTGCAATTCATCGGCAACGACAGCGTGCAGACGCTGGGCATCACAGGCGAAGAAACTTTCGACCTGAAGGGCCTGGAAGGCG
This sequence comes from Herbaspirillum rhizosphaerae, assembly GCF_001189965.1. GTDB lineage: Bacteria > Pseudomonadota > Gammaproteobacteria > Burkholderiales > Burkholderiaceae_D > Herbaspirillum > Herbaspirillum rhizosphaerae. Next base: position 337,480 of record NZ_LFLU01000004.1, read on the forward strand.
AAATCAAGCCACAGCAGGAAGCAACCCTGGTGATCCATCGCAAGAACGGTGAAACCAAGGAAGTCAAACTGCTGCTGCGCATCGATACGCCGATCGAAGTAGACTACTACAAGCACGGCGGCATCCTGCCATTCGTGTTGCGCCAATTGCTGGCTGCTTAATCAGCCGCCAGCAAAAACGCCCCGCCTCGCGCGGGGTGCGCAGGAAACAAAAAACGCCGGTTTCGACCGGCGTTTTTTATTGTCAAAGCACATCGCGAGAGCCCCCTTCGGCCTCGACAAGGACACATGCCGGAAGGCAATCCCCGGGGCGATGTCGAATCAACTACAATAGGGATTCCTACCATTTGATTGTCGATATTTCATCATGCGCCGCCCCGCCAAACGTTCCTCCTCCAGGTTGTCCGCTGAAAGTCAGCGCCTGGTCAATTCATCACAAGCGGTCGCCGGCTCCACCAGTCGCCTGGAAGAAAGAGCTTGGGAGCGATCCCTCGATCTGCTGCTGCACAAACAACTGAAAAGCGCGCATCAGGGCATGATCGATGCCGCGCTGGACCACCTGTTCAAATCCGATCTGGAAGCCTACGACGTGCTGGTCGAAGCGGTGGAAGCCAATAGCGAAGCCTGCGCGCTCGAATACGACGGCAAGCTCTACAGCGTGCAATTGCTGGCGCTGCCGGTGCTGGCCTGGACGCGTTTCAGCATCGCCTCCGGCAACCTGCCGGCCGATGTGCGCAACGGCCTGTTCGCCCACCTGCACGCCCATGTTCTCGCAGACAACGCGCATCTGGCGCTGGCGCCGACCTTGTATGCCATCGAACAGCTGCCGCGTCATCACGCCGACGTGTTCGCGCTGGCCCAGCGCATGGGTCAGGCTGCGCTCAAACAAAGCCAGCCGCAGCTCTCGCCTGAACAGACGCCTACCGCGCCTTTCCTGGCCGATACGCGCTACATGATCGCGGCCGTGGCGGTGCCGTCGGGCGCGCCGCTGTTCCGCTGGCAGATGGATGAAAACGCCTCCGTCATTCACGAAAAGGACGCCGCACTCAAGGCCTGGGCGACGCAGGCAACACCGTTGCTGACGCGCTTTCTGCCCGGCTGCAATGTGGAGTTGCTGCTGCCGCAGCCTTACTATTTCGCCTGCCGCGAAGCCGACAAACGCATCCGCCCCGCCGCCATCCGCGCAGCCGATCATTACCTGACGCAGACGCTGGGCGTTGCCTCGTCGGAGTTGCATGCCAACATCGGCAGCTTCTGCGAAAACATCAACGGCCAGATCGACGAATACCGCATCGGCTTCAACCTGGCCGATGACGACGGCATCGTCTACGGCATCGTATGGCCGCTGTACGAGCAGGAAGACGGCGACGAAGTGCGCGACCTGTCCGCGCCCGACAGCGTCAAAATGCCGATAGAAGAGATTCTGGAGGTCTTGCGCGAGTGCAGCATCGTCAACATCAAGCTGCACGCGGAACGCTACACGATGGAGTTCTGCGATGATTGCGGCACGCCCTTGTTCCCGGCGCCCGACGGCGATCTGGTGCATGCCGAAATGCCGGAAGATGCGCCTGCGTCGACCGAACATTTCCATTAAGCCTGGCTGCTGCCGCGCGGACATCCGCCGGCAGCATCGGCCTTGTTCGACCGGCATACCCGATCTGCAGCGCCTGCCAGCCGAAGCCTGAGATCCGGGATTTCATCCGCAAGCCCGGATTCCGCCGCTCCCCCGGCTCCCAATTTCCGCTCCACAAAAAGATACGGGCACACGCCGCAGAGCCATGCGGCGTGTGCCCGTATCCGGAGCCTTGTTCGCTGGTGCTTACGCTGCCAGCTTCTCGATCAGGCCCATATCGGCGCTGGACATCAGCTTGTCGATATCGACCAGGATCAGCATGCGCTCATCCAGTGTACCCAGACCGATCAGGTAATCGGAGTCAAACGTGGTGCCCATTTCAGGCGCCGGCTTGATTTGCTCCGGCGACAACGTGATCACGTCGGAAACGCTGTCCACGACCATACCGACCACGCGGCCGGAGATGTTCAGGATGATCACGACGGTGAATTGATCGTAAGTCGGTTCGCCCAGCTGGAACTTGATGCGCATGTCGACGATAGGAACAATGATGCCGCGCAGATTGACGACACCCTTGATGAAATCAGGCGAATTGGCAATACGGGTCACCGCTTCGTAACCGCGGATTTCCTGAACTTTCAGGATATCGATACCGTATTCTTCCTTGCCCAAGGTAAAGGCGAGGAATTCATTCCCCGTGCTGTCGGCTTTTTCGCCAAAGCCGGAAATTGTTTTCGACATGTTGTCTGACATGATAAATGGCCCTTATAAAAAATCAGGAAAATACGGATTCATCGCTATGCTGCCGAGTAGATCGTAGCAAAGCGGCAACATCTATGATTAAGGCAACGCCGCCGTCACCCAGAATAGTAGCACCAGAAATCCCTGCAACCTTACGATAATTGGATTCCAGGTTCTTGACAACAATTTGCTGCTGGCCAATCAAATCATCGACGAATAGTGCAGCTTTCTTGCCATCGGATTCCAGAATGACCACCAAACCCTGGGATGGGTCGGTAAAAGTCGATTCGATATTGAAGATCTGATACAGCGGCAGCAGCGGCAAATATTCGCCACGGACCTTGATGACTTTACCCTGCCCGCTGATTTCCTTGACGTCTTGCGTCGCCGGCTGCAGGGACTCGACCACATAGCCGAGCGGCAAGATATAGATTTCATGACCGATACGAATCGACATGCCGTCCAGAATGGCCAGGGTCAACGGCAGGGAAATCGAAATTGTCGTACCGAATCCCTTGCTGGAACGGATATCGACCGCCCCGCCCATGGCCAGGATGTTGCGCTTGACCACATCCATGCCGACGCCGCGGCCGGAAACATCCGTCACTTGCTCCGCCGTCGAAAAGCCCGGCTCGAAAATCAATTGCCAGACGTCGCTGTCGCTGAGGTTGTCCGACACCGCCATGCCTTGCTGCTTGGCTTTGGCCAGAATCCGATCGCGGTTCAGACCGCCGCCGTCATCCGTCACTTCGATGATGATGTTTCCACCCTGATGCTCGGCCGACAAGGACAGCGTCCCGTAGTCCGTCTTGCCTGCGGCCAGACGCGTCTCGGGGATTTCGATACCGTGGTCGATGCTGTTGCGCACCAGGTGGGTCAGCGGGTCGACGATGCGTTCAATCAGCCCCTTGTCCAATTCGGTTGCCGCACCATGCGTGACAAACTCGACGCGCTTGTTCAGCTTGGCTGCCAGATCGCGCACCATGCGCGGGAAGCGGGAGAACACGTAATCCATCGGCATCATGCGGATCGACATCACCGATTCCTGCAGATCGCGGGTATTGCGTGTGAGCTGGCTGACGCTGTTGAGCAGATGTTCGTGCAGCATAGGATCGAGCGTGCCGGTGCGTTGCTCGATCATGGCTTGCGTGATCACCAGCTCGCCGACGAGATTGATGAGCTGGTCGACCTTCTCAATGCCGACACGAATGGAGGACGACTCATGGACCGCCGGCTTCTCGCCCTTGGCCTTCTTTTCGCCGGCATGTTCGGTCACCGCCAATGCCGGCGGTTCGTCATGATCAATATGTGCGGCGGCTTCAGCAGCCTGCTTGGCTTGCTCGATGTCGCCTTGCGGCACGAACGGTTCAAAGAAACCGTAGCCACGCTCTTTGTCGGTCGCATTGGCCGGCACGAACGGCGCGAAAAATCCGTAACCGCGCTCTTCGTCGGTTGCATCCTGCGGCACGAACGGCGCAAAGAATCCGTATCCCTGCTCTTCTTCCTTGGAGCGGGCCGCCACCGCCTGGGAAATCTTCAGGTCGTCGGCGTTCACAAGGAAGGAGCAGATTTCATGGATGCTGTCCGCACCCTTGGCCGTATCCAGAATAAAGACGCAACGCCCTTCTTCTGCATCTGCCTTTTCGATTTTCCCGAGCAGGCCAAGCTCCTGCTGCAAAGCTTCGAGCTCGCGCTCCGCCAGTTGCGGCAATTCAATGCGATAACGGCTTACGCCGCCCGGGCCAACCATGGCCTGCGGCGCAGCGGCTTTTTTGCCCGCACCTTCAGACAGGGATTGCAACAGCATCCGGACATCGGCGACGGCATCCAGGTCAACGGTCGCACCATGGCGATGACCGTCCAGCATGGATTTCAGAATATCTTTTGCGGCAAGGAATGCATCGACGTGCTGGCTGGTCAACGCCATCTGCCCCTGGCGAATGCGATCCAGCAAAGACTCGAGTACGTGCGTAACTTCGGTAATGTCGGTCAGGCCAAACGTAGCCGATCCGCCCTTGATCGAATGGGCCGCACGAAAGATCGCATTCAGATCTTCGTCGTCGGGATCCGACACATTAACGGCCAGCAAAAGCTTTTCCATTTCGGCAAGGCCTTCCTCGGCCTCGTCGAAAAACACCTGGAAAAACTGGCTCATATCAATGGTCATGATTGGGCTCCGTCATAGATGCTTTAGGTGTATTTTTTATCGTTGATTATTGACACTAGCCGATGACTTTTTTAACCACTTCCGTCAAACGCTGCGGATCAAAAGGCTTCACCAGCCAACCGTTGGCGCCGGCGGCCTTGCCCTTGGCCTTCATTTCGTCGCTGAACTCTGTCGTCAGCATGAGGATAGGCACGCGTTGATAGCTGGTCAGCGCACGCAAGGAACGAATCAGGGTCAAGCCATCCATGCGCGGCATATTCTGATCGGTCAACACCAGATCGAATGTCTGCAGCTTCGCTTTGTCCAGCGCATCTTGCCCGTCTACCGCTTCGGTAACCTGATAGCCGGCTGCCTTCAGGCTGAACACCACCATCTGGCGCAATGACCCCGAGTCGTCTACCGCAAGAATTGTTTTAGACATTTTTACTCCCTGTTCTTTGTTTGCGGGTCTGAGTTTTCCCAACTCATTATGCCGCATCCATTATCAAAAATTACTATCACACGTGTAAATTCAGCTTACTGCGCAGATCATCAACAGACCTTGCCGAATCCGCATTCCGAAGGCGGCATCGCATCAAAACAATTCGATATCGCCGCTCTCCATCCGTGTTTGCCGCACTGTTTTCCACAAGCCGTTTTCAAGCGCGGTAAGACGCTCTTCCATGGACTCGACGGTATTTTTCAGCAGGCCCTCCAGCTCCTCGATCGATTGCGAACTATCCGGAGTGATTTCAAAACTATTGGCGCTCAACACACCCAGCGCATCGCGCAAACCGATGACGCGACGGACGATGCGCTCCAGCAGTTGGCTGGTCATGTCCTGGAATTGCAGGCCGGTGACTGCCGCGTTGACATGCACGGTGATCTCGTCTTGCATTACCTTCAGACGAGCAACATCGTCAGCCGACAAGGTACCGTTGCCGGCCATGACGACTTCGAGTTCTTTCTGCTGCGCGAGTACGGCGGTGTGCAATTCCATGAAGCTGGATCCCAGCTTCTCGATGGCTTCGCCGAGCAGGATATTGGTCTGTACCAGATCCGTCTCGACTTCCGTCAATTGCCTGCTTCCGCCGCTTGCCGTATCGAGCAACAAGCGCTTGAGTTCTTGCCGCATTTTAGGTGTCGACATACAAAGCCCTCCTTTTCAATTGGGCCTAGTGTTTAAAATCCAGTTAATTCTTGGCAGGCTGCTCGCTGAGACCATCTTTCACCTCCGAATCCGACGTAACGTCCAGAGATGACGATCCACCGTTTTGCACCAGCTCTTCAGCCTTCTTGTTCATGACGATGATGCTGATACGACGATTGATCGGATTGAAAGGATCCTCCTTGTCCAGCAGTACTGCGGACGACAAGCCTACGACCCGCAACACCTTGGATTCATCCATGCCGCCGGAAATCAGCTCGCGACGCGATGCGTTGGCGCGATCGGCGGACAATTCCCAGTTGCTGTATCCCTTTTCACCGCTCGAATACGGCGTCGCATCGGTGTGCCCGGAAAGGCTGATCTTGTTCGGCACATCGTTGAGCGTCTTGCCGATTTCGCGCAGGATTTCACGCGTGTACGGTTGCAACTGCGCGCTGGCCAAGGCGAACATCGGACGGTTCTTCTCGTCCACGATCTGGATACGCAAGCCCTCTGACGTGATGTCGATCAGCAGTTGATTCTTGAATTGCTTCAACGTCGGGCTGCTGTCGATGGCGGTTTCGATGCGCTTTTTCAGCTCATCGAGACGCTGGCGCTCCGCCTTTTCAAGTTCAGCCTGGGCGGCACGCACGCTGCGCTTGTTGACGATTTCATTCTCGCCCTTGCGCAACTGGCCTTCCTGACGCGTCAGATCCTTGCCGCCGCCAGGCAGCACCGTGTTGGCATCACCGCTGCCGGAGCCGCCGGCCATCGCAACTTTGAGGGGGGTCTTGAAATATTCGGCGATACCGTTGAGGTCGCCCTTGGCCGTCGAGCCAAGCAGCCACATCAGCAGGAAGAACGCCATCATCGCCGTCACGAAGTCGGCGTAGGCGATCTTCCAGGCGCCGCCGTGATGACCGCCGCCGCCCTTTTTGATGCGCTTAACAATAATGGGACGTAGCCCTTCGTCGGCCATGCCTTACTCCTGCTGATTACTGGTCATGTCGGATTACTTGCTTTTCGCCTGTTTGACGTGCTCTTCCAGCTCGAGGAAGGACGGACGCTCTGTCGAGAACAGGACCTTACGACCGAATTCGATCGACAAGGCAGGGGCATAACCATTCAGGCTGGCGAGCAAAGTGACTTTGACGCACTGATAGATCTTGGTCGACTCATGGAGCTTTTGCTCCAGCAAGCTCGACAGCGGACCCACGAAGCCGTATGCAAGCAGAATACCGAGGAAGGTACCGACCAGCGCATGCGCAATCAGCATACCCAGTTCGGACGGCGGGATACCCACCGATTCCATTGTGTGCACCACGCCCATCACCGCCGCCACAATACCGAACGCCGGCATACCGTCGCCCAGCTTGGCAATGCAATGGACCGGGATTTCGCCTTCGTGATGGTGCGTTTCGATTTCATTGTCCATCAGATTTTCAATCTGGAACGCATCCATGTTCCCCGACACCATCAGACGCAGATAGTCGGTCATGAATTCGATCAGATGATGATCCGCCAGAACGCCGGGATATTTGCTGAAAATCGGGCTGGATTCCGGCTCTTCGATATCGCCTTCGATCGACATCAGACCTTCTTTACGCGACTTGGTCAGAATTTCGAACAGCAGCGACATCAACTCCATGTACAGCGCTTTGGTGTAGGTCGATCCCTTGAAAACCGTCGGCAACGCCTTGATGGTTGCCTTGATGGCTTTGTTGTTGTTACCGACAAGAAAAGCACCACCCGCCGCACCGCCGATCATCAGCAGTTCGATAGGTTGAAAGAGTGCCCCTAGATGCCCCCCGGCCATTGCAAATCCGCCGAAGACGGACGCCATGACGATCACATATCCAATTATGACTAACAAGTGCCTACTCCCGTCCCAGTGGCGTTCAGTGTTTTTTACCTGCTATCAGGTTACATGCAATCTTCTCAAGCAAATGATGGAATACATGACCGAAAGAGGGCTTTCATTTTCAATTACGACACCAAAGATAAAAACTTGATAACGTGAGCTGAATGTAACACAGCTCTTTTTTGTTTCACATATGCCAACCGTATAAAACCGGACCGTTTTCTTTCGGCTGCACGGCAATGTCGGGTTTAACGTCTTCAATAATGAATTCGTAGCTCAGCAACACAGTCCCGGAGCGCATTTCCGCCCTCGCCTTGTTCCACAAGGCGGTCATCGCCGCCGGCGACAGGTACGCAAAAATTACGTCATAGTCTGCAAAATCGAGCAAGGTATAGTCGCCGCGGATGAAGCCCCCCCGGCTACCGGTCAACAGCGCCCTCACATGACTCACCAACCAGGGCAGCGGCGCCAGTTCAATCCCGACAAAACGGCTGTCTTGACGGACGCGCGACAAATACAGGACAGCGCCGCCCAGGCCGCTGCCGATATCGATGACCTTCAGCGGCCTGCCGGCCGGCAGCAACGCGGCCACTGCATCCCACACCGGGCGACCGGACGGATAGAACGGCACCTGGCTGCGAAACGTCGACCAGAACAACAACAGCAGAAACAGGAAAATGACCAGAAACAGCGCAGGCGGCAACTGCAGCGAGTTGACCAAAACAGCCGCGGGCGGGAAAAAGAAGAGAATCGGCATCCACCAGGACGCCATGCGACGCACATAGGCAATACCGGCAGCCAGTGCGCCATGCAGAACAGCAAACGGAATGGGAGATACGTCGAGGCCAAAGGCATGCTCGCAAGCCTGCCGGACCAGCAGCGCCAGAACCAGCGCTGCGCATAAGACGATTAAAGCTTGTACAGCGGGCGCCTGCAGCAGAGATCTGCGCTGCCCCGACTCCATATCGGCCTCCAAGCCCTCATTAAAGCCGACTATTTTACGACGATAAAACCGGATTCAGACTCAGGCGACGGCAGCAACCATCGGCAACGCTTCGACGACCATCGGCGCGGCAATTGCATCTTTGGCCTTCTTGGTCTTGCCGGCGCGCGATGGCATGTGGCACAGACCGCAGAGATAATCCTGATGCAAGTCCAGACGATGTACGACGAAATGGCCGCCGCACTTGCTGCAGGGCGTGGTCGTCAGCATCTTGCTTTCGAAGAAGCGCACCAGCGTCCAGGCGCGGGTCAGCGACAATACCGACTCATCGCCCTCGGCGACCTGTCCGGCCTGCTCCAGATAGAGCTTGTAGGCCTTCATGACTGCTTCGATACCGGAGATTTTGGCGTACCCGACCAGGTACTTATGGATGTTGATGAACAACGAGGAGTGAATGTTTGGCTGCCAGGTGATGAACCAGTCCGTCGAGAAAGGCAACATCCCTTTCGGCGGCGATACGCCTTTCAGCTCTTTATAGAGCTTGAGAAGGCGTTCACGCGACAAGGAGGTTTCAGACTCCAGCAATTGAAGACGCGCACCCAGATTAATCAGCTCGATCGCCAATTGAATCTCTTGCGCCTCCGTTATCACGCTCTTCTTAGCCATGAACAACCCCCGATATTTTTTGCATTACGACCTGATCAACCTACCAACTCGACTTTGAACAATCAACGCCGAGCCCCATTCCCGGGTTGACCACGCAACCCCAACATACCACGAAGAATGCGATTAGCGTCAGGAAATTTGTTCGACTGGCTGACAAGCCATGAGAATGGCTGCGTGAGACTGTGCCAAGCCCTTATCTTTGTTGTAATTGGTCAGCATACCGAGGATGGCGCCATCGTCGAAACGAAAACGCGTCAGCATCATGTTGGTGCCGGCAAGCTTGAGGATCTGCGCGTTGCTCAACCCTTGAATCAGGTCGGCGATTTCGTCGCTGATACCAAGACGAAATATGGCTGTAGCTTTGTCAGAACGGATCATTTGCTGAGCCAACATCAAATAACTCAGATTTGCATCCCGAATTTCAGCCATCATGTCATTGGTATTCATTTAACCCCCCGCTCAAAATCAATTTACAACCGGTTACTTTTTCTTACCGGTAAGGCTGATTCTGAGGGGGCGAAGAAAGGCGGGAAATTAGTGGTTGTCGGTATTTTTCGTCGGTGATGACCTACATGCCAAGTAGGATTTTGTCCTACAAAAACACCGCAAAAATATTCAGAAAATCAAGATTTTTTTCTAGAGTCCTTGCTGGCATTCACTCTTGAGACAATGGGCATTGCACCGATTTAAAAAATTTCCGCAAAGAAATTAGAGTAAAAATTGAATTTATACTAATATTTTTCGCAATTAAAAATCGGCATGTTTTCCTACTTTGTTGTCCACAAGCGACTACAAAACCAGAGAAAAGATCCCATGTAACAGTCTTGTAACAAGAAGTCCGCCAAGAATACCTTATTTTTTACAATTTATTACGCCTTGCTTAAGCTTGGCTTGTTTTTGTAAAGCATGGTAACCAGCGAATTTCCGGCCGGCCAACATACCGGAGCGGCAATCAGGTCGCCATCGCCTTCAGGCTTTGCTCGATATCGGCAATCAGGTCTTCCACTGTTTCCAGACCGATATTGAAGCGGACCAATCCGCCCTGCTCCGTCCAGGTTTTACGCATGGTCTGCATGCGGTATGGCACGCACAGACTGTGTGCACCGCCCCAGCTGAAGCCGATCTTGAACAAGCGCAGGCCGTCAACGAAGCGATCGATCTGCGCTTCGCTGAAACGCGGATCGAACGTCACCGAAAACAAACCGCCGGCGCCCGAAAAATCGCGTTGCCAGATAGCGTGCCCCGGGCAATCCGGCAAGGCCGGGTGCAGCACCTTGCTGATTTCGGGACGCTGCTTGAGCCAGGCGGCAACCCGGCGCGCAGCAGCATCATGCGCGTCGAACCGCAGCCGCATGGAAGACAGGCTGCGCAACACCATATAGACGTCGTCCATGCCGACGCCGAAACCAAGCCGCATGTGCGCCAGCTCGATCTTGTGATTGATGTCATCGTCATTCGTGATGACAGCGCCCATAAGCACGTCCGAGCCGCCCGACTGGTATTTGGTCAGTGCCTGCATCACGATATCGACGCCGTGCTCAAAGGCCGGGAAAGCAAGGCCGGCCGACCAGGTGTTGTCCAGCGCCACCGGCACGCCCTTCGCGTGCGCCGCCTTGCAGATTGCCGGTACGTCGGAAACCTCCATCGACACCGACCCGGGCGCTTCCGTCCAGATCAGGCGGGTATTGTCCTGAATCAGATCGCCAATACCGGCGCCGATGAGCGGATCGTAGAACCGTGCCGTAATGCCGAAGTCGCGCTCCAGCCACTGAGCCTGGTCCTTGTTCGGACCGTAGACGTTGTCCGGCAGCAGGACGTCGTCGCCTGTCTTAAGGAGGGCAAAATTGACCAGAGAAATTGCCGCGAGACCGCTCGGAGCAACCCGGCAATGGCGACCTCCTTCGATCTCCGCCAGGCGCGCTTCCAGCGTGAACGTCGTCGGCGTGCCGTGCAGTCCGTAGGTGTAGCCGCTCTTCTCTTTCCAGTTGCGCGCGCGCATTGCGGCCACATTCGGGAAAAGCACGGTCGACGCATGGTGAATACCGACCGGCAGCGCACCAAAATTATCGGGAGGAACGTAAGCGCTGTGCACCAGCGCCGTCTGCGGAGAGAGTTTGTCTGCCACGAATTTGCCTTGGATTGTTTTTTGACCGCTTTTTGATTTCTTGAGATCGCACCGCGATCGTACAAAATTTATTGCACGCCGGCCTTCAGGGAAAACGGTTTGGTGACCGAACCGTCCAGCGTTGACCAGGTTCCGCTCAACACGCCGTTCTTGAAACTGCCTTCCCATTGGCCCGAAACGTCTTTGCCGTTATGCGATTCTTCCATCATCAAATCGTTCTGATCGACTTCGCCGGCCAGCAGGATTTGCGATCCCTGCCCAAAAATGAAGTACTGACCTTCCAGCCCGTCCTCGTCCACCTTGGGCCGCAGGCTGAGCTGAATCTTGTCGTCACCCAAAGTGCCGCGCAGCACAAGCGGCTTGCGGACGATATCCTGCAGACTTCCTGGCACCACAGCCACGGCCGCGCCCGGCTGTTGTGCAGCGGACAGTGCGGCGGAACTTAGCAAGACCAGCGGCAGCAATAACTTCAGCACGCCCAGCTTCATTACGCAGCAGCCCACAAATCGTGCGCATCGGCAGCCGTCACCACGACGTCGACAAATTCGCCGACCACGAGTTTTTTGTGCGGTTCGAAAGGCGGTTTGACATAGACGACGCCGTCGATTTCCGGCGCGTCGGCGTAGGAGCGGCCAACGCCGCCATTGCGGTCGACTTCATCGATCAGCACGCGCAAAGTTTTACCGACCTTGGCTTGCAAACGCTTCTTGGAAATCTCTTCCTGCAATTGCATGACGCGCGCGCGGCGCTCTTCACGCACTTCTTCCGGAACCGGATTGTCGAGCAGATTGGCGGTTGCGCCTTCCACCGGCGAATAGGCAAAGCAGCCCAGTCGATCGATTTCCGCTTCTTTCAGGAAGTCGAGCAGGTATTCGAATTCTGCTTCCGTCTCGCCTGGAAAACCGGCGATGAAGGTCGAGCGGATCGTCAGGTCCGGGCACATCTTGCGCCAGGCCTGGATGCGCTCGATATTCTTTTCGCCGCTGGCCGGGCGCTTCATGCGCTTGAGCACATCGGGATGCGCGTGCTGCAGCGGCACATCCAGATACGGCAACACATGGCCCTGGGCCATGAACGGGATGATCTGGTCAACGTGCGGATAGGGATAAACGTAGTGCAGGCGGACCCATGCGCCGTACTGGCGCGCCAGTTCGCCGAGCGCTTCCACCAGTTGCGTCATGTGTGTCTTGACCGGCTTGCCGTTCCAGAAACCCATGCGGAATTTCACATCCACGCCGTAAGCGCTGGTGTCTTGCGAAATGACCAGCAATTCCCTGACGCCGGCCTTGAACAGGTTTTCAGCTTCCAGCATCACGTCGGCAATCGGACGCGACACCAGGTCGCCGCGCATGGACGGGATGATGCAGAAGCTGCAGCGATGATTGCAGCCTTCGGAAATCTTGAGATATGCAAAATGCTTGGGCGTCAGCTTGACGCCCTGGGCCGGCACCAGGTCGAGGAACGGCGCATGCGGCTTGGGCAGATGCTTGTGCACCGCCTGCATGACTTCACCGACGGCGTGCGGGCCGGTAACTTCGAGCACTTTGGGATGAATCTTCTGGATCAGATCGTCGCCATCGCCGTCTTTCTTGGCGCCCAGGCAACCGGTCACGATGACTCTGCCGTTTTCGCTCAGTGCTTCGCCGATGGCGTCGAGCGACTCCTGCACCGCGGCATCGATGAAGCCGCAGGTATTGACGATGACCAGATCCGCGCCGTCATAGGACTTGGCGGTATCGTAGCCTTCGGCGCGCAATTGCGTCAGGATTTGTTCGGAGTCCACCAGGGCTTTGGGACAACCGAGCGAAACGAAGCCGACCTTGGGGGCAACCGGGGGTACGACGGAAGAAACATTGGACATGATAGACGGGCGTAAAAGCGAGATTCAGACGAAGTCGCTATTGTACCCTTGGATAGGCAGACCGACCGTAAAACGGCCCGTCCGCCTTGACAGAATGTCTACTTCTTGCCTGGATCGGCTGGAACGAAGGGGAATGTGCCAAACATATTCTTGGTCTGGCTTTGCATCTGTTCCTGCATCTGGATGAACAGGCTCTTGCTCTGCTCGATGTAGTTGCTCATCATGCCTTGCATCATCGGGCCCTGCACATTCATGAACTGGGTCCACATTTCAGGGCTGAAGGGCTTGCCTTCGTAGAAACCTTTGGAGTTTTCCGCCAGCTTGTTCTGAATGTCGATAAACGCCTGGATGTTTTTCTCCAGGTACGACCCCATCATGCCTTGCATGGCATGGCCGTAGTAACGAATGATTTGCGACAGCGCCGCACTGGAGAACATGGGCGCGCCATGCGACTCCTCTTCCAGGATGATCTGCAGCAAAATGCTGCGCGTCAGATCGTCACCGTTCTTGGCGTCGACGACAGCGAACTCCTCGTTGTCGAGGACCAGTTGCTTCACGTCGGTCAAGGTAATGTAAGAACTTGTTTGTGTATCGTACAGGCGGCGATTAGGATATTTTTTAATTAAACGCTCTGCAGAGTTTTTTGCACTTGTCATCTGAAATTCCAGTCTGTTTTCAGCTATTAAGCGGGATCGTATTATTGTGTTGATGTCGACCCGCCGGTGTACCGCATTATAGGCGGGAAACTGCGAACACATACAAGTACGCAGTTTCCCTTAAACCTGTCCCAAAAAGAACGGCGAATTGAAGCATCCGCCGTCCGGACAACTTAACCCATATGCAAACCGCCGTTCAGCGAAAAGTCGGAACCGGTGGCATAGCCACCTTCCTGCGACGCAATCCAGGCCACGATCGAGGCGATTTCTTCCGGCTCGGCCAGGCGCTTGACCGGAATCCCCGCCACGATTTTCTCCAGGACTTCAGGACGGATGGCGCGCACCATATCGGTACCGACATAGCCAGGCGACACGGTGTTGACCGTCACTCCCTTGGTGGCGACTTCCTGCGCCAGCGCCATGGTGAAGCCATGGATGCCGGCCTTGGCCGTGGAATAGTTGGTTTGCCCGAACTGGCCTTTCTGGCCGTTGACGGACGAGATGTTGATGATGCGTCCCCAACCGCGATCGACCATGCCTTCGATGACCTGTTTGGTCACGTTGAAGAGCGAGTTCAGGTTGGTGTCGATGACGGCGTCCCAGTCGGACTTGGTCATCTTGCGGAACTGGCCGTCACGTGTAATGCCGGCGTTGTTGACCAGGATGTCGATCTCGCCGATTTCGGCGCGGACCTTCTCAAACGCCGCCTTGGTCGATTCCCAGTCGGCGACGTTGCCTTCGGATGCGTGAATGTCAAAACCTTGCTCGCGCATGGAGGCCAGCCATTTTTCCTTGCGGGTCGAGTTGGGACCGCAACCGGCCACCACTGTATAACCGTCTTTGCAAAGACGCGCACAAATTGGGGTACCGATACCTCCCATGCCGCCTGTCACATATGCGATTCGCTTAACCATGTCCTGCCTCCTAATTTGTGTCGGGTGGATAACTTCAGAAGATGACGACAATCTGCTATTTCGCGTTTTCGCTTGCTTCGCTCATGCAGTCGTCTTTATGAAACCGCATCTTCGTTATTGCTGAACTTTCAGGGCTTTTTATTCGGATCTGACTTTGACGTACCTCCCTGGAGCCGGTTCAATCACTTTGTACTTTGCATTGCCTGCATTTTTCGGTGCAGCAATTTGTTTGCCCGCATGCTTGGCGAGGAAGGCCGACCACTCCGTCCACCAACTGCCGGGATGTTCTTTGGCGCCGGCGAACCAAGCCTCGGGATCGGCGCCGATTTTGTCGTTGGTCCAATAGCTGCGCTTGTTCTTCGACGGCGGATTGATCACGCCGGCAATGTGGCCGGAAGCGCCCAGCACGAAACGGTTATTGGCCGGCTTTTTGGAATTCAGGATCGCCGTCGATGCATAGGCCGATGCCCATGGCACGATGTGATCTTCGCGCGAGGCGTAAATGAACGACGGCACGTTGAGCTTGTAGAGGTCGATTTTCTCGCCGGCGATAGTCAGCTTGCCCGGATCCTTGAGCGCGTTCTCAAGATACATGTGGCGCAGGTAGTAGCAGAACATCGGTCCCGGCAAATTGGTGCTGTCGGCGTTCCAGTACAGCAGGTCGAAGGCTTGCGGCGCCTCGCCCTTGAGGTAATTCGACTCGACGTAATTCCACAGCAAGTCGTTAGGACGCAGGCTGGAAAACGCCGTCGCGAAATCGCGTCCGGACATCAGGCCGCTCGTCCCGATCATTTGCTCGCGCATCTGGATCTGGACGTCGTCGATATAGACGTCGATCGCGCCGGTATCCAGGAAATTGAGGAAGGCCGTCAGCAAGGTCAGGCTCGCGACCGGCTCTTCGCCCCGCGCGGCAAGCACTGCCAGCGCGCAGGAGAGAATGGTGCCGCCGACGCAAAAGCCCAGCGCATTGATCTGTTCCTGGCCGGAGATTTCCTGCGCCACATGAATCGCACGCACCACGGCGTCGTCGACGTACTGGTCCCAGGTGGTGGTTTCCAGCGAAGCATCTGCATTGCGCCACGAAACGAGGAAGACGGTATTGCCCTGCTCCACCGCGTAACGCACCAGCGAATTTTGCGGCTGCAGGTCGAGGATGTAAAACTTGTTGATGCAAGGCGGCACGATCAGCAAGGGACGCGCATGCACCGTTTTGGTCAGCGGTTTGTATTGGATGAGCTGGAACAGCGCATTCTCAAACACCACCGAACCTTCGGTCGTCGCCACGTCCTTGCCGACTTCGAAAGCGGTTTCATCGGTCTGGGATACGCGGCCTTTCTGCAAATCGGCAAACAATTGCGCAATACCGCGCGTCAGGCTTTCACCCTTGGTGTCGATGATCTTTTGCTGCGCTTCCGGATTGGTTGCCAGGAAGTTTGCCGGCGACAGCGCATCGATCATTTGCTGCACTGCAAAACGCAATTTCTGCTTGACCTTGTCCGTCGACTGCACCGCATCGACCAGCGACGTCAGAAAGCGCGCATTGAGCTGGTAAGCGGCGGCCTGAAACGCGAAGAAGGGATTCGATTGCCACGCCGGAGCAGACATGCGCCGGTCGGAGATGGAAGGTACTTTGGAGCTCATGACCGTCTGCCACAGACCGGCAAACTGATCGGCATAATCCTGCTGCAAGCGAAGGAGGTCGGCGGGATCGAGCGTGGCGCCGAGATCGCTCAACTTGGCCTGTATCGACTGCACATCGAGCTGCCCCGCCGGCATTGCGGGTATTGCCAGCATCGGCCACGATTGCCACATCTTGGGATCAGACAACTGATTTAGCCACGCTGAAAAGACGGGAGGGACATTCTGCGCGTTATGCTTATTCATGCTCGCTTCTACAATTTTCGCGTATTGTTACGGTTTGTCGCTCAGTCTGAAAAGCCAGAAACCACAATGTACATCGTCGCAATCGCTTGGTTATATGTCGTCTTCATGATGTCGATTACCGAACAGTCCGCCATTGCTGGAATCATGACGTTTTTCCTGTACGGCGTATTTCCTTTGACAATTGTTTTATACCTGATGGGTACACCGCAACGCAAGCGGAATCGTCAAATGAAGGAAAAATTGAAAGCCGCGCAAGACGCAGGATCAGGGCCGGTCGGCGAGGTGGAGACCGCGAACAAAAGCGAGTCCTGAATCGCAAATGGAATCAGGCCTGAAGGCTTGCGAGAATTGCATGGCGGCGAGAAACCGCCAATAGAAGAGTTTCGAAATTTCTGTCTGATGTCTGCCGATGCGCTTGCTCAAGCGCTCACTCCACAGAGCCGGACAATGCACGTTGCTACTCGGCGAGCGCATCAAGACAGTGAAAAAACTGGACCTGCAGCGCCTCGCTGACGGCCGTGCCGCGCCAGGACGGCGCGACATATACAACTGAAATGGCCAAGTAGTTTCCAAGAAATTCGGCAGCAAGTCCGGCCACGACTTCGCTGCCGTATCTGGCGTAAATCCGCATTCCATCGCTCCGCTGTTCGACATCGAATTGCAAGTCGCCCTGCAGCGATTGCGGCATCGCGTTCACCGCCAGAGATGAGACGTCAGATGCAGACCCAGCAGCAGCAAGCCGATGAAAAAGCAGCGGCGAAACAGCACGGCCGAAATCTTCCCTCTCAGCCACTGGCCGATGAACATGCCGCCCAGGGCCGGGATCAACGCCATCAGCGATACCGCCGCGCCCGTCATCTGCAGCGCCCCGCCCTGCGCCAGACCGGCGGCCATGGCGATGGTGGATATAGTGAACGACAAGCCGAGCGCCTGGATCAGTTCGTCCTTCTCCAGGTTCAGCGCCTGCAGATACGGCACCGCCGGGATAACGAAGACCGCCGTCGCCGCGGTCACCAATCCGGTTGCCAGACCGATGACGGGAGACAGCCATTTTTCCGTCCTGGCCGACACCGAGAATTTGACTGCCGCCAGTCCCAATACGGCATACACAATCAAGGCAGCGCCCAAGGCTGCGGTTGCCTGCCCGCTGTCGTCGCCGCTCATCCAGCGCGCCCCCAGCAAGGTCCCGGCAACGATACCGATCAGCATCAGCCAAAGCCGGCGCAGCAGCCAGACGAAGCGCCCTCCCGCCAGCAACTGCCAGACGTTGGTGACCAGCGACGGCACGATCAGCAACGCCGCCGCCTGCAGCGGCGGCATGAACAGTCCCAGCAGACCGACGGCAACGGTCGGCAGGCCGAGACCGACGACGCCTTTGACAAAACCCGCCAGCAAAAAAATGGCAGCCACAGCAGACAGCAGCGCCACATGCGCAGCATCAAAAGACAGCGTTGTTTGCATCGTTCCTCCACTCAAGATGAGGCAAGTCTGCCAGCTATCGTCACGGTAGAAAATCTGGAATACACTGAGCCAGCCTTCGGCTATGCCTGAGGCTGATGCGTCATCCCCATTTACCCGGATAACAAACCCGATGAGCACTCGCCTCGACCTGAACGATCTGCGCCTCTTCCTGCATATCGCCGAAACCGGCAGCATCACCGCCGGCGCCGAGCGATCTCATCTGGCGCTGGCCTCAGCGAGCGCGCGTATCCGCGGCATGGAAGATGCGCTCGGCGTCGCGCTCCTGACGCGCGAACGGCGCGGCGTGCATCTGACCGATGCCGGCCGCGCCTTGCTGCACCATGCGCGCGCAGTGCTGCAGCAAATGGACCGGATGCGCGACGAACTCAGCGAGTACGCGCACGGCCTCAAAGGCCATATCCGCCTGCTGGGCAACACCGCATCCATCACCGAATTTCTGCCCGACGCGCTGGGCGCTTTCCTGGCGCACAATCCTTACATCGACATCGATCTGGAAGAACGGCCCAGCCACGAAATCGTACAGGCGATCATTGACGGCATCGCCGACATCGGCATCGTTGCCGATTCCGTCGATACCGGACATTTGCACACCCTGCCGTTTCGCGAAGATCACCTGATGGCGGTGATGCCGCGCAAACATCCGCTCGCACGCCGCAAGCAACTGGCGTTTGCAGACATCGTCGAGGAGAATTTTATCGGCCTGAGCGGCGGCAGCGCTTTGCAGGAGCACCTTTCGGGGCATGCGATCCGCGCCGGCAAGCGACTGCAATACCGTGTGCGGCTACGCAGCTTCGACGGCATCTGCCGTATGGTGGAGCGTGAGGTTGGGATCGGCATTCTTCCCGCCACGGCGGCATTGCGCTGCCAGAAGACGATGGCGATCAAGTGCATCCCGCTGAGCGATGCCTGGGCAAAACGGCAATTATTGATTTGCGTCAGAAGCGAACCGGAATTGCCGGGTCACACCCGGCAACTGCTGGAACAATTGCAGCAGCAGGCTTGAACCTGAACGGCTATCGAAGCCAGATCAGCGAAGCCATGCGCCCCGTCACCTTGTCGCGGCGATAGGAATAAAAACGCGTATCGCTGACGGTGCAAAATCCGCCGCCGGAAACACGTGTGACGCCGACTTGCCCCAGCCGCAAACGAGCAAGCTGATAAATATCGGCAAGGAATTTCCCTTCCCGACCGGCGATCGCAGCAAAGGCGCTACGGCTTGCCGCATCATGCGAGACAAAGGCGTCGAGCACATCCTGCCCCACTTCAAACTTCTCCGGACCGATGGCCGGACCAAGCCAGGCAAGGATTTCGCCTGCACCTCGCCCGCGCATGGCGTTCACGGTGCGCTCCAGCACGCCCGACGCCAGACCGCGCCAGCCGGCATGGGCCGACCCCACCACCTTGCCCGCCGCATCGCAAAAAAGAACCGGCAGACAGTCGGCCGTCATCATGGCGCACACGACGCCAGCTTGTGTCGCAATACAGGCATCCGCCTCCGGCGCGCCTTGCACATCCGCGGCATCGGCAACGTTGACGCCATGCACCTGCGTGAGCCAGGCCGGCTCCGACGGCAAAATGCTGCGCAGCAGACGACGATTATGGGCAACGTGTTCAGGCGCATCCTGCACGTGCACACCCAGATTCAGCCCGCCGCCGCCCTGCCCGTCGCCATACGGCCCCAGACTTGCGCCGCCCTGGCGCAAGGTCGTCAGGGCGCCGACATTGTCTGGCCGATCGCGCCAGTCCGGAATCAGCAGTTCCATGAAATCACTCGTCCAGTGTCTTGAGGACGTCGACAGCAATGCCGGCGCGACCGAGCAGCTCGGTGAAATCTTCCGGCAACGCGACTTCCCACTGGCATGCCTTGCCGCTGACCGGATGCACCAGCCCGAGTCGCCACGCCTGCAGCGCCTGGCGCGGGAAAAACGGCATCAGATGGGTCTTGCCGTACAGCGCATCGCCGACCAGCGCAAAACCCAGCGACTGCATATGCACGCGGATCTGATGCGTCCGGCCTGTTTCCAATTGGCAATGCACCAGGCTGACCGCGCGGCCATCCAGTGCACCCACGGCAACGCGCTGATAGTGGGTAATGGCCGGTTTGGCGCTCATGCTTTCCGACACGGCCATCTTGATGCGATCGCGCGGATGGCGGGCCATGGCGCCGTCGATGGTGCCCGACAACTGCGGCGTCCCCCACACCAGCGCCAGATAACGGCGCTTGACCGTACGCGCCTGCAACTGGCGCACCAGATCGGTCTGCGCCGCCAGCGTCTTGGCGACCACCATCAGACCGCTGGTGTCTTTGTCCAGCCGATGCACGATGCCGGCGCGCGGCACCCCGCCCAAGGCCGGGAAATGATGTAATAAACCGTTAAGAAGCGTGCCCGACCAGTTACCTGCAGCGGGATGAACCACCAGTCCGGCCGGCTTGTTGACCACCAGTATGGCCTTGTCTTCGTGCACGATGTCCAGGTCCATGGGCTCCGGCTGGAAGGCGGTATCCTCCGGCGCAGCCTGGGGCGTAATGACCACGACTTCGTCGCCCAGCACCGTCATTTTGGTGCGGGCGGGATTGCCGTCCACGGTCACGAAACCAGCCTCAATCCATTGCTGGATGCGGCTGCGCGAATATTGAGGCACAAGTGTGGAGACCACCTTGTCGAGTCTGCTGCCGCAGTCGTCGTCGGTCAGCCTGAGGGTAATCGGTTCGTTGCCTTCTGCAACCTCGTCGACGATTTCGTCGAGCGCGTCATCTCCCGCGTCTGTTTCGATAGGTTCGGCTGCAAAAGCTTTTGCAACCTTAGGGGGAGTGGTACGTGACATCAGCTATAATCAGTGGATTGAAATTTCTTGTTTCTTTGCACCCGCTCAAACTGCTCATACGTCATGCAAAAAATCTTATTGAAGTTGCTTACCGTCGCATTCGTCCTGTCTTTGTCCGCATGCGGCTTGCTGCCTGAACAAAAAGACGAGACGGTTGGGTGGTCCGCGTCCAAATTATACTCGGAAGCCAAGGATGAACTGACCGCCGGCGGTTACGAGAAGTCAATCAAGTACTTCGAGAAACTCGAATCGCGCTATCCCTTCGGCACTTATGCACAGCAGGCGCAGATGGATATCGCCTACGCTTACTACCGCCTGAACGATCAGCCGCAGGGTCTGGCAGCGGTTGACCGCTTCATCAAGCTGCATCCGAATCACCCCAACGTCGACTACATGTATTACCTGCGCGGCCTGATCAACTTCAATGATCGCACCAGCATTTTCGACACCTTCACCGATCAGGACAACACCGAGCGCGACCCCAAGGCCGTGCGCGATGCCTTCGATTCGTTCAAGCTGCTGGCTGAACGTTTCCCTGACAGCACCTACACCCCTGACGCGATGGCGCGCATGAAATACCTGGTCAATGCCATGGCGCAATACGACGTCCACGTCGCCAAGTATTACTATCGCCGCGGCGCCTACGTATCTGCCGTCAATCGCTCCCAGGCCGCGATCAAGGATTACCCTGACGCGCCGGCCGTCGAAGAAGCGCTGTTCATCATGATGCGCTCCTACGAAGCGATGGGCCAGAAGCAATTGCGCGACGACACCGAACGCGTCATCCAGGCGACCTACCCGAACAGCCCGTACTACACCGGCGGTCCGAAGGACGTCAAAGCCAAGCCTTGGTGGAAGATCTGGTAAATCGGCACCAATCTGAAAGCACACTCACAAAGCCCCGCATTGCGGGGCTTTGTTCATGCCCACTCGGATCCGGCATTGCCGGAACTGACCGGATCGCAGCGCAGCACACTGCATTTGCTTGCTGCTATCGCCATTATTTCAAGCAACCATGTTGTTATTTCGGCAAACCATCTGGTTGACGAACTTACCTCGCCATAGAATGGGAAATCAATACCAAATGCCTGGCAATACGCACAAGACCAGGCGTCACCCGATTTAGCTCGCCGATCTCCTGAAAAACGACACCCGCTGCATGCGCGGTGCCTAACTATGCCCTACAGGAGAGCGAGATGAGATGGTTTTACGACTTACAGATTTCCCAAAAATTGCTGGCGTCCTTCGTGCTGGTCCTCGGACTCACCACGACACTAGGCGCTCTGTCGGTCTACCAATTGGCGAAACTCAATCGCGCCTCCTCCGAAATCGCCACCAACTGGCTGCCCAGCATCAAGGTCGCACAGAAACTCCAGACCACACTGTCGCGCATGCGCGCCATCCAGCTCCAACACATCCTTGCGACCGATGAAAGCGGCTTGCTCCGGAACGAGCAGGAACTCAACATACAGAACCAGTCCTTCCGGCAAGAATTGCTTGATTTTGCTCCTCTGGCGGGCACCAGCGAAGAACAGGAAACCGCGGCAAAACTGACGCAGGAATTCGATGCGCTCCTTCCGCTACAAAAGAAGATGCTTGCCATTTCCCGCACCGGCAAAAGCGCAGACGCCTACGCGGTCCAGATGCATGAATTCAATCCCCTGTATTTCCGCATGCTGGCCGACGCCGATCGGCTGGTTGCCATCAATCAGAACGGCAGCATCGTCGCCGATGCAAGCGCGCGCGACATCTTCCGCTCTTCCCGCATCATGATCATCGGCTTGCTGGGCTGCAGCATCGTGCTTGGGCTGCTGCTGGCGCTCTGGATGTCGCGCCTGGTGGTGCGGCCATTGCGGCAAGCCGTCCACATTGCCCAACGCGTCGCCGGCGGCGACCTGACCATGGATATATGCCCCGCCAGCAAAGATGAAACCGGCCAGTTGATGGCCTCGCTCAAGACCATGAACGACAGCCTGCTCAAGATCGTCAGCCAGGTGCGCAACGGCACCGACACCATCGCCACCGCATCGGGCCAGATCGCCACCGGCAATAGCGATCTCTCAACCCGCACGGAGGAACAAGTGTCGACCTTGCAGGCCACGGCCGCCTCCATGAAAGACCTGACCGACACCGTCAAACAAAATGCGGACAACGCCATCCAGGCAAACCGATTAGCGGTCTCGGCCTCGGATGTCGCGGCCCAGGGCGGCAGCGTAGTCGAACAAGTGGTGGACACCATGGAATCGATCAACGCCTCCTCAAAAAAGATCGCCGACATCATCAGCGTCATCGACGGCATCGCCTTTCAGACCAACATCCTGGCGCTCAATGCAGCAGTAGAGGCGGCGCGGGCCGGCGAGCAAGGGCGAGGCTTTGCCGTGGTGGCGACAGAAGTGCGCAACCTGGCGCAACGTTCAGCCAGCGCCGCCAAAGACATCAAATCGCTGATCAATGACTCGGTCACCAAAGTCGACGCCGGCAGCAAGTTGGTGGCGCAAGCCGGCTCGACCATGCAGGATATCGTCCACAGCGTCAAACGCGTGACCGACATCGTCAGCGGTATCGCCAATGCCAGCAAAACGCAAAGCGATCGCATTGCGCAAGTCAATCAAAGCATAGGACAGATGGATGAAGCCACGCAGCAAAATGCCGCGCTGGTGGAAGAAGCCTCCGCCGCGGCGCAATCCCTGCAAGACCAGGCCGCAAGACTGGCGCAAGTGGTGGGCGTATTCAAGCTCGACAATCTGGCGGTCATGGGAAACCGCAGCGCCGTGAAAGAAATTGGCGTGGATCAGCCGTCACGGCAACTGCAAATTCCGGCCGGCGATCCGAGTCACTGGGATCAATTCTGATCGTGGCAAAAAAAAACGCGCCGGCCGGCGCGTTTTACATTGGCGAAGCCCGCTCAGTCCCCAATACGCCGGCGGAACACCCACGATGTTTCGCTCGACACCGCTTCATCGAAAGCATAGCCATCCAGGTCAAAGTTCTTCAGCTTTTCCGCCTGATTGACGCCTTTGAGCGCCGCGTATCGCGCCATCAGGCCGCGCGCACGTTTGGCATAGAAAGAAATGATCTTGTACTTGCCGCCCTTCCAGTCTTCAAACACGGGCGAAATCACCTTGGCGTCGAGCACCTTGGGCTTGACCACCTTGAAATACTCTTCCGACGCCAGATTCACCAGCACCTTGGATTTATGCTGCGCCAGTTCGACGTTCAGCGCCCTGGTGACGTCTTCGCCCCAGAAGGCATACAAGTCCTTGCCATGCGGGTTCGGCAGCCTGGTGCCCATTTCCAGGCGATACGGCTGCATCAGGTCCAACGGACGCAAGGCGCCGTACAGGCCCGACAAGATGCGCACATGCGTTTGCACGTAATCGAGTTGCTTCGCAGAAAGCGAAGCGGCGTTGAGGCCTTCATACACATCGCCGTTGAAAGCCAGCACCGCCTGCTTGCTGTTCTTGGTCGTGAATTTGCGCGACCAGGAGGCATAGCGCTCGACGTTCAGGGCCGCCAACTGGTCGGAAATCCCCATCAGGGTGGAGATTTGCGCCGGTGACTTTTCTCTCAGGACATCAATCAGCTCGGCCGAGCGCGCGATGAAATCAGGCTTGGTATGCAGATCAGTCGTTGGCGGGGTGTCGTAATCGAGGGATTTGGCGGGCGATAAAACGATGAGCATGAATGGATCCGTTTGAATTTTTCGTAATGATACCGAAACCGCTGCGCCCCGTCTCGACGGCGGCGAAACAGGCCCGGATGTTGCACTGTCCAGGGACCTGCCCGGCGGCAATAGACGAGTGTTGCTAATTCACCAAAGCCAAAACTAATTCTCCCGCCTCCTAAACTTATTCTTAGAATAGTCGTTCACAGTCGTACGCGGTATGGGGCCGACAATCCAAGCAAGCAAAACCAGCAACGCCCCCTCCCGCTCCTCATATTTGCCGCACAACAAAAGCAACAGGAATTGCATTGCTCCATCAAAGCAAGCCGCTACATTCACTGACAGGGAGGCTCTATGAAGTGGTTCTACGATTTGCGAATTTCCAAAAAGCTGTTGATCTCGTTCATTATCGTTCTGGCCCTGACCACGACGCTCGGCATTTTTTCCATCGTCCAGCTGGGCAAGGTCAATCAGGCCTCGACCGATATCGCCACCAACTGGATGCCCAGCGTCACGACTTCCCTGGAATTGAAAGTGCTGCTGGTGCGCATCCGCACGGTGCAATTGCAGCACGTGCTGTCGACCAAGGAAGAAGATTTCGTCAGCAATGAAAAACTGCTCGACGACATGGTCCCCGCCATCAAAAAGAAACTCGCCGACTATGAAAAGCTGGTCGACACCGACGTCGAAAAAGCGGTCTTCCCTCAGTTCGTCAAGAATCTCGATGCCTTCCTCGCCCTGCAAAAGAAAATCCTTGAGCTCTCCCGCGCCAACAAGAACGACGAAGCCCGCGACGTTATCGTGAAGGAAGCCACGCCGATCTATCTGGCCATGTTCGCCAATGCCGACAAGCTCGTCGCCGTCAATCAGGAAGGCGCCAAGGGCGCAGATGAAGCGGCGGAAAAAACCTATCGTTCTTCGCGCATTCTCATTGTCGGCATGCTGGCGGGCTGCATCGTCATCGGTATGCTGATGGCGGTCTGGGTCGCGCGCATCGTGTCCAATCCGTTGCGCGAGGCTGTCGATGTCGCCCAGCGCGTTGCCGACGGCGACCTTACCGCTGACATTCATCCCTCCAGCAAGGATGAAACCGGCCAGCTGATGACCTCGCTCAAAGCCATGAACGACAGCCTGTTCAAAATCGTCAGCCAGGTCCGCCAGGGCACCGATACCATCGCCACTGCGTCCAACGAAATCGCCGTCGGCAATCTCGACCTGTCCAGCCGCACCGAACAGCAAGCCAGTTCGCTGGAAGAAACCGCCTCCTCGATGGAAGAACTCACCTCCACCGTCAAGCAAAACGCGGACAACGCACGCCAGGCCAACCAACTGGCGGTGTCGGCATCCGAAGTCGCCATCCAGGGCGGCAGCGTGGTGGAACAAGTGGTCAACACCATGGGTTCGATCAACGATTCGTCCAAGAAAATCGTCGACATCATCAGCGTGATCGACGGCATCGCCTTCCAGACCAATATCCTGGCGCTCAATGCAGCCGTGGAAGCGGCCCGCGCCGGCGAACAGGGACGCGGCTTTGCCGTGGTGGCGTCGGAAGTGCGCAGCCTGGCGCAACGCTCCGCCAGCGCCGCCAAGGAAATCAAGGCGCTGATCGACGACTCGGTGGAAAAAGTCGACACCGGCAGCAAGCTGGTCGCGCAGGCCGGCTCGACCATGCACGAAGTCGTCAGCAGCGTCAAACGCGTGACCGACATCGTCGCCGAAATCAGCGCCGCCAGCCAGGAGCAAAGCACCGGCATCGGCGAAGTCAATCAGGCGATTACGCAAATGGATGAAGTGACGCAGCAAAATGCCGCGCTGGTGGAAGAAGCGGCGGCTGCCGCACAATCGCTGCAGGATCAGGCCTCGAAACTGGCCGAAGTCGTCAGCGTCTTCAAGCTCGACAGCGCGCACGTCAGGGCGGCGCCTGTCGTCAAGCCGGCAGCCGGAAAACCGGCGGCGCCGGCGGTCAAAGCCGCACAACCGGCCAGGCTTGCCGTCCGCGCGCCCGAGTCGCAGACACCGCGCCAGATCAAACAACCCGCTGCCGATGACGGCGGCTCCTGGGAGCAGTTCTGACACGCGTGTTTCTTTATCGGCAGACACCAGACCGCATGCCATCCGATGCGGTCTTTTTTTGCCTGCGATCAATTCGCGACTGAAGATTCATCGATAAATGGCCGATAAGCAAAATGAGGTTTCCAGTTAAGCAAATGCTGCAGACATAGATTAGTATCTGCCTATGGAACAATGCAGGAAGCGCGCAGACAAAGCGTAAGGAAGAACGCCATTGCGCATCGCTCGTTTCGTCACGACAATGCTCGTCCGCAAGGTGCGGGCAATGTGAAAACGATAACAAACAGCGAAGCGAATTGACGCACCATTCCTGCACACCCCGACCACACAGGAGGAGATATGAAACGCGACAAATCATTGATGGCGGACATCCTTAAAACGCTGTCCTCATTCGGCACGTCTTACGGCGACGTCGAAAAGATCCAGAGCAATCTCGCCACCCAGAACACCCCGCCGGAGCTGATCCTGCACCATCTGCGCCTGCTGCATGATCGCGGCCTGGTGGCGGTCGACATCCATCAATTCTGGCGCGTCAGCGATCAGGGCTACGACGTCCTCGACGCCGGCAACGACCTCAACGCCCCGGCAAATCCGGCAGATACTACGAAAGCGCGCGGTTTTGACAATTAGTACAGAAACAATCAACACCTCTTCCGGCGGCCCGTCCGCGCTTGAGCGTCCTGCCGGCAACGGCGTCGACACAACGCGCCGCATCGTCCTCGACACCAATGTCTGCCTGGATCTGTTCGTCTTTCGCGATCCCCGCTGGGCCGGCTTGCTGCAAGCCATGGAAAGCGGAGAAGTCCAGGCTCTCACGCGCGAGGACTGCCGCATGGAATGGCTGGTGGTGCTCAACTACCCCCACCTGCCGCTCACGGAAGACGACAAGCCCGGCATCCGCGCCGAGTTCGATCGCCTGATAGCCTGCCTGCCGAACGCAGCCGTCAATACCTTCGGCCTGCCGATCTGCACCGACCCCGACGATCAGAAATTCCTGGAGCTGTCGCTGCAGGCCGAGGCCGAAGTGCTCATCACCAAAGACAAGGCCTTGTTAAAGCTGGCGAAAAAAACCGCCCGCAAGAACATGTTCGCCATCATGACGCCGCAAACCTGGCACGCATCCCTTGCAGCCGCTGCGGCGCAACCGGCATCGTCATAACCGGGATATCGGAACGACATCGCCGGTAGCCATGCACCAAGTCGGAACAGCGCCCCAAATCCGGCTAAAATGCCATCTTTGTCTGTTTGTCACCTTATTCGCCTACCTATTTCACAGATTTCCGCAATGAGCCAGCCCGTCAATATCGTTTCCAAACTGCCCAATGTCGGCACCACCATCTTCACCGTCATGTCGGCGCTCGCCAGTGAAAAAGGCGCGGTCAATCTCGGCCAGGGCTTCCCCGACTTCGATTGCGACCCGGCGCTGGTCGATGCCGTCACGCATGCCATGAAGACCGGCCTGAACCAGTATCCGCCGATGGCCGGCGTGCCGGTATTGCGCGAAGCGATTGCAAAGAAGATCCAGGCACTGCACGGCCACAGCTATGATCCGCTCAGCGAAATCACCGTCACTGCCGGCGCCACCCAAGGCATCCTGACCTCGATCCTGTGCGCGGTCCACGCCGGCGACGAAGTGATCGTGATCGAACCGGCCTACGACTGCTATGTACCGGCGATCGAACTGGCCGGCGGCATTCCCGTCTTCGTCCAGATGACGGTCAGCAGCGAAGGCTACAGCGTGCCGTGGGACAAGGTCGCCGCTGCGGTCACCAGCAAGACGCGCCTGATCATGGTCAACACGCCGCACAATCCGACCGGCTCCATCCTCAGGAAAGCCGACATCGATGCGCTGGCCGACATCGTACGCAACACCGGCATCCTGATCCTGTCCGACGAAGTGTACGAACACATGGTCTACGACGGCCAGAGCCATGAATCGCTGTGCCGCCATCCTGAGCTGGCGCCGCGCACCTTCATCAACTCCAGCTTCGGCAAGACTTATCACGTCACCGGCTGGAAGGTCGGCTTCGTCGCCGCGCCTGCCGCCATGACCGCGGAATTCCGCAAGGTGCATCAATTCAACGTCTTCACCGTCAACACGCCGGTGCAATACGGCCTGACCGAATACATGAAGAACCCGGCGCCGTACGTCGAGCTGCCGGCTTTTTATCAGCACAAGCGCGACCTGTTCCGCGAGGGGCTGAAAAACACGCGCTTCAAGCTGCTGCCGTCGGAAGGCACCTACTTCCAGTGCGTGGAATACGGCGCGATTTCGGATTTGCCGGAAGCGGAATTCTCCAAATGGCTGACCACGGAAATCGGCGTTGCCGCCATCCCCGTCTCGGCCTTCTACAACACGCCGAAAGAATCCGGCATCGTGCGCTTCTGCTTCGCCAAGAAAGACGAAACCCTGCGCCTGGCGCTGGACCGGCTGGCGAAGCTGTAAGTTGCCGTCTGCATACACAATAACGAAAACAAAGAAAAGCGCGACTCCATGACCGCCGAACTCAAAGCAAGCCGCCACGACGCCATACTGGTTCTCACATTTGCCAACCCGGGCCAGCAGAACGCCTTCGACAGCAGCGTCCTCGCCGCCGCCATCGAGACGCTCTCCAAAGCCGAGCGCGACGACTCCGTCAGCGCGCTGGTGCTGACCGGCGCCGACCAGTGCTTTTGCAGCGGCGTCGAAGCCGGCAAGGATCTGGAGACGCAAATGGTCATCCTGGAAAACCTGCAAAACCTGATCGAAACCATGCGCAGCTTTCCCAAGCCGATCATCGCTGCGGTCGAAGGCCTTGCCATCGATGCCGGTTTTTCGCTGGCGCTGGCCTGCGATCTGATCGTGGCCGGCCAGAACGCCAGCTTTGGCGTCTCGCCCGCACAGATCGGCACCTGGGCCGTCGGCGGTGCAGGCTGGTTCCTGCCACAGCGTCTGCCGCAGCAATGGACGGCGGAAATCCTGCTCGACGCCAAACAACTCACTGCGACGCGTCTGCACGCTGCCGGGCTGGTCAACAAACTGAGTGCGGACGGCTCGGCACTGGACAAGGCGCTGGCTTGGGCCGAACAACTGTCGGCATCGCTGGCGTCCTTCCCGGCCGCATTTGAACAATTCAAGACATTGCTCGGCAATGCATCCAGTACTACACTAAGCGAATCTTTCTCATCAGAAAGACACCGTTTGCTCACAAAACGCCCCGGAACGGCTTAATTCCGTCCCGGATCCGGCCTGCATCAGCGCAGCAAGGGTCGACTTCGATATTCGTCTCCACCTTCTTTCACGATGGCGGCTTGGTCCACAATGAGTCAGAAGAATGCGCAAGACAATGACCGGGAGCCTGACGCCGAGGCAACGGATCACGTCGGCGCGCCTGTCGCCGGGGCGCTACGTCTGAACATCGTCCGCCACGCGCACGATCTGGCAGCACTGGCGTCGGAATGGGATGCGCTGAGCGGCACGCTGCCCTTTCAGGTTCCCTTCACGACGGCGTCATGGAACATCCTCTGGTGGCAACATCTGCGCGCCGCGCGCATGCTGATTCGCGATCGGTTGCATGTGTTCGTGCTGCGCGACCGCCGAGGCAAGCTGGTCGCCGTCGCACCGATGATCGTCAGCATGCGTCCCGGTGTCGAACTTTGCGGCGTCAGCGTGCTGCAGTTCTTCGGCGCCGATCCCAACATCACCGAAATCCGCGGCATGATCTGCCATCCCGATCACGCGGATGCCGCCATTGCCGTGCTGCAGGATTACCTCCGGGACCACAAACAACTCTGGGACTGGATCGAGTGGCAAGGCCTGTCGCCGGCGCAGGCCGAGCTTCTTTCCGCACCCGGCGTACCGCAGCCGAAAGCGCGCGTCATGTGCTACTTGCCGCTGCCGCCAAGCTGGGAAGATCTCAAGCACGGCCTGTCGCGCAACATGAAAGAAGCGATCCGCAAATGTTTCAACTCGCTCAGGCGCGACGGCCATCAGCATGCATTTTCTGTAATTGAGCACACCGCCGACGTCGCGCCTGCGCTGATGACATTCTTGCGCCTGCACAAGCTACGCGCCATGAGTCCGGAAGGCGTTTTCCACCCCAATGTCTTCCGCGACCGCAAGAGCCGCCAGTTTTTGACTGCCTACGCCGGTGCGGCGTCGGCGCAAGGGCAGCTGCGCATCTTTCAACTCAGCGTGAACGGCGCCGTTGTGGCCAGCCGGATCGGCTTCCTCAGCAAGCGCCAGCTCTATCTCTACTATTCAGGCTACGACACCGCCTGGGGCAAATACAGCGTCATGACCACGCTGCTGATCCACATCATGCAATGGGCCATCGCCCATGAGCTTGAGTGCGTCAATCTGTCGACCGGCAAAGACCAGTCCAAACTGCGCTGGCAGCCGCTGGAGGCGATACAGCACAACGCCGTCCAGATTTCCCCGCGCCTGCGCTCGGACTTTCTGTTCAAGGCTTACACGCATCTGCGCAGCTATCCCTTCATGCATCGCATTTCGCGTAAAAAATAAAAGCCGCCCCCAAATCCGCTTGTCAAAAACAGCCTCCTCTCTGCGCGTTTTTATCCCTTCGGCTACACTAGCCCGGCACATTTGAACACTCGGACAGATGCCGTTTTCATGCAGCCGCCCGAACACTTATACGACACACAAAGGAAGACCATGATTGACGTTTACAGCTGGGCCACGCCGAACGGCCACAAGGTCCACATCATGCTGGAAGAATGCGGCCTGGACTATCGCGCGCACGCCATCGACATCGGCGCCGGCGACCAGTTCACCGATGAGTTTCTGAAGATTTCTCCGAACAACAAGATCCCTGCCATCGTGGATACCGACGGTCCCGACGGCAAGCCGATTTCCATGTTCGAATCGGGCGCGATCCTGATCTATATAGCCGGCAAAACCGGCAAGTTTCTCGGTACCACCGACCGCGAAAAATTCAATATCCTGCAATGGGTGATGTTCCAGATGGGCGGCCTCGGCCCGATGCTCGGCCAGGCTCATCACTTCCGCATCTATGCGCCGGAAAAAATCGAATACGCCGTCAACCGCTACACCAATGAAGCCAGGCGTTTGTATGGCGTGCTGGACAAGCAATTGTCGAAGACCGCTTACCTCGCCGGCGACGAATACACCATTGCCGACATCGCCTGCTTCCCATGGACGCGCTCCTGGAAAAACCAGGGCATAGAACTGAGCGACTTCCCGCATGTGCAACGCTGGTTCGACGCCATCAACGCACGCCCTGCCGTGCAACGCGGCGTCACCGTGCTGGCCGACAAGCGCAAGGCGCTGACCGACGACAAAGCGAAAGACATCCTGTTCGGCAATACGCAATACCAGAAGCGCTGATACCTGCACATTAGCCTTCACATTAAGAAGCACTTTGGCGGACAGCCGGTTGCGCTGTCCGCCCCCGCTCTTCCGCCTCCTCCGCTTCGCGCACGCACCTCGCCATCCGAAATCATGGCCTAGTCATTTAACGCGTTTTTGGCTCTTTTTCAGAGCCAAACATCGCCTTAGACTGAACGCTCCAATGACGAGGAAACATGATGAGCGAGAAAATATTTCTGGCCGGCGCGACAGGCGCCATCGGTACGGTGCTGGTTCCGCTATTGGTGGATGCAGGTTACGTGGTGTACGGCAGCACGCGCCAGCAGGCGCGCGCGGAAAAACTGAAATCGCTGGGCGCAATCCCGGTCGTGGTCGATGTCTTCGATGCGAAAGCACTTGCCGCTGAGTTGATGCGGATTGCGCCGACTGCGGTGATCCATCAGCTCACCGATCTTCCCCAGCAACTTGATCCGCAAGCCATGGCCGAGGCCGGACTGCGCAATGCGCGCATACGCAGCGCGGGTACACGCAACCTGATTGCCGCAGCCCTCGCGGCAGGCGCCACGCGCATGATCGCGCAAAGCATCGCCTGGGCCTATGCCAATGGCAGGCAACCCTATGTGGAAGAAAGTGCGCTGGATACTAACGCCGAAGGTGCGCGTCGCGTCAGCATAGACGGCGTCGTCGCATTGGAGACGCAAGTACTGCAAACGCCAGGCCTGGCGGGGACGGTGCTGCGTTACGGCCAGCTGTACGGCCCCGGCACCTGGAACGCGGAAGCCAAAGGCGTCAGCCCGGTGCATGTGGATGCAGCAGCGCAAGCCGCCCTGCTCGCGCTGCAAAAAGAAGCCGTCGGCATATTCAATATCGCCGAAGACAATGCGGAAGTCAGCAGCGCCAAAGCGCGCAAGCAACTTGCCTGGGATCCGGCGTTCCGTTCGCAGCAAACTACCAAAAATGGTGGCAAATCGTGAATCTGTCCGTGCCGGCTTTGTCAGCGCGCGGCCTTGGTTATCGCTGGCTCTTACTGAGCCTCGCGGGCGGCTTTCTGCTGGCGCAGTCATCTGCGCCGCACGCTGCCGCGCAGTGGATCGCCGATATTTGCAGCACTAGCGACACGGCGGATTTACCCTTCTCCAGCTCTGCGCCGATGGCGACATCATCGCTACCGTCCTCGGCCACCGCGCGGCCGGCAACCTCGGTCAAGGTGATCTCTTGCGAACCCTTGCCCAACGTCCCCGGTAAATCCATCACGACGATGACGGTGGACTTTCCGCCGCTGGCGTATTCAGCGCCCCACCGCCATCCCGGATCGGTCACAGCGATCGTCTTGCAGGGCACCGTGCGCTCGCAAATGGAAGGCGGCCCGGTGGTCAACTACCGGCAAGGCGAAACCTGGATGGAGGCGCCGCACGCCCTGCACGTGCTTGCCGAAAATCCGGATCCGGTCAAACCCGCGCAGTTGCTGGCGATCTTTGTCGCCGACGCCGATTGCGGGCCGCTGGTGATCCCGGAACCGGCATCGCCGGCAGCGGCGCAATGAGATGAATCGACGTCCGATCAGTAACGGCGCACGATGAATTCAGCCACGCACACCGGCTTCTCGCTGTCTTCGCGTTCCATGGTGATTTCCCATACCACCTGGGCGCCGCCGGGGATCTCTTCGACCGATTGCAACGTGATACGACCGCGCACCTGACTGCCGACCGGCAGCGGCGACGGAAAGCGTACGCGGTTGAGGCCGTAGTTGAGCAGCATCTTGACGTCGCCCATGGAGATGCTCTGCCCCATGATTTTCGGCAGCAGCGCCAGCGTCAGGAAGCCGTGCGCCACGGTGCCGCCGAACGGCAATTCGCGCTTGCTGCGCTCGACGTCGACGTGGATCCATTGATGATCGCCGGTAGCGTCGGCGAACAGGTTGACCTGCTCCTGCGTGACTTCAATCCAGTCGCTGACGGCGACTTCCTGGCCGACCAGTTCATTGAGGGCTTCGATATTTGCGATTTCGCGCATGGGTTTCCTTGGTTCTTGTTGAACAGATCATAAAAAAAGCGTCGGCTGAATAATCAGCCGACGCCCTTGTCGTTATTCACTACAACATCTATACCGCGCTCACGTCCAATGCAGCCTCGGTATTGGCGATAACTTCCTCTTTCGTCACGCCCGTCGCCAGTTCAATCAGCTTCAGGCCGGCCGGCGTCACATCAATC